>CAVVXZ010000005.1:0-187229 GCA_963752175.1 uncultured Acidobacteriaceae bacterium
GGCCCCACCTAAGGTCATGACGCCCCACTTTTGGTAACCCGGACACATCCATGCAAGAGAGTATCAAGCAGGATGTCGCTGGCTGCCATAACTGGCAAAACTGCAGTCCGCGCAAGAACGGCTGGGCCCCTTCTGGATTGTGGCTCAGTCACAGGCAAACCGGATATGGTCCACGAGGGACAAGCCAGGCTGGCAGGGAGGCTTCGGATCGTTTACGAAACCGCATTATAAAAGCGCGCCTCTTGGAGTAGGTTGTGATTGTTCGCACCACCACCTACGAAAGGGAGCACCCTCGTGAACGATGAAAAGTATATTGGCTGGACGTTCATCAAGCAACCATCGTAGTCGCGGTGATGGATTCCACGGGTAAGTTAGTTATGGAGTCCCACTCACCCTCGAACTCCAGAACCGACTGGCCACCACCAGAGAAGATCACCGGAGATGGAAGGGGCTCTTCACCCCGGCTGCAAGCTAAACAACAGCAGAGCGGGAGCAACCTTGTCTCTTCCCCTCAGGTGGGGGCAGTCGCTAAAATTGGTTACAGCACAAGTACAACCATACAGCACGGAACAGACTGTCCTGGGTTCGACCGAAAGCGAACGGTTGACAGGCCGGGCCACGTTTCTCACCCGCGACGAAATGCCCTCCCATCGCTGCTCGCAGCATGTTAGAGAGTGCTACGGGGATGTCTCGCCAACAACCAACGTACACGTTGTAAATTGGGCAGCGGGAGCAATCGGAAAGCGAGCAGCTTGACAGTCCCGCCGCATAAGACTAGGGTCGTAATTGAGGTGGTTTCCACCTTCTCCTCATTTCAGGTCTCCTGAACTAAGTCAGCCCATCTGAAGTTTTTTCTTCTTAGCAACCCCAATCATAAGGAGATACTCATGTCAGTTCAAAACCCGAAGGAACTCTTCGTCCAGTTGCTTAGCGGTCTCCGCCAAGGCACAGAGAAGAGTACAAAGATGTATCAGGAAATTAGCAAGATTGCCGAGGACCCGGACGTAAAAGAGGCTCTGGAAGCGCGGGCTTTCGTCTCAGAGAAAGTCCTTGCCACCCAAGACCAGTGCTTCAAGCTCATCGGCGAACAGCCCGTTAAGGTCAGCTCGCGCCTCCATGACATCTTTGTGGAGGATTTTCGCAGGGAACTCGCCGAGATACAAAACCCAGCCGCAAAGCACCTGTTCATCATGGCAAAGGCCATCCACCTGACTCACCTTCGCATTGCAGAGTACGCAGCTTTGGTCGCGGCAGCGGATGTAACCGGCCACTATGGCGTCGGCGTCCTGCTTGAAAGCTGCTTGGCGGACAAACTCGCGTTTGTGGAACGAACGCGGCGCATGATTCGGAACGTCGTCGAGGCCAAGGTGGCCAAGAAGATAGCTGAGAGAGTAGCGGCCTAGGTGTTTGACGGACGATTGAAGGGAATTGAGTCGCTCCGACCTGCTCATGAGCAATCTGTGCGGGTTGGAGCGCAATCCCCCTCTAAGTCTCAGGTTAGGCCCGACAATGTACTTGGGCCTACTGAAGTAAGAAATTGATTGTTGACGTAACCACCATAGCGCTCATCGAGGGGTTTTGAGCGTAATCGAGATTTATGCCAGCGAGCGTCGGATTTTCGATGAGCATCAGCGGTTGCATTTAAGTGTTGGTGTCGCCTCGCGCCTTCAAGCGATCCCACTCATTCCCACGACCCACGAAGACGGGGGCCTGCTACTCGAAGCACGATCATCAGCTTCAAGAAGTTCAGCACGAGGCGCTCAAGTTTGGGTGGCCAGTTCATTGCTTCCAATTACACTCAACCCCCGGGCGATTGTCAGGGGTAGTGGACTGCTTCAGCATTTGTCTGAGAACATAGCATCCCTCGTGCATGGCTTTGCTGACGGCATCGTTCTTGGATGTGTTGATGTCAACCGGCTTGCCGCAGATGGGGCAATTGTGTTCTGTTTGTGAGGAATGGGCTATACCGTACTTGAGCGAGGCGGTCTGTTCAGCCAAAGGTAGTGGGCGCGGACGGCCATAATGGGATTCTTCTCCTGATCAGGACTGACCATCACTTTTGAGAGCCACGTGACGTGCTCAGGCCGCACCCGGCACGGCCTTCAGTGCAATGGGCTTTAACAATTCTGGCCAAGCACAGTTACTTCGATGCGTCCTCAATGCCCTCCTCTCCCCGTAATGGTTCTTTGGGGTGCTCCAGTTCTTGCATGCGTTCTCTGATCGTCTCGGGTGCCAAGGCAAACCGAACCCGCATTTTCTGCATATCCAATTCCACCAGAGCAATTATTTGCGGTTCTGCACACTTTTCAGGTTTGCCGGTAAACGTGGAGAGGTTAGCGGCAATCCCCGGCGGTAGGCGCAGTCTGGGAGACGTTTGTTTTCGCGCAACTTCGTGATCAGGAACGCCGGGGAGGGCGCACTGGGAGTCTCTTCTTCTGGCGCGACCGGACCCGCGAGGTGGACTTTGTGGTGGATACGGGCGGACGGCTGGAACTGCTCGAAGAGAAGTGGGCGGAACTGCCCGATGCCGGCGATACGGTGAATCTCGACTTTGTACGCAATGTGGTGGGCAAATCGCTGGCAGGCGATGCTATTATCTGCCGCACACCGAACAGCTTTCCGCTTGCGAATGGATTTCGGGCGCTACCCGTAACTGAACTCAGATGAATTTGCCTTGATGGTGTTACAGGAAAACCTGAGATTCCCCGGATAGAAGAATGATAAGCCGAGGCCGCTGAGGTCTGGGTCAAGGCCGGGCGAAGCCCGCCGCGAACGCGGTCGCAGAAGCCTTGCTGACCCCGACCGGGCCTCGGCTATGCTCTGGCTATCTGGGGCATGCCAATCGGGAATGCTGCATCACAAACCAAAGCCGAACCCCTGACTGATCTGATTTGTATGCGTGGGTTTTGGTTCTATCTCGGTGCGTCACTGTCTCTTGCTGAATCGCAGGCGAATGGAACACATCGCGGCTGAGTTCCTGGCCGAGCGTCGATGCACTATTCGTATAAATCTGCGCGTCATAGCGTCCACGCGAGATAGAAACGTACGCCATGCGGCTGTTGAGCAGATCCTTAGCGCCCAACTCGGTGTCCACATGAATCAGGACACGGTCGGCAGTCTGTCCTTGGCTGGAGTGGCTGGTCATGGCATAGCCATGATCGAGATGCAGATGCTTGCGCGGGTCGAGTTCGACTGTGCGGCGACCGTCCATCTTCAAGGCGCAGCCGCCCGTCTCCGTCGATGCTCTCGATGGTCCCCAACTCGCGGTTCGCAACTTTCAGTTCGTTGGCAGGCGCGGTGAACTGGATGCGGTCGCCCGATGAAAAACTCCGCATCTCCTCGCGAAAGACCGAGACTCCCTGCTGTCGGCGCGGATCGTAAGTGCGCTGCGTGCCGTCCTGCAGATCGACTGTCAGCTGGTTTCTTGGCGCGTCGATGCTCTTCACCTGTGCGTACGCGCCTTTCCCGATGCCGGTCTCCTTCGATGCGCGCGAATAGCGCAGCACATCGCCCACCTCATAGCGCTCGGCCCATGTGCGGTCCGCGCCGGTGAGGTCTTGGCGCGGCACCAGCGTCCGGATGCGGTGCTCCTCGTTGCTGACGAGGCCACTCCGCTGCAATTCCGCATGGACGCGCTCGTTGATCTCCATGCGAGAGCGATTATCGGGAGAAATCACCAGCGTGTTCTCCGGCGATTTTGCGTAGTCCTTCGCAATAGCGGCGATGCGCTCGTCGTGGCCTTGAATCTCATGGACTCGGCCCTGCCGGTCAAGATTCTGTATCGCCTCGCGCACTTCGCCGCGTGCAAGCTGCTCGACTACCTGTTTCAGTTCTGGGTCTTTCTGGCGCACGATCTCTTCGAGCTTCACCGTTTTCATACCAGCGTCCTGGAGCTGCGCGAAGGGCCGCCCGGCTTCGACCGCCTCATGTTGCCGCCGGTCGCCGACGAGCAACACACGGTCATTCGGATGGAGCCGGTTCACAAACTCATGCACCTGCCTGGTCGATGCCAGCGAGGATTCGTCGAGCACATAGAGCCGTTTCTCGCCGGTATCCGGCTGCTGTCCACGTACCAGATGCTTCTGTAGTGTGGATGTCTCCATGCCTGCTTCGCCGAGCTTCTGCGCCGCGCGGGACGTTGGCGCGAAACCTTCCACCCTGTAGCCCTCGGCCTCCGCGCCTTCGCGGATCACGGACAGAGTTGTTGTCTTGCCCGCGCCTGCGATGCCATCTAAACCGACAACCTTCTCCCGCGAAAGAAAGATTTCGTCTACTGCTTGGCGCTGCGACGCATTCAACTCCGGGTGGCGGTCTTCCGTGGCGATGCGCACTTGCGGCGAGACCAGCATGGGATCGCTGTAGTCGCGCCGATTGCCTTCCTGCATCCGGCCAACGATCTCACGCTCCATGCGTACCATCACGGCGGTTGTGTACTGTCTGCCAGCACCAACGCGCGAGACTTCGCGGAACTCCCCGGCCTCGATCCGGCGCTCGAACTCCTGCCGGACCTGGGCATAGGTGGTTTCTCCCATGCCGCGCACCAGCGCTGTTTCAAGGATCGCGCGACGGTCCTGCACAGCCGATCTCTCGAAGACATGATCGCGCGCCCATGTCACGGCCTGCTTCGCCTGAACCTCTGGCTCCGGCATCTGGTATTGCCCATGTTGGCGCGCCTGTGCGACGACGCGGTCCGCCTGATGCCCGTACTGTGCGGCCAACTCGCGGTGCCGCTGTAAGACTTCTCCAGGCGACAGCAGTTCCTTGCGGTCGCGCGTATGGTGGGCCGCGATCTGTGCCGCCGCGGCTCCGTCGATTCCTTGTTCCCGGAGATGGTCTTTGATCTGTTCACGCCTCGGACTGGAAGCGTCCAGATATTCCTTCGTGTAGCCTTTTATTTCCGGCTGTCCATGCTTGCCGCGCTCCAGTTCGTAGCCCAGCTTTTCCAGACGCAGAGCCAACTCGGATCGGTAGACCGCCGTGGCGTAGCGCTGTGACACGAACATCTCGTGTGGCTGCAAAGCTCGCATCTGTTTCCCATTTTCGAGACCGTTCTCGCGCTCGGTCATGTTGAAGATCACGGCATGGGTATGAAGCTGGGGCGCAGCATAGCCATCGACGGGCCGCGCGGTGTCGTGCTCGAAGGTGGCGGCGATAAATTTTCCGGTCGTCTCCGGGGCATGGACATTGCCGATTCGCGCCTGCGTGTATCGTTCAAGTTCCTGAAGTGCCGCGCGTACACTCTCCCGATGGGCCTCCCGCACCCGATCATCGCCGCCCACGAGCGCGGTGAGCGATACCGACTTCGGCGCAGAGAATGTGGCGTCCCACCCGGCGCGATGCTCGGCGCTGGTCACCTCTCTGCCAAATTTGCCTTCATAGGTTCTCGAAACTTGATGCCGTACGAGCTGCTCTTCGGTGTGCGGATGTTGGCCTTCACTCAGTCGTGCAAAGTGTTCGGAACCAACGCCACCTTGCAACCCCCACTGCTCGGCGAGTCTGCCCTGCCACTCACTGTGGCCCTGCTGATCGCGGCTCCAATAGTTCTGTTCCTGCGAGGCAAACTCCCGCACATGGTAGGTCTGCGCCTGGCTGGCTGACAGCGGTTTCGAGATCGTGAGCATACCGAGGGTTCCTCAAGCGTCAAGTGGTGTTCTTGGCAATTTGTCTCTCATTCGATTCCCTTCGTTTTCTCCCACGCGAACGCCTCTTTCGGTTTGGTCTCGGGCGCACCGATGGTCGAACCGTTGACTGGTCGAAACAAAGAGCGCGAGCATCGGCTGGGTAGGCTTCTTCAGCGGATCGGCGGGAGCATTCGCGGGCACTGATGGCGCTGGTTTCGGCGCGATCTCGGGCATCTGCCGCTGCGAAAATCTCGGCAGTCTGAATCGGATTCTGCCCATCTTTATCCTCCATCTCTGGATCAAACTTGGCCGAGGTCGGCCCCATTCGATCGTCTCCATATCCCGCCCTTTACGTGAGGACCGGCTCTGCAACACACTCCGCACAGCCAGTAGCAAAAGGAACATCGCGGCTACCCAAAGCAACGGCGTCAAGAGCGAAAAGCTTCCGGGAAAAGGCATGGCACTCATGGCATACGAGCTCTTTGCTTAGCCTCGCGGGCGAAGAAGTCATCAAGCAGTTTGCGCGCCTGCTGAAGCTTTCGTGCGTCTGCTTGGTCGCGAATGTTGAGGACGGAATCAGGCGACAATTGTCTGCCTTCCGATGCCGCTTGAGAGGCTGCATGGAAGAGATTCAAGAGCGCGTAACGCACCGCCCAGACTTCGGCCAACACCAGTTCGGCGGGATCAGCGGGCCGCTGTCGCGCAGCACACAGAGCGGTCCCGCGCAGCCACTCGGAGAGAGCCTGTCCCGCGCTTTCGGCGGCAGCTTCGATCTCTCCTAGTTCTTCGGGAGTCAGTCTCGTGGCCGCGGTCTTGGTGCGGAAGCCGGGCTTCGCGTCTTCTCCGAACGGCAAACTGGACTGCGGATTAGCTTGAACGCGGGGACTACTCATTGGACGAACCGCCTTGTTGCACTACTGCGCTCAATTCCGGTGCGACTAAACTGTGCAATTGTTAGTTCACAGCAAGCTCTTGCGCTTCAACGCGTTTACCTGATCGACGATTGGCGGCTCTTTGTCGCAAACCAATGTGATCGTTCGCTACCGCTGTCATTCAGCCAATCGCCGATTTTGTTGATGCAGCGAAAGTTAACCGGCGTAAACATCGAAGCGCCGACGCGCGCTCCGCAGTTCCCAACTTGGGGGTGACGTGTCCCACCCTTCTTCCGGTGCGAAGCACCGCGCCTTTCACAGCTCGCCATATTCCAGCATCTGCGCCTCCCACGTATGGATCACTTCGGGAGCTTGCCAGGCGCGGCGAAACAGATTACGAATCGACTGCCAGTGCTCCATCGGGAATCGGAAGGCGATTCCGTTCTCCCGAGCAAAGAAAAACACTCCTCTCTGCTCGTTTTCCACGATCGCCGTGTGTGCGTAGAAGTAGTAGCCTTGCCATTGGCAAAGATCCCGCTCCAAATCGAGCTCCTCCAGCAGCCTTCGGAACTCCGCAATCCTCGGGTATCCAACCACCGGATACCGCGGGGCAAGGGTTCCGGGAAACTGCAAACGAGGGGAGAATTCATTCCCCTCTTCCCGCACCAGATCGAGGCGGTATTCGCCTTCTTCCAAGGACGGCAATGCCGGCTGAACCGCAAGCTCAAAATCCTCGTCGTTTGTCTCCGCAGGCGCCTTCTCTCGCAGGGGCTTGCGGTGAAGGGAATAGTGGCCGCGCGCACACACCCGCCACAGGGCTGGCCAGTGCGGCCAGAGCACCTCGTTTAGCTTCTCAATATTTGAGAACTTTTCCTCATCGAGAAGTGTGTAGAGATTGCGAACCGCAAGTAGTGGTTTTCGCCGCTTTTGAGCCGGGTTCTTCAGCATCTGAATGGTGCGCTTCACCACCCGGCGCACGTCATCGCTTCCAATGTCTTCAACTTCCTTGGCATCGACCTGTTTGTCCCCTGGAAGAGTCCGCAGATACAGAAAATCCCGCATGGACTTCTTCGGTCTACGTGCGATGGTGTAAGCCGCAAGAAATGCCTCCAGTATTTCGGCCAGGGTCTCGTATGAAATCTGGCCTTGTGCGGTATTCATAAATGACTCTGCTCCCACCGCACAGTAATGGGCCACCAGGGTCCATTCCGCGAGCGAAAGCGGGAGTCCTGAGTCTGCCTTCCGGCGAATGCTCAGCAGGGAATTTGTCGGCTCAGTGAGCAGATCTACCAACTCAAGACGGTCGTCTCGGGCAGACTCAAGAAGCTGCTTTGCGGCTTCCGATGTCGAGACATTTTGGCCGCTCTTGAGGGATATGATTTTCCTTAAGGTCTCAAGCCTTAAGCGCAGAGCATCGGAGATGCGAATGGAGATCACTGGTTGCTGCGGTATCGCTTCCTTCTCTGCCATGAAGTCCTTTCTTGGATGACTACAATCAATAAAAATGTAACGTTACGACTTGACTATATGTACACTTCTAGGGTATTGTCAAGCGCGAGGCCATAGTCGAGGTGCACATTGCGCGAAGCGATGCCCCCAGCATTCGCATCCGATCCCATCGAACCTTTGCTCGACGTGAGCAGAGCCGCCTATTTGCTAGGCATCTCGGTCAAGACCTTGCGGGACTGGATTCAGGGTCGTAGGATCGACTATGTGAAAGTGGGCACCAGAGTCATGATTCGGCCGGAAACCATTCGTCAGTTCGTGACCAGCAACACCCGACGTGCGGCAAGCTGATGAAAGTATTTAAACGCTCCGGAAGCTCGTACTACGCCTACAAATTCCAGTACCGCGGCAAGGAATACTACCGCTCGACTGGAACTGAAAACCGGCGTGAGGCGGAGGCTATCGCCAGTGCAGCACGGGCTCGCATTGTTCGCCAGGCAGCGGGCCTCGAAGAACCCGAGCCGCAGCGGAAATCTCCCGCGAGTGATGAGACGCCCAAGGGCATTCCTACGCTAAGGGAGTTCCAAACAATTTTCGATGAGTGGGTTGCGACTGCCAAAGCGGAACAACCTGGCACCGTTAAGTTTTATCGGGAGAGCTATCGGAAGCTGCTCAGTTACGGTCCTTGGGCGGATCTCCCCCTCGACCAGATCGACGAAGCTCACATCGAGGCCTTCAAAGCGTGGGCTTTGAAGCAAGCGGGGCGACGGCGTGAGGGAAAACCTACACCGGTGAGCAAGACTACGGTGAATCGCTATTTGGCCACTTTCCGCAAGGCGCTGCGTTATGCGCATCTGAAGCTTAAGTTGATTGCCAAGGTGCCAACCGTCGAACAGTATACGAAGGACGAAGGGGCAGAGCGCGAAACGGACTACGTCTTCAGCGCAGCGGAATATGCGCAATGGACTTCGCGCGCCGCTGAACCTTTGCGCTCCGCTTCCATTCTGGCGCGGCACTCCGGTATCTGTCGCAACGAGATGCTAAAGCTGATGAAGGATTGCGTACGTCTCCACTCGAAGCAGCGTGCAGATGGGAAAATCTGCGGAGAACTGCTCATCAAGCGCGGTCTGAAACGGCGAGCGCGAAAACGCAACCTGGTTATTGATCACGAAATGAAGGAAGTACTCGAACGCCTTCTGAAACAGTCGCAGTGCGACTATGTCTTCACGAGCCCGCAAGATCCGACCAAAGCTCTCGGGCCTTGGGTGCTCGAAGAGCAGATGGGCCAAATACGGAAAAAGATCAAGACTCATCCTGATGCCGGCCTGCACGCCCTGCGTCATACTTTTCTGACCGAGGCCGGAGAGTACACGGACCCCTTTACGTTGCAGTATGTCGCCGGACACGATAACATTAAGACCACGATGCGCTACGTACACCCACGCGAGGCTGCGGTCCACAAGCTGTTTGCGCGACTGGCGGAGTTGCAGCGGCCGGAGGAACGCGTCGCGTGCAAGAAGTCGGTGCAAAATCCGGTGCAGTTGGAAATGCCCTCACCCGACGAACTTGCTAAGCTATTGATTACAGGTAGTTTACAAAGTGCGGAAGTGGTGGAACTGGCAGACACACCATCTTGAGGGGGTGGCGCCGAAAGGCGTGGGGGTTCAAATCCCCCCTTCCGCACCAAGTTTAGTGCTGTATATTGAATAGGTTACAGGCAGATACCTAGTTTCGTACAATTATCGTACAATGCTTCCGGCGGGCTCACCTTCTCCCGGAGGCATTTATGTTGAGCGTCTACACTCGTCACTACCCTCCTTGCAAGCAAACTGATCTCTATTACAGGCGTTGCCACTGCCCGAAATGGATCATGGGCACTGTCGAAACGACAGGCGCCTTCGTGCGCGTCAGCGCCCGCACTCGTGCCTGGGAGAAGGCGGAAAAGAAGGCTCGACTGATGGACGCAAATGCGGCCGACCCGTCGCCGGCACGGGTGACCGTGGAGGAGGCGCTTGACGCATTCACCGCGAAGAAGCGGGGACAGCGCCTCTCGCACAGCTGGCTTTACAAATTTTCGTTGATGCAGCGTGAGCTGGTTAGCTTTGCGCAGGGTCGAGGCTTGACCTACATTGACGAACTCAGCGACGATGAACTCGGCCTGCTCAGTCGATCTTGGAAGGTCGCACCCATCACCGCCCAGAAACGGCAGGAACGCTGGCATTCGTTTTTCTGCTACTGCGTGCGTAAACGCTGGCTGAAACAGAACCCCGTCGAAGAATTGGGCCCAATCAAGGTCCGGCCGGTGCCTACCGATTATTTTTCCCAAGAAGAGTTTCAGAAGCTGGTGAACGTAACTCTCGACCTGTCTCACTGGAGCACGAATCCCGGACACCGGGTCCGGGTGCGGGCTCTCTTGCTTCTCATGCGCTACAGCGGACTGCGCCTCAATGATGCGGTAACACTGGAGCGGGCGCGCCTGACGGAAAATCGCCTATTTCTGTACCAGCAGAAAACAGGGCTGCCAGTATACGTACCCCTGCCGCCTCACGTAGTGGAGCTTCTGCGCACGTTGCCGAACACCAATTCGCGGTACTTCTTCTGGACCGGAAATGGGCTGCATTACCGCGCCAGCAATTGCTGGCACGCCAGTTTGCAGCGTCTCTTTAAGTGGGCAAAACTCGACAAAAGGGCACACCCCCACATGCTCCGAGACACCTTTGCCGTAGAACTACTGTTGGCCGGGGTTCCCATTGATCAAGTGTCCATTCTACTGGGACACTCTAGCGTAAAGACCACCGAGCGGCATTACGCTCCTTTCGTCAAGGCCCGCCAAGAGCAATTAGTTTCGTCTGTGGAAAAGAGCTGGCGGCTCCAGGGACTGGGCCTCGTGAAGAAGCACGCTTAGCAAATCGCGGCGCGTTGCAGCACGTCAATAAGCGTCAGCTTGCTTTGCGAAGCCTACGATGTACGCGATGCAGAACGGTTTCTGGTACTCGCAACGTACGGTATCCGCGCTTGTGCAACGTCTCTTCCCTGCTCCAGCGGATCACGCCTGGTTCCCGTTCAAAAATCCTTCGAACTGTCTTCTCACTGAGCGCCCAAAGTTTGGCGATCTCGATTACCGAGTAGTGCTTCTCATTCGCCAAATCGACGGGGTCTAAGGATGACCCGACGGAAACCGGACGGAAGCCGCCCGATGGCTCTACTGGTTTTCGAGCGAAGCCCGACATGGCACGACCTCAACTGCAACGCATGCACAATCCGCGTCTGATGCGACAAGCCTTCAGAGGTGAACGGCCTGCAACACAGCTGCAAGCGTGAATTCTATTTAAACGGAAAACAGATTTTGGTCAAACGGTCGGACCGGCCTGGCGATCGGCTCCGTCTCGATCATGGGCAATCGCTGTTCTGTAATCTAGTGTAGCGACAAGCTTTTCCTTTTTCCGCCGACGTCTTGGGTCGGTGCTGGTGCCAGAGTAATGCACGGTCGACTAAACAAGACTCGCGTGATCACTACCCTGTTTCGAATGACGCAGACGAGTGCGCAGAAAGGCTGAATCTACGTGATTTGCGCCACCCGAGTCCCCAATCAGCAAGCAAGTTGACGCTTTCGCGCCGCAGTCACCACCCGTATTGTTCTCAGTCGGAAAAAACTGTGGAGGTTTGGCTGTCGACCACGAAAAGCACGGGGCGAGCGACCTCCCGTACCTTTGTCCTTTATCGCCGGTTGTTTACCGATCTTTCTCATGCCGATCTCGACAACCAGTTTGTCGCCGCAATCGCTCTAATTTCTTCAGCCATTCCTCCCAGGAATGACTGACTGCCGAAGGGATGTTGGACTTAGCGATTCAGTGAGGTTACTTTTACGCCAGGAGCAGCCGCCTTAATTTGTTGTCGGAGGTGCGTATGCCAGGCTTGTCCCCTGTCCGTCACATCCGCGGAATCTCGCTCGCGGGTTTGAAGTGGACGCGTCCAGCCGCCGCTCTTCTCGCACTCCTTTTTGTCGTGCCTTTGGCTGCGACGGCACAGGGCTCAATGTGCTTGACGCGCATTAGCGCCATCCGAGCCCTTTCCACCGGCACCATTGCGGAGGTCGCAAATCTCATTACGATCGTGATCGAAGGCTACGGCTTTTCCCACCTGTCCCCGCGCCTGGTAGAGCTGGCAAACAAGAGCTTTTCGACATGCAACTACGGTGGCGAATTACGCCCTCCTTACGGCGGATATTCCCCCTCCAATCGCACTGCAATTGTGGGGACATTCTGTGGCCAATGTGCAGATGACAACTTTATTCTGGAGGGTGCGTGCCGTGACGCATCCCGTCTCTCGCTCGGTCACAGTTTCGGGACCTCTCCGGCGCCCGACAACACAACGCCGTTGCAAACTTCTTGCGACCTCTCCCAGAAAGCTGACCATCGTGACCATCGGCACTTGGGAGCTGGCCCTCTCGCTCAGCTCCGCCGAGTGAGACCTGAGCAACAACAGGGCGAATTCAACAAAAGGAGACCCTTTCATGTACCAGAACAAAATATCCCTCAACCACGCCCAGACTAACTCGCGCGACAAACAGCATCTTCCGCAAAGTTCCGGTGCTTTGTGGATAAGAGCACGATGCGAAACGCTTCTTGATCAAGCCGGTGTTCCAGGTGCAACATGCGGCAGCCCAAAAGACAGAACGAGACGAATATCACCACCGACTTGTTCAGTGATTCCACCTGGAATCCCGGACTCCCGGCTGGATAACTCAGTCCCGATGCTGTGCTGTCGTCCCGTGCAATCCTATTGCACAACCATCCTGGCAGGCACACGAATTCCGAACACGATCGGGGTGGGGCTCTGCAAAGAGATTACTCAAGAAGCTGAGGCTGGGGTGGAGCCCACGGCTTCTGTTCGGAGATCGAAGGCATGATCCCATGCAATTTCGTACCGGAGCAAGAACGGTGCTTCGCACCGGAAGAAGGGTGGGACACGTCACCCCCAAGTTGGGAACTGCGGAGCGCCAAAGAGCGGCTCTGGTGTTTACGCCGGTTAACTTTAGCTGCGTCAACAAATTCGGTGATTGGCTGAATGCGCGCAGTAGCGAACGATCACGTTTGTTTGCGACAAAGCGCTGCCAATCGTCGATCACGTAAACGCGTTGAAGCGCAAGACCTTGCTGTGAACTAACAATTACGCAGCTTAATCGCAGCGGAATCAAATGCAGTCGTGCAACGAGGCGGTTCGTCCAATGAGTAGTCCCCACGCTCAAGCTAATCCACAGTCCAGTTTGCCGTTCGGAGAAGAGGCGAAGCCCGGCTTCCGCACCAAGACCGCGGCCACGCGACTGACTCCCGACGAACTGGGAGAAATAGAAGCCGCCGCCGAGAGCGCGGGCCAGGCTCTCTCCGAGTGGCTGCGCGGGACCGCTTTGCGCGCCGCGCGACAGCGGCCCGCCGATCCCAGCGAACTGGTGTTGGCAGAAGTCTGGGCGGTGCGTTACACGCTGTTGAATCTCTTCCATGCAGCCGCCGAGGCCGCAGCGGAAGGTAGACAATTGTCGCCTGATTCCGTCCTCAAAATTCGCGACCAGGCAGACGCACGAAAGCTTCAGCAGGCGCGCAAACTGCTTGATGATTTCTTCGCCCGCGAGGCTGAGAAAAGAGCTCGTATGCCATGAGTGCCATGCCTTTTCCCAGAAGCTTTTTGCTCTTGACGCCGTTGCTTTGGGTAGCCGCGATGTTCCTTTTGCTAATGGCTGTGCGGAGTGTGTTGCAGAAACGGTCCCCACGTAAATGGCGGGATAGGGAGACGATCGAATGGGGCCGACCTCGGCCAGGTTTGATCCAGAGATGGAGGATAAAGATGGGCAGAATCCGGTTCAGACTGCCGAGATTTTCGCAGCGGCAGACGCCAGAGATCGCGCCGAAACCAGCGCCATCAGTGCCCGCGAATGCTCCCGCCGATCCGCTGAAGAAGCCTACCCAGCCGATGCTCGCGCTCTTTGGTTCGACCATCGGCGCGCCCGAGACCAAGCCCAAAGAGGCGTTCGCCTGGGAGAAAACCAAGGGAATTGAATGAGAGACAAATTGCAAAGAAGACCACTTCACGGTTGAGGAACGCTCGGTATGCTCACGATCTCGAAACCGCTGTCAGCCAGCCAGGCTCGTACTTATCATGCGCGTGAGTTTGCCTCGCAGGAACAAAACTACTGGAGCCGCGATCAGCAGGGTCACAGTGAGTGGCAGGGCAGGCTCGCCGAGCAGTGGGGGTTGCAAGGCGCCGTTGGTTCGGAACACTTTGCGCGACTGAGTGAAGGCCAACATCCGCACACCGAAGAGCAGCTTGTTCGGCATCAGGTTTCGAGAACCTACGAAGGCAAATTCGGTAAGGAAGTGACCAGCGCCGAGCATCGCGCCGGGTGGGACGCAACATTTTCCGCGCCGAAGTCGGTATCGCTCACGGCGCTCGTAGGCGGCGATGATCGGGTGCGGGAGGCCCATCGGGAGAGCGTTCGCGCGGCACTTCAGGAGCTTGAACGATACACGCAGGCACGGATCGGCAATGTCCATCTCCCGGAGACCACCGGAAAATTTATCGCCGCGACTTTCGAGCACGACACCGCTCGGCCCGTCGATGGCTATGCTGCGCCCCAGCTTCATACTCATGCCGTGATCTTCAACACGACCGAGCGCGAGAACGATCTCGAAAACGGAAAACAGATGCGAGCCTTCCAGCCGCACGAGATGTTCGTGTCACAGCGCTACATCACCGCAGTCTACCGATCCGAGTTGGCTCTGCGTCTGGAAAAGCTGGGCTACGAAGTGGAGCGCGGCAAGCATGGACAGCCGGAAGTAAAAGGCTACACAAAGGAATATCTGGAGGCTTCCAGTCCGCGACGTGAACAGATGAAAGACCATCTCCGGGAGCAGGGGATCGACGGAGCCGCGGCAGCACAGATCGCGGCCCACCGTACGCGCGACCGCAAGGAACTGCTATCGCCTGGAGAAGTCTTACAGCGGCACCGCGAGTTGGCCGCACACTATGGACATCAGGCGGACCGTGTAGTGGCCCAAGCGCGCGAACACGTGAAGTATCAGACTCAAGACCCGGGGGCTCAAGCGCAGCGAGCCGTGACCTGGGCTCGCGATCATGTCTTCGAGAGATCGGCAGTGCAGGACCGCCGGGCGATCCTTGAAACAGCGCTGGTGCGCGGCATGGGAGAAACCACCTATGCCCAGGTCCGGCAGGAGTTCGAGCGCCGGATCGAGGCCGGGGAGTTTCGTGAAGTGTCGCACCTTGGCGCTGGCAGACAGTACACAACCGCCGTGATGGTATGCATGGAGCGTGAGATCGTTGGCCGGATGCAGGAAGGCAATCGGCGCGACTACAGCGATCCCATGCTGGTCTCGCCGCAGGTGCGCATAGCCACGGAAGACCGCCACCCGGAGTTGAATGCGTCGCAGCGCCAAGCAGTAGACGAAATCTTTCTCTCGCGGGAAAAGGTTGTCGGTTTAGATGGCATCGCGGGCGCGGGCAAGACAACAACTCTGTCCGTGATCCGCGAAGGCGCGGAGGCCGAGGGCTACAGGGTGGAAGGTTTCGCACCAACATCGCGCGCGGCGCAGAAGCTCGGCGAAGCAGGCATGGAGACATGCACACTACAGAGGCATCTGGTACGTGGACAGCAGCCGGATACCGGAGAGAAGCGGCTTTACGTGCTCGACGAATCCTCTCTGGCATCGACCAGGCAGGTGCATGAGTTTGTGAACCGGCTCCATCCGAATGACCGTGTGCTGCTCGTCGGCGACCGGCGGCAACATGAGGCGGTTGAGGCCGGGCGGCCCTTCGCGCAACTCCAGGACGCCGGTATGAAAACGGTGAAGCTCGAAGAGATCGTGCGCCAGAATGACCCAGAACTGAAACAGGTAGTCGAGCAGCTTGCACGGGGCGAAGTGCGCGAAGCGATACAGAATCTTGACCGGCAGGGCCGAGTCCATGAGATTCCATGCCAAGACGAGCGCATCGCCGCTATCGCGAAGGAGTACGCAAAATCGCCGGAGAACGCTGGTGATTTCTCCCGATAATCGCTCTCGCATCGAGATCAACGAGCGCGTCCATGTGGAATTGCAGCGGCGTGGCCTCGTCGGCAACGAGGAGTACCGCATCAGGACGCTAGTGCCGCGTCAAGACCTCACCGGAGCCGACCGGACCTGGGCCGAGCGCTATGAGGTGGGCGATGTGCTGCGCTATTCGCGGGCATCGAAGGAGACCGGGATCGGGAAAGGCGCGTACGCACAGGTGAAGAACATCGACGCGCCGAAGAACCGACTGACAGTCGAACTGCAGGACGGCACGCGGCGCACTTACGATCCACGCCGGCAGCAGGGCGTTTCCGTCTTCCGCGAGGAGATGCGGAGTTTTTCAGTGGGCGACCGTATCCAATTTACTGCGCCGGCCAACCAGGTCAAAGTTGCGAACCGCGAGTTGGCCACCATCGAGGGCATTCACGAAAACGGGCGGCTGCGCTTGAAGATGGACGGTGGTCGCGCGGTCGAACTCGATCCGCGCAAGCATCTGCATCTCGACCACGGTTATGCCATGACCAGCCACTCCAGCCAGGGACAGACTGCCGACCGTGTCCTGATTCACGTAGACACCGAGTTGGGCGCTAAGGACCTGCTCAACAGCCGCATGGCCTATGTCTCGGTCTCCCGTGGACGCTATGACGCACAGATTTATACGAACAACGCACAGACGCTCGGACAAGAACTCAGCCGCGACGTGTCCCATTCTCCTGCGATTCAGCAAGAGCCAGTAGCGCAAAAGATAGAACCACAAACCACGCACACGAATCAGATCAGTCAGGGTTTCGGTCTTGGTCTTTGATGCAGCATTCCCGAATGACATGCCCCGGATAGCCAGAGCATAGCCGAGGCCCGGCCAGTGTCAAGGCCGCGCTCCGCGCGCCGCCTTCGCGGTCGAAGAGCCTTGACACTGGCCTTTGCGCCTCGGCTTATTCTTCAGCTATCCGGGGGATGTCAGATTCTTACTTCCACGAACCGGCTCCGCCCCAAGTTGCATCGCTGTTGATGGCAATTGTCCTCTTACACATCGAGCCAGTGCAAAAACCGCTGTCCTGTAGGAGGAGATCTGGCACTTGAGAAAGACTGTTCAAACAAGCCTTTTCTTGCGAGCATGAGAATCATTACTTATAGCGACCTGCATCTTGAATTTGCCTCGGGCTGGATGTTGCCCCCGGCAGTGAACGGAGATGTCATGATCCTGGCAGGCGACATCGTCACGCTCAGGGATTATGAGCCGCTCGACCAGATTCTTCGGAAGTGGAAGAAACCAGTCCTCTATGTGACGGGAAACCACGAATATTACACGCAGAGGCCGATGAATGAAGAGGACCGAAGATTCAGGGTGTGGCTCAAAGCCAAATATCCGCACGTGAAACCGCTACTTGATGAAGAGGTCAGCATTGGGGGTGTCAATATCTTCGGCGGCACGATGTGGACCGATTTCAATGGCGGTGATTTGCGCGCCATGGAGACCGCCCTCTCTCAAACAGATACAAGCCATCCATTGTCCGACTTGCGGCGCAAAGCAGGGCGAGAAGTGCGAACTCAACACGGGGCAGCCCCGAACAACGCCGCATCGTGACCGTCGCTTAATCGCGGAGGATTGAAGTGTCACGCAAGGAACATCGGTCGATGAGTGTAACCGGGAGTGGCTGAAAAACTCCTTCTCTCAAAATCAGCAAAAATAAAGTCGCGTCAGGAAGCCCTACAATCGATTTTCTCGGGTCGCCTCACCCTGACGTCAACTAACAAGATGACGCCTACTCCTGCAATTGACCACGAACGAACTTGTTTACTCCCCCAAAGGAGTTCCCGTAGCAGCGTGGCGCCTCTGGAACTCAGGGCGATCCCGACTGAGCGTTCACTCGTCGGGGAGCGCCTAAAAACTAAATCTCTCTACAAAAACTTCGCAGGCTGATGCGGCGTTTATTGTAAAGCAGACGTTATCTCTTCCGTCCGGCCACGCCAGAAAAATGTCGCCGGACTGAAGACGCACGGAAACTGTCGCTGGCGCCGGGGTATAGACATAATATTGTTCCCCTTGATTACCGGGGTCGACCAGCAACGGATAACCGTTCAGCTGCCAAAGGCTGTTTCCCGATGCATCTACATCCTGCGCGTACACGTCGGAGTTGGCGTAGCAGGAATTCGCGTCGGAATAGTTGCGGCAGTCCGTCCAAATCACAAGTGCGCCACCGGTCCCGTTCGGCTGGAGAGTTGGAGCAAGCTGTTGATTGGGCTCCTGGGAAATATAAACTTGATTCGCGCCCCAGGTTGTCTGGCCGCTGGCATTGAGGTGCTGCATGGCTATGTCACAGTTGGAGCCCTCATTGGGGCAGTCCTGCCAAGCCGCAAAGACTCCAGCCGAACCGTCCGCGAGCACAGCAGGATTAAGGCCGACATTTGTTGAGTTTGAAACGGCCATCCCGGACTGAGACCAAGCAACGGTTCCACTGGAACTGAGCCGCTGAGCGAGAATGGATGGCACCAGCGCACTGGAAGGCTGCCATGAGGCGGCGATTACTGCTCCTCCAGAACCGTCGCTAGCCATATCGAAGGTTTGGGTGCCAGTACCGTTCGGATCAGAGGCGCTAACGCCAGGAACAGCAACCGGGACGCTGCCCCATACCAATTGTCCAGTGGAGGAGATCCGCTGGGCCCTTAAGGAAATCGTTGCGGGGGCAATGTACGAGGTGAAATACCAAGCTCCGATCGCCCCACCTGACCCATCCGAGATCAGTTTGACTTGCTGGATATCAGGCACATCGTTCGCGTTCGGTTGCTGGCCGAAGAGGACTCCGTCTGCAGGCCACACGGGATTCCCGCTGGTATCTATCCGCTGGGCATAGACGGTCAGGCCTTCACCCGCTCGGCTATCCGAAAAAGCAACAATTGCCCCACCTGCAGCATCACTGACCATCGCGAGACCGTTAACGCCCTGGTTATTTGGCGCCGTCGACACAGGTATACCGGCCGACCCCCACAGCAATGCTCCGGCGGAGTTCAGCCTTTGACCATAGATGTCACATTCAGCCATAAAGGACTCGTCACAAGAACCTGCGCGTCCGTCGAGCCACACTACGATCACTCCGCCAGCGCCATCACTTACCACTCGCGGCATCGCTTGATATCCCGTCCATGGATTCGTTACCAGAATCCCGCCAGCCGCCCACGTCGGGGAACCGCTGGCGTCCAGATGCTGCGCTAGGATTTCAACCGGGAACCTGTGCTCCCACACAACGTATGCTCCGCCCGCGCCGTCATCGGCCACTCCGATGCCCGGCGGTATTTCGCTGTCAAACACTTCGCCGTCATCTCCGCCCGGAAGGCTCAGATTCGTTTCATTCCACACCACTGTGGGCGCGAGAATCGCGCGGATCGTTGCCTGTGCTGGTGCTGACTTCGTGGAGTCGGCCGTAGCCACCGCTTCAATCGTCACCGTCGACGGATTGGGGACCTGAGCCGGCGCCGTATATAACCCTGCAACAACGGTGCCAACGCTGCTGTTCCCGCCAGCCACATCATTCACGAACCACTGCACAGATGGATCGAAGTTCCCGGTCCCGGTAACCTTCGCCGTAAACTGTTTTGGCTGCGAAACCTGGAGGGTCACCACGGTGGGCGATATCGATACGGATGAGATTGTGGGACCTGACGGAGTTGACGATCCGCCGCAGCTAACGAAACTCAATAAGCCAACCAGGCCAAACGCGCGAACGGCGTGCAGAGATTGAATTGCCATAGAGCCTCCTTCAAGGAACGCACAACCGCATCATGGCCGCGAGTGATTTCCACACATGCCTGCTGTAAGGGGACTTGGTTTCGCTTATCCTGCACCGAATGCGCAGAGGGAAGTGCACAGGAATCTTACACGCCTTGGCCCAGTTTTCTGTCACCGGCAGAATTGACTGAACCGCATGTGCCTTATTGTTCACTGTGTTTCCCTTTCACTGAACCAATGTTCGTCTTGCGGCCGGTTCGTTCAATACCCAAACAATCGCGGTAGTGCCGTCGTCAATGCCGGAATGTACGTGATCAATAGAACTCCCAGAATCATCACCATGACCACCGGCCAGACGGAGCGGAGCACCTCCGGTACTGACTTCTTGAATCGATAGGAAGACATCAAGAGATTCAAACCAATCGGCGGAGTCAAATAGCCGAGCTCCATGTTTGCCAGGAAAATGATTCCCAACCGCACCGGATCAATGTGGTATGCGAGTCCGAGAGGAACCAGCAGGGGAACCTCTACCACGATCGCCGGATAGATCTCCATCAAACACCCGACCACCAGAAGGAAGAGGTTTAAGAGCAGCAGAAACAGGATGGGAGAATGAATGTGTTGTGTCGTCCAGGCGACGGCATAGGTCGGGACCTCTGCATCAACCAGGTAATTGGTGAAGCCAAGCGATACGCCAAGAATGAGAAGCACGCCTCCGATCAGCAGTCCGCACTCCACCATCACCCGTGGCGCGTCACGCAAAATGCTCAGATCGCGATGGAACACGGCGGCGGTGAGAAACGCGTAGAAAGCCGTGACGGCTGCTGCCTCAACCGGTGTAGCTATTCCGCTGAAGAGTGCAATGGAGGCGACCACAGGTGTGGCCAACTCCCACTTGACGTCCCACATTGCGGAGCGCGCCTCTTGCCATTCGAATTTCCGAACTGTGCCGCCGCTGGCCGAGCCTCGATGTATACCCCACATGGCCGTTGCTGTCATCATGACTACGGCAGGAATAATTCCTCCCAGAAACATCTGCTTAATCGGGACATTCGCCACAATCGCATAAACGATCAAAGGCAGGCAGGGGGGCAGCAACAACCCGAGGGAACCTGAGCCGGTCAGCAATCCGAGAGAATCGCTCTCGGAGTAGCGTGCGCCGAGTAACACCGGCATCAGCAGCCCGCCAAGCGCAAGGATGGTTACGCCCGAAGCTCCCGTGAAGGAGGTAAAAAGGGCACAAACCAGTACCGTTACGATCGCCGGCCCGCCACGGAATTGTCCGAACAGCGCATAGAAGGCTCGTACCAGCCGTTTTGGCGCGCCCCCTTCGGCCAGAAAATAGCCCGCCAGTGTGAACAGGGGTAGCGTGGGAAGAGACGGATTTGTTACCAGCGAATAATGGGCAACGGGAATTGCCGCGATCGGCTGATCTGCGCCCCAAAACAAAACCAAGGCGACGCCACCCAGACTGACGAACGCGGGCACGCCCAGCACCGACGCAACCAGCAGGATGAACATCGCAATCGCAACCGAATGGTGGAAGCCTGCCGGCCACGCCATCACGATTCCCGCTAACATAAGAGCACAAAGGGTGGCCGCGACCCGCGGGCCCCATTTCTCCGAAGTGCGGAGAAGAATTCGGATCGCGATCACCGCGAATCCGAAGGGGAGAACCGACTCGACCACCCACATCGAAACCCGGTAAGCCAGAACTTGTCCACCCGCTCGCTCCGACGCCACAAATTGATAGCTCGCCAGGCATAGGAACCCGGTTACAGCAGCGGACACACCGCTCGTGAAAATCCTAGAGGTGGTCTTCCAGCGTCCGTGAAACGATGTTTCCCCTAGTGTTGAGAGCGAAAGCAGTCTTCCTTCGCGCGCCGCGATGGCTCCGCCGAGCATCCCGACCACGAGCACCATGTGCTGGACCAAGGCTGTCGAAGCCGGGATTCCAAGTTGGAAAATACGGCGCAGGAAGCTTTCTGCGAGCGGAATCAAGACCATGGCTAACAGGGCCACGGAGACCACGGCATTCTCCGTGGTACGCAGCCAGTTCTTCCTCGAAACCGGACCTGAATCCGGGGTGGTTGTCTGACTGGAGATCGTCAGCGGAAGCGTCAATTCGCTGGTCACTTTTCGGGTACTCCTGGCACTGCGCGATATTCGTGAAGTATCTGCACAACCTTGTCAAACATCTCGGCGGGTACGATATTGCCGCGAATGTTCGGGTACAGACCCTCAGAGAACCGCCGCCACTCCGCTTCTGCCTCCTTGTCGACACTGTGAACCTGAAGACCACGCTTCTGCATGGCTTCAACGGACTCCTGGTTTTCTTTGCGGCCCTGCTCCTGAAGCTCACGACCGCATTCCGCCGCCGATTTCAGCATGGCATCCCTCTGTGCCGGTTGAAGCGCTTCCCAGCTCTTCTTGGTAACGATCAGCGCGCCTACCAGCGGCAGCCAGTCCAGGGCCAGCATGTTGTGCGTTGAGAGGTAGAACTGGTTCGTAAGAGCGTGAAACGGTATCGTTGGCACGGCATCGACTATGCCCGTTTGCAAGCTAGTCAGCGCATCCGACCATTCCAGCAGCACCGGATGGAAACCCGCGGTCTTGTAGAGTTCCGACAGCGCAACGTCATTGGCGGTTACAAAAATCTTCATCGTCTTGAAATCTCTTGGTAGCATCCCAGGATTCTTGGTAAATAGCCTTACCCATCCGCCATCCCCCCAAAACAGCACAACGAATCCCTTCTCGGCCAGACGACGCTCCAGATCTGGCGCCAACTTCTCCCGCACGTAAGCGGATTCATCGAGCGAGCGGTACATCAATGGCATCTTCTGCAACGCACCCACCGATGGATCAATTTCCGACAGTCCCGCGGCTGTCAGCAGCGCGGCCTGGAGTTGGCCAATCCGCATCCGCCTGACGATTTCATCCTCACTTCCCATCGTGCCGCCGCCGTACAGGGTGAGGGTGATGGCGCCGTTCGACGCTTGCTTCCACTTTGCGCCCATGGATTCCAAGCTGTGATAGTAGGAGGATCCGGAAGGAACTAGAGTACCAAGGCGAATCCGCGTCTGCGCCCAGGTTGTCGTGGCAAACAGCATCGTGAGCAGCACTGCAAGGATCGCCACACCTGGCCTTATGCTTCCGTTGTTGATCGAAGTTGTTACATAACTCCTCATAGTTCCTCGCTCTTATTTTGCGAATAATTCGTCTTCGTGAGAAAGCAGCCACCGCGCCCGGCGCTGCATAACGAGGTTGACGAGCTTCCACTCCGGCCGGGCATCCGGATTTATGGCTAAGGCCTTCTTGAGCAACGATTTGAATTCTTCGGAGTCTTGTTTGCTCTCCGAAACGGTTTCGGCCATAGCTACATACGGTGCGGCGCTTTGTCCCGACGTGAGCCCGACGGCGCGTTCGAAGTGTTTCCGCGACCTCGGAGCAAAATCTCCGCTGACCTGACGGACGGATTCATAGCTGATCAGAAATTCGTCGAGGGCACCATGGTCATAATCGGGTTGGAGTTCGTACGCACGGTCAATCAAAGCTTCAACGATGGTCTGATCGGCGACCAGTTCCGGATCGTCTTTCGAGACTCCAATCGCGGCACCCCACGAAGCCGCCGTCCAATAAAGCAGGGGCACGTCCTTCACTGTGGTCTTACGAATTACAGCCTTGGCGTCCTGGCGGAGTTCCCTCTCAAAGCCTGGATGATTGACCTCCAGGCCGCGCAACCCATACTTTCGCGCGCGCAGGTAGAGATGCCGGGCACGCATGCGCAAATAGTCGTACTTTGCCAAATCTTGACTTTCGATTTCCTCGGCAGGCTGTTGAACATAGACAAACGCGTACTGGGTGAAGCCGCTGGACGCTGCCAGCAGGAGTCCGCGGTGCTGCGGAGTTTCTGCCAGAAGGCTCTCCATCAGTTTGAGACTGAACGGCAGAGCCTCTCCCACCAAGTCAGGGTCGTCGTCGGAGGCAAACGTGGTTCCCCCACTGGCCAGGGAGTCCCCCAACTTGTTGACCGCTACTTTCTTGATAGAGCATCCACTCAATGCAGCCGTGAATGCCAGCAACAACACGAGTGCGTGCACCCTGGACTCCTTTTGGATCTTCGAAAATGGAGTACGCATATGTGAATTCAATTCATGACTCCCGCAGAAGCCGAAATCTGTCCCGAACTCTTCCCGGTGCTCTTTTAGTTGGTGTTCAAATTGACTACGACGATGGCCGACGGTGCCCCTCCGGTTGGTCCAAAAGGAGAACCTGAAACAGGAGTCAATGCTCCTCCGGTGCCGATCGAATAAGCGAGGACGTCGCTTAACGCAGTGTCCGTCACATCGAGAAACGCTCCCGTAGTATCCACAGCGATCCCATCCGGCGAAGTTCCCGCGCTAAAGGGCGAGCCAGCGACTTCGGTAAGAACTCCTGTACTACTATTGACCGTGTAGGCAGAGACGTTTGCCGACTGTGCATTCGTAACGTACAGGAATCCTCCCGACGGGCTTACGGCTGCGGACAAGGGGGCGCTTCCTGCGGCAAACGGTGAGCCCGACACCGGTGCTAGCGCGCCACTCGAAGAATTGATCGCATAGGCCGAAACATCATTGTCTCCTTGATTCGCCACGTAGAGATACTCAGCGGTTGGATTGGACACTACCGCGAAGGGGAAAGTGCCCGCAGCGAATGGTGACCCCGGCATTGGCGTCAGTGCACCCGTGGACTGGTCGATGGAATAGCCCAGAATCTGGCCTGCTGTTAAGTCTCCGGCGTACAGAAACATGCCGCTGCGGTCCGTAGTGATGGAACTTGGCAGCTGGCCGGCGGGAAACGGCGATTCGGCCAATGGCACAATTGCTCCAGTGCTCGCATCGACGGAATATGCCCAAATGGCCCCCGGAGTTGGGTTGCCCGGGGTTACAGTGGCGACATAAAGGAACTTGCCGGACTTGTGCATGGTGATAGCTTGTGGATTGTTGCCGGTGGGAAACGGCGAACCAGCGACGGCAGCAAGCACTCCGCCGCTGCCGATGCTCAAGACCGTGATATCAAAACTGCCGAGGTCGGCAACATAAGCGAACTTCCCCGCCGGATCGACGGCAAGAGAATTGGGAGCATTCCCAACAGAAAAAGGTGAACCAGAGACCTGGGTGAGAATTCCGTTGCTAGATCTCAGGGAGAACGCCGACACGGTGTACGGTTGACCAGTGCGGGTGCCATAGTTCGTCACCAACACAAGCTCAGGTCCTGACTTTAGCGTCGGAGGTGCGCTGGAGGAGCCGCATCCTGTCAGCAACGTCGCCAACAGCAAAGTGCACGCGCTTAGTGACCGCATGGTTGACTCCTGTCTTGTTCCGTGTTTGCGATTCGATTGCTCGCGAAAGTGCTCTTGGGGGATTGCACGAAATCTGTCGTGTACCACATGGTCGCTCCGCCTACGTCTTGCTCTCAAGCGCTGCGATGCTAATCGGCGTCGCAAACACCCGCAAGCGACAAGGAACGAAATACTGGATGTTTAAATGTGTTGTCGCACTTTGTCGCATGTTTCAGTGTTGATGAGACAAAAACCAATCCATGTACTGGAGGTGTCTTTAATTGCAAGTCGGGAGATGGGTGGCTTGCTGGGAGTGATGGCCTTGCTCGTCAGTTCATTCGACTTGTCGTGACAGGCACAGAGTCGGAGGAGAAACGCGAATACCGCTCAACTAAGGAGTTCGAACTGCGGGACGAGTCGTATTTGGTCCTCAACCCGATACGGGTTAAGAGGCGGGAGAACCGTGGGTCGCCACGCAGCGGGTCGGCCATCGGCTCGCTGCCCAGGTAAACCAGATATTCGCAACGTTCGTCAAAAGCTCTGTCGAGCCAGCGGAAAGAATCGTCCTTCCGGTTCAGGCCGATATAAACCACTGCGAAATAAACCGCGGGAACATACTTCTTGTTCGATATGGCCGTGAGCTTGTCCAGAATCTGGCCGGCCCTGACCTTGTCGCCTGAGACAGCATACTCATGACCCATAAGGGCGAGAATCGCGGGGTCCTCGGGGGCAGCCGTGAGAATTTGTTGGAAAGCGTCCCGTGCCTGCTGGTGCATTCCCATCTGCTCGTAGGCCCGACCGATATTGACCAATGCGATAGCATAGCTGGGATCTAGTTCGAGCGCCCTTTTGTTCTGTTCGATGGTGACATCAAACCGCCGCGCGTGGTAATACGCTTCACCCAGGGCCGAGTTCAGTAGCGGACTGATTGGATCTAACTCGACGGCTTTCTTTCTCTCCGCGATCGCTTCGTCCGACTTCCCCATGGCGGTCAGGTAGTAGCCGTAAAACTGGTGGGCGGTGGCATATCCGGGACCCAATTGTATGGCTGTTTCGAACTCCTTCCGCGCCTCGGGAAAATTCCGCTCATAAACCAGTTGGGAATAGCCGAGCGGCACGTGCGCCGCGGCAAGTGTGCTGTCGAGTTCGAGGGCCTTCCTTGCCGCCGCTTCAGCCTGCGGGAACGCTTCCTCGGGCGTCAGAGTTGAGTATGGTGCCGACCCCAGTAACGCGTAGCAGTCGGCGAGGCCAGCATAGGACGGCGCATAGGTTGGATCGATCTCTATGGATCGTCGGAACAGCGTGATTGCCTTTGCGAAGCCTTCTTCTGTGCGCTTGTTCCAGAAATAGCGTCCCTCTAGGTAAGCCAGATAGGCTTCGCGATTGACCTGACGGATCGAGGGTTGGGCATGAGGCAGCTTATTCAGGACTCCGCCGGCAATGGCGCCGGCGACCTCACCTTGGATGCGCAGCACGTCCTGCAAGTCTCGCTCGTAAGACTCACCCCAAACCAGCGTATGGTCGCGAACTTGAAACAGTTGCGCCGTAATCGCTACTCGCGGTCCGGAAACGCGCACACCACCTTCGAGCAAATAGTTGGCATGGATGTCCTTGCCGACGCGATCGAGGTCACTCGAGGCATAAGCCGGGATGAGGCGGATGACGCCCATTTCGTCGGGATGAAGCTGACCAAGCCGAGAGGTCAGTTCTTCGGTGAGCCCGTCGGCTACGAAGTCCTGGTGCGGATCGCCGCTCATGTTCTTAAATGGCCGGACGGCGAGCGTCACTTTGGGTACAGAAGGCAAAAACGAGGTTTGAATATTAGACCAGAAAACGCCTATCGGTATCGCCGCGCCCAGACTGACTACCAAAGCCAGGAGCAGGAGGCGACGAAGACGATCGTGCCGAGCCTGATCATCGGTCCTGTCAGGAAGGTCTACCGCAGGGGCCGATTCAATAGCGTTTGAACTGGAGGAGCCAGCGTCGGCATCGGACTTTTCTTCTTCGTCGGCAAGCTTGCTTTGGCTTTCCTGCCACCAGGCGTCCAGTTCTGATTTGTATGCGAAGACCGTGCCCTGTTTTCCATGAGCGAGGCGGCGCACGGGCAAGCCCGAGCTCTTCTCCCAGCGCTGGACTGTCCGAACCTCTTTCTTCAGATACGCCGCAATTTCCTTCCAGGAGTCGAGCCGGTCGTTAGTTGGGTCCAGTGCCGCCGATCGCGCCTGTGTGCCCTCCCCATTCATAGTCGCTGGCCTCAAGAACCCACCCCGTGGAATAGCCGAGAGAATACTCTGCTTGTCGGTTGTAGTCCAATGCCCGTTGGAAGGAGTCACAGAACCTTGGCCCACGATTGTCCTCCGTTGTGAAGTGTCAATGCGAATGCAGGCGTTTAGAGTTGTTTCCTCGCTGGGCCACTGGGTGCCAGTGAGTGCACCACTCAAAAGCCGGTAACCTGTAACTCCGCTCCCTGCCGATGCGTGTTCTGGGATTATCTGGATTGACTTGCGCTGAAGCAATGCTCTGGTGCTCCTTTAGCGCTGGCAATAAGTACTCTGCTAAGATTATGAAATAGAAGGCGTTATCCTTTTACATGCTCCGGAACTGGGGAGCACTCTCCTTTCTTTCGTGGCATTAAGGGTGCTAAACTCGGCAACGACTTTCGGGGAGGTCGTGGAAGCCCGCTACAGGCAGTGCAAGAAGGGGAACGTCTTAACAGCGTCGCATCAGCCGTCCCAAATAGCCAAACCCCTGAATGCCGCCTTGTTTCGGCTGGGAATTTCCTCGCTAAGCAAAGAATATGGGTGCGCATCTGGCCACGTCTGCCTCACAAATTCGATTTGGTGTTTTTGAGGTGAACCTCAGCACTAGAGAGCTTCGCAAGAAGGGACACAAGCTGCGATTACAGGAACAGCCATTTCAGTTGTTGACCCTCTTGCTGGAAAAACCGAACGAGGTGGTTACCCGGGAGGAGATCCAGCACAAGATTTGGGGTGCTGATACCTTCGTTGATTTCGACCACGGCGTCAATCGTGCTATCAACAAACTGCGCGAAGCCTTGGGCGATTCTGCCGATAATCCGCGCTTCATCGAAACCCTTTCCAGGCGTGGTTACCGCTTCATCGCACCAGTGCAGCTGGACCTGCAGCCGCCTGACAGCAGTAAGAAGATGCTCATTGTGTTGCCGTTCTCGAACCTGAATCTCGAAGCGGATCAGGAGTACTTCGCTGACGGCTTAACCGAAGAAATGATCGCGCACTTGAGCCGGCTGAATCCCGAGCGCTTGGGCGTGATAGCCAGAACCTCGGCCATGCAGTTCAAGAAAACGTCGAAAACCATCAAAGCCATCGGGCAAGAGCTTGGTGTCCAGTTTGCCCTGGAGGGCAGCATCCGGCGTGCCGGTGATCGTGTAAGGATAACGACACAGTTGATTCAGGTCCGAGATCAAACGCATCTCTGGGCCGAGAGCTATGACCGCGGGCTGAAAGATGTGCTGGAAATTCAATCAGAGGTCGCGGAACGAATCGCCCGGTCACTAGCGGTTGAACTTGTCCCCGAACGGCAAGCACTCGGCGCACGTTCAGTCACTGGTGATACGGAAGCCTACGAATTCTACCTTCGCGGGCGCCATTATTTGGCTCAAAGAGTTGAGCCGGGGTATTCGAAAGCAATTGATTATTTCAATCGGGCGATCCAAAAGGATCCGGGCTATGCCCCCGCTTATGCCGGTCTTGCCGATGCCTATAGCGTGATCGGATTCTACGGGGCAATCCCGTCCAAGACTGCCTTTGAAAAGGCCAAGGCCGCGGCACGGACCGCCGTGCAATTGGATGACACATTGTCTGAGGCGCATACCTCTCTCGGCTATGCAACGCTGCAATACGACTGGGATTGGCTGTCTGCGGAAGCAGAACACAAGCGTGCCATCGAGCTGAATCCGAACTGGTATGCCTATGACTGGTACGGATTCAACCTCGTGCAAGTTGGCCGGTTCTCCGAAGCTTTTGCTGCCCTGGAGTGCGCCCGGCGGATCGATCCTTTGTCCTCAGTGATCGGCTGCCACATGGGTTGGATGCTCTATTTTGCTCGCGAATATGACAAGTCCATCAGGCAACTGGAGAAAACTGTCGAATTCGACCCGGGATTCCCCCTGGCGCGCTATTACCTGGGGATGACGTACGCGAAAATGCACAATTTCGACCGGAGCATAGATCATCTGCAAAGCGCGGCGGAACTGTCCAGCGTCCATCCCGGAGCGCTATCGGCATTGGCTTATGTGCTCGGCGCTGCGGGCCGACAATCTGAGGGGCAAGAGGTGCTGGCCAAGCTTTTGAGTTTGCAACAGCACCGTCATGTCTTGGCCTATTTCGTCGCCTTCGCCATGAGCTCATTATCTTCAAGAGACGAGACCCTCGAATGGCTGGAAAGAGCTTATGAGGAGCGTTCCGGCTGGCCTTTGTATCTCCATTTCGAGCCTGCGTTTGATGCCTTTCGCTCCGACCCGCAGTTTGCAAATCTGCTTAAGCGCATAGATCCTCTCAGGCCGCGCTTCGGTGTGCAGGTGAACTTTAGTTAGGTCTGCCGAATAACACGGCGGACAACACCACGGACGAGGAGTTTGCTACGTGAACCTTTCAATAGGTGCGCCTTTACGATAAGGTTTCTGGTCCTCGCAGAAGACTCTCGGGGCATTGTCATACAAATCGTCGCAGCGTAAAGTGTAGGCTCTGTTTATCCCGGCGGCAAAAGGGGCAGCGTGTCCGTTCGAACTGCATACATGCGGAGCCGTAAGCCGCGCATTTTGGTTGTGAATTGTTATTTTGACGATCTCCGTGAAAATATTCCACGGACAAGAAAACTTCCCATGGCCATGGGCCCCGTATATTTGGCAGGGGCTTTCAATCGCGATTTCTGCGACGTGCGCCTTTATAACGAAATCAGCAGCGGTTCCCTCGAAGATCCCCAACTCCTCTCATGGCCAGACATGCTCGTGCTCACAGGCCTTACCACAGGATTTGACCGCATGCTGCACGTGACTGCCTATGCCCGAAGTTCTAATCCGCAGGTCATCGTGGTAGCAGGCGGACCCGGAATACGTTCGTTTCCGCGGTATGCGAGGAGTTTCTTTGACTACTGCTGTCTCGGGGATATTGAGGAACTCGGCGAGGTCGCGCGGGAAGTGTTTAGTGAGGACGCTGTAGCCGAAGAGATGACTCCCCGCTTTGATCTAGCCTATTGGGTTAGCGATGTAGGCCACATCGAATCCAGCCGCAATTGCAATTTCCGCTGCGCGTTTTGTTCCATGACCGCCGAGAGCAGAGGCTATCAGAAATACGATCTTGACTACACGCGCAAACAGATCCTGGCGGTCGGCTACAAAGACTTCTTTCTTTTTATCGACAACAATTTCTATGGCAATGACAAAAACTACTTTCACGAACGCATACGTCTGCTAAAGCAGATGTACAAAGACCAACGCTTTGGCGGTTGGGGCGCCTTGGTCACGAATGATTTCTTTTATGACGATGCGAACCTTGAAACTGCCCGGGAAGCCGGTTGCGTAGCCCTCTTCACCGGAGTTGAATCATTCGACAATGCCTGGCTGGGCTCCATGAACAAGGGCCAGAACAGCCACCTGCCGCAGGTTGAGATGATCTCCAAGTGTCTAAATGCGGGAATCCTTTTCCTGTACGGATTGATTCTGGACGTGACTTCTCGAACCGTGGATGATCTCGAACGCGAAGTGGCTTTTGTGTTGCGGACACCCGAAATCACTCTGCCCTCTTTCTTATCTTTGCCGATCCCATTTCCCGGAACGCCCTTCTTTCGAGAGTGTGCGGAAAAGCGCCGTCTGCTCCCGAACACCAGGATCCGCGACCTCAACAGCTGCGTATTGTCGCTGGAACCGCTTGAGAGCATCGCCCGAGTGCAGCCTTTTATCGAGGCGACTCAAACCATGAACGGCTATCGCACACGGATATTGAGTCACACATTCAGTTTTTGTCGGCGCTATAGAAAAGTGTTAACGCCCTTACAGATGCGGCTTGCTCTGATGAATGTCGGCCTGTTGTTTGCCCACGAATGGTTCACGGCGCCGGGTTGGATCGGACGTGCCCACAAGAGAACCTACATCAGCAGCTCGGAACGACTAGACAAGGTTTACCAGCCCGCATTTCGAATCAATCCACGATACCAGCACTACTTCTCACCCACCATGCTTACTGACGGGAACGAAATTGCTGCCGACTTGCAGGAAGATATCAGTGGTCCAGTGCTCTTAAGGAACAGAGCAGAGCTGCTGGTTGGCCGGAACAGATTAGCTGTATAAGGTCTGAGCCTTCGGAGCGCCTGTCGGACGCACGGATTCAGACTGGGCTCACCCTCTGTGGAAACCAGACTGACCCTTTCCCCAGCCTCCAGACTATTGTCGGCGGCCATCGACACCCTACAACCCGCACTGTTTGTTCGTTTGTTCATGATGACGCGGGATGTCGTACATTGTCGCTTGCGCGGCTCTTCGCAGGGTTGTACTCACTTTGAAGCGGCCAGTGTTCCTCGGAAGGATCCCTAGTGTCGGAGGGACCGGAATGGAGATGCACTGGCAGTGTGCTTACGTCAACCTTCAACCGGTATTGACTTGGTCTTGTCGGAAATGCCATTTCACCGCCTCACGTTTAGTTGAGTTGGGGGCAATTCGATTCTGAGATTGAAAACTATGATTTAGGAGAACTTATGAAACACAAATGTGTATGTGCAACACTTTTAATCGCTTTCGTCGCTGCGATCTGCGCAACCACCCCCGTTCCCGCCGAAGCCCAGTCTTTTCCTGGCCCCGGCCTTGTCATGACATACAACGTGAACGAGGGGACCGACTTTCAGCAAGTGGTGGGAGCCACCACTCTTCCGGGATTCTTGATCGGCGTCGGCCAGGTCGTTACGCAGGTTCAGGGCACCAATCCTCAGGAAAGGATGCAGGCGGTAGCACGAGAAATCCTTGAAGCACAGCCGGAGCTGCTGAGCTTACAGGAAGTCGACCAGTGGTACACCGGAACCTTCGACCCGCTTACCGGAACGTGCGGAGCCATGACCCTGCAATATGACATGTTGCAGGAACTTCTCAGCGACCTGGCCGCGCAGGGCGGACACTACAAAGTAGCCGTGCAAGTCACCGAGTATGCATTTCCGCCTACGCCCGGGCTGATTCCGCCCACCAACTATATCTGCGTCAGCGTGAACGATTACAACGTAATCCTGGCCCGCACGGATCTTCCGACCTGGATATTCCAGTGGAGTAACCCGCAATCCGGACAATTCGTAAACGAATTAGTTCTGCCAACTCCGATCGGCCAAGTGCCGCTGCCCAGATCGTGGGCCTCGGTGGATGCGGAGTTCTTCGGGAACTCCTTCCTCTACATCGACACTCATCTTGAGTCCTTCGATGCGACCATCCGGGAATTGCAAGGGGGCGAGTTGCGAGCAGGTCCGGCAAATTCATCCTTGCCCGTGATCATAGCGATGGATTCGAACGCGCAGGCATTCCCCCAACCGCAAGACGCGACGTATGTGGATTTTATGTCTGCCGGCTATGACGACGTCTGGTCCAGGATATATCCGAAGCGTGCCGGATTAACGTGTTGCCAGGATGAGGCGGACAACAATCCTGTCTCGCAGCTTTACCAGCGAATCGACCTGGTTCTGACGCACGGCAACGTGAGTCCATGGGGAGCCGTATTGATTGGGGCAAATGCGAAAAGCCGGTTGCCCGATGGACTGTGGCCCTCCGATCACGCCGCTCTTGCGGCGGGCGTGCTTGTGGGGAACAACTAGGCAGACTCTGAATATGGGGAATACAGCGAATAGAGCGGTTCCAAGAGAAGCTTTCTGACTTTAGGGGGAAGCAGTGGCGAGTTCTGCTGATCCTAATGCTGGTCAACTTTGTGAATTATGTTGACCGGCAGAACATGTGCTCGCCCGCCATTGGAATGACGCACCGTGCTCACTAGCCCCGGTCGTCGCGCTAGCGTTTGAGGAATTTTGATGTGGGATGAACGATCCCGGCAGCATTTCCCTGGGGAAGAAACTTAGGCAGTTCCAAGGAGAAACGTCCATGGCTCAATTGGCAAAGCTACCCATCATCAGCCATTACACCGCTTACAAGCCCCGGCCCTTCACCCGCGATGAGCGTGACACAACCACCATCCTCTACGGCGGCCTTACCTGGAAGCATGAGCGGCTGATGCAGGGCGCGCTTCACAACCTGAAGTACAACGCCGAGCCCCTGCCCAACATCGCGCGCGACGACCTGGACGCGGGCAAAGAATTGATCGATGTGGGAGCCTGCTGCCCGACGATCTTCACCACCGGAAGCCTGGTCAACTTTCTGAAGAAGGAAGTGAAGGAACACGGCAAGGACGAAGTCAATCGCAAGTTCGTATACCTCACGGCGGGCGCCTGCGGACCGTGCCGTTTCGGTCAATACCACGAATCGTATGCCATGGCTCTGGACGGGCTGGGGCTACGCGATTTCCGTCTGTTCTTGCTGGCGCAGGACGAACTCGACCAGGGCCCCGGCAACGGCGGCGGCCTCGACATCAACATGCCCATGAGCCTGGGCCTCATCTGGTCGATCCTCTGCGGAGATCTGCTGACCGACCTCGAGTTCATGACGCGTCCCTACGAAGTGAATCCGGGGCAGACGGAGTTGGTGCTGCGCGAGTGCGTGGAGCAAATGTACGACGTGTTTCTGCACCGGCCGGATCACGGTAAGAAATACGGGACGCTGGCCTGGCACTTGCTCAGCAGCTATTTCACCCGCGCCCTGCGCGAAGTCCGCAAGAAGTGGGACGACATTGAGGTCGACCATCTGCGCGTGAAAGCGAAGGTGAAAATTACCGGAGAGTTCTGGCTGCAGACCCACGAAGGCGAAGGCAACTACAACATCAAGCGCTGGCTGGAGCAGGAAGAGTCGGAAGTCCTCCCGCCGCCAGTCGCGGTGTGGCTGCACTACCTGTTGCATCCCACCATCCGCAAACTGGAGCACCGGAACAGCAAGAGCAAGCATCCGAAGGTCGAGAACCTGGCTTTGCATGCGCTCGAGCGTATCTACCGCGGCACCTACAACCGCTTCCGCAAGGCGCTGGCGAATCTGCCGCACGAATTGCCGGACCAGGAAGAGCTCAAGCGGCTCGCCGAACCCTTCTATCACTTCGAACTGCGGGGCGGCGAAGGGCACATGCTGATCGGCAAGGCGCTGCATTCCTACCATCACAAAACGGCGCATATGATTTGTGAGCTGTCGCCCTACTCCTGCATGCCGAACACGATGTCCGTCGGTTCGATGGCCAACGTCGTCGGGAAATATCCGGACCTGCTGTACGCCCCCATCGAAGTAAAGGGTGACGCGGAAGTGCACGCGCTTTCCCGCTGCCAGATGATCCTGACGGAAGCGAAGAAGCGGGTACAGGCAGAGTTTGAAGGCGTCATGGACAGGACAGGGCTGAGCGTAGAGCGTATTCGGAAATATGAGGCGAAACATCCCGAGGTGCGGAAGGCGACCTATTTGGTTCCTCATCGCGGATACGCCGGCACGGCTGCCAACTACGTGATGCATCTGGCTTACGACAAGGGACTGGCGCGGGCCTGATGGCTCCGCAAACCAAACTGACACGCACAACTGACGCGCGCAACTGAGACGAGGTTCATCCATGGCAGGTGAAGGCTTTATCCAGATCCAACCGCTCGAGCAAGATCCTTCGCTGATCAAGCCAACGGCTGCCCCTGATACCACAGTTCCTGCAGGCACGGGGAAAATCTGCGGCCTCGACGTCGGCAGCACCACCTGCAAGTACTCGATTGCCACCGCGTCAGGCGAACTGCTGGGGCAGGCGTACGAACGTCACAACACGAAGCAGGCCGAGAAGGTCCTCGACTTCCTGAACCGACTGGAGAAAGAACACGGTTTTACGCCGGAGCAAGACCGCGTGCTCTTCACGGGATCTGGGGCTGGCCTGATCGCGCCCCTGGTCGGCGGGAAAGTGGTTCAGGAAGTTGTGGCAGTCGCCGCCGCGGTCGAGAAAGTTCATCCCGACGTGCGCTTCGTCAGCGAAATCGGCGGCGAAGATATGAAGACAATTTTCTTCAGCGGCGACTGCCCCAGCAAAAGCAAGCAGGTACTGATGCAGAGCGCGTGCTCCGGAGGTACCGGAACATTCATCGAGAAGACCGCCCGGAAGCTGGAGATTTCAACGGATCAACTCTCGAAGATGGGTTACGAGGGATACACGCTGCACAAGATCAGCAGCAAGTGTGGCATCTTCGCCGAGGCCGATGCCAACACACTGCTGAAGGCCGGCGTTTCGGTGGAAGAGATCATAGCTTCTTTGTTCGAGGCGGTGGTGTATCAGAACCTGGCGACGCTGACTCGCGGGAACACGCCCCTGCCGGAAATTCTTTTGCTGGGCGGCCCCAACCTCTTCTTCAAAGGATTGCAGGAGGCGTGGCGCTACCATCTCGGCAAAGTATGGAAAGAGCGCAAGGTCGCGATGCCGGATGACCGCGGGCCCGAGTCGCTGATCCGCGTGCCCGACGACGCTCTCTACTATGCAGCCCAGGGCTGTATTGAAGTGGGACGCCGAGATTCGCCGACGGTCGGCGTCTACCTGGGAACCAAGAAACTGCGTTGGTGGATTGAAGAAGGACAATACGAGGAAAAAAAGAAAATCGGACGCGGCGGATTGTGGAGCGATGCCGCCGAGCTGAAGTCCTTTCTGGATCGCTATTCCACGCCCGGTGGCAACACGAACGGGAAGAGCAAGAGCAACGGAAACGGACACTCGAACGCGCACGGGAAACCCCGACGCACTCCTCGAGTGCAACTTCCAATGCTCGGCAAGATCAGCAAACTCGGGCCAGTTGTGGTGGGCTGCGACTTTGGCTCGACGACGGCGAAGGCGGTCTGCATGTCGCCCGACAAAGATTTGCTATTCTCCTGCTACGCTCTGAGCCGCGGCAATCCGATCGACGATGCCAAGGGTCTGTTCCGTCAGGTGCGCGAGGCGGTCGGAGATGGAGACATTCTTGGCCTGGCCATCACGGGCTACGGCAAGGATCTCCTGAAAGACATTCTCGGCGCCGATTGCCCAGTGGTGGAAACCATCGCGCACGCCAGCGCCGGGCTGCACTACTTCCCGGACGCGGACTGCATCTGCGACGTGGGCGGCGTTGACGTCAAAATTATGATCCTGAACAACGGCGCCGTTACAGATTTTCGCCTGAACTCGCAGTGCTCCTCGGGCAACGGTGCATTTCTTCAGGGCGTGGCCGAGCGCTTCAACATTCCCATGAGTGAAATGGCCGACGGCGCTTTCCGTGCTCAAGCCATGCCCCAGCTTTCCATGGGATGCGGAGTCTTCCTGCAGAGTGACATCGTCAATCAGCAGCGCAAAGGATGGCAGGCGGAAGAAATCCTTGCCGGGCTGTGCGCGATTCTCCCGCTGAATGTCTGGATTTACGCCGGCGGCCTGAACAATCTTCAGCAGGTAGGGAAGAAGTACATCCTGCAAGGCGGGACCCACAAAAACCTTGCGGTGGTGAAGACGCAGGTGGACTTCATCTTGAAGAAAGTTCCTGGTGCGGAAGTGGTCGTGCACCCGTACTCGGGCGAAGCTGGAGCGATTGGCGCGGCCCTGGTCGCTCTGGACTGGTGGGAAGGCGGCGGAGAAAGCAAGTTTCGCGGTTTTGATGCAATCGAGAGATTGACTTATAAAACGGCAACTTCCGTGGACACGGTCTGTCATTGGTGCCCCGTAACTTGCCAGCGCAGCTTCATCGACGTGGAACTGGAGGGCGGAAAAGGCCGGGAGTGGAGTAAAGTCCCTCTAGAGAAAGGCTGGGAGCGAGTGATTGTGAACAACTCCTGCCCCAAGGGACTGGTGGAAGATTTGAACGAAATGAAAGTCATCAAGAGCGGGATGGAGAAAACGAAAAATGCGTTTCCCAACGTTGCCGATTTGGTCCGCAAAGAAGCGTTCCGTCGCGTCGCCACCTAAAGACCGGTCGCAGGTGCGCGTCGGAATTCCGAAGGTGCTGAACATCTGGACAACCCACCAGTTCTGGGTGGGCTTCCTGAAATCCATCGGCGTCCAGTCGGAGAACATCGTGTTCAGTTCCGACACTTCCGAGGAGCAGGGACGCGAATTCGGCAAGGGGCGCGGCACAGTCGATTGCTGCTACCCCGTGAAGTGCATCAGCGGGCACTACGGCGAATTGGTGTTCGGACAAAAGAAGAAGATCCACATTCTTCTCAGTCCGATGATTCACTCGCTGCCCTCAGTCCTGCATGGCCACGTGGTCGACACCGTGACCTGCACTCGCGTCATGGCCGGACCCGAGAACATCAAAGCGGGATTCCTCAAGGAGCGCGACGTTTTCGGCGAGGCCGGCATTACTTATGCTTCGCCGTTTGTCAGCCTCGGCGATCGCCACATGGTCACCGAGCAACTCCACGCGTCTCTCAAAGATGCTTTCAATCTCGAACTGGAGGAGACGGAGCGCGCGGTCAAAGCCGGATTCGAAGCCCTCGACAGCTTCACCGCCAAAGCCAGACAGCAGAGCCGCGACATTCTGACCTGGTGCGCGAAGAATCAGAAGCCCTGCATTCTCGTACTGGCGCGGCCGTATCACATGGATACGGGGATCGGCCACGAAATCGAGGGAGACCTGCAAGCTCACGGCTATCCGATTCTGTGGCTGCAGTATCTTCCTGGCGATGAAGACCTGATGAACTGGCTGTTCGAAGCCGATCTGCAGATGGGAAGGATCAAAAGTCCGTTCGACATTTCTGATGTGTGGACTTCGTCCTACAGCAGCAACACCAACGAAATCATGTGGGGGGCCAAAGTAGGGGCGCGCTGTCCTTGGATCACCTGTGTGGTGCGTCTATCCAGCTACGAGTGCGGCATGGACCAGCCGACCTACACGCCCACGCAAAAAATCGTGGAAGCGACCGGAACCCTGTTCTTCAAATTTGGCGACCTGGATTCCACCAAGCCAGCCGGAGGCATCAAGATCCGCATCGAGACCATCGTCCACTACCTGGCGAAGTATTCGCAAAAGATCATGCAGCAGAAACTGGAGTGGTTGTCGCCGAACTGTCCGCTCGGCGAACTTCCTCCGTTCATGCAGCCGGATGCGATGCAGGAAGAGTCGGGCGTCGCGCCGCCATTGTCGGACCGGGCGTCAGGAGTGTTTGACCGTCTGGAGAAATCATGAAAACTATTTCTGTGCTCTTGATTTTGGCGCTCGCAGCCGTCCTCTGCGGCTGCGCGCCCGCTGTCAGCGTCCGTCCCCTCTACACCGATGATGACCTGAAGCATCCCATCGTCGAGCCGCGCATCGAAGGCGAATGGGTTACACCCGATCTGGATAAAGTCGGCACCGACGACGAGATTATGTTCAAGTGGAAGATTGCGCCTCCTGAGCGGCCGGGGGAGCCCACCATGGCCTCTGACAGCGCCTACCATGTGGAACTCCGTTTCGGCAAACCAGATCCCGGGAAAGGCGACCAGGTCTTCAGCTATGACGTGCGATTGATCCCCGCGGGCGACAAGCTTTTTTTTGATGCCGACTTTGTCGAGGTGGTGGAAGGTCCGGTTAAGACTGGTTCTGATGACGTCCCCGGTCTGGTGGCCGGGCACATCATCGGGCGCATTTGGGTTCATTCCGATTATCTCCGTGTCGCATTCCTCGATTCGCGATGGATGATGGACAATTCGCCGGACAGTTTCCAGGACTCGAAGGGTGATAACGCCATCATCACTGCTTCAACCCCGGAGCTTCGTGATTTCCTGCTCCGAAATTCGGACAACGAAGAAGCGATGGGCCTCAATCTCTATCTCTGCCACCCAGGAACGGACTGCGCAGTGCGAGCGCTTGATGACATGCTCTCGATACATCCGAAGGATGATGATTTACTCAAGCAAGCGGGGCAGGTGTTTTTCGCGCGGGGGAATTACGAGCGCGCCATTGAGTTGCAACGCCGCCGATTGGAATCCGACCCTGACGACTTCTCAGTCCGTGAAAATATCTGTCGAGCCCTTCTCTTCAAAAAGGACTTTCGAGCTGCACGCAGCGAATAGGCTGCAGTACAAAAAGCGGCTGAGGGAAAGTCCAAGTCAATTGCCGCCGCTGGAGAGAGCGATTCCTTCGAAGATGCCGCCGCCGAGGCGGCTGAAGGCACGATATGGAGTTACTTTATCGAGGGGGACTACTCGGGCGCTGTCAACGCCTTCGCAAATTACAGAGGTGCCCACGGATTTCGTTCGGCAAATCCCATCCTGTTGAGTTATTTCTCCATGTGGCATTTGGGCAAGAACACGGAAGCTGTTTCGTTTCTGAAGGAACAATCCGGCAAATTTAAGGGGCCTCCAGAAGATCAACTTCTGCTCCTGGACTTTGAGGGACGGTTAGCCGGAGGGAACGCAAATTCGATCCAACTCAAGGGCGATGCTTTGCAGCGGTCGTTTTTCTATAAGGCGCTCGCCTGGAGGGAGAGCGGCAACAGTGAATGGACGAGACAGGATTTGGACTCTGCGCTTAGTGTTTCTGACGCCCCCAAGGACGGACTGCCTGCGCTCGCCGCCAAGGTCGAACTCGACCGCCTCGGCCCGTCACCCAAGAAATGATTCGGGGCCTCCGCGAAGTAATCCGATTCCTTCTTGTTCGCCGTCGTCCAGGCGCGATCGAAAAGAGTGACCGCGAGTGTGAGGTTGGAGACATGACAACCCACGGTGGCCCTTCTAGAGTTGTGCTGCCGACGTCGTTATGACATCAGTTGCGAATTAGACGGCCTTCTGCACAACACCTGTCAGCGGCGACTGGCGGAGAGTGGGTTCCGAGGTAATTAGGGGGCCGAAACGATTCTCCTTGGAGTCTGATTCGATGCGCTCGGAACTTAAGTCTGCGTTCTTTTTTGTCGCAACGCTCGTGACGCTCTCCGCTTTGGAGCAGTCAATGCTTGCGGCGGACAATGCGAAGAGTTCCGCCGACCTCTGGTACCTTCTGGTTAGGCGGGAAGGAAAGAACTATTACGAACTGTCGCGGACGGCACTTTTGCTCGGTTCCCAACTTAACGACGAGGTTTTCAGCCGGTACAAGCCGTCTTCCAAGCAAATGGGGTTCGACTTACGGACCGACTCCACCATTCGCTATGGCGTCTACCAGGCATGGAAGGTGCGTGTGGTTGGGACGACGGACTCCGTCTGTGAGTTCCGGAAATTCTGACCCACCTAATTCCGGAAATTCTGAGCCATCCAGTAATAGTCAAAAGCGGTAGAACTTCTCCCTATGCCTCTGCCGGTCCTTGGACCAGTGGAGGCGGAGGGAGAGGAGGATGTTGAGCATGCTCAAGCGTCACGAAGTGGAGATTTTATTGAAGGCGGGCCACGGTAAGACGGAGGTGGCCCGGCTGACGGGAGTGTCCCTATGCTCGGTGAAGCGCATCGCGCAAGAGGGACCGGTGAAGCATGTCGATGATGCGGCGGAACGCGCCCAACGACAGGTCGGCCGGCCCAGCACGGTGACGAGTTTCCGGAAACCGATCCTGGAGATTTTGCAGCATGCACCCGATCTAGCGTCGCTGGAGATTCTGCGGCGAGTGCGGGAAGCAGGCTATGAGGGAGGCAAGACTGCCCTGTACGCGCTGGTGGCCTCGCTCCGTCCGAAGCAGGCGAAGCCGCTGGTTCGTTTCGAGGGTCTGCCCGGGGAGTTCAGTCAGCATGATTTTGGACAAATCGAAGTACAGTTCGTCGATGGCGCGAGCCAACGCATCCATTTTTTCGCTTCGCGTCTGAAGTACTCGCGTTTCATGTGCGTCAGTCTGGTCCGGGATGAAGCAGTCGAGAGTTTGGTACGAACCTTGGCCGAGCATCTGGCCAGCTGGGGTGGGGCTCCTTTGCAGTGCGTCTTCGATCGGCCGAAGACGGTCGCCCTCAAGTGGCGGAAAAATGGGGAGGTGACGGAATGGAATCCGGTCTTTGCCTACGCCACGCTGGAGATGGGAGTGGGGGTCGAGCTGTGCTGGCCGTATCGAGCGCAGCAAAAAGGAAGCGTGGAGAACCTGGTCGGTTTCGTCAAGTCTTCGTTCTTCAAGGTGCGGCGGTTTCACGATGCGCAAGATCTTCGACTGCAACTGCAGGGGTGGCATGAGGAGGTGAATCAGCAGCGTCCTTGCCGTGCGACCGGCGTGATTCCCGCGGTGCGCTGGGCAGAAGAGAAACCTCGCCTCCGTCCCCTGAAAGTGCAGCCGGAAGAACTGGCCCTACGCATTCCGGTCTATGTGGGTCCGACGGGAACGGTGCTGCACGATGGCCACTCCTACTCGATGCCGCCGGAGGCGATCAGTATGCCGGCCACGTTGTACTTGTATGGGCAACGAGTACGCATCGTGGCCGGTCGGTATGAAGCGGTGCATCCTCGGAAATTCGTGGCGCATGAAGGGTCTTCGCTGGCCGAGCATCGCGCGGCTTTGGTCGCGGCGGTATCCGGGAAACGCGGCCAGCGCTATCTGAAGCGGCAGCAGTTGCTGGAGTTGGGGGAGCCTGCCATTCGCTATCTCACCGAGATTGTGCATCGTCGGCCGCGGCAGTGGTACGAGGATGTGGATCGACTGCACGCGATCCTGCAGAGTCATGGTCCCGAGGTTCTGCGGCGAGCCATGGAAGCCGGTCTGCAGGATCAAGTGTTCGGTGCGTTCTACGTGGAGAGATCTCTCGCACCCGGGCTGAACTTTCCGGAGGCGGTGCAGTGAACACCGAGACCGCAAGATCGAGGAAGCTGGGTGTGCGCCCGTACCTTCGGAGGCGAAGAAACAACACCCCATGGGGGGATGCTAGGGATCGACCGAGGAGGCGATCGTCGTTCCTAGACGATCCTGGCGCAATGTTTTCTGGAAGTTCACCGAAAAAACTCACCGCCATAGCCGGGGCGGTGGGAAAAGTGAACATCCCGCTGCGGTTGCGGGATGTTCAAGTGCAGTGGGAAAGTCCTGCTTTTGGACTTTTCCACGGAACGGCTTTTTCCACGGCCCTTCTATTCACCGCGGGTACAGAGCCGAACATACACCGAAGGAGAATGCTATGACCAAGAAGCCATCCCAGCCCATACCCGTGTTGGCCATCCCGAAACTTTCCGATGGCCAGCTCGAGCCTCTGTTCCGACGTCTCAACCTGGCGCACACACGCCGCATCTACCAGGAGGTCGCGGATCGAGCCGAAAAAGAAAACTGGACCTATCGCGACTTTCTCGCCCTTCTGCTGGCCGAAGAAGTGGCCCACCGCAAGCAAACCCGCCTGCAGCGCTGCACCCGCCAGGCTCACTTTCCGTTCTTCAAAACCATCGATGAGTTCGACTTCACTTTGCAATCGACTCTCCGGCAATCGCTGCTCGGTTCCTATCTGGGTCCGGACTTCGTCACCGAGGGCCGCTCCCTGATCCTTTACGGCAAGGCCGGCCGCGGCAAAACTCATCTCGCCGTGGCCATTGGCTATCGCGCCATCCAGAATGGCTTCGACACCCTTTGCACCACCGCCGCCGAACTCATTGAGGATCTGTCCAACGCTAGTGCCAAAGGTCTGTTACACCAATCGTTGTCAGCCTACACTCGTCCTCACGTCCTCGTGATTGACGAGATCGGTTATCTAAGTTATGGCCCCGACGCTGCCAATGTTTTGTTCCATGTGGTCAATGATCGCCATCTCAGAAAACGGCCGATGATCTTCACCACCAACAAGGCACTCACGGAGTGGGGCAAGGTGTTGCACGACGAAGACCTGGCAGATGCCATCCTCGATCGAGTCCTCGAGCGCGGACGCTTTGTCCACCTCGACGGACCCTCAGGTCGGACACGTCATTTAAACTTAGAGGAGGCCTCGCCGGCGAAAGCCCAACGGCTCAGAATTTCCGGAATTAACGGCTCAGAATTTCCGGAACCCACACCGTCAAAACGCCGGCTTCGGCGAAAGATTCCGCGTATGTCCTGATTTACCCTCGCAATCCCGATTGGAAATTCTGCGCGAAGAAATATAGCGTGGTGTCCTTGAAAGGCGGGGCAAGGAGAATCGTCTACACCGATTTCCAGGACGGGAAGGAAAACGTCATCGATCTGAGCGCCGACTGGCCACGTCCCTGGCAGATTTACGAGATTGAAATCCTGAAGGCAAACGCATTCGTCGAGATCTGGGAGGCGACAAAGCGTTGGCGTGAGGGTGTGCACTGAGCGCAAGTCGCGGCGGGGCGACTGGAGCATGCCGGTTGTTTTGTAGACCTCATTGACCCAACCGGCCTGGGTTTTGAGTTCCCATTGGCCTGCGGCCCCCACCCATGGCTATGAAAGCGCATTTATAATGCCGGTTGATTCCAAATGGGTTGTGCACAACTTTCGACGGAGGTGTGGGCGTGGCGCGCGCTGTTGCATTCGTTGCAGAGCCGCCTCGTGCAGGTGCCGTTTCAGCAATCGTCGAGTCCCCGTCGTGCACCGCGATTTCAGCGGACAGGCTTGGCAGACTTCCCGCCGCCCGGCATAGACGATGCAGCGGTCTTGTCGCTGATGCCTGCGCGGGTTCGCCGTACAATAAACGTACAATGGAAGCGGGATTGTGGGGCATTTGGGCCGTTAGGCCGAATGCAAAATCAATAAGTTACGTGTTATCAACGTGATGGAGTAGTTCAAATCCCCCCTTCCGCACCAGAAACTATTTTAGAATCAATTATTTAGAGGCGTGTTTTTGGTTTCGTACCACAATCGTACAACGTTTCAACCCTCCGTAGTATGGCCTGTTATAAACTAGATAAACAGCGGCTCCTTACCTGGAGTCTAGCCCCGGACCGGGATATCCACACTCCCAACATCAGACCTGCGGGGTAGCTTCGCTCGAAGACCTTGGGCAGCTAGAACTCTTTCAATCAGATAATGTCCGCACAAGCTCGTGATTCGACCCGAAGAGCAGATGGCTCGTCGCTCTTGGTGGCAATTGCGCCCGGGCGCTCGGCGGGTCTTGGCAAAAATCCTGGAAAGCACTCGAGCACCTCTCGTTTCTAGCGGCTTGTTTTCAATGAATTCGTGATTGATGCAACTCTGGTCTAAAGATCGAGCATTATCCATGTTGGCGGATGGTCGCTGGCGTTTACCTGCCCACGCGTGCATCGGTCGACACCACCGTCCACGAGCCGGTCCGACACGTTCGGCGAGAGCAGAAAATGATCGAGTCGCATGCCTTCGTCCTTCGGCCACCGTCCATATTTGTAATCCCAGAATGTCCAGAGAGGCGCGTCCGGATTTGGCCTCCGCATCGCGTCAGTCCAGCCTTGAGCCAGCAAAGGCGCACAGGCTTGGCGGCTTTCGGGCTGGATCAACGCATTGTTATCCAACGATCGAGTCGGACAGATGTCCCGCAGACTCGGCACGACGTTGTAGTTCACACCACGGGGCGCCGCTCGCTATGAGTTCGCTAGCATGGGCAATGAGGCGCTCAAACCAGGCCAACTTGTAATTCAATTTCGGTGGGTAGATGGAAGTGATCAGGACTCCCTGAACAGCCGCTTCGATGTAGCGGGCTTGGTGATCTTCAGAATTTCCCGGCAAGCTTGCGCAGGTCAGCATGGGAGTGTGCTTTCGCGCGAGAATGGCCACGCCGTTCCAGGAACGCTCCCCTTGCCAGACTGCTTCGTACCCGAGGGTTCGAAGGGTATTCACGGGAAAGGATCCCTGCTCCGCCTTGAGCTCTTGGAGACCAACCACGTCCGGCTCAGCTTTGGCTAACCAAGCCAAGAGGTTATCCAGGCGCTTATTGATGTTGTTAATGTTGAAGGTTGCGACTCTCACCAAGTCCCTCTCTGCCCCGGGGCACCTTGACGTACGGTGCACATCGTGGTATTACTTTAAGTACATTGTAATGGAGGCATCATGGAATCTGCAATCACGGTCAAGGGTCAGGCGACGATACCGAAGGCTATTCGCGAACATCTGCGGTTGAGGCCGGGAGATCGAGTCAAGTTCTTCGTGCATCCTGATGGCAGTGTGGTCCTCTTGCCGAAAGTCCGCGCGGCGGCCTTACGAGGCATCATCAAATCGCGGCGCCGGCGGCCGGTGACCATCGTGGAGATGACTGAGGCCGCTGCTAAAGGTGCCGCCGGCGCCGCGCCGCGCACGCGACATCGATGATCGGGCTCGACACCAACATTCTCGTCCGTTTCCTTACCCAAGACGACCCGATTCAATCGCCAAGGGCGACGGAGATAATCGAACGCCGACTAACTGAGGAAAACCCCGGCTTTGTCAGCATTGTGGCGATGGTCGAGACCGTCTGGGTGCTCGACCGTGCCTACCGGCTAGCCGCCAATGAAATCGCTGCGGCAGTCGAGCGCATGCTTCAGACCGATGTGCTCGTCGTGGAAAACGAGCAGGAGGTTTTCAGCGCCATGATTGCACTCAAAGAAGGACAGGGCTCATTCGCCGACGCTGTCATCGCAGCGCTCGGCACGAGAGCGGGTTGTTCCTGCACCTTGACATTCGACCAGAAGGCGTTGCGGCTTTCGGGTTATGAGTTTCCTTGAGTCGCCTGCGCAGAATCTGCTCGGCCAACTCGATTGGGATTCGCGCGCTCCGAGATGCCTTGAAACGCAAAGCGTCGGTGTTGCACAGCGGTAAATCACGTCCACTTGACGCCGAAGATATTTCGCTGTGCTGGGGATGGATGGTTCCCGAACCGCGATAACCTGCGGTCTGTTGCGGCTTGCCAGTTGGGCTGGTAAGTTCTCTGCATGAGTTCGGTCTTCGTGGTTCCCGTCCTAACTCCACATGGCCACCTCATGTTGAGCGAAGATCGCGACGCATCGGCTCTTGAGCCCGAGCTTGCGCGACGTCTGCAGAATGCCTTTGCGCGCGGATCGGGCCATGGTCTTCTCCAGCTCGGAGCAAGCGAAGTCGGAGTCGCACTCCCGCCCGTCTTCTCCTATTGGCGAGAATTCGGTGCGCGCTACGTGACAGCCCTCTGCACTCGGCCAGCCGGTGAAACCCGCTCCACAATAACGCATACTCCATCGCCGCCCGATGCGGAACTGGCTTGGCTGGCTCTCGCGGCGCCCCCGATGACTGGGGCGGAGTACCTGACGGTAAGTGTTCTCCAGTTTCTCTGGCGAGAACTGGATATCGCTTTTGGGCTGGAGTTGTCCGAATCGAAGTGCGGCGTTCAGGAGTTTTTGAAACGCTGCAACGCCGTGTGGAATCTTGTCGGCCGCGTGCACTTCAACCTCGCCGAGAACCGCAAGGACGATGCAGCCCCATTTGCTTTTCTCGCAACGTATACCACTCGACTGTCGGCCCACGCCAAGGCGCAACATCTTCCGCTAGGGCAGGCTCTCGGCGAATATGCGGGCGCGGCCAACAAGGATCGCCTGCTGTCGCTACTTCTCCCCGTTCAGAGAGCCTCGGAAAGCTGCTCGTGGCTGAAAGCCATGGTCGATGCGGGCGAGATCTTTCACCCCTTGCGGTGGAGGCCGTCCGAGGCCATGCAGCTTCTGCGAGATGTTCCGCAACTGGAGAGTGCGGGCGTAGTGGTGCGAATGCCGGCGACCTGGCAGGCCAACCGACCTCCGCGCCCGCAGGTAACGGCTAAGGTTGGAGGTAAGTTGCTGTCGGGTGTGGGCCAGGATGCGCTGCTGGATTTTCGCATGGACGTCACGCTCGACGGCGAAACATTGACCCCTGCCGAGGTCCGCGAGTTGTTGGCTAAGTCGGATGGGCTCGCGCTGGTTCGAGGGCGTTGGGTGGAAGTTGACCGGGAGCGGTTGAGCCGAATGATGGAATATTTCGGCGAGGCCGAGCGCGTCGCTGCCGAAAGTGGTCTCAGTCTTCGTGACGCGCTGCGCATGATCGCTGGGGCCGATGTGGATGCGGACGACGACTCTGCTGCGAGCGAAGCGGACTGGGGGAAAGTCGTCGCGGGTCCGTGGCTCGCGGAGACCCTGAAGGGATTGCGCAGTCCGGAGGGATTGGCTGGCATCGATCCCGGCTCGACCCTGAATGGCACTCTGCGTCCCTATCAGCAGGTGGGCGTGCGCTGGCTTTACCTGCTTGCCAAGCTCGGGCTCGGAGCCTGCCTCGCCGACGATATGGGGTTGGGTAAGACTATTCAAATACTCTCGCTGTTGCTGGTGCTGAGAAACCAAAGTCGCGACCAACGGCAACCAAGTCTTCTAGTTGCGCCCGCTTCGCTTCTCGCCAATTGGGCGTCGGAACTGGAGCGGTTTGCACCGAGTTTGAATGCGCTCGTCGCCCATCCGTCGGCGCTGCCTGCCGCCGATCTTATGACCCTCGAGCCGGGGCGTTTGCAGGATGTGGATCTGGTGATTACGAGTTACGGCTCATTGCTGCGTATTCCATGGATTGCGGACGCCTCCTGGCGCTTGGTTGTGATCGATGAAGCGCAAGCCATCAAGAATCCGAACGCCAAGCAAACCCGGATCGCCAAGAAGTTGAAGGCGCAAGCGAAGTTTGCGCTTACTGGCACGCCCGTCGAGAACCGAATTGGCGACCTCTGGTCCATCTTTGATTTCATGAATCCAGGACTGCTCGGAACGTCGAAGGAGTTCTCAAACTTCGTAAAGCGCCTGGAGGGTCGGACTCACAATCCGTACGCTCCACTGCGCGAACTGGTGCGCCCATACATTCTACGGCGACTGAAAACCGACAAGACGGTGATCTCAGACTTGCCGGAGAAGACCGAGGTTAAGGCGTTCTGCCAACTCAGCCGCAAGCAAGCTGCGCTCTACAAACAGGCAGTGAAAGAACTAGCGGAGGCGCTCGATGGAGCCGATGGCATCCGTCGCAAAGGTCTAGTACTGTCATTCCTGATGCGGTTCAAGCAGATTTGCAACCATCCGTCGCAGTGGCTGGGCGACGGCGCTTGGAGTGAAGAGGATAGTGGGAAGTGGGCACGCTTGCGCGACATCGTCGAAGTTATCGCCGCCAAACAAGAGAAGGCTCTCGTCTTCACTCAGTTTCGGGAGATGACGGCTCCGCTCGCGGCGTTTCTGGGATCGATTTTCGGGCGCTCCGGGCTGGTTCTTCACGGGGAAACCGAAGTCAAGAAGCGCGGGGATCTGGTCCGCCGGTTTCAAGAAGAGGAAGGTGTGCCTTTCTTCGTGCTTTCTCTCAAAGCGGGCGGCGCCGGCCTGAATCTCACTGCCGCTTCCCATGTGGTTCACTTCGACCGCTGGTGGAACCCCGCCGTTGAGAACCAAGCCACGGATCGCGCTTTCCGCATTGGACAGAACAAGAACGTGCTGGTGCACAAGTTCGTCTGCCGGGGAACCGTCGAGGAGAAAATCGACCAGATGATCGAATCAAAACGGCAGCTTTCGAAGGATTTGATCGAGGGCGGTGCCGAGCTGCTCCTCACTGAATTGCAAGACGAAGACCTGCTAAAGTTGGTGGCGCTGGATCTCAATGCAGCGCTTAAGGAGGCGTGATTCGTGTATGACGGTTGGGGATGGAGACCTTATGTGTCAGCGGCGGAGCGACGGCTGCAAGCCTTGCGCGAAATGGACAAACGCAAAAAGAAAGGACACGTCGTTTCGCCAGTGACGGTTGAAGGTCGGACGATCGTGAAGACCTTCTGGGGCAAGTCGTGGTGCGATAACCTCGAGCGCTATAGCGACTTTGCCAATCGCTTGCCGCGCGGGCGGACTTACGTGCGCAATGGTTCGGTCATTGATCTTCAGATTTCGTCCGGTGAGATCAAGGCGTTGGTCAGCGGTTCGGAGATTTATGAGGTAGCGGTGAAAGTCGTCCCAGTCACGAAGGCGCGCTGGCGGTCCATTTGTAAGGACTGCGCTGGCGCGATTGATTCGTTGATCGAGCTTCTGCAAGGACGCCTGTCCACGGGTGTCATGGAACGTATCTGCCTGCGGAATACCGGCCTGTTCCCATCGCCGAAAGAGATTAAGCTCTCGTGCAGTTGCCCGGACTGGGCGGAAATGTGCAAGCACGTTGCGGCAGTCCTTTACGGCATTGGCGCTCGTTTAGACCAACAACCTGAACTCCTTTTCAGGCTCCATGGAGTCGACGAAAAAGAATTGATCGCCCACGCCGACATGGCATTTCCGCTGGCCAAGAAGGGACCGGCAGCAGCAAACCTCCTCGGCGGGGAAGACCTTTCCGAACTTTTTGGATTGGATATGGCTGCGAGCCCGGCCGCCAAAACCGGGCGTTCGGCCCCCATGCCGACCAAGGCAAAGCGCACAGAGAAAAGGAGCCGAACCAGGAAAACAACGGGGCCCGCCAGCATCGCACATTCGTGAGTGAAGGATGGGAATTAGTCTGGGCAGGGTGTCGATTCTTCGTGCAACCGGCGACAGTAACGCTCCAGAACAACGAGCACGACGATACTAATCAGCAGCAGTAGCGCATTCCGCTCTCACCACAACCACCTACGCCATGCAACTTCCACTCTTCCCGTCGCCAAGACCGTTCCCTTCGTAGGTCCCAACGCTACTGTCACCATAGATCTCGGAGGCGCGGCCCAAGGCACGAATGTAGTTTTCTTCGATCTCGGGAAAATTATCTTCGGCCTGCGCATACACAAAACCGAATACCACATTTGCGTCGGCGGGCCCGTGCACATGTGGCACGCCATAGGTGTCCCGATAGATCGTGACGGAGCTCGCCATCTTCTCAAGCTTGCCGTCGCCGGGAAGCGCCAAACAGGAACACAGACTTGTTGAAGTGAGAAGAATTAAAAGCGAAAAGGTTCTTCGACTCATTTAAGGTCACAAGTCACCCCAAACCTCATATGGCCGCCCGCCATGCGCGCGCGCAATTATACGTGCGAAGCGAATCGGACGATTCTGGCAGGATGGTCGGCTATCCGGAAGTGCGCGCTGAGCAGCGCGTTGTTCAGGAGGGTTGAAGTCCCTCTGGCGCTCAAATGAGAGGCGCCATATCCAAGAAGCGGGGTTCGTAGCCTCGCTGGCCGGAGAAAGCGGAAGGTATGGAGAGGTCTAAACGGGCACGAAGGCGAAAGCTGGATACAGCCAAGACCGACCTGAAGCCACCGCTGCTGTACTTCGGAGGGCCGGGTGTCCATCGCGAGGTGGAATCCGAAGGGCCTGCGGAGAAGTACCGGGCCGTAATCGATGGGGAAACCCAAGATGAACCGGTCGGCCCAAGGTGGGGCAAGGTCGAGTCCGCACTTCCGAGACGAAGGCGCTCTCATTCACCCACCGCACCAAGGTGATTGCGGACGGCACGGTACGGAAGAACAGCCGGCCTCAGGAGAACTGGCAGGGTCTTCGGGTAACACTGGAGTAAGCGAACCTATAAGCAAAAGCGAAGTGGTGAGTGATGCTCTGTCAGTAGTCGGACTGCCAAATAGTACCTGAAGCGTGATGAAAGTCACGTGACCGAGCGATCGGCGACCAGAGTGGCTCGGGGAAGGTGGCAGGCGAAGGCAGGAAGGAAGGAAGAGGTGGGCAGCCAGAAGAGTAAGGATGATGAAGGTGGATCAGTTCGCTTGGCGAAAAACCCGTACATTCACCGTCCGAGGATACTGGAGGCTGGACTCAACCTGACGGATGTAGGAAAGGTCCACTTGGCGGTTGCCTTCTCCTTACATCTCAAGTCATGTGTCTTCGTGAAAGCTGCATGCGGGAAAACCGCACGTGCAGTTTGGGCGGCGGACGGAGGCTAGCGCGTAAGCGCGCCTCCTCCGACCCGACTGTCCAGAAACGTTTGTGGAAAATCGGCATCGAACCGATCGCTGGTTGGAAATCGGTTCCGGCAGCCGGTCGAACATGGGCCCTAGGCGCACCCTCAGCGTCAGTATCCGGCTATTCTCCTCTGAGGTTCTGGATGAGCTGACGTAGGTAGGCTTCTGCACCGATTTCCTCGATCAGCTTGGTGCCGGCGGCAACCCATTGTTCGACCGGAACCAACGGTCCCGGTGGTTCAGCGATCCAGGGAGCAACTCGGTCCAAGCAGTAAACAGGGTTGCATATCATGTTCCTGATGTCCTCGGTCGAGATCTCCCCGGAGACCCCTTCGGTCGTCGCCGCGCCCCCGGCCAGATGTTCAAGCACAGCTCGCGGCATTTGCAATTCATGTTGAAGGTGGGCTACCGAGGGGTTGGAGGACAGATCCGGGGCCTTTCGGTATATGGGGTTCTTCTCGTGTTTCAGGGCTTCGGCCAGCTCCTTGGCCGTCGCGTCCGGCTTCGTGCGGACCTCGTTGTACACCGGGTAGGCTCGCTCGTATATCGAGGACTCCAGCTGCTCGCTCATATCTTCGAAACGCAGAGGCAGCGTTCCTTCTTGACCAGGCCTCGTGCCGAGTTTGAAGTGGACAGCAATCGCGTGGTCCAGCTGCATCAGCTCGGCGGCATCGGGATTGTCGACTTCATCCAGAACATCCGCAACTTCAACCTCAGACTCCCCCGCAGCAAGTGACACATCTCCGTTGGGCCAGCGACATAAGTATACGGGCATTAGTTTTCCTTTCTGCTCAAGGCCCAGCTGTCGTTGTTTACGAACAAGCTCGATAACGCCGGACTAACCTATTCGGCCCGGCTTTGGCTTGCTTGCCCGTACGCGTTCTTTCGCGCAGCAACATAGTAGAACAATTGGCGTCAGATCCTCTCGATTTCCTACATAACTCTGATCCATGTAGTTGCCGCCGGTAAGCGTCAGAGTCGCCGCAACAAAACCTTCATCAGCAAAGGCCAGCGCGGTATCGTAGTGACTGGCCTCCGACCCGGCTGTACCATGAGAAATCAACACCAAGGGCAATCCCGCGCCCGCAATTGTTCCGTTTGGGACGACCGTCTGCTGAAATGGCCCGATGGATTCTCGAACCGCGGCATTCTCGAACGGTGGCCTTGACCGATGGGACTGGCGGGTGTCAAACTGTTGCTGGCGGGATTGAGAGAAAGCGCTTCGGCGCGGCTTTCTCTTCTGCGCGCGTTCGCCGTACGATAAACGTACAATGGAAGCGGGATTGTGGGGTATTTGGGCCGTTAGGCCGAATGTAAAATCAATAAGTTGCGTGTTATCAATGTGATAGAGTAGTTCAAATCCCCCCTTCCGCACCAGAAACTATTTTAGAATCAATTATTTAGAAAAGCTGGTTTTTGGTTTCGTACAACAATCGTACAACGTTTCAACCCTCCGCAGTATTGTCTGCCAATCCTTCCCTCTCCACGACGCAGTCTAATTCCGCCGCCGCTTACCCCGAAATATACGAGGCATGCCCATTTTTCCCGATATTTGCTCGACAACCTGGACTGGAGAGAACGGACCGCTCGCCAGCGAAGGGGATCACTGTCCCCGGCTTTTCTCTGGACGGCACATTGTCAGTCCGGTTTTAAGAAGGGCATTAGGCGAATGCAATGCGATCACGAGCCGGGGATTCGGCCATAGCGGGTTGACTTTTATCTGCACTTTGGAAAGCGCATTCGGCGGGTTCCACAACGCCGTTACAACTGATTAGCCGGGCGAGAGTGAGCACTCTTGCTCAGACGAGCTGCAGGGCCATGGCTAACCTCGATACGGAATACAAGGAAGGTCATAATGAACAGCACGACAGCTGTGAAAGATCCCCGTCTGCGGCTGGCTAGAGCGCTCCGCGCGATTTTTTCAATGACGCGAATCGCTTTTCCCGATCGTCACTTCGCCGTCTGATGCACTATTCTGGGCGGGGAAACGAACGCGGCAATCATGATTTTAGATACGGATGCGTCCGATCGCGGCGGTGCAGAAACCCTCCACCGGTACGAACTCGATGGCGCTTACGACGAGATGTTCCGCGCTGTGGATCATCCGCGGAAACAATATCGTCAACTGTACAACTTGCTTTTGAGCCTGGGTCCGGGCGAGCTGCGACGCAGCAAACACGAGGCTGACGAGTCGTTCTTCAACCAGGGGATCACCTTTACCGTTTACGGAAGTGACAAAGGCACGGAGCGGATTTTTCCTCACGATCTGCTGCCCAGGATTATTACCGCGGGGGAATGGGAAAGGATCGAGCGCGGACTCATTCAGCGGATCACGGCGCTGAATCTCTTCCTCAAAGATGTCTATAGTGAGGAAAAGATCATCGAAGATGGCGTCGTGCCCGGTAAGATTGTTTATACCTGCAAACATTACCGTCGGGAAATGCGCGGTATCAAAGTGCCTCGCGATGTCTACCTCACTGTAGTGGGCACGGATTTGATACGAAATCCGGAGGGGAACTTTGTGGTTTTGGAGGACAACCTCCGCGTCCCCAGCGGGGTCTCTTACATGCTCACTAGCCGCAGAGTAATGAAGCAAATATTCCCCGGGCTATTTCAAAAATGCCGGGTGAGGCCGATTGAGCAGTACAGCCAGGCGCTTCTATCGACTTTGCGATTTCTAGCCCCGGAAGGCCGCTCCGAGCCCACCGTCGTTTTACTGACTCCGGGCGCCTACAACTCCGCTTACTTCGAACATGCTTATCTGGCACGGCGGATGGGCATTGAACTGGTAGAAGGACGAGATTTAGTGGTCCACGATAATGTCGTTTATATGCGAACCACCTTCGGCCTGCGACGCGTCGATGTGATCTATCGGCGAATTGACGACGATTATCTCGATCCTCTGGTATTTGAAAGCGGTTCGGCGCTCGGTGCTGTGGGTCTCTTCAATGCCTATCGGGCCGGAAATATAGCCTTCGCAAATGCGCTAGGGACGGGAGTCGCCGACGACAAGGCTATCTATGCCTATGTGCCCAAAATGATTCGCTACTATCTCGACCAAGACCCGATTCTGGAAAACGTCGAAACCCTGTTGATGTCCGATCCAGCGCAACGCGACCACGTCTGCCAGCGCCTAGAGGAATACGTGGTAAAAGCTGTGGGCGAGTCGGGTGGTTACGGAATGTTGATTGGTCCGCACAGCACGGAACAGGAGCGCTCGGAATTTCGGGAGAAAATTAACGCGCAGCCGCGAAACTATATCGCGCAACCGACAATCAATCTTTCGACCGCGCCATGTTTTGTGGATGGAACCATCGAGCCCCGTCACGTTGATCTCCGACCTTATGTGCTCTACGGCGAAAAGATTACCATTGTTCCCGGTGGCCTCACGCGAGTGGCGCTGCGAAAGGGATCACTAGTGGTCAATTCGTCTCAAGGCGGCGGCTCGAAAGATACGTGGGTCTTGCAGAATTGAGATTTTGAAGAAGCGGGACACAAAATACCATGCTTTCTCGCGTAGCCGACAGTCTCTACTGGATGAGCCGTTATTTCGAGAGGGCGGACAATGCCTCGCGTGTGCTGAAGGCGACTTACAGCCTGATTCTGAATCCCGCAAAGTTTTCCACGGAAGAGCGTTGGTTTCGCGCGGTTTCCTCGCTAGCCCCCGGCGCGGCTGCCAGCAACGTCGACCCGCAGCGTGCTCTGTATTTGTTGGTGGCTGATCCGGAAGGAGATTTTTCGATTGTGAAATGCATCAGCGGGGCCCGTGAAAATGCCCGGCAAGTTCGCGAGGAAATCAGCTCGGAGATGTGGGAGCACCTGAATACTCTTTTCCACGACGTGACTGGATTTGAGCTGCAGCCCGACGATGATGCAGGGGCAATGCGAGTGGTGACCCTGGTTCGCGAAGGCTCGTACAGGTTTAATGGAATTACCGCCGCCACCCTGAATCACGACGAGGCCTGGCATTTTATCCAGCTCGGTAAATATATAGAGAGGGCCTGCAATCTCTGCGTCCTGCTTGAAGCTTATTTTGTCGTCGACAAGCATGCGGATGATTTAGATTGGGTGGGCCTGTTAAGCAGCTGCGCTGCGTTTGAAGCTTATTGCAAGGCATGCACCGCCGAACTTAAGCCGGATCGGATAGCGAATTTCCTCCTGCTGAAGCCTGGGTTCCCTTATTCGGTGCGTTATTCGCTGGACCGAATGCACGAGGCTTTGACCTCAATCAGCAATCTTTCCTTGAGCCGCAGGACCGAAAAGGTCGAAAGATTGATCGGGCGTTTGCGATCGATGGTCGCCTACGCACAGCTTGGCGAAATCATTACCGGATTGCACCAATATCTTGCGGCAATTACCGAGCAATGCCGCGAACTGCATGCGGCTGTGCACGAACTCTATATCGAATACCCGATTGAGGCTGTTTTCCCAAACTAATGCTCTACGCCATTCGCCATTTCACGCGCTATCGCTACAGCCATTCCGTATGGCAGAGCATGATGGAAGTTCGCATGCACCCCAGAAGCGAAGCTAACCAGCGTTGTTTTGTTTTTCAGCTCTCGGTCAACCCGCGAGCCCGCATTTTTGCCTATACCGATTCCTATAGCAACCTGGTGCACCACTTCGACTTGCCTTCCCGGCATGGCCAGCTCACGATCATCGCGGACGCTCTGGTAAATATTGACGCTCAGCCCGTCCTTCCCGAAACCATGGGCTACGAAGGGTGGACTGATCTGGAACAGATCGTCGAGAAGAAAGATTACTGGGATATGCTGATGCCGAGTCATTATGCGCGCCCATCGCCGGAGCTCGAAGAGTTGGCAAAAGAGATCGGGGCGTCGGAAAGGGACGGACGGAGCCCTTTGGCATTTCTGCAGGAGGTTGTCGCCGGTGTGCATCGCAGTTTTAGCTACCTGAAAAAAAGCCCTACGGCGAGTTTGCCGATTGAGCATGCCCTTCGGTCGAGACAGGCGGTATGTCAGGATTTCGTTCATGTCATGATCGCACTGGTTCGAAATGCCAACATTCCCTGTCGCTATGTCAGTGGATACATTTACCACGGCGGCGAAAATGTGCCCTCGGCGGAAGGCGCTTCACATGCATGGGTGGAAGCACTTCTCCCCGGCGTAGGCTGGGTAGGTTTCGATCCGACGACTAACATGCTCGTGGGAGAGGGGCACATTCGCGCCGCAATCGGTCGCGATTCTGCCGACGTTCCGCCCACGATGGGTGCTATGAAGGGAAAAGCGGATACGCAGCTCCAAGTTAGAGTTCGGGTCACGCCCTCCCAAGCCTTGCTCCCTCCCGACGACGAGTTTGCGGCGGACCAAGAGTGGTCTCGATTTCTTGACGAGACCCAGCAATTGCAGTTGGTCGCTGCGCAGCAACAACAGCAGTAGCGAAGTAAGAAACAACCAGAAACTCCAGGCATGGCCGCATGAGGGTGGATGAGCATCCAAGTTGCTCTCAGTCATCGGACACGGTACCGTTACGACAGAGCGGTCTCAGTCGGTCCACAGGTCATACGCCTGCGTCCGGCGCCGCATTCCCGAACGCCGATCCTCAGCTACTCGCTTCACGTTACTCCCGTCGGGCACTTTCTAAACTGGCAACTCGATGCCCACAACAATTATCTGGCACGCGCTCTTTTCCCAAACAAGACCAACGAGTTTGTGGTTGAGGTGGACCTCGTAGCGGAGCTATCTCCCTTCAATCCGTTCGATTTCTTTCTCGAACCAGGAGTCGCAGACTACCCGTTCGAGTACGCTCCGGAGCTGGCCAAGGATCTCGAGCCCTATCGTTCGGTCGAGCCGATTGGCCCTCTACTCCGGGCTTTTCTTGAGAAGCTCCCCCGCGAGACGCGAGGAACGATCAGCTTTTTGGTTGACTTGAATCGTAGAGTGCGAAACGAAATTGAATATGTGACCCGGCTGGATGCGGGCGTCCAGACGTGCGAGCGCACCCTTGAAAAGGGTACGGGATCCTGCCGTGACTCTGCGTGGCTGCTGGTGCAGGTTCTCCGACATTTGGGAATCGCGGCTCGGTTCGTCTCCGGGTATCTGATTCAGTTGGCAGCGGATGAGGGAGCGTCGGACGAGGCGGAGTCGGGCGCCCCGAGCGGTCCGCAAACCGATTCTGCCGATTTCCATGCCTGGGCGGAAGTATTTTTGCCAGGTGCGGGCTGGATTGGGATGGATCCGACCTCGGGCCTGTTCGCGGGTGAGGGTCACATTCCGCTTGTCTGCATCCCGAGCGCTTCCAAGGCCGCTCCCATCGAGGGGACGGTCGAGCTGGCCAACGTGGACTTCGACTACTCCATGTCCATTCGCCGCTTGAATGACGCGCCGCGACCGACCAAGCCCTTCACCGAAGAGGATTGGCTCGCGGTCGAACAGGTGGCGCACCGCGTCGACGCAGACCTGGTGGCGCAGGATGTGCGCCTGACCATGGGCGGCGAGCCCACGTTCGTCGGCATCGACGAGCCCGAGAGCCCGCAGTGGAACATCGATGCTCTGGGACCAAAGAAGAGAACCCGCGGCTTGGCTCTCATCCGATGCCTCCGCGAGAAAGTGGCGCCCGGCGCACTGCTTCACTTTGGACAAGGGAAATGGTATCCCGGCGAGCCGTTGCCGCGTTGGGCACTGAGCTGCTGTTGGCGGGCCGACCGCGTCCCTGTTTGGGCGAATGTTGATCTCATCGCTCGCGAAGATCAGACCTACAACTTCGGCGCGGCCGATGCTTTCAAGTTCATAGAAGCGCTCACGCGCCGCCTTCAGGTAAGCTTCGAGAACGTGTTGCCGGCCTACGACAACGCAGCTGAGGCTACGGACCCGGCGGGATACATTTTGCCCATTCGTCGCCGTCAATCGGCAGGCCGGTTGTTCTGGTCGAGCCAGTTGTGGTTCCCTCGCCCCGAATGTCTGTTACTGTCGCCAGGCGATTCCCCCATCGGCTACCGCATTGCGACCGAGTCGATTCCCTGGGTGGCGCCGGATGAACTCGAATACGAGCACGAGGCTGCGCCATTTGAAGCCCGGATCACGCTTCCATCCCGCCCGAGCCGGCGGATGGATCTCTTCCAGAAAAATCCCGTGGCCGATCCGCTACTGGCTCTTTCGAGCACCGCTGAAACTGCGCCGGAGCTGATCCGGCCAGCCCTCTGCGTGCAGGCTCGAGAAGGCCGCCTGCAAGTGTTTTTGCCGTATGCGTCAAAGCTGGCGGATTACCTGGACTTGGTTGCTGCGGTCGAGGACACGTGCGAGTATTTGCAGAAGCCGGTCTGGTTGGAGGGCTATGCTCCGCCTTCCGATCCGCGGTTGCGATCCTTCAGCCTCACACCCGACCCCGGAGTTCTGGAAGTAAACTTGCCTCCCGCGAGCGATTGGGACGAACTCGAACAGATCAACACAGTGCTCTTCGAGGAAGCGCGCCGTAATCGGTTGACGGCCGAAAAATTCGCCTACGACGGCAGCCATCTGGCTACCGGCGGCGGCAGCCATATCGTGATCGGCGGAGCGACGGTGCTGGACAGCCCTTTCCTACGCCGTCCAGATCTGTTGCGCAGCATGCTGACGTTCTGGCAGAACCATCCATCGCTCTCGTATCTGTTTTCCGGTATGTACGTCGGCCCGACGAGCCAATCTCCACGCGTAGACGAGGCGCGAATGGATGCCTTGTACGAACTGGAGGTCGCTTTTAGCAATCTGCCGGCGGACGACTGCCCGTCCACCATGTTGGATGGATTGTTCCGCAACCTGCTCGTCGACGTCACGGGAAACGCGCATCGCGCCGAGTTCTGCATCGACAAGCTCTACCCACCCGAAGGTCGCGGGTTGAGCCTCGGATTGCTCGAATTACGTGCCTTCGAAATGGCTCCGCATGTGAGAATGGGTCTTATCGAGATGCTCCTCATCCGCGCATTGGTAAGCATGTTTTGGAAACGTCCATTCCAGGGAAGCCTGGTTCGTTGGGGCACCACGCTGCATGATCGTTTTATGCTCCCGCACTTTGTGAGGCGCGACTTTTTCGATGTGCTCACCTGCTTGCGCGGGTCTGGCTACAATTTCGAAGAGAAGTGGTTTGCGTCGCACATGGAGTTTCGCTTTCCGAAGATTGGATCGATCGCTGCTGACGGATTCGAACTCGAACTGCGTCACGCCCTCGAGCCCTGGAATGTGCTCGCGGAAGAGACTACCTCCGGCCGAACCGTTCGCGCCGTGGACTCGTCGTTCGAGCGGATTCAGGCAAAGGTGTCTGGGTTCGCCACGGAATCTCGCTATGCAGTTACATGCAACGGTCGCAGGGTGCCACTCTATTCCACGGGCGAGCATTCTCCTGGTGAACCGGGAGAGGCGGTTGGTGGCGTACGTTTTCGCGCCCGCCAGCTCTCGGCGGTGTTGCATCCGACTGTTCCCGTGCATGCGCCCTTAACCTTCGACATCATTGACCGCTGGAAAGAGCGTTCCATAGGCCGATGCGCCTACCATGTGGGATCGCCCGACGGTCGCGCTTATATAGCCCGCCCTCTAAACGCAACGGAGGCCGCGGACCGCCGTCGGCAGCGCTTCCAAGTATCCGCCCCGCCATCCGGGCCCATAGCGGTGCCGGAGGAAGAGACCAACCTGATCTTTCCCATGACTCTTGACCTGCGCTTTCCTCCGCCCGGAAAGCAGGCCCGCATCGAGAAGCCGGGGCTTGTTCCATGACGGTGGATTTATATCAGCCTCCGCTTCGCTACGGAGCTGCCTACGACGAGTCGTCGGCGGATGGCGTTGCTCCTCGCCCGCACTGGACCCACCTGATGGAGTCACTTCGGGCGATCGGCCACGAGGAACTAGGACGACGCTGGGCCCGTGCCGAACGCCGCATTCGCGAGAACGGGATCACGTACAACGTTTACGGCGATCCGCTCGGGGCAAGCCGGGATTGGAAGATCGATATCGTTCCGCTGTTGATTCCGGCGGACGAGTGGCGCCACATCGAGGCGGGCATTATTCAGCGCGCGCAGTTGCTCAGTCGTCTGCTCGAGGATCTCTACGGAAAGCAGGACCTGCTGGCGCAGAACCACTTCCCTGCCGCACTTCTCTACGCCAACCCCGCATTTCTGCGGCCGCTCGTAGGCGTGCGTGTTCCCGCGCACAGCTATCTGCATATGCTGGCCGTCGATCTCGCCCGTTCGCCCGACGGCCAGTGGTGGGTGCTGGCCGATCGCACGCAAGCGCCTTCGGGCAGCGGATACGCGCTGGAGAATCGCATCATTGTCTCCGATGTTTTACCCGATCTCTTTCGCACTTCGAATGTGTTGCGCCTCGCTCCGTTTTTCCGCGCGCAACGCGAAGCGCTCACCAACCTCGCCCAGCGCGACAACCCGCGCATCGTATTGCTGACCCCCGGACCGCTCAATGAGACTTACTTCGAACACTCCTATATCGCGCGCTATCTGGGGTTCACTCTGGTCCAGGGCAAGGACCTGACGGTGCGCAACCGCCGCGTGCATCTCAAGACCGTCGAGGGACTGGAGAGGGTCGACGTGATTTTGCGCCGTGTGGACGATAGCTTTTGCGATCCTCTCGAACTGCGGGGCGATTCGCTTCTGGGCGTGCCCGGCCTCGTCGACGCGATCGTCGCGGGAAATGTGAAGATGGCAAACGCACTGGGGAGCGGCCTGATTGAGACGTCCGCGATCATGCCCTTTCTTCCCGGCCTCTCCACCCAGTTGCTGGGCGAGAAGCTTAAACTTCCGTCCGTTGCTACCTGGTGGTGCGGGCAGCCGTATGCGCTCGATTGGGTGCTCGACCATCTCGACTCGGTGGTGGTGAAGCCGGCTTTTCCCTCGAGCGGTATGGAGCCGGTCTTTGGGGCCGACCTCCCTTACGCCGAAAAGGGCAAGTTTGCCGACAGATTGCGGGCCCGTCCGCACGAGTATGTCGCGCAGGAGCAGGTTGCTTTGTCCACTTCGCCGGTGTGGGATAACGGATGTCTCAACTCGCGCAGCCTGGTGCTGCGCACTTACGTGCTCAATACTGGCAGCGGGTGGATTGCGATTCCGGGAGGTCTGGTACGGGTCGCCGAAGCGGAAGGATCGGTCGTCTCGATGCAGCGCGGCGGCCACAGCAAGGACGCATGGGTACTATGGGATAGCCCCGTCGATACATTCAGTATGCTGCGTCCGCGGCACGAGCCGGTGGAACTGCGCCGGGTCTCGCGGGTTGTGCCGAGCAGTGTCGCCGACAATGCCTTCTGGTTGGGCCGATATGTCGAGCGAGCGGAAAACATCGCCCGGATCTTGCGCTCCGTGATCCCTCGTATACGGCGCTCCGAGGAGGCGGAACTAGGCTGCCTGATCCGCCTGCACAGATGCCTGGAATCGAGGCACAGCAAGTTGCCAAAAGCTAAACGCCGACGGCCGACTTCGGTTGAACTTGAACGAGAAATGACCTCACTGTTGGCAGATGCCAAGCGGCCTGACAGTCTGGCGTGCACTCTGGCCGAGGTATACCGGACCGGTGGTACTATTCGCGAGCGCTTGTCGGCCGATATGATGTTCCTCATCGGCCAACTGCGGGACTCGATTCAGATCGGGCAGGGCACACCATTTCTCGAATATCCGGGGATGTTGACCGACTGTTTGGAACTACTCTCTGCATTCTCCGGGATGGAGCGAGAAAACATCAACCGCGGTTTGGGCTGGCTGTTCATGACCATTGGCCGGCGGCTGGAGCGAGCGATCTATCTGACCCGGCAACTCCGCGAGATCACTACGCCTCTCACCGAGCAGGATTGGTTGCTTTTAGACTGCTTGCTCGAGGTTGCGGATAGCTCCATGACTTATCGGACCCGGTACTACACGACCCTGCAGCCCTTAGCCGTGCTCGATGTGCTCATGGCCGATGAGTCGAATCCCCGCTCTTTGGACTTTCAACTGAGCCACCTCGCCGATCTCTATCAAAAGCTTCCGCGGCACCTCCCGGCTGACTTAAAAGCGATGCGGGCTGCTCTGGCATTGTTACGCAGTTTCGACTTGCGAAAGCTAAGGTATCCATTGCCGGGCGCGGCGAATGGTTCCGATGGATTCACCCGGCTTGCAGGTTTCCTGCGGGAGCTGGAAGCGTTGCTGCCTTCCTGGTCGAATAACTTGTCGAACAGATACTTTAGTCATGCCCGGACCTTGCCCATCACCATCGGCCAATGATTTTGCTAAATGATTTTCGCTTTAACGATCTTCGTTTATCGGTCTGAGGACAATGATCTATAGAATCGTTCACCGGACCACGTACAAATACAAATATCCCGTGTCGGCCGGAACCCACGTGGCGTGCCTGAAGCCGCGCGCTTTGCCGCATCATCAGGTGGCGCACAGCGAGCTGCATATCCAGCCGCGCCCGGCGACGCGCACCGACCGTGTGGATTTCTTTGGGAACCTTCTCTGCTTTTTCACCATTCAGGAGCCGCACAGGGAGTTGGTGGTAGAAGCGCGGAGCGAAGTGAGCATGGAGGCAAATGCGACGCCTTTGCCTCAACTGCCGCTACCTTGGGAAGAGGTAGCCAGATCGCTTCCTGACGATCAGAGCCCAGCAGGTCTCGAAGCCTATCAGTTCGGATTCGAGTCGCCGCGCATCCGGGTACGGCCGGAGTTTGCCTCCTATGCCCTCCAGTCGTTTACGCCCAGGCGGCCAACGCCGGAGGCCCTTCTGGATCTGACCGCGCGCATCTACAAGGACTTTCGCTTCGATTCGAAAGTGACCAACGTCCGGACCCCCACCGAAGAGGTCTTCCGGAAACGCCGGGGCGTGTGCCAGGATTTCGCACACTTGCAAATCGCCTGCCTCCGTTCCCTGAATCTCCCGGCACGTTATGTAAGTGGATACCTTAGAACCTATCCACCTCCCGGACGGCCGAGGCTGGTGGGCGCCGACGCATCCCACGCCTGGGTATCAGCTTATTGTCCAGGAATCGGCTGGCTTGATCTGGATCCCACGAACAATATTGTCCCCTCGAACGGCCACGTGACGCTCGCCTGGGGCCGGGACTACGGTGACGTAAGTCCTCTGCGCGGCTTAATCCTGGGCGGTGGAGCTCATACGCTCACCGTCGCCGTCGACATGGAACCGGTTGATTCCTAGTTCCAGGACTGTGTGATTTAGCCGGCGGAGCTAATACTCTTCATTCTTTTCATGCCGAACGCACCTGGGCCACATTCTCGGCGATTTCATCCGTCCAGACTTTAAAGCCCTCCAGGGTATATGGGCCAAACGTGGTGGCGATGGCGACGTCGGTTGCATCGCGGCCGCGCGCGATCAGCACTCGTCCAATCCTGGGCACGTTGTTCCGTGGATCGAACGTGTGCCAGGCGCCGCCGAGGTAGACTTCAATCCAGGCGGCAAAATCCATCAAACCGTAAGGCGGCAGCGTCCCCATGTCACCAAGGTACCCGGTGCAATACCGCGCCGGAATATTCATGCAGCGGCAAAGCGCAATCGCCAAGTGCGCGTAGTCGCGGCAGACGCCCACACCCTCGTTGAACGCCTCCCAAGCTGTTCGCGTGGGGCGCGCCTTCTGATAATCGAAAGCGATATGGTTGTGGACAAAATCGCAGATCGCCTGGACGCGCGGCCATCCCGGTGTCGACTGGCCGAATCGCGACCACGCTGCGTCGGACAGGAGATCGGTTTCGCAATACCGGCTGCCCAGCAGAAAGACCAGAGTATCTTCCGGCAATTCTTGCAAAGGGTGCTGTTGAGAGGCGGGCGTCAGCACGTCGGTTTCTCCCGAGTCTCGAACCACCCCGGTGCTGGTCAGGCGGATTCTCCCGATGGGTCCCACAATCCGAGTGCACCAGTTTCCAAAGCCGTCCCTATATGCGGTGATTGGCGTTTCCGGATCTGTAATCAGGAGATCGGGAGTGACGAGATCCGAGGCACGAGAATAATGGACGTTGACCATCAGGATCATCGGCGTCTCTTGTGGACAGTAAAAGACTAATTCGTAGCCGACCTGAATCAACATGCAGGATTCCTTCCGCACAACTGTTTTTCGGGCTTCAGGTCGACGGCTGACTGGAGCGCTGCCGCAAGTTGCAACCGAACGGCCTGGTCCAACAAAGGAGATGCCGTGGCCACTCCGGCCGTTGCCGCGATCAGCTTCGCCGCCACAACTTCCAGCCGCGACCCCTCCCTATCCTACAGAGATGATGCGCCTTGCGGAGGATGGCGTGATGTTCACAATTGCTCGGTTCGAAAAACGATTTTGCTACCTTCAGAGCTACAGCGAAATCATGTATAGTCGGCCACTCGGAAACTCCAGAAACGTTAGAGCTGTATCGGAAGCGAACCGGCGCGACGGTTTCGGTCGGCTTGGACCTCAGAGTTCGCTTTCGATACAGCCGTTTGCAGGAAGCCGCTAGCGGTGGCGGCGGACGCGGGATTCCCTATGGGATTTCAATCGATTTTCGCTTGGGAAGCCTTGCCAGAAGCGGCTTTTGTCAAAAAGGCAGTTATTGACGCTCATCGATCTAAACATGAATCCATCGCCTCAGGGTGGCTTCATCGTAGCGCAAGACCGATCCTTCCTCAAGCCTCGCCGGCCTGGAAAGTCTGGAACCTCCCAGATTGTTTCCTTCGAGCACGCGAAAGCCGCCGCGCTAGCGGCTTCGTGCAAACGGGCTTCGAAGAAAGCACGCGCGTCGTTCCCGGCGTTCTCGAAGAATGACTGTGGCCTTGACCTATGGGAGCACCTGGTGTCAGACTGTTGTTTGGAAAAGAAAACATTCCGACACAAGTTTCTTTTCTGGAGTGGTTCAGTGGTTCGCCGTACAATAAACGTACAATAGAATCGGGATTGTGGGGCATTTGGCACTTTAGGGCCAAACGCAGAATCAGTAAGTTACGTGTTATCAACGTGATGAACTAGTTCAAATCCCCCCTTCCGCACCATGATTTCTTAGTCTAGCGTGCACGAACATTGATCGCTGTAACCACAACATCGCCTTGGCGTTAGGAAAACATCCAAACTTATGATTTACCTCATCACGACGATCCACATCTTAGTCTGTTTCTTCATCATCATCGTGGTTCTCCTTCAGAGTGGCAAGAGCGGCGACATTTCCGCGGCGTTTGGCGGACAGGGTAGTCAGACAGCGTTCGGTCCGCGCGGCGCTGCGAGCGCGCTTTCCAAAGCCACCACCTGGTCGGCCGTGGCCTTCATGATCACTTCCATTACATTGTCGGTATACGCGGCCAAGCGGGGCGGACCGACCTCCGTTTTGGGAGACATCAAGTCGCAGCCAGTTAAGACCCAGCCTGCCCCGGCGCAGAAGCCGGTGACTTCACCCCCGCAACAGAAGTAAGTACCTGCAAAGCTTTCCAGATTGGGCGCAGCGCTTCGGAGCGAATCGCTGTGCGCCCCTGTGTGATCCCCCGCAATATACAGATTCTCCGGTAATTGTATTTGCCTGACAGAGGATGTAACATCCGATTGAGGCAATCTTTCTCGGAGGTATCGCCATGTCGGATCGTGACAGCAATAGTTTCGTTTGGTTCCTGGCAGGACTGGGTTTGGGAGCGCTGGCCGGAGTGCTGTATGCACCGCGCTCGGGCAGCGAGACGCGCGAAGTGCTGCGCGCGCGCGCCGAGGAAGGCCGCGACTACGTTCGGAATCGTGCGCGAGAAGCGCGCGAACAAGCTGCACAGTGGGCCGACAAGGGCCGCGATGTAGTCAACACCCAGAAAGAGCAGTTCCGCGCCGCCTACGAAGCGGGTCGTCAGGCTTATCACGAAGCCACGACTGAGACCGGCGCGCCCAAGGGTTTATAGGAACTGACGCGCTGCGTGGAACGGGGTGGAAGACACGTCTATGGACAAACTCACGGCGTTCATTGCGCTGACCAGCATTGCGATCTTGCTACAGGCAGGCGTTCTGCTGGCCATGTACGTAGCCATCCGCAGGAGCAGTGCGCATATCGAGGCCTTGGCGACAGAAGTGAAATCCAAGGTGCTGCCTACGGTCGCGCAGGCCGAGGCGATGCTGACCGAGTTTCGTCCCCAATTGCAGGTGATCTCCGAAAATCTGCAGCAGTCCACCACCATATTGCGCGACCAGGTGCAGCGCGCGGACGCAACCGTGAAAGATGCGGTCGATCGCGGCCGCCTGCAGATCATCCGTGCCGACGAACTGCTGACCCGAACACTCGATCGCGTGGAGCAGACTACGGACATGGTCCACAGCACCGTCGTTTCGCCGATTCGCCAGCTTTCCGGGATCATGCAGGGAATCTCGGTCGGTCTGGAGTTCTTCTTTGGCGGACGAGGGCGGCGAAACGGTGGCAGTCGCGAAGATCGGCGTCCAGTGCCGCAGGATGAGATGTTCATCTAGACTGCGATTAAGCCGGTTCAACCTTGATGCTTGTCACCGCAGGTTGGGCACACTAATGCTGCGTTTACTGTTCTCTTCCCGTCGTGGTGATATTCAAAACATCCTATTTGGCTGTACGTTGCTGCTTCTCAGCATGTCTGCATTGGGTCAAGATAAAGTCGTTTGGAGCGATCAGGAGAAGCCCATCGTCGAGCAGTTACACGGCTTGCGCAAGCTCGATGACACGGTGCGCGTCCGCACAACCAAGGAACTGGCGCTGCAGATTCGTGCCCTGCCCGTCGTCCCCAACAAATTGAAGCTGGCAGGAGTGTTGGCAGAGTTGTCGACCGAAGGCGACTTTGGGAAAGACACTTTGCAGGAAGTCACCACCACTCTCGCCGACGCGTTGCGCGAGCAGCCTCCCGCAGGAAAACCTGGCCAGCCCGACTTCCTCTATGTTGAGTTGGCTTCCCTCGTTCGGTACGAACATATGCAGGCCACTGCGGACAACCCGCAGTTTGCCGAGGCGATGACAAAACTTGAGGCGGATGATGCCAAACGGCAGAGCGCCGACTTCACGCTCTCCGATCAACAAGGCAAGGCGTGGCATCTTCAAGACTTGCGAGGCAAAGTCGTGCTGGTCAATTTCTGGGCGACCTGGTGCCCGCCGTGCCGCAAGGAAATGCCAGACTTGGATGCGCTGTACAACAAGTTCAAGGATCAGGGCTTGGTCGTGCTGGCGATCTCGGACGAGGAGTCTGCGAAGGTTTCACCGTACCTCGCCGAACACAAAGTCAGCTATCCAGTGCTGCTCGATCCCGGGCGGAAGGTGACTGATCTTTTCATCGTCGAAGGCATTCCGAAGAGCTTCGTCTACGACCGCAGCGGCAAGATGGTGGCGCAGTCGATCGACATGCGTACGCGAAGTCAGTTTCTGGCAATGCTCGCCCAAGCGGGGTTGCAGTAGAGGCATTCGATGCGTTATCTGGTTCGAGCCCGTGTAAAACCCGGTCGTGAGGCAGATCTGCTGAAAGCCATCCAGCAGAAGACCCTGGGCCGTGGATCGGTCGCCGAGGGCGAATATCTGCGGAACATGCTGGATGCGCGGCTATGCAAAGACGAGACGGCGCGCTGGGTGGAAGTCTGCTACTGCCCGACTCCGCTACAGGAAGAGCAGCCCTACTGGGAGCAATACTTCGAGTTGACGCGCGTGCAGGATGCCCACGACCGCCGCAAGTGCCGCGACGAGAATGGCTCTGAGCCTTGGGCCTGCGGCGAGTGCGATTGCACGGCGCGGCTGGAAGAGAAATTGAAAGCGTCCGGCAAGCCGTTCCTTGTGGAGCTGCGAAATCAGGCTTCCTCAGGCAAGCTCCGGCAGCGTTAAGGCGAGCTGCTTCAAACCCTGCGCCACTTCCCTCAAGTTGAAAACCAGCGCCCAGAAAGGCAGCACACGATCCAGCGCGAAGGGAGCGGTCGCGCGCCGCTCGCGCAGTTTCGCCAAATCAGCGTCCAGTGCGGCGATCGCTCCGTCGAGTTCGGCCGAATTCAATGCCACGCCGGGCGTTCGCACCGCTGCCGCCAGAAAAGCGAACGTCTGCGACGTCTTCTCGACCAGCGCGGGCAGCGAAGGCACCAGATCGGGCTGCAACTGTACTCGTACGTAGAGAGAACTGTCTTCGGCCATCGCCGTCAGGCGCCGCCGGACCTGGTCCGCTTCGTCGACGAACGACTGGAAGGCGCCCTGGTTGAATCGCGAAAATGCGAGTTCGCTCTTGGCTTCGTCCAGTTGCTGGGTGATGCCTCGCCGCAGGTCGTGCAGCTGGCGGTCGAGTTCGCGGACCTGCTGCTCGTTGTCGACTCCTTGCAGAGCAGCGGCTGTGACCGCGCGGTACAAAGCTCCTGCTCCGTCGAGGATGCTTGCGAGTTTGTTGCGCAAGCCGACCCGCGCATGCACTGGCCAGATGAGTGCGCCTACACCGAATGCAACCACCGCTCCCAAGATCGTATAGAGCACACGCAGCCACGCCATGTGCCATGGCTCTCCCTGACCGCCAAAGACGAGGATTAATGCGGCGGTGAATCCTGCAGCCGTAAACGCCGGATGAAGCGAAGTCAGGTATCCAAACAAAGTCGCGAGCAGGAATAGCACGACGCCCACACTGACTAGTCCGTCACCGAGCATCGGCATGAGCAGCGCCGCGGCGAGCGCACCGCAGGTCGAACCAATTGTGCGGTAGAGCGCTGCCTTCCACGATGCGCCGAGATTGGCTTGCGTCACTACCAATGCGGCGAAGACCGCCCAGTATCCCTGGGGCAGGTTGAAGCCGGCGTAGATGGCGTAGGTGATGGTTCCTGCCAGCCCGGTCTTGATTCCCTGCTTGAGCGGGCCAGATTGGCTGCTCCAGAATGATGGTGGCGGCGTGGAGGATGCAGAATTAGGAATTGGCAGTGGGGGATTCGCAGATGCCATGCGGGGATTATATTCGCGCAGAGAGGGACCGTTCTCTACGCGATCCAGCCGCCGCCCACGACAACATCTGCATCGTAGAATACCGCGGCCTGTCCGGGCGTGATGGCGCGCTGGGGCTCGTCGAAGGTGGCAAGGATTTCGTCCTCGGCGGTTCGCTCAATCGTTGCCGCTGCAGGCTCATGGCGATGGCGAATCTTCACAGTCACCCGCATGGGCCCATGCAGATCGTCCACGGCGATCAGGTTCACGCGGCGGGCACGGAGAGTCCGCGAATAGAGATGCTCCTCCCCGCCCACAATCACCTGCTTGTTCGCGCCGCTGATCTGAATGACGTAGAGCGGCGAGCCCGTGGCCACGCCGAGTCCCTTGCGCTGGCCGACGGTGAAGTTGTGAATGCCGGCGTGCTCGCCGATGACTTCTCCGTTTGCGGTCACGAGATCGCCGGCGGTGTCGGGCAAGGCCTCACCTTGTTCGGCGAGGTAGGCGTCGATGAAGCGCTTGTAGTCGCCGCCGGGGACGAAGCAAATTTCCTGCGAGTCGGGCTTCTCTGCCAGCGCGAGGCCGTGATGACGGGCGAGTTCGCGAACCTCGGGCTTGGTCATGTCCCCCAGCGGGAAGATCGTGCGGCTCAGCTGTTCCTGTGTCAGGCCGAAGAGAAAATAGGTCTGATCCTTGCTCGCGTCAGCAGGACGCTTGAGCAGCCAACGGCCGCGAACCTCGTCGAAAGCCACGCGAGCATAATGACCGGTCGCGACCCGCTCAGCCCCAATCTGCTGCGCCACAAAGAGTAACTGGTCAAACTTCAAGTGATTGTTGCAGAGGCTGCAGGGGATCGGTGTGCGCCCGGAAACGTACTCCTCGACAAACGGACGAATCACGTCGCGCTCGAAGCGCTCCTCGTGATTGACCACGTAATAAGGGATGCCGATCTGTTGGGCCACGCGGCGGGCGTCGTAGACGTCGTCGAGCGAGCAGCAGCGTCCCTGCACGGACTCCGGCATGCCTTCCTTGCCAGCGAGCCGGCGCTGATTCCAGAGTTGCATGGTCAGGCCGACGACGTTGTGCCCCTCGGCGCGGAGCGTGGCCGCGACGGTGGAAGAATCCACACCGCCCGACATAGCCACGGCGATCGTTTCTGTACTCAGCTTATGGCTCCTGGCTTCTAGCTTGGACGCTGGTCATTCTGAGCGAAGCGAAGAACCTATGCAATTTGCCAGCACCGGCAGAAGCGCATGGGTCCCTTCGACTTCGCTCAGGGCAGGCTCTTCGCAGCCAAATACACCGCTCAGGATGACAAGGTAACTTGACTCACGTTTCCGTGCTGACAGCCTGCTTCGTGTATTTTGGCGACAGTTCCCGCAGGCGGGCTACGGTCTCGCTCACCAGCACCAACGCATAATCGATGTCTTCAGCAACCGTCTGCTTGCCCAGACTGAAGCGGATACTCGCCCGCGCCTGATCCGGCCTCAGGCCCATCGCGATCAAAACGTGCGACGGTTCGATCGCTCCTGACGAGCATGCGGCGCCCGTCGACACGGCAACGCCCTTGAGATCGAGGGCAATGACCATTGCTTCGCCGTCGATGTGGTCGAAGTGAATGTTTGTGGTATTCGGTACCCGTGCTGCCCCGTCACCGTTCACTGCGGCTTCCCCCACCTGTGCGAGGACTCTCATCTGCAGCCGATCGCGCATGGCGGCCATCATCTTGTCCTCACCGTGGTCGAGCGCTTCTTTCGCAATCTTCGCAGCCTTGCCCAAACCGACGATTCCCGGGACGTTCTCTGTCCCCGCGCGACGCGAACGCTCATGCCGGCCACCGTAAAACAGTGGCCGAAGGCGGGTTCCCTTCCGCACGTACAGCGCGCCCACGCCCTGCGGAGCATGAAGCTTGTGACCGGAGATTGAGAGCGCATGACAGCCGATCTGCTTCACATCGATCGCAACTTTCCCGGCTGCCTGCACCGCGTCGGTGTGAAAACAAGCTCCTGCCTCCGCTGCGATCTTCCCGATCTCCTCGACTGGCTGCAGAACTCCAGTTTCGTTATTCGCCATCATGACGGAGATCAGCTTCGTGTTTGGACGCAGGGCGCGGCGCACGTCGGCTGGATCCACGAGACCGCGACCATCCACCGGCAGAACCGTCACATCCACACCCATGTCTTCCAGATGTTTGCAGGCCAGCAGCACGGCATGGTGTTCGATGCTCGAAGTAATGACGTGATCGCCTGCTGCGACCAGCCCCGCAATCGCCAGATTGTCAGCCTCCGTGCCGCCGCTGGTGAACACAATCTCGAGGGCGCGACAGCCCAGCAACGCCGCCACCGACTCGCGGGCGTCCTCGACCGCCGCCCGCGTCTGCTGCCCGTGATGGTGGATCGACGAGGCGTTGCCGAAGTGCTCCCCGAAATAGGGGCGCATGGCCTGGAAGACCTCCGGCAAAAGCGGGGTAGTGGCGTTATTGTCGAGGTAAATGCGATGCATACAGAACCTTCTTCTATTCTACATTGCGAAGCCATAAGCACAGGGTTTGCGATGCCCCTCGGGGGCATCGGATTTTTCTGGGGGCGCGGGCGGGCTTCGCCCTGCCTGGGCCGCCGAAGGCGGCTGTCCCCACATGAACTGTGCACTAGCGCTGGTCGATTGGCACGTACGGGCTGGGGTATTCGGGGCCGAGGTAGTCGGCGCGCGGACGGATCAAACGGTTGTCGTTGAGTTGCTCGATTACGTGGGCGGCCCAACCACTCACACGGGAGACGGCGAAGATGGGAGTGAACAGATCAACGTCAATGCCGAGTGTGTGATAAGTAGAAGCCGAGTAAAAGTCCACGTTGGCGTTCAATTTCTTGTCGGCCTTCACGAACTCTTCAATCTTGTGCGAGATCTCAAACCATTTCGGTTGCCCACTGGACGAGCCAAGATCGCGAGACATGGCGCGCAGGTGCGTGGCCCGCGGGTCTTCGGTGTGATACACGCGATGTCCGAAGCCCGGAATTTTCTTCTTCTGAGCGAGCATCCCCTTCACGTATTCGATGGGATCGGCGCCCGATGCGTCAATCGCTTCCAGAATGAGGAAAACCGCCTCGTTGGCCCCTCCGTGCAGCGGTCCCTTCAGAGCGCCAATCGCAGAAGTGATGGCGGAATGCATGTCCGACAGTGTTGCCGCAGTCACGCGCGCCGCGAAGGTTGAGGCGTTAAGTTCATGGTCGGCGTGGAGAATCAGCGCGATATCGAGCGCCCGCTCCGCCGTTGGTGACGGTTGCTTGCCGTTTAGCATGAGCAGGAAATTCGCCGCATGAGAAAGCGCGCGGTCAGGCTCGACCACGGCGCGTCCCTTGCGAATTCGGTCATACGCGGCCACGATCATCGCGATCTGCGAGGTGATGCGAATTGCTTTGTCGACGTTCGCTTTGGCGTCGTTGCTCTTTTCCTGTGGATCGTAGAACGACAGCGCCGAGACCGCGGTGCGCAGCACGTCCATGGGTAAAGCGTGGCGGGGTGCATTCCGAAGCAAAGTAATAATTGAGGCGTCCAGCTTGCGCTCTTCCGCCAGGCGCTCGTGCAATTCCCGCAATTCAGGACGGTTTGGCAGCTTTCCAAACCACAGCAGGTAGCAGGTCTCCTCAAAGTTCGACTGGTGGGCGAGTTCGTGGATGTCGATGCCACGATAAGCCAGCACGCCGCGGTCGCCGTCGATGTAACAAATCTTGGATGTTGTGGCAACGACGCCCTCGAGTCCTTTGGGGGCATGGGTTGTGGTCGGGCTCGACATTTGTCTCTCGCTTCGATCGCTGGACTTGGTGTTGCGGACCGCGCGAGGAGGACGCGGGGGGTGCAACCTTTTTTTATACCTGAAATGCGCGCGACTTTCCAAGCGCCCGATGGTAACGTTTCAGCGTGACCACGCGCCAGCCGCTAAATCCGCTGGTTTGGGCGCCTTCGCAGAGCGGATCGGCGATCCCCGGCTTTGCCACTCACTGTCGCCGGGGCGTATAGTGAAAGGTTCTTCTGGAGATCTCCGCAGCATCGTGATGAGCACGTCATATTCCTCAGGGAGGAACCACCCCGAAATGAAACGGTTTCTTGCAGTTCTGCTGTCGTTTGCCTTTATGTTTTCGACTTTGGCCGCAGCCGACGAAGGCATGTGGCTCTACAACGCTCCGCCAAAAGACAAGATCAAAGCCAAGTACGGTTTTGAAGTCACGCAAGTCTGGCTGGACCACCTTCGCTTGTCTTCCGTTCGATTCAACAACGGCGGCTCCGGATCCTTCGTATCGGCCGACGGACTAACCTTCACCAACCACCACGTGGGCGCGCAGTGCGTCCAGCAGCTTTCCACCGAAGGCCACGACTACATCAAAACCGGCTTCTACGCCAAGACCCAGGCTGACGAGGCGAAGTGCCCCAACCTGGAACTCAATCAACTCGTTGGCATCGAGGATGTAACCGAGAAGGTCAACGCGGGTGTGAAGCCGGAGATGTCGGCGGCGGATGCCAACCAGGCCCAGCGCGCCGCCATGTCGCAGATCGAGAAAGATTGCGCCACGGCGACCGGAATGCGCTGTGATGTAGTAACGTTCTATTCCGGCCAAGTTTACAACCTCTACAAGTACAAGAAGTACACTGATGTCCGGCTCGTGTTTGCGCCGGAATTCGGTATCGCGTTCTTCGGCGGCGATCCTGATAACTTCACGTATCCCCGCTATGATCTCGATGTCACGTTCTTTCGGGTCTACGAGAATGACAAACCGGCGCATCTCGACAACTATCTGAAGTGGTCGCAGACTGGTGTCAAAGACGGCGACCTGATCTTCGTTTCGGGGCATCCCGGAAATACCGGCCGCATGCTGACCATGGCCCAGCTCGAGTTCCTGCGGGACACTCAGTACCCGATGGCGCTGAAACTGCTGCAGCGTCGCATTGCCGTGTTGCAGGATTTCAGCAAGCAGTCGGAAGAAAACGCCCGCATCGCCAAGGAAGATATTTTCGGGCTGCAGAACTCGCAGAAAGCCATCACCGGCTACCAGTCGGGGCTTCTCGACAAGGCAATCATGGATGCCAAGACGGCGGACGAGGCCAAACTGCGCGCTTCATTCAAGGCTGACCCGAAGAACGCCGGAGCGGCCGATCCGTGGGATGAGATTGCCCAGGCCATTACGGTACAGCAGTCGATCTATCCCAACCTGACGTATCTGGAGCGCCTGCGGGGGTTCAACTCGCATCTGGCCCAGTTAGCGCGTGTTCTGGTGCGTGCGGCAGCGGAGAAACCGAAGCCGAACCAAGAGCGCATGCGGGAGTTCCGCGATTCTAATCTGCCTTCGTTCGAGCAACAGTTGTTCTCGACGGAACCGATTTACAAGAATCTTGAGATCGCCTTGCTCACTGATTCGCTCAGCGAGATGCAAGACGCGCTGGGCAGAGACAACCCAGACGTGCAAAGAGTGCTCCAGGGCAAGACGCCCGCCGACGCGGCAAAAGATCTCATTACGAACACGAAGCTTGAGGATGTCGCCGTACGCAAGCAGCTTTATCAAGGCGGGCAGGCAGCGATTGACGCCAGCACCGATCCCCTCATCGTGCTCATGCGCGCAATTGATCCCGACGCCCGCGCCGCGCGCAAACAGTTCGAAGACAAGGTCGACGCAGTTGTGCGGCGGGACGGCACAATCGTAGCCAAGGCCCGCTTCGCGCAGAGCGGCTTTGCTCAGCCTCCGGATGCTACGTTCACGCTCCGCTTGAGTTACGGCGCGGTGAAGGGTTACCAGGAAAATGGAAAGCCGATCCCCTTCGCTACGAACATGGGCGGAGCTTACGAGCACGCTGCCGAGCACCAGAGCCAGCCTCCGTACAATCTGCCGGATAGCTGGATCAAGTCGAAAGCAAACCTCGACCTGAAGACTCCCTTGAATTTTGTTTCCACGCCCGACATTATCGGGGGAAACTCCGGTTCACCCACCGTGAACAAGAAGGCTGAAGTCGTAGGGATCATTTTCGACGGCAACATTGAGTCGCTCCCCTGGAACTTTGCTTTCAGTGACGTGCAGGGGCGCGCGGTCTCCGTGGATTCGCGAGGCATTCAAGAGGCTCTGCGCAAGATCTATGGAGCCACAGCTCTGGCCGATGAATTGATCGGCACGAAGGCTGAGGGAGCAAAAGCCGGGAAATAACCTGCGCCGTTCCGAATGAGTGAGGCCCGCGTCTTGATGCGGGCCTTTTACTATCCCGATTTCAGGCAGCACTCAAGCCGGCCAGATCGAGAGCGCGGTCTTGGTCAGAATCTGCTGCCGAACAGCCTCGCCAAGCGGGAGCGCACGAAACTCGTCGAGATTCTTCTTGATGTCGGGCACGCCCGGCCCCGGCCAGTCCGTTCCGAACAGTGTTTTGTGCGCGATCTCTTCCAGTCGCGGGAAATACTTCAGGAGCGTTTTGGGCGGGATCCCGCTGATGTCGAGATAGACGTTGGGATGCCGTCGCACCAGAAAGAATGCGGTCTGCATCCACAGCGGACGGCCCCCATGGGCCAGCAGGATCTTGAGGTCGGGGAAATCCACGGCGACGTCGTCGACGTAGATCGGGTCGCCGTATTTGTTGCGAGCGCCGGGAAAAATCGACGTCCCCGTGTGAAACATGACTGGTACACCATTCGCTTCCGCCGCGCGGTAGATGATTTCAAGTTCCTTCGCCCCGCTGAGGTAGTCATTCGGGAACAGCAACTGATGGGGCGGATGAATCTTGATCATCTGCAGTCCCAGGCGCAGAATGTGCTCCACGTCCGCGAGCACGTTGGTGGTGTGCTTGGGATGCAGGCTGCCGCAGGAGAGCAGTCGCTTCGGGTCTTCCTTTACATAGTCTGCGACGAACTGATTCACTCCGCTAGTGAAGCCGATCACTTCCGGCGCGACGTAGTTGATGAGCATGGCCCGGTCGATCCCGCTGGCGTCGAGAAACTTCAAAAAGGCCTTCGGGGATCGGCAGAACTCGACAATCTGGTTGAAGTTCGCACGCTTGTGTTTCATCAACTCCAGCGCGTGGGGCTTGAACATTTCCATCGGCTGGATGTGAATGTGGCAGTCAGTGATCATCAGTTGGCTCAGTTGTTCAGGTGAAAGGCCGCCAGAAGGATAACAGAGGAATCAGCTTGCTGCTGCGGCCAGCACTGCCCTCTTGGTGAAGATGCGGATCATCTCGCGCCGGTACTCAGGCGTCAAAGCGGAAGTGGTCAACGGCTTCGCTGTTTTCGCAGCCAAGTCGCCTACAGCCTCGGCGAGCGCCTCGTCGATTGCCCTACTCGTCAGCAGCTCCGCGGCGCCTTTCACCACCAGTGGCGCAGGATTCACCGCTGTGATGCCGACCTGCGCATCAGCGACGTGTCCATTGGATCGCTTCATTACCACAGCCACTCCGGCCAGCGGGTAATCAATCGATCCGCGAACCCGCAGTTTGCGGTAGACGCCTCGGTAGTCTGCCGACACCGCCGGCAGAAAGACCCGAGTGACGAGTTCGTTGGCCTGCAGTTTGCGATAGTTGTCGCCGAGCCCGGTATAAAAATCGCTAAGCGAAATGCGGCGCGTTCCCGTAGCGCTCGCGATTTCGATTTCCGCGTTCAGGCAGAGCAACGCAGGAGGCGTGTCTCCCGAGAACACGGCCCAGCATTTGGTGCCGCCGGGCGCGACGTGGCAGAGATCGCCGTCTTTCTTAATGCAATATCCGCAGCCTTTGCGCCAGGTGAGCGACTGGTTGTACCACAGGCAGCGCGTGTCGAGGCAAATATTGCCGCCGATGGTGCCCATGTTGCGCAGCACGGGTGACGCAACTGTAGCTGCAGCCTCGGTCAGAACCGGGTAATGCTGCCGCAGATAGTCGGAGCGCTCAATCGCGCGAAGCGTGGTTGAAGCGCCGATCTCGACGCCGCCGTCGGATTGCGGTTTAATCCCTCGCAGCGTGGCGATTCCGCGAAGATCGAGCACGTATTCCGGCTCAAAGAGCCTTTGACGCATGGATGGAATCAGATCGGTACCGCCCGCAATAATGCGAATGGCACAAGGACCATGTGCGGACGGGCGCCCTCGCGAGCTTGCCCCGAGCGAAGTCGATGGGTCCGGCCCGCGCGGGGTTTGTGCGGGCTCACTCTGCCAAGCAGAGCCGCTCGCGTCTACGCACGCGTCGCGCCTACCCAAATACTCAACGGCTTCCTCCACTGATCGAGGCCGCAAGAGTCTGAATTCTGGCAGGCTCAATCGACTCCTCCCGCTGCAGACGGTGCTTCACGCCGCGACGGATCGAGCGCGTGTCGTTCCGGCCCTTTGCCCTTGAAGCAGAGCGAGCCACCATGCTCACGGAAATGCGTGGGCGAAGTCGGGTCCACGCCCTCGGTCAGATTCAGCGCCTTGGCATCCTTCTTTGCGCGCAATGCCGCCAGCACTCTCTCGGGCGTGAACGGTGACTCATGCAACCGCACGCCGACCGCATCGTAGATTGCGTTGGCGATCGCTGGAATCGTCGCAGCCAGGGATCCTTCGCTGCACTCCTTCGCGCCGAACGGGCCTTCGGGATCGATGCTCTCCACGATGATGGGCTCCACCTCAGGCGACTCCACCGAAGAGGGACTGCGATATTCCAGTAGCCCGGGATTCATCAGCATGCCGTCCTTCCAGACCATCTCTTCGGTGAGGGCCTGCCCCATGCCCATCCAGACCGAACCGATGATCTGCCCCGCAACGGAAACTGGATTCAGTGCGCGCCCACAATCGTGCGCCGCCCAGACTTTGTGCACCGTGACTTCGCCAGTCTCTTCGTCTACGCTGACCTCCGCAACCTGCGCCGAATACGAGTAAGCCGGCGACGGCCCCACTCCGCCGCCTTTGTGGCGCCCGCCGCGCGCTTCCGGCGGAGGAGCATACGATCCGGTGCCGGTCAGGGCTCCGTGAAAGTCGATGGCGGCGACGACCGCCTCTTCGAATGTCATCCAATCCTTTGGACCCTCTTCCTTACGCTTCTGCTGCAGCGATCCCCGCAGAATCTGGCCTTCCACGCGCCCGCTGACCGTGGCTGCCTCGATATGTTGGAGCGAAGACGAACCATGTGGGGACGGGCGCCCCCGCCCGTCCGGTCCGGGCGACGTTTGCGCGGACTCGCTCTCAGATTTCTGTAACTCCTTGGAAATCGTGTCATCGCGGAAGATAAGTTCCTCCACTATGCATCCCATCCTTCTCGCCGCCGCAGCCGCAATCAGCTTCTTTACTTCTGTGGCGGCGCGCAGCGTCGCATTGCCCGCCATAAACGTCACGCGACTCGAGTAAGAGCCTATATCGATCGGAGTCAAGTCGGTATCAGCAGCAATCACGCGCACGCGGGACAGCGAGCATCCCAGCACTTCGGCCGCGATCTGTGCCGTCATCGTGTCGGATCCCTGCCCAATTTCCGATGCACCCGTGTACACCACGACGCCGCCGTCGCGGTCGATCTTAATGTTCACGGTCGAGTGCGGCATGTCGGACCGAATAATCGAATTGGCCGCGCCGCTGACGTAGTGGCTGCACGCGATCCCCAGCCCGCGTCCTCGAGGCAGTTTGCCCTTGCGCAGTTTCCAGCCCGAGCGGTCGACCGTTTTCTCTATGCACTCGGGCAACCCGTAACTTTGCACCCGCAGGCCATTCACGGTAACGCAGGGAGGCTGCAGGAGATTGCGCTGTCGAATCTCGGCTGGATCGATCCCAATCTTCAATGCAAGTTCGTCGAGCTGCGATTCAAAAGCGAAGCGCACATTCACCGTGCCGTGCCCGCGCATAGCGCCGCATGCCGGCTTGTTCGTTAGCACCCGATACCCGTCATACTGAATGTTGGGAATGTCGTAGAGCGCACCCAGCAGCGCGCCAGAATAGAGAATCGTCACCACACCGTAGGAGCAGTACGCGCCGCCGTCCTGCACGACGCGCGCCCTCACGGCGGTGATCCGCCCGTCATTCTTCACACCCGTTTTCAGATCAATGATGGTTCGCGGCCGTCCGCGATGCGCCCAGAACACTTCCTCGCGCGTGTACGTGATCTTTACCGGTGCTTGGGCTTTACGCGCAGCCACCGCCGCGATGATTTCGAGAGGGATAACTTCGCTCTTGCCGCCAAATCCTCCGCCCACCAACGGCTTGATCACGCGAATCTGCTGCATTGGCATTTCGAGCACGAGCGAGAGCTTGTGCTGCAGGTAATATGGCACCTGCGTCGACGACCAGACCGTCAGCCGTCCGCGCTTGCCGGTGTAGGGATCGATTTCGAACGACGCCAGCGTGGAGTGCGGCTCCATCGCCGCGTGCGTTACTTCATTCGCGATAAACCGCGCCTCAGCTATCTGATCGGCTTGGGAAAAACCCTCGTCGGGATCGCCAAATACATGGTGATAATCCTTCTCGACATTGCCCGGCTTCGAATCGTGGATGAGATCCGTGTGCGCCTTCATCGATTCTTCGGGATCGAAGTATGCTGGCAGGACTTCGTACTCGACGTCGATGAGTTCGAGCGCCTTCTCAGCAATGGCTTCGGAAACGGCCACGACGCAGGCGACGTTGTCGCCGACGTACCGCACTTTGTCGAGGGCCAGCGGATACTCGTCGTGACCAACCGGTAGAATGCCGTAAGGATTAGGCGCGTCCTTCCCCACCGCAACTGCAACCACTCCTTCGCACTTCTCGGCGCGGCCCGTGTCGATATTCTTGATACGCGCATGCGGATACGGCGAATGGAGAATCTTGCCGACCAGCATGCCGGGCACACTCAGATCGTCCGTGTACTTGCCCGCGCCGGTGGTCTTCTCGGCCGCGTCGATCATGGCCGTCGGTTTGCCGATGATGGAAAAGCCGTTCTTGCTGCTACTCATGAACAACCACCGCCGCGCGTTCGGCTTTAATCGCCGCCCGGATCGCTTCGTACATCTGGCTATACCCAGTGCAGCGGCACAAATTGCTGCTTAGCGCAGCGCGAACCTCGGCTTCCGACGGATCCGGATTCTCCGTCATCAGCGATTTCACCGTCATGATGAAGCCGGGAGTGCAGTATCCGCATTGCGCGCCGCCCCAGTCGCCATACGCCTTCTGGATCGCCGCCAACGCGCCATGCTGGCTCACGCCCTCGACGGTTGTGATCTCTTGGCCCTCACAACTGGCGGCAAGCAATGTGCACGACATCATGGCGACACCATCCACCAAAACAGTGCACGCTCCGCAGGACGAATCATCGCACCCGCGCTTCGAACCAGTAAGTTCCAGTTCCTGACGCAGCACGTCAAGCAAGAGAGCGCTAGGCTCGATCGCGACTTCGCGCGACCGTCCATTGACCCGCAGTTCGATGAGTTCCTTTTTCATAAGAAGCTCTGGGCTTCGAGCCGCGAGCCGAACAAGAACCGATGGCTCGTGGCTCAGAGCTCATCGCTCGCCGCTAATACATCGGTACCTTCGCATCGACGCGTCGCGACCAGGCATCGATGCCGCCGTGCATTGATTGGACCTTCTCAAATCCCTGCTGCCGCAGCCACACGGTGACATTCATCGAACGGACCCCATGGTGGCAAAGCACAACGATATGGTCCTCAGGATCGAGTTCCTGGTGCGCCCGCGACGGTACATCGCCCATGGGAATTAACTTGGCGTCCTCGATGCGGGCAGTCTGGAACTCCCATGGTTCGCGGACATCGAGCAGCGTGAACGATTCTCCTGCGTCGAGCTTGCTCTTTACTTCTTCGGGAGTGATTTCGTAATCCATGCTCGCGAGTCTCGTTACTTCCCCGCCCACTTCGGCGCACGCTTTTCCATAAACGCGCGAACTCCTTCGTGCGCATCCGACGTTCTCATGAGTTCGTCGAAATAAGTTCGCTCAGCCCGGGCCAACCCCTTATCAAAGTGCATCGAGTCCCAAGCGTAGGACGCTTTCTTCGCCACGGCCAACGCCGCAGGGCTCAGCTTGCGCAAATCTCCGACACATTCGTCCACCGCGGCAGCCAGTTCGCTCTCCCGCACCGCCCGATTCGCCAAGCCGATTTCTGCCGCTTCCTTCCCATCGATGGTCCGGCCCGTCAGAACCAGTTCCGCTGCCCGCTTCTGTCCTACCAGCGCCGCCAATGCCGTACACGCTACCGGCGGGTAGCATCCCAGCTTGATCTCCGGGAATCCCCACTGGGCAGAGTCCGTGCTGTAGACCATGTCGCACATCATTGCCAATTCCGCGCCGCCACCGAGGCAGTATCCATGAACTGCTCCGATCGTAACCTTCTTCGTCGCAACCAGCGCTCGAATCACCGCATGAAACTTCGCCAGCATCTCCTCGACCTTGTCAGGAGTGTGCGCAGCCACGTCCACGCCCACCGAAAACGCCTTGCCCTCGCCACTCAGGACGATCACCCACACGTCTTCGCGCGTTTCGATCTCCGCCATAGAAACGCTCAACTCCTCCATCATGGCGATGTCAATGACGTTCAGCGGCGCATTGCACAGCCTGATCCGCGCAACAGAGCCGTCAAAAGCCACTGAGAGTCGGCCGAGTTTGGGATGCATCGACATCGTTGTCATGGCTGCCCTACAAGTTGATCGCCGACTTCCGCACTTCCCCAATGGTCGAGAGCGGATCGCGCGCCCCAGTTTTCTCGGCGATCCACTTCTTCTCGTTATTGATGATGTCGAGCAAGAGCTTCTTGTCCGCTGCCGATGGCATGTACTCCTTCATGTGCTCATCGTAAGCGCGATCGTCCAGAGGTTCCCCCGTCTGCGCGTGGAATCTCTGTCCCGCCCATTTGCCAATCGCGCGATTGAACTTGATGTCCGGCGCATACAGTTTCGGTTCGCCCGGCTTGAGCGCGCTGTTGAAGCGCTCGATCAGTCCTGCGACTTCGTCGCGATAGAGATTCCGGTTGTAATCATTCAGGTCATCCAGATCAGGGGCCTTGTCGTTTTTGGGCTCGTCGTAACGTCCCTTCACGCCCCACACATAGGCCCAGTGCGCAGATGAGGAATGATCGGTGCCAAACAAGTCGTAAGAGCTCGAAATCCACTTGTTGAGATATTTCTGGATCAGCCAAGCCGGGACCACTCCCGCTTCGACGATGCGCCGGAGCCCATCGTTGCCTGCTCCCATATGGAACGCTTCCTCACGCAGCATGTACGACATGGAACGCCCCAACGGGGCGAATGCGGAATACTTCAGCATCTGCAGTTGAAATTTTCCGTCGCGGTCGACAAAGTCGGTGTAGGTGAAGAAGTCCATCCAGTTGTCGACATCGACGTTGAACGCGCCCAGCAGTCGCTTGTTCTCGAACGAGCGCCGCTCCAGCATTTTCTGGGCCTCAACCTTTCCCGAATAGCCGAAGTGATCCACCAGCAAGGCGCACATCTGCCAGCCGTGGCGCATCTCTTCGATCATCACGCGCGTGATGGCGCGGCGATCCCACTCGGTGGGCGCGTTCTCCAGCAGGTTGCGCTGCTGCTCGACGCTGGCGAATTCGGTGTCGCCCTGGTACACGATCATGTTCATCAGCGCATCCCGCATCTGCTGCGTCGGAATCTGGCGCAGGTTCTCCCACTTCCGACGGCCTTTGTATGACCCGAACTCGATCTCTTCGGTGTCGATCGCGCCATACAGCGTATCGAACTGAAACGCGTCGATATCGGCGGTGTTCACGCCAATGTCCTTGCGCCAATCGTTGAACAAACCGATCCAATCGCTAAAGGTACCAATCTTTGCTACTTTTCCCGGCATGTTGACCTCGATAGCTCCTGTTATTTCGCTTTGAATACTGCCGGGCGCTTCTCCACGTAGGCCGCCAGGCCTTCCTTCGCGTCCTCACTCTGAAACAGCAACTGCTGGTTCTCGCGTTCGACGGCCAGTGCGGACTCCATCGGAATCTCCCAGCCGGTCTGGACGGCGCGCTTGATGCGTCCCACGGCTTTCGAGGCCTTGTTGGGCGGGCAGAACTGCTTGGCATACTCCATGATGTTCTCCATGAAGCTGTCACGCGCGAAGATATCGTTCACGATCCCGAGTTCCTGCGCCTCTTCAAACGAGAATGTATTACCAGTCACCATCAGTTCGATCGCCTTGCTCTTCCCCACCATGCGCGAGAGGCGCTGCGTGCCGCCGGTGCCGGGGAGCACGCCAAGGTTTACTTCGGGCAGTCCGATTTTACCGGCTTCCTTGCGCGCGATGCGCAAGTCGGCTGCCATGGCGATCTCCAGGCCGCCGCCAACGCAGTGCCCGTTGATCGCCGCAATCACCAACTTCGGCGTGTGTTCCAGGCGCAGAAGCATCTCGTTGGCGTGCAGGCAGAAGTAATACTTGAACGTCGGATCCACGCTGGTCAGCATCTTGATGTTGGCGCCCGCGGAGAAAAACTTCTCGCCGGCGCCCGTCATCACGATCACGAAGACGTCGTTGTCCATACGCGCTTTGAGGATTGCCTCGTCCAACTGGCGGTTCATTTCGTAGGTGTAAGTATTCGCCGGGGGATCGCACATCTCAATCACGGCCACTCCGCCGTCGGTACGATAGTTCACTAGTTGCTTGGTGCTCTCTCCGGTGGTGGGCTGAACAGTCGTTGCCATATCATTGCTCCTTAAGCTTTGAGTACTCAAACTTCTTGCCTACGCCCGTTCTTTGCGGACTTTTGCACCTGACATCACACCGCGCAGAAACAAGTCACCCATCTCACGCGCAATCGACGCCGCGTCCGCATCCACGCGCGGATTGTGCCAGGTATAAATCCAATTCATCATCCCAAACAGGCTCAACACGGCGATACGCGTAGAAAACTGCAGGCCGCGGTCGGTCTTCAGATCGTCGAGCAGGCCCACGCAGATGCGGTAGTACTCCCGCTTGATGGCTGCGACTTCCGACGCGAAACCGTTCTTCAGCGCTTCAGCCTCGTGCGAAAGCACCTTCATGGCCGCCTGATTCGCCAGAAAATATTCCAGGTGATTGAGAATGAAAATCCGGATACGCTCTTCGGAGTCGGTCACGCCTTCCAGTCGCGCCTTCAACCGCTGCACGATCGTTGTGAACGTGTGTTTCTGAATCAGGAACAGCAGCCGTTCTTTCGACTCGAAGTAGTAGTAGAGCCCTGCCAGCGACATTCCGCTCTCGCGCGACAGATCCCGCATCGAGGCCCCTTCATAGCCCTTCTTGCAGAAAACCTCGGTTGCGTGTGTCAGAATCTCAGCCAGACGCCGGTCGTAGCGGGTAGCCGGCGCGGCGCCGGCGCGGTGTCGTCGCGTGGTAACTCGAGTTGCGGTGGAAGTGGTCCCCATATTCTCGCAGCCGGACTAATTCGAACGTTCGTTCGAACAAAGTATACGCTGCTGTGATTGCAATCACAAGTCGACCGCAACTACTTTGATTTCTTCTTTTTCCCCGCCACCTCATACGCTATCCCAAGCCACTCGAGCGCGCTGTGCCGGTCGGCGTCGGATGACAGCTCAAAGGTGAACCAACGCGCTTTCCCCACGTGCGTCGACGTGACGCGGGGATTTTGATCGAGACGCCCGCGAAGCGCTGGTGTCGGGGACTCCGACTTGAAGACCATCGAGTTCGCGGTGTCCATCCCGCGACTGTCGGGCAGGAGTGCGAAAATGTTATCTGTGCGGTAGAAAGCTGTGAACCCGAAAAACGAACACGTGCTAACGATGGGCCATCCGGCGACTTCGCGCCCGATCGCGGCGGACCACGCCTGCATCTCCTCGGAACCTCTCGGGAGCTGGGGACGTGAGGCTGCTTTCTTCTTCACCGGCTTCCCAGCTTAATTCCTCAAGTCGGCGAGCATGTGTTCGACCTCGGCTTTCAGGTCCGCTGTCAGCGGCAGGAACGGCAGCCGCGATGGCCCTCCGAAGTAGCCGTTGAAATCCATGCCGTATTTGAATCCGGGAACTCCGAGATCGCCAACTCGCTGCGCACCCTTCGCGATTCGTTCTTGCTTTAGGCGGGCCAGGTCTGCGTCTCCTTCCTTCCACGCGGCATAGATCTCGTAACAGGCCGTGGGTGCCGGGCATGCGAAGGCGAGAATGGCTCCGACAGCGCCGGCGTCGAGAGAGGGCTGCAGCTTGTGCGCTGCCCCTACCAGCACCTGGAATCCCACTTCCTTCTGGCGCGTCTTCATCTTGCCCACGACGGTGACGGCCGACGACGACGGCTTGCTGCTCGAACCGCCGGACAACCCTCCGACCTGTACCAGTTCCCCGCCCTCGGCGCTGGCTCCTGCAGCAGCGGCGGCGAGCATGCGCGGCGTGACCGCATCAAACGTCTCGGTGACGGTAGCGCTGCGCTTAACGTAGCGCGTGCCTTCGACCATCTTGCGGACTTTTTCCACGTCCCCGCTCGATTCCTTGATTCCAATCAGGTTCGGATGGCCCGCGAGCTCGATCACCACTTCGGCCGGTATGTCGTACCCGGTGGCCTGCGGAAAGTTGTAAATAATGACCGGCAGCGGCGAGCGGTCGGCGACAGTCCGGTAAAAGGCAAGGAGGTTCGCCGCCTGCATCTGCTTCTTGTAGTAGTGCGGCGTGCGCACCATGGCGACGTCGTAGCCAAGCTCGGCGGCGTATTCGGTCAGCCGCAGCGTCTCGATCGCCGATTCAATTCCGGTGCCCGCAATGAGGACCTTGTTCGGCGCGGCCGCTGCGCGCGCGACTTTCAGGGCATCGCGCCGCTCCTGATCCGAGAGCAGGATCGCCTCGCCCGTCGAGCCCAGCACGACAATGCCAGCCACGGGCGTGCGCGAATAGCGCTCCACGTTCGATTCGAGCTTCTTGTAATAAACGTTGCCGTCGGGATAGAACGGCGTGGTGATGGGAGGAAAAATACCATGTAGCAGCATGGTCCATTCTAACCGGAAAGCGCCTGCCAGAGCAGGTCGCCGGTCTAATGGCTGATCTTGGCGCTTCGCTCCGCATGCAAATGCTGCAACGCTTTCACGTTCACTTCCCCGCGCTGCAGCGCCTCGATTCCCTCTGCTGCCGCTCGCGCCGCCGCTAGCGTGGTGATCGTCGGGATGCGCGCCGTGACTGCCGCGCGGCGGATCGCCTTCTCGTCAAACCAGGGCTCAAGGCCGGTCGGAGTATTCACAATGAGTTGAATGCGCTGGCCTTTGATGAAGTCAACCACGTTTGGCCGTCCTTCTTTTACTTTGTAGACCCGCTCCACGTTCATGCCGGCGGCTTCGATCACGTCGGCCGTGCCTGCCGTGGCGACAAGCTTGAAGCCCATGTCCACAAACTTGCGGGCGACCGGTGCAACGTGCGCCTTGTCGTGGTCGGTCACACTGATGAAGATGGCTCCCTGCGTAGGCAACTTCTGACCCGCGGCCAGCTGCGCTTTGGCGAACGCTTCGCCGAAGTTGTCGGCAACACCCATCACTTCGCCAGTGGACTTCATCTCCGGTCCGAGCACAGTGTCGACACCAGGAAATTTATTCCAGGGAAATACGGGGGACTTCACGTAGTAGTGGCTGCCGGTATCGAGATCGGCGCGCCGATCGATGAACTCCGGAAGGAATTCTCGCAGCTTGCGACCCGTCATCAGTCGCGCGGCGATTTTCGCCATGGGCAGGCCGGTCGCCTTCGAAACGAACGGCACGGTGCGCGAGGCGCGCGGATTCACCTCGAGTACATACACCTTGTCGCCATCCCCGCCATGGTCGTTCCCGCGTGGGATGGCGAACTGAATATTCATCAGTCCGACCACTTTCAGCGCCCGCGCCAGTTTGAATGTGTAGTCGCGCATGCGCGCCAGTAGCGCCTGCGGGATATCGACCGCGGGCAGCACACACGACGAATCGCCCGAGTGCACTCCAGCCTCTTCGATGTGCTGCATGATCCCGCCGATCACAACATCCTCACCGTCGGACAGCGCATCGACGTCGACTTCAACCGCATCCTCGAGGAAGTGATCGATCAGCACAGGACGATCGTGCGAATACTCGACCGCCTCTTTCATGTAGCGGATGATCGCCGCTTCGTCGTGCGCGATCACCATGGCGCGGCCGCCCAGCACATACGAAGGCCGCACCAGCACCGGATACCCAATGCGCCCCGCGCCTTCGACAGCTTCCTCGATCGAGGTGGCCATGACGCCCGGCGCTTGCGGAATCTGCAACTCCTCCAGCAGCTTGTTGAAGTGCTTGCGATCTTCGGCCAGGTCGATCGACTCCGGCGAAGTGCCGATGATCTTCACGCCCGCCTTCTTCAGCGGCAGCGCCAGATTTAACGGAGTCTGTCCGCCGAACTGCACGATCACGCCCACTGGCGCGCCTTTTGAAGTCTCGTGCTGGTAGATCGCCCACACGTCTTCGAACGTGAGCGGCTCAAAGTAGAGCCGGTCGCTGGTGTCGTAGTCAGTCGAGACGGTTTCAGGATTGCAATTGATCATGATCGTCTCGTACCCATCGTCGCGCAGCGCGAATGACGCGTGGCAGCAGCAGTAGTCGAACTCAATTCCCTGTCCGATGCGATTGGGACCGCTACCGAGGATGATGACCTTCTTCTTGTCGGTCGGCGCAGCTTCGTCTTCGTCTTCGTAGGTCGAATAGAGGTAGGGCGTAAAGCTTTCGAACTCGGCCGCACAGGTGTCCACGCGCTTGTAGACAGGCATCACGCCATGCTTCTTACGCAGGTGGCGAACCTTCTCCTGACCATCCAACCGCCAAACGCCAGCCAGTCGCCCATCAGAGAATCCCATGCGCTTCGATTCGCGCAGCACCTCGGTTGGGATCGACTCCATGGGATGCTTCTCGAGTTCTAGTTGCTGGTCGTTGATTTCCTTGAGTTGATAGAGGAACCACGGGTCCATCGAGGTCATCTTCGCAAGCTGCTTCACCGTGTGCCCTTGCCGAATCGCGTACTGCACGTATGCCAGCCTCTCGGGATGCGGCGTCACCAGCCGCTTGGTCAGAATCTTCGGCTCAATTTTTTCGCCGCCCACGCGCTTGCCGGTATCGAGCGAGCGAATGCCCTTCATCAGCGCTTCCTTGAAAGTGCGTCCGATGGCCATCACTTCGCCGACTGACTTCATCTGCGGACCCAACGTGTCGTCTGCGCCCGGAAACTTCTCGAACTGCCACTTCGGAATCTTCACGACCACGTAGTCGAGCGTCGGCTCGAAGCACGCCGGAGTCTTGCGCGTGATGTCGTTGGGAATCTCGTCCAGCGTGTAGCCGACGGCGAGTTTCGCGGCGATCTTCGCAATCGGGAATCCGGTGGCCTTCGAGGCCAGCGCCGACGAGCGCGAGACGCGCGGGTTCATCTCGATCACCACCATGCGTCCAGTCTCGGGATTCACGCCGAACTGGATATTCGATCCGCCCGTGTCGACACCGATCTCGCGGATCACGGCAATCGATGCGTCGCGCATCGCCTGATACTCGCGATCAGTGAGCGTCTGCGCCGGGGCAACCGTGATTGAATCGCCGGTGTGCACGCCCATGGGATCGAAATTCTCAATCGAGCAGATGATGATGACGTTGTCTTTGGTGTCGCGCATCACCTCGAGTTCAAATTCCTTCCACCCCAGCACCGACTCTTCGATCAGCGCTTCGTGCACAGGAGAGAAGTCGAGGCCGCGGCTCAGCACTTCGACCATCTCCTCGCGGTTGTAGGCGATGCCGCCTCCCGACCCACCCAACGTGAACGACGGCCGGATGATGACCGGGAATCCGATCTTGCCCGCGAACTCAAGTCCGTCCTTCGTATTGTTGACTAGCGCCGACTTGGGCACGTCGAGCCCGATCCGCTGCATCGCGTCTTTGAAGACCAGGCGGTCTTCCGCTTTTTTGATGGCCTCGACGTTCGCGCCGATCAGGATCACGTTGTACTTTTCCAGCACGCCGCCGTCCGACAGTTCGATCGCCAGATTCAGCGCAGTCTGTCCGCCGACGGTGGGCAGAACGGCAAAACCAGCGCCCGGCGCCATTTCCCGCTCGATCCGGATGATCTCTTCCAAGTACTCGAGCGTAAGCGGCTCGATGTAAGTGCGGTCCGCCGACTCCGGGTCGGTCATGATGGTGGCCGGGTTCGAGTTCGCCAGCACCACTTCGTAGCCCTCGGACTTAAGTGCCTTGCAGGCCTGCGTGCCGGAATAGTCAAACTCCGCCGACTGCCCAATGATGATGGGCCCGGAGCCAAGGATCAGGATCTTCTGTATGTCAGTGCGTTTGGGCATTTAATCTTTTGTGCACCAATTAATTTCCGAACTTTGTGTGATACCCCTTTTTGCTAACCCCCGCCCCGCAGCTCTTGACTGAGAGTGTGACCTCAAGTGGCTGTTCGCACGTCTTGCTCGCCTTCGAACTCGTAACCTTGACAGGCCAGAAGAGGTGCCAGCCCTCCGCTTTTGTGGTCAGGTTGTATTCCCCCTTCGGCACCGGAGGAAACATGAAATTGCCTTTCGCATCGGCGTGAACTTCAGTTACAACACTTTCGTTGCTGATCAGTTGCATTTCCACGTCAGCCACAAAACCACCTGAGGGATCGAATACGTGTCCGCAGACGACCGCCGCTGGCACTGGGTTCTTTGGCGCTAAGCACGTATCAGCGCCGACCGGAGCCACAAGAAAACAAACCGTCAGCGCGCCGGGTAAAATCTTCACCCTTTCCACTCCTCCATCATCTTCGTAAACTCCTTGAACAGATAGTGTGAGTCATGCGGCCCCGGCGCGGCTTCCGGGTGATACTGCACGCTGAAAAGCGGCAGATTGCGATGCCGCAGGCCTTCGAGCGTCTGGTCGTTCAAATCGACGTGTGTCAGCTCAACCTCACTGTCGGCAAGCGAATCCGGATCAACGGCAAAGTTATGGTTGTGCGCCGTGATCTCGATCTTCCCGGTCTTCAACTGCTTCACCGGATGATTCCCGCCGTGATGCCCAAACTTCAGTTTGAAGGTCTTGCCGCCCAACGCAATTCCCGTTAGCTGATGTCCCAGGCAGATGCCGAAAATCGGCTGCCGTCCCATGAGCCTGCGGATCGAATCTACCGCATACGTACAAGGCTCCGGATCTCCAGGCCCGTTCGACAGAAAGACTCCGTTCGGCTTCAGGGCCAACACGTCTTCCGCCGGAGTCTGCGCCGGAACCACCGTCACTTTGCAGCCTTCGCCGCGCAGCTTGCGCAAAATGTTCTGCTTGATGCCAAAGTCGTACGCCACCACGTGAAATCGCGCAGGCTCATCCTTCACCCCGACCACGGCGGTCGGCTCGTGCGAGCGCTCGCCCACTTCCCACACGTACGGCCGCTTCGTGCTGACTTCTTTGGCCAAGTCGGTCCCGTCCATCTTGGGAATCGACCGCGCCTTCGCAATCAGCTTGTCAGCATCGCTCTCGATAGTCGAAACCACGCCGCGCATCACGCCGTAATCGCGCAGATGCCGCACCAGCGCCCGCGTGTCGATATCCGACAGCACCGGCACCTTGAACTGCTCCAGATACTCTTCGGCGACTTGCTGCGAGCGCCAGTTCGAGCTCACTTTCGAGAACTCGCGCACAATCAGGCCCTCGATCCACGGACGCGTAGCTTCGTTGTCGTCGTGGTTGGTACCGTAGTTGCCGATTTGTGGGTTGGTCAGGACGACGATCTGCCCCGAGTAGGAAGGGTCAGTGAAAATTTCCTGATAGCCAGTGAGGGAAGTATTAAAAACGACTTCGCCGTAGCATTCGCCTTTGGCGCCGTAGCCTTTGCCTCGGAAGACTCTGCCGTCCTCCAGCGCAAGGATTGCCTGCATTCTCGCTCCGGTGAGTGGATTTCATGAATCTTAACAGTTAATAGCGCAGGGGCCAAGAGTAGAACGCAGATTCCAAAAAGAAATCTGTGGATTGGTGGGATCGAAATGGCTAATCAAAGACGCTCGGGGAATTTCATTGGGAGAACTCGCCGCTTAACGCACGCGTCCGAGCTTATCCATCGGCCAGTATCCGAATACCGCCTTGCCGTAGATAAAGCTCTGGTTGACCGGACCGAAATCGCGGCTGTCATTCGACATGGAGCGATGGTCGCCGAGTACAAAGAAGCTTTCCTCCGGAACCGTCATTTCCGGGTACGACCGCGAATCCGTGTAGGCCGGAGGAACGTAGTCCTCGTCCAGCGCCTGATCGTTCACGTACACCTGTCCGCCATCGATGCGGATGCGGTCGCCAGCCATCCCGATCACGCGCTTAATGTAGCTCTTGGAAGGATCGCGCGGATAGCGAAATACGACAATATCCCCACGCTCAATGGGTTCCAGCCGATACACAAACTTGTTCACGAAGATCCGTTCTTGATCTTCGAGCGAGGGCATCATGCTGGTTCCCTCCACCTTCACCGGCTGGTAGAGAAAAATAATAATGAAGGCAGAAATCGCCAAAGAAATAATCAGGTCCCGCACCCAGACTCCGACCCCGGTGCCCAGCCGGACCGGGGCGACCGGCGTCGCTTCGGGCGCTGCCGCCGATGGAGCGGGTGCCGTTGTCCGAGCGGCTGAACTCGAGTCCGAAGACGTCTCTGGCATGTCTTCCTATTGTATACAGATCACGGGCGCACGGCAGCGATTTGCTCTGCAGCATCAGCCTACAAGGACATGACTCGAACACTTCCAGCCATCTTCGGCGTCGGGTTACAATAACCGGACGCGAGGACTCCTATGATCAGCCGTTTCTTCCAGACTAAGATCGTCTACCGCAGCCTGACCCTGGCGTCTCTCTTCCTGATCACCCTGAGCGTGTCAGCCCAGTGGGCCTCGCCGCAGGAAGAAGGAGGCGTCCCGGCCTACAATGCCGGCCCTCCGCCGAAAGGGACGAAACTGCCTCCCCTGCTGACCAAGGCTGACCTCTGGGGTGCCGATGCACAGAATCCCTACCAGACCCACGCCTACGAACTGGCGGCGAAAATTCCAAACGTTCTCCACCAACAGCCCTGCTACTGCTATTGCGACCGCATGGGCCATAACAGCCTGCACAGCTGCTTCGAGAACACGCATGGTGCGGAGTGCTCCACCTGCCTGAAGGAGTTGTATTACTCCTACCAGCAGCACCAGAAAGGCAAGACCGCCACGCAGATCCGTGCGGGAATCATTAAGGGCGAGTGGAAGCAGATCGATCTGCTCGCGGCCTCCGCCATGAACTAGTCAGGCCCCAAGCCCGGGTACTCCGACTGGTCAACTGGACCTTCACCCACTGTTTGGGCGATACTTTACTGCTCAACTGGAAAGCAGATTCGCAAGGAGTTCCCCATTACCAAGTCCACAGGAAGAGTTTTGCACATGGCTCAGAAACCTACCGCGAAAAAGACCGTGGCTGAAGATCCGCGTTACACGCAGGCGCTGCAGAGCTACGAATCAGGACTGCGCGCTATGCAGGAGCACAAGTTCGACAAGGCAAAGCCGCACTTCCAAAAGGTCGTCGCCGGACCGATCAAAGAACTGGTCGACCGCGCCAGCATCCATCTCAGCATCTGCAACCAGCATCTGGAGCGCTCGTCGGCCACCCAGTTCAAGACGCCTGAGGAGCACTTTGACTACGCCGTTTCTCTCATGAACGTGGGCGACTACGTGACGGCGCGCGAACATCTGGAAAAGCTGCTCAAGCAGAATGCCAAATCCGACTATGTCGTGTATGGTCTGGCGGCGCTTGACTGCCTCACGGGCCACGTCGAAGATTCCCTGAAACGTCTGGACGAAGCTTTGCGTCTCAATGCCCAGTTGCGTTTTCAGGCGCGCAACGATTCCGACTTCCAGAACCTGGCCGAGGATCCGCGCTTCACAGAGCTGCTCTATCCCGATCCCGGCGCTGAACTCGGCGCCTCGGACTCCGAGCTCGGCGAAGAAGAGCCTGTATAGCTGATCTGCAAGGATCCCTTGATGGAAACCAAAGCCGCCGAGTCCCCCTCGCTGGAGAAGACCGCGCGCGAGCGCGGTCTGCGCGTGGTCGCCATCGGAGGCGGTACGGGACTTTCAACGCTGCTCAAGGGACTCAAGCGCTATGTCCTCTCGCCCACGGCGCAATCGACTCCTGAAGATTCGTCCATGATCCGCGATCTCTGTGCGGTAGTCACCGTCAGCGACGACGGGGGCTCCAGCGGTCGCCTGCGCAAAGAACTCAACATGCTGCCGCCGGGCGACATCCGCAACTGTATCGTTGCCCTTAGTGAAGACGAAGCGCTTCTCTCCAAGCTCTTCCGTCACCGCTTTGACAAAGGCTCCGGGCTTGAGGGCCACAGTTTTGGAAACCTGTTTCTAGCCGCGCTCACTTCCCTGACATCGGATTTTTCTGAAGCTGTGCGGCTTTCCTCTGAGATCCTCGTAACGCGCGGCCACATCTATCCCGCGACCACGTCCAACATTGAACTCGAAGCTCTCATGGAAGACGGCACGCGCGTCCGCGGAGAGACTAAAATCACTGCCAGCAAGGGGCGCATCCGGGAATTGTTCCTCGTCCCGCCCGACGTGGGGCCGATGTCGCAAACTCTGGAAGCGATTGCTCACGCCGACATGATTACCATCGGCCCAGGCTCCCTCTTTACCAGCCTGATTCCCAACCTGCTGGTGCGCGGCATCGCGCAGGCCATTGTCGAATCGCCTGCCACCAAAGTTTACATCTGCAACCTGATGACGCAGGCCAACGAAAGCCTGGACCTGACCGCTGCCGATCACATCCGCGCCCTAAATCGCCACGCGCAGAAACAAATTTTCGACTACGCACTGATCAACCAGACTCCCGCGTCGGACGCCCTCAAGACCAAGTACGCCGGCGAAGGCGCTTGCCAGATCGTCAATGATCTCGATGCCATCGAAGCTCTGGGCGTGATTCCCGTCCTCGGCCACTACCTCGACGAAGGCGATGTGGCTCGCCACAACACCTCGCGCGTCGCTCATGACCTGATGCAACTTGCCGCCCAACAGCCGCGCACCCGTCGCTGAACCCCGGCCGTTCTCATTGTGGTTGTAGCCACGTTTCCTGTATGGTGAGTCTTCGTCTTTGAGCTGTCGTTTGCGCACCGCGAAGCCCCTGAGACTATGCGATCCTTCGTTGCACTCCTAATCCTGCTGGTGCCGATCTTCGTCGTTGCTCAGTCTGGTCCTGAGCAAGGCGGCAGCGAAGTTCAAATCTGGGCGGGCGGTGGTCACTCTGTCAGCGGAGGACGCGGCGACACTGGAGTCTTCAACGCGGGACTGCGCTATGGATGGGTCCTCACCGGCCCACACCTCCCCAGCTTTCTCCGCGGCCGCTTTGAATATGCGCTGGACGCCGTTCCTGTGTTCCTCGTCTTCCAGCCCGCCAACACCGCCTACGGCGTAGGCTTCGACCCCCTCGGTCTCAAGTGGAACTTCCTACGCCACGGACGCATCTCGCCCTACCTGGAACTCACCGGCGGCGTGCTGTTCACCGATCACAACGTCCCCACCGGAACCAATACCGTGAACTTCATGGACCAGGCCGCGCTGGGCATGCACATCCTCGGAGCCAAGCGCAACGTCAGCCTCGAATTGCGCTACATGCACATCTCAAACGCAGGATTGGCGACCCCAAATCCTGGAATCAATACCGTGCAAGTTCGCTTGGGTGTTGGAAAGTTCTTCGGTGGTGGAAAGCATTGAGAAGTCCTCTGTGTCCTCCGTGTCCTCGTTGGTGAAGATTTGCTGCCGGTCTTGTCCGCAGTGTCCGCCTTGCTTCCACGCTCATCCCCCAGCTATTCTTGCAAGTCATGTCCACGCTCGTCGAATGTGTTCCGAATTTCTCTGAAGGCCGCGACAAAGCCAAAGTTGACGCCATTATCGAGGCGATGAAGATGCCCGGCGTCTACCTGCTCGATCGCGAAATGGATTCCGACCACAACCGCTGCGTCATCACTTTGGTCGGCGAGCGCGAAGCCATTCAAGAAGCGGCCATTCGCGGCGTGGGCAAGGCTGCCGAACTCATCGACCTCAATGTCCACACCGGCGCGCATCCTCGGATGGGTGCGTCCGACGTTATCCCTTTCATCCCCATCGACGGCGTCACCATCGAAGACTGCGTCGCCATGGCAAACCATGTCGGCGAGCAGATTTGGAAGCGCTTTCAGATTCCGGTCTACCTTTACGAAGCCGCAGCGCGAACTCCGGAACGACAGGGCCTAGAAAATATTCGCCGTGGCCAGTTCGAAGGCATTCGAGCCGAGATCGCGACCAGTCCCGCGCGCCGTCCGGACTTCGGCGAGCCCCGCGTGCATCCCACGGCAGGCGCAACGGTGGTCGGCGCACGCAAGTTCCTCATTGCCTACAACGTCTTCCTCAACACTCCCGACGTTGATGTTGCCAAGAAGATTGCCAAAGCGGTTCGCTTCTCGAATGGCGGCATGCGCTTCGTAAAGGGCGCTGGCTTTCTCGTCCGCGGCCTAGCCCAGGTCTCGATGAACCTTACCGACTTCGAGCAAACCCCTGTCCACCGCGTCTTCGAGATGGTCAAGCGCGAAGCCGCGCGCTACGGTGTCGCGCCGGTGTCCAGCGAGATCGTTGGACTGATCCCCAAGAAGGCCTTGGAACAGGCGGCCGAATGGTTCCTGCAAGTCGAGAATTTTGACTCATCTCTCATCCTTGAAAACCGCCTCGCTTCCGTCATGGGAGGCAAGATGCCCGTCGGTGGCCTGCGCGCTGGAGTCGAGCCCTTCGTCGAACAACTCGCAGCCCCAACGGCGACTCCCGGCGGCGGCAGCGCTTCAGCAGCCGTCGCGGCGATGGCCGCGGGCCTGGCTGTAATGGTCGCCTCCATGTCGCGCGGGAAAAAAGCCTACCTCCAATACGACGCTCAGCTCAGCGCTGCCACGGCCCGCCTCACCCCGTTACGCGAGGAACTCAAAGCCGCCGTCGACGCCGACGCCGAGTCCTACAACTCGGTGATGAAGGCCTACAAGCAGGCCAAAACCGCAGCGGATGAAAAATTCGGCGAGGCCATGATCGAAGCTGCCTTGAAAGAGGCGACCGCCGTTCCGCTAGCCGTCGCCGAAAAGGCTCGCGAGATCGCGCAAATCGTAAAATCTCTCGATCCAATTACGAATCCCAACATGAAGTCTGACTTGACCACGGCGCTCGCTCTCGCCCGTGCAGCCGTCACCGGCGCCCTGGCCAATGTGGAGATCAACTTGGCATCTTTGAAGGATCAGGCCTTTGCCGCGGATGTCCGCCGTCGAACTGCAGCCCTTTCCTGAAGTGATTCTTTGCAAGGTCCCTGCCGCAGCAATGGAATCGTCGGCTCCCTGCCCAAAATCATTCCCACCTGCACCGAGTGGAAAACTGTTGTCCCGGGTTAGTGCATCCTAGGCTCGAACGCTGCGCCACCGGTCGAGGTCGTAGACATGAAACGCAAGACCTCTCTGTTTCTCTCGCTCCTACTCCTGTGCGCCTTCGCGATAGTGCTCAGCCTGAACAGCTGCGGCGGCAATTCTCCCACAAAGATCGTGACAATCCCCCCAGGAAAGATCGAGCACTTGGTCATCATCTTCCAGGAGAACCGCACTCCCGACAATCTGTTTCAGGATCCCGCGCTCATCGCAAAAGGGGCCGATATTGCCAACGGTGGCATCAACTCCACTGGCCAGACGATCCAGCTGAGTGCGGGTTCGCTGGGGGTCGATTACGACCCGGACCATTCCCATAAGTCGTTTGTCAAGATGTACGACAATGGCAAGATGGACGGCGCCGACCTGATCAAGATTTCTTGTTCCGCGAACGCCACGAATTGTCCCCCCCCAAATCCTCAGTTTTGGTACGTCAGCGCCTCGTATGTTCAGCCGTATTTTCAGATGGCCGAGCAGTACACGTTCGGCGACCGCATGTTTCAGACGAATCAGGGGCCGAGTTTTCCCGCTCACCAATTCATCATTTCCGGCACATCCGCGCCGACGGCAACCAGCAACCTGTTCGTCGCCGAAAATGCACAAGGCGTGAGTAATTCGAGCGGACTAACCGGCTGTCTGGCCCCTCCTGCCGAGTTCGTTTACCTGATTGACCCCAGCGGAGTCGAGTCCAGCACGACATATCCATGCCTCGACCATCCCACACTAACCGACGAACTCAACAATAAGGGAATCAGCTGGCGCTATTACACACCGTCCGCCGGCTCGTTGTGGACCGGTCCCAACGCCATTCAACATATGTGTGGACCGAATGTCCCGCCTCCCAACGCCACGGCTTGCGTTGGGTCCGATTGGACCAACAGCGTCGTCATCCCGGAAACGCAGGTTCTCACCGACATCTCTGCGGGGAAACTCGCCCAGGTCAGTTGGGTCATTCCCACTGGGCTCAATTCCGATCACGCCAGTTCCGCAGCCGGAACGGGCGGACCATCATGGGTGGCCTCAATCGTGAATGCCATCGGCAACAGTTCCTACTGGGCGAACACGGCCATCATCGTAACCTGGGATGATTGGGGTGGCTGGTACGACCACGTTCCGCCGCCCTCGATCGTCAACGACGGCACCAGTTGGGGATCGGGATACGTCTATGGCTTTCGCGTACCCTTGATTGTGATCTCTCCATACGCCAAAGCCGGGTATATATCACACGTTAACCACGATTTCGGAAGCATCCTGAACTTGATCGAGCAGACCTTCACCCTGCCGTCGTTGGGCTATGCCGATGCGCTCGCCGACAATCTTTCCGATTGTTTCGACTTCACCCAGACTCCCATCACCTTCAAGACCATCAATGCACCCATGAACGCGGCCTTTTTTCTGAACGACAAGCGCCCTAGAACCGACCCCGACGACGACTAAGCGGCGTTCCCAGGGACGATTCCTTGCCGGACTCCAAGCGGTCAATGGGCATGTACTTTTGTTCCGTTCACTCGGCTTGCAAGTAAAATAGAATAAAGCGATCTAATAACACTAGAGGCTGATCGTGCATCCAAGTGAAGGTACACCCAACCCTAAAAGTTTTTCGATTCGAGGCGTTATGAGACTTTTCAAGATTTGTATTGCTTTGTCGCTTTTGGTGAGCATGGCGTATGCCATGCCGCTGAATTCGTCCGCTCGCACCTGTGTTCCCGCCGATCTGCTGCAGCTGATCTCGGTCGACTATCGCGCTCTCAAGGATTCACCCACCGCCATGGCGCTGAAGCAGCAACTGATGCCCGATAACATCAAGCAGTTTGAGTCCGCTCTGAAGGCGATCGGCCTCGATCCGGAAAAGGATGTGGACACTCTCACCTTCGCCTCGTTCCGCGCCGGCAAGCAAGGCGTCAAAACCGTTGGCGTGGCGGCTGGCCCCTTCAACATGAAGGCTGTGCTGAAGAAGATGAAGCTACAGAAGTACGTACCCAAGAAGTACGGCAACTCGGAGATTTATCCCATGGACGGCGGCTTCGTCATGAGTTTCCTCGACGACAGCACGCTGCTATTCGGCGACTCGACCTCAATTCGCGTCGCGCTTGATACCCGCGACGGGCAGGTTCTGGGTCTGGATACCAACGGCACCATGGCCGACATGATGTCGAGTGTAGATTCCGCCCCGGTCTGGAGCATTCTTGACCAGGCTGGAACGCAGAACATGATGCACTCCGCCATGGGCGACGCTTCCAAGGTCGCTGACTACGAAAGCGTCAAGAAGCGCCTGATGGGCTCCCGTTACACCATGAATTTCAACAGCGGAGTGAACTTCGATCTGACCGTCGTTACGTCCGACTCCATGACCGCCGGCACCATGTCGTCACTTGTCAAAGCAGGCATCATGCTAAAGAAGATGAGCGCCACGCCTGCCGAGAAGATTGCGGTAGACAACACCACCGTGGACTCTGACGGCACCAATGTAGGTGTCCATTTCAAGGCCAACGACCAGCAGTTCCAGTCGCTGATGCATTCGGAACTGTTCGCGGCCGTTACACACTAAGTTGTTCTCTGCCGAAACCCTGTCATCCTGAGCGTAGTGGGTGCTTCGCGAAAGCGGAGCACCCGCGAAGTCGAAGGATCCCTACTTCTTCGCCCGCTTCTCCCGCGCCCAGCCTTCCTTCACGATCTGCCGCGCGCGTGCAACCGCGAGAGCATCCTCTGGAACATCATCGGTGATACAGGACGCGGCTCCCACATACGAGCCCTTACCTACGCGCACAGGCGCCACTAGTGTGCTGTCGCTGCCGATGAACACACCATCTTCGATCACGGTTGTGTGCTTATGGATGCCGTCGTAATTGCATGTGATCGTCCCGGCACCAATGTTCACACCCGCGCCAATCTCCGCATCACCCAAATAGGTCAGGTGGTTCGCCTTCGATCCCTTGCCCAGCTTGATCTTCTTCGTCTCGACAAAATTGCCCACATGCGCGCCTTCGCCGATTTCACTTCCAGGACGCAGGTGCGAGTACGGACCCACCACCGCGCCATGCGCGATCCGCGCCTCTTCCATCACGCATCCAGGGCGCACCAACACTCCGTCTCCGATCTCCGTGTCGCGAATCACGCAATACGAGCGTATACGACAAGCTGTGCCGATACCCGTCTTTCCCAGCAACTGCACGTAGGGCTCGATGACCGTATCTGGCGCAATCTCCACATCCGCATCGATCACGCATGTTCCCGGATAGAAAATCGTCACGCCTTCCGCCATCAACTGACGGCACTTCGCCAACCGCATCTTCTCGTCGATGTCCGCCAATTCCGCCCGCGTGTTCCCACCCAACACCTCGCTCGCGTCCGCCGTCTTCCAAGCCACCACGCGTTGCCGCGCCTTGCGCAACACTTCGGCCATGTCGGTCAGGTAATACTCGTGATGTGCATTCTTAGTTGAGAGCTCACCGATGTTCCCGTAAAGTTCCTTCACGGAAAATACATAGAACCCGGAATTAATCTCACGAATCTTTTTCTGCGCTGGGCTCGCCGCCTTCTCCTCGACAATCCCCTTTACTTCGGCACTCCGCGGCCCCCTCCGCAGCACCCGGCCGTATCCAGTAGGATTTTCCAGGTCGGCGCTCAGCAGGGTCATGGCGGCCCGCTCTTCCAAGTGGACATTTCGAAGCCGCCCGATCGTTTCCGGCGTTATCAGCGGCGCGTCACCCGAGAGGACGATGACATAGTCGTACCCTGCCAGCGCCTCCCGGGCCACCATCAGCGCATGCCCAGTCCCTCGCTGTTCAGCCTGCAGGACAAAGTTCACGCCAGTATGGGCCATCGCCGCCCGCACCCGCTCGGCCTCGTGGCCGATGATCGCATACACATCCTTCGCGGGAACGATGCGCACAGCTGCACGAATCACATGCTCCAAAAGAGGCTTGCCGCCGACTTCATGTAACACTTTAGGAAGCTGCGACTTGAGTCTGGTTCCCTTGCCCGCCGCCATAATGGCTACGGCAACGCGGGGACCGGAGTATCCTGAGCCGGAAGCAGTGTTCCGCGACGAGGCGGCTGCCAGAGACGTAGACTTACCTTGCGATTTCTTCATTTTCCCCAATATACCGTGCGGCTGAAGCCCTGGCTATTTACCCCCGAGACAGCCGCGCTAAAGCCCCAGCCCCCCGTCGACCGCGAGAATTTGACCTGTGATGAACTGTGGCGCGGTTGCGAAGAACAATACTGCCTGGGCGATCTCATCTCCGCGTCCATTTCGACCCATGGGTGTCTGTTTCGCCATCCGCCGCATAAAGGCCGCAGCCGACTTCTCACCCAGATCGATCATTCCCGGAGCCACGGCATTCACCGCGATCTCCGGCGCCAGCGCCTTTGCCATGACCTTGGTCAGCATGTGCAGAGCCGCCTTCGACGAGCAATAATGCGCGTGCGTCGCCCAGGGACGAAGCCCGCCCAGGGATCCCATATTGATGATCTTCGCTTCCAGCGGCCCGGCGGACTTCCCACGCTTCCGCCGCATCCACCTCAAAGCCTCACGCGATACGAGAAACGGTCCCCGCGTGTTGGACGCGAAGATCGCATCCCATTGCCGCACCGTCAACTTCTCAAACTCCACCGTTTCGTAGTTCGCGGCATTATTGACCAGAATGTCGATACGCCCCAATTCGCGCCCCGCCTCATTCATCATGGCGCGCACGCTGCCTTCCTCCGTGACGTCGCACTTCAGAGCAAACGACCTCACCCCGAATCCCGACAGGTCAATCACGGTTTCCCGCGCCTCGCGGGCGGACTCCCTAAATGTAATTGCGACGTCGGCACCAGCCTGCGCCAAGGCCAGCGCGGATGCCCGCCCCAATCGCCGGGCCGCACCCGTAACGAGCGCAGTCTTCCCCTGCAAAGGCTTTGCTTGATGATCTTGCATGGAGGGATTCTACCGCCTTGCAGCTCGAGGCGGTGCCACAGTCTCCCAGCATTGAGGTCGGCAGTTCCCGGGGCCACCCAGCCACAAGATCGTCCATCGTCACCCCGCGGGTACCAAGGCTTTCAGCGCATCGGCCAACTTACTGGCCCCTTCCGACTTCGCGATGACCACATTCGCCTGCTGGGTGGCTTCCTTCGCCAGGCTCCCTGCCGTCGTCAGAAGAATCACTGGGATCTCGGGACGCAACCGCTTCAACTCGCCCATGATCAGTGCGGATTCGGCGCCGCCATTGTTCAAATCGACGACCACAGCATCCACAACCTCCTGAGCAAACCGGATGATCCCCTCATGTCCGTTTCCTGAACAGAGCACGTTCCAGCCCTGCTCCGTCAGTAGCGAACACCGCAAGTTCAGACGTACCGGATCGTTCCCAATGCAGAGAACGGTCTTACTGCGTCGCTTGATCACCGATATCCCCTTCTTCCAGGACCCTACGGGCACCCGAGCGACGGCTCGGACCTTGTATTCCTGCGCTCGTAGTCACAGAGTTGGTGAGCCATCCGCAATGATCCGAATCACCATGGCTGTAGATTCTGACTTGGCGTTCGTTCGCAGCGGTCCAGCCACCAGACCCTTCGGCTCTATCTTCGAACTCTGGACCCACTTGTTGCTAGCAATCTCTTGTTTTCTCGCGCTAAAATCTTTTCGCATGCCAGAGTCTCGCACCGTTGTTGTTTATTCCCGCAAGGGATGCCATCTGTGCGAAGTGGTGAAAGAGAGTCTGTCGAAACTTTCTCGCCGCGGCGGTTTCACGTGGCAAGAGGTCGACGTCGACATGGACTCCGAACTCCGCCGACAGTACAACGACGAAGTCCCCGTCGTCTTCATCGACGGACGCAAAGCCTTTAAATACCGCATGGACGAGCGGGAATTCCTGCGCAGACTAGCCAGTTAAACCTGTTCGTTCGAATCCGTTTCTTTCCGTTACAATCGCTCCCGGCATAATGCGCACCCAACTCTACGCGGATCCTCACAATCTTTTTCTGCACGATCTTGTGCTCGACTCCTGCCGCCGCAATGCGCCCAAAACCGCGCTGGTAGACGCTTCCTGCGGACGCCGCCTCACCTACGCCGAATATGCCGACACCGTTGAAAGCCTGGCCCGCGGCTTGATCTCCCACGGAGTCAAGCCCGGAGATGTGGTGGCCATTTTTCTTTCAAACTCCTGGGAATTTTGCACGCTCTTCCACGCCATCCAACTCGCGGGAGCGATTCCCACTCTCCTTAATCCAACGTATCGCGAGCGCGAAGTTCGTTACCAACTCGAAAACTCGGGCGCAGTTCTTTTGATTACCGATGGCGGAAATATCGAGGGCATCAACCTTGCGGGGCTCCCCAACCTGCGCCGCGTGTACACGACTCGCCAGCATACCTCCGGTACCGAGCCATTCGCCAATCTGCTCTCTCCGGTAACCGCCGTATATCCCAAGCCAGATCGATCTTCTCAACAGGTTCTCGCGGCTCTTCCCTACTCCAGCGGCACCACCGGCCTGCCCAAGGGAGTGATGCTCTCGCACTACAATCTAATCGCGAACGTCTATCAACTGCTCGGGCCCAACGGAACGAAGCTCAATTCCGCCGACCATATTCTCTGCTGCCTGCCGCTCTACCACATCTATGGACTGAACGTAGTGCTCAATCCTTCGTTGATTCTGGGCGCGACGCTCATTCTGGTACCACGTTTCACCGTGCCCATGATGACGAAGCTGATCGTTGACGAAGGGGTGACGATGATGCCTCTCGTTCCGCCCGCCATGAATGCTCTCTGCCAGGCGGCCGAAGCTGGGCAGTTTCCGCGCGACCATCATGTTCACTGGGTCAAATCAGGAGCCGCGCCCCTCCCTCCAGAGCTTGCCCGTCGCTTCACCGTCCTTACCAACATCCTCGTCTGTCAAGGATACGGTATGACCGAGGCCTCGCCCGTCACACACTGCGGCTACCTGGAACCTGAGCTCTATCGTCCCGACTCCATTGGCCACCCTCTCGTTGCGACCGACTGCCGTGTCCTCGCGCAACCCGAGATCGATCCCGCCGACACTCCTGACGACCTGACGGAAGCAGCGTCCGGTCAGCCCGGGGAACTCGTCATGCGCGGCCCGCAAATTATGCTCGGCTACTGGAATGAACCGCAGGCCACCGCTGCAGTTCTGCGCGACGGATGGTATTGGTCCGGCGACATTGTGACCCGCGACCGCGAAGGCTTTTATCGCGTCGTCGACCGGCGCAAGGAAATGATTAAGTACAAGGGCTTCGCTGTGGCCCCCGCTGAAGTAGAAGCGGTACTGCTGGAACATCCCGCCGTGAAGGAATGCGGAGTTGTCGGGCGCCCCGACGATGCCGCCGGGGAAATTCCCGTCGCCTTCGTCGCGCTGCGTGACGGATTCGTCGACAGCTCCAAACTCGGAGACGAACTCTGCGGCTTCGTTGCCGACCGCCTCACGCATTACAAGCAACCGCGCGAGGTCCATTTCGTGGACTCGGTTCCCAAGACCGCCTCAGGAAAAATCCTGCGGCGCGAATTAAGAAAATCCATCGGCTGAAATATGTCGAAAGTGTCTCGTAACACTCTCCCCTTACGAAGAAGAAGTGACACCGTTTTGACACGCTGCTGACAATTCCTCTCTGCCTTCACAACACACTGATGCCCGGCACATGGGCGGTTTGCACCAGCCCTGGTGCCCCGCCAATGCCCAGCCCTGCACGCCGTTTCGCGGGACGGCGCGCGGAATTCCAACACTCAACTCAGTAGGAATCGCCACAGGAGGATTGTCATGAATTCGTCACAACTGAAAATCTGGGCGTGCGCAGCGTCCCTCGTCGCCGCTAGCGCTCTCCCCACCCAGGCCCAGGACCCTCACTCCAGCAACCGATCCGGCATTTCAGTCATTGCATCTACCGTCCCTGCCAATGGCGACGTAAACCCATATGGCATCGTTCGCGTACCGCGGAGCTCCGGTACCCTGGTCGCAGGGAACATCCTGATCAGCAATTTCAACAACAGCTCGAACTTGCAAGGAACTGGTACAACCATCGTCCAGATTGCTCCGGACGGCACCACCAGCCTCTTCGCTCAGATCGACGCCAACAATTTGCCGGGGCCCTGCCCGGGTGGCGTTGGATTAACCACGGCTCTCACTGTCTTGCGAGCCGGATGGGTCATCGTCGGGAGTCTTCCGACTAGCGACGGCACCTCCGCCACCGCGCAGGCTGGATGCTTGCTCGTGCTCGACAACATGGGCAACGTGGCCGAAACATTCTATGGTTCGCTTATCAATGGCCCTTGGGACATGACGGCGTTTGATTCGGGCACCAGCGCTACTCTGTTCGTCACCAACGTCCTGAACGGAACGGTTGCTGGCGGAGGCAAGGTTGTCCATGCAGGTACCGTCGTGCGGCTGACACTTGATGTTAAGCAGAAGACACCGCCCTTCCTGCAGTCGTTGACCGTAATTGGATCCGGATTCGCTGAGCGGACCGACCCCGCGGCGCTGGTAATCGGACCGACAGGTTTAGGTCTGGACGCCGAAGCCGAGACGCTCTACGTTGCGGACAGTCTCAACAATCGCATTACGGCCATCCCAGTTCCTTTGACTCGCGATACCTCCGCTGGAATCGGCGCGGTCGTCTCGCAAGGGGGTAGCCTCAACGATCCTCTCGGCTTGACCGTTGCGCGCGGAAATATCCTGACCGTCAACGGGAACGACGGGTTCCTGGTTGAAACGACTCCGGATGGGGAGCAAATCAGGAAGAAGCTGCTCGATAGCAGTGGCAACCCGCCTGGAGCCGGCGCCCTGTTCGGACTCATCGTTGTCCACGGAGGCGTCTACTACGTCGACGATGCCACCAACACCTTGAACCTGTTCCGCTGAAGGTCGCCCAGACTTGCACCCACCCTTCTCGCATTCAGGCGAGAGGGTGGGTTTTTTACTCCCCATCGTGCGATGGCCGTGATTCTCGAGTTTCAGCAGATTACTGCTTCTGTTCTTCGCTCCGCGCCGCCAGCTTCCGCTTCACCAGGAAGTTCCAGATCACTTCGTTGGCATTCAAGTCCTGGCTCGTCTTGCCAACCGCGTTCTCCGCTTCGTACTGCTCTCCGCCAGGCCACGTATTCCCTGCGCCTTTGACGCTGTACAGCACGACCTGCGCATCCTGTTGGCAGCTGTTGTAAGTGTCGACCTTGGTTTCCATGCCGCCCTTCCCGCTCGGCGAGATCTTGCTTTTTTCCGGTTTCTCTTCGCAGCGGTCGATCCTCGCCCACGCTTTCGCACTATCTTCCACCGAGAGCGTCGTCAGGTTCTGATTGTGCTCGGTGCCCCCACCATACGGAACCACCGGGTCGGAAGTGCCGTTGATCATCACGGACGGAACCGGACGCGTGGGCAGACAAATCATCGTCTTCGGCATCGCCGCCCCAACCGCAGCAATCGCTGCAATCCGGTCGCCTAAGGCGCAGCCCGCCCGCATGCTCATGAATCCGCCTTCCGAAAGTCCAACGGCATAGATCCGTGACGAATCCACCGAGAACTTGGTTCCGAGGTAGTCCAACATCTGGTTGAAGAACGCAATGTCATCCGCCGGAGCCGCCCTGTGATCCTGATTCGGATCCTGGCTCGGGCTCTGCTGTCCACCACCGCCACCTCCTGGATATCCGCCGCCTCCCCTGGGATACCCCCCTCCGCCTCCCGGATATCCCCCGCCAGGGTACCCACCGCCATGCCCCCGTCGGCCCGGGCCCATGCTCGTTGCCTGATGTTGCTGCGGTCGCACTCCAACATTCCACCGCCCGTGCATTGCGCTCGGATAGACCGTGATCACGCCGTCCTTGTCCGCCAATACATCGAACCGCGTCAGGCGCTGCATGTCGTCCGCATCCTGATTCATGCCATGTAACAGGACCACCACCGGATAATGCTGTTGCGCATCGTAGCCCCTTGGCAGGCGCACCACGAAGTCTCGGTCCACATCGTCGACCGTGACTTTTTCCTTCGTTTGTTGGGCCCAAAGCGCAGAAGCGACACCTAGCACCGCCAGGCAGGCAGTGATTGCCCCCTTACAAGAATTCCCTAATTTCATCTTTTCTCCAGGAGGGCGACCCGACCGAATGCCCAGCAGCCAACGTCCCTTGGTTGGAAGCGTTTATGCGCGCGGGAGTTGGCTCGCCCGGGAACTTTCTGGGCACCCCTTGCGTATTTAATTTTGAAAGCGATTTCAGCTCCGGCACGCGCCCAGCGCACAAGGAAGGAGAACTAACATGGACGGAATCACTGGTCTTGCTGCGGTCATCATGATTTTCGGAATGCCCACTGCGGTGTTAGGAATGTACACCTTTTATCGCGTGCGCAAACTGCGCACGGAAGAGCGTCTGGCAGCCACGCAGAGGGGCGTAACCGTCCCCATGGAGCCCGATCTCACCGAGGCGGCTCACTCCCGGCGCGCAGGAATTCTGCTCATCGCCGGCGCCGTCGGCTACATGATGGCCTTCACGATCATCGCAAGAGTGGAACCCGACGCTCTGATCGCCACCGCCCTCGGCACTATTCCCTTCACCTTGGGCTTGGGCTATCTACTCGACTCCACCCTGATCCGTCGCGAAGCCCGCACTTCGTAAACAAGAGGGATGCCGGAACTGAAGCGGGTGCCCCCACCCTTGTCCTCCCGGTTTCTTGGGAGGACAGGATGGGGATTTTGATCTTTACTCCTCCGTCAGAAACTTAAACTGAGCCTCGTTCAAAGGCACCACGCTGAGTCTTCCCTGCCGCACCAGCGGAGACTCCGCAAACAGGTTATTCGCCTTCGCCTCCGCCAGCGTCACCGGTTTCGCGTTGGCCTTCCCGACCTTAATCTTCACCTGTGGATTCTTCAAATCCGACGCATCCACCGAAACCACAGTCGCCGTCCCGACCGCGCTCTTCTCATCGCCGGTGTGGTAAATGACCAACCGTTCGCCCGGCTTCATCCCCCGCATGTTCTTCAGCGCCACAGGATTCGACACTCCATCCCAAATCGTCGTCTTCTCCCGTTGTAAGTCCCCGAACGAATACGTAGATGGCTCCGTCTTCAGTAAGTAATCCATGTGCATCCCCAATCGTGAGAAATTGTCTTGCTCTAAAACTTGAACTTTTGCGCGAACACCAACTCCTGCCCACAGTGAAATTTCCCAATGTCCGCCAGATGCTGATCAAACCGCCGAGCCATCGCCCCTTCCCCTCTCAGCTCCGTATACCACATAGCATCGAAATAGGCCGAGCATTGCTCGTCCTGAGATTTGATAGAATTCACTGCCGCACCGAACCCCACTTCATCCAACGCCCCAGAAATGAATTGGATCTCGGCCTTCGTAACCACCGAGTTCTCATCCAGACGGCTGAGCGCATCCTGAAGAATATTGTCGTCCCGATGCCCCCGGCTCAACTCAAACAGAAACTCTTCCACTTCAATCTCTGCACGCTGGCACGCATTGCGGTTGCTCCCCAGGGCTTCGACTTGATCGAGCAAGCCGTCCGCTTTTCTGGTCCACTCCAGTACGTCGTCTCCGGGGCGACTCACTCCGGTAAAGTAATTGATCTCGGCAATGCCCATCGCCGATAACGCTCCAGCGCATTGAAACTTGATCCCCGTGTTATACACGCTGGTGTTCAGGGCGAGCGCCTCATTTAGATCCACCTTCTGTCCGCCACTGCCTGTGATGCGTGCGCTCGCCATGATGTTCACGCATCCGGCGTGGCCTTCCCTCGCGCATTTTTCCCAGTACGAGTACGCCGCCGGCTCATCGTGCAACTGATTCCGCGCCACCAGTCCTGCCCAAAACTCGGCATTGGTTCGGTTCACCTCCGGTACATACGAAAAGATCTGGGCCGCGCCGATAATTTTATCCAGATCCGCCCGGGCCGTATGGGCGCCTGATGCATCCATGGCTTCGCCGCTCCGCTCGTGCACCATGTTGATCATGGATAGCGCCACCGCCCTGTAATAGTGCGCCACCATGGCGTCGGACGCGTCGACCTTGCGCCCATTCAGGGCCGCACTCAGCAACCGCACATCCTCTTTGAGGTTCGAGATCTCATCCTTCCCAGGCTCAGACTTCCGTTGTACTCGCTGCACGTCTTGCACCGCGGTCGGGAAATCCACAACCGGAACGGGAGTATCGTTGCGTGCCTGCCGAGGATCCGATGCCCCCGCCCCAAGCCCTACTCCGGGATGGCCCTTCGCCGTGACATCCGGTTGACGTCTTCCAGTTCGCGTGGCCCCCAGGGCCAATCCAATCACTACGAGCACGGCAAATCCGACTGGAAGCAGGCACGCCAGAATCACCGGCACCTGCACCGGCAAACGCGAAGCCGGCGTCGCGTTCTGCACTGGCTGCGCCTCAACCTGCACCAACCTCTGCTTCAATTGCCGGTGTGCGATGCGGTACGCGTCGCCCGCGACGAGCATTTGCACGACGAGAAGCCCCAGCCCTATCGTTACGCCCCAAAACCCTGCCGACGGAACAACCAATCGAGCCGCCTGCATTGCAACGAAAAAGATGAGCCCTTTGGTACGCTCGCCCAGATAGAAATATCCGAAGCCCGCCGTCAGCAGATTCAGCGCGACGGCTACGCGCGGATTCTCCTCGTCGACCAGATCGTCTTGTCCCTGGTTGATCTCGATCGCGGTGAAATAGGCGTCGAGAAAAGAGAAGATCCACAACACCAGCATCACAAACAGAGATTCGCCCACGATTGCCGTCGACGGGTGCGCTGCACACAAGATCAGCCCCAGCAGCCAGAAAGCGAGCGTCATCCCTCCACGCCCATTCTTGCCGCAGTAGAACTGCCCCGCGCCGGGGACGAGCAACGACAGTAAGAATGCCAGCCCGGCGCTCTTGTGCCGTGGATCCGGGACGAACGCCCCAACCGGCTGATTGAGATTCAGGCCTAGGGACACGGACGTTTCTTCATCGGTGGAGTTGCCCGGTCATGTGGCCAGTCATATGGATAGCACCGCTTTGGCAACGCATTGCGACGCTGCTTCTAGTTTGGCTTCTTGTCCGGAGCAGGTGGCGGCGCGTCCTGCTTCGGTGCCGCGTTCGGGTCCTTCGCCTTATCGTCGTATACCGTGAATTGACCCTGCGGACGCTTCAGCTTGATCGTGATTTCCATCTTGGGCTTCTCGACGTCGTAGTCCTCGCCAAACGTCTGAAATCCCGACGCCAGCACTTGCACCCGCAGCATGCCGAGTGGAGCGCCGTCAAAGTTCGCTTTTCCGTCCACGTCGGTCTTTAACTCCATTCCCCCGCGGCTCTGTTTACCCTTCGGATTCACCGGGTGCATGATCACCGCCGCGTTGCGCACCGGCTTCCCATTGTCGTCCTTCACGACAACGAAATACAGCCACGCAGTCGGTTCTTCGTCCTTGTCCTTCTGCCCAAAAGCCGTGCCCGCCAGCGCGAGCATTGCCAGCACTACCCCAGTAACAAAGATCTTCCTCATGCTCGTCATTCTATGCACCCGCGCGTTCCCTGTCATCTTCGTTCCGATCCCGCCACACCGGGAACCTGCGCCTCTTTTACAATGCCCACGTGAAGACTTGGGACGTAATCATCGTCGGCGGAGGCATCATCGGTCTCTCGCTCTCCATCGCATTGCGGAAGCGCGGCGCCTCCGTCTTGGTCGTCGAGCGCGGAGAGCCCGGCCGCGAAGCCTCCCACGCTGCGGGAGGAATGCTGGTTGACTCTCCCCTCGAGACACCCGCAGTCTTGCAGCCATTAGCCACAGCAAGCGCAAAACTCCATCCGGAATTCGCGCACGAAGTGGAAGTCGAGTCGGGAATGAAGGTCGACCTACGGGACTTCGGCACCATTCTTCTTCCATCTACCGAGCATATTCGGCATCCCTTACTCCGGGCTTCAGCTCTACTTCCGGTCCACCTGACCGAGGCCGAACCCGCGCTCGCCGAGCCTGGGCTTGGGCATCGCCAAGCGTTCTATCTGAAGGAGCGCAGCGTCGATCCGCGAGCCCTCACTGCCGCTGCTTGGAAGACCGCCAAGAACCGAGGAGTGGACTTCTCCTCCGGCGACGAAGTCGCAAGTGTCACCGTAACGGACGGACGTGCGACTGGCGTCACTACCGTCAAGACCACATTTCACGCCGCCAAGGTGGTTAACTGCGCCGGAGCATGGTCCGGCCAAATCCCTCCACACGCCTTTCCCACCCGCCCCGTTAAAGGGCAAATGCTCTGCCTCATAATGCCTTCCCGCACGCTCCTCAAGCACGTCGTGCGATCTCCCGAGGCGTATCTCATCCCACGCAGCGACGGACGCCTCCTTGTCGGCGCCACCGTTGAAGAGGCCGGATTCGACAAGCGCACCGACCTCGCCACGATTCAGCGCCTGCACGAAGCCGCTATCTCGCTAGTGCCGAAACTGGCCGACGCAAAAATCCTCGAAAGCTGGGCTGGCCTCCGCCCCGGAACTCCCGACGCCCTTCCCATCCTCGGCGAAACGACAACGCCCGGCTACTTCGTCGCCACCGGCCACTTCCGCGACGGGATCCTGCTCGCCCTAATTACCGCCGAAGTCATGGCGGCGGTGATCGAAGGCCGCCAACCGGAGTACGACCTGGCTCCGTTCTCACCCGCACGTTTTCAGTGAATGTGGGTGCCTTTTCCGGGGCGTCATCCTGAGCAGAGCCGTTTTTCAGGCGGAGCGAAGGATCTCGAGTGCGATCGAATCACCCAATGCATCGCATTCGCCTCTCTCGTAACCGCCCCGCTCGCGTTCGCGCTATACTGATCCGTTTCCTCAGACTATCGATCCGCCATCTTGCGCAGTCTGCCGAGATCACAGAAAGGATTCACCATGGCCTCCTCCGCCGTCGATTTTGCCCGCACGAACCAGCAGCGCTTCCTGAACGAACTCAAAGATCTCCTCCGCATCCCCAGCGTCAGCACCCTCGAAGAGCACAAGCCCGACATTCAAAAAGCCGCCGACTACGTGGCCAACGAACTACGTCGCATCGGCATGGAGAACGTCGAGGTCATCCCCACCAAGGGACATCCCCTCATCTACGCCGACTGGCTGCACGCGGCCGGCAAGCCCACCGCACTGTGCTACGCGCACTACGACGTTCAGCCCGCCGAGCCGCTCGACGAGTGGCACACTCCGCCCTTCGAGCCCACCGAGCGCAATAACAATATCTACGCTCGCGGCGCCGTCGACGATAAAGGCCAGCTCTGGATGGAAGTCAAAGCCCTTGAGTCCCTCATGCAGTCCGGCGGCGGCAAGCTTCCCATCAACGTGAAAGTGATTTTCGAGGGCGAAGAAGAAGTTGGCGGCGAATCCATCGACGCTTACATCGTCAAGGAGAAAGCCAAGCTGAAAGCTGACTTCGCTCTCGTCTGCGACACCGAACTCTTTGCACCCAATCTTCCCACGTTGTGCGTAGGCCTGCGCGGACTGGTCTACACCGAAATCGAAGCCAAGGGTGCCATGACCGACTTGCACTCCGGCGTGTACGGAGGCGCTGCCCCGAATCCTTTCTTCGCCCTCATCGAGATAATCAGCAAGCTGAAAGACTCCAAGGGCAAGATCCTGATCCCCGGCTTCTACAAAGGCGTTAAGGCTCCGACCAAGGATGAACTTAAGGCCTGGAAGCGTCTGCCCTTCAACGAAGAGAAATACCGTAAGACCGAAGTCGGTTCGAAGGTGCTCACCGGAGAGCCCGGCTACTCAGTGCTCTACCGCACCTGGGCGCGCCCCACGCTCGAAGTCCACGGCATGCCCGGAGGCTTCATCGCCGCGGGCGCCAAAACCGTGATCCCCGCCAAGGCCGCGGCAAAAGTCTCGATGCGCCTCGTGCCCAATCAGGATGCCGACGATGTCTTCAAGAAGTACTCAGCTTTCGTCAAGAAGCTGACGCCCAAGGGCATCGAAACGAAAATCACCATCCATAGCAAAGGCCCGGCGGCCGTCGTTGGCACCGACAATCCTTACATCAAGGCCGCAACCGAAGCGTTGCATGACACGTTCAAGAAAGACACAGTCTTCATCCGCAGCGGTGGCTCGATCCCCATCGTCACCGGCTTCCAGGACGTCCTGAAGATTCCCAGCGTAATGATGGGCTTCGGCCTTCCCGACGACAACCTGCACGCCCCCAACGAGAAGTTCCATATCCCAAATTTCCACCGCGGGATCGAAACCATCTGCCGCTTCTTCGAAAAGCTGGGAGAGAAGTAGGGCTTAGAGAGATTCATGTGGGGACGGCCGCCTCGGCCGTTCCGTAATTCCTGTATGTACCCATGTAGGAGAACGAGTCACCGTGACCTTCAACGGTCCTAGCCGTCAAACGCGCTAGATCGAAAACCCATGCATTCGGAAACACTCCCGAAACCCTTCCGCCCCCGAGCGACGCAGACCATCCTCGTAGGCGGCGGAATCGCGGGCCTGCTCGACGGCCTCGATGCCGTCATCTTCTATTGGCTCGCCTATGCAGTGCGGCCTGCCTTGCTCTTTCAACACATCGCCAGCGGACTCCTCGGTCCGCAATCGTTTCGCGAAGGCTGGCTTACGGTTGCCTTGGGTGTCGCCCTCCAGTTCTTCATCGCGATCGGCGCGGCCACCTTCTACTACGCGGCGTCCCTTTTCATTCGAGCGCTGTTCCGAAAACCCTGGATCTGCGGCCCAGCCTTCGGAATCGGCCTGTTCTACTTCATGCAACACGTGGTGATACCCCTCTCGGCCGTACAAAAGCGCACAGCTCCGATGCCGCTCATTGAGCTTGGGGATCAGTTACTGTCGCACGCATTTCTGGTCGGCCTCCCCATCGCTTTGATGGCGCGGCGCTCGTCCCGCCTTCCGTAGGATCAGCATCTTTCCAGTGGCAACAAGATGACGGGTCCAGAGCAACATCGATCCCAGACTGGTGTTCTTACTTTCTCGAGCGGAGGATTCTATGCAGACCTGTTTCCGGGCATCGCGTACTTTAACCTTCATCGCACCGTGGGTTATTCTGGCTGTTTTATCTGCCCTGGCGCCCGCACAAACCATCAGTCCGGTCTGCTCACCAACAATTCTCGCGAACCAGGAGGTGGCCACCCCAGCGCAACGCGAAGCCGCCGGAGAACGTGCCCAGCCGCCACTAACCGATACCGCAGACGGCTTCGCGTGGCCAGACACTCCCTTGGGCGTCATTAAGACCGAACACGGGTACGCATTTTTCGGCAGCGATGGCGGCAGCCACTCGCACCAGTTCTGGCAAGGACACTGGTATGGAAACAACAAGTACGGATCCATCACCCGTACCCTCGGCACACTCGACAATCCGCTCGGTTCTGATGTTCCTGTGGATGTAACGATCAATCCCAATCCCGACCCGGCGGTCAATCCGTTCTACGCCCGTTATGACTACATGGGCGGAGGCCCGGTATACAAAGTTCCTGACGGTATGGTTGGAGCCGGCAACCTCCTCATGGTCTATCACGCTGAAATTCCGACCATCGCCACTCAGAGTTTCTATTCCGTTTTGGCGCTCGCCATCTCCTCCGACCAAGGCGCGAGTTGGACCGACCTTGGCGAGATCATTCGCGTCAATCAGGGCTATCGCACCGATATGGACGGGTTCGATATCGGCGACTCTCCCCTTGTCGTCTCCCCGGATGGCAAGTATTTCTACATTTTCTTTCCCGACTGGCGAGCCAACGGCACCACTCACTGGGGAAACACGGTCACCTCGATTACCGTGGCCCGTGCGCCCACCGGCAGCGTCCTGAACGCCGCTTTCGGCAGCCAACCTCACGCGGCGGCTTTCCAGAAATATTACGATGGCTGGCATCTCGACCAAGGTTTGGGCGGCTATTCCAAGGACTTGTACCCGCAAACTTCCTACGGCGGTGATCTCCAGGTTGCTTTTAACGCCTACCTCCATCGCTATCAATTACTTATGAATGCAGGAGTTGTCCTCTACTACGCCGAATCTCCGGACGGCCTGAACTGGTCGCCCCTTACCCTGTTCTATGACTTCCGCAATAATCCGAACCAACCCAGCGTCTACGCCGCCTTCGTCGGCACGGGCGACGATCCCGGCATTCTCGGCAAGCAGTTTTACGTCTTCTACACTCGGTATCCCAACACCGGTGCTGGCTGGAACGGCGCGTCGGTGAACCGCTTCACCGTGTCGTGCCAGTGAGGCCCGCGCTGGATCAGTCAAAACATCCGCACATAGCGTGCGACCGCAGGCTCGCCGGACCTCGAACGGGTACCCCACCGTTGTCGTAAGATGAAGCCTGCAGCGATTCGCTGTGTGTGAGATTCCTCGAAACCCCCAACGATGTCGTTGCCCATACCCACCTTACCGCTGGCAAACAAGACTCGATTGGATGAGTTGCTGGCTCTCGATCCCAGCTCCCCGCGGGAGAGGGCGACTTGGGTATACGATGCGTTGCGGGATCTTCTCGACGTGCCCGCATCCACCCGGACTGAACGGCTCATTCGGTTGACTGGTGCGATTGATGCCCATCCCCGGGGCCCCGAGATTCGGGAGATTCTTACTGAATTCTGGTCGCACCATTCCTACATTCGTGTTATTTCGGAAGCCGGACTCCCCAACGAAGTCTTTTTTCTCCGCGAACTGCTGGCCCGCGCGCTCCGCCACTTGACTCCGGTCGACGAAGTCCAGGGCGACGTCTATGTCCTACTCGACTCCTTGAATCTGCGCGAGGCAGACGCGCAGTGGATTGCTTCCCTTCCAGACGAGGCGATGGCATGGTGGGCTAACATTTTCGGCCCTTCTCCATCTTCGATTCTGGTCTCCTGCAAACTCTTGGCGATGCGCGTCACCAGCGTTGCTTTATCGCGAGACTTCCTCACGTTGGCGGATGACAAAGATATCGAGAACTCCTGCTTCTTCACGCTGCCACCCCTGGTCGAGCACCTGGTGCGCAACCCCGAACGCTTTCCGCAATGGGAAGCCCGGCGGGAATCCTGTGAGGCCCAATTGCGCGAAGTCACCGACCTTCTCGAAGAAAGAGGATCTTCCGCCAGCTTGGTTTTTCGGGTTCGCCTTCTGCGCTCTCTCCTGTGGCGAATTCAACAATTGCTCAACCTGCAACGCGACAGCTCCGATTCCCGTAAGTTCGCCGTGTCCATTGTTCACGGTTTTGCCTCGCAACGAAAGTTTGGCGGCGTCCTCAGCGCCAGCACCCGCAGGCTGGCCCGCAGCGTGGTTGAGAAAACCGGTCGCGTGGGCAGCCATTACATCGCCAAGAATTCCGCGCAATGGAAAGTAATGGGCAGGGGCGCAGTTCTCGCCGGCGTCATTACTTGCTTGACCGCCCTATTCAAATACTCGATTTCATCACTGATTCATGCTCCCTTGCTCGTGGCGATCGGCCACTCTCTGAATTACGCTGTCAGCTTTCTCCTGATGCAGGCCGGAGGCTTCTTGCTCGCGTCAAAAATGCCGGCCGCAACCGCATCCACTCTAGTCGACGCGATGGAAGATCCTGAAAAAGATCACTTGGCGAGCTTACAGGGTATCTGTCAAACCCAAACCCTGGTCACGATTGCAAACATCTTCGGAGCCGTCTTGAGTTCCATTGCCGTCGACAGAATCTGGCACGCCGTTACCGGTCATCCCTTTCTCGCCTCCGAACAGGCCACTCATGGCGTGCAAATGCTTCACCCATTCCCTGACCGTTCCCTTCGCCATCGTCACCGGAATTTTTCTGTGGATATCCTCCCTGGTCACCGGCTGGACGGCGAATTACTTGGCTCTCACCCGAATGGAGCATGCCATCTCCCACAGTCTCCGCATTCGCCGCCGGTTGGGACCGGCACGCGCCAACGGCATGGCTCACTGGGTCAAGCACCACGCCGCCGGTTCAGTCGGATACATAGTTCTCGGATTCCTCCTCGGCTCCGTTCCCATCATCGTCGGGCTCTTTGGGATTCCCCTCGAGGTCCGCCATGTCACTCTTGCCGCAGCCAGTCTCGGCTACGCTCTCGACACGCTCTGGATGGAGGGTGCCCTCCATGCCTCCGATGTCGCCTTTTCTTTCGCGGGTATTTTCTTGATCGGTATGCTCAACATTGCTACTTCATTCGCTCTGAGCTTCGTGCTCGCTGTACGCGCTCGCGACATTGGCGAGACGAAGGCGCGCCAATTCTTGAAAGAGGTTCTGCACAAACTCGCGTCTCACCCAGTTTCGTTCCTGCTGCCAGAATTCGAGTGACGCCGAGAAGGCCGGAAGCCAGCCATCGGCCCGCCCAACTCATTGCCACCAACCGTTGTTTCCGGCTTGCAGATGCGCTAGCATGATGTTGCTCTCGCGATTCTCCTCACCTCTCTGCCCTCTCCCTGAAAAACCGTCCAATTGCTGCAATGTGTGTGCAACCCAACGCGGTCCCTTGCAAGCCCACACCATATATGGTGTTATATTGCTTGACCCCGCCCCAATTTCACCGTTACAGTAGCTTAACTTTGTGCCCGCCCTGTCCAGCCTGGGGTGAGAATGTCGCCCGGAAACGATCCGGCATGCATCGAATTGACGAGGGGAATCTCGTTGATAAACACCCGCGTCCAAGCGGTCGGATCGCCGAGGCTCGGCGAACGACTGGCAACTGGCCGCTAACAACTGGCCACTGGTTTTCAAGGAGTTCACGTTGCTCAAACTGAAGAGGCTTCAGATTCTCGGGTTCAAGTCGTTTTGCGACCGCACCGAACTCAAGTTCCACGGGGACGGTGTGGCGGCCATCATCGGCCCGAACGGCTGCGGCAAGTCGAACATTTCCGACGCCATCTCCTGGGTGCTGGGCGAGCAATCGGCCAAGACCCTTCGCGGCGCTCGCATGGAAGACGTCATCTTCGCCGGAACCCGCGACCGCAAGCCCACGGGCATGGCCGAAGTGTCGCTGACCCTCATCGACCCCGAAGCCTACAACGGTTCGGACGCCAACGCGCCGACGGAAATCGACATTCAGGACGACCTCCCGTCAACTGAACATCAAGCGGGTGCCCCACCCTTGGCGCGTTCTTTGCGAAAGGGTGGGGATTTTGACTCTGACGAAGCCCACATCGTTGACGACTGGGACGAAGCCTCCATCCGTGCCCGCGCCGCAAAAGCCACGGAGGAAGCGGTCGAAGACGCGCAGCCCGGCCGGACCGAAGAAGTCGAAATCCCGCGCTCCAAGGTCAACATCAACGCGGTCGCGTTCCCCGACGATGAACCGATCTTCGCGTTGCCCGCGCATAACGTCACCGCGCCCGCGAACGCCGCGTCGGTCGGAACCGTCGCCCCGCACGTGGTTCTCAAGATCCGCCGCCGCAAGTTCAACCAGCAGCAATTCCGCCACGGAGAAATAGTGGTCACGCGCCGCCTGTTCCGCTCCGGCGACAGCGAATACTTGCTCAACGGCAAACTTTGCCGCCTGCGCGATATTCAGGAATTGTTCATGGGCACCGGACTCGGACCCGAGTCCTACGCCCTCATCGAGCAAGGACGCATCGGCCAGATCCTCAGCAGCCGTCCCACCGACCGCCGCGCAATCCTCGAAGAAGCTGCCGGAATCACAAAGTTCAAAACTAAGAAGCGTCTCGCCGAAGCCCGCCTCGAAGACGCCAAGCTGAATCTCTCTCGCATCAACGATATTTTCGACGAAGTCACGCGCCAGATGAATTCGCTGAAGCGCCAGGCCTCCAAGGCCGAACGTTACGCCCGCCTGCGCGAAGAAATGCGCGCCAAGTTGAGGCTGGTTCTCGCAAGCAAGTTCGCCGCAATCGAACTGGAGAGTGCCGAACTCGATGCCCAGCTCAATGCCCTCGCCGAAGAGATGCAGCATCGCACCGAGGCCGTACAGCAATTTGAGACAGAGCATGCGGAGAGTACCCAGCGCGGCTACACCATCGAAGCCGAGTTACGGGAGAATCGCGAACGCATCAGCCAGATTGCCCTCGAAATCGACCGCGCCCACGCCCGTCGCCGCCATAACGAAGAACGTTGCGCCGAATTGCTGGTGCGGGCCGCTTCGTCCGAAGCCGAACTGGCGCAGGCCCGTCACCGCCTGACCGCGCTCGAGTCCGAGCGTGAATCGAACCGCCAGATTCTCGAATCCGCCGCGGCTGACTTGGCCGCCGCGCAGAGCGATCTGGTTCTCTGCCAGCAGGACGCCGCTGCCGCCGCCGCCGGTCTCGCTGAGATCGAACGCCAGCAGGAAGAATCGCGCGTCGCCGTCTTCGACTCAGTCTCTTCCGCCTCCCGTCTACGCAACCAGCTCGCCCAAGCCGAAGAACGCCTCGCCGGCGCCGACCGTGAGGCCCGCCGTCTGGAAGCTGAAATCACCAATGCCAACGTTCAGGTAGAAGCCTTCGGCGGACAGCGCGGCCAACTCGCCCTCGAATTTGAAGGCGTCACCCAGCGCGTCACCGGCATAACCGAAGAAATCAGTCAACTCCGCCGCCTGATCGAACAGAAAAAGCTGGAGGAGACGCGTTCCAAGACCAACCTCGACCTTCTCCGCGCCGAGTTTGCAACCGCGCTAGGAAAGAAAGGTTCGCTCGAAGCCGTCATTGCCGAGCACGGATATTCCACCGAATCGGTTCGCCGTCTCTTTCAGTCCGGAGTGATGCATGGCGGCCTCGCGCCTGTTGGCGTGCTCGCCGACTTCCTCGAAGTCGAACCGCGCTACGAGCGCGTCGTCGAAGACTTCCTGCGCGACGAACTGAACTATGTCGTAGTGAAGTCCTGGGACGCTGCCGACGAAGGCCTGCGCATGCTACGCACCGGCGTTGACGGTCGCGCCACCTTCCTCGTCCATCCCGAAGACGCGCAAGCCAAATTCTCTTTCGTCCTCGATGAAGCGGCCCACTGTGCTCCCCCTGCCGCCCAGATCGTCCCGCTCAAGAGCACGATTCGCGTGCTCGACGGCTTCGGCAAGTCGCTCGAAGTCATCCTGCCCAAGCTGCGCGACGGATACATCGTCCCCGAATCCGGCGTTGCCCGCGGCCTAGCTCTCGAAAATCCTGATGCCTTCTTCCTCTCGCAGGCCGGAGAATGTTTCCACAACGTAACCGTCACCGGAGGCAAGCAGCGCGCGGAAGGCCCGCTGTCGATGAAGCGCGAACTGCGAGAAGTCCTCCGCCAACTCGAAGACCTTGAGCGCGCCCTGCGCGATGAAGAAATGCGTGTGCTCACTCTGGGTCGCGAGATCAAAGATCTGAGTTCCCTGCTCGAACGCCTCGACAGCGAAAAGCGTGAAGCCGAACATCAGGCTATGACGTCTGGCCACATGCTGCAGCAGCTTGATTCCGAGATGACCCGCGTCAGCGAACGCCTTCGCGTATCTCAGCTCGAACTTCGGCGCCTGGTCGCCGAGCGAGCCGAGCAGGAAGGCATCGTCTGCGCCCGCCAGTCCGAAATTGAAGTGCTGGAACTGCAACGCATTCAGCTCGAACAACAAATCGCCTCCGCACAGGAGTCCTTGACGACTCTGCGTCAACGCCGTGAGGAATCGGCCCAGACCGCCTCTCAGCATGCTGCCCGTGTGGCCACGCTGGAGGAGCGCCACCGCTCGGCCGCCGGGGTCCTGCAACGCATCGAGTCTCTGTTCTCCGAGATGGGTGAGCGCGTCCACGCCTTGGTCTCGCAAATCGAATCCGCCGCCGCCGAGAAGCTGCAACGGGAAGCCGAAAACGAGCAACTCGCACAGACCGCCGCCGATCTCGAAGCCGAACGCAACGCAGCACAGGCCCGTGAAGGCTTACTGCAATTCGAAACCGAACAACTGCGCGCCCGCCTCACCGAAATCGACGAACTGTTGAAGAACAGCCGCCTGTTGCTCGATCAGGCTCGCGACCGGAAAGGCGAACTTTCCGCCGCCGCCGCCAAGCTCGAATCCGACGCGCAGTACATGTCCGAGACCTGCATCAACGAACTCGGCGTCGAACGCGACGCGCTCATGGCGGACACCACTCTGGCTCCAGTCGCCGGCGAACAACTCGCCGCCGAAGACCAGCTCTACCACGACATGCGCTCGAAACTCGAAGCCATGGGCCCGGTCAACATGATGGCTCTCGAGGAATACAAAGAGACCGCCGAGCGCCATGAGTTTCTCGAGACGCAGCGCAAGGACCTGATCTCCTCCATCGAGAACACCACGGCCACCATCAAAGAGATCGACCTAATCTCGCGCCAGAAGTTCGAAGAAGCCTTCGCCAAGATCAACGAAAACTTCCAGGCGACGTTCAAGAAGCTATTCGGCGGCGGCCACGCCTTCATGAAGTTGACCGACGAAGAAAACAGCGCCGAGAGCGGCATCGACGTCGTTGCCTCTCCTCCCGGCAAACGCCTCCAAAGCGTGCTCTTGCTCTCCGGCGGCGAAAAGGCGCTTACCGCACTCGCCCTGCTGGTCGGCATCTTCCAGTACGCGCCCAGCCCGTTCTGCATCCTCGACGAAGTCGACGCCCCGCTCGATGAAGCCAACATCGGACGTTTCACCGAACTCGTCAAAGAAATGAGCGTAAAGACCCAGTTTGTGCTCATCACCCACAGCAAGAAGACGATGAGCATCGCCCCCGTCCTCTACGGCGTAACCATGCAGGAGCCGGGCGTCTCGAAGTTGGTCTCGGTGCGCTTTGGTGCCCAGCTGCTTTGATCCTCAGTAGAAAGGCCAACCCTTCAAGGGCTGGCCTTCTTGCTTCCCGATTTGGTCCCGGATATCCACTCCCATCCTCAGCTTTTCCACAAAGCCGCCTCGCTGAATCGCTTGTCCCGCATGCCTTCCCGCTCATCCGCTTTGCTGTCAACATTTTTCGGCCGAGAAGACTCCGTGATCCACTCCAAAGTGTGATCAGAATCGTTGACATTTTTTTCGGACCAACTAGAATACGCCTCGCTCCTTCCTAGTAAGATTTCAACATGAGCCCCGAACTTCTCGATTCCGTCCTCTTACAAACTGACTTCCCCGATCTTCACCTTCACGCCAGCGGAAAGGTCCGTGACGTTTACACCATCGGCGATCAGCGACTGCTGTTCATCGCCACTGACCGTATCTCAGCCTTCGACTACATCTTGGCTACCGGCATCCCCCACAAGGGACGCGTCCTCAGCCAGATCTCTCTGTTCTGGTTCGATTATCTTGCCGACATCGTGCCGAACCACCTCATTACCGCCGACGTCGACCAGTACCCGCAGGAGGTCCGCAAATACGCCGACCAACTTCGCGGGCGCTCCATGCTCGTCCAGCGCGCCGAAATGTTCCCCGTCGAGTGCGTAGTGCGCGGCTATATCTCCGGCTCCGCGTGGAAGGAATACCAAGCTAGCGGCAAGGTGTCCGGCATCCAATTGCCCGCGGGACTGAAAGAATCCGACGCCTTCCCGGAGCCCATCTTCACGCCGTCGACCAAGGCCACCACCGGACACGATGAAAACATTTCCTTCGACGAAATGTGCAAGCTGGTCGGTGTCGAGACCGCCAGCCATCTCCGCGATCTCACGTTGCGCGTCTACAAAAAGGCCGCGGCCTACGCTCTCAATCGCGGCATCATCATCGCCGACACCAAGTTTGAGTTTGGACGTACGCCCAAGGGCATCACTCTAGCCGACGAAGTCCTCACTCCCGATTCATCCCGATTCTGGCCGGCAGACAAGTACGCACCAGGACGGCCGCAGGATTCGTATGACAAGCAGTACGTTCGCGATTACCTCGAGCAAATTCACTGGAACAAGCAGCCGCCGGCCCCGGCCTTACCACCGGACGTGGCTCGCCACACCAGCGAAAAGTACCTCGAGGCGTATTTCCAGCTGACAGGACGCAAGCTGGATGTATAGCTTGGTTTCTGGTACGATCTCCAGCCGCGGGAGCGCCGTATGAGCCTGGCGGACTGGTTTATTTGTGCTGTAGTTCTGCTAAACGTTGTAACAGCCGCCATGCAGGGATTTTTTTCGGAAGCCCTCACCATGGCTGGGCTGGTCGTAGGCTACCTCGTGGCCGCGTGGAAATATCGCGGCCTCGCCGAGTGGCTGGAGTCATTTTTGAAGAACCCGTGGTTAGCTGAGATCCTCGGTTTCCTCACAATATTTTTTGCCATTGTGCTCCTGTTCGGCTTGGCCGCCAGGACCGCCCGATGGTTGATGAGGCAATCCGGACTCAGCGGTCTTGACCGTTTCCTTGGCGCAATCTTGGGGCTGCTGAAGGGCGGGCTGATGGTAGCGGTGATTCTGATGGGTATGACGGCATTTACTCCGACTTCGAAGCTGCTGGCGAATTCGCAACTGGCGCCCTACTTCCTCGTGGTGGGTCGGGCTGCGATCTGGCTGGCTCCCACGGAGTTGCGTGCCCGTTTCAATCAGGGTCTCGAACTGCTCCACCAGGTTCCGCAGAAGTTATCCGGCGCCCCTGCTTCTCCGCCGAAATAGGCTGCGGTGCAGTGAAAAATTCATACTAGAGAGAGATCTATCGTGAAAGATCAATTGGAAGCGCTGGTCATGCAAATGTACCGCAGCAATATCCTTTATTCCGAGGGTGTCCGCGAGTTCAAGAAACGATTCATCCTGACTGTGCTACAAGAGAACAAGGGCAATCAGTGCCGTGCGGCCCGCGAACTCGGTATGCACCGCAACACGCTCAGCCGCACCATCACCGAGTTGAAGATCGACGTCCGCCAGCTCCGCGATGGCGTCAAGCGCCCCCCCCGCAGCACCCGCCCCATCACCATGGAAAAGAAGATCGTCCGCTGAACCCTTCGCCCTGTCATCCTGAGCGAAGAGAATGCCTCCGCAATGCGGAGGCATTCTCGCAGTCGAAGGATCCTTACCAACTAGAAGTGCCCCACACCCCAAAAGAGCGCGTCGAAGTAAGCTTCTGCCTCACGCGCAAATAAAAAAGGCAGCCCGCGAGGGCTGCCTTTCTCAGCAAGAGTTACCTGTTACTGCGCCGCTGGCTTGTGGTGCACTGGCGGCTTCTTCGCCGCCGGGGCCGCCGCCTTCAGCAGTTGCCCCTTCTCCATCACCATCATGAACGGATTCGGAGTGTACGACGCCGGTTCACCCTGGAAGTCGAAGGGCGCTCCATCTTTCGGGATCAACTTGACCGGAACCTTATCTTCGAACTTCAGCGTGATGTCGGCCTTCTTCGCGTCGATATCATCCTGACTGGCCGCAATCATGAACTCGGTCGGAGTCGTGCTGATGACCGTGCCATTCATCTGCACGGCCTTGCCCTTGATCGCATTCCAGACTGTGTCCTGATCTGCCTGCTCGCCATTGGATAGCACGAACTCCCAGATCGCAAAATCCATCTTGTCCGGAGGTGTGTCTTGCACCATCTTGTGCGCCTGCTCAGCCGGTGTAGGCGCGGGTTTGATCGGAACCTGCGCTCCGTTCGCCTTCGCCGCCCCAAGCACATCCGCCCAGCCATCGTCTCCGGCATGGAACTTCACATACTGCGAACGCGCGTATTTCTCAATCCCAGCCTGTGCCTGAGGCGGAGCAATCGCCGCCGCTCGTGCCGCAAACCAGATCCCGTTCTGATAATCCGGAGGCGTCTGCCCCAAGTAAGCCAGCGCCAGCGGATACACTACGCTGAAATCCGTGGGGTTCGCGTCCACCGTGGTCCGCAGGTTCTGCGCCGCGCAGGCATTATCTTTGTCCTGCAGGCACGCCATGCCAATCGCGGCATGGAAAATTGCGCTCATCTGGTCCTTGGTCTTCTGGAAGTCCGCATCCGAAGTCCCGTCAGGCTTGTTGAATTTCGGCATGCAGTCCAGCCCCTGCTGCCCATATTTCTTGCCGTCGACCAGGAGCTGCTTCGCGTTCGGATCGCCGCCCTGCGCCATCATCCGGTCAAAGTACGCCAGCAACGCCAAAGCCCGCACATTGCACGTGTCCGCAGTCACAAGCTTGGTGGCCGTCTCCATCGTCTTCTTGGCGTTATTCGACTGCTGGTACGCCCCCATCAGAAGCTCGAGCGCCTGATTCTTCATGACGCTGTTGGGATACTGGGTGATAAAAGCTTCCAGCCCGCTGATCTTGGCCGCGGGATCCTGCGACTGCACGGCCGCCACGTAGGCGTTATATTCGGCGGGATCTTTGATGACCGGCGCCGCAGATTGAGCGGGCGCGGGCGCCGACGCAGCCTGTCCCTGTGCTGGCGGCGCGGCCGATTGTCCCTGAGCTGGCGGCGCACCGGTCTGTGCCATCGCGCCTACCGCAACCCCAAGCACAACCGTAAGCAGAATCTTTTTCATCAGTATGGCTCCTTGGATCTTTGGGAAGTAACGTTTCGGGAATCGTGATTCTTACTACTCAGCAGCAACTGCATTCCATTCGGAACTGCTTTGCGTCCTAATCCTGCTTTGGAATGCCGGCCTTCCTGGCAGGGGGCCTGGAAAAACGGTGCCCTTGCTGGACACAAAGGCGCCCTGACCCTTTTTCCCGGTTGGCCGGATTATAAGTACCTCTTCCCCCGAAGGCAAGCGTCTTCCAAATATCCTTCACTTTATTGTTAAGATGCATCCGCACGCAATTGTTAACATGCAATTGTGTAAGATGCGACTGTTAAAATGCGCAGTTGCGGCGGGCCTTCCTCAACCGCCGCCGGACGCAAACAGACTCCCAGGAGAGCCTCCTAATATGGACACCGCACAGCCCTTAGCCGGGCAAGTCGCAGTGGTCACCGGAGCAGGCCGCGGCATCGGCGCTGCCATCGCCCTCAAACTCGCCCAACTCGGCGCCACCACGGTCCTCTGCGGACGCACCCAATCCACGCTTGACGCCACCGCAAAGGCCATCCTTGATGCGGGAGGCAAAACGGAAGTCATCCCCTGCGACGTTACCATCCTGCATCAGATGGAATATGCCTCGGCCCGCGTCGACAGCACCTTCGGACGCCTCGACATCCTGGTCAACAATGCCGGGGTGGCTGGCTTTAACGATGCCCTGCATAACCTTCCCCCCGAAGATTGGGACCGCATCCTCAACACCAACCTGCGCGGCGTTTACTTCGCTATCCGTGTCTTCGCGCCCCTGATGATTCGCGGGTACTCCGGACACATCATCAACATCTCGTCCCTCGCGGGAAAGAATGCTCTGCCTCACGGAGCCGCCTATGCCGCCTCCAAGTGGGGACTCAACGGCCTCACCTACTCGGTCGCGGAAGAACTTCGCCCGCACAACATCCGCACTTCGGTAATCTGTCCTGGCTCGACTGAAACCGAACTCACCCCGCACGCCGGCAAGGATCCCAAGAAAATGCTCCAGCCCGACGACATCGCCCACGCCGTCGCCATGCTGGTGACCCAGGCCCCGCAATCCTTTGTAAGTGAGCTCCTGCTGAGACCAACCCAAAAGCCGTAATTCATATCGGAAGATGTGGAGACAGCCGCCTCGGCTGTCCGCGAAGCGAAGCTTTGCAAACTGTCTACCAGAAAGGGCGTCAACCTGAGCGGAGCCGCTTTTCAGGCGAAGCGAAGGATCTCGTCCGACGGGGAGCCTCCGTGCCCTCTGTGTTCTTTCCTTCGTGAACCTTCGTGTCCTTCGTGGTTATCGCATTTCTATTTCTTGAACAAATTCTCAAACGCCGCCCGCGCATCATTCGGCCGCAGACTCGCCGGAGTCGAAGTCTCCTTCTCCCGCGTCACCCGAATCTCATAGAACGTGCATTCATTCCGCGTATCCTTCTTCGCGATCCGCTCCTTCACCGGCTGCATGCACTCAAATCGGCTCCCCGGATCGAAATACGTGCACTGCTTGCACGAATGCAGCTCAAACTCGCACTTCGGACACTTCCCATCGCCCGATACTCCCTGTAGCACCGTCCCACATTGCGTGCAGCGCGAAACCGCACGCGTCCCCGGCAGATTAACGGGCTTCGGTCCAAATGTGAGATCCCGCTTCGGAGGCCCACCTCCGCCAGACTTCTCTCCCGACCCCTTGCGCGATTCTTCGCGGTCACGATCCTGATAACCATGCTGCCGGTATTTTGCCGCCACAAACCCTCCCAATCACGCCGCGCGTATTGTCTCCCAAGCTGCCCTGTGCGGCAAGTGGGACATGAAGAATTGTCATCCTGAGGGCGCCGCTTTGCGCGCGAAGGACCCAGGCGAGCCGCGCGAAGCATCGCGCTGTTGCGACGCGTAGATCGCGCGTTCGGCTCGCTCCCTTATCCGGGCGGACGACTCGGCGACTCGATGCTGTTTACAATATCTCCATGATCCACGAAATCCTCCCCGTCGGCCCGCTGCAGTGCAACTGCTCGGTCATCGGAGACGAGACCACTCACGAAGCTATGGTCATTGACCCAGGCGATGAGATCAATGACGTCCTCGCCGTGGTGCGCAAGCATGGTCTCCAGGTCAAACAGATCGTCATCACCCACGCCCACATCGACCACGTCGGCGGAGCTATGAAACTCCGTGCTGCCACCGGCGCTCCCATCCTGCTCAACCAGAATGATTACTCTCTGCTGAAAATGCTCGATGTGCAGGCTGCGTGGATCGGCATGCGCTCCCCCGGCACGGTTGAAATCGATCGCAGCATCACTACGGGCGAAACCGTCACCGCCGGATCCCTCACCGCTGACATCCTCCACACCCCCGGCCACACTGAAGGCAGCATCTGCCTCTACTTCCCTGCCCAGAAAAAGCTGATCGCAGGCGACACACTCTTCGCCGGCTCCATCGGCCGCACCGATCTCCCGGGCGGATCGATGCAGAAAATATTGCGCTCGCTGCACGACACGCTGCTGGCCTTGCCCGATGAAACCGTAGTCGTGCCCGGCCATGGCGAACTCACCACCATCGGCGATGAACGCGAGACCAACCCGTTCCTCGTCAAAAGGTAGCTCACCGACAAAATAATAACGGCGGAGGATTTCTCCCCCACCGTTCTCCATTCCCCGGATTAACCTGCAAAATCCCGGCTACTGGTGCTCGTGTTCCTCATGTTCCTCGTGGTTGTGCCGCCAGTTCCAATAGGCCCGCTGCTCTTTTTCTTTGAGGTGTTCGTAATCCACATAGGCCACATGGCGCTCTTCCAGCCAGCGCCGGTACATCGCATCCTCGCGCTGATCCCAATTGTGATAGTCCTTGTGATAGGGATCGTAAACCCGGTGCTCGCGCTCTTCCTGTTCGTGCCGCTCGTGATCATCCTGCGGCGCGGCCATGGCGAAGGCGCCTAGCGGCGCCAGCAGTGCTCCAGACACAAACAGTGCAGCCAAATACTTATTCCCACGATGCATAGTCATCCTCCGTAACGGCCAACATAAGATGTCTTCGCCATCATTGAGGTTGGAGGAAAAGTCGTCGTCGAGGTGCTACCGCATTCCCCACATTACGAATAAAGTTTTTCCAGTATTGCAGCGACCCCGACCCCAAACTCACCCCCTGGTGTGATCAAACTCAATACCAGATATCCGTCGCTGGGAAAATCAAAGAAGTGTCCCGGATGCACCACCACCGCCTTCTCTCGCAACAACTCAATCGCCAACTCTTCGTCCGACCGCGTCACCGGTACCCGCAACACCGCGTACCATCCACCTTCCACGTCCAGCCGCTCGCAAGCCTTCTGTCCCGCGAGCTGCCGATCCAACTCGGCAAGATTCGCTCTCACTCGCTCGAGCAATTGCCGCTGAATATCCTCTCTCTGCCTCAACAGCGCAGGCACCGCCCACTGCACCGGCGCATTCATCGAAAGATAAGTGTCGGCGATTACTTCCAGTCGTTCGATCGCCGTCGCCGCCAACTCCTGCGGCCCACTCGTCACCAACCACGCCACCTTCATCTGTGGCAACGCCGCCACCTTCGACAACCCGCTCAACGTGAACGTCAACACCTCCCGATTCCCCGCAAAGCTCGCATGCTCGACTCCGTTGTCATCCCGACCAAGCCTTCGGGTCGGCGAATGCCGATCCGAAGGCGCGTGGAGGGACCTTGTGTTCGTCAGTGATTTAACGTCAGCCGTATCGCTTTTGGGTGGCGCAACGTTTCCCGCGCTGCGATTGCGCTCCTCTTGAGCTAGGGCTTTAGCCCCCGAGGGTTCCAGCGAATAATCCAGGAACACTTCATCCACAATCACCGCCAGTCCATGCTCGCGGCAAAATGAATTCAGCATCCCCACTTCCCCCGCTTTCACATACGATCCTGTTGGATTATTCGGATGCACCACGACCACGCCACGCGTCCGCTCCGTCACCGCCTTCTCCAGCGACGGGAAATCCATCTGCCACCCATGGTCATAAATCAGCGGATACGGGACGAGCCTCACATCCTGTAAGTCCGCCAGAAACTCGAACAGCGGATAACTCGGTTTCGGCACCAGCAACTCATCCCCTGCATTGCACAGCAACCGAAACACGAACGAGTAGCCTTCGCTGGTGCTCGTCGTTAGAACAATCTGTTCTGCATCCAGATCGCGAATCCCATGTTCTGATTGGTAGTAGCCGGCCACCGCTTCCCGAGCCGCCAACAGCCCCTTCGACTGCGGATCGTAATCCAGCGCCCGTGGCGACGCGAGCGCGCTCAGAATCGCCCGCTCGTCGTAACGCAGCCCGGCCCGCGTGGGATTTGAAACCGTCAAGTCGAAGAGTCTAGCCCCGCGAGCACGCACCTCTTCCAGGGCGACCGTAAACCGGTTCTGCGCCAGCCTCCAATTCGTCCGATCAGAAAACATGGATGGATTCTAAGGGATAAGGAACGGATGGGAAGAGATAGGCGGAAGAAGGGACAGATGGGAAGCGGACCAGCAAGCGCCGGAGGGCGCGCCCGAAAATAGCCCGACGTTTCAAACGCCGGGGGAGCCTCAAGAAACTAAAACGGCGTCCCGTAGGGACGCCTGAACCTGCAAAAGAGATCGCGGCCTACGCCCCCGGCAACTTAAACTCTCTCTTCGCCAACTCCGGCGTCGATTCCAGGCTGGGCCAGTCCCGAATCCCTACCGCCGGGCAAATTAGCCCCTTGCCCGCCGGGCGCAGCAACTGCCGCAGCGTCTGCACACCATAAAACAATCCCTGCCCTGTGTTGGCCGCCACGATCAGATGCGAGTTATCCGAGAACAGCAAATAGCCATCCGTGCCCACGACGTTATCCGCCTTGAGCCCGTTCCTCGCCAAGAACTTTCGCACCCGCGAATCCTGCAATCGGGCTAGGACAATCGCGCCATCTTCAGCCTTTCCCGCCGCCTTCATTCCAAGAATGTCGAGTTTCAGCCCCGACTGGTCCGCCACCTCCTCCGCCAGCGTTTCGGCGGCGATGCGATCCTCTGACTGATGTCCAAGCAGCACGAAAATCTTGGTCCGCGGTCCCACGTGAAACCCGCCGTCCCGCAGTTGCACTTCCTTGGGTGCAGGCATCAATTGCAACTGTGGCCGCCCATCGGAATCCAGCGCCCACGCCGGCATGCCCATCAGCGCGGCCGAAACGATCAACAAAAGTTTCCTATTCATTCCCGTCCTTGGACCTCGAAAATCTAAGGCTCTATTGTACGCGCAACCCTTCCCCAAATTGCCATGAAACCTCTTTATCCATCTTACTTAAACCCCGTACCTATTGTGATTCCTCTCCATCCCGCAACTATTTCGCAAACCCTTCCTTATTAACGACATAAGGCATTTTCGTAACGTTCCCGCCGTAATTCCCTTCCAGGACGTCGATCAGCCCTTGGGCGCAGCGCCCCGCCATTCCTTTATCCGGATCGGTCGATAGCCGCGTGATCCGCGCCGCGCTGGCAAAGTGCGGCATCAGCCGGCATCGGTCCGCGATCGCCGGATTCCGCAGCGGAGAATCCCCCGGCAGCGGCTCCTTCTCATATACATCCAGGGCCGCCCCCGCGATCCAGTTCTCTTTCAGCGCCCGCGCCAGTGCGATCTCCGACACGACTGGCCCCCGCGAGGTATTCACCAGATAAGCCGTCGGCCTCATCAACCTCAAGGTCGTCTCGTTGAACAGATGGTACGTCGGCGTCGCGCTCTCCCCCGCCCGCAGCAGCGGCACATGCACACTGACAAAATCAGATCCCCGCAGTGCTTCTTCAAACGGCACATACTTAATCCAGGCCTTTTCCTTCACCAGCCCCCGCGCATGCCGGAGGTCGTTGATCTCCTGAATTGCTTTCACGTACGCGTGGTTCTCATACGCCGGGTCGTAGCACAAGACATTCATGTCGAACCCAGTACACTTCTTAATGAACGCCAGCCCGATCCGTCCCGTCCCAATCACCGCCACCGTCTTCGCGGTAACCTCATCCCCCAGAAACGGCAGATACGGATGCCAGTATCCCCACTGGTTCTCGCGCGTCAGGTGTTCGGCCGTCCACATCTTTCGCGCCAGAGTCCCCATCATGAAAAATGCAAACTCCGCTGTCGCCTCCGTCAGCACATCCGCCGTATGCGTGAACGGAACCGCGTACCGGTTCGCGTCCGCGCGGTTAATGTTGTCAAAGCCCACCGCCATCTGCGCCACAACCTTCAACGTCCCCTTGCCCGCCTCAAACACTTCCGCATCAATCGGATCGCGCAATGTCGTGATTAATCCATCGATGCTCGACCTCACCTTCTCTATAATCAAACTCTTCGGCGGCGCTTCTGGCTGCGGATAAACTTCCACCTCGTATCCGCGCTTCCGCAGCAGGTCGATCGCTTCTCCAATGTCGCAGGTCGCAAACACACGAAAGTTCTTGCTCATAAATTTCTGGGAAGATTTTCCTCGTGGATAAAGACGGCGAGACTCAGTCCGTCTGCGTTCCACACCGCAGGCAATCGAGAAATATCATACGCGATGCGCAACCTCTGCCGCAGCGCTCCTAGGTAGCGCTTTTGTTCGGAAGCGATTTTTTCCCAAGCAGGCGAGTAAGTTTTTTGTCGGCGTCATCCTGAGAGGGGCCGTTCTTCAGGCAGAGCGAAGGATCTCAAGCCTCGAATCTCACGAGGTGCAGCAAAACACTTTCGCAACGACTCGGACTTCCGCTGTTGTTTTCATCTAATCTTCAGATTCTCGGTATTGAATAATCCTGCTGTTGGGACGAAACAAGGGGCGGCAGCCCCTCTTTTCTTGCCGCCCCTTTTTGGAGGATCGAATAAAGCAGGAATGCTTCGCCAGGATCGTAATCGAGCCGCAATGTGATTAGGATCACAGAGGCCCGCAACTTCCGTTGCTACAATCCTCTCGTAAGCCACTCTTAGATTCTAAGAGGAGGTTCTTGTGGCACGATTCACCCTGGTTCTTCCCGCTCTGTTGCTCTTCGCACTCGCGCTGCCCGCGCAGCAGCAGCCCTCAGCCCCAACCACGCAGAAGACGCCGACTTACGCTGCGATTCCAGTCGCAGCTAGCAATCAGCCAAATCCGGTCAAGTCCAGCCCTGAGTCTCTTGCCCGCGCTAAAAAGTGGTGGACCCTCGACTGCGCCATGTGTCATGGCGCCGACGGCAACGGCAAAGGCGAAACCGCCGTCGAGATGAAACTGAAACTGGCCGACTTCACCGATCCCGCGACCCTCAAAGATCGCACCGACGGCGAAATTTTCTACATCGTCAAGAACGGCCACAACGACATGCCGCCCGAAGGCCAGCGCATCAAGACCGAAGAAAATTGGGACTTGGTGAACTACGTCCGCTCGCTAGCCAAAAAGAAGTCGGACGCGGACCAGAAGCCGTAGCCCTGAAAGTAATCGGTCATCCTGAGCGAAGCGACGGGCTCGCGATAGCGAACCCGCCGCGCAGTCGAAGGATCCCTATAACCTAATCACGGAACCCTTACCCCGGCTCCTGATAAATCGCAAGCACATTCCCCGCCGGATCGCGAAACCGAGCCGTGATCTCCGGCGCATCGCCACCAATCGGCTGCACAATTTCCCCACCGTTCGCCATGATCAAGTCCACCGTAGCTGCCACGCTGTCGACCATGATGTACACCAGCAGCCCAGGCTGCGTCGACGGCGGACGTCCCACTACCCACTCCCCGCTCACCTCGCCCACTCCATCGTCAAAAGCCGTAGCTCCATCGCCACGTTGCCGAATTCTCCACCCGAACGCCTGTTGATAAAATTCGGCGGAGCGTGCCACGTCCATCGCCGGAATCTGTATGTAGCAGATCTTGCCGTTCCCGAGTGTCGGCGGCATAGTCGTCCCCTTTTTATCCTGCTCTACGATACCGAACTTTTCCTTCCGTATTCGAGTCCCCTCCTGATCCCAGCAGCGCCACGACACCCCGCAAACCTTCCCATGCCGCCTGATTCAACGAAGGCTCCGAACTCACCAGGTCGCGGATCATATCCCACGCCGCCATATTCAGCGCACCATCCGGCGGCATCCCCATCGCCAGCGACACCGCACACTGCGGACAAAAACAAATCCGCTGCGCGTTCGATTTTTGCCGCGGCTTCACTCCCACTGTCTGCGCAAACATGTACACCGCCACCGACTTGTGCCCCGCCTCAATCTCCCGCCTGCAGCGTAGACATACCATAGGTTGCACCGGCATCCCCCTTCGTTCCTGCGAGTCGCTCTATTCACTCTGAGCAATACTGCCGCCGTCGACAAGTAAGAAGAAGGATTCCCATCCGAGCCGATCTCAACCGCCCGCCCCGGCTGTTTTCTCTGTCCCCGGGACAGACATCAAGCCCTCGCCTTCGGTTCGTCCGTCCGCCTATGATGGGTTACGTCAATGATGCGGCGTCTTTAATGGACGGAGGAAGGATGGGTCCGGTTGACACCGCTAGCCGTCGGCTCGCGCCTGCCCTGGAACTGGGGAACAAGTGACGAAGATTTGGGAACGACTCTATCTCGGCAGCCTCAAGGATGCTGAGAAACTGGCGCGTTCTAATCCGCAGCGCATCACAACCGTCCTTTCGCTCTGCGGGGATCAGGCCGTTCACCGGGTCCCGAAAATCACCTACATCCACATCCCAATCCCAGACTCGCGTCCGATCTCTGCGCAAAAGTTTGAGGACATCATGTTCGCGATGGCGATCGGCGTCCGCCGAGGCAACCTGCTGGTCCATTGCCTTGCGGGCATGAACCGGTCGCCAATCATGGTCGCTGCTTGGCTACATCGTTGCGGCTATAAGGGTGTCGACAAGGCATTATCCGAGATCGGAGCACTTCGGGATCTCGCTACTGCACACCCATTGTTGAGCAGCGTAAAGAAGCTGCTGAGCCAATGAAAAAGGCAGTCGCGGAATGAACGGGCGAGCAGGCCGCCTCTCTAACTGACGAAAGTTCCTGCACTCTTCGATGAACCTGAGCGGGTTCTGAGTGTAACGGCTGTTCTCGACAGTTACCCGACTCCCGCTAGCAGTAGTATCCTTCTTCGAGTCATGGGACACACTTATATTGCGGCGTTACGGTTTTCTGAGTGGGCGTTGGAGTTCGTGAGTGCCCCCCCCGTTCTGTTACGTATTCGTTATCGTCGGGATCAGTTTCGTTTGGGCGGGGCAAAAGCAACGACCGTTCCACACGCGCCTCTGGAAGTCGTATCATTGGCTCGCTCTTACTCATCTGCTGTTCTTCGTGGCCGCTATCGTTGTGGGAGTGCAAGGAGCCAATCCGGTCATATCCCATATTCCACACTCCGTTAACCGAACTGCAGAGCTATGTCTAGACGCGGTGACATATGGGTCGCTCATCTCCTGTGGGTTTTGGATTTGGCGGATGAAGGGATTTCGGTGGTATGCGGCCAGCATGATGGCTTTGGCGGAACTGATCACGTGGGGTGCGTTGTTCGTCGCGGATATGTCAATAACAGGCGACTGGCTCTAGCTCAACTGGCGAAACATGATTACGACACCTAGGCCGGTCTATTGAAACAGGATCGGAAGCTGATGCTCTAAAGCAACCCGCACAAGGTTATGTATCCGCACCAAAACGAACTCACCATCCACGTCAACAAAGCTTTCAAACGCACTCTTGGGGACCAGCCCAATACTTTTAGCAACTCTGCTTTGCCATGCTGAGACGAATGGCACTGGCTTCCGCTCCTTCATGGAGCCAACTATTTTTTCCAATTCCGTGGACAACTTGGTGGCGTCGTCAACAGACCACTCACCGTCGCAGTCGGAATGAAGGATGAAGGTCGGAAATCGGGTGCCAGCTTTTCCGCCCTCAAGTTCTCGAGTTCTCGAACAACGTAGTCACGCAGTTCACCGAAATCTGCGTAAGGTCCGACCTCAAACACCGTCAATTTCGTCGTCGCCGTCGAATACGCAAAGGTAGAGGCCCACTAGAGTTTCTCCCTCAACACGGACTTCCCACACGTTTTAAGCAAGGACTTCAATGACGCCTCAAACTGACACGACTCTGGCACTCGAATTATCAGTGCCGTTCGTTTTTCCACTGCTCTGAATGCAAGCAATCTAATTTGATAGGTTGCTCTCAGCGTCGAGACATTCTTGATCAAATACATCTTGTCGAACACTTCAGCGTCGGGCGTGCGCCACGGGGCACTTGTCCAGAGGTGTATTTCGCTCCTTCAGTTAGCCCGTTGTTGTAGTGTCGCTGCTGAAACATCGCCGTATTAAAGATTAAGCTCGAGAAGGGTCGAACGTCGGATCAATCGGAAGGATTATCGCACCTCGGTGATGGTTGGCGAAAAACGCCATGACGCATTGACCCGGACGGCCCGATTCTCAGTGAGTGTAAACGCAAGGAGCGTTGCCTCCTCATATGTATCGTGATACGATATAAGTGACGGTGCATGTAGGAACACGTCTCATTAAGAACTGATGTTGAGGGGCATTCTTCCAATGGACGTTAAGGAGCGGGCGAATGGTGGGCCTAAAATCAGTGCGTCTCATTGAGAGGCACGCAGAGAGATTGGCACGAGGGGTGACAGAACAGATCCGAATGGCGGAACGGACTTCTGACTTCCGCAAGATTCCTGCCCAGGACTTGCAACTGGCCGCAGTCGATGTTTATCGCAATCTAGGAGAATGGCTGTTGCAAAAAACCGAAGATGATGTCGAGAAGCGGTTTAGGACCATCGGCTCACGCCGAGCCGTCGAGGGAGTCGGCCGGCATCAATTCGTGTGGGCTTTGATGCTCTCACGTGATCATTTGTGGCGTTTCCTTGAGCAGGAAGGCTTTGCAGACAATATCGTCGCACTCCGCGGTGAACAAGAGTTACGCCAGATGCTGAACCAGTTCTTCGATCGCGCCATCTACTATGGGATTCTGGGATATGACGAGGCGAGGCGGAATGCCGATCATCCAAAGAGTGATTTGGCGAGAGCCGAAGATCTAGCCATATCAATTGGCCTGATGTCCCAGCGAAACACGACGCTCAAGATGCTGTAGGCCGGGGTGATCCGAATCGAAAGCCCGGCTGGATGAATGTTCTCCTGGCTTGCATCCGAAGCAGTGACGTGTTTAGCGAGCCTGGTGTCGGTCATCACCCTTACTCTTCGAACATCTCTGTAGCGCTCATCGCCCGCGTTTTAGCCGCTAACCACCTGATTACCCCCAAAACTCCATCCCACCTTCTCGCTTCGATCTCGCTTGACAGCAAACCCTCTAAGTGTTACATCTTGTAACGCTACAATGACTAACACAAGGCAGTCACGTCTAAAGAACTTGGGAGAAGTCGAACAAGCTGTGATGGACTACCTCTGGACCCACGGTCCCTCCACCGCGGAAGCCTGCCGCGAAGCCCTGGCCTCGTCCCGCCCCATGAAGGACTCCACCATCCGCACCGTCCTGCGCCGCCTCGAAGAAAAGGGCTATCTCACGCACGAGACGGAAGGCCGCACCTTCATCTACACCGCATCCGACGCCCGCCAGAACGTCGCGGTCCGCGCCGTCAAGGGCATCATCGACCGCTTCTGCGGAGGTTCCGCCGAGCAACTCGTCCTCGGCATGGTCGACAACGCCGTCCTCAACCGCAAGCAACTCGAACGCCTCGCCCGCAAGATCGCTGAGAAAGAGGTCAAGCCATGATCGCAACGGCTGCCTTGCAAACGTCCTCAACTCTTCTGGTGCAACTCGCAAATCCCGCCGCCCGCGCCCTTGCACTTGCCGCCGCCGCCGGACTATCCTTGGCCGCGTTCGGCGTGAAGTCTACTTCGGTACGCCTCTTCACCTGGACCGCAGTCCTCTACGCAGCCCTGGCGATGCCCCTGCTGAGCTGGACTCTGCCCCCGCTCCCCATTCCAACGCCAGCATTTGGGTGGCGCAGCGCTTCAAGCGCTGCGATCAACCCCCTTGTCCCTAGCCGGGCTTCAGCCCCCTCACCGGTTGAGCCGAGTTCTTCAGCAAGCTCTCCAGCCGCGGAGCGGCTCCAGAATGTAGCCCGCACTGAGCGAAGTCGAACGGGCGCAAGCCGTGGAAATCTCGCGATGGAGACGAATCAGCCCCAGAGTGAAAGCTCAATCCTGTCCAACGTTTCCCAATCTCCGACAATCGAAACGATTGCTTCTTCGTCGACCCACCCCTCCGTCCCATGGACCGCCTTCGCGGCCGCGTTCTATCTTGCCATCACTGCAATTTTTCTCGCCCGCTTTCTGATCGGCCTCGCCTACGGCCGCCGCCTGATCCGCGCGTCAAGAATAATCGAGGACCCGCTCGTCACGCGAAAACTCGCCCGCACCACCGCTCCCCGCGTCGCCGAATCCGAACTCATTTCCGTCCCCGTCACCATGGGCGCGCTCCGGCCGACCATTCTTCTCCCCGCCGACTGGCGTAACTGGGACGCCGCCAAGTTCGAAGCTGTTCTCGCCCACGAGCTTTCGCACGTCATCCGCCGCGACCCCCTCACCCAGCGCCTTTCGCTTCTGCATCGCGCCATCTTCTGGTTCAGCCCGCTCGCTTGGTTCCTCGACCGCCGCCTCGCCGACCTCGCCGAACAAGCCAGTGACGAAGCCGCCTTGTCCTGCGGAACCGACCGCAAGCACTACGCCCGCATCTTGCTGGATTTCTTCGAAGCCCTGCACGCTGCTCCCGGACGCGTCTGGTGGCAAGGCGTCTCCATGGCCAAGGCAGGTCAGGCTGAAAAAAGAGTAGAACGAATTCTTTCCTGGAAAGGATCGGTTGCTATGCGTCTTAAGAAATCGATTGCCGTTGTCGTTGTGGGGTTCGCAATTCCTGTGGTCTATCTCGCTGCCTCCGCGCACCCAGCCCAGCATGTGCCAATGCTAGGCACGCAATTCACGCAGGGTCAGACTCCGGCTCCCGCCCAACAGCCCGCGCCTGCATCGAAGGCACAGCCAACCGCCACGCCGGACTCCGCAGCGACTTCCGTGCCGGGCCCGGCCACGCATCCTGATCCTGCATCACCCGCCTCCCCAGCGCCTGCACCAGCTCCGGCCGCCGGAGTCATGGGCGGTGTTTCCGCTCGCGCCCCCATCGCACCGCGTGCTCCGATGGCGGCACCCTCCAATCCACCGAATCCCGCGTTGGCTCCCATCGCTCCCGTAGCTGGCTATTACCAGACCGACGCGAGAGCCAATTTCAACAAAGCCCAGGCTGAGGCCCTTGCGTTGACGTTGCGCGCCCAGTCAATGGCGGATCAGGCGGCATACGCCCACGGCCGCGGATATTCCTACGCCTACGGCTATGACGACGACCAGCGCTTCGTCATCGTCACCGGCAAGTCCGATGCCCTCACCATGTCGGGTTCTACCGGTGACGCCCGCCACGTCGAGAAACTCCGCAAGAGCATCCCGGGCGACTTCATCTGGTTCCAGGTTGACGAGAAGTCCTACATCATCCGCGACCAGGCCACCGTCGATCGCGCCCGCAAACTCTGGGCACCCCAAGAGGAACTCGGCAAGAAGCAGGAAGAACTCGGCAAACAACAAGAAGCTCTCGGCAAGCAGCAAGAAGCACTCGGCGCGAAAATGGAGAAAGTCCGCGTGAGCGTGCCTGACATGACGGCACAACTGGACAAACTCAAAGCCGAACTAAAAGCGCTTGGCCCCAGCGCAACCATGGACCAGATTGGAAAGGTTCAATCTGAAATGGGTGAGTTGCAATCAAAGATGGGCGAGATCCAGTCCCACGCCGGCGACCAGCAAGGCAAGCTGGGAGAAGAAATGGGAGCCCTCGGGGAAAAGCAAGGCCAACTCGGCGAACAGCAAGGCGAACTAGGCCGCCAGCAAGCCGAATTAGCCGAAAGAGCCTCCCACGAAATGAAACTCCTCCTCGAAGACGCCGTAAAAAAAGGCGTAGCCCAACCGGAGCTGTAAAGGGTGCCCCACCCTTCTCGCGCATTTTGCGAGAGGGTGGGGATTCTGATTGCCTTAGCGATCCTTCGTGGTGAGGATGGAGATCTTGAGTTCCCTCGTGGCCCTTAGTGTCCTTTGTGGTTAAGCTTTTTCTCGCGCGATCCCATCATCCTTCCACCGATACCCACACGAATCACAGGCCCATTGGAATTGTTGTGGTGAGTCCTTCTCGGTCTTGGGTTCTTCGCCAATCAGATCCTCGAAGACAACCTCTGACGAATGGCATTTCGGGCAGCGTACCGGAATCTCATCCGGCTCCTGGTGCTGCTTTGGCCCGGGATCGTTCGCCGGCTCATAATTCGCCAGAGCCTGCTGCGCCCATTGCACTCCGACGTTCATGATTTTCACGCCGACTCCTTTGGTAAAGTCCGACGTCACCCCGTCTACACCGGTAGCCTTCTCGATCCCCATGAAAAACGGAATCCCGGCCCGATCCAGCAACTGCTGCACTTGAAGCGCGTCTGGCGCGCTGAACACAGTGCAGATCTCAACTAATTCTCGATCCTCGTCGTAAGCAGAATCGAGTTCCCGCGATGGTCTCGCGGGCGCTGCTGGCGCCTCAGCCTCCAGCTTCAGCTTGCGAAACCTCATCTCATTGGCCAGAGCATCGTGCGCGACATCCGTTAATTCGGATTGCTTCCGCGCGAGCGCCAGCAACTCCCCGTCCGCCATCCGCCCATAAAGCTCCGACAGCGGCCGCCACTCCGTCGCGGAATCGAGAGTCGCCATGGCCGAAAATCATACTCCGAAACCCTTCGTGATACTTAGTGTCCTTAGTGGTTTCAGCTTTCTGGGACATTACCAAGGGATTCTCGGGACTCTCAACAGATCAATGTGTCATAGGGACCGCGCACGAAGCGTCGCTAGTTCCCCCTTGACAATTCCCTGCTCACATCTTAGAATTAGCACTCGATAGGCGTAACTGCTAACAGCACCGTCTAAACCAACCAAATCATAGGGTTACCAAGATTCGATCAAGCACGTCAACCTTCTAACTACTCGAAAGGAGTAACAATCGATGGCGAAATTCTCACCACTCCATGACCGCATTCTGGTCCGTCGTGTGGAGGAAGCTTCCACCACTCGTGGCGGCATCATTATTCCCGACTCGGCCAAAGACAAGCCCCAGGAGGGCGAAGTCATCTCCACCGGCAAGGGCCGCACCAACGACGAAGGCAAGACCTTCCCTCTCGCAGTGAAAGAGGGCGACCGCGTCCTGTTCGGCAAGTATTCCGGCACCGAAATCAAGATTGATGGCGAAGACTTCATCATCATGAAAGAAGAAGAAGTCCTCGGCATCCTCACCGGAGCCGCCACCCCGTCCAAGAAAGAACTCGCCGGCTCGAAGAAGTAGCTCGAGAAGTAACCAAGCATTGTCATCCTGAGCGCGTTCTTTGCGCGAAGGATCTATGCAAGTGGTTTTTGCTAGAACCTAGCAGCTACTAGCTCAAAGCTGATAGCTGGCAGCCCAAAGAAATCGCAGGTCGATCCTGCACAGAATTCAAAGAGGAGATTGAAACAATGGCAAAACACATCGTTCACGGAGAAGAATCCCGTCAGGCGATCCTCCGCGGCGTCAACCTTCTGGCCGATGCCGTGAAGGTCACCCTCGGCCCCAAGGGTCGCAACGTAGTCATCGAAAAGAAATTCGGTTCGCCGACCATCACCAAAGACGGCGTCACCGTTGCAAAAGAAATCGAACTGAAGGACGGCCTTGAAAACATGGGCGCCCAGATGGTTCGTGAAGTCGCCAGCAAGACGTCTGACGTCGCCGGCGACGGAACCACCACCGCCACCGTTCTCGCCCAGGCCATCTTCCGCGAAGGCGTCAAGACCGTAGCCGCCGGCGCGAACCCCATGGCCCTGAAGCGCGGCATCGAGAAGGCCGTCACCATCATCTGTGGCAAGGTCGACAAAGAAGGCAACCGCGTCAACGGCGAACTCGACAAACTGTCGAAGCCGGTCAACAACGACAGCATGATCGCCCAGGTTGGCACCATTTCCGCCAACAATGACGAGACCATCGGCAAGATCATTGCCGAGGCGATGAAGAAGGTCGGCAAGGACGGCGTCATCACGGTGGAAGAGTCGAAGACGCTCGAGACCCAGCTGGAAGTTGTCGAGGGAATGCAGTTTGATCGTGGGTATCTCTCTCCGTATTTCGTTACTGATCCGGAGCGGATGGAAGTTGCGATTGAGAACGCCTACATCCTGATCAACGAAAAGAAGATCAGCTCGATGAAGGACCTGCTCCCGCTGCTCGAGCAGATTGCCAAGTCCGGCAAGCCGCTGCTCATCATTGCTGAGGACGTGGAAGGCGAAGCGCTCGCTACCCTCGTCGTCAACAAGCTGCGTGGCACTCTGCAAGTCGCGGCCGTGAAGGCTCCTGGATTCGGCGATCGCCGCAAGGCGATGCTGCAGGACATCGCGATCCTGACGGGCGGCAAGGCCATCACGGAAGATCTCGGGATTAAGCTCGAGAACGTGCAGATCGCGGATCTCGGCCAGGCCAAGAAGATCACCATCGACAAGGACAACACCACGGTGGTCGAAGGCAAGGGCAAGCACAGCGAGATCGAGGGCCGCGTGAAGGAAATTCGCAGCCAGATCGACAAGACCACCAGCGACTACGACCGCGAGAAGTTGCAGGAGCGGTTGGCGAAGCTGGTCGGTGGCGTAGCCGTGATCAAAGTCGGCGCCGCAACCGAGACCGAAATGAAGGAAAAGAAAGCCCGTGTGGAAGACGCGATGCATGCCACCCGCGCGGCCGTGGAAGAAGGCATTGTCCCCGGCGGCGGCGTTGCGCTGGCCCGTTGCGCGGCAACGCTCGACAAGGTGAAGGCGGAAGGCGATGAGCAGATCGGCATCAACATCGTGAAGCGCGCCATCACCGAACCGCTGCGCATGATCGTCGAGAACGCCGGCGAAGAAGGCGCTGTGATTCTGGGCAAGGTTCTCGAGTCCAAGGATGCGAACTACGGATTCAACGCCTTCTCCAACGAGTACGAGGATCTGGTCAAGGCCGGCGTGCTCGATCCCACAAAGGTCGTGCGCACCGCCCTGCAGAATGCCGGCTCCATCGCCAGCCTGATGCTGACCACCGAAGCCCTGATCGCCGAGATTCCTGAAAAGAAGGAAGCTCCGGCCACGGGTGGACACGGTGGCGGCGGCATGGGCGACATGTACTAGGACTAGCCGTCCAGGCAGACGCGCCTTCGGCGCAAAGAAACCCATAGGGTGCCCCGTCCAAGCTCAGCTTGGGCGGGGTTTTTCTTTACCCCGGCCCATCCAAATTCGGCTGCCCCACGCTTCGCGGGGTTCGAAACGTGGGCACGATGTTGTAGAAATCTAGAGATTGACGTTCAACGTCACGTCAACGTTCCCAAGATTCTTAGGATGGGCATCGGCAGCGAGAAAACGCCGGTCCATCGACTGCCCACCTTTGCAAAAAACGCAAAGGGGGGACCCGCAGGAGTGGCCGCGTACGCCTATTCCCGATCAAACACCATGACGCTCTTGGGCCTGTTTTGATCCTCCAGGCGCACTGTCATCATCAGGGTTTTGAGATCCGTAGAAAGTTCGATCTGCCGGGTACCCGTAATTTTGCCCTTGAATTTCTCCGTGATTTCCAAAGTGCGCTGGTTCGCACGGCGGCCCGAAGATGCAGCGCCTGTTTCCCCCTTCGGATCGGGGTCCGGATAATCGTTCCCGTCGAACTTCATCTTCTTCGTCATTTCTGCATCCGGACTATTCAGTGACAGGCCGTCACCCTCGTAGGGCTCGATCTGGAGCTCGATCCCCGCCTTCACTTTCTCGCTCTCGCTGTCCCACGTGCCCGGAAAGCCTGAAGTCCCCGCCGTCCGCTCGTACACATAGGGCAAGAACAACGATTTCGAACCGTCGGGCCCATATTCCGTGTAGGCGTCGTTCAGCGTTTTGCCGTCTTCGGAAAGCGTCCAATAACCCGTGAGAAGCGTGCGGCCCTTCCTCTTGCGGACGACCACCCAGCTGTTCGGTCCCTTCACCGTGACCGACAGGGTGGTTTCGCTCAGGGCTGGCTGGTCAGTGCCATCGGCTACGACTGTGTCGACGAAGCCGGGGGCAAAGGTGAGGGCGTATCGGTTTGGACCTGCGACCTCAACCTTCATTTCGTCGTTGAGTTTGCTTTTGGACGGGTTCACCTTCCATTTGCCTACGAAGGGATCGTCCGCTGCCCATACCGAGCTCGTAACCAGACAAGCAACCAGCAGAAACCGAAAAGTACGACTTAACATTTCGTCCTCCTTAAACGTAGCTCTCCTGCACCCTCATCGATTGGTGCCGCAAGTAAACAAGAAATTCTAATCCGAACTTCGGCCGCCCCACGTTTCGTGGTGTTCGAAGCGTGGGCACATATGGAATAGACATTTGGAGACTTTGACGTTTAATGCCGCGGCTAGTACACCGTACGGTTAGTTCTTTGTATTATGCTGGCGGGCTTTCCGTTGCTTTGTCTGCTTGGGATGGGCTGCCTGATACTGCCTGGTGGCTTCAATGATTCGCTGGAGATGTTCGGGGCCCTTGGTCCAGGTGAACGGCGTGGGGTTCTCACTGTATTGCTTGAGGTATCGAATCAGAAACTCCTTCAGTTCCTTTTTGGAACGGTGCACGCTTTGCGTCAATGCCTGCCGGGTGAGAATGCTGAAAAAGCATTCGACCATGTTCATCCAGGAAGCGTGCGTGGGGGTATAGTGAAAGTGCACTCGGGGATGACTCAGGAGCCATTGTTTGGCGGCTTCGTTCTTGTGGATGTTGAGGTTGTCCAGCACGACGTGAAGGGCGCTTACGGGGTAGGACTTCACGACGTCGTCCATGAAACTCAAAAAGTCCACCGTGGTCCGCCGGTCTCGCACATGGGCGACTACTTTGCCGGTGGCAATCTCCAGGGCGGCCAACAAGGTTTGTGTGCCATGACGGACGTATTCGTTGGTCCAGGCGCCGGGTTTGCGAGCCCTCAGCGGGAGCCCCGGCTGGGTTCGGTTGAGCGCCTGGATGCCCGTTTTCTCGTCCACACACAGCACCAGCGCATTCTCCGGCGGGTTGAGATACAGCCCAACAATGTCCAGCAGCTTGGCTTCAAAATCAGGGTCCGGGCTGAAGGTGAACGTGCGGATTCGGTGGGGCTGCAGTTTGGCGGCAACCAGCATGGCATGCACCGTACTGGCGGGTAATCCGACTTCGGCGGCGAGCGTGCGCACAGTCCAGCGGCTTTGATCTTCCGGCTGCTGACACACTCGCGTTTGCACTTTGTGCCGGGTGTCGGAATCATGCTTGGGAGGCCGCCCTGAGCGGGGCGCATCGCGCAGGCCCTCCAGACCATGGATGGCAAACGACCGGCGCCACTTTCCCACCGTGATCGGCGGAATCTTCAGCTCGGCCGCGATCTGCTGGTTGTTCGACCCGTCGGCCGCCGCCAAGACAATGCGGCTACGTTGTGCCAATGATTGGGGCGTCGAGGAGGAATGGACGAACTTGTCCAAAGTGCTACGCGTCTGGACATCGAGTTGGAGCGGAAGCGCGACTCGGGCCATGCCCCAGCGTACCAGAAGTTATTGTTAATATAAATAACTATCTGTACGATGTACTAGTCCCGGAGTTTGGGCCGGATTTTCTTCGGCGGATAAAAAGTCAAAGTCCCCACTTTTCGCAAACTACTCGAGAAATGGGGCACCCGGCCAAAAATTCAGAGTGCCTCACTGCGATTTCCCTCCGATGTAGAATCTTGTCTCTGAGACTTGGAGATCTTGCACGATGAAGCTGTTCGTGGCGATTGCTCTTACGTTTTGGCTCGGCGCGGGGCTGGCAACGGCGCAGAGTTCGTCCTCCGATGAAGGCGCGCACGTGCTGGCGCTGGATAATTCGTGGAATCGTGCACTCGAGACCAAGGACACGAAAGCGCTGGACATGCTTCTGGCCGATACATTCGTTTCCGTCGATATTGACGGAAGCATACAGACAAAGCGGGAATTTCTAGCGAGCCTGAAAGCGCCCGACTATCAGCCTCCCGCGCAGGCTGTGACGGAACAGAGCAAAGTGGATGTTTATGGCGATTCGGCGGTGGTTGTGGGGGTGTTTCGCACTCAGAGTATGCACAAAGGTAAAGCGGTGACGCGCCGTGAGCGCTTTGTCGATACGTGGGTGAATCAAAACCACACCTGGAGATGCGTGGCCTCGATCACGGTGCTGATCCCCGCGAGTTAGCGGATTGGTAAAACGGGGGCTGGCCTATCCAAACTTCGGCTGCCCCGCGATTCGCGGCTCGAAGCGTGGGCACGAAGCTGCGGAAACCTAGAGATTTCGACCAATCCCACGCTGAGGTCTCGGAGTCTAGAATCTCCAGCTGTCATCAGCACGAATGCCCAGCCTTCGAAAACCGCGAAGGCTGGGGCAGCCGATGTGATGAGCTCCGAGGTACAAAATCAAAGGTGGGCCACTTCCCTCTTCTTCGGTAGATGGAAGGTCAAAGTCCCCACTCTAACGTCGCAAAGTGTGCGACGTTAGAATGGGGCGCCGGCAAAAGGTCCCCCAGCGGCTAAAGCCGAGATCAACTTCGCCTCACTTACGCGGCCCTCGAAGGGCCGCTCTTCCACGATGGTATCGTCCGCTCCTCGTCACGCTGCACTGTGACCACGCTCACGGAATTCTCTGATCTTTTCAGAGAGGCTAAACTCGCCACAAAGTGTGGCTGGCCTCCCCCGGACTTAGGGTCCGCTGGGGGCTTTTGTTTTGGGCGCCGGAACGTCGAGTTCCGCTCGACGGACAGCCGATGGCGGCTGTCACCACATGAACCCAAACTGCGCTTTGACAATTCTGGCTGGCGGTAGCGCCCTGCTCTTCGTTCGCGACGAGGGGCGGGGTGGGCGGAGCTTGTTTGGAAAATGGCGGACAAACTTTCAAGAAGGGAATCTTCGGTGGTTGAGATCGGGGAAGAATGGTGATGTATGGGAGTGGAGTTGGTTCGGTTAGGGATGCGAGAGGTGGCTGGGGGAGACTGGGGTGCACCCTTGGACTGAGACACAGAGTTAAGGGGGTTGTTGCCGTTCGCTGAAAACTCATTGTAATTACGTGGTGCTTCTATTGCATTCTCGTCTCCGTGTTCAATCGCGGATTCTTTCTTACTTGGAACGCTGTCCGCCGCCAGCTCGCGGCCATGCCCAATGCTTTCTACTTCATCCGCTTGATTCACGGCGCTACGCGAAAGCCGTGTCCAGGAGAACGAGTGTGGGATGCAGGTCAGTTGGTGCGTGGATCTGTGGTGAGCTTTCTGCGCGCACGTAACCAGCAGGGTTATGACATCTATCTTCTGCCCTATGCCGAGCAGTGCAACGCCGGTTACATTCTGATTGACCTCGATCACGCCACTGCCGATGTCGTTCCCCGCATGCGTGCCAATGGCCATGAGCCTTGTGTGGTGCTGCAGAGCAGCCCGGGCCATCTCCAGGTTTGGATTCGCGTCAGCACCACACCCCTGGAGCCTGCCCTGGCGACCGCCATCAGTAAGCAGTTGGCGCACACCTACGGAGGCGACTTGGCCAGCACCGACGGGTGTCACTTGGGAAGATTGGCGGGCTTTACCAATCAGAAGCTCCAACGACGCACGGCCTGGGGCTACGCTCCTTGGGTAAAGATTGTGGAAGCTCATGCGGACATCGCCCGTGCCGCACAAGAGTTGCTGCATTCGGCTTCGCAGCTGATAGCACAGCAGTCGGCGGCTGTGCGGGATACTACCTACGGTCTTTCGCGCGTAGGCAATCCATCGACCACGATTACGGCCCACGGAGCCGTCCATATTTATCAGAGCTGGACGGAACGTTGGCGTATTCGGGAGCGCTTTCCCCAGCCGGACTGGAGCATCATCGATCTCTGGCTGGCTAGAAAACTGCTGGCCATGCACGTGTCGACAGCCCAGGTGGAAGCGATTCTCCGCCTGGGAAGTCCAAATTTTCCCCGCCACCACGGCGATCCGGAAGGCTATTTGCGTCGCACTTTGGCCCGTGCTGCTCTTCCTGCTCCGCGCGCTGTGTGTTCGACTCAGGCCACGGCTCATCTCTTGCCCCGCCATGCAACCGGCAGCGACGGCTCCAACCCCCGCGGCGGGCGATAGCCCCGCCCAGGTTTTTTCTTGCTGGCTGCCTCGCCCCCGGTTTTTACAGAAAAATTTTGCGCCAGGATCGCTTAAGAGCGACGATCGCCCACTCCGTCGGCCTACAGCATCCCTCGGTTTTTGTTCTTTCCGCCCGTTCATTGTCTCCACTCCCCTAACGTGAAACCATCCCAGTTGCCTCGCCTGTTTACGGCACCGACAGCGACCGTTCGAACTCTCGCGGCGGACGATAGCCCAGCGCCGAATGCAAACGCTTCTGGTTGTAGATTTTCTCCAGGAACTCCTTCATCGCTGGCTTGGCTTCCTCCAGATTGCGGTATTCGGTGCGGTAGACTTCCTCATACTTGAGCGTCTTCATAAAACTCTCCGCCATGGCATTGTCGTAGACATTTCCCCGCCGACTCATGCTGATGTTGATACCATGCTTCTTCAGCAAGGCAATGTAATCCCCCGCTGCGTATTGCACACCACGGTCCGAATGGTGCACCAAGCCCGGCTGAGGGCGGCGTTGTCGCAGCGCCATGCGCAAGGCCTCCAGCACCAGCCCAGCTTCTAAGCTGCCCTGCAAGGCCCAACCGATGCAGCTTCGGGAAAACGCGTCCAGCAGAACCGCCAGATACACGAATTCCACTCCTAAGCGGATGTAGGTGATGTCGGCGATCCAAAGCTGATTGATACCCGTCAGCACCATATCCTTGGCGAGATTGGGATAGATCCGCAGTCCGTGATGCGAGTCGGTGGTCAGAATAAATTTTCGTTTTCGTAAACACAGCAGATTATCCACCCGCATCCGCCGTAGAACCTGCTTGTGGTTTACCTTCCATCCCCTCCGCGTCAGTTCGCGATGCACGCGACGATAGCCATAACTCGGCCACTCCAGCGCGATCTGTTGAATCGCGCTGCGTAGGTCCATGTCCGCTTCCGACGCTTGTACGCGCGGCTGGAAACGGTAGTATCCTGCCCGGCTCACGCCTGCGACTTGGCAGAGCTCCATCACCCCTGCTCCCGTTTCTTTGACGGTTTGCTCGATTTGCTCAAAGAGGCGGCCTTGCCATTGCCGCCGACTGGCAGCGGATGTTCCCTGAAACTCCGCAAGGCTTTTTTTAAAAAATCAATCTCCATCGTCTGCTGTCCGATCTTCCGTTCCAGCAGGGCCATCCGTTCTGCATCCGACTTCGCCTGCGGACGCCCGCCCTGACCTGGAAATGCCAGCTCACCTTTGGCTCGCCACTCGCCTTTCCAGACTTCTAGCCGCTTCGGGCTGAGCTGATACTGGCGGGCCACATGCGCCATACTCTTTCCTGCATCCAACTCGCGCATCGTCGCGACTTTCAACTCGCGGGAATATTGCTGCCGGGGCATATCCATTGTTCTCCTCCATTCAATGTAATTTGCCCCTTAATTTCGTGTCTCACTTTTGGGGTGCAGTCCAGACAACGTCCCCACCTCTTTCGCGAAGGACGCGAAAGAAGGGTGGGGCACCCACAACAGCGATCGGTGGCGCTGACGCGGAAGCAGCGCGGGGAGATGGCGGAGGCGGCGTTTCTGGCGAAGGCTACGAGCCTGGGGTTTCGGGTATCGAAGCCGTGGGGAGAAAGTTCGCGGTATACCTTTCGCACGGGAACACGACGCGGGTGTATAAGGCGAGCGAGATCGATTTGCTGGTGGCGTATATCGTCCCGGTGGATGCGTGGTATGTGTTTCCGGTGGAGGAAATCCGGAGATCTACAAGCGATGAAGTTGTTTCCGGCCAGCCGGAGGAGGGGGTCGAAGTTTCAGAAGTTTCGTGAGAACTGGGGAGTGGTGAGTTAAGGCTAACTTGGCAATTGCAAGTCGCGTTACACATTTAAATCGAAATCAAAGTCCCCCCTAACGCCGCAAACTGCACGACCTTAGAATGGGGCACGCGGCCCCGAATCCCGCCCTCTGCGAAAACACAAAGGAAGGGCCGCCCGGCTTCGTTTACCATCTTCGGCATGGCGATTTTTACGGCTGACGAACGGGAGCGGCTCCGGGCCGAACTCGTTTCTGCCGCGGAGAACGATTCGAGCCTCTGCGGTGCGGCGCACACTGGTTCGGGTGCGTCGTCACGACTCGACCGCTGGTCCGACATCGATCTGGCGCTCTGCCTCGCTTCGGGCGCTTCTCACGAGCAGGTTGTCGCCGAATGGACCGACCGCCTTTACCACCATCACGGCGCGGCCGGTCACGTCGACGTTATGCACGGTGCGACGCTGTACCGCGTGTTCCTGCTGAAGAACACGTTGCAGGTGGATGTCTCTTTCTGGCGTACGAAAGACTTCGGAGCTACCGGGCCGAACTTCCGGCTGATCTTCGGCGAGGCGAATCCGCCGCGCCCAGCGCAGCTATCGAATGCGCATGCGTTGATCGGGATGGCATGGCTCTACGCGCTCCACGTGCGATCCAGCCTGGAACGTGGCCGGATCTTGCAGGCGGAATACATGCTGAGCGGCATGCGCAACCACATTGGCGAGCTCACCTGCCTGCGCTGCGGCGTGATTGCCGCGCAGGGACGCGGCCTCGACGATCTTCCCGTCGCTGAGAGGGACATGGCGGCCGCCTGCGTGCCTCGGTCGCTTGAGCCTTCTGAGCTGAAGCGAGCGTTCCAGAATGCGATGCGGAGCTTGTTGGCAGAAATCGGGCATGTCGATCGCGAACTCGAAGGCAGGCTGTCGGGGCCGTTAAGCGACCTAGCTGGGTGAGGCGGGAACATTGGGGAGGAACGTTTGAGCCGCGATTTTCGTTGCGGACGCGTCAGTCAAAGTCCCCACCCCCTCGGCTAGGCTCAGGGCAAGCCTCTTTCGCAAAAGACGCGAAAGAAGCGTAGGGCACCCCGTTTATAGCGCCTAGTTTAGCGGTCGAGTTCGGGCCATTTATCTTTTGGCAGAGCCTGCTTTACGGTTTCGATTTTCTGAAAGCCGTCTTTCAAAACCGTATCTTTTGCATTTTGACGGGTCACGGCGATCGGAGTGAGGAGGATTGCCTTCGTCGTCTGTGTGCCGTTAGGAACGGTTGTCCTGGTTTCTATATTGGCGTGCCGCGACAGCATAACCGCTGCTTCCGCAGCAGTGCGAGCCTCGCCTACGATGGGTTTGTACACGGTCATGAGCTGGGTGCCTTCGTAGAGGCGCGCCACTGCAACAAGATCTGCATCCTGCCCGGTTACCAGAACTTTGCCGGAGAGGTTGTTATCCTCGAGCGCCTGGATCGCGCCACCCGCCGTCGAATCATTCGAGGCCACGATTGCGGTCAGGGGGACTTTCAGATCGTGCAGCGCCTTGGTGACCAGAACGTATGCCTGAGTGGCGCTCCACTCCGCGATCCAAATGTCGGCGAGGATTTTGATATCGCCGCGGTCGATGAAAGGCTGCAGCACGCTCATTTGACCCGCGCGCACCACCTTGGAGTTTGGGTCGAGCGGAGAACCGCCCATCAAAATGTAATTGCCCTTGGGTGAGTGCTGCGTTAAACATGTCGCTTGCAGCACGCCGACGGAAAACAGGTCGAAGCCGACGTAGAGATCCACATGGGGATTATGTATGAGCCGGTCATAGCTGATGACGGGGACGTGTTTGGCATGCGCCGCTTCTACGATTCGGCTTGCTTTCTCGAAATCGTGAGGCAGGAGCACCAGAACATCGATACCCGAATTCAACAATTCCGTGACTTGCTGGAACTGCAAGTCATCGTCGCCATTGGCGGAGCGGGTGATGGTTTGTGCACCCAGTTGCTGAGCGCGGAGTTGAAATTCGTCCAAGTCGGTCTGCCAACGCTCGCCCTTGGTGGCCTCGATAGAAAATCCAATCTTGATTTCAGGTTTTTGCTGCGCTTGTGCACAGCAAGAAACGATCCCAAGGACAAAGAGCAAACCGCACACAGCCGACTGCCGAACGCGCATGACGTTCTCCCGGCCGGGGCCAGTGTCCGCACTCGATCAGGGAGGCCCACGGCACGCTATGGGGTGATGGTAGTGACCGTGGTACGGATCATCAATTTACTTCCGTAATCGCGAGTTGGCGAGCTTTTCGATAGCGTGCGCGGGATCAGGTGTGCCCCTGCTTCGAGCACCGGGAAGCATGGGCACCCGAAGTGCGTGGTCGAGCAGCCCCAGGGCATTTTCGTTGGCGGATCGAAAGTCAAAATCCCCACCCTAACGTCGCAAACTGCGCGACGTTAGGATGGGGCACCCGGGTTGTTTTCCGGACGTTGACTTGCTGGGACGGGACACGCCAACCTTCTACTTCACACCTTTCTCCGGGTTCCATGAGCCCTGCAGCTTGCGGGCGTAGACGATCTGGCCAATATGGTAGGCGTTGTGGGTGCAGATATTGGCAATGGTCGGGGCCATCGACGAGAGCTTTTGTTCGTCGGCCGATTCGACGAGCTTTTCGAGATCGGTCATCACCTGGTCGAGCTGCTTGACGGTGTCACTCCATTGTTTATCGTCAAATTTATTGAAGGTTTCATCGTTGCTGCCGGTGAAGTTTCCCGAATTCTCCCCTTTGAGCCTTTGCAGGTTGAGGCGATTCCAAAACAATAGATGATACGTGAGTTGACCGGCAGAGTGGCCTCCGGCCGGAGGTTGCCAACTCGCTTGCTGCGCGCTCAGTCCGTCGACCGCCACGCTGATTGGCACAAACCAATCCGCCCGATTGTGGGTGGTGTGCAATTCGTGGAGCAAGATGCTGCGCAGGGTGGCCGGAGGCTGTTGGCTTTGTGCCTGACACAGCCAGGAGAACATCAGGACTAGAGCCGAGAAGATGATGGTGCGGGAGTGATTCACGAGGGGTGCTCCTTTCGATTGGTGTGAGATCGCCGTCGAAGATGGATGCATTTGTAAGCAATAGGTTAGCAGGCGCCATCGATGGGCGCCCGCGAATCCTGTTCCAGGCGTCGGAACATTGCCAGGAACAATCTTCTCTTCTCTTCCGTACTCTTCCTTAGTTCTATCCATCCCTTCTGAAAGCGAGATTCTCATGAGCCGATGGTTGTCCACGATCTTGTTTCTAATGGCTGTTCCCTTCTTCGTGCTCTGCACTGATGCCGTTGCACAAAACACTGGCGCACAGAGTGTTCCGGCGCTCGACAAGATTCAGAATCAGGAGGAACTCGACCGCGTGGGCGCCGCTCTGGATGCTGCGCTGTTTGATTCCTACAACCGCTGCGATCTGGAGAAGTTTGCCGCGTTCATGGACGAGAATGTGGAGTTCTATCACGATCAGGGCGGGGTCACGCTGGGCAGAGCGGCGTTGACAGACAGTGTCAAGAAGAACATCTGCGGGAAGGTGACCCGCGAACTCGTGCCCGGATCCCTGAAGGTTTACCACATGAAGGGCTACGGCTTTGTCGAGATGGGAGTGCACCGGTTCCACCATCCTGGGCACGACGATACAGAAGGGGTCGGTGAAGGGCAGTTCGTGCATTTGTGGCAGTACAAGGATGGGGCGTGGAGGGTCACACGCGTGATCAGTTACGACCATCACGCGGCTGGAAAATGAAGGCGTTGCCGTGTGACTTCTGGGCTGACACCACAAAGGTCAAAGTGCCCCACCCTGTCGCGTAGTACGCGACAAGGGTGGGGCACCCTTTCGTACACTTTCGTCATCGCAGCATCACCGAAAAGGTTCCGGACGCATGCTATAGTGCGGTCTCAGCCATGGGATCTTTTCTTTTCTTCGCATTTTCGTGGTGGGGCATCCTACTCAGGATTGTGGCCTTGGTCCACTTCATCCGGCGGCGACCGGATTATTTCTGGATATGGGTGATCCTGATTCACCCGATCGGTGCGCTGGTTTACATCGTGGTGGAAGTGATTCCGGATGCGGGGCTGCTGCGGGGTTCATTTCAAGTCTTTCCACGACGGAGGAGAATTCAGGAACTGGAGCGGACGATCCTCGACAATCCTTCGGCGGGAAACTACGAAGAGCTGGGGCTCTTGTACATCGACGACGGGAACTACGCGAAAGCGCGGGCGTGTTTCGATAAGGCGATTTCGTCGCGGACCGACCACGTCGATCCGTTCTACAGACGCGGCGTCGCGGAGATCGAACTGGGAGACTTCGCGGCCGCGGTGCCGGATTTAGAGCGGGCTGTGAACTCCGATCGCGATTACGACTTCCACCGGGCAAAGGGACTGCTGGCTTGGGCGTACGCGCAGACCGGACAGATTGAAAAGGCAGAGGCGATGTTCCGCGAGGCGACGCGGATTTCTACCACCTCTGAGACGTACTACCACTATGCCCTGTTTCTGCAGTCGCAGGGGCGCGCTGCGGAGGCCCGCGTGTGGTCGCAGAAGATTCTCGACAAGAAACCGACCATGCCAGGATATCTGCGGCGGCGCGAGCGGCCATGGTTTCGGAAGGCCAGCGCGCTGCTGGGACGATTGCCGGCGCAATCCAGTTAGCGGCGCGCCTCCCATCTCATCACGAATCTGGTTCATACAAAAATCTAAGTGCAGCCCCTCTGCTCGCTGCGATGGCGGCAAAGAGGACAGGAAGAATCTTTAACCACTAAGGACACCAAGGGTCACGAAGGAAACCTTTGCACTCATCGGGTCAGCGGATGGGTAATGGTCTGGATGGTAAAATCGGTTCAGTGACGATTTTCAACCCTTCCATACGGCTGCTCGCGACCGATATCGACGGCACGCTGCTTAATCCACAATTTCAGGTTTCTGAGTGCGATCTGATGGCACTGCGGCGGGCGCACGCGGCGGGGATTGAGATTGTGCTGGTGACCGGGCGGAGGCATACGTTTGCCCTGCCAATTGCGAAGCAGTTGGGGTTCGATCTGTGGCTCATCAGTTCGAATGGGGCGGTGACGCGGTCGCTGGCGGGAGAGACGTTTCATCGCGACCTGATGCCGGCTAAGACGTGCCGCAGGCTTTGCGCAGCGATGCAAGAGTTCCGGGGGAATACCGTTCTGACGTTTGATAAGGAAACCAAGGGCGCGATTGTGCTGGAGAGGATGGATGAGTTGGGTGTGAGCATCCGGCGGTGGCTTGAGAAGAATATGGAGTACATCGAGTTTGTCGTGCCGATTGAAGGGGCGCTGGTAAACGATCCAGTGCAGGCGATGTTCTGTGGGACGATGGCGCGGATGACTCGGACGCTGCGGGCGCTGGAAGGCGCAGGCCTGGATGGAACGGTGACCGTGTTGCGCACGGAGTATCCGGAGCGGGACTTGTCGATGATTGATGTCCTGAATGCGGGGTGTTCGAAAGGGCATGCGCTGGAGCGGTGGGCTGGGCATCGCGGGTACCGGCGCGAAGAGGTCATGGCCGTCGGTGACAACCATAACGATGTCGAAATGCTTGAGTTTGCGGGGCATCCGGTTATCATGGGGAATGCATGCGAGGAGTTGCGCAGCCGTGGGTGGACGGTAACGCTGGGCAATGACGCATGCGGGATTGCGGCGGCGGTGGAGTTAGCGCTGGACGGGAAGCTAGACGCCGCAGGGCTTCGGTCGTAAGCTACGAGCTTCGAGTTTCAAGGCAGCGATGAGTTGGTTGGGTCCAATTCGGGGGCGTTTGGCGATCATCGCGATGCTCGCGCTGGCGGCGCTTCCCTGCTTTGCTGGCGAGGTTGCGGTGCTGAAGAATGGGTTCTCCATTCGGCATGAGCGGCGGGAGATTGTAGGGGAAGTTACCCGGCTGTATGTGACGGCGGATGGGGCGAGTTTTGTGGATGTGCCGACGGCGGAGATTGAGCATTTTGAGGCAGCGCCGGAGGTGCCGGCTTCCGGAACATCCCGACTTCTCGCAAAATACGCGAGAAATGGGGCACCCAGTACGCCCAGTACGGGTCCGTTAGATCTGAATGAGGTGGTGAATTCGGCGAGCGGGCGGTACCGGCTGGATCCGGATCTGGTGAACAGCGTCATCAAGGCGGAAAGTGGATTCAAAGTTCGGGCGGTATCCCCGAAGGGTGCGCAGGGGCTGATGCAGTTGATGCCGGGAACGGCATCGCAACTCGGAGTGCCGAATGCGTTCGATCCGCAAGCGAACGTCGAGGGTGGAACGAAGTATCTGCGGGAACTTCTGGAGCGCTACAACTTTGATCTGGTGAAGGCGCTGGCGGCCTACAATGCAGGGCCGCAGCGGGTAGAGCAGTTCGGGGGCGTGCCTCCGTATTACGAGACGCGGGCGTATGTGGCGCGGATCGTCAGGGACTTTAATAAGAAGAAAGCGGCTCAGGAGAAGGCGGCTGCCGCCTCTGCGGCGAAGGCCGGCGCTTCCAAGCATGGCGGTGCTAAGAGTCAAGCTAGCGGCAGGGAGCAAGATTCCAGTCTGGCTCAAGCGAAGGCTGGTTCGCCCCACACGAGTTCGTCCCAGGCAAGGCAGTAGCTGGTCACTAGCAAAGATCCAACGCGGTCTCGCTACGCATCGACTAACCGCTGAAGGCGGCTGTCTCCACATGAGCATTCTGGTTTGACCCCTTGGGCTCAGTCATATACCTTGGGTGGTGCCGTTTCTCGCTGCGCGTTGTGAGCGCCGCGGTGCGGAGCTTTCCCCTTCATGGATAAGAAGCGAATTCTGGCCAGCGTCGTGGTGTTCCTCATCCTGGCCGTTCTGGTTTACCTGCAATACCGGCACTGGCGAACGTTTGACTGGCCGACGTTCTGGAGCCAGACGCATCGCATTAAGAAGATCCGTGTGCTGTATGGGATTGCCTACATTTACATCGCCTATGGGATGCGGGCGTTGCGCTGGAAGATTTTCCTGAAGCCGGTCCGGCCGAAGACGACACTGGCGGAGTTGGTATCGCCGACGCTGGTCGGGTTCGCTGGGATCGCACTGCTGGGCCGGGCGGGGGAATTCATTCGTCCGTACCTGATCGCACGACGGACAGAGCTTCCCTTTTCGTCGCAACTGGCCGTTTGGGCCGTAGAACGGATCTTTGACATCGGAGCGTTCGCGGTACTGGTAGCGCTGGCCATTTTTCTGCCGAGCGCGTTGCCTTCCATTCCACATCCTGAGTTCTACAGAAGCTTCCGGGAAGCAAGCTTTCTTCTGATTGCCATCGTCGCGGGGACCGCGGTGGCGGCAGTCCTGATCCGCCGCAACGTCGAGGCGGCTGCGCGGTGGGTGGAACAGCGGTTTGCACACCTCTCTTCGAACCTGGGACATCGACTGGGCCAGAAGGTGAGAGAGTTCGGGATGGGCCTTAACACGATTCACGGACCGTTGTCGATGTTGTGGCTGGCAATGGTATCGGTCGGGATGTGGTATCTGATTGCGCTGGCGTACAAGGAAGTGACGCATTCCTACGGCATTGACGCGCTGGAAATCCCGGTTTCGCAGTTATTGATTCTGATCTTCGCCAGTATGGTGGGTTCGCTGCTGCAGTTGCCGGCCGTCGGTGGTGGCTCACAGATAGCGACGGTCGCGATCCTGTCGAGCGTGTTTGATGTGCCGGCGGAGATGGCCGCCAGTTGCGGAATCCTGCTGTGGCTGGTGACTTTTGCGGCGGTGGTGCCGCTGGGCCTGATACTGGCGCATCGGGAACGGCTCTCTCTGCGGAAGTTGTCGGTGGAAAGCCACCAGGCAGAGGAATCAGAGCTCAAGAAACCGCCGGCACCGTGAGGCGTATTCCGCGCCATCGATACGGCCTCAGCAAGGTATTGTCGTCCCTAAGCGGCTTACGCGGTTTCTTGGCGAAGGGTGACTCCAACGAAGCTGCCTTCTCGCGCAGGAAGCGGAGCTTGAAGCAGTACATCGGAGACTACCGTGCGCACCAAATCAGTCTCCAGCCGCCACCAACCGCTGAAGGTCTGCGTGCTCGAATAGCGAATGCTCAAAGGATGCCAAACAATCAGGTCGGCGTCGAGTGCGTGGCTCACACGGCTGGGCTTGACGCTCATGCATCTGGTGTCGAGCCGAAGACCGACGCGCAGAGCTTTGAGCGCGCTTTCTTTGGCGCTCCAGAGCAGGGCCAGGAGCAGGGAGCGTTCGGGCAGAGAGATGTCTGCGATGAGCGCCTGCTCATCGGCGGTGAAGTAGTCTTCGACGAAGGCGGGGCTGCGCGCTTCCACCATTTCCAGATCACAACCGAAATTGCTGCTGAGTGCTCCGACGGTGCACATGGCCGTACCGGCACGGTGACTGAGTGAGATTGCTATGCCTGCGAGTTGGCTGTCGATAAAGACCTCAGGGGCGCCGGACGATGCGGCACGGATTTCGAGGTTTGCGAGGTCGGGAAGATTTGTAGACAGGTTCAGGCAAGTGGCGAGGGCTTGCTTGGCCGTCCAGCGCCCGAGGCGCCAATCAGAACGGCGGTTGAGAAAGCGCATGGCGGCGAGGCAGGCAGCCTCGTGCGGGCCCAGCCAGTCATTGCTGGGCGGGACGTCGGATTCGGTTTGTTCCAGCCAGTAGAGGTCCATTGCAATGTTGAGAGTCCGGTCTTTCGCCCCTCATGTCATCAACGCCATTCGTTGCGGGACCACAGGGGCTGAAGCCCACAACCATTTCCTGATGCCTACGCGGCCCTGAAAGGGCCGCTCTTCCACGGTGGCGCACGCCCAAGTGGCGCTCACTTGTATTTTTTCGCGACCTGTTTACGCGATAGACCGTTCGTCTTTGGCCCCTCCGGGGCTTTGCTCACATTTTGTCTCGCCACCCACGGCTGCAATCTTTCGCCGCCACGCGGCTGCAGCGTTGCACTCGCTACGCAGCCGCGGTCTGTGGCCCTGTTAGGCGGCTTCTACGATCTGCAGAGCTCCTTTCTCCAGGGCTTCTTCTTCGCGCTGGATTCCCCGTTCGACGGCGTCGATGAGATAGGAGCGTAGATTCGCCGGAGGAATAATGTGATCGAGGGCGCCTACGCTCTGGGCGCGTTGTACGCTGTGCACGCGGTCGAACTCGCTGGCCATCTCGCCGAGTTTTTCGGAGTAGACCATGTCGTGAAGTTCGTTCCACTGGGCGCGCAGGCGTCCCTTTTCGGCGGCCTCGGCCTGGAGCATGGCTTGATTGAGGGCCTGGAGACGTTCGTCTTTGCGAGTGCGGGATTCGACTTCACCCGCGAAGACGACTGCCGCAGCGGGCGCGCCGCCGATCACCGAGGCGTAAGTTCCTTCGAGTGCAGCGGCCTCTATCTGCTCGTTCAGCGAGCGAGAGAACACCACGTAAGCGCCGCCGTGATAACGAGATATCACGCAAAACACGATAGGGCCCTTGAAGTTCACCACGGCGCGTCCGATCTCAGCGCCATATTCAAGTTGCAGGCGGCGCATCGATTCGGGCGAACCGTCAAAGCCTGACAGATTGGCAAGGACGACCACTGGGCGATTGGCGCTAGCAGCGTTGATGGCGCGCGCCACTTTCTTGGAGGACTGGGGAAACAGAGTTCCGGCCGACCACTGATCCGGCCCGTCGGCGGGGACGAATCCGAGTCGGGGCACAGAACGGGACTCGATGCCGATGAGACAGACGGGATAGCCACCGAGATGCGCGTCCCATACGACGCCGGTTTCGGCGGCACGCATCCCGGCCCAGCGCTCCAGCGGCGGATGATCCTGATCGACGGCGGCCATCATTACCTTGCGAATGTCGAAGGGCTTTTTCCGGCCGGGATTGGTTTCGTCGGACAAGATCTCGCCGACATAAGCAAATCCGTCCTCACCGTTTTCGTTGTGGGGAAAGTCTTGCACGTCACGAGTGATGGGGTCGGTGGTGGCAGCGCGACGCGGAAAGCGCTCGCCAGGCTTTATATACGTGTGATCGTAATGGCGGAAAAGAATGTGGCAGGCCTCGTTAATGTCACTGGCCCAGTACTGGGCCTGGCCGTTGACTCCCATGATGCGGTCGTAGCCACCGATCCCCTGATTGTCTTCGGCGGAGATTCCGCCAGAGTAATCGAGGGCGCGCTTGCCGGTCAGCACCATGGCGGCTTTCGGGGTCATGACCAGAATTCCGCGGGTATGCATGAGCATGGTGGCTTCAGCATTCCAGTAGGGCTGGGCGCCGACGTTGATGCCGTTGATGAGGAGGTTCACTTCGCCGCCCGTCTGGGTGAATTCGATCAGGCGGCGCAGAACACGGGCGATCCAGTCCATGTTTTCAACGCCGCTCTCCATCGAGATCTTGGCGCCGGCAGAGATGGGGAACCATTCGACGGGGATACCCTTTTCTTCGGCGAGGTCGAGCGCGCCACTGATGAGGCGGCATTCGGTTTCGGCGAGGGCTCCGAGGTCTTTGCTGGGGTCTCCGAGGAGCAGGACGCGGGCCATGCCTTCGGGATAGCGAGTGGTGAAGTTGCGAATGATTCCGACGATGATGTTGGCGCGGTTTTTGCCGTAGGGACGATCCACGGGAACGAGTTTGGCGTCGGCATCAAGATCGTACTCGACGAAATCGCCGGGGGGAAATTCGCTGCGCGTGTCTTCCCGTGCGGGCGTGAGCATCTTGATGATTTCGTAGGGATACACTAAGCCGCGCTGGCGGACGCGCACGACTTTTTGGTCATATTCGGAGAGTGGTTTGAGAGCGAGCAGTTTGTCAGCGGGGCGGAAGGTGATGAGCAATCCGCTTCCCACGGGGCTGGAAATGCGCATGACGAGATCGCGCAGTTCTCCAGTGGCAGGGTTGGGAATGCGCGCGCGCACGACGACCTGTTCCAAGCCAAGGCCTTCGGTGACGGGGAGAAGGCGGCGGATGATATCGCGCAATTCGTCCGGCTTGAGATTGAGCGAAGGCCAGACATAGAGAAACACGCGGTTCCAGTAGAGACGCTCCTGGGGACGGCGGCGGGACTGGAAGAGGCGGATGGCGGCAAGGGTTTCCATGAGCATGCGTTCCAGATGGGGCAGTTGCACGATGCGCCCGGCCTCATCGCGGACGGGGGTTACATCCCGGACCTCGGCGGCGGCGAACAGGCGTTCATCTTTTGGATTGTCGCGAGCGACAGCATGCAGAAGATAAACGTCCTCGACTGAAGGTAGGCGATCGATCTTGAAATTGCCGAGGCGCCAGAGGTGCAGGCGCTTCCCCATCATGGGGTGCAAGCCGCGGAAGAATGGGTCTTCCTGGTACCCGTTCTCAGTGGGCTGGTAGGTGAAGTGTTGGAGCCCGTTGGCGCGACGGCCATGGCTCGGGCCGGCAGCGGATATGACGATGCGCCGGATGGAACGAGGAAAGGCAACCTGATTCAGTATCGCGCGAACGCTTGACTGCGTAGCATCGGGATCGCCCAACTTGGCGGAATCGCAAACGTGGAAATCGATGACGATGTCGTGATCGGCCGGGACGGCCGTGATGAGCGCGAACATCGCCTGCGCCGTTGCCGAAAGGCCTTGATATTCGGAATATACCGCGATGACATGAACGCGCTTGCCTTCGTCATCATATTCGGCTGTGAAGCATGGATGCCCCTGAGCAGGAAGGGAGCGAGGGTTCACCAGAGCACAGTTGCGGTAGTAGCGCCAAGTGAGCACCTCGAGCATGCTGCTGCATAGAGCGGGTTCGGCGGATGGGAAGCGGGCGGCAAACAGGCCCGCGAGCAACTGCGGACACTCGATCAGGGCGTGCAGCCGGGTACGGCGATCGGGGGCCTCGGGATACGCGTTGAGGTAGTCGAGATGGTCCTCTGCTTCCTGAAAGACCTGATCCCGGGCGCGCTCAAAGAGCGGCTCGTCGAAATAGCGATAGCGTACTTCGCGGGCGAGATCGCTGATCACAGGATAAGTTTCATGGGTGATGGCGACGATGCGATCAAGAAGGGTGCGGAAGGAATTGCTGGGGGAGCTTCCGGGGGCTTTGGCGCGGCGCAGACGACGCTCGAGAATATCGAGAATCGAGGCGATCTGTTCGGCCATCCGCTGATGCGATTTGCAAATCCACAGCAACGTTTCCTTCAGAGAGGAAGATCCATCCAGTTCGCCGACACCGTAGTGAGACAACGCGCTGCGGAGTGCCCCGACAAAGGCCGGAGGAAGTCCCTCAGCGTTGGTTTCGACCATGCGCAAATAGGAGAATAAGTATGATTCGGCGCTGGGCTCTTCCCCGGAGGCGCGATGGTTCACCTCCGGCTCGCGATGAAAGAGGGAGCAAATGTCCACGAAGATGTTAAGAATTTCGTCCTCGAGTTCGGTGATCTCGTCGGCGTGTGCAGGACAGGTCTGGCTCCAAGCTACGAGTTGGCGGGTGCTGGTTGAAGGATCAAGATCAAACCCCAGCATGACCTGGCGAATTTCGTGGAGAGTGTCGATGCAGGTGGCCTCACGATTTTCGCGCCAAGTGTGGGATTCGCCAAAGATGATGCGCTTCTGCAGTTCAATCGCGTCGATAGCGGCGGTGCCTTCGATCTGCAGGAGCGGGGCGCCGGCGTCAACCTGCACATTCGGCATGATCATTATTTTTCGGATCCGGCCGGAAAAGGGAGCGACGATCTGAGTCTCCATTTTCATGGCTTCGAGAACGGCCAGGCGATCGCCGACGGCGACGGTGTCTCCTGCCTTGACCGCGATGGAAACGACGACCGAGGGGGCAGGAGCATGCACCACGCCTCCGTCGTCGCGGTCGATTTGGTGCGACACGCTGTCCACTTCAATGCGGGAGGTGATGCCTTGGCTGACCGCAACGATATGGAATTTGCGACCGAAGACCGCCAGCCAGGATTCGAACTGATCCAGGCGGTCAATGTGGGCCTCGATGCGTACACCGTCGACCCCGATGCGGTAATCGCGAGGGCCAAAGCGCTGGGTCCTCATCGTGTAAAGGTGGCCGCGATAGCGCAAGGCGAGGGCACGGCCGATGTCGCTCTGCACGCGCGGGCGACCACGCGCAGCGGATGCGTAAAACTGAGATTGTTCTACCGCCAGTTCGGCGTCGTAGGCGTCGATGGCCGCCTGGACCAGGGCCACATCCGCATATTTCCGGAAGTGATGTCCGTCTTCCGCGGCGAGGCGGTCGAGCCAGCCGACGTCGATGTTCGCGGCTTGCACTTCCTCGCGCTGCAGCATTTCCAATAAGAATGCTTTGTTGGTCGCACCACCTTTGACCACGATGACGCTCTCGCTGAGGGCGCGCTGGAGGCGGGACAGAGCTTCTTTGCGGGTCTGTCCGTGAGCGATTACCTTGGCGATCATGGAATCAAACTCGTGGGAGATGCTGTCGCCTTCGGTGACACCGGCATCGACGCGCACACCAGGACCAGTCACCATGCGGAAGCGTTCCAGGACGCCCGGGGCGGCCGCGAAATCGTTGTCGGGATCTTCCGCGTTGAGGCGGACCTCGATGGCGTGACCGAAACTGCACGGGGGATTGCCTTCGAGGAGTCCGCCGCGCGCGACGTGGATCTGCAGTTTCACCAGGTCGAGGCCGGTGGTGCATTCGGTCACCGGATGCTCGACCTGCAGGCGGGTATTCACTTCCATGAAGTAGAACTGCTGAGTCGCTGGATCGTAGAGAAATTCCACCGTGCCGGCATTGTTGTATCCGGCCAGTTTGCTGAGGCGAACCGCGGCTTCGCGAAGTTCGAGATCCTGAACGGAAGAAAGCGCCGGGGAAGGCGCTTCTTCGAGAACCTTCTGATGCCGGCGTTGGATCGTACAATCGCGCACTCCGGCGGCCCACGCAGTTCCGTAATTGTCAGCGATGATCTGGACCTCAATATGGCGGGCACCTTCGACCAATCTCTCGAGAAAGACGGTGGGATCGCCGAAGGCCTTGAACGCCTCGATACGGGCGCGCTCAAACGCCTGGGGGAGTTGGCTTGCGGAGTGAACCAAGCGGATCCCATGGCCACCGCCGCCCGCCGTGGCTTTGAGCAGAAGAGGAAAGCCCAACCGCTGGGCATGCGACAGAGCATCGGTGATCGATTCCACAGGAGCACCACTCCAGGGAGCGACTGCGATCTGCGACTGTTCAGCGAGGCGTTTGGCGGCGATCTTGTCGCCCAGAAGTCGCATGACATCGCCGCTGGGCCCGATAAAAACAATTCCCAGTTCCTGGCAGAGGTCGGCAAAGGCGGCATGTTCTGCTACGAAGCCCCATCCGACCCAGACCGCGTCTGCGTGGGATTCCGCCAGAACCTGTTCAAGGCGCCTGTAGTCGAGGTAGGTGCTCTTGGTGAGAAGCGTCTCTCGGTCTGTAGAGAGGGCGGCGCCGAGACAGAATGCCTCGTCGGCCTCGCGAACGAACATGGCGTGGCGGTCCGGGTCGGTAAAGAGGGCAATAGTGCGCAGGGGCACGCCATTCTCGGAACTGAACTCGCGTGCCGCATGGATGAAGCGCATGGCGGGTTCGCCGCGGTTCACGATCGCAATCCGTCGAAAGTCATTCACCATAAGGACCCCGGTTCTGTAGCGTGGCGACTCGGCTGCGTCCGTCACGCTACGAGTGCGGCATCTCCTGACATGATTTCCTGCAGCGCTTTCAGGTGTTGCGGGTTCACGGCATTCGGGAGCGCCACCGTCTGATAGCCGGTGAGACGCAGGACGCAGTTCCCTTTTGCATCCGCGACGTCGATATCGAAACCTCGCTGAGCTTGATCGGGAGTGAGGATGGCGTACAACCGGCCATCTGCAGCAGCGGGCGTACGGTAGAGCGAAATCCGGCGAACATGTTGGGGCAGGCCCATGCGGCCTTGCATACCGAGTTCCCAGATGCCGGCGGTTTGGAAACACAGTTCAATCAGGCGCGGCTGCACGACCGTGGATAGCTCAGCGGGGTGATGGTTGGGAGGCAGATCATTTGACATCAATCCGATGAGACGCTTGCCATCCCACCAGGCTTTTTCGAGCACCTGATAAGCCGGTCCGTGAAAATACAGGTGATAGATGTCGGCGGCCTCGATGATATGGCCATCAGGTTTGCCGAGTGCGAGCGCCAAGGGAGCTTGGGCATGTTCTTTTGTGAGGCGGACGTGCGCCGTGAAGTGCGTAGTTGGTTGGGGCTCTGGCTGGTTGGGCAGGGAGCGATGGCCGACCAGGCGGCAATCCGCGACTAGTTCATTGGCGTGAAGGTGGATTCGCGTTTCGATTAGCAACGCACGCGACTCCTTGCGATAGAACTTGAAGGGCGCGAGGAAGTTGACGTCCTCGATGGCCTCGATTTGCCATCCGGGCAGCAGAGCAAGCGCGGCCTCGGCAAAGGCCTCGATGCCCATCACGCCGGGGAGCACGGGGGTGCCTTCGATCTGATGGTCATGCAGGAACGGTTGGTCGTGAGGGTTCAGGGTGGTTTCAACAGTGTAGCCACTCGATACGCCCAGGGAGACGATCGCGCCGGAGATGGGTCCCGCAGGAGAGGATTTGTTGGTGGAGCGCGCCGCGGATATGTCCAGGCCGCCCGTGAGGTCGATTTCATTCAGCAAAATGCCGAGGCGCTGGGCGACGACAATTTCGCCACGCGTGGCTCCGGCGGTGAGTTCGCGGCGGATCAGGGGGACGCCGGCCTCTGGCGGCAACATGTCGATGCCGGCAAGCTCCATCATCTTCGGGATGGAGCCGCGGGTGGCCATGCCGATTCCGCCCCACGCGGTCCAATCAATGACGATGCCACGCGTGTTGGGACGAGTGGTGCGGAAGCTTGAGGTGATCTTGCAGAGGAGATCGTTCGCGGAACTGTAGTCGGTTTGGCCGGCGTTACCAAAGCGTCCTGCGATTGAACTGAACGCCACGGTCGCACCTAATGGCATGTCGCCGATGGCGTGCAGCAGGTTGAAGAAGCCGTCGGCTTTGACGTTGAAGACCAGGTCGAATTCCCGCGGATCTTTGTCGGGCAGGAAATGGCTGCGCTCGATGCCAGCAGCGTGCAGCAGGACATCGATGCGGCCATGGCGCTGGCGCACCTGGTCAATGACTCTGGCTACCGCCGGCGCGTCGGCGAGATTGACGCTGAAATAATGTGGCGTGCCGCCCGCGGCTAGAACCGCGTCGATGGCCGATTGAGCTGCGTGGGCTCTCTCGAGGCTGGCTAGTTCTTTTTCGACGAGAGCGGGAGTAGCGCGTTCGCCGCGAGTCTGAACGCGCGTGAACAGGTCGCGTTTGAGATTCTCTTTGTCGGTGACGAAGCGTTTCAAGTCGGGATCATCCGGATCTGGCTTGGGCACGAGGTCGAGGAGATAGAACGTGCCGCCCGATGCAGCAGCCAGATCGGCGGTGATGGCTGAGACGATGCTGCCTGCAGCGCCCGTGATAACGAAGACGCTGCTCTTGTCGAGGATCATGCCGGGTTGGCCGTCGGGCGTGGGTTGTTCGTCGAGGCCGACGGTCCAGCGCTGCTCGGCGGTGTATCCGATCTCGACTGCACCGGGATCGCGTAGAGTTTCGGCGATCAGAAGATCCGAAACTTCGGTAGCGCTGCGATTCGGTTCGAGGTCGATGGCTTTGACGAGGGATTCGGGGCGTTCGCGCTTGTACGTTTTGCTAAAACCGGTGACGGCACCTCCAAGTGGGGCGAAGGCCCCGACGTCGTCGTATCCGTGATGGCCACCGAGACGCGTCGCTGAAAGCAGGAATGTGCCCGGGCGTGCGACGTGCTCGTACAAGGCGCGCATTGTGGTGTACAGCGACTTCACTCGCAGGCTTAGGGCTCCATGCCAGTCGACGAGGGCGAGTTTGCGAAGGTCGCCTTCGTTGTCGAGCGCGGGGAGCCAGAAGACGCCTTGAATTGGACCGGCGGTGGTCCATGTTTTCAGGAGTGTGTTCAGCGAGTCTGCGTCGGGACCACCTTCGATAGAGAGTACCTCCACGCCCAGGGTGCGAAGGCGTTCGGTGAGAGCCTGGGCCACACCGCCTTTATCGGGCATGAGGATGACGCGGCTGCTGCGGTCGAGTTTCACTCCGGTTGGTTTGCAAAGAGCGAGCGGAGGGCGGAGAGTCGCGACCGGGACACGGCGCGGAATGCGATTTGTCGCATCGAAGTTGGCAACGATGGGTCGCGCGGGCTCGATGGTAGGTGCGGACGCCGCCGTTGGTTCCGCGGGCTGTAGTTTCACAGCAGGTTCGGAATTTGCCGCCACGACGGCGGACCGATCGAGCGCGAACCTGATGACGTGGGCCAGAGTTGGAAAATCACGCAGTTTCATATTTTCGTCGCGAGGAATGTTGTAGGCCGCGCGCACTGCGGCAAACATTTCCGCCTGCTTGACGGTGTCGACGCCGAGGTCAGCTTCGAGATCGAGATCCAGGTCGAGCATGTCTTCGGGATAGCCTGTCTTCTCAGCGACGATTTGGAGGACCTTCCTCTTGATGGGATCGTCGGAAACTAGATTCTCGGAACTGGCTGGCTCTTGGGCTGGCGCCAGAGGCGGAGCGAGAGGCTCCGCCAGCGCCGGGGAGGATGCTGCGGGAGAAGGTTCTGTTGCTGCGGGCGGGCTTGCCAGGTCGGGACGATGCTCGTAGACAAATCGGATCACGTGCGCGAGGGTGGGATAATCACGGAGCTTGCGGTTCTCGTCGCGCGGGATGTTGTAGATTTCGCGGATTGCGGCAAACATTTCTGCTTGTTTGACGGTGTCAACGCCGAGGTCGGCCTCAAGGTCGAGGTCCAAATCCAGCATGTCTCGGGGATAGCCTGTCTTCTCGACCATCAGGGCAAGGATGCGTTCTTTGACGCCGTTGCCAGCTTCGGAGTAACGGGTTGAGGCTGTCGCAGGTGTGACTTGAGCCGGAACTTCTTGATCCTTTTTGGCTGCGACCGGAACCGGCGTTTGTTGGGTGGACGAGAGGTCAGGGCGCTTCTCGTATACGAAGCGAATTACGTGCGCGAGCGTGGGATAGTCTCGGAGCTTACGGTTCTCGTCGCGCGGAATGTTGTAGATTTCGCGGATGGCGGCAAACATTTCCGCTTGCTTGACCGTGTCGACGCCGAGGTCAGCCTCGAGGTCCAGATCCAAGTCGAGCATGTCCTGTGGGTAGCCGGTTTTCTCGACCATCAGGGCGAGGATGCGATCTTTGACGGAGTCAACATCATTCGCGGGAGTTGCTGATGGCGCCGCGACGACAGCCACAGCGGCAGCTGTGGCTGTCGCTTCGGCCTTGATTTTCGGTACCGATACTGCCACCGGAGTGGAGGTGGGTTGCGCTGGAGCCACCTTGGGCTTGCGATCATGCACGAATTGGATGACGCGGGCGAGCGTGGGAAAGTCGCGCAATTTGATCGTGTCGTCACGGACGATGCTGTAGGCTTCGCGGATGGTAGCCATGACCTCAGCTTGCTTGACGGTGTCGATGCCGAGGTCGGCTTCGAGATCGAGATCCAGATCAAGCATGTCGACTGGATAGCCGGTCTTCTCGGCGACCAGAGCCAGCACACGGTCTTTGACGGAATCGGCTTCCACAGTGGGTTTCGGGGCCGATGGCGGCAACGGTGCCGGCATTTTGGTTTCAACCTGCTTCGCAGCAACGGGGCGCGGGGGTTCGGCTTTGACAGCAACGACAACTGGTACTGACGATTTTGGAGGCGTGACGACTGGCACCTCATGGGACGCTTGTGCGACCTCGGCCAAGCGGGCCGCTGGGCGTTGATCGCGGACTCGCAGAGTGCGGCGCACGACCTCCAAGTCCGCAGTTGAGTAGCCGGCGATTTGGCTGAGCCATGCCTTCCAGGTATTTTCGTCGGCGATGCGGTAGGCGTAGCCCAGTTCGCTGGGACGGCGGTGTGCGCCGTCCTTAGGGGCGGTCCAGTGCAGCAGCGACATGCTGATTTGCGATCCGAAACCAGCGCCGAGGCGGACGGCGTATTCGATGGGGTATCCGCCGCCCTTAGACAGGTTCAAAGTGCCCAACTCGGGATCGACCTCTTTGAAGTTGGCAACGGGCGGAACTAAGCCGGTCTCCAGTGCTTTTACGGCGAGGACATCTTCGATGCCGGTGGCCATCGCGTGGCCGGTCTGACCTTTGGTGTTGGCGATTACGATCCGATCGGCGGCGGCGCCGAATACATGACGCAGCGCGTTGATTTCGGCCGAGGCACTGCCCCCACGCGCGGGCGTGTAGGTCTCGTGAGAAACGAAAACCGTGTGGGGCGCGATCTGTTGGCGGGAGATGCCATGGAGGCGTTCAGCCTGGGAGACCAGGTTTTCCATCATTTGAGCGATGTGTTGGACATCGAGGCGAGTGCCGTGGAAGGCGCTGTTGGCAGTAACGGTGCTGAGGACTTCGCAGATGGGTTGAATTCCCCGTTCCCGCGCGGCTTCGGCGCTCTCGACGACCAAACCGGCGGCGCCCATGCCAACGATCAGGCCGTGGCGGCGACGATCGAAGGGCGTGGCAGCTTCTTCGACGACTTCATCAGTGGCAGCGGCGCCGCTGGCGAGGAAGCCGGCGCCGAACCATTCGATGGAGTGGTCGGAGGTGACGTCATCAGCGGAGACGATGATCACGCGGCGGCAGCGGCCGGCACGGATCCAGTCTTCCGCGAGGGACACGGCTTGCGTGGTGCTAGCGCAGGCGGAGTTGATTTGCGTGTTGGGGCCGCGGGCGCCGATGAACTCGGCGAATTGCGAGTGTCCCATGGCCAGGGTTCGGAGCAGGAAGCGGCGATCGAAGACGTAGGGTTCTTTCTCGATGGCATCGCGGAGGTCCTCGGTAAGGCGCTCGATTTCCTGCTCGAGAACGGAGTCGCCGTTGCCTCTCGCTCCTCTCGCAAGCAGGCCCTCCAGCAAGCCCAGTTGCTCGCGGCGGGAGTGATCGCCGTAGTACCGCGACATCTCATCGGCGAAGGAGTCGCATCCGGGAAACGCGGAGGCGAAGATCACTCCGGTGTCTTCGCGCAGCGCATCGGGAAGGGCCCAGCGATCCTGCAACTGCGTGCCCTTGGTGGTGGTTTTGTAGCGCATGACCAGCGGGATGCCGGCATCGCGCAAGGCGTCGAGACCGACGGCAATCGCGAGTTGGGTGACGCGGTCGAGGGCGGCGCGGCGGTCGGCGGAAATACCGAATTCAGTTTCGAGATCGAAGGCGCCGCCGCGGCCCGCCAGTTTGATCACGTCGGCGACGTTGTTGATGGTTTCGAAGGTTGGTCCGCCGTTATCGCTCTTCACCAGGCGGGTGATGTGTTTGTCGAGCATGGCCTTGCGCAAGCGTGTGGGAATGAGATCGATGAACTGATCACCGCGCAGGATGCGGGCAAGGTTGCCGTCATCGAAGATGTGGTCGGTTCCGGGCAGACCCAGGGCGGCGCCGGTGATGACTACTGGATCTTTCGCGCGGATAGGTTCCGTGCCGTGGTGGATCTGCCAGGCACGATCGAGGATGTCGGCGAAGAAGCGACCGAGTTCGTTGTAATGATCGGAAGTTGATGTCTGAGGTGAATGGGCCGCAGAGGCAGGTACCTCGGGAGCTAAAGCCCTAACAAAGTGGGCGAGGTCGATCGCAGCGCTGGAAGCGCTGCGCCACCCCAAAGCCGAATCAGCAGACTGAGAAGCCGCAATGGCAGGCTGAACAGGCACGACGTTGATTTCTTTCGGTGCTACGGCCGGCGCGGGTGCCGGGGAAATGGCTTCCGACTTCTCGATCGAGGCTGCAGCCGTGCCGCGTCCGAGGCCAGCCGCATATAGTCCGCACAGCGCCTGGTTGAATGATGCGATGTCACCGAACTTGGGGTGATTCGTGAAAAGTGAAACCACGTCGCCGCGATCGCCGAGAACATCTTCCGCAAAACCCTGGAGCGCTTTCTTCGGGCCAACTTCTACGAAGATGCGGGCGCCCGCTTCGTAGAGGGTGTGCAGACCTTTCACGAACTGCACGGGGGAGGCAACCTGCTTGGCGAGCAGATCCAACATTTCAGGAACAACGCCTGGGCCGATGGGATAGAACTCTCCGTTCACATTCGCAACGGTGGGCAGGTGGGGCGACTCCATGCGAAGGCGGGCGAGTTCCTGCCGCAACGGCTCGCTGGCCGGGGCGACGATCGAGGTGTGGAAAGCATGACTGACCGGCAGCGGAGAGACTTCGTATCCTGCAGTTTGGAGAACCTGCATGGCTTTCGTAACTGCGTCACTGGCGCCGCCGATCACGGCCTGATGGTCGCTGTTGATATTAGCGATCACCACGTAGCCGTCGATCGTCTTCAGGATTCGTTCGACTTCTGGCAGCGGAGCAAAGACGGCGGCCATCCTGCCCGTATCGGATACAGCCACGCGGGTCATTCCGCGACCGCGTGCGCTGACGGCTATCAACGCATCCTCGAAAGGCAGAGCGCCGGAGGCGACCAGTGCTCCGTATTCGCCAAGGCTGTGGCCCATCGTCATGTCGGGCTGGATACCGTAAGCGGCCAGGAGGCGCGTGAGTCCGAGATCGATGGCCAGCACGGCCGGTTGCGTGATGGCAGTCTGGCGCAGATCTTCATCAGCCTTCGCGACGGCGACGGGATCAGTCTGGTCGACGAAAACGAAGTCGGTCAGGGGCTTGCCGAGCAGCGGGGTCATGACGCGATCGGCTTCGGCAAAAGTCTGCGTGACAATTGGTTCCGAGCTGTACAGCGGGCGCAACATGTTGACGTACTGGGAACCTTGCCCCGTATATAGAAAGGCGACTTTGGGTGCCGCGCCTTGACCGCGGAAGATGCCTTGCGCCCGCAGAGCTCTCCACACCGCGGGCTGGTTGGCAGCAAGCGCTTTGAGGGCTTTGGCGGACTTGTCGGCCAAATCGGGGGCGTCCGAATAATCAATGGCCACGCGCTGTGGAGCTCGCAGATCGGCTTCGGCGGGGGCTGCGGGCGCGGGGGCGCGGCCAGATTGAGCATCCTTCATGATGGCGCGAAGAAGTTCCGCAAGCCCTGAATCAGTGGCAGCGCCAATGACGAGTGCGCCACGCAGCGGGGTCTTACAGGCCGAAGGAGAAACAGAGGACACAACGGGAGAGGAAACTTCCTTCACAGTCATAACAACCTCATTCATCGCAGTTTGTGGAAGGGTGCCGACGGCTACCGAACGCTTTCCATTTCCGGTCAACCGGTGGGGAATGTGCTCTTCGAGCACGAGATGGAAATTGGTGCCGCCGAAACCGAAGGCGCTGACGCCGGCACGGCGCGGAGTGTCCGAGGGAACGTTCCAAGGCTTCAGTTCGGTATTGACATAAAGAGGAGAATGGGCGAAGTCGATGTCTGGACTGGGATGCTCGCAGTGCACGCTGGGCGGCAGGACCTTGTCGCGAAGCGCCAGAGCAGTTTTCAGCACTCCGGCTGCGCCTGCGGCTCCCTTGAGGTGGCCGATGTTCGATTTGACCGAGCCGAGCGCGACCGAATGGGTTGGGAGATGCTGGCTGCTGAGCAGGTCGGTGATGCACTGGGCTTCGACGACATCACCGACGCGGGTTGACGTGCCGTGGCCTTCCATCAGTGTTGCAGTAGCGGGCGAGAGGCCAGCGTTCTGCCAGGCGCGCTCGAGGCAGAATTTCTGGCCGACGGGGTTGGGAGCGGTGATTCCTTTGCCTTTGCCGTCGCTCGACGCACCGATGCCGCGGAGTACGGCGTAGATCTTGTCGCCGTCGCGCTCAGCATCGGCCAGGCGCTTCATCACGAAGATGGCAGAGCCTTCGCCCATGACGAAGCCGTCGGCGCCTTCGGCATAGGGACGCGTGCCGGTGGCAGACAGCGCGCCGATCTTGCAGAACTTCACGAAGGTCTGGACGCCCATGTTGCGGTCGATGCCGCCGGTGATGACCGCGTCAAAAGTATTGGCAACCAATCCCTCAACGGCTGCGCTCATCGCGGCCATGGCGGAGGCGCACGCCGCGTCGCAAATAAAATTCGGGCCGTGGAAGTTGTAGATGTTGGCGATGCGTCCGGCAATGCAGTTGGCCAGTTCGCCGGGCATGCTGTCTTCAGTAATTTCGGGCAAGTGCTTGCCCATCCGCTCGTGCAGTTCGCGCGTGATTCCGGCACGAACTTCCTCAGGAAGGGCGGCGAAGCCGGCAATCGCGGCGAGTTCGTGAGCGTACTCCGGGAAGAACACGCGTAGCGCCGTTAGATAATGTTTCTCGCCTGCCATGGCGTTGCCGAGGATCACGGCGACGCGATCGGGGTTCAGCGGGCGCTTGGGATAGCCATAATCTTCTAATGCCTCGCGGGAGGCGGCGATCGCCCACTTCTGGGCCTCATCCATCGCATCGGTGACGCGAGGAGGAATGGGGAGATGCCACTTCATGGGATCCCACACCGGGTCGCGGACCCAGCCGCCGATTTTCGAGTAGGTCTTGTCAGGAGCGGCGTGGTCGGCGTCGTAGTAAAACGCGGGGTCCCAGCGGTCGGGCGTGACTTCAGTGATGCTGTAGCGGCCGGTCTTCACATTGTTCCAGAAGGCGTTGACGTTGGGGGCATCGGGCAGAACGGCTCCCGCACCCACGATCGCGATGGCTCGATAGGCTGTGTCTTCTGTCTGCATCTGCATTTGCATGTGGACGCTCCTCGGCAGCCGGACTGAGCCGGTTGCGTGTGTGGTCGATAGTCAGGCGTCGAGATAGTCAGGCGGCGATTGCAGGCTTCGCCACACGGGCGTAGAGGACGTCGGCTACAAAATCCATGTCAGAAATCAAACCCGCCTGGGCACGATGAATGGCGGGCAACTGCAAACTTGCTTCGAAGGCGGACATCTCAGCGTCACTGACGCCGCCGGCTCCGCATACCCAGCGCAAACCTTCTTCCGCGACCTTGAGCGCGGCGTCACGGGCGAAGATGCGGCTCACGGCCGCAAGCGCTCGGGCGTCGAAGCGACGGTTCGCCTTTTCGTTCAATTTGTTCTCGGCGAGAAGGGCGGCGCGGCGGGCGAGAGTGCCAGCACATTCCGCGTAGGCCATCCACTCTCCCAGACGCAGAAGGACATGCTGGTAACGGGTGAGACGGGCGATGCGGGATTTCTCCAACAGCTCGGAGAGGGCGTGATGCGCCAGTGCGGCGACATCGGCTCCTACGTTCGGTTGGCGCGCATGAAGGGCTTCCAGTTCGCGCGCTTTGTCGTGATAGTGCTGACCGCGTGTTTTCAGATGCAGCTGCCAGCGGTCGCGGCTGATGGTCATCTCCATGATCTCCGAGGTGCCTTCGTAGATTGTGGTGATGCGAACGTCGCGGCTAATCTTCTCGACTAAATATTCGTGGGTGTAGCCGTAGCCGCCGAGGGCCTGGATGCTGGCTTCGGCAGCCTGGTTCCCTGCCTCGGTCGCCATGTACTTCGCGATGGCGCCTTCGGTGTTGAGACTTCCTTCTCCGGCGTCGATGCGCTCGGCAGTCTGTTCGATGTAGGCGCGGGCGGCTTCGAGTCGAGTCACGTGGGGAACGATCAGCTTGTGCGTGTAACCTTGCTTCTCTGAGAGCGGGGCTCCGGCCTGAATGCGCTTGGTGGAATAAGGAATGGCGCGGTCGAGCGCGGCCCATCCGGCGCCAAGTCCGAAGGCGGCGACCATCAGGCGTGTGTACCCGAAAACGGCTTGCGCCTGGTTCAAGCCCTGGCCTTCGACGCCGCCGATCAGACGGTCGGCATCGACGTAGACATCGTTGAACGCAAGCGCCGCAGTATTGCTGAGGCGAATTCCGTGCTTGTCTTCGGGTTCGTCGTGAGTGAATCCCTTGCCATCTTTTTCGACGATGAACCAGGTAGGGCCGGCGGGAGTGCTGGCAAGGACCGTGTACGCTCCGGCGATTCCTCCGTTGCTGATCCATTGTTTGTTGCCGTTGATCTTGTAGCCGACAATGCGGCCGTCTTGTAGCACGCGGTCGGCAGTGGTGCGGAGCGCGCCCAGGTCGCTACCGGCTTCCGGTTCGGTGGCACCGTAAGCGAAGAGCAGTCCCTCGTCTGCGATTCGGCTCAGCCAGGTCTTCTTCTGGTCATGCGTAGCGCCGACGGTGATCGGGTCGCTGCCGAGAAAAGTGGCGAGCACCGAGGTTGCGATTCCGAGATCGATGCGCGCCATCTCCTCGCAGATGCAGTAGACGTCGAAGGTGCCGCCGCCCATGCCGCCGAACTCTTCGGGGATGAAGAGGAGTTGGATGCCGAGTTTGTCAGGGCTGCACATGTCGCGGACGATGTCGATGGGGCACTCGTCGCGTTCATCGAGATCAATGAGGACTTCGTCGGGCAAGCGCTTCTTCGCAAACTCCTTGAGAGATTTCACGCTCAGCTTTAATGTTTTTGGGGTAAGCATCACTTCATCCTCACTTGGCGGCAACGCCACGGAATTCACGGGCTTTGTTGGTCAGTTCAGGCAGGAATTCGAGGAGGTCGTCCACGATTCCGACGTCGGCCACCTGAAAGATGGGGGCCTTGGGATTCTTGTTGATGGCGATCAGGAACGGGCTTCCTTTAACTCCGGCCAGGTGCTGGAAGGCACCGCTGATGCCGCAGGCGAGGTAGACCTTGGGCTTAACGGTTTTCCCGGAGGAACCGACCTGACGGGATTTTTCCATCCACTTGGCGTCGACCACAGGGCGCGAGCAACTCACGGCAGCGCCGAGCACTTCGGCAAGTTCTTCGGCCAGGGCGATGTTATCTTTTTCCTGGATGCCGCGGCCGATGGAGACCAGCAGGCTGTGGCGGGTGATATCGACATCGCCCGCTTCGGCGACGATGGTCTCGACATAGCGGCGTCGGGCTGTAAGAGTGCCAACTTCGGACGACTTGTCGATGACGACGCCCGAAATCGCAGCAGTGGGTGCCGGTTTGAATGCGCCGGGACGAACATTGATCACTGCGCCGGAAGAGATGTCGCAGCGGACGTGGGCGCTGACTTGTCCGCCGAACTCCTGGCGAACGAGCTTGAGGAAGTTGCCTTCGGCGCCCTCAATGGCCAGGACATCAGAAGCAAATGCGGCGTTCAGCTTGATGGAAAGACCGGGCGCGAGATCGATTCCGAAATGATCGTGAGAAATGAGGACAATGCTGTCGGAAGGCAGAACACGTACGAGCGCCTGGCGGACCAGTTCGGCGTTGGGGTAGGCGAGGGATTGATCTGAAAGCTTCCAAATCTCGCCGAACGCGGATGCCAGGGATTTGCATGCGAGATCGAAGTCCGGTCCCCAGCCGGTTAGAACGGCGGTGGGAGTGGACAAGGGGTCGATGGCTCGAGCCGCCGCGATCAGTTCGGCGGCGGAGTCGTCGGCGACGCCACTCTTGTGCACGATGTAAGCAAAAATACGAGGCATTAGTTCAGCCCTCCCTTCGCGGCGACTAACTCCAGAATTCTGTTGGCGTTCTCTTCCCTGCTTCCGTGCAGGATTTCGGCGCCCTTGCTCGATGCGGGGATGAAGTAGTCGACACGCTTCAGCCTTGCAGCGGCTCCGCCAACCGCGGTTTGGGCAACTCCCAGATCTGCACTTCCTAAGGTCAGGATCGGCACGGATGCCACTTGCCGGATGCCGCGCATCCCGACATAACGAGGCTCGTTAATGCCGGTTTGAATCGAGAGGACGCAGGGCAGATCGATCTCGTTGATCTCGCGATTGCCGCCTTCGATCTCGCGGCTGACTTTCAGCTTTGCGTTCTCCACCACGATGGAGTTGACCAGCGAAGCGTAGGGATAGTCGAGCATTGCGGCCAGCATTCCGCCGACTTGGGCAGCGCCGTCGTCGGCCTGTACGCCCGTCAAAATCAAGTCGTAGTGGCCTTTCTCGACGAAGGCTTTGAGGATGGTGGCGATGCCCTTGCCGTCCGATCCGTTGAAGGCATCGTCGGAAACGAGGGCCGCCTGGTTGGCGCCCATGGCCAACTGGCGGCGCAGGACCTCTTCTCCGTCTTCGCCGTCGACCGTGACCACGGTGACGTTGCCACCGACGCGGTCGCGAATCTGAAGCGCCTCCTCGACCGCATAGTTGTCTGCCTCATTCACCGAGTAGACGAGTTCGTCGCGCTCGATGTCGTTTCCGGCAGAGTTCAGTCCGATCTCGTTCTCCGACGTGTCGGGCACTCTGCGTGCACAAACCAGAATTTCCATGTTCAGCCTCCCACGGTTGTAAGTTCTAATTTCTCGGCGGTGACGTCTTTCTCTTCGACTTCGCGAACCATGTGCTGGTCGACCAGTTCGGTCAAGTCGACCACCGACATCTTGCCTTCCATGCCCGCCACTTTAATGGCGTCCTCGATGTTGACCATGCAGAAGGGGCAGGCGGTGACGATGACGTTCGCTCCGGCGTCGGCAGCCATGCGTACCCGGACCACGCCCATTCGCTGGTCTTCTTTCGGTTCGTAGAAGAGCATGAGTCCGCCGCCACCGCAGCAGAAGGAGCGGTCGCGCGAGCGCTGCATCTCGACCCGATTCAATCCGGGGATTGAGTCGAGCACGTCGCGAGGATCGTCGTAGACCTGATTGTGGCGGCCCAGATAGCAGGGGTCGTGGTAGGTGTAGACGCTGTCGGTGTTCTTGACCCCGCTGAAGCGAAGGTTGCCGGCCCTTGCCTCACTGGCGAGTACTTGGCTTATGTGCTCCACGGGTGGAACGTCTTTATAGTCGTGCTTGAGGGCGTTGTAGGCGTGCGGGTCGGAAGTGACGATCTTCGTTACGCCCGATTCTTTGATGGCCTCGGTATTGTGCTCGCGAAGGGACTGGAAGAGCATCTCTTCGCCAAAGCGGCGGACTTCGTGGCCGCTGTCTTTCTCGGCTGCGCCCAGGATGCCGAAATTCTTTCCAAGGCGGCTGAGGATGCGGGCGGTGGCGCGTCCAATTGACTGCATACGGTCGTCATAGGACGTGATACTGTCGGCAAAATAGAGGGTGTCGGCACCGTTCTTGCCGTCGAGCACTTTGACCGGGGCTGCCTGTTGTAACTCGGGAGACTTGGCCCAGTCTCCCCGCTTTTTCTCCATCTTGCCGTAGGGATTGCCGCGGCTCTCGAGAGCTTTCAGCGGCTTCTGCAAAGACTGGGGAACGTTTCCGTCCTCGATCATTCCGCGGCGCAGGTCGACGATCTTGTCGATGTATTCGACCAAGAGTGGACATTCCTCTTCACAAGCGCCGCAGGTGGTGCAAGACCAGACTTCATCCTCAGAATAAAGATTTCCGATTAGAGGATTGCCGCTATGGGGCTTACCGAGCACCGGATAGTGCTGGAATGAATAGTCCCGGGCTTTGATGGTGAGAAATCGCGGGGCCAGGGGGCGACCGACTGCATTTGAGGGACAGTTGTCGGCGCAGCGTCCGCAGTCGGCGCAGGAATAGAAGTCGAGCATGTGCTTCCAGGTGAAATCTTCGAAGGTCTTCACACCGAAAGATTTCACTTGATCCAGGTGGTCGTCAGACACGTCCCAGCGGACCGGCTTCACGGTTCCCTTCTCCAGTTTCGAGAAGTAAATGCTGAACAGTGAGGTTTCCACGTGGAACTGGATTCCGAAGGGCCGGTAGCACAGCAGGAAGTAAAAGGCGATCGCGTGGACGAGATAGGCGCCCACGTTGAGGCCCCAGAGAGTCGTCCGTGGCATGGAGGCGATTGCGATTTCGATCATCCAGGGCAGAGAGAGGAAGGCGGAACTCTCGGCGGATTGGCGTGCCTGCGCCAGCCCGGCAAAGTGACTGGCCGAGAAGAGGCTGTCCGCGGCCATAAGGAGCGCGATCAGCCCTAATAAGAAGATGGCGTCGGTGGTATGCCCTTTTCCGTACTTTGCGGGGACCGCGTAGCGAGCTGGCTTGAAGACCAGGCGCCGCACGGCCGCGACCACCATGCAGAGGAAGACGATGGTGGCAGAGTAATCGGTGAGGGTTTCGTAGACGGGTCCGAATCGTCCGGAAAGGCCCGGCATGACGAAGGTTGGAGAGACTCCGACGATGAGAACCGAGAAGGCGCGGGCCGCCAGAAGAAGGAAACCGGCGAAGATAACAATATGGAGAGTACCCGCAAAGCGGTAGCGGGGATGCTTCCACTGTCCGAGCCAGAATTTGAAGACTCTTCCCAGCCGTGTCAGTGGGTGATCAAAGCGCGGATCCGCTCGAGCTCGAAGCAGCGGCACCATTCGTTTCGACACGATGTAAATGAAGCAGGCTACTCCGAGGACTTGGAGGGCCAGAAAGAGATTCCGGCCAGGCACCAGCCACTCAACAACGTTAACGGGTGAATAGGTACCTACCACTGTCCACACCCTGATTTCCTAAAGTTGCCTGCGCGACAAAAAGCTGCAGCAGGTTATTGTGGCCAGATTCATGGCGCACGGTTAAAACCAGAAGGGCTTGTATTCCCTTCCTCTCCTCTATTGCTATGCGTAGTCGATCGGATTCTTTTCAAACCAGTGTTCATCCCGGGTCTGTTTAATTCTCTTCCATGCGCTTGAAGCGACACTCGCGCTGATCTCCCTGTTTTGCCAAGCTAGACCCGCACCAAACCCGATGGCTCCGCCCAGCAGGCCGAAAGCGACGGCTCTTGAAGGCTGCCGGCGCCGGCTTCCGAGGCTGCCACCGAAGGCACCGAGATATGCCCCAATTAGAGCGGGCAGCAGCGAATGACGCGCAGACCCGGTGAGAAGAGGAGAAAGCGATTCCTCTTTAAGAAAATCCTCTTCTCCTTCGCGTGCACCTTCGAGCGCTGAATTGACGAGCCTCTGGCCGTAGTCAACACTGGATTTGGACCATTCCATGAACTTCATAGCAACCTCAACATGCGGGAATCACGCCGCGGCCTTGCTTTCAACCGAGTACTCAGTCTTGCGCTGCAGACATTCCATTTTTTCTTCAATCAGCTCGAGCAGTTCTTCCAGGCCCATACCCCGGTCAAGCATTCGGACGAGCGCATCCGGCCCAAACCCAACGGCTTCCCCAACCAGCACCAGTCGTTCGATGGAGTCATACACGGAGAGTTCGTGGGATTCGTGCAGGCGGGTGACGAGAACATCGAGGGTACGGATAGTCTGGTCGACGGCAGGCACGCGACTCAACCTCGTTCCCAAAATAGAACTAGCTGGTGATTGTGGTCAGCAACCGGTATCACGCCGCCGCGTGACGGTCGTCACAGGGAGAGATGGTGCGGTAGCGTACGCGATGCCGAGGAGGATCCGCGAGATCTGGAGCGAGAAAGGGATGGTGGCCCCGGGCAGAGTCGAACTGCCGACCTTCGGTTTAGGAAACCGCTGCTCTATCCATCTGAGCTACGGGGCCTCGTTCTCTAACCTGCTATTTCTATTCAGTTTACAACAGCAACGTTCGACGCCTCGAACGCTTTCATTGCACGTTCATTGCACACCGACTCCAGGCGCTGCATTGCTTCCCTGGCGTCTTCCCCTACTGCTTTTACGTAGTAGTTGGCCGCTGTCGCAAAGTCCGCCTGCCGCAACAACAGCTGTGCAACCTTGATCGGAACACCCAACCTCTGGAGATTCGTCGCCAGTCCGCGGCGAAAAGCGTGCCACCCATGCCATTTCACTTTCGCCTTCTCCAGCAACGGCCGAATTTCCCGGCGCACCAGATTGTCGAGGTGAAGCGGACTACCGTTACCAGATACGAATACCCAGCCACTTTGGGGGTTCCCCATAGTGACGCGATGTCGCTCCAAGAACCTGAGCAACGGAGCGATCACCGGCACGGGCGCCTTCGACGCTCTCGTCTTGGGATCGCTGATATAACGATTCCAAACCGAGTGCGTCACCTGTATTTCATCGCCCGCGAGATTCTCCCAGCGTAATCCCCGCAATTCTACCTTGCGAAGCCCGGTGAAAGCAGCCGTGGCGAGCACGGTCGCTGCCGGATCGGGAAGCAAATCGAGCATGCGGTAGATCTCCTCCAGAGAATAAGCGTACGTCTCTTCGGACTCCCGCCCCTTGGGAATCGATACATCCTGAATGGGATTGACGCCATTGATTGCGCCACACCGCTTGGCGTGGGCAAAAATTGCGCTCAGCACGGATTTCACATGCTTCAGCGTGGAGTGGGAAAGATCTGACTCGGCCGCGATGCGCCGCATGAGCCTCTCCGCATCCCAAGTGCGTATTTCCCGGACCAAAACCCCATTTAACCTGGGCTTAAGATCCTTGTTCCAGATGTGCCGGTACCCCCGGTACGTGCTGGCACGCTTTTGTGATTTCACGTACGGCAAATAGATGTCGTCCCCAAACCTCACCAGTGGCATCGTGCTACAGGATGACGTGAGATCGGTGTTGATCGAATGCATGATCTCGTCGGCCCGCCTTTGTGCGTCGCTTTTGCGCGGACACTCTGACAGGGATGCGATTCTCCGCGAGACCTGCACTCGTTTCGTGGATCCATCTTGTTGCCAAACATTCTCGCGATAGCGCACGTGCCACGCGCCAAACGCTTTGTACAAGTAACCGCGCTGCGGTCGGGTCATTCAATTCCTCCTTGAATTAACCCGCCCTCAGTCCTGCTCTGTTTGGAGAACAGCGGCGACGAGCCCACCAATCGTTCAAAGGCCCGCTGCCGTGTTCGAATCTAATATACTTGCCCAACCGAACGTGGGGAATAGGATCGAGAGCGCGCCTACGCACCTGGTCGCGAACCCACGTCTCCGGTACACCCCAGCGTTTGGCCAATTCTGCAGAGTTGAGGATCTCAATCGCTACGTTGGTCCGAATGTTCACAGCTGCGCTCCCTTCTTCCGGCATCTCGGTCAGAGCCACTTATTTCTATATGTCCCGGTTCGCCCACGGCCCCGAGATCCGAACGAGACCTTTCCAATGCAAAATCAAGGCGACTAGCCCGCTGCGCAAGCGTTTCCCCGATCAAACACGAGGAATCATCGGACCAACCCATTGAAGATGCGTCGTCTAGGCACACGCTCATTGCTGCCTCGCAGGTCGCGAAGTGCGTTTTCTTCAGTTGACCCATGACACTCCATCCTTCCATCGAGAAGACGGGCTACCACGCTCCCGTATCTCATTGAGGTTAGGAATTCCGCGTTGCTCAAAGTAAGAGAGCGGCAGCCAGCCCAACTCACGATTTGGTTTCAGGAAACACTCTGGATCGCCGCAAGGACAGCGGACGTCAACACAAATGTCTTCTTTCGGCAAGCGATTGAAGAACCAGCCCAAGCCATCCACCCTACGGCAGCCGGCGAAGGCCAGCTCCAATTCAAATGCGCGCTCGGCGGAGGGGGCGGCGTATTTCCCCGTGTACTCCAAAGCGTGCTTGATCGCAGCTTCGAAACTGTGCGCTTCTGCGATGAACACGCGGAAGCTGCCATCATTCCGAATTTCGCGCCACTGATTACTAAGCCAGTCCTGCTCGATAAAGGGCGAAATCAGAACACCGTGGCAATGCAGATTGTTGTTGTCGAATCCGAATTCCAGGCAATATAGATAGCCCGTCAGCTGTTTCGAGCAAGGCAAGTTAATCTTTTCCGCAACCTTGCGATTTACTCTTTCGACCAGCTTTTTCACGTCAGTTTTGAACTTGCGAACGTCTTCTGGAGATGGCATCCGTTCACCACGCTTTATCGCGGTGATGTCGAGAATACGAAGTCGATATGACGAGTGCCCCGACAGAAACTCTGCGACGGGCTTTTGCAGGCCAAGATATTTTTCGACCAGCTTCCGATGGACATGTGGACCGCACACAGGACAGTAGCGATTACGGCAGTGGAAAGGCTGGAAGTAGGCTCGTCCGCACTTCTCGGCGTCAAACTGCATCCCGAACAACCCGCAAGAAATCTGCCGCTGCGCCTTCAATTTCCAGCCACGCGCCCTCCGATCCATCTTCTTGAGTTGCTGTAGAGTCTCCACTAAAGCGAGTTCGCGCTCTGAAGCTGAAGCAATCTGCTCGCGTACCGCCTCTACACTCGGACGCAAAGACTTGATGTAGGCATCCAGGCTATCCAGTCGAAAGGGATTGGGAGCTGTATTTCGCTCTTCCCTTTCAAGCTCTTTAACCAACGAATTCTGCTGTCTGATCATCTCGAGCCCGCCAACGATCTCTTCGGCCCGCGTGATCTCCCCAACGCTATGTTGTGTCTGAACGTCACGCCAGCGCCGCGCATTGACCAGTCCAGTTTCCTTGATGCCCTGCTCGTAGAAAAGTCGTGCCTGTTCACGAGGACGGCTTAACGCCAGAAACGCCCCCTCCGCAAAGACAAGCTCTCCGCCGATTCCCTCTGAAATCAAAGGGCCAGGAGCAAACCTAGCCACGCCCGCAACTGTGACCTGTCCTTTACTCTTGCCGAAAGGCTGGTTCAGGAACTTGCCTTCCGGTGTGCGCCCATTACGGACATTCTCAACAGCTAGACTCATACGCTCCTACCCGTCTCACAACAGTTATTCGTCGTTGTACGAGCGAAGCCGGGACGAGCACCGGCCTTGTACGCGGCCGTGTCCGCACAAGTTGCGATGTCGGCAAAGAAGCATGGAGGTATGTCGCGGGGAGAGGTATCAAGGCACAGGGCTTTGGGCTCGCGAGCTGGACGCCCCGATTCCCAACTATGTGGGCGCGACGACTTCGTCGTCGCGTTCCCCACCTCCGGCTTCGCCTTCGGTGGGGGCCCCTCCCCGCTTACGAACTGCGCAAGCGCCCGAACTGCCTCAACAAAGCCGCAAGCCTTTTGGTACATCACTAACGAAAACACATCACCCCCGCGCTGGCACCCGTGGCAGAAGAAGATCTGGCGCTCGGGATGGACAAAAAATGACGGTCGCCTCTCTCGATGCAACGGACAAAGACCCACCAACTGACGACCGCTCCGACGAAGGCGAGTGAACTGCGACGCGAAGTCCACCAGATCAACACGCGCCTTTACAGATCGAGCGTCGGGGAAAAGAGAAGATAGCGAATTAGCGTTCAGTTTCATTTGTGAACCCCCGTGCAGCATCGAAGAAGCAGATTCGATAGGTGGCTGGAGACTCGCGGTAGTCTATGAGTGGTTAAATTCAAAAGCCTCAGGTCTCCGCCTCGTGCCTCTCTCCGACACGAGGCATACCTTCGTCTAGGTACTCCGCCGCTTCCGACTTTTCTTCTCGGCGATGAGGCGACGTAGCCGCTTAGAGAGAGAAGGAATGAGCCATACAGGCCCTTCCTTCCGCTGACGGAGCGTCGAAATTGCTCGACGCGTCCCGGTTATCTGTTGATCGAGGCTCATGTTCGGCATTAGCTTCGGTGCCATGTCTGGCGCTCCTTCTTTCATAACTTCCCCCTATTAACGCCAAAAGACAAGATAAAGTCATAATGCCATTGAGTTTTATCCCCATGTTTCTGTAAGCTAAGCAATCATGGGGAAGCGAGGACCGCAGCCTATTGCAGACCGTACGCTTTTGGTGACCACGGCGTATCCGATTTACTGTGATTTCTGGGCGATTGCAAAGGGTGAAAGGCGGGCCGTAACGATAAAACAAGTTGGGAACGCCACATTCTGGCGAGGTGCAAACCTTCCAGCAGAACCCGACACACTTGTCGCCTTATTTGACGCACAAACGGTCAAACAGGTGCGAGCGATTTGCCGCAATTCGGCATGGATGGCCAAGCAGCCTACGTCGTACCTAGCTCGTTGTCTGCCGATGTTTGCACAGCAATTTCTGGATGCAAAACTTGATCGTCACTACCCAGCTTCTGATCGTAAGAGCAGTATTCCAGGAAAGTTCTGGTTCGTGGCGCGCGCTCTCGCTGGCGCAATGTCTGGGCTCAGTACACGCAGGTCAATGAACATCATCGGACCGGGGCGGCCAGAAGAGATTTTCGACAGGCTGACGCCCGAGTATGTAGTGCGATTTCGCCCCTCTCCGAGTCGCTCGCGCAAGCGCAAAAAGAAACACGGCGATTCCAGGTAGGGCCTTATAACGCAAACTTCCGGAAACGGCCCACGCCGGGAAACTGACACCCTGACCGCCGGAGATCCGCGTGCTCTGGCTCGTTTTCATCGCTCTCTCCAACGTCTGGTTGACCTTGAAAACCAGCGTTACCTCGCAGGCCAAGACAAGACAAGATTACCGATATTAGAATCAATCCTCGAATGTTAACTCTCGTTCCGGCAATGACTGCGAATGCTACGACTGACCGAAGCTGAACTGGACAATGCACTGCACGCCCTGGAGAGGCATGGATACGGCGACTTTTTCCCCGAACCGCCCGAATTCTCTTTGGTAAAGGCCAATTGGGCCGCTATCAGAGGAACTCTGAGCCAAATCGATTTGGATATTTATGAAGGTTACCCGGTTCTGTTCGCGTTTGCGCCGAAGTCCAGAGTGAACGTTAGACGAGTAGCCCTTTTACATCCCTACGATCTGATTCTTAATACCGCACTGGTACTAGCTCTCAGAGATGGACTCTCTCGCTCAAGACAAGCGGTCGGTGCAGGGCGTGTTTTCTCGTACCAAGCGGAAGCCGCTTCTGAAGATGCTCTCTACAATGACAATCCGAGTTATCGCGATTTCAGAGAAGCTGTTGCCCATCGAATTCAACCTACTCCCGAATCTTATGTTGGGATCACGGACATTGCGGACTTCTACCCGCGAATCTATCAACACAAGTTGGTTAACGCACTCCAAGCTGCAAATGGTTCCGCCAGGGTCGATCACATCCGAGTGCTAGAGAAGATGCTCAATCGCTTCTCGGAAAACGACAGCTACGGAATTCCGATTGGACCACCGGCTTCGCGGCCGCTTGGCGAGGCCGTCCTCATCGATGTCGATAGCACCTTGCTTAGCTACGGGATCGATTTTGTGAGGTTTACGGACGACTACGTGATCTTTGCAGAAAGGCCTGAAGATGCCGAATACGGTATTCGCGTACTAGGGGAGACCCTATTTGTGAACCACGGCCTTACGTTGCAGACCGCGAAGACAAAAGTGCTAAAGGGTACCGATTACGTCAGCCACTACTTGATGGCCGACAGTGAAAAGGAAGAAGAACGCCGAAAACTGCTTGATCTTGTGGGCGGGTACGAAGACTCTGTGAGCTATGAAGAAATGGATGAGGACGAACGCGGGGAAATTGATGCATTGAACTTGTCCGGGATGCTTAGGGACGCGTTGGAGCAGGGACACAATGTGGACTACCGCGAAGTGTCGTTCATCCTAGGGCGACTCTCGGCGCTTGAGAAACCCGACCTTATTCCAATCGTCCTCGACAATCTTGAGCGGTTGGCCCCCGTTGCGCACTCGATCGCCGCTTTCTTTCGGCGGTTTTCGCAGCTAGATGCCAACTTGCGTAACTTGGCCGCTAGCCATTTGCTTGCTCCGATTCTGAACAACAGCAAACACGCTTCTGAGTACTACGCGATATGGATATTGAGCATTTTTGCGCATGACGCTGCGTGGGACCATGCTGACAGTGTTCTGAGAATATTCCGGGAAGCTCGAACGGATGTCGTCCGACGCTTTGCGGCACTCGCACTCGGTGCTTCTGGAACTCGGTCGGAGGTTATCACGATCAGGCACTACCTACAGTCGGCCTCTGCACTATCCCGCACGGCGATGCTGCTCGCGACCGCTCGGTTGGGTCAGGACGAACGACGATATTTAAGGCAGAGTCTCAGACTGAGCGATTCTCTTGAGCGACTCTGTATGGGGTCCCAGATCAGGTGATTTCGACAGACTGTCAACAGGCTTGAGGAATGCACGGTATGAGCGATGAAGAGAACGCAGCACTAGTGATTAAGACAGGAATCGAGCAGATGTTCGTGCCGCTGCACCAACTGCTCGACAAGTTGCTAGGTCCGGCTGCGACCGAGGTGGGACTGACGCTCGGTGATTCCGTCAAGGTGTGGCGATTCAAGCGGCAGGTTCGCTTACTTGAGGAGGTCAAGCGTCTCATCGAACACAGCGGCAAAGACATCAAACCCATCGCTACCAGGCTGTTCTTCCCGGTTCTCGAAGCCGCATCCATCGAAGATGACGATGACATGCAGACACGATGGGCTGCACTGCTTGCGAACGAAGCGACCCGTGTCGGCTCGGTACATCCGTCATTCATCGACATCTTGAGACAACTCGCTCCTGACGATGCTCGCCTGCTGGACCAGATCTACGACAAATGCGAACGAAACAACAATCGTAAGGTGAGACCTACTGGTAGCGTCGTTCACGATTGGGAGATGGGAAACATCCTCAAATCACACGAAGGCTCACTTGAAAACCTGGTTCGGTTGGCGTTGATACAAGCAGACTATGAAATGGAAGATCGGCAGATGGGTATTCTCGCGGGACACACATTCAATCCCCCTGCACAGCTTAAAAGCTGGTACGAACTGGCAGACTTCGCAGTCCGCTTCGTGAGTGCGTGTCGTGCGCCTAGCAGTGAAGCCGAACCTGGGCAATGAGGGTACTTCTAGGGGTGTGCGCACTTAGAGTTTACGCTCTCGTCGCGCAGAAACTTCACTAGAGTCTAAAAGTCGGCGGTCAGTTCGTGATCGGCTACGATTACTTCCAACGACAAATGTCTTGGCTCAGCGTGAAATGGAGAAGAGACGTTCTCCGTTAGTGGATAGATTCCGCCCCTTCGGGGCGGGGATTTTTTGAGGCATTGGGGGTCTATCGTCCGATGACTCTGTTGCTGCGCGGTGCCAACCGCGCGAGAATCATGAGCCGCGGTGGTCACTTCAAAAGCGGGCCATTTGCTGTTTTCAGCCCGTCGCCCTGTTTTCCAGCGGAAAATTTGGCGCCAGGATCGCTTCAGAGCGACGATCGCCAACTCGGTGGACCTGGAGCATCCCCCGGTTTGTCCTGCTTTGTGATGACCACTGAGCGAATGAACTCCCGCGCAGTCGATCATCGGCTCGATGAGCCCCGCCAGATTATCCCTCAGCATGGTTGCGTCCCCGCAGCGCCCGCTTCTGTTTCACCTGGCGCAGTCATTGTACCGGCAGAGCCGGATCGCGCAAACAACAAGGGCGTTTCTTGCTGCCGACGAAGTTGCCGTTGCCGGCGAGCTTGTTCCAACTTACGATCTCGCGCCGCATGAATCTCCGCCTGTCGCCCCGCCAGCATATCCTGCGGCGTCACATACCCGATCGCGCTGTGCAGACGCACCGTGTTGTAACGATCCACATAGCTCTGAATCAAGCGGCGCGCATCCTCCACTGTCAGCGGCGTGAGCGGCCGAATGCATTCGCTTTTTAGCGATTTGTGCCATCGTTCCAATTTTCCGTTCGACTGCGGATAAAACGGAGAGGTGCGCACGTGGGTCATCCCGGAGATGCGAATGAACTCCTTGAAGTCCCGGGCGATGAACTGCGGTCCATTGTCAGAGATGATCCTGGGTTTCGCCTCCGGGTACTTCTCTTTGGCTCGTTCCAGAATCATTTCGATCTCCGCTTCCTTCATCGACTCCCGCAGATCCCAATGCACAATCGACCGGCTGTATCCATCCAACACACTGCACAGGTAGTAGAACGTGCCCGACAGGTTGATGTAGGAAACATCGATATGCCAGTGGCGGTGCGGCTGCGGTGGCTGCTCAAACCCTGTCCCTTTCCGCGAGGGCTTGCCCTTCCACCGCGACAGTAGTCCGGCCTGCTTCAACACCCGCCATACACTCGCCGGACTCACCGCTACCACTTCCGCATCCAGCATCATGAACGTCAATCGCCGATACCCTTCCAACGGATTCTTCAGATGGAAGCCAATGATCGCTTCCTTCTCCCACGGCTCCAGCCAGAAATCCCGCGGAATCCAACCATTGTGCTCATTCACTCGCCCGTAGCGCTGGCGCCAGTCGTAGAACTTGCTGGCCCCAATGCCCAACCACTGCGGAAATTGCCCGACGCTGATCTCGGTCTTCTCCGACCAGCGTCGGACAAAATCCACCACTTGATCCCGCACATCATGCGGCACCCAGCTCTTGGTCAAAGCTCCCCAAGACTTTTTTTTAGCGCGATGTGCTCGGCCATCAGTTCGGCCAGGACTTCATCCTTGGTCTGGACCTTCTTCTCCAAGAACTCGATCCGCTTCTGCTTCTCCTCGACCTGACGGATGGGACGTTCCTTCGCTTGGAAGGCGGAAGCTCCGTTTTCAAAGAACTCCTTCTGCCAGCGATAGAAGACGGTGGGTTGCAGTCCATATTCCTCGCACAGATCGGAAACCGGGACCTTGTCTAAAAGATGGCGCCGTAGAATGGCCACCTTTTCTTCAGGGGTGTAGTGCTTGCGCTCTTTTCTCATACGTTCGCTCCGTTATCTTAACGGACGAACGCTCTCTCCATTTCCAGCTGAGGCAG
>CAVVXZ010000006.1:0-98355 GCA_963752175.1 uncultured Acidobacteriaceae bacterium
GAGCCAACTCGGCGGGGTCGCTGCGGACATGGATGAATGCGACCCGCACGTCTCGTTCGGGGAACTCCCCTCCCGGCGAGGTCGCCGAGACGAGGATGCCACCCGGTTTGGTGACGTCGAGGAGAGCAACGGTGTCTTCTCGTGAGCCGGCGACCAGGTTGACGACGAGATCGACCGGTTCGCGCACAGCGTCGCCGATCTTCACCGTGGTGTAGTCGATGACCTCGTTGGCGCCGAAGGAACGGACCGTCTCGGCGCTGCGGGCGCTGGCGGTGGCGATGACGGTGGCTCCGGCCCCCTTAGCGAGCTGGACCGCGAAGCCGCCCACGCCGCCGCCAGCGCCGTTGACGAGGACCCGCTGCCCTGAAGTGAGTTCGCCGAGCTCGAACAGTGCCTGCCAGGCCGTTAGCGCGGCGACGGGGATCGCTGCGGCGTCTGCCAGTGGGACGTTGCCCGGTGCCGGTACCAGGACATCCGCGGGGGCAGCGACGAACTCGGCGGCCGCGCCCGGTGCGGTCATGGGCAGGAACCCGATGACCGCATCGCCTACTGCCGGTACCTCGACGCCTTCGCCCTGCTCGACCACGGTCCCGGCCACATCGATACCGAGCGTGTGCGGGAACGTCACCGGGAAGACCTGGTGAATGATCCCCGCTCGGAACCATGTGTCGATCGGGTTGAATGCGGCGCCCGCGACTTGAACCAGCACCTCGCCCGGACCGGGCCGCGGCCGGTCGACGTCCTCGTAGCGCAGCACATCGATGCCGCCGTACTCATGGAAACGGACTGCTTTCATCAGTGTTCCTTTCTGCTGTGCGTCGAGGGTTCCTCGCGCCTGCCGAGTCGCATTGCCCGCTCGGCGAGCCGAATGCCTCGAACCCGGAATATGAATAAGCGAGCGGTCCGTTCCGTGCGGCTCGGGCCCGAGTTGGCCGTATTGACTCGCACCCCGCCCGGACCGAGCTTGGGCCCGGCCGGTGTATCTCTGCCTCGGGCTCTCCGTAGCGTCTGCCCCCGAGGGGGTCAGACAGTTGACTACCTGTCGTCGGCATCCCAGATCGTGCCGGTTGCCTCGCCCTTCAGCCGGTCGAGCAGCACGGCCGCTGATCTCTCAGGTGTGATGAGAGCCCCTTGCTCATATGCCTGAACGAACCGGTCGCGGAGCGCGGATCCGACCTTCTCGGCTGGCTGGCCCCGTATCCATCCCTGCATGCTGCTGTCAACGGATCCTGGTCGGTAGGCATTCACCGTGACACCCGTTCCAGACACTTCAGCGGCCAGGTTCAAGGTGTGCGCCTCCAACGCCGCCTTCGAGGTCGCATAGGCGTTCCCGCCGATCATCAGCGCTGGCTGCGCCGCGATGCGGGCAGATATATTCACGATCCGCCCCCACCGCCTTCCAAGCATCTCCCGGGAGGACGGCGAGAGTAAGGCTGGGCGCCGGTCGAACGCTGATCTCGAGCGCCGCACCCCATTGCGAGGCGACGACACCGGCCGATGGTGGTGTCTCTCCCTGGCAGGAACCGGGACTACGCCCGGTCTTGGCCTTGCTGCTGTGCTGCCGATCCCCCGCGACGCCAGCCGGGCCGAGTGCGCCAGCCCGGCCTGCTGGCCTGACCAGCGCATTACTCAGCTGGAACGATCGTTTGAAGAAGGGTCGTTTGCCAACCTAGCACACTTGGATCGATCGTTCCAAGTGATGTAAGGTAAGGCATGCCACGCGGAAAGACCTTCGACCCCGACGAGAAGATCGACGAGGCGATCGATCTGTCCTGGCGGAACGGCTGCGACGCCGTCATCGAGGACATCGTCGACGCCCTCGGCATCAACCGGGGCAGCCTCTACGCCACCTACGGGGACAAGGAGCAGCTGTGGCTGCTCGCGCTCGGCCGCTACTGCGACGTGCGGATACGGACGCGGCGAAGTCCGGGGAGTTTGGAGGCGGGCTGAGCGGCCCTGCTGCCGTAACGGAAGCTGTCGGCGATGAGCTCCGGGTTGTTGAGGAATTTCCAGCTGGGCCTGGCAGTTCTGGGCGGCGGTCAGCAGGAGCATCGGCTGGCTGGTGTCGAAGGTCCTGGGTGAGGATCTCGTGGAAGAACGCGGTGATCTCTTCGGGCTTCCTGACGCTGTCCGCCCATGACGTGAGTACGGCCGACAGCCAGCTGCGCCTTCCACAGAGGCTGCCAGTCCCCGGTTCCGGGGGCCTTGACCCGGATGTTCGTGCCGTCAGGGTCCATCAGGACGGCGATGGGGACCTGCCGGTGGCGCCCCAGGTCCAGGTCTTGTTCTGCCTGATGATGAGAAGGCCAGCAGCCGCGCGGGCGGCAGCCCGGCTTCCGCAGGAGGGAGCGGATCGGGTGTAAACTGCCGCCCCCCCCAGGTCGCCCCATGAGCTGCGGAGGCGCTAGGCGTGGATCTCATGTTTGCCCGGAAGTGCACCCCCGCTTCGCTTACTTGTCGTCCGTGGGAGGAGTAATGTCGCACAGTTTCATACGAAGCCCGCTCTCTCACGGAGTTGTGAATATGTTGTGCGACTTAGATCTTTGGAGATTGTCGTCCATCGAACCTGTGCGCGAGACCTGTTAAAACTAATAGGGGTGTTTCGCGGGCTGCATTTTGGCGCATTCTTTGCGCCCGAGCCTGCTGAGCGCTGGCGTCGCTCAGCGCGGCTGGGGTTGCTTGTTTGGATTGGAATAGGTGACCGAGTTCACGCTTCCGAAGCGCTTATCGATCTGACAGTTGTACTGGGTGCTGATAACGGGCTGTCGCGGGGGGCTGATCGTTCCAGTTCCGGTGACCGGTACGAGCAACTGTCCTGTAGACACATTCCCAACACGAGCCGCGGCTGGAGGAAGGTTCACCGAGACCTGACTGCCAAAATCTTGTTGTACGCGTGCGCGGACGGCAGTGATGCAGGTTCCCACGGGATCTCCCTGCCAGGTTGAGCCGGGAATGGGCGGCCTATTCGGATAACCGGGACCACCACCTACCATTCCGCCGACGGTAATGTCGGCATAGCCTCCTTCCTGCATCTGGTAGTCCTTGACTTGGCCGTTTTGTTGACGGACCTGGATGCGCAGGTCCTTTGTCCGACCGAATGCGGGATCGCTCACGCCCAGGATTTCATTGGTGATTTGGAAATAGAGTCTGCCGTTGGGCTGAACCAGAGACTGGACGCGGTTCGTGACGTCAACGCGGCTGTTTCCATAGCCGTAGCTTGCTCTCACGATGGCCCCACCGGAACCGCCGGACTGGCCGATCTGAACGTCGACATAGCCTTTTTCCTGCATTTGGTAGTCCTTGATTTGTCCATTCGGTTGACGAACCTGGATGCGCAGGTCCTTGACCCGACCGGGCGCGGGATCGCTCACGCCCAGGATTTCATTGGTAATTTGGAAATAGAGCCTGCCGTTGGGCTGAACCAGAGACTGGACACGGTTGGTGACGTCTACGCGGCTGTTTCCGAAGCCATAGGTCGCCCTCACGATAGCACCCTGAGCGACAGCCATACCAGTAACACTCAGACCGAACGCCACCACGAGTACCGCCAAAGAGAGGAACTTGAGGCCGCGCATCACAATTCTCCTTCACGGTCTCTTGGTGCGGAAACCTTCTAGATAATTGGTTACTCTCGCGGCATGAGATGCCGGGGGTTACATTTCCATAGGATCATTGATGAAAGGTAGCTCGGAGGAAACTGTAAATTGTGCCAGTCGGGGACTGTAAGAAATGCCAGCGTGAGCTTGAGATTCACTGGTCGGAGCCGCGCCAGCTCCACATACGTTTCTTATTACTTTACGGCGGCGGCCTTCTTGGGGAACATCTCGCCGATGCGGCGGATTTGGGCGCCGACCCCTTTTAGCTTTTCTTCAATGTGTTCGTAGCCGCGGTCGATGTGGTAGACGCGGTCGATGATGGTTTCTCCGTCGGCGACCAGCGCTGCGAGCACGAGCGATGCCGAGGCGCGGAGGTCACTGGCCAGCACGGCGGCGGCGCTCAGTGGAGTTTTGCCGCGGACGACGGCGCGGCGTCCTTCGATCTTGATGTTCGCGCCCATGCGGACCAGTTCCTGCGCGTGCATGAAGCGGTTCTCGAAGATATTTTCCGTGATGATCGATGTGCCTTCGGCCTGCGTCGCGAGCGCCATGAATTGCGCTTGGCAGTCGGTAGGGAATCCGGGATGTTCTTCGGTCGACATGTCGGCAGCGGCGAATGGGTTGTCGCCCATTACGCGGACCGAATCGGCCGTTGCTTTGGTTTTGACGCCGGCTTCGTGAAGCTTGCTGAGGAGCGCGCCCAGATGTGAGGGATCGCATCCAGCGATGTTGAGGTCGCCTCCGGTCATGGCGCCGGCGATGATGAAGGTTCCGGCCTCAATGCGATCGGGGATGATGCGGTGCTTCGCGCCTTTCAGCTTGCTGACGCCTTTCACGCGGATGGTGGGAGTGCCTGCGCCCTCGATCTTTGCTCCCATTTTGTTCAGAAGATCAGCGAGGTCGGCGACTTCGGGCTCGCGCGCACAATTCTGCAGAATGGTCTCGCCTTCGGCGAGTGCCGCAGCCATGAGCAAGTCTTCGGTACCAGTAACGGTGATCTTGTCGAAGACAATTTCTGCGCCTTTGAGGCGCGTGGTGGAGGCTTCGACATAGCCGTGATCTTGCGTGATCTTCGCGCCGAGACGTTCGAGTCCCTTAATGTGAAGGTCGATGGGGCGAGCGCCGATCGCACAGCCGCCTGGAAGCGAGACGCGGGCGTGACCGCAGCGGGCCACGAGCGGGCCGAGGACCAGCGTGGACGCGCGCATAGTCTTGACGAGTTCATAGGACGCTTCGGGAGCATTGACTTGGGCGCAGTGAATGGTGGTGCGATGCTGGGCGCGTCCGTAACCGAGTTCGACCTCGGCGCCCATCGCAGCGAGAAGGTTGCGCGTGGTCTGAATGTCACGGACTTGGGGAACGTTTTCGAGGATGACGGGCTGGTCGGTGAGGAGGGCGGCGGCCATGCAGGGGAGAGCGGCATTCTTTGCGCCGCTGACGCGGACGGTGCCCAGGAGCGGCTCTCCGCCGCGGATTACGAACTTGTCCATGAATGAGTCCTTGCAGGGACATTGTAGCTGGGGGGAAGTTGGAGAATGTTGACTCCGACGGAACGATGGGACAGGGCCTTCGAGATTGAGAGAAATCAAAATCCCCACCCCTGCGGCTTCGCTCAGGGCAGGCTCTAACGTCGCAGAAGGCGCGACGTTAGGATGGGGCACCCTCTAGTTTTCCGCCAGCGCAATCGCTTGGCGAACATGGCCTTTCGATCTCTTCAGCGCCGCAACGGCTTGCGATCGACTCGCTCCTGACGCGAGCATTACGACAGCGACTGGGGTTCGATTGCCGGCTGCTGCGAGAGCGCGGCTGGCGGCTTCGTGATCGGCTCCGGTGGCTTGCTCCAGGATACGGATAGCGCGCTGGACGAGTTTCTCGTTCTTGGTCCAGACGTTGACCATCAGGTTGCCATAGACGTAGCCGAGGCGCGTCATGGCTCCCGTCGAGATCATGTTCAAGACCATTTTGTGGGCAGTGCCGGCCTTCATGCGGGAGGATCCGGCGAGAACTTCGGCGCCGACTTCGGTAACGATGGCGAACTCGGAAGCGCGCTCGAGCGGAGAGTTGCGGTTACAGGTGAGCGCGATGGTGTGGGCCCGGTGGTTGCGCGCGTATTCCACGGCGGCAATGGTGAATGGAGTGCGTCCGCTGCTAGCGATGCCGAGAATGATGTCGTGCTTGCCCGGTTTTCGCTTCTTCATTTCTCTGACGGCGAGTTCGGTGTCGTCTTCGCTGGCTTCAGTGGAAGAGGCGAGGGCCTTCGCTCCGCCCGCCATGATGTATTGCACCATGCGCGGATCGGTGTTGAAGGTAGGCGGGATCTCGGAAGCGTCTAGGGCGCCTAGGCGGCCGCTGGTTCCGGCGCCGACGTAGATGAGGCGTCCGCCCTGGCGGAGTCCGGCGACGATGACGTCGATGGCGCGGGCGATTTGCGGAAGGGCGCGGCCGACTGCGGCGGCCACGGTTGCGTCTTCGCGGTTGATGAGGGTCACGATCTCGAGCGACGACATGCGGTCGAGATCGGTGGCTGCAGGAAGAATCTGTTCGGTAGGAAGACGGCGAAGATCAGATTTCGGTTTACGAGTTCGGGTCAAGTCGTGGCCTTTCTTACCGGGCTGTAAGAGATCGAGAGCGTCATCATTGAATACAAAGTTTACGAGAAAACCCGATGGGTTTCGGGAACCGACGGCTAACAAACTAGGAACACTGCTCAAATACCCACAAGAGGGTTGTTCCAATGTCCTGAGCGTCCAAAGTGCACTCAGACGCCAGATCAGGCCGGTGCGTGTAACCGCCGCGGCTGGCATCACGCTCTGTAGGGATGATGTGCATCGTAGCACCGTCCAAGCTTATCGAAGCGTGCAGCGCGATCCTTTCGAGCTGCTTCCAGGATTTCTTTCCCGTTTGCTTGAGAAACGGACTAATGTTCTTGCCGCTGGGACCGGGCGGGGCGACATCCATTCGGTATGCCTTCAAAGCGGAGAGGACAGCATCTCCAAGGGAGAGAGGGGGACACTGGCGGTCAAGCTTGAAAACCGGCTCCGAGTCGATTTCAAAGCCGGGAACGGTTCTGGCCGCAGCGACAACGTAAATCGCGTCGGGAAAAAAGAAAACGCCGCAGCCTTTGATGCGCTTGAGTTCTTCCCAACTTCTGGCAGGGCCGATCATCGAAGTTGCTCGATAGCCTCCATCGCCGCGTCGTGGAACTTTGGCCGGACTTGCCTGATCGGCTGATTCGAGCAGTCGGGCCAGGTGCGGTTCGTGAGCAGCGTGATTGAGATCTGGCGGTCGGGGTCGATCCAAAGCGACGTGCCGGTGTAGCCGAGGTGGCCGAAGGAGCGGTCGCCGAAATGTGTTCCGGATTGCGAGGGAGAAGAGGGAGTGTCCCAGCCGAGGGCGCGGGATGTGGCGGCCGGCGCAGACTCGCGGCGGGTGAAGAGCGCGATGGTTTCGGGACGAAGGATAGGGCGGCCTCCTTGCAGCATGGTGTGAGCGAAGGTCGCGAGGTCTTCTGCGCTGGAGAAGAGGCCAGCGTGTCCCGCGACGCCGCCCAGGACGCTTGCGTTCTCGTCCTGGACTTCGCCTTGGATGATTCTTTGGCGGAAAGTGCTGCGGGCGGCTGTGCTCACTTCCGGCAGCACCGCTTCTGTCGGCTTTTCGCAGGCGGGGGCGTCCGCGCCACATTCTTGTTCTGTGCGTTCGTCGGCGGTGGGCGGGATCGTCGCGCGTGATTCTTTCGGGGGATTGAAGGTGGTGCTGACCATCCCCAACGGCCCAAAGATTTCGCGCTGGCAGAACGCGTCGAGAGATTCTCCGGCGATGCGCTCGAGAGCGGCGCCGAGCACGATGAATCCGAGGTCGCTGTACTCGGCGTGCGTGCCGGGGTCCGTCGACAGGGACGTGGTGAAGGCGGCGCGCAGCAAGTCGTCGCTGGAGTGCGCTTTGAGGAACAACTTCTCATAAGCGGGGAGGCCGGAGGAGTGGGCCAGGAGCATGCGGAAGGTGACGTCGCGGCGGCGTGCGTCGGGTTCGCCGCAGGAGTCGGCCATGAATTCCGGGACGACGCCGATTACGGGAGTCTCTAGCTCGAGCAGGCCGCGCTCGTAGAGCAGCATTGCCATGGTAGTGGTAGCGACGGCTTTTGTGACAGAGGCGAGGTCGAAGAGAGTCGCGGGAATGACCGGGGGAGAATCTGCTTCGTAGGTGAAATGGCCAAAGGTTTTTACGATGACCAGTTTGTCCCTGTGAGTAACGGCGACCGAGGCCGATGGGAAGGCGCGCCCTGCGATTGCGTCCTTCAGAATTGAGAAGGCGGACGAAAAGAGTTCGTCCTGGTTCTCGAAAACGGAGACGAGAGTGGGAAGTGGACTATTCAGGGCCTTGGACGCTCACGAGAAATATCGCGACTCAGCGGTTTATAGCAGAGTTGCGAGGATGGGTAAAGTTGGAGAACCCGATCAACCACAGAGGGCACCGAGGACACGGAGGGATGCGTGTTGTCGAAGGTACACCTGACTTGAGTTTCTTGAGCCGTGCCGCCGAGTTGTGTACAGTCAAGACAACATCCTCAACATGAAATTACATTCGCATTTCTCCAGAATTGCGTACGCGCTGATGGGCGCGCTTGCGCTGGCGTGTCTTCCTGCTCCTTCCGAGGCTAAGGCTTCCTCAACACTGACTCGTCTTGCCGGGGTCGATTCTGTCATCGATCAGGCGATAGCAGACGGAAACATTCCCGGAGCCGTGCTGGTGGTTGGACACGACGGGGCGGTGGTGTATCGCAAGGCTTATGGGAGCCGGGCGCTCGAACCGCAGCGCGAGCCGATGACGCTCGACACGGTGTTCGATCTCGCGTCGCTGACCAAGGTAGTTGCGACCACGACCGCGGTGATGCAACTGGTGGAGCAGGGCAAGGTGCGGATGAATGATACGGTGGCGAAATACCTGCCGGATTTTGCGCAGAACGGCAAAGAGGACATTACGGTGCGGCAGTTGCTGACGCACTACTCCGGGCTCGCGCCGGACATTGATTTGACACCAGCGTTTGATTCGAAGGAGTCGGCGTTCCGGCTGGCGTTCGCCGAAACGCCGCAGCAGGCGCCCGGTTCGGGTTTCGTTTACAGCGATACGAATTTCATTGTGTTGGGAGCGATGGTCGAGAAGGTGTCGGGCGAGACGCTGGAGGCCTACGCAGATCGACATATTTTTGTCCCGCTCAAAATGACGCACACGCGGTTTGTGCCTCCGGCGGCGTGGCGGGCGAAAATTGCGCCCACGGAATATGACGAGAACCAGCACATGCTGCGCGCGGTGGTGCACGATCCGAGGGCGCGGCGGATGGGCGGAGTCGCGGGGCATGCAGGGCTGTTTTCGACGGCGGACGATCTGGCGAAGTTTGCACAGATGCTACTCGACGGTGGAGATGGAATCCTGTCGGCGGTTACCATCGAGAAGATGACCTCGCCGGAGCAGCCGCCCTCGGCGCCGGTGCTGCGCGGGTTTGGGTGGGATATTGATTCTCCGTTCTCTTCGAACCGCGGTGATCTGCTGCCGGTTGGGTCGTTCGGGCACACCGGGTTCACGGGAACATCGATCTGGATCGATCCGACGACGCAGACCTACATCATTCTGCTGACGAATTCGGTGCATCCGCATGGGAAGGGAAATGCGATTGGGCTGCGATCTAAAGTAGCAACAGAGGTGGCGGCGGCGCTGACGTTGAGTCCGTCGGAACAAGAAGCGCGGCGCTGGAAGAGCATTACCGGGTACAACGAGGCGTTTAGTGCGGCGCGGCGCATGAGCACGCGGAATGGGACGGTGAAGAACGGGATTGATGTCCTCGAGGAGCATGGGTTTGATGTGCTGAAGGCGGCTGGGGCATCCCCTGATACAAAGACGCGCATCGGGCTGGTGACGAATCAGACTGGCGTTAACGCGCAGGGCGTGCGAACGATAGATGTGCTGGCCAAGGCGCCGGGAGTTTCGCTCGACGCGATCTTCAGCCCGGAGCACGGCGTGACTGGGACGCTGGATACAACGGACATAAACAATTCGAAGGACGCGGCGACAGGTGTTCCGGTGTACAGCGTGTATGGCGGGACGGATGCAGCGAGGCGGCCGTCCGCGGATGTGCTGAAGAATCTGGATGCGGTGGTGTTCGACATTCAGGATGCGGGTGTGCGGTTCTATACGTACGAGACGACGCTGGGATATTTTCTGGAAGCGGCGGCGAAGGCGGGCATTGAGTTGATCGTGCTGGACCGGCCGGATCCAGTGACGGGGTCGTTTGCGCAGGGTCCGGTGGCCGACGCGGGGCGGGAGAGCTTTACGAATTACTGGGCCGTGCCGGTGCGCCATGGCATGACTATGGGCGAACTGGCGAAGATGTTCAATGCTGAGCGCGGCATCAACGCCAAGCTTACGGTTATTCCGATGGACGGATGGCAGCGCGGAGACTGGTTCGATTCGACGGGGCTGGCGTGGGTTAATCCGTCGCCGAACTTGCGCAGCGTGACGGAAGCGGCGCTGTATCCGGGCGTGGCGCTGATTGAGGGCACGAATGTGTCGGTCGGGCGCGGGACGGACACTCCGTTTGAACTGGTGGGCGCGCCGTGGATCAAGAGCAAAGAGTTTGCGGCTTATTTGAACGGGCGCGGGATTGCGGGCGTGCGCTTCGTTCCCGTGACATTCACGCCGACCTCGAGCGTTTACAGCGGGCAGCTGTGTTCGGGAGTGAGCATCCTGCTGACGGATCGGAACGGGTTCGATGCGCCGGAGTTGGGGATCGAATTGGCTGCTGCGTTACACAAACTGTATGGGGCCGACTTCAAGATCGAGCGTATGGCGGAGTTGCTGGTGAATCAGGCAGCGTTCGATGCGTTGGTCGCGGGGCAGGATCCGAGGAGGATTGCGCAGGAGTGGCAGGAAGGGCTGGAGAAGTTTGGGAAGGTGCGGGAGAAGTATCTGATCTACAAGTGACGCGGTTGAACTGGCCTCAATGACGCAGGGGATCGTCGATTTCGCGGGGCCTAGAGTCGGAATCAGCACCCGATAATTCATATCTTCCGCAGGCGCATTTGTCCGTAAAGGTGAGGACGACGTTCCGTCCGATGCCTTCCACAAACAAGTAGTGCCAGGTTTCGGTGGGCGGGGTGAATCCGGATTTTGCGTCGATGGAATCTGGCGGTCCGTACATGATGTAGAAACGGCCGCGGTCCGTGCGATATCCGGGAACGCTGGCGGCGAAGTGCGTGTTCGTGTAGGCAATGCGGCGATAGTGCTCTTCCTTGTACGGGTTTTCCTTAGAACCGGGAGTCGGGTTGCGGCGTTCCCAGAACGCCTCCACGAAATCGTCCAACTGCTTGGCGGTCGTGAGCTTGTTGAAGTCGCTACGCTCCTGGTCGGTGATGATGTAGCGCACGTCTTCGTTCAGCCATTTGCGGTATGGGAAATCGGCGGAGACTCTAACACGAGGAGTTTCCTGACGCTTGGCCCCTCGGCCCTGATCTTGGTCTTGCGCTGGCAGGAGCCGGATGCTAAGGAAGGCGCACAGCACAATCAGGAGCGGACGATGGCAAAAGCCAGAGACGCGCATGGGATGGCTCCTCCGCGTTTTCGGATACGGCTCGATCATAGGCCGCTGGATGCAGAGAGGCAAGGTGAGGAGGGTTGGGCAGCTAACCGAATCGAAGATGCATCCTAGCGCATTGGACGTGGTAACCTTTGCCTTGTCGGTTTGAGGAGGGACTTCGCCTCGGGAGGTATTGGATGCGAATACTACTTATCGTATTGCTGTTGCCAGCGATGGCTCTGGGGCAGGCGGCGGATGCGGCGAGGTCCGCGGATACTGCTCAGCCATCGAATTCCCCCGGACAGACCGGAGTCGCGGCTCCAACGCACGCGGCTGCTCAGGTGAAAGAACAAAGCGTGGCTCCAGTTGTGGTCGCGCCAGCCCAGGCGCCCGATCCGAATGCCGTCGTGATTCCCGCGGGGACGAAGATTCCTTTGCTGCTGAAGCAGGCCATCTCCACCAAGAATGCGCGCGAGGGCGATGCCGTGTATGCCGAGACTGCGTTTCCCTTCGTGATAAACGACCGCATCGTGATCCCGGCGGGAACGTACATACAAGGAAAGATCGTGCACACGGAGCAGGCGGGACGGTCGAAGAAACGCGCCGAAATTCTGATCCATTTTACTTCGATGATCTATCCGACCGGCTACACCGTGATGCTGCCCGCGTCGGTAGAGAACACGCCAGGGAATGATACCAATAGCGTGAAGGACAAAGAAGGCACGATCCAGGCAGATAAGGACACCAGCAAGAGGGTTGAAGATGCTGCGAAGGGTGCGGCCGTCGGGGGAACGGTCGGCACGATCGCTGGAGCAGCCGCCGGAGGCTACAACGGCGCGCGCTATGGTGGACTCGCAGGAATAGCGGGTGGCGTCGCGTGGGCTCTGCTGAAGCATGGTCCGGAGGTGAAGCTGGAGGTTGGGACATCGCTCGAGATGGAGATTCAGCGGCCGATTCCGGTGGACGGCAGCCGGATTCAAGTGGCGCGGGCGGCGCAGTAGACGGGGCGCGGCGCCGGATCATGCTCAACGGGCTTCAGTCTGCTGAAGGGCTCGGGCAGCTTACCTCGGGGGCTGAAGCCCTAACAGAAAAGAAACGCTTGATCGCAGTGCTCAAAGCGCCGCGCCACCCAAAAGCGAGCTGCACCACCCAAAAAGCGAGTTTGTAGCAAACAGGTTACGTCGAGAATCTGTTCCATCTGGTTCGATCGAGTCTGTTCGATCCAATCCTCTTCGATCAACACTGCCTGTTAGACTTCGTTTATGCAGAGGGCGGATGTGTCTGCGATGCGTGGCATTCTGGAACAACTCTGTCCTCGCTGCCGCACCGGGAAAATCTTTCGCCAATCGGTGTGGCTGTTTCCGCGAATGTATGAACGCTGTCCGGCTTGCGGGCTGAAGTTTGAGCGCGAGCATGGATATTTCCTCGGCGCAATGTACATCGGGTACGGACTGGGCATCGCCGCGATAGCCATGCTGGCGGCGCTGGTGTGGGGAGTGCTCCGCTGGCCTTTGCTGAAGAGCGTAGTTGCGGGGATCGTGTTGTTCCTGCCGCTGGCGCCAGTGCTGACCTGGATGGCCCGCGTGCTCTGGATTTATATGGACCAGGGGATTGATCCAGACCGGAGTTGAACGGCTAAGCCATCTCCCGCTTGGCCACGCCTTGCAGGCCGCGTTCCTGGGTTTCGACTCGCGGATCTTGAGTTTCTGGATTTTCCGGTCACCGTTCATCGGAAACGCGTCCACAAAGGGGATGTGCGGCCAAAGCGAATCAAGCCAAGCAACGCTCCTGCTTGCGATTTGCGCGCCGCCTGCTTCTGGCTGCTATACAATCCGCGGTAGGAGTGTTTTCTCGCTCCGATCGTGGAGGTTCGCGTGGAAATTATTGGTGGGTTCGGTACGGTCGTCGTCGTTATCATCGTCATTTATCTTCTCAGTTCGATCAAGATTCTGGCCGAGTACGAGCGGGGCGTCATTTTTCGGCTGGGCCGGTTGCTGCCCAACGCCAAGGGTCCCGGAATCGCTTTCGTGTTCGTCCCACTGGACCGCATCGTGCGCGTATCGCTGCGGCAGGAGGCGCTGGAAGTTCCTCCGCAAGACATCATCACGCGCGACAACGTCACGCTGAAGGTGAACGCGGTCATCTTCCTGCGAGTGATTGATCCGAACAAGGCGGTGGTCGAGGTTTCCAATTACGTGTACCAGACGTCGCAATTCGCGCAGACGACGCTGCGGTCGGTGCTGGGCGAGCAGGAACTGGACGAATTGCTGTCGCATCGGGAGAAAATCAATCTGCGGTTGCAGAGCATTCTCGACACGCACACTTCGCCGTGGGGCGTGAAAGTTACCAACGTCGAGGTCAAACAGGTCGACATGCCGGAGTCGATGCTGCGCGCCATGGCCAAACAGGCGGAAGCCGAGCGCGAAAAGCGGTCGAAGATCATTCACGCCGAGGGTGAATTCTCGGCCGCGCAGAGACTCGTCGACGCGGCGCACCTGCTGGCCACCGAGCCGGTCAGCGTGCAGTTGCGCTATCTGCAGACTCTGACCGAGATCGGCGTCGAGAAAAATACGACGGTCATCTTTCCGGTTCCGGTCGACTTCTTCTCGGGGCTGCAGAAGTTATTAGGAAAAGGAGACACGGTACCGGCGAAGACTGCGTAGGGAAACAGTCGTGCGCTGAAGACTGGCGGGAGTGGAACTATGGGTTCATCACAGGATACAGAAATTACCTTGGGAACAGGCAAATTGCTGGTCCTGTTCTTTGGCCTGGTTGGGATCTGCGCGTTGTTCTTCGCGTCGGGGTATTCGCTCGGACGGAAGTCGGAGCCAGCAATTAGTACAGCCAGCGCGGCGGTTGGGCCACAGACCGTTCCGGGCGGCAGCAAGGCGAACAGCGGTTCCCCGGCGACGCCGCCCATGACGTTCTACAAGTCGGTAGAGCAGAAAGACGCCAACCCTCAGTTGACCCCCGCCGCGGACGCGAAGACGGACACAGGAGCGGCCCCTGCGAATCCCGCTCCGGCACAAGCCGCGCCGAACGCTCCGGATCCCACGACAACTCTGCCGACGGCGTCGTCGTACTTCGTGCAGGTAGCTGCGGTCAGCAAGCAGGAAGATGCGGACTCGCTGGTGGATGCACTGAAGAAGAAGCAATATCCGGCGCTGATCGCGGCTCCTGTCGCGACGGACAAGCTGTTCCGAGTGCAGGTGGGGCCGTTCTCGGATGTCAAAGACGCTGAGGCGATGCGGACGAAGTTAATCGCAGACGGGTATAGCCCGATTCTGAAGAAGTAGCTTCCTTACAACCCGCGGGGCACAAGCACGAAACGATCAATCGCGATCTTGGGGCCGGCGTCTGCCCGGGCAGCGTCCAGCCGAAATACAACCATCACTTCATCGAAATGGTGTATGGAAGCATGCGCCGGAACGACGAAATTTAGCGTCTCGCTGACCGGCTTAGCTGGCTCGTCAAAGAGTTTCCACGGGCGGGTCGACCTGACCATCACTGTGCCGAGTGACTGAGATGGTTTTCCGAGTGCGCTGGTGTTGATCAGGACGAGTTCCAGCGAGACCGTTTCCGGGTAATGGTCCGCATTGCGAATCGCGACCTGAATTCTGCTGCAGCAATCCAGATTAAGCATGTTGCCGAGGTGGTCGTGTGCTTCCATCGAGAGAGGCCGCCGGTCCGTGGAGCGAATATTCACTAGCTCGGGGCTGCCATGTGCCTGACGCGAAGTCTTGGGTGGATGCAGGTCGGGCGCTTTGAAGAACCAGTAAACGCCGTCAAAGGGGATTTCCAGAGGTTTCGCGCTCCCACGGCCGGTTTGCAGAGCCTCTCCTAAAACCGGCGTGGGGGCGACGAGCTTGGTTTGCGTCTGTGCCTCGGGCCACAGGACAATGCCGGAGTCGCTTTCGTCAGGAGCCAGACCGGCACGGTCGAACGTTTTCTGACGACCGACCTGCCCTCCCTTTTCGCCTCGGGGAGATCCTTGCCGCGCGTGATACAGCGAGGGAACACCAAACCCACGAATTCTGAAGGAGTGTGGCATGTATCGGATGAGCCCGGCAGCCGTGATCAAGATGGCGAGTGCAATCATCGACAGAGGGCGCGATGAGAATTGACGGGAGGGAGACTGTCCGGCGTTTGGTTGCGCTCCCCTGGTGAAGGACCAGGTCCAGACGGCAGAAGCGATCCCGACAAGAAATGCTGAGGAGAACGAGTATCCCGCGAACGCAGCGATTGCACCTGCTTCGGCGCACAATGTGGCGCCTGCTCCGGCGGCCTGCTCCCAGAAAGTCGATGATTGGGGCGCCCCGAATGTGGTTCGAAGAGGGAAGAGAGGGGAGGCCTCGCCGTCTATTGGTCCGGGCTCGTCTTGGAGCGACTGGAACGATGTTACCGCCCTGGTTACGAACACGGCCGCCATCGGCATCGCCCAGATCGAATCCTCCCGGAGGAAAAGGGCGAGTGGCGCGAGCCAGAGCGCGTCGAGCGAGGTTCGTAAGATGAGACGGCGTGTATCGACCCCGCTCGGGCGTGGCCGGATCGTGGAAAGACCCCATGCCACCGCCGCGCTCACCAGAAACACTTCGAGGACATTTTCGATTGCCAGGCCGAGGATTTCGGCTGGAGAAAGCGTGTGTACGAGCGGCAGGTGGCTCTCGAAAGTGGCAACCAGCAGAGCGCCGACCAGTCCCCCAGCCAGTGGCAGCCATTTGGGAAATGGCTTCGGCGCGGACGTTCCGATTAAATCAAAGGTGCTCATCCTGACCCAGCCTCGCGACCGAACGAGGGCCCCTGTTCGAGATCAGCGCGGTAGTGGTGCGGTCGATAACCCACGGAGTAGCGTCTGAGGTGGTTGACACCAGCGCGCGCAAGATAGTTCCCGCTGAGGGAGGTCGTCGGCAGACGAGGCGGATCAACAATTGCTACATTGACACCCATCGATTTCCGCGCTATTGCTAGAAGATCCATGTCATCGAACGAATCTTCTCTCGACTGCGCGTTGCACGCCATTGCCGACCCGACCCGCCGCAGAATCCTTAAGGCTCTGAAAGAAGGCGAGGCCGAGGCAAAGTCTCAGAAAGCTGAAACCGGACCTTGTCTTTGCGCGGGGGACATCGAAGAACGTGTCCGGCTTTCGCAGCCGACGATTTCTCATCACATGGCTATCCTAACGAAGGCGGGACTGGTGGAGGCGAACAAGAAAGGTCAGTGGCGCTGGTACCGGCGCAACGAGAAGGCGATTCGGGTGATGGTGAAGACCTTGCGCGGGAGTTTGTAGTGGCTGTAGCGGGTAAAGCTGGCGAGTTCAGTGTCGGCTTACGACCCGACTGAAGAGGTCGCGGACAAACGTTGCCTATCAGGTAAGAATCGACCACCGGGGCTGAAGCCCACACTGATTTCACATGCTTACGCGGCCCTTGAAGGGCCGCTCTTCCACGGTGATGCACGCTTTCGCAGTTCTTCTGCAATCGCTGCAGCGGGCCTTCCTGCCGGCCCTGTTCGTCCTGGCTTCGCGAATCCTCCACGTCTCTGAACTTGCTGCGGTTCAGACTCCTAGTGCGTCCCCAGAGCCCATCTTTCCAGCTCTCCCGTCGACCGCAGCACGCCCAGTTGGCTGCGCTCCAGTTCGAACGTCACATCCTGCAGGGCGATGAAGCGTTCGCTGGCTTGCGACCGGGCCTCATCGAGATCGTGCAGCGTAGCGGTTCCGGCATCGATACGGGTATGAACTGATGTCAGATTCTTTTCAGCGATTTCATATTCCAGTTGGGCCACGTCACGTGCAGCCTGCATCTGCGCGACCGAACGCTGCAAACGCAACGTTTCCTCCGAGACCTGATTCTTGGCGGCTTCCGCCTGCTTCGTGGCCTTCAGGGCGTCGGCATCGGCGGCCTTGGCGCGTGCGCGTTGGGGCGCGTTAAATAGAGGGAACCGGATACTGACGCCGACCGTTGCATTGTTCTGCTGAAACTGGTTGGTCACGCACAAGAATTCACCGAGTGACGTAGTGCAGGGCTTCGACGGAATGTAGTAGTTCTGGTAGTTATTGAATTTGGAGAGCAAGGCGTACTGCGCGGCGAAGTCCAGGCTGGGCCACAGCGATTTATGTTCTCCCTGGGCGCGTAGATATTGCGCACGAGCATGTTCAACGGCCGCTTCTACCGAAGGGCTGGACGCGGCCGCATCGTTCGCGGCCACTTCGTTTGGTGCGAGTGCGGGCGGAGCGGGGATCGAGTCGGGATCCGTCTGAATGTTCGTCGGAGGAAGTCCTGTGAGTTTCGAAATATGCTCGCGGAGTACGTCGGCGGCGCCCCGTGCCTCGGCGATCCGCAGCCGCACTCGTGCTGCCGAGAGCATGGCCCGTTTGCCGTCAAGTTCGCTGTCGACGCCTTCCTTCACGCGTTCGGCAACCGCAGCCTGCATCTTATTGGCGTCCGCTTCGGTTTCCTGCAGTTTCACCAACCGCTGTTCCCATTTGGCGAGTTCGCCATAGCTCAGAGCAGCGTCCTGGATGATCTGGTTGCGCTCGTCTTTGGACTTCAGGGAGGCGACAGCGGAGTCGGCTTTCGCGGCGCGCACAAAATCGCGCAACGCCGGATTCAGCAGCGCAGATTGCGCGTTGACGTTGAACAAAGCCGGGGCCGATCCCTCCAGCGCGAGGGGAAACCCATACGAATACCCGAGTCCCGCCCCGGTGGAGAGTTGCGGGATGTAGTTGCTACGGAGTTCGCGATACGCAGCGGAGGCTTGCAACTCGTCGGCAGCGGCGATGCCCGCCCCAGTAGCGTGAGCCAGCGCGAGTTCGACCACGCGCTTGAGCGAGACAGGTTCAGCCAGCAGAGAACTTGGTAACAGCAGGACGGCCAGAATCCACTTTGCGGTGCGCGCGCCGCGGCACGAGGTTGTCATTGCGTCCCTTTCAGAGTGATCTGGAAATGATTTCATGAGTAATTGGATGCCAGCGAGATTTTAAATGTCGGATGGGCGAACTGGGCGAGCTTTTCAAGGCATGAACTTGGGCGAAGATTCGCAGTTCTCCAAGATCGTGCGTTCTCGGCAAACTCAATGCTCCACTCGTTTCAAGCCCTCCTGGGCGCGGGCGTAGTTGTGAGACAGGGCGAGGGCCGCCCGGAATTCCTCGGCAGCGGCGCGACGGTCTCCTAGCTTCTCCAATAGCTGGCCCAGATAGTCGTGCGCTTTGAAGGCGGGGCCTTCCTCGACGGGAGCCTCAAGATAGCGCCGGCAGAGCCGCACTGCCATGGGATAGTCGCGGCCGGTTTGCAGAAGAAGGTGCGCGCCGTCCATGAGTGACTCGGGACGGTCGACTGGACTGGACTCCATCGTATGAAGCGCTTGATCCATTTCATCGAGGCGGTTGGCGTGACGCAAGAAGATGGCTAGATCGAGCCAGGCGCGAGTTCCGGAATGACTCGTGATGATGGCGGCGCGATATTCGCGCTCGGCCTCGTCTGGATTTTTCTCTTTGGAGGCGATGCGGGCCAGCACCCAGTGGGCCATCCCGGGATTCAGCCGCAACAGTGCGTCGGCCTGCTGGCGGGCCTTATCCTTCCCGCCGCCCACGATGCCCGGAGCCTCGAAGTAGAACTCAGCCAGATCGGTACGAGCTTCCCCACTCTTTGGGTCCAATTCCACCGCCCGCTCAAACGAGGTTCGAACTTTCTTTGCCAACCCCAGTGATGAGAAAGAGATTCCGGCACGGCCCGCTTTCTCGCCGTAGATCCGCCCAAGCCAGAGGTGATAAAGGCTCTTCCGGGGATCGAGGCTTCTCGCGCGCTCGCAAGCGGCAATGCCGCGGTCCCACTCTTCAATCATGAAATACGCACGGCACAGCAGGTTATAGCTTTCGGCGTCAGTAGGGGACTGCTTGACCTGCTGCTCCAAAGCCTGGATGGCGTCATCCGCGCGCCCGGCGGCAAGGAGATCTATCGGAGATATCGCTGCGTGTGCAGAAAGTAAAAGCCCGAACAAAAACAGCAGCGAGGAGAAGGTTCGGAGTTTCATGCGTGGTGGAGTCCAAATCCGATGGAAATCGTGCCTGCCAAAAACTAAGGAACCACTTTGATGGCAGCGCCATCGAAGAGAGGCTTGTCCTCTGCCGGCAATGCAACCTCGTCCCCTTCGGAAAGGCCGGAGGTGATCTCAACACGAGTCAGATTCTGTAGCGAGAACTCTATGGTCTGGCGCTTCAGGTGTTTGTCGACAATGCGGAAAACGTAAGGCTTGCTCTCGTCGATGCGCAGAGCGTCGCGCTGCAGCGTGAGGACGTTGCTGTGTTCGGCCACCACGATGGTAACGCCGACATTCACGTTGGGCAGCAGTCGGAGATCCTTATTGTCGACGACGCAAGTGGTCTCGCCTACATTTCTCGATAGGCGCAGCTTTACGGTGGACGGTACGGTGAGAACGGTGCCTGTCCAGGTTCGGCCAAGGATGGCGTCCCACGTAATCTCCACTTTTTGTCCGACCTGGAGACGGCCTACGTCCGGCTCGTCGACGAAAGCTCGGACCATCACCTTGGAAAGATCAGCTTCCTGCAGCAGCAATTCGCCGGCCTGCACAAATGCTCCCTGCTTCACGGGGAGGGAATAGACCGTGCCGTCGAACGGGGCGCGCACGCTGGACTTGCGCAGAGCATCTTCGGCAGCGTCATATGCGGCTTGCGCTTCGGTTCCCTGGGCTTCGATTCGCGCTGCTTCTGGTTTGGAATAGCGATCTTTCTGTTTTTGCTCGGCCAGCGTAACGTCGGCCTGAGCGCGCTGCAGAGCGTCTTCGGCCTGGCGAACTTCGCCGGGAGACGCAGCGCCATCCTGTTGCAGGCGGCGCATGGCATCGAGATTGTGCTGGGCCACATCGCGCGCGCTGCGGGCTTTCACCAGTTGCGCATTCAAGGTGAGCACTTCTTCTTGCGTGCCTCCCTTGGTGAGGGCGGACTGATCGGCCTGCGCGGCCTTCACCTGAGCCTGGGCGCGAGCGGCCTGGGTGCGAATGTCGGCATCATCGAGTTGGAGCAGCAACTGCCCCTTGCGCACGTGATCGCCTTCTTTGATAAACAACCGTTTCACCGTGGTTGGGATGGGGGCATGCGCTTCGAAATTCTGAATGGGCTCAACCTTGCCGTTAGTGGAGACCAGGCTGCGGATGGGGCCACGCTGAACCGTGGCGACGCGCACTTTCAGGGGTGTCTGGTGAAGATACGAATATAGAACCGCCAAACCTGCCAGCAGCGCAATCGCGAGCCAAATCCACCGTCCCCGGGACAGTGTGTTCGAATTTTTCGTCGATACCAACCGGTCGTCTTTCAGGTTGCGGCAGGAATAACTGTAAGTAACAATTTACCATTCCAGCGGCCACGACAGATACCGCCGGACACTCCGAGCACGTATCTGATTGTATGCGGGCAACGGCGCTCGGGTGTATCGTCACTGCGGGTCAAACCGGGCAAACGCTACAATAGTTCCATGCCAAAATCGTCCCGTTATACGTCCGAGCACGCCGCCGCGGGCCTCGATGCGAAGTTTCCAGAGATTGAGATCTGGCCCAATCAGTTTCCCGGCTACGAGATTATTGTCGACGATCCCGAGTTCACCTCGGTATGTCCGAAGACTGGGCTGCCGGATTTTGGAGTGCTGGCCATCCGCTACATGCCCGATAAGAGCTGCCTGGAGTTGAAGTCGCTGAAGGAGTATTTGCAATGCTACCGGAATCTGGGGATCTTTCAGGAGAACGTCGTCAATCAGGTGCTGGAGGATGTGGTGAAGTGGGCGAAGCCGGTGTGGGCGGAGGTGCGAGGCGAGTTTCGCCCCCGGGGAGGAATCTCGACGACGATCGTGGCGAAGTGGCCGCGGCCCAAGGGGCGGAAAAACTGAATCTAGCCGCCGTGCTATATTCGCCAGACCTGTGGCCCAGAATGATCTCCAACCTCGCACAGCGCTGATCGTCCTTACGGCGCTCAATCTGCTCAATTATGTGGATCGCAATGTGCTATTTGCGGTACAGCCGCTGGTGCAGCAGGAGTTTCACGTCACCAAGGAACAGATTGGATATCTCACCAGCGCATTTCTCGGCTTTTACATGATCGCGGCGCCATTTGTGGGGCCGCTGGCCGATCGCTACTCACGAAAACTCATCATCGTGCTGGGCGCGATCTTCTGGAGCGGCCTCACTCTTCTAACCGCCGTAACGCACACGTACACGGAACTACTGGTGCGGCATACGCTGGTCGGAGTGGGCGAGGCCACATTCGTGACGATCGCTCCTACGTTTGTCGCCGATCTGTTTGCGGAGAAGGTGCGGGGACGGATTCTGGGGATTTTTTATCTGGCAATTCCCGTGGGCTCGGCAGCGGGATATCTGTTAGGCGGTTATCTGGCTCCGCATCACGGCTGGCGGTTTCCGTTCTATATTGCTGCGGCTCCGGGTTTCTTGCTGGCCATCACGGTATTGTTTCTGAAGGAACCGGAACGAGGGCGGCTCGATTCGGTGAAGGATGCTGAGACGGGAGATCTATTGCCCGACGATTTCAAAGGCGGCCTGGTGAAGGAATTCTTCTTGATCGTTTTCCTTTACCTGAAGAAGCTCTACCGGTCGACTCTTGTTCTACTGCAGAATCCCGCATTCCTCACTGCGACTCTGGGTATGGCTTTCATGACGTACTCTCTCGGCGGGATTCAAGTGTGGATGCCGCAGTTTTTGTACAGCGAACGCCACTACACGCTGGAAAACGCGAATCTGATGTTCGGCGTCATCATCGTGATCGACGGCATTGTGGCATCGCTGCTCGGGGGATGGCTCGGCGACTACTTGCTGCCCCGGATGAAGAGCGCCTACTACGTGGTGTCGGCGGCGAGCATGTTGCTGGGGGTTCCGGTGATGATTGTGGCGTTATTTGTCAGGGGCCCGATGATGATTCCAGCGATCGGCGTGGCGGCGTTCTTCCTGTTGCTGAACACGGCTCCGCTGAATGCGGCGGTGATCAACTCGGTGGGTGCGCATATTCGTGCCACCGCGCTGGCGGTCAACATTTTCATCATCCATATTTTGGGCGACGTGCCTTCACCCACCATGATGGGCTGGGTGGCTGACAAGCGGTCTCTGCAGGCGGCTTTTATTCTGCCGGTGATCGCGATGGCGATTTCCTCTGCGATACTGTTCTATGGGATGAAATTTGCGCCGCCGGTTGCTGTGGGCGGCGCGTCCGCCGGTGCAGGAAACTACTAAGGAAGCGAGCCGAACGCGCGGTTTCTGCATCGCAAAGAAGGCGACCTGTTCGGCGCGCTTCGCTTGCTGAGGGCAGGCTGCTTCGCGCAGTTCGCTCAGATCCTTCGGCGGGCAAAAGACGCCCTCCTCCGGATGACAACTTGATGGGTTATTTTCATTGGATTGCGGGAACGATTCTGGCCCTGGCGTGGTTCTCCCGCATCTTGGATGCTGCCCTGGGTATGCCCAGCGTGGCCGATGTTTCCTGTCCGGAGTGGGATCGGAATCCCGTTTTGCCCGCGGGCAATCCTCGCGTCTCGATTATTGTTCCCGCCCGCAATGAAGAAGAGGCCATCGAGCAGGCACTGAACACTCTGCTTGCGCTCGACTACGACAACTACGAAGTCATCGCTGTGAATGACCGGTCGACTGATCGGACGGGCGAGATCCTGGAACGGCTGGCCGGGAGTTTCAGTCAGAATCCCCACCCTGTCGCTGCAAAAAACGCAGCGACAAGGATGGGGCACCCGCTTCGTGTGGTTCATCACAGGGAACTTCCCCCCGGTTGGCTCGGAAAAACGCACGCCATGTGGACGGCCGCGAACTACGCTACGGGCGACTGGCTCCTGTTCACCGACGCAGACGTGCTGTTCAAGCCTGACTCTTTGCGGCGTGCGCTTGTATACGCCGAGTCCGTGCCTGCCGATCACCTGGTGATGTTTCCCCGCATGATCATGAAGCGGCCGGGCGAATACATGATGATCGCTTTCTTCCAGACGATGTTTTTGTTCGGACATCGCCCCTGGAAAGTGGCCGATCCCAGCACCGACGATCACATGGGCGTGGGCGCATTCAATCTGGTGCGCCGCCGTGTCTACGACGCCGTTGGAACCTACGAAGCGCTCCGCATGGAAGTGCTCGACGATATGAAACTGGGGAAGGTGGTCAAGAAGGCGGGCTACGCCCAGCGCAACGTGTTTGGCGGGGACTTGATTTCGATCCGCTGGGCCAAAGGTGCGATGGGAGTTGTCAACAATCTGACCAAGAATTTCTTTGCCGTGCTGTCGTTTCAATGGTGGAGGACGGTGATCTCCGCGCTCGGCTTGGCGTTCCTGAATTACGGTCCATTTCTTGGTGTGTTTCTCGCCCACGGCTGGGCGCGGATTCCGTATGCTGTGGCCCTGGTCTCGATGTTTGCGGTCTACGTCGGAATGTCGTGGCGTTCAGCGGTGCCGCCTTATTACTTCCTGCTGCACCCGGTCAGCACGACGCTGTTCATCTACACGCTGCTGCGGTCGATGACTCTCACGTTGTGGAACGACGGCATTGTCTGGCGAGGTACGAAATATCCTTTGGAGGAGTTGCGAAGAGGAATGGTGTGAGTGCTCGCGCTCCGAGTGCGTGCATCGGCTCGAGATGTCCCATTCAATGTGATATGGGATATTTCGCTAGCTATCTGCTGACCTCTTGCGCCCGATCCTGCCCTTTACAGCAGGCCGCCAGTCTGGATCGCCAGATCATTCAGCGCCATCTCGAGCTTCGTAATGGCCGCCCCGATTTCTGGATGCTCTCCGATCTTCTCCTGCAGCGCCTTTAGAATTTGCTGAGCACTTCGAATGTGTCCCTCTGCCTTGGCTGGATTTGACTCGGGATTGCGCTCACTCTGTGTGTCCATAGCCACCCGCTCCCTTGTGTCTCTCGATTCTCTACAATGTGTCACTCCATTGTACGCATCCGAGGCGGAGGCGTGCGTGAGGAGAAGGGCAATTCCGATCCCACCCGGTTATCAGTGTAAACGCGATTAATCAACAGTTAGGCGAAGGTAATGTAGACGAAAGGCGACCGCAAGGCTAGGATTTGTTCCTCGGAGGACACGTTGGGCGCGCTCATTTCGGCCTGTGTTCGTTCAACGCATGGAAACTAGTATCCGCTCATGCCAACAGACCCGTCTCCATTCAGCAACGTCAAACGTGCTTACGAACTGCTTGGAGTTCCAGACTCAACCAGTAGTCACGTCATTAAGCACGCATACCGCGTGATGGCAAAGCGGTGGCGATCTGTATCACGCTGGAACGCCAGAACAAGCTGAGGCGGCACGAATGATGGAACTAATCAACGAAGCGTACAGCACATTCCATCACGCCCCGTTGAGATATGCCCCCCAACCCACCACACAAGCTTCAAGACCAGAGAACAAGATTGCAGTGCTGTCTGAACGTGAGCCCCTTATCGCAATGGACCGACTGGAGTTTTGGGTTCGATTCGTCTGCGGGGCTATACTCGGAATCTTCATCAGTGCAGGCTTCGCACTCAGGACTAATGTCTTCTTCGCCGACCTGCCGTCTACTCTCGTCGTGTGCGTCGCCATCGTCATTGTTCTGGCTTGTGGGTTTGGAGCAGCACGGGGTGGAGACAGATTCTGGTACGCGATTTTCGGGGTCGGCCGATAACCGCAAACAGGCCTAAGCACCGATTGACCGCTCAATTCAAGATTTCGAGGGAATGGGTCCAAGCCCTTCTACGGCGGATCTTCCCCGTCCTCATCATTGCCATACGTTGCGGTGGTCGAGGGCGTGGCCTTCGTTTTCGCCGGCTTCTTTGTGGGCCGGACATGTCCGGCGCTGTAGTGGCCGCGGTTCTCAACGTCGTAGTTCTTGGGGAGTGGAGGAATCATGGCCGCGCCCCCGGTGATCTGGCTGATGCGGTTGAGGATTATTTCAGCGCGTCCATCGTAGAGCTTGACAGCTCCGTGAATCTCGATGCTGCGGCCTTCCAGTCGGCGCACATCGCCCACATCCTTCAGGCCCGAAGCAAAGACCACTACCGTGGAGGGGGAGGCCATCTGCTCTTCGCAGAAGTCAAGAAAATGAACGCCCTTCGCTCCCACTTTAATTCTGAGCACTTTTCCAGTCACGCACTTGGTTTCGCCCACGTGCTGGCCCGCGTCTTGAATCGGAATGCAGTCGGAAGCGTGTAAGGAGACAGACAAAGCAACGCCGAGAAAGGGTAGAAACAATTTGAGCTGCGCCCAATCCATACCCGAAAGTCTACGGAATGGGTTCGCTGCAGGTCAGTGATGGGCTCTCGAAATGTTTTCGAACCGTTCCACCACGGAACTGCTCGCTCCGAACGGCTGGCCGGTGCCGGGTTATTGGCAGGGAAGTCCGCCGGATGCGGTGACCACCTTCGTGGTTTTGCCGCTAAGCGGCGCGTTCGGATCCGTCGGTGCGAAAGCTACCACCGGAAGATTGTAGGCTCCGGCATTTGCACAATCGTACACGTACGGCTGCGTTGTCAGAGCGTAATCATAGGTGGGCGGCGGAGGCGCCATCAGGCCTAACGTCCAGTCGACCGGCAAAGGCGTCACTGTAGTTGGTGGAGCAGAAAAAGTGCCGGTCGCGACGAACTGGATAAGCTGGCCATTTGCTGTCTTGGCGATTGTGATCGATTGCAGTTGGCGACTACTTCCACCGCAGGCAATAAGCAGGAAAGCCGAGAGAATCAATAAGAAGGGAGCCCAGATCAGTCTCATGGCGATCTCCTTCGCCGACGAACTCTCTCAACCTGTCAGAACCTATGAAGACGAAAAGAGTTGCCCAATGATCTGATTCTAGGCGGGGAAACCCCAAGGCTGAACTGCCCCACCCTGTCGCACAAAACGCGACAAGGATGGGGCACCCGATTGCGCAGAGAACCTCTACTTGAACGATTTGACCGCGGACGCTTCGTCGTCTTTCACGTCGAACACGGTGTAAAGCTTGGTGATCTGAAGCAGGTCGTTTACCTTCTTGGTGAGGTTCAGGAGTTTCAACTCTCCGCCCTGATTCTTGGTGGTGGTGAAAGCGCTGACCAGTTCACCGATCCCGGAGCTGTCAATGTAGTTAACGTCCTGGAGGTTCAGGACAATTTTCTTGTTGCCCTTGGAGAGCAGGTCGCGCACTGTGTCGCGGAGAATGACGCTGCCTTCGCCAAGGGTTATGCGACCGCTGCAATCCACGATCACGACTCCATCCACCTGCCGACTACCAACCTTCATGCTCACTGGGAAGCCTCCTTGCCGCCCGCGGTTGGCCCGTGGACGTGCTTGATTAATTTGAGTTCGGTGCCCGATTCGGTGGGCCGGATTTCGACCACATCCATAAACGAGCGCATAAGAAAAATTCCGCGTCCCGAGGTTTTGAGCAGGTTCTCGGGCGCCAAGGGATTGGGGATCTTGCTCAAGTCCATCCCGCAGCCCTGATCGCGAATGGTAATAATCAGGTCGTCACCCGAGCGCTCGAAAACCAGCGTTACCTTCTTGTCCGGGGCATACGCATTGCCGTGCAAAACCGCATTCACCGCGGCTTCACGCACAGCCATGGAAATCTGCATGATCTCATCGTCAGGAAAGCCGAGTTCTGTAGCGACCCGTGTCGCCTTCTCCTCCGCATTGTCGATCGTCTCCAATGAGGAGTCGAGCGTGTACGAGACCCGTTGCTCGGTCATGGCCATAGACGAAGTGAACAGCGATTATACGGCCTGGACGGCGATAATGGGTCAAAACCGCAGCAGGCACTCACCGGAGGCGATTCCCAGCGAATGCGGTAGTTTGCCTGTCGGATGGTCGAATTGTCAATGCGAGGGGCCGATGGGCGAGGGGCCGATGACAGTGCATGGAAACCTTGAACCACCAAGGACACGAAGTCTCACGAGGGAGGATCCTTCGTCGTAGGGGGCGTCGGGCCGCACTTCTCCCTGATCGGCCTGCCGGACTAACCCGCGTTCTACGCTGCGACGGCCGGCTGGTGGCGGGTCAGGTCAGCGACCATCGGGTTCACCAGTCGCACCATGTCGTCCCAGTTCATGCAAACCAGTTCGCGATGTGTGCCGGCGTTGAACGTGATCTCTTGGTATTCCGCCAGGCTCGCGTCGGCGTACACGGACATGTCGTAGAGATTGCCGAACGGAGGCATTGCGCCCGTCTCGCAATCGGGAAACGCGTCTTTGAACTCGCGCTCGCTGGCGAGCTCAACTGCTCGTGCGCCCGTCAGGGCCCTCAGACGGTCGAGATCCACATGCGCCGGTGCGGGGACTACGGCCATTGCAAGGATGCCGTCGATTTTAACGATCACTGTCTTCGCCAGCTTCTTGCCGGAGACGTGCGTCAGGGCGGCTATGCCCTGCGCGGTGTAGGCAAGAGAGTGAGAAATGACCAGGTACCTGATATGACGGGAGTCGAGAAATTCACGAAGCTTCGACAATTGCATAAGACCTCCTCGCGTGCAAGGAAAGAACTAAGGTTGAGGGGCCCACTTGCTTGGCTCCGTGATTGAAATCTATTCGCGACATGCAGTTCTTGCAGTGACGGGGATCACGGATGGGAATTGTTGCGCTCTCCTTTGCAGAGAAGAAGGGGTGTTCGATGCCGGAGGAAAACGACGGCGAGTCCCGGGCTTTGGATGCGGCGGCGAGACGCCGCCGCGACAGCCGCCGGGACGGCGGCGCTACAAGGGGACCTCGCCTTGTGAGACTTTCAGTACTTCACGATGGAGGAGAACGACTTCGGATCGAGGGACGCGCCGCCGACCAGGGCGCCGTCAATTTCCTCCTGCGACATGAGCGCTTTTGCATTGTCTGGCTTGACCGATCCGCCGTAGAGGATACGCAGCTGGGCCGCAAACTCTTCGCCGAAAACTTCAGTCGCTTCGCGACGGATCACCGCATGCGCTTCTGCCGCCATTTCGGGCGTCGCGGTTTTGCCCGTGCCAATCGCCCAGACCGGCTCATAGGCAACAATCAACTTCGCCGCCTTCTTCGCCGAGATGGCGTGAAATGCTCGTACACACTGGCGACGGAGCACGTCGTCGGTGAGGCCGGCCTCACGCTCCTGCAGTACTTCTCCCACGCAACAGATCGGGGTGAGTCCCGACTCCAATGCTGTCTTCAGGCGCAGGTTCACGGTGTCGTCGGTCTCGCCGAAGTACTGGCGCCGCTCGGAGTGGCCGATGATCACGTGAGTTACGCCCAGACACAGCAGCATGGGCGCAGAGATCTCGCCCGTGTAAGCGCCGTCCGCCTTCCAGTGGACATTCTGTACTCCGATTGCGACATTGGAACCGCGAGCTGCTTCGATTGCGGTCGCGACGTCGGTATAAGGCGGGCAGACCACGATCTCATCGCGGTCATGGCCCGCCACGAGGGGCAAGAAGTCGCGAAAATAATCCCGGGTTTCGTCGGGCGTCTTGTACATCTTCCAGTTGGCAGCCAGTACTTTTTTTCTCATGAGTGAGCCTTTTCAATTTGGAATGGGGAAGTAGCATTGGAACGATGAAGGGTGTCGGCGGCGCGCTGGTAGGCGCGCACGGTGGAGATATCGAAGAGTACGAAGCGGCATTTTGTAACATGCTTCGCAGCCGCGAGGGCCTCGATCGTGGCAGAAATCGCGATCGGCGCCGCGTCGTTCACCGGATAGCCGTAGGCCCCCGTCGATATTGCTGGAAATGCCAGCGAGGTCAGGGCATGCTGGTCGGCCAGGCGCACGGATTCATGATGACAACCGGCTAACGTTTCTGCCTCGCCATGCTCGCCGCCGCGATAGATCGGACCCACGGTGTGGATAACGTGTTTGGCTGCGAGCCGTCCGCCCGTGGTGATCACTGCTTGTCCGGCGGGCAGAGTGCCAATTTTGCTGACGATTTGGCGGCATTCGGCGAGGATCGCTGGCCCTCCAGCGTCGTGAATCGCACCATCGACTCCGCCGCCCCCCAGCAGGGATGAATTCGCGGCATTGACAATCGCGTCGGTGGTTTCCTCGGTGATGTCGGCAGGGCCGTGAATCTCAACAGCCTTGCCGCCCTCGAGTAGAAGCCGAATTGTGAAACCGTGCACGACTGTATCCAGGAAGGTCACTGCTTGTCCGTCACTTCTTATCCGTGAGAGCCTCGACTCCCGGTAGCTTCTTTCCTTCAAGGAATTCCAGCGACGCACCGCCTCCAGTAGATATGTGCGTGATCTTGTCGGCGACGTTGGCGGCATGCACGGCCGCGACTGAATCGCCGCCACCTACAATCGAAATGGCTCCACCATTGTCGGCCACCGCATGGGCGATCTTGAACGTCCCCCGCGAGAATCCTGGGACTTCGAACACACCCATTGGCCCGTTCCACACAATCGTTCGCGCGGTCGAGATTTCCTCCGAGAACAATTCGATCGTCTTGGGTCCGATGTCGAGCGCCATCTTATCCGCTGGGATCGGCTGGCCTTCGCCAATCTGCTGGATCACGGCATTGGCCTCGGGTTTCAGGGCGACCACGTGATCGATCGGCAACAGGAATTTCACATTTCGCTTCTTCGCATCGGCTAGCAAGTGCTTGGCGAGGTCAACTTTATCGGCTTCGAGCAGCGATTTGCCAATCTCGTGTCCCTGAGCCTTGAGGAAGGTGTAGGCCATTCCTCCGCCGATGATCAACACCTGCACCTTCTTCATCAGGTTCTCGATCACCCCGATCTTGTCGCTGACTTTGGCGCCGCCCAGGATCGCCACGAACGGCTCCTCGGGATGCTCTAGCGCTTTGCCGAGGTATTTGAGTTCTTTCTCCATCAGCAATCCAGCGGCGGACTGTTTCGCGAACTTGGTCATCCCGACGGTGGATGCGTGCGCCCGATGCGCGGTACCGAAGGCGTCATTCACGTAGTACTCGGCGAGGTTCGCCAGTTGCCGCGCGAACTTCTCGTCGTTGCCTTCTTCTTCTGCGTGGAAGCGCAGGTTCTCGAGCAGAAGCGTCTGGCCCTTCTCCAGTTGGGTCGCGACTTCTTCAGCCTCAGGCCCGACGCACTCGGGGGAGAAGCCGACGTTTTCCCCGCGCGCCAGTTCCTTGTCGAGCAGCATGCGGAGCCTCTCGGCCACCGGCTTCAGGCTCATCTTGGGATTGGGTTTGCCCTTGGGACGTCCCAGGTGCGAGGCGAGGATCAGGCGCGCGCCATGGCGCAGAGCGTATTCGATGGTAGGAAGGGTTTCGCGGATGCGGGTATCGTCCATGACGCGCCCGTCTTCGAGCGGGACGTTGAAGTCGACGCGCATGAAAATCCGGTTCCCATTGAGCGGCAGATCACGAATGGAAAGCTTGGACATGGCTGGTCGTCCTTTGTCAGGCAGTATTAAAGGAAGCGAGCCAAACGCCCGATTCATGCGTCGCAAAGAACGCGACGCAGCGCGCGGCTCGCCCAGGTCCTTCGGCGGGCAAACTACGCCTGCCTCAGGATGACACATCGGTCTTACAGGCCCTTACTCGCGATGTAGTTGATCAGGTCGCGCACGCGGTTGGAGTATCCCCACTCGTTGTCGTACCAGGAGATCACCTTCACGCAGTTGCCGCCGACCACCATGGTACAGGGTGAATCGATGATGGAAGAGCGCGGGTCGCCCTTGAAGTCCGACGACACCAGTTCGTGCTCTTCGTACCCGAGATATCCCTTTAAGGGTCCGGATTCTGATGCCTTCTTCAGCGCTGCATTGACTTCTTCCCTGGTCGTCTTCTTCTCAACCCAGACGACGAAGTCAACCACTGAAACGTTGGGCGTCGGCACACGCATCGAGAAGCCGTCGACTTTGCCGCCAAGTTCCGGAATTACCAGTTTCAGTGCCTTGGCTGCGCCGGTTGAAGTCGGGATCATGTTGAGTGCGGCAGCACGCGCGCGCCGCAGATCCTTATGCGGGAAGTCGAGAATGACCTGGTCGTTGGTGTAGGAGTGAATGGTCGTCATGGTGCCGCAGACGATCTTGAATTCATCCTGAATGACTTTCGCCACAGGCGCCAGGCAGTTCGTTGTGCACGAAGCATTCGAAATCACGTGATGCTTCGAGCCATCATATTTCTCATGATTCACGCCCAACACCAGCGTAATGTCTTCATTCTTGGCCGGAGCCGAGATGATGACCTTCTTCACCGGCCCGCGCATGTGCTTCTTGGCGTCGTTGGCATCGGTGAAGCGTCCGGTCGACTCGATTACGACTTGCGCGCCCACGGACTCCCAGGGCAGCGCGGCCGGATCTTTCTCTTTGAATACTTTGATGGTCTTGCCGTCGACGGTAATGCTATCGGCACCCGCCGAAACCTGGTTCGGAAGGTTGCCCAGAACCGAGTCATACTTCAGAAGATGGGCCAGCGTTTTCGGGTCGGTCAGATCGTTGACCGCGACGAAGTCCAGGTTTGGGTCTTTCAGCGAAGCGCGCAAAACGTTGCGGCCGATTCTTCCGAAGCCATTGATGCCAACTTTAATTGCCATGTTTCCTCCGTTAGATTTATGAAGGCGTGATCAGGTTTGGTTGAGCGTTGAGTTGTAAACCAATGATGTTAGCAGGGAAAGGGAAGCGGCGTAAACGTTGCCGGGATTACTTTTGGACAACCTCCATGTCCAATCACGGAACAGCGTGCTCGGAATCACTGACGGTGCGATCCCGCCAGCGGATCTCGCAGTCTCAGCAGAAGACAATTCGTGACGGGGATCCTTGAACTACAATCGTCTTAGGTGGTTGATGGAGGAAGTTCCATGCATGCGGATCGTGTGGAAGTCTCATGGGATGCGAGCAAGTCCAGTTGGCTGCTCAGGATTGAAGCCGGAGAGGAAGTCATACTGCGGCACTGTACTCTACCGAAGAATGCTGATGAGCAGACACTACGCTCGGCCGTCGCGAAAGCCGTTGCCGACGAAGGCTACGAGCTGGATCCGGCGACTTTCGTCCGCCGATAAGCACAGCCTGTATTCGGCCGTAAACCTTCATTTCTGGCTCTGCTTAACGCTTGGCAGGAAGGCTATTCACGAAGTCGGTGATCTGTGAGATCACTTCCTCCTCGCGTGAGAGGAATATGTAGTGAGTGGCGTTGGGAATTACGACCACCTTGGCATGGGGCTGCTCCCGAAAGATAGAAATCTGCGCTTCCTCGCGACGCGTTTCCGCGGCTCGAGAGGCTGCGAGTTTTGCCGGGTCGTTCGTCTGACCTGGATTGGGAGCTCCAGGATAAGAAAGAATCGCTAGAAGGGGTGTATCGATGGAGTGGAAGCGTTCTTCTTCGAGCATCACAGATTGGTTTGCATACCCGTGCCCAAGCCACTCGCCGACCCTGCCGTCCTCACCGATACGAAAATCCTGGCGGACCTCCGATTCGGGGATGATGCCACCGACGTAGCCTTTCATGTAACTCTGGAAGGCAGAAATGCTGGCAAGGTCATTGGGTTTCGGCTCGGGACCGGTTCCACCTTCGACTTCGCCTCGAATGTCGGCAAGATACGACTGAAACAGCGCCATGTCTGTCAATGTCTTCGATATGAGGCCGTCATTAAAGAGGTTCTTTTGTAATGCTGAAAGATCGTCTTTGAGCTGCGCCAAAGAGGGTGTGTAATCGCCATACTTGGGGTTGTAGAGAGCAAAAGTGCCTGTGGCATCGAGATAAATGAGCGCAGCAGCGCGCCCTGGATGGTAGGTGGAGATGGCACTCAGTTCTTCTCCTGCAATCGAATGCCCGACGAGGATAGGATCAGTGATGTGCAGGGCGTCAAGAACCGCGACGACATCATCTCCGAGCCGCTTTGGGTCATAACCCGTTTGAGGCGCGGAGGACTGGCCGAACCCGCGCCGCGTAATCCCAATGACGTGATAATGCGCCGTGAGCTTCGGCCCTAAGCTGTCAAAAACGTGAGCTGTGTTTCCGAGACCTGCGAGAAGCACGAGGCTGCGCCCGGTCCCTCCCCAGTCGAGCACCTCGAGCTTTACATCTGACTGGACCTCGACGAACTGGGTTTTGAGCCCTGTCTCGCCGTGAGACGAGGGAGCGTTCTGGGCAAAAGCTGCGCAGGCTATCAGGGCAAAGACAGTCGTCCGGATTTGTTGACCCATTTGCATCCCCTTCGCCTTTACTGTCTTGCAATCCTACTGCATCAGGGTTTGCTGGTCTCTGCTCGGCCGGAAATCGAAGGATCAGGTTGGGACGCTTGGTGATAAATCTCTCTCTCTCTCTCTCTCTCTCTCTCTCTCTCTCTCTATTGCAACTCACGGCCTTACAATTCCGCGGCCCCACTCTAACCTGTGAGCCCGATCACCGTCCCGAGCGATCATTATCACTGCTCCGCAACCCTTTGCATCCTCTAATAGAGCCGCGGGTACGGTGCAGGACTGCACCCCCGCGACATTCCCCGATCGCGAGGCCACCAATGGTGAACGACGACGTTGTGAAATGTCCGCTGTGCGGCGGATTCACCCATATTGAAAAGACCGAACTCCGCGATGCTTTGAAGAGCCCTCGCCTGCGCGAACAGGTCGAACTCTACATCGCCGAACTTCTCAAGTCTCCGGTGGAAGACCTTACCAGCGTCGGCGCTAGCCAAGCGGGGCGGGATTTCCAGAAGGATGTGCATAGCTGGAATCCCTGCGTGCCCATGTGGAAGAGGAGCCCGAAAGAGTAGGTCATGTCGCCTGCCTGGCGAGCGGGGTCTGTGATGCGGAACGACTTCTCCGCAACTCAACCCGAAGCAGACAGGAACCGAGGTCGGGCCGACAACTCTACGCTCACCGCAGAATGTGATCGCAGTCACAGCCCATCAATCACCCCGGGCATATACCCAAGAGTGTGGGTAGCCACGAATGGCCGCAGTTCGCGCCCGCGGACGCACGGAGGAAATCATGTTAATCAGTAAGCAGCAGGCCCTCGATTATCACAATGGGGAGCGCCCGGGAAAGATTGAAGTCACGCCGACCAAGCCCTGCCGCACGCAGCGCGATCTCAGCCTCGCCTACACGCCCGGCGTTGCCGAGCCCTGTCTCGAGATCCAGAAGAATCCGCAGGACGCTTTCAAATACACGGGACGCGGCAATCTGGTCGCGGTCCTGAGCAACGGCACGGCCGTGCTCGGACTGGGCGACATCGGCGCCCTTGCCGGAAAGCCCGTGATGGAGGGCAAGGCTGTCCTGTTCAAGCGCTTTGCGGATGTCGATGTGTTCGATATCGAGGTCAACAGCAAGAATCCAGAAGAAATTATCAAGCTCTGCCAGTTACTTGAGCCGACGTTTGGCGGCATCAATCTCGAAGACATCAAAGCTCCCGACTGTTTCCAGATCGAGGAAGAACTGCGCAAGACGATGAAGATTCCAGTCTTCCACGATGACCAGCATGGGACGGCGATCATCTCGGGCGCGGCTCTGTTAAATGCTCTCGAAGTGGTGGGCAAAGACATACGCAAAGTACGCGTAGTTTTCAACGGCGCTGGAGCCGCCGGAATCGCTTGCGCCGAGCACTACGTGCAACTGGGTGTGAAGCGCGAAAACATCATCCTCTGCGACACCAAAGGCGTCGTTTATAAGGGCCGCAAAGAAGGCATGAACAAGTATAAAGTCCGCTTCGCGCAGGACACGCCGCTGCGCACTCTTGCTGAAGCCTTGGTGGGCGCCGACGTCTTTGCCGGACTCTCCGTCAAGGGCGCCATCAATCAGGAAATGATCCGCTCCATGGCCTCTGATCCAATCGTCTTCGCCATGGCGAATCCCGATCCGGAGATCACCTACGAAGAAGCCAAGGCGGCGCGTCCCGACGTCATCATCGCTACCGGACGCTCGGACTATCCTAACCAGGTCAACAACGTTCTCGGCTTCCCGTTCATTTTCCGCGGAGCGCTCGACGTGCGCGCCACCGCCATTAATGAGGAGATGAAGCTGGCCGCCACGCACGCTCTGGCCGATCTCGCGAAAGAAGACGTTCCCGATTCCGTGTGCCGCGCGTACGGGGTGGCCCGCCTGCAATTTGGCCGCGAGTATCTCATTCCGAAGCCGTTCGATCCGCGTGTGCTGATGTGGGAGGCTTCCGCCGTCGCCGAAGCCGCCATGCGCAGCGGAGTCGCGCAGGAGCCCGTCGATCTCAAAACCTATCGCGCCCAGCTCGAACGCCGCTTAGGCAAGGCCTACGAGGTCTCGCGCACGATGATTCATAAAGCGCAGGCCAATCCCAAGCAGGTGGTATTTCCTGAGGGCGATAACGAGAAGATCCTGAGAGCTTGCCGCGTCCTGGTGGAAGAGAAAATCGGACACCCGATTCTTCTTGGCGAGCCCGGAAAAATTCAAAGTCGAGCGCAGGAACTCGGTGTGGATCTGGATGGCATGAAGATTGTAGATCCGGCAACCTCGGATCATCGCGAGAACTACATCCTTGAACTGTTTCGTCTGCGGCAGCGCCGCGGAGTTACTCTGCACGAGGCCCAGACCCTGATTAACAACCGCAATGTGTTTGGCTCGATGATGGTGCGCATGGGCGATGCCGACGCGCTCGTTTCCGGGGTGACGCAGCATTTCCCTGACACGATTCGCCCGGCACTGCAGATTGTGCGCATGCGCGAAGGGTTGCACCGCGTCTCCGGTTGCTATGCGGTCATCACCCGCAAAGGAGAAGTCTTTTTCCTGGCCGATGCGAGTGTGAACATCGAGCCCACCGCGGAAGATTTGGTGGAGATCGCACTCTGCACCGCTCATATGGCCCGACGTTTCGACCTGATCCCGAGAGTGGCCATGCTGTCGTTCTCCAGCTTCGGCGGAGTCGATCATCCCATCTGCACCAAAGTGCGCAAGGCGGTCGAACTGATCAAGTTTGCCGACCCCACGCTGATGGTCGATGGAGAAATCATGGCCGACGAGGCCCTTTCTCCCGAGATCATCGAAGAACAGTATCCCTTCAGCACGCTAAAGGGCGGCGCCAACGTGCTGATTTTCCCCGACCTCGCATCCGCCAACATTGCAACGAAACTGGTGGCGAAGATCGGTGGGGGAGAACTCATCGGTCCCATCCTTATGGGCATGAGCCGTCCGGTCCACGTGCTGCAACGTTCGGCGACGGTCGAGGTCGTAGTGAATGTGGCGGCGATCGCCGTGGTCGACGCGCAGGAAAACGACACTTATTCGCATCCCCACGTGCACGTGTCGGTTGAGCCGGAACTGGTGGGCGAAGACTAGGAAGTGCAGGGTTTCAAAGTTTCAAGGTCTCAACGTTTCAAACTGCATCGGAATTGGTCTTTGAAACCTTCGAAACCCTGAAAGCTTTGAAACCTGTTCGGCGAGGAGGGTTTCGCGATGTCCACAGCATGGAAGTCGCGGTACGCGCAACGCACGCTGGGAGTCAAAAGCTCCGCCATCCGGGAACTACTGAAGGTAATGCAAAAGCCCGAAATCATTTCCTTCGGCGGAGGCCTGCCTGCCCCTGACGTATTCCCGGTTAAGCGTTTCGAAGAAGCCTGCCATAAAGTTCTCACGGAGCACGGCGCGGAGGCTCTGCAATACGCTGCCACTGAGGGCTACCAACCCTTACGCGAAATGATCGCCCGCAACCTGGCACGCTACGGCATCGTCGCCAGCGTCGAGAACGTCCTCATTACATCCGGCTCCCAGCAGGCTCTTGATCTGATTGGTAAGCTGCTCATCAATCGCGGAGACCGCGTCCTGGTCGAAGCGCCCACCTACCTCGGTGCACTGCAGGCGTTCAGTGTCTACGGCGCGCAATATGTTTCTGTTCCAGTCGACGACGACGGATTGCTCACCGAGCAACTCGATCCTAGCCTCCGCGCTGGGCCGAAGTTCATGTATGTACTGCCGAACTTCCAGAACCCCGCCGGAGTCACGTTATCGGAAGGGCGCCGTCACCAACTCATCCTGCTTGCGGACAGGTACGGTATCCCTATTATTGAAGACGACCCTTACGGCCAGTTGCGTTACGAAGGCAAGCACATCGCTCCATTGGTTGTGCTCGACCGCGAGAACCTGCGCCGCGACAACGGATTTACTCTGGGCAACGTCATCTACCTGAGCACGTTCTCAAAAACGCTGGCGCCAGGAATTCGCCTGGCGTGGATCGTCGCCCCGGAAGACGTGATCAGCAAGCTGGTGCAACTGAAACAGGCCGCCGACCTGCACACATCGACCTTCAACCAGTATGTTGCGTATGAAGTTGCGCGTGATGGGTTCCTCGACCAGCACGTCAAGCTGATTCGTCAGGTCTACCATGAGCGCCGCGACGTCATGCTCAACGCTTTGCACGAATATTTTCCGCACGAAGTCACTTGGACTCATCCCCAAGGTGGGCTATTCCTGTGGGTGAGCATGCCAGAAGGCAACGATTCGCAAACGCTGCTGACGGCGGCGTTGGCCGAAAATGTCGCCTTCGTTCCCGGGGGACCGTTCTATGCCAACAACGGACTCGAAGGCGGGCGCCACATGCGTCTGAACTTCTCCTACTGTCAGCCCGAGCAGATTCATGAGGGTATTCGCCGACTCTCAGTCGCCGTGAAGATGCAGCTGCGCTCGTCGCACGTCGCCCACTGAGGGGATTTACTGCGCGGTCCCTGCGCCTCAGTTACTGGCCCGCGTCATCTGGAGTGCATATCTGATTCCCCGGCCGTCACGGCCAGTGCAAATCGCTGATGCACTATGCCAAGCGACGGGTACCAGGGCGCTATGTCTTTGCCGTTGAATGGGTTAATTCCTTGACCTTCGGCGGTGACGGGGATCACGGCAGAGGGCCGAGAGACGGGTGTTGAATGGCTACATTCGACAGAGAGTCTTCTCGTTCTCTACCGGAAACGAGGATCAAGTGACCACCAGCCAGGGCAGTCTCCCGAGCACCGAGGTTTGTGCACGCATCCGGCAGTTTGGGTATGCCGTCTCGCAAAGCATCAGGATTTACGGTGAAGAATTCGATGTGCTGTCCGACCCGTTCCCCAGCGACGGTGGGATTGCGATTCAAGTGCGCTCCAAGCGAACACTGCAGGCGCGCGTACTACAGTTGCCCGCGACGGTCATCCACCGCGTGAAAGAGAACATCCGCCGGGCCGCATAGGGTCTCGATCCATCTCAATCCTGGTGGTTGCTAACGGTTAGCCGCGATGCCAAAGCGTTGCAGCATTCGCAATTCGTGACCCCAATCACATTTTCTGGTGACGCAAGGCACCGCGTGATCTTCGTCGCGCGGTCATCCTGTAAATGCCCAGAGCGCGGTACGCGTCCGGTCTGCGCGACTGGCCGAAAGCTGATCGCTGTCGGCTGCTTTCCAGGAGGTGCTCCATGACGGTCACACAGTTCGTTACCTTGGTTGTCGTTGTGCTGGCGGCTGGCCTGTTCGTATTCCGCGCCATCCCTGGAATTCGCGCGTTCTTCAGCTACCGTGGGAAGCATCTGATTACCTGCCCTGAAACCGGGAAGGCCGCCGCCGTTGACGTGGCTGCCGGTGAAGCCGCCATCGGCGCTTTCCTGTCCGAGACTACGTTGCGCCTGAGAGAGTGTTCCCGCTGGCCCGAGCGCCAGGACTGCGGTCAGGAATGCCTGAGCCAGATTGAGATTGGTCCTGCCAACTGCCTGGTCTGGAATATCGTTTCGCGATGGTACGAAGGGAAGAACTGCGCGTTCTGCCATAAGCCGATCGGTGAGCTTCGTCACCTCGATCACGCTCCGGCGTTGCTCGGCCCGGACTTCAAGACGTCCGAGTGGAGGGAATTCCGCCCAGAACAGCTTCCCGACGTCTTCTCCAGGTTTCAGCCAGTCTGCTGGAACTGCCACATAGCCGAAACCTTCCGCCGCCTGCATCCTGAACTGGTAGTGGACCGGGCATTCGAGCCCAAGCGAATGATGTAGCACCGAACCCGTAGCGGCGGACTCTTCCACTGCGCTCAGGGCAAGCTTTGCCGGCTGTAGGGACGCCCATCGTAGCCACGCCCGCAAAGTCTTTACGGCGTCGCCGTCGGTGCCGTCCCGCTGCGCGCCAGCCCCTCATACCGCGCCAGACTTGCCTTCAACCTCGTTGCCAGGGCGTCGTTCCGTTGCCGGATCGCCAACTCCAAAGCTTGCCGTGCAGTGCTCACGGCTTCCGCGTAGCGCCCTGTGTCGGAGTACGTAGCAGCCAGCATCTCGAGAATCATAGGCTCCTGCATGGCCGACAGCTTCGCCGCTTCCTCGAACTGCACCACCGCCGCCGGAAGATCCCCTTTCGCCGCCAGCACGCGTCCGAAGTTATAGCGATAGTCAACCGCCTTCGGGGCGAGGGCCACAGCTTTCTCCATGTGCAGTGCCGCATCATCCAGCCTTCCGGCTCGCGCTAAGGCCACTCCCAGCCCGTTCTGCGCACTCGCCGACTCTGGCTGCAACTCGATCCCTTTATTCAATTGTTGGATCGCTTCATCCAGATGCCCACCCTTGGAGGCCAAAGCATTTCCTAAATTGACGCGGGCTGCGCCGTTGTCCGGGTTCAGTTCAACTGCTTTTTCGAATTCAGGGAGCGCTTCATCCACGCGCCCCGCTTCCGCCAGCGCGCTTCCCAGATTGTTGTGAGTCTGGGAACTCGAAGGATTGAGTTCGAGCGATTTCCGGTACTCCACAATCGCGTCGTCGTACTTGCCCGTTGCCACCAGCGCCACACCCAGGTTATTGTGACCTCGCGGATCTTCTGGCGCCAACGCCAGAGCCTGCTTCCAGGCCGGCACTGCGGCATCGTATTGTTTCTTGTCCGCCAATTGCACCGCGACATCGAACAGGCGATAGAACTCCGTCGCCGGAGCGTCGATCTTTTCCAGTCCGCCGGGCGCGATATTCATGAACTCAGGAATATTCACCGCGCGGTTCGACTCCGTCGCGTGCTCAATCAGCACTGCCGGCGAGTCGTTTCCATTCTCGTCAATGTGCGTCAGATACATCTGCGTGTAAAGCGAAGGAGTCTTCGACGAGAACACGAGCCAGCGCCCATTCGGCGACCAACTGTGCCACGAGTTCATGGTTTTCAAGTTGCAGTTCAGTAGCCGCTCTTTGCCGCCCGCAAACGGCACGATGTACAGATGGCTGTCGGGCCGCATCAGTAGACCATTCTTGTTGCGCACGAAAACAATCCACTTTCCGTCAGGAGATACTTTCGGAAAGTTGTTGCTCATCCCGTTTTCCGAGCCGCCGATGAGCCTCTCCGCCTTGCCGCCCTTACCGTCGTTGAACGGTATTTTGTACAGGTCGTACTGCATCTGCGTTTCGTTGGGATCGTTGGCGTACAGCGCCCGCGGATGCCCCGTTTCATACGGATCCTTCGCCACCCCGCGCGAGTAGACCAGATACTTTCCGTCCGGACTCCAGAAGGCGCTGGTCTGTACAAAGTTCGGATCGTCAGCTCCCGGTAGAACATTCAGCTTGCCGGTGTCCTTGCTGTACCACGCCAGCACTCCTCTCGTTGGAAAGAACACCTGGCCGAATCCATAGTCCGCAAAAAATCCGTTGTAGAGACGGTCGACCACGCGCGTTCCGTGTCCGCCGGGCACGTCGATCGACGTGATGACGCATTTGCCGTCCGGTGAAACCTGCGACATGAATCCGAAGCGCTTCTGCGCCAGCTTGTCGCTGAACGCGCTCCAGTGGATGATGTAGTCGTTGCTGATCGAACTCACCTTGTGGATCGGAATCAGTCCGTACAGGCCTTTGTCGTTCTGCGGGCCATCGACATCGATCCCGAGAGTCTTACCGTCGCGCGCAATGGAATGACAATTCGCGCAGGTCGGCAGCCCCTCCATCACCACCTTGTTCTCGGTGCCGGAAACATAGCGCAGGCGCCACTTGATTTTGGGAAGAACCGAATCCGGCAGCGGCTTGATCACCCCGCGCTCGCCCTGCTCCGGCGGAGTTGGAATCAGAGGAACGTCGCGATAGAAGATGGGTGCGCCGACCGGATCGGTCGAAGTCTGAATCCGGACTTGGCCCTGCGAAACCGGCTCGTCCGTATCCTCGCTGCGAAATCCGGTAAGGGTCACCGTGGCAGGGCCTTTGACTGAGTGCTTCTTGATCTCGGTCCAAGTCTTCGGATCCGGCTTCCAGATATGATCCGCTTCTTGCTCGGGCGTCAGCGTTGGCGGGACGTAGCCGACGAGGGTCGTGTCCAGCTCCCCGAGCTTCATCTTCTCGCCTTGCGACCACAACTGAAGAGAGTGCGTCCGATCAGCGAATGTAACATCAATCCGCCACGCCGTCGCTGCGGCCTCTGCATCGCGCCACTGGAACGTGGGCGCAATAATGTCAGACGGAAACAGCGAGCCCTCGGATGGATAGTCCACAATGATCGCGCTGACGGGCGGGGCTGGACCGCTGGCATACAGTCCGACCGCAAGCACAGCGGCTGCAACCATCACCAACATCCACTTCATGAGCATCTCCCCATGGGCGGTCCGAGGCGAGCTGGAGCTTCGACACAGCTCGACAACTGGGGAAATATTATGGAGACGCTGTCGTACGCGCTGTGATTGAAATCACAGAAGCGTGATCGGGTTCGTTTGGAACTCTTTTTTAGAGGTGCTCTGGAGCCGGAGGCGGTGCTGCGACGGCGTCGCTTTTATGCTTGCGCGACAGTTTGCGGTGAATGTCTGGCCAGAATTCTTTGAGAAAGATGGTGAGCGTGTCGAGGGCCACTTGTGTTCCCCATACATCAGCGGTGTTCGCCAGGGTTCGATCGGAACCAATAAACATGCGCGGATTCGTCGGCGTACTGATGTACGTGCTCTTCGGATGGTAGCTATAAGTGGAAATAGCAGCCGCCGTAGCGCTGCCAAAAATCTCAGAGTAGTTGAACTGCGAGTGCCCGGAATCTGTGCGGGTGACGAAGATCCGGCTGACGGCATAACCTGTCCGACGCACAAACCCGCCCTGACCGGACTGGAAGAAGCGCGGGTCCTGATGCAGTAGCGAAGGAAAAACCGCTGCGGTCATAAAGTTTTCGATAATGCCGTCCGCGGCGGTGGTTGCGTATCGCTTGCCATAACCCGCTGCGCCCTGGCCGTAGGCGGGTTCGGCGTTGTCCGCCTGGTTGATGCCAGCCAGCAGTCCCCACCACGGAAACTGCACTGGATCGAATGTACCCCGCGCCACGACCGCAAATTTCTGCTTGGCAGTCAGCGGCGGAACCTTGCCCGCATTTTGCAGGCTCAGGAAGTTCGGCAAGGTATAGAACAGGCGATCGTTCGACGTGCCCGCGTTCTTGCTGTCCGGGGCCGGGTCCTTTTTCGTTTTGTCAGAGGAAGGCTGCTGCCCGGAAGCGGGGGGCTGACTGGCCGCGGGGGCCTGTGGCTGTGCTTGTGACGATGAATCGGAGCCCGACGGCGGCGTGGCCTGCTGCGCGGCACTCAGAGATGCACCAAGGCTGGCGAGCGCGAGGCAGGCCGTGAGTCTAGCGGCGAACTTAATAAACAATGATTTCCCTCACTGCGAGTAGATGTATAGATTGGAGTGGCGGTGTCTTTTTATTCTACCAATCGGAGAGCCGTCTTACCGCGGCTCGGCCTTGTTTTACATTCGTTTACAAAGCTCGAACGAGTGGGGGCGAAGAAATAGGCGGCTCGCACGGAGCCGCCTTTTCGTCCGTTTGCAGCCAGCGCTAGAAATGGAATCCCAGTTCGGCTGTCAGCGTTCGCGGCGTCACGTAATGCGTTCCGCTGAACGTGGAAAGAAAGTTGTAGAGCGCGTACTTGTTCATCAGGTTGATGACGGTGAGCTGGGCACTCCACTTGTATTTGTCGCCGTGAAAAAGATTGTCATGCCCCAAGGAAAGATCAAAAAGACTCCTTGGGGCGATGCGCTGCGGATTATGGTCGTCATTTTCAGTGTTGGGTGCAGGGACTCGAATCAGCGACGACCCAAACTGCGAGGCCAGGCACGGACTCGGCAGAGCCTGTGTCGGAGTGGCCCGAAGGCCGTTGCAAGTGAATCCCGCCTGAAATTCCTGATCGGCAGTCAGCGGAGCACCCGAGATTGTATTAATCAAGTTGATCGCGGGTTGTCCACCCAGCATCGTTGACGAACCCGCACACGTTGCCGTCAAGGGGTTATAGCAAGGAGTTGCTCCCGCCACCAACCCGCTGTCGTAGCGCCAGTTGAAGCCAAACCACGGCCCGGTTTTCCACGGCTGATACTGAAGGTGCGTAGTCTGGTTGAACTTCTCATCGTGGTCGATGCGGAACACGCCAGTCGCCGGAGGCACAATCGGCAACCCGGCGACCTGCGGCAGGAAGAATCGCGCTGCCACGCTCGACATCACCACCTGCGCTGAGAATCCGCGATAATTCGGCACGCTCACGCGCAGCGCAAATCCCGGAATCTTCGCGTTGTGCCATTCAATCGGAAACGTAATCGGAGTGCTTCCCACGGTCCCGAAGTCGTAGCCGTTATGGGTGTACTTCCAAATGTAATCGCCGCTGATCACCAGGTAGCGTCCGAACGCCTGCTGCAAGCCCGCGTGGAATTCGTTGCGATAGCCAGGAGAGATCGGGCCCGTAACGCAGGGGACGCCCGGAGGCGGCACCAGGACGGCGAGAAACGGAATACTGCACCCGGTGCTCGCAATCACGAGGTTCTCGTTGAAAGGACTCTCCAGCGTCCGCGCGTAGGAAACACGCAGCACCGTGTTGGTCTGCTTGACATTGTACGCAACTCCCAGCCGGGGCTCCGCTTGCCGGCCTTGGGAAAGGCCATCGTACACATCGCCTCGTAATCCCACGTTAAACGACCAGTTTTTAATTGTGATCGAATCCTGCGCATACAGCGCCAGTTCCTTCACGTCGGTGTGGCCATTGAACGAAAACTGGCTTCCTTTGGCGTAGAGTCCGCCGCCGCCGGTTAAGTCGTGCGGCGCCAGAACCGCGCAGGGTGTCCCTGGAATGGGTTGCCCCGTCACGGTCAGACACGACGGAGTGAATCCCGCCACTAAGCCTGGATCCACGATGCCGATGCCGTCCGCTTCATTCAGAAACGTCTGCTCATACGTTGCTCCCACCTTCAAATTATGAATCCCTTTCACGTACGACACACTGGTCCGCAGACCTGCATTCGTCAGCTGACGATTTTGCGAAACAGTCTCGCCCTGCAGGTCAGGCGAGAAATCGTCAAACGCATTCTCGCTCGGATAGTAGTTGTACTGGTCACGCCGCACGAAGGCTCCAAGCGTAAACACAGAGGTGGAACTGAGCAGACGCGTCCAGGTCGGAGCAATGTTGAAAGTCTTGATCTGCGAAACCTGATCCGTCGCTCCCAGAGGATTTCCAGTCACCGGATCCGTGAGTTGAGTCCCATTGACATCGTGAAACTGCTGATCAAACGAGTTGGGATTCTCAAACCACGACCGGGAGTAACCGAAATTCAAATGAAACGAGTCCGCCGTCGAGAGCTGGTAGTCCACGCGATCGAACAAATTCTCTTCGTTCCCCTTGTCGTGCATGACTGCAAATTCCGGAGGATCGAGAAATCTCCCGCTATTCAGCCCGTTCGCCGAGATAAAGTTCCCCCACTTCTGTCCGCCATAACCGAGGTTGAACCCTAGATTCGAAGTACCAAAAGTGCCATAGGACGCGGTGACCGCTCCGTGGGGCGTCGTCATGCCTTGCCCGGAGCGGGTCGTGACGTTGATGATCAAGCTGGTCTTGCCACCGTATTCGGCCGGTGGCGCGCCTGCGATCACTTCCATCGATTGAATCGAGTCCATCGGAACCTGATTGGAGAAGACCTTGCTCTGCTGGTCGGTAATCGGCTGATCGTCGACAGAAAATGAATTTTCCGCATGGTCCCCCAGGCCGTGGAAAAGGCCATTGGAATCGGCGGCGACTCCCGGTGTTGCCAGGGTTACCAGCGAACTCAGCGACGACGACGCACTCTCTAAAGGAAGGCGGTCGAACAGACTCTTGTCCACATCGGTGTGCGACGTCGAGTCATTCTCGACTAGGTCTCCTCCTTCCGCCTCCACTGTCACCTGTGTGGTGGAACTCGCGACTTGCAGTTTGATCGCGACGTTGACCGGCACGGCGGAACGCGGCTCCACATCCTGCACGTACGCCGAGAAGCCCTCCGCCGTTACCGCCAAGTGGTAATTATTGAAGGGGACGTTGGTAAATAGGAATTTCCCCGACGCGTCGGTGGTCGTACTGCGGTCAAAGCCGCTGACGGGGTTGCGGATTTCCACGGTCGCTTTCGCAACAACGGCGCCCGTAGGATCCACCACGCTGCCACCTATCGAACCGGAATTTCCCGTCGACTGAGTCCAGACTGCGGTAGTTGAAAAAGCGACAGCAAAAATAGCGGCCACGCGCCACCGATGAAGAATAGGCATAATGCCCTCCTGATTAAGAAGAGAAGACCAATAGGGAATGGGCCCAGCCTGAACGTTTCAACGTTCAGCCGGAACCATCAATTTGTGGGAATCCCTACAGGACTGGAGGACCGCGAATGCCCCGGTCAGAGAAATCGAACCGGGTCTTCGCAACGACATCTTCTTCTCGCAGCAAGCCGATCGCGGCAAATACTGGACCGGTCTGGACGGAACTTACACTGGGACTGGCGCTGTGCGCCACCACGCAAATCGAGCAGGAAGCCGATTCGGTCCGGGTGGGGTGATGATGGGTAGACTCAGCGGCGACCGTCCATAACATTAAGGACAGGCACAGCCAAGTCGACCATCGTTTCCGCATGCTTCCCCACAAATGCATCACGAACCCCAGATAGAGCTTTCCCGCTTTTGGGATTAGACTCTCTTCAGCTTATAAGGGTTATCCACCACTACGCAACGTCCGGCAAGTTACTATAGAAGGAGCGCCCGTGCTGACCGAGCGGGCGGGCATCGGTAGAATTCCCGGCAAGGTGTTGAAACCAAGTCATAAACCGGGGATTTGTTCATAGCGCACTCATATCAAACGCGAGGGAACCATGTCAGAACCCACCTACGAAGAACTGAAAGCGAAGCTATCTCAGCTGGAAAAAGAAGTCGAAACCAAGAAGCGTAGCGGAGACCTCATTTTTAAAGTCGGCGAAAAAGGCGGAGTCAGCGTCTACGGCCTCGGCCGTTTCCCCGTCACTCTCTACTACGAACAATGGAACCGCCTGCTGGGCGCTGCAGACGAGATCAAAGCCTTCATGGAAGAAAACAAATCCAAGCTGAAGCTCAAAGATCAAGGCTGAAGCAACGCCCGGGCGCCCCATTTCTCGCGCTTTCTGCGTGAGAAGTGGGGATTTCGATCTTCCTTCCTCTCAGGATGGGGCCTCCCATCGGACGTCTTCGCCCTTGACCAAAGGTACTCAACTGAGAACTGCGAACCGGGAGTCAGGTCCGCTTTTCGTCTATAATGAAAGGACTGTGCCCAAGTACTCCATTGTCGTCCCGCTGCATAACGAGCAAGAAAACGTCACCGACCTCTACGACCGTCTGAAAGCGGTCATGGAGGCGCACGGCGAAACCTTCGAAATCGTGCTCGTGGACGATGGTTCCGCCGACCACACCTTCGCCATGCTGCGCGAAATCGCAGCTGTCGACAGTCGCGTGACGGTCGTCAAGTTGCGCCGCAATTTCGGCCAGACCGCAGGGCTTGCGGCCGGATTCGACCATGCCCGCGGCGAGTACATTATCGCCATGGACGGCGATCTGCAGCACGATCCCAACGACATCCCGCTGTTCCTGGAAAAGATCGCCGCTGGATACGACATCGTCAGCGGGTGGCGCAAGGTCCGCGTCGACAATTTCTGGATGCGCCGCATCCCTTCGCGCATAGCCAACTGGATGATGGCCAAGATCAGCGGCGTCGACATCCACGACTTCGGCACAACGTTCAAGGCCTATCGCCGCGACATTCTCGAGCAGGTGCCGCTCTACGGCGAACTGCACCGCTTCATTCCGGCGCTGGCATCGTGGCATGGCGCAACGATCTGCGAAGTGGCCATCCGCAATGTCAACCGTGAGCGCGGAGTTTCGCACTACGGCATTACGCGTACGTTCCGCGTCTTTTTTGATCTGCTCACGATCCGTTTCCTGCTGCGCTACCTGTCGCGCCCACTGCACTTCTTCGGCACCTTCGGGATGATGAGTATTTTCGGAGGCGGCGCCCTTGTGCTGTGGCTCGGCCTCGAAAAATTCCTGCGCCACGTCCCGGTGATGGCCGAACACGGCCCGCTGATGATGACGGCACTGGGCCTACTGATCGGTGGTCTCAATCTCCTCGCGATCGGCCTGCTCGGCGAAATGCAAGTCCGCCATTACCACGAACCCAGCCGCCGCGCTCCGTACTCGGTCGACCGCGTTCTGCGCTCGCAGAACGAAGAGCACAGCGTCTCGGAATAAGTTGCTGATGTGGGACCGCCTTCGGCTGTCCGTCGAGCGGAGCTCGACAGCTCTTCCCGCGTCAACTCCACCGCGCAGCCGGTTGCCCGTCCTTCAGCCACACAATGAAATCCGTCATGGGGGGCACGCCGCCCAGTTCCCGCAAACGGGTCGCATTCTGCCCGCGATGATAGTGGCTATGCATCGCAGCCTGCGTCAGCGCTTGCCGCACGCTCATCTTCGCGGGCGGCTTGAACCATGGCACCTCAATGATCTCTTCCATCCGACCCTGATCCGTCTGCTTCAATAACTCGCCAAACCCAGTGAGACCTAGGCGAGCATACGTCTTTAGATCGGCCATGGAACGGAAGTCCTCCAGCTTCTTGAAGGCAAACTCCAGCCGCTGCGGACTGGTGACCCACAAGAACCCACGCTGCACCTGATGAATATGCAGGAGTCGCTCGCGGATTGCTTTGTCGGCCAACGCCGCGGGATGCGCCTCAATCGCCCGCCAGTGCTCCGCATCGGCCCACTCCTGATGTGCGTAGAGCTCGTCCAGATATGAATTCATGGTTACCTCGATGTCGGTCGTGTCATTGACTCCGACGAATGGTAGCCCGTCCAACCCGGCAAAGGAAACCCTGAACCACCAAGGTCGCGAAGTAACACGAAGGCTTGTTTGTGCAGGTCTTCCTTCGTGAACCTTCCTGTCCTTAGTGGTTTATGCCCTCCCCAGCGGGCGTATAATGTGCCGTTTGGCTTGTTCAGGAGTGTTCTGATCATGGCGGAAACCACTCAATACGAATTGCATCTAGCCCGCCGCATGTCGCGGCTTGGAACTGAAACCGCCTTTGAAGTTCTGAACAAGGCACGCGCCCTCGAGCGGCAAGGCAAGAGCGTCATTCACCTGGAGATCGGCGAGCCTGATTTCGACACGCCCGCGAATGTGATCGAAGCCGGGGTTGACGCAATGCGCAAAGGCTGGACCCACTACGGTCCCTCTGCTGGCCTCCCGGAATTGCGCCAGGCGCTAGCCGAATCTGTCAGCCGCACCCGCGGCGTGAAAGTAACCAGCGACGAAGTGGTCGTCGTCCCGGGCGGCAAGCCAATTATTTTCTTCACGATCCTGTCGCTCATTGATGAGGGAGATGAAGTCATCTATCCCAACCCCGGCTTCCCGATCTACGAATCGATGATCCACTATGTCGGCGGGCGCGCCGTCCCGATCCAACTCCGCGAAGAACGCGACTTTTCCCTCGACGTCGACGAACTGGCCTCGCTGATCAACGACCGCACCCGGCTGATCATCCTCAATTCACCCCAGAACCCTACCGGCGGCGTTCTCGAACGTCGCGACATCGAACAGATCGCCAAGATAATCGGCGACCGCAATGTGATGATCCTTTCAGACGAAATCTACAGCCGCCTGCTGTTCGACGGCGGCCAACACTTTTCCATCATGTCGGTGCCCGGCATGCAGGAGCGCACCATCCTGCTCGACGGCTTCTCGAAAACCTATGCGATGACTGGCTGGCGCATGGGCTACGGCGTGATGCGCCCTGATCTCGCCGCGCACATGACACGCCTGATGACCAATTCCAACTCCTGCACGGCAAGCTTCACGCAGGTTGCGGGCATCGAAGCTATACGCGGCGATCAGAGTTCCGTCGACCACATGCGCGACCAATTCCAACGCCGACGCGATCTATTCGTCGCCGGACTGAAAAAGATCAAGGGCTTCTCGTGCCGCCTGCCGAAAGGCGCGTTCTACGTTTTTCCCAACATCAAGCAGACGGGATGGAAGTCGAAGCCACTGGCCGACGCGCTACTGGAGCAGGCCGGAGTGGCCGCGCTCTCGGGGACGGCCTTCGGCGAATTCGGCGAAGGCTACCTGCGCTTCAGCGTCGCCAACTCTCTGGAGAACCTGCAGCAAGCCCTCGACCGAATCGACCAGTGGACAAAGAAGAACCTGTAAACGACTGTTAGCGAAACGAAGAGGATCAGCTCCGTGCCCTCGGTGTCCTCTGAGGTTCATTCTGGAGATCCTTCATGCCAGTGAAGAAGCGCGCAGCACAGCCAAAGAAGCCGACCGCGAGCCGTCTGCAAGCCCCCGCCTATGGTTTCCCAGAAGGCACCAAGGGACTGCTGCCCTGGTCGTGGGCCGAGCAACGCCTTAAGAGGTCGCACAACTACTGGATGACCACGGTCAAACCCGACGGTTCGCCGCACACTATGGTCGTCTGGGGACTCTGGCAAGACGGACGTCTGCTGTTCAGCACCGGCAGCCAGTCGCAGAAGGCCCGCAACCTCGCGCGTAATCCGAACTGCGTAGTCTGCACCGAGCTCGCGAACGAGGCGGTCATTGTCGAAGGCGCTGCAGAAATCGCCGACGTTACGGCCCGCCGCAAATTCCTTGCGAAGTACAAGCCGAAATACAATTTCGACATGTCTTCTATGAAGGACGACATCCTGTCGATGAAGGAACCGGTATTCGCGGTACGCCCGAAAGTCGTCTTCGCCCTCTGGGAAAAACACTTCCAAACCAAATCGACCCGCTGGAAGTTCGAATGAGGATATGTGGAGCGGGCGCCCCAGCGCGTGCTGTAGCCGTCTAAGAACCGGGATGAACGAACGCGCAGCCGTCCAATCCTTGTTACGTTGCCGTTACTTTCGTTACCCGCACTGCACCCACCAAGACACGCTTGATTGGCGTTTGCGCCCCTATAATTTCGTCAAGCCACACAAGTCATTAAGCACGACGGCACGAGGAGCGCCGCGCAGTGCAAGTCCTGTGGCCGTCGGTTATGGGAAGACCCAGCCAATCGAAGAGTCAGTCGCCGGCCGCGCCGTGGATTTACGGCCCGTGGCTGGACCTGATCGTCGGCTGCGGCGCGTGGTCAGCTCCACTCTTGCTGTTGTCGTATTTCGCACTAGCTTCAAGCGCGCAGACCTGGGCGGTTGCGTTTTATGCGCTAGCCCTGTTCTTGAATTATCCGCATTACATGGCGACCATCTATCGCGCCTACCATCGTGCGGAAGATTTTCAGAAGTACCGCATCTTCACCGTACATATTACCGCGCTGATGTTGGGAACTCTTCTGCTGTCGCACTTCTGGCTGCGGCTCCTGCCCTGGATCTTCACCATCTACCTGACGTGGAGCCCGTGGCACTACAGCGGGCAGAACTATGGGCTCTTCATGATGTTCGCGCGGCGGGCCGGAGCGGATCCCGACAAGAACACACGCCGCGCTCTTTACGGTGGTTTCATCGCGTCCTACCTGATTCTGTTTCTCGGATTCCACACTGGTCCGTCGACGGATTCTTTGTTCATCTCGCTGGGCATTCCTGCCGCAGTCAGCCGCTGGGAGCAAGGCATCCTCGGTGCTGCGTTTGTCATCCTGTCTGTCTATGGACTCTCGCGGCTGGCGCGCGCCACGGGATGGCGAAAGCTGATCCCGTCCCTCACGCTGTTCTCTTCGCAGTTCCTGTGGTTCCTGCTGCCGGCGGCGATCTCGCTGGTCAAAGGTTTGCAGATTCCTCAAAGCCGCTATAGCTCCGGCGTGTTGGCGGTGATGCACTCTGCTCAGTATCTCTGGATCACGAGTTACTATGCGCGGCGGGAAGCCGCGGGCGAAAGCAAGCCCGGACGCAATTGGCGGCCGCTGGCCTATTTCGGTGTGCTGGTTACCGGAGGCATCGCCTTATTCGTCCCGGGACCGTGGTTGGCGAGCAAGGCGTTTCATCACGATTTTGCGTCCAGCTTCCTGATCTTCACCGCGCTGGTCAACATTCATCACTTCATTCTGGATGGCGCTATCTGGAAGTTGCGCGACGGCCGCATCGCGTCTCTGCTGCTCAACTCGCGCGACAAGATCTCCGATGCAGCGAGCGACGCTGGCGGTTCCGTTGCGGCTGCCATGAGATGGCTGGCCGGAGGCACCGCCGGAGCACGATGGGTGCGTGTGGGCGCGGTGTTGTTGCTGCTGGCGTGGGGAAGTGTCGATCAGGTTCGTTATTACCTTGCTCTAAATACCGACGACTTGCACGATTTGCAGCGTGCGGCAAAGCTCGATGGGTTTGACAGCTCGTTGCAGATGCGCCTTGCGCGCAAGGAAACGGAAGATGGCGAACTGCAACAGGCAGAAGCGGCATGGAGGCGGGCGGTGCAAGCCAATCCGTCCGATCCGGCGGCTCGCCAGGGGCTGTTGCGGCTGCTGATCGACCAGAATCGCTACGACGAAGCCTATAGTCTGACCGAGTCTTCGCTCAAATACGCGCCCAAGGATCCCAATCTGCTCGTTGACCGCGGGCTGCTGGCCGTGCAGAGTGGCCACGGCGAGCAGGCTCTGGCAAGTTGGAATCAAGCCCTGGCCGTGGATCCGCATCAGTCGCTCGTGCATTTGTATCTTGCCGACGAATTGGATCGTGAAGGCAAAGCACAAGCCGCGGCTTCGCACTACACATCATTCTTGGGAACTCTGGCGCGACAGGCCGCAAAGGACCGGCCCACGCCAGATCGTGTCATCGCGATTGTGCTGCGCCTGGCGGATTGTCAGGCGCGTTCTTCGCAACCGGGACTCGCCGTTCAGTCGTACCGCTTAGCCGAAGCGCTTGCGGTCCAGACCGGCCAGCCCAAGTTCGAAAGTCTAGCCGACGTAAATGAGGCAGAACTGCAGGCCAAGACCGGCAAAGTGGATGATGCGCTGCGCCTCTACCAGCACGCACTGCAGCTCGACCGGTCGAATGGCGATAACAGCGCGAGCGCGCAGGACTGGCTGGCCTACGGCCGGTTCCTGGACGATACGGGTTTTCCGGCGCGGCTGGCCTATGCGTCCCTGTTGAAATCAGAGAATCTGACGAAGTCGCTTCCCGATTCGTCGGTGTCGGAGCCGCTGGTTGCGGCTCGCAAGCAGCTAGAGAAAAAGCTGGGTCCGGAGGCCGCGCTGATCCGGCGCGATCTTGAGCCGGCTCTGCGGGAGGCATTGGCTTTGCGGCGATAGCGCATACCACGAGCCAATTGACACTGTAGTGATCCTGCTGAACAATTAACGTATCCCTGCAATCCATTCTTGAACTTCCTGAGGAGGAAGAGTGTATGGCCGATGAAGGCGATCAGATAGAACAGCAGTCGAATGTTGGAAAGTGGATTCTGACAATACTGGCGGTGGCGTTCGTGGCGGTTTCCGGATATGCCCACTACACCACCCAAAAGCAAGTGAGTGCCCTGCAGGACGACCTCGGCAAAAGTCAGGCGCAGGTCAAAGAACTGACGAATCGCATGCAGACCGAGGAGTCCCAGGGAGATGCCCTGCGTGAGAAGGTCGGGTTGACCAAGCAGGAACTGGCCCAGCGCGTGGCCGAGTTGAGGGCGCAGCAAAAGGCTGCCGAGAGCCGCCTGGAGAAGGAACAGAAGGAGCAGATCACCGCCGTATCCGGCGAAATCACAGGCGTGAAGACGGACGTGGGTGGTGTGAAGACGGACGTGGCTTCGACCAAGGCTGATCTTGAAGCCACCAAAGCCAAGCTGCAAAGCACCATTGGCGATCTCGGCGTGCAGAGCGGCTTGATCGCTCATACCGCGGGGGATCTCGAGATCCTGAAGCACAAGGGCGACCGCAACTACTACGAGTTCACGCTGCTCAAGGGCGCCAAGCCGCAGCCAGTCTCGACCGTTAGCCTGCAACTGAAGAAGGCCGATGTGAAAAAGGGCAAGTTCACGATGAACGTGACCTCCGACGACCGGACGATCGAGAAGAAGGACCGCAACATCTCTGAGCCGATTCAGTTCTACTCCGGCCGCGATCACATGCTGTTTGAGTTGGTCGTGTGGACCGTGGACAAGAACAAAGCCACGGGATACCTGAGCACGCCGAAGGGCGCTCCGGTGCCGGTGACGGCGAATTAGTATGGTTAAGCACGCATGAGCGGAGCGTTCTTTCCCGGCGGTTCCGTGCTGTTGCAGATTGTGTTGCGCACCGGCGTCATCTATTTGCTGGTGCTGATTGGTGTGCGTTTAAGCGGCAAGCGAGAGGTCGGACAGATGACCCCGTTCGACCTCACACTGCTGCTCCTGCTCTCGAACTCCGTACAGAATGCGATGACCGGTCCTGACACGTCCTTGCTGGGCGGCGCGGTCGCGGCCTGCACTCTGTTGGTGTTGAACTACGGAGTGGCCGCTGTTTCCGGGTCGAACCGCCATCTTCGCCGTTTGATACAGGGCGAGCCTTCGCTGCTCATTCACGACGGTAAAGTGATTGAACCGCACATGGCGCGCGAGCGTGTCAGCATGGACGAGTTGCATCGTGCCCTGCGGGAACACGGGATCAATAGCCCCGATCAGGTGGCGCTGGCTGTGCTCGAAGTGGACGGCTCCATCTCCTGCCTGAAGTATGACGAGATTAAGCCGGACGCGAACACGCACCTGGTGCGGCGGCGATTCATACAGAAGAAGTAGTAACCGGAATCGGCAAGTCTCGCGGCATTCCGCGGGTTGGGCGATGCAGTTCCTTGGGCAGGTCGCCGAGGCGACGCAGGGAATGGCTGTTCCCGCCCGGGCCTTGGACGGTCACGCTGAAGAGAGAGGGCTTGCCTGACGGTCCCTTCTGGAAAGTGCCGACTGAGACCACGACGGTCACGTCGGTCTGGTCTTTCGCGAAGTCGGCTTCAACACACATGGGAGGGTCGCTCCCGCGATCTGTCACCGGATTGCCGGTCTGTTCGCCGCAGTCGTTCACTTCCCAGCGGATATCTGCGCCGCCACTCTCGTAGTTCAGGAAGAACTCGAGGCTCACCTTCGGCAGGGAACTGTCCAGTGACGAGACGAGCACGCTCTTGCCGTGTTGAATCGCAGTTTGTTCCGTCTTGCCAAGGATCGGCCGCCGGGCCCACAGGGAGCTGGTGAGGAGCAAAGACGAGAGGCAGAGAATGATGCGCCACATGCCTATTTTAGACACCGCATAGAAAGCACATTGCCGGTCAAATACAGTCAGCTGTGCGCCGCATGGATCAATCGGCAAAAATCGTTACTCACTTGCCTCTCCGCGAACTCTGGCGAGAGGACGGTCTCGTGACTACGTCGCGTGCCCGATCACTCGCAGATGACGACATTACAGCCTTGCTTAGGGTTGGGCCGGTTGAGTTCGTCGTCGTCGATGTCGGACATGCAGCACGCTGGATTCATCTCGGGGATTCCTATCAGTTTTGGAAGAGCGAGGCGAAGCCTCATTTGGCCGCGGGCGCAAAAGCGGTCCCTGCCGATTTCCCCGATGGTTACTGCTACTTCGGATCCCAGGGGAACCGCGGTGAATCGGGACCACCCGTCGTTGTTCTTGAGAAGAGCCACTGATCGTAACTAATCCACTGCCAGAAACTTCACAGACACCGGCGAGCCGACTTCGAGGACCTTTCCGGTGGGCGTGAGTTGGCCGGTTTTCTGGTCGATGCGGAAGACGACGATGTTATCCGACTTCTGGTTGGCGGCAAACAGAAACTTGCCGGTGGGATCGATCTCGAAGTTACGCGGCTCTTTGCCTCCGGTGTGCGTGATCGCTACTTGAGTCAGCGTTCCCTTGGTCTGGTCGATCGCATAGATGGCGATGCTGTCGTCCCCGCGGTTGGAGGCGTAGAGAAACTTGCCGGAGGGATGAATGCGGATTTCGGCATCGTCGTTGCGGCCGGTGAAATCCCTGGGCAGGGTCGTGATCGATTGGATGGGCTGCAGCTTTCCGTTCGCCGCATAATTGGCAAAGACCGTCACGGTGTGTCCCATCTCGGCGACCACGTAGGCGAACCTGCCGTCCGGGTGCAGGACGAAGTGTCGTGGGCCCGCGCCGGCATCGAGCTTGGCGAAGGGTGGATCGTTTGGCGTGAGCAATCCCTTGCCGCCGTCGAACTTATAGACCAGCAGCTCGTCGAGGCCGAGATCGTCGACCATGGCGAAGCGGTTGTCGGGCGAGAGATCGATGGAGTGCGCGTGCGGGCCTTCCTGCCGCTCGGGGTTCGTGCCTTTGCCGGTGTGTTGCACGAACGCCGAAGCTTCGCCCAGCTTGCCGTCGGCGAGGATGGGGAAGACCGCGACGCTGCCTCCGGTATAGTTCGCCACCAAAACATACTTGCCGGTCTGGTCGACGGTGACGTAGCAGGGATCGGCGCCACGCGATGCAACCTCGTTCAGGAATGTCAGCTTGCCCGTGGCGCGATCGACGGAGAATGCGCTGACGCCGCCGCTGTTCGGACCTTTGTAGTTGCCGACTTCATTCACGGCGTAGAGGAAGCGTCCGTTGGGATGCAGCGTGACCCACGACGGATTGGTGGTCTCTGCGGCGAGTCCCAGCGGCGTGATCTCAGAGGTCGCGGCGTCGTAGCGGAAGACGTAGATGCCTTTGCTCTTGCTGCCTTCCTCGGTGTAGGTGCCGACGTAGAAGAGGTACTTATCGGAATGAGCCGCTGGCGCAGCGGAGGCGAGCAAGCTTGAAAGAATGAGGGCAAGGAACAGAGCGATGGAGCAAGCATAATGCTGCGAGATCTTCATGCGGTTATAGGAATCCATTCTGTGAAATTTATGCAACTGGGGTAGCGCGAATCGACAAAGCAATCACCACGAAGGCCACGAAGGTCCACGAAGGAAATCTTACCCACGAAAATACTTTGTGAGTTTGGCGGCTGTCTGGTCACTTCGTCATTGTCACCGGTACAGTCTCGTTGTAGGGCCAGACGACAACGCTGGTCGAGGTGCGCTGGTTGAAGGCGTCCAGAGTTAAGGGAAACGCCACGATGATGGTTCGAGCCGTCGTCTCGCCCGGCTGAATCTTGGCCTCTGGCGAGAGTGCAGCCTGTGTCCCGACTTTCAGCGCAGGGAACGCCTGAAAATACCGGTCGAAATCGACGGCCGACACAGCCTCGGCCGTGGACTCACCGCTGGGAGCCTTGATTGAGCCTTCAACGGTGCGGACGTAGAGCATCTTTTCGCTATTGTTGCGGATGGTGAAGGTCAGGGCGACCATGGTCGAACCTTGGCCGGGAATCTCCACGGCGGTCACGTTGTCGAGGGAGCCGGAAGCCTGCGGCTTGGCACGCTTCACGAACGACGCAATGAGCACCACGACCAGCACCGCGGCAATGGCAATCAGCACAATTTTGGCGGGGGGCAGATTCTTCTTCGCCGTGCCGTATTCTTCACCGATGTTGATGGTGGGGCCAGCAGGCGGGGCTGGAGGCTCAGGCGGTTTCGGGGGAGGCGGAACGGGAGTCTGATCAGGCATAGGTTTGTGCCGTAAGTTTGTGAGTACTGGCGACGATTCTACGCTCGCAAGCGCGCTGGATGCGACTGGGTTGACTATTTACCTTTGGGGCCATCTGCGCCGGGGATCTCGGCAATCACTTCCAAGTCTCTGTCGCCGCTTTGCCAAACGTCATCCCGAACGGCTCGGAGAAGAATGACACATCCGTGCGACGCGCTACCGGGATGCTCTTTTGGAGTCTCCGTGCATGAGGAAGCCGCTGCGGCCGTGGGTTTCGGTGGATGGCGCGGGATTGAGTTTCAGCACGTACGGGCCATGATCTTTGGTGTCGACGGGAGGCCCGGCGATCGTCCAATCGCCACGCGGGATGGGCCGATGTTGGGTACATTGTCCATCGCGGGATTGTTCTTGCCGTTGTTGGCACCTGAGTAGCCGGTGGACTTGCCGTCCAGTTGGAGGTCCCCTGTTTCTTGGGTGTAGGTCCAGGTGGCTTCTAGGTCGATTGCTGGTCGCCTGACAGGGGATGCGGGAAATGCAGTGGTCGGGAGAACTGCAGCAGGGAGTGTGTCATTTTTTTCCATCGAAGCTCCTAGAATAATTGATTCTGTGTGGCTTACCCATTATGGATCGGTTGGTTCGTCCGCAAAATATTGATTCCAAATAATTTGCAGGTAAAATATTGCGGAATAAGGACTTAGTGGAGGCTAATTGACGTGCTGCCCGAGCGTTGGCTTTTGTGGAAACCCCGCGCATGAGAGGAGTTTGCGCGTTCTGTTTTCTCAGTAAAGGTCGTTCGTCACAAGAAAAGGATTTATGTCTGTGGAAAAAGCGAGCCATGGGAGTTGGCGCCGCGGGTATCCGATCCGTCCCGGAAGCCTGCCGTGGCGGAGCCGTACCCGCCGCGTAAAATTCGCGGTTGGTCTTTCAACGTAGTCGATGACGAGCACCTGCGACGGGGAGTCAAGCAGGTCGAGTGTCAGACCGACCTGCTGTTGCAGAGCGGTGGCTAGATAAGGCGGCGGGTCCGGGGCATCGATGAGAGAAGTCGTGGCGCGCGCGTCACCGAACTGGGCGCCGTCGGGTGTCCAAGTCAGAGCGAAGTCGTACCTTCCTGCGATTCCAGTTTGATCCACGACGGGCCACTCCAGGACAACGCGCTGCAGGACGCTGGCGAGGTCTGCCATGGTTGCGTTCGTGGCGGAGATGACAGCCAAGTTTGCGTTGGCGGCGTTTTTGGTGCCCAGTGCTATCGAGAGTTCGGGAAGCGCATTCGGATCTCGTTTACTGGTTGAAAGTCTGAGGGCCGACCGGGCGATTGCCAGCACATAGACGGGGAGATCCTTTGTCTCGCGGTGAAAGCTGAGCTTTAAATTTTCAGTGAGGTAGTCCTGCAACATTCTGATCCAGAGCGCTTCGTCCATTTGGACTTCAGTGTCGGATTGAAGGGTCAAATCGAATTTGCCGGACCGGACCCAGTCTGGAGCACCGACGATCTGCGTGGCATGAAGCCCATAGGCGAACGAGATGAGATCGAATAAAGAGGTGTTCGTGGTCTCAAGAAGATGTCCGGTGACCCGAAAGCGATGTCCCTGAGCGTGCGAGTCGCTGGGCTTGATGGTGGCCGAGTCGAAGGTGGCTGCCATGGGCGACGCGGTCTGCGGTGGTTGTTGGGCGGAGACAAGAAGTGGGAAAGGGAGAAGGAGAGTCGTAAAGAGGATTGCCCACGCACGGTAGTGGTTGCGAATTCGATTCAAGGAAATATTCAGGCGCGAGGCGATCAGGGTTACGAGAGACACCATGGTTGCTTCTCCTTGAAAGAAAGTGTTTGGACGCGCTGGGTGCGCTGTTTAGGACAGAACTTCCCCACGCAAGCCGAGTCCACATTCCCGGTTGCTCTTACCCTTCAGGGAAGAAATTGTCGATTTTGTTGGTCTTCAGTTCTGACGTCTTGAGTTCTGACTTCGTAGCTTGGCTGCACGCTCCGCTGCGCCTCCGGCGGCCGAGCTTCGCTCGGGCGGATAGCCGAAGGCGGCTGTCCCTACATAAGGCTCGGCCACGGTTGTACATATGACGTTTGGCAAGGAGAAATGTTTACAAGCGAAAAAAGAAAGGAAAAAATGTGGCGAGCGCAGTCACCGGCCGAGCGAGCCCGGCATTGAGTGTGCGTTTCCGACACGGCGCTGAAGCGCCGATCTTCCACCGTTTACCAGGCGTGCTTCATGGCTTTGGCGAATGTTTGGGGAGGGAGGGTGTTCAGGACGTCGTCTTTGTTGAGCCAGGCTCGTCTCGCTTGCAGGATGCCGTAGCGGATTTTTTCCATGTGTGAAGTGTGGTGGGAGTCGGTGTTGATGACAATCTTTACGCCTCGCTGTTTAGCTTGGCGCAAGTGCACATCGTTCAGGTCGAGGCGGTCGGGATAGGAATTGAGTTCCATCGCAACCTTGTGCTTCGCAGCCGCGGTCAGCACGGCGTGCATGTCGAAGGGATAGGCGTCACGCCGCAGTTGGATGCGGCCGGTGGGATGTCCGATGACGGAGGTGTTGGGGTTCTCGATGGCCTTGAGCAGGCGGTCGGTCATTTTCGCGGAATCCTGATTGAAGACGGAGTGCACGCTGGCAATGACAATGTCCATTTGCGCGAGCACGTCGTCGGAGAGATCGAGGTCGCCATCGGCGAGGATGTCGACCTCAATGCCGGCAAAGATCGTAATGGCTTCCATCTTCTTGCCTACCGCGCGAATCCGTGCGATGTGTTCGACGGCGCGCTTGTCGTCCAGGCCGTTGGCGAAGGCCAGGTTCTTGGAGTGGTCGGTGATGGCCATGTATTTGTAGCCGCGCGCCTTGGCGGCTTCGGCCATCTCTTCGATGGTGTTCTTGCCGTCAGTTTCGATGGTGTGCATGTGAACGTCGCCTTGCAGATCTTCTTGCGTGATCAACTCGGGTAGGGAATGATTTTGAGCGAGATCGATCTCGCCGAGGTTTTCGCGCATCTCGGGCGGGATGTAGTCGAGCTTCAGCTTGGAGTAGATTTCTTCTTCGGTCTTGCCCGCGACGGGCTTCTCGCCTTCGAGGGTGGCCAGGCTGTACTCGTTCAGGGTGTATCCCATCTTGAGGGCGCGCTGGCGGAGGGCGACGTTGTGGGCTTTCGATCCGGTGAAGTACTGCATGGCCGCGCCGAAAGATTCCGGCGGGAGAAGGCGCACGTCGACCTGCATGCCGTTGCGCACGTGGAAGCTGATCTTGTTGTCTCCGCTGGCGATAACGTCCATCAGAGGTGGATATTGGGCGACGTAGGCGATGGCCTTCTGGCGTCCTTCTTCGGTGGTGCAGGCTGAGCCGGTGACGAGGATGTCGAGGTCGCCGACGGTTTCGCGTCCGCGACGGAGCGAACCGGCGGGCGTGATCTTGTCGATGCCCGCGTATTTCTTGAGGTACTCGATGAGCTTTTCGGACTCGGTCTCACCGGCATCGATGAGGAAGCGGCCGCTGATGCGGTGGTAGTCTTCGATGGCCTTGAGCAGCTTGGCTTCATGCTTCTCGCCCATGCGGGGGAGTTCGCGGATCTTGCCTTCGCGCGCGAGTTTCTCGACGCCGTCGACGTCGCTGACTTTGTAGGCGCTCCAGATGAGCGCGATAGTCTTCGGGCCGAGGCCTTGAATCTTCAGCAACTGCAGCATCGAAGGGTGGTACTTCTCGAGCAACTCAGTTTGGACGGCGAGTTTGCCGTTGGTGAAGAGTTCCTGCAGGTTGCGGAGCATGCTCTTGCCGATGCCGGGGATGGCAAGGACCTGCTTCGGCTCGGCGATGAGTTCCTTGATTGATTGCGAATGATTCTCGATAGCCTGCGCGGCGTTGCGGTAGGAGCGGATGCGGAAGGAGTCCTGGCCGTCGATCTCGAGCAGGTCGGCGGTCTCGTAGAGAATGTTGGCGATGGCCTTGTTGTCCATGTTTGATCAAACCGGGGCAAGGCTAGAGTAACGAAAGTTGGACAGGAGAGCCAGAGCCGGGGAAAGCGAGTTCAGACCTTAAACCAGCCAACATGCGGTGAAGCGCGCGCAGAAAGGTACACAGCTGCCTTGTCGCATCAGACAACCGCAATGTAGAACAGCTTAGGAAGCAGCCTTGGTCACGTTTGCCGCCTGCGGGCCTTTCTGGCCTTCGGTGATTTCGAACTCGACCGGGTCGCCTTCCTGCAGGCTCTTGTATCCCTCAGAGGTGATTGCGCTGTAGTGAACAAATACGTCTGGTCCATCCGCGCGCCCAATGAACCCGTACCCTTTTGCGTTATTGAACCACTTGACGGTTCCTTTCAGACGTTCCACGTAAACCCCCCACTTTCCGCACGTCCTTTATTTGGGGGGACCCAGGGACGTGCCCACAGTCAAATACCCGCATTAGGATGCATTTTGGAGCGCCAGAGGTAGGCTGTCAAGAGAATGTGAGGCGCAAAAATCCGGCGCGAGCGAACCGGGCGCAGATCGTCAGGCCAGCCGGGTCACTGCTTTCGGAGTTACTTGCGGGGGCGTCGCTTCTTCGTGTTGGCCGTACGGGACGTGTGGTCGAGCCACAGAACCGAGGAGATGGTCTTGGCATCGCGAATGGTTCCATTGAGGACCATGCGAACGGCGGTCGGAAGGGGCACCATGCGCTTGTAGATGATCTCGTCTTCTTCCGGTTGAGCCTCGCCGGCGAGCAAACCGGTGGCCAGGAAGACCGCCATAGTCTCGGCAACGAAGCCGGGGCTGGCATAGAACTTGAGAATGCGGCGCCACTTGGCGGCGGTGTATCCGGTTTCTTCGAGCAGTTCGCGTTTGGCGGCCTCCAGTTCCTTTTCGCCGGGATCGATGCGGCCGGCAGGAATCTCCCACAAGTAGTTAGAGGCAGCGTGGCGGTACTGTCGTTCGAGGAGCACGCGAGGAGCGGCGGCGGAATCGTCCACGGCGAGGATCACGACGGAGCCGGAATGACGGATGATGTCGCGGCGAACTTCGACGCCGCCGGGTTCCTGCACGTGGTCGGTGGTCACGGTGAACACCGGGCCGCGGTAGACGGTGCGGGAGGAGATGAGGCGGACTTTGCGGGATGATTTCGGCATGGGAACAATATAAAGGCTTCCGGCTTTCGGCGTCCGGCTTCCGCAGAGCGATGGCAGAAGGTGAAGCTGTGAAGTCAGTGTCCGACGCCGGAGAGCGAAGGCCGAGAGCCGGAAGCCGCTTCTGATATGCTGCCGGGCATGGCAGAGAAGCTGCGAGTTGCGATTGTGGGGGCGGGGAATCTGGGGGCGGCGCTTGCCCGCTCACTGAAGCAAGCGGGGCATGCGATTGAGGTTGTGATTGCACGGTCTCGCGGGGCGTCGTTGCGAAAGGCGCAGGGGTTGGCTCGGCAGGTTGGTGCTAGTGCGGTGACGGATCTGTCGGGTGTCGAGGCACGGTTGGTATGGTTCTGCGTGCCGGATGCTGCGATTGCGTCGGCGGCACAGTTGCTGGCGCCGACAATCGAATGGAAGGGAAGAGTTGCAGTGCACTCCAGCGGCGCGCTTGGCAGCGATGAACTGGCGGCGTTGCGCAGGCGAGGAGCGGCGGTGGCCTCGGTGCATCCGTTGATGACGTTTGTGCGGCGGTCCCGACCTTCGCTGGCAGGAGTTCCGTTTGCGATTGAGGGGGACAAGGGTGCGGTCCGCGTGGCACGTCGTGCGGTTCAGGACTTGGGAGGGCTGGTGTATTCGATTCGCGAGAAAGACAAGGCTGCCTATCATGCGTGGGGAACGTTTGCGTCGCCATTGCTAACCGCGCTTCTGGCTACTACCGAGGAGGTTGCCGTTGCAGCAGGAGCGAGACGAAAAGCGGCGCGGCAGAGAATGATTCCGATTCTGTTGCAGACGCTGGCCAACTATGCCTCGTTTGGTGCGGCAGGGGCGTTCAGCGGACCGATTGTCCGGGGCGATGTGGATACCGTGAAGCGGCACCTGGGAGTGTTGCGCGGCTCAGGCGCAGCGCGCGAAGTCTATCTGGCTTTGGCCGCATCCGCTCTGCAGTATTTACCCGCCAAGAATAAGAGATTGCTCAAACAACTGCTGGATTCTTCGCGGAGATGATTCGCTGGGTCCAGAGAAGCAGGGCGAGCACCACGAAGGGAAGGGATGCCGCGGTTCGAAGAGGCAGCGAGAGAATCGCGGTGGAGTTGAAAGTCGATGGCGCAAGCCACGGGTGCAGCACGATCAGCCCGAAAGCAGCGATCCAGGGCCAAAGAAGAACGATGACGCCTGCGGACTGCAGAGCGCGCGGCGCGGGTCCGGCGCTGCGAAGTTCATTCCAGTAACGCGCCAGCATCAAGATTTCCGGAAGCAGAATGAGGTGATCATAGACCGCCTGCCCGGGAAGGATGACGACGGTGGTGATAGAGAGCAAGAGAGTCAGGGTGATCCAGAACGCGAATGAACCGTATGGGGCGGCGCGACTGCGCCATGCCAGGGCGATTGCGACCATGATGGCAGCGGCGGTCAGCAAGAAAGTTGTCGGACCAGCCAGGCGTGGACCCAGGGGTGAGGTGAGAACCTGCGTTACCAGCGGGGGCGGATTGTAGTGACGGTACGCGAGGATGGTGTGAATCCAGGACTGGATCCAGTTCGGCAGGACCGCTAGCGACGCTCCGACCAGGAGCAGGAGGGTCGAGAGGAATCCGATGAAGAAGCGGCCGCGTACACGCCATTCTTGAGCGCTCCAAATCAAAAGATAGAGGACCGCGAGCACGGTTACTTGTGGCTTTATCGTCGTGATTGCCATGAGGATTCCGGCGAGCAGGAATCGCTGGCGCTCGAGCGCGATCATGGCGGCGGCCAACAGGAACGCCACGAGTAATCCCAATTGCGCCGCATACAGGGCTTCGAGCGCGGGATAGCTGCACAACGTGAAAAGAAGAATTACGGTGAGTGCGATCGGGCTTAGTTGCCATTCGAATGCGCGTGCCCACAGGGGCACACTCGCAACAGTCAAAAGGGCAAGCACGCTCACGAAAACGATGCGCAGCAGTGAAAAGGGAAAGTCCGCCGCAGGCCAAAACAGCAGATCCGTGAACGCCGGATAGGGAAAGATGCGGCGGTCGACGGGGTCGCCGGGATGGGGCGGGTCCAAAGGATGGCCGTAGAGTCCCATCTGGATTTCGCGGGTGATTTCCGGGCTGTAGGGATCGCTTCTGTGCTGCAGCAATTCCCGCGAAGTGAGCCAGACCTGGTAGAAGTCGTTGCCGAACGAATAGTCGTTGCGTAAGCCTTGAGCTCTGCGCGCCGCGACGACGCTCGGCATGAAGAGTTTCTGGTGGTAGTAGAGCATGGATGCCGCGCCGATCAGGGCGAGACACAATGCAAGTCTGGGCGGGATTCGCATCTAGCTCGAAGTGAACAGATGCCCGAGTTTCTCTTTCTTGGTTTTGAGATACTCCTCGGCGTGCGGACTGGGAACGACTTCGCAGGGGACGCGCTCGACCACATGGACTCCGGCGCGCTCGAGAGCCTCAACTTTTTCAGGATTGTTTGACAGCAGGCGCACGCGTGTGACTCCCAACGCCTTGAGCATTTCGGCGGGGAGGGTGTAGTCACGATAGTCGTTCTTGAAGCCGAGGCGTTCGTTGGCTTCGACGGTGTCGAGTCCAGAGTCCTGGAGTTCGTAGGCTTGCAGCTTGGCCATCAGGCCGATGCCGCGTCCTTCCTGCTGCTCGTAGATGAGGATGCCGGCGCCTTCCTCGGTGATCATGGAGAGCGAGAGTTCGAGTTGCTGGCGGCAATCGCAGCGCAGGGAGTGGAAGACGTCGCCGGTCAGGCATTGGGAATGAACGCGTACCAGTGGCGGGGTAGATTTAACGTCGCCCATCACCAGGGCAACCGCCTCTTCGACGCGGCGATTGCCATCAGAGCCGAAGTGTCCGCGAAAGCCGTAGATGCGGAACTTGCCCCAGCGGGTTGGAAAATCCGCGGAAGCGATCTGCTGGATTTCGTTCTTGCTCACCACTTCATTATAGCGGCAGCGCTAGGTCTGAGAGTTGCTGGTCCACGTGCACACAGAGCCGTCGGTGGCGATTTCCATCGTTGCGCGGAGCTAGACCCCGCCAACAGAAGACAGACTTGTCTGCCCGTCCGGCTGCTGCCCCGCACGAGGGCGCCAGAATTTGCGAATGCTCCAGGTTCCGAAGCGGAAGGTCAGGAGCAACAGTCCCGTGCCGAGAAGCAATCCGATGGGCAGCACCCACCAGCCGAGAAGTTCCTGGCCCGGCGGGGGCGTCCCGCTCGAAAATGAAAGATTGAGTCCCCATGTGCCGTCGGGAGAGACGGTCTTCCATAGTCCAGTGGCTCGCGGAAAGGCCGCTTTGAGCATGGCGAAGACAACGAGCGCGCCTCCCAATGCATAGCCAAAGACGGAGACGAGGAAGACCACGATGCCCGTGAAGCTGAGAGTGGCCCAGTGGAGCAGACTGCGGAGGCTTACCAGGGGCGAGCGCGTGAGTTGAGGGCGCCGGAGCAACTCCTCGGTGCGGTAGCGGCTGGCGAGTTCCGCGGGCGTGCCGAGGGCTGCGAGAGTGGCGGAGACCTTCTCTGGGGAGCCACCATTGGAAGTTTTGTCGAGGATGTGGGCGCGAATTTCGTCCACGATATCGGTGGCATCCTCTTCCATGAGTTCGCGCAGTTGCTTGCGCAGGGCCGCGAGCTAAGTATCGATGGTCTTTTGGGTTTCGGGGTCGGTCATGGATTCTCCTTCCTCAATTCTTTTTTCAAGGGTGCGAGAAGGCTCGTCATGCTGGAGGAAAACTGCACCCAGACGCGAGCCATCTCCAGAGCGCGCTGGCGCCCCGCTGGGGTAAGACGGTAATACTTGCGCGGATGTCCAGAATCGGATTCGACCCATTCGGAGGCGACCAGGCCTAACGAACGCAAGCGGCTCAACAAGGGATAGACCGTACCTTCGACCACCACCAAGTCAGAACTGTTCTCCAGATGGCGGAGGATTTCGAGGCCGTAGTGCGTGCCATCCCAGAGCGAAGCGAGAATGGCGAGTTCCAACGAACCTTTGCGCAGTTGGATCTCCCATTTTTCCGCGCTCTCCGACAGCACCGCTGTTTTCGTCTGCGACGTCACAACATCATACTATGCAATACATAGTATAATGTCAATAGGAGACCGGCGGAGTCGCTGCAGAAAAAAGGGCCGTCCGGGGACGGCCCACATCCAGGTCGCATTCGCGATCTAGATGACATTCTTTATGGTCTTGCTCTGAAGGGTTACGGTGTTGTTGCTTGCTTCTCCGGTGGCGAAAAGCAGGGTTACCGCTTGCGAGGTCACGTTCAGGTTGGTTGCGGGGATCAGTGTGGTTGTGCCTTCGGTGACGGTAACTGTGCAGTCGCCGGCGGCCAGGCTAGCGTTCGTTAGGGAGCCAGGATTCGCCGAGTACATGGAAGACTGTTTCGTGGCCGTGTTCTTAAAGACGACCTGCACCGCGGGAGAATCCGCCGCCAAAGCGAACAGAATGCGTCCATAGTTGGCTGTTATAGCGGAGAAAAGGTTGTTGAGAGTCTCCAACGTGGGCGCCCCGGTAGAATCGAGAGCGAAGACGGCCGAGACGTTTTTCCCGGCACTGAGCGTGATCGTCCTGTCGACGAGTGGAGAGTTCGAGCACGGGGCCAGAGTATTGGCGACGCTGACTTTTACATCGTAGGTACCAGCGGCCAACGTGAGCGGTCCATTGATCGATCCGACAGCGAAGCCGTGCAGGTAGTAGACCTCATCATTGATCAACACATCGACGGGAAACTGCGGATGGGTGGTGGTGGAGTAGTCAAGTCCCGGAACACCGTGAACTAGATAGAGGTTGGCGTTCTCGGATGCGAGCGCGGCCGTGCTCAATGCGGTGCAGAGGAGGGCCAGCCCAAGATTCAGGTAAATGCGATGCTTCATAATCTTTTCTCCAAAGATCTGTAGAGGTGGCTATTGGCCCAATAGCCAGCGTTGCGGGTGATGAGCGCCGCTCACGGTTTGTTTGTCAATGTCGAGAGTTTCTTGCGCTCTCGATTGGTGTGAACCCCGCCAGGTTGCTCAAGTTCTTACAGCGTTGAAAAATTCATCGCTGCCATCGCAGCGAAAACACAGATTGAAGTGTGTATTCACGAAGAAGAGCTGAACAAGAGAAGAATGAAATCGGCAGTGCTCGAGACTCGAACGTTTCGCTAAAGTCGAATCGTTCAGGTTCAACCGCGAGCCTTGAAGGGGAAAATCGCGTCCTGCTTCGACGCGATGGGAGCGCCATTGCGAGTCGCCGGATGGAAGCGCCAGTTTTCCAGCGCGGCAAGACACTTGGCATCGATGTCAGGGCCGAGGCTGGCAAGCACCGTTTTGCGGACGATCTCCCCGCGCTCGTCGATGGTGATCTCAATGACCTCGTTGCCGGGAGAGTTGGGCAACTGCCACGGGTAGACCACCGGGTCGGAAGTCGCGATCGGCAGAGCCGGACGAACTTCGTTGCCGAAGAAGGGGCCGCCGACGAGCGTACCGTAAGGTGAACCGGCCTGCGCGCCGTGACCGAGAGCGGAAAGCGTCTGGGTTTGGAAGGTGTCTTCCGCGTTGGTACGAGCTAGTGTATTTTGCGGTGCCGTAGGTTTCGGCGGTTGAGCCGGAGATTTCCAGGTTAACTTCTGATGGCTCAGTCGTTGGTGACGGTAGCGCTCGGTGGCGGTATCGGCGGAACTCCGGCTGCTGTCGTCGGGAGACTTGCTGGGCCAGTAGAGGCGCGTGATGGACTTGCCATTCTGACCGGAGGCGACGGAAACCGCGGTTAGCAGTTGAGGGTCAGGGGTGTGCAACAGCCAGGCCAGTACGAGGGCATGGAACGCCAGCGAACCAATGCGGAGCCAGCGCTGCCGGCGTGCGGTCGCGGGATTGAGTTGCGCAAACATCAGGAAGAGTCCCGGCAGCGACGAGATTGCCGGATCGCCGCTTAGTGTTAGTCGATTATGCACGTTACAACGAGAATTTTGTTCTCGTTGTAACGTCAAGTTGCTGCATCCGTTGAAATTCAACGGGATATCAAGGGCGAAGCCCTTGGCTAGTTAGACGTAGGGGGCCGGACTTCGTCAAGAGGATTTTGCAAAGGGTGAGCCATCGGGTTACTCGGTTACTCGACGGAATTCGGCACGAAGGGGGCTGAGGTTGGTGCCGATTCGAGATCGCTGATAAAATACTCAGCAGTCGACAAACCCAACCCACACAAGGGGCTATAGCTCAGCTGGGAGAGCGCATCGTTCGCAACGATGAGGTCGTCGGTTCGATCCCGACTAGCTCCACCATATTTTCAAGCACTTAGAAGCCACTCAAACCCTCAATCTGTTCCATTCTGTTCCAATAAACAATTTCAGGCTTGCCGGGAAGCTGCCTCAAGTTTTTCCGGCCTGGCATCCCTCCGCGGCGCACTCACGCCGCGGGCGGGATGCTAATGCGCCCGCAGATGATGCGAGTGTGCAGCGATTCGCGGTCGTTTGTTGCAGTTCATCCGATCTGGAATTTGCGAGAGTTAGCGGCGAAGATGACGGATGAGTAAATAACCAAAGTTCACGCGACCAAAGTCACAGTCAACCGCACACGGAGGAAGTCGAGTGATCTCGAAACCTAGCAAGATCCGCGCGAGTGACGTGCGACTCGTTCAACTTGTCGACGACCTGGGCGCGCGTGAGATGCCCTGCCCGATAAAGCAATCCGAGGCACGCAATGAAGCCGAACTTCTCCCCGCACTCGGCTCGCTCACTTAGCCGCGCCCACGCCTTCTTCGCGGAGAGTCGTCGGTCCATGTTGCGCTGCACTCATATTAGTGCAATTGTTTCAGTTCCTATCGTAAATGATTGATACGAGAGGAACTTGCAACTAGACTACCAGCCGTGCCACGATGCCAGGATGGTCAAGGAGTGCGGCTTTGTTTAAAAGGCACTCAGTTTTTGAGGCGGGCCCGGGGGTATGGGGGTGTGATATCGCTGAGCGCGCCCGTGCGGACCGCCTGCCGGCCCCGTAGACGCGCGTGGAAGCGGAGATTTGAGGTTTAGGAGCCTTTCGATGCAGAAAGACGGCATTTCACAAGATGATCTGGCGCAATTACTCGGCGTCAGTTCTCGGACGTTGAGAGTCTGGCGGCGCGAACGTCGAGGGCCCGGTTGTGAGTTCCACGGCCTGCAGCCGTGGTATCCGCTCACGAAGGTGATTCCCTGGCTGAAAAAGCACCGGCCTGACATTGACCTGACGTCTTCGATGGCGCGCTATCGTCGCGCCAAGGCCGCAGATCAGGAGCACAAGACGGAATCTAGCAAGTGGGATGAGTTCTTCAGACTCATGACGCCCGAGGCGCGGAAGATGTACGGCATTGTTCTGCCAGAGCAGGAGCGATGAAAGTCGCCTGCGGAAGATGGCAGGCTCCACGAAGGTAACCTCGCAGTCCTGTTGCGCTGATTGCGGATCGGTGGGCGGCGATGTATGCTCCGTAGATCGATGCGCGTCTATCTACGGGACGGGAGACTCTTCATGCGCTGCACGAATTGCGGAAGCGATCATGCGATCCAGAATGCTATCGAGGTCGATGTCGCGCCGAATGGCGCTCCGACGGTTCTCCGATGCAAGCTATGCGGCTCGACGGAGCGCCGCGCACATGTTGATGTCGACCACGACCACGACATGATTCCATCGGAACCGATCACCGTTGAGGAAGCCCGCGCCAAAACAGCGTTATTGCAACAATCGCTGACTGAACTCATCAACTAGAAATCAGCAGCGACTCCACCGAGAGAGAAGGAGTCAGCAGCGAGCAGAGAGCAGCAACCTACCTACTTAAGCACCCCAGCAGCCCTAACTTCCCAGCAGTGGCTTGACAAAGCGCAAGAGTTGACGCGCGGCGCTACCTTTTCCAAGGAGGATGGGGCCCGATTCGAAGCGTACATGGCGCTCCATACGGCGTCGCGCCAGTCTTGGTTTGATCGTGAAGCCTACAACACCGCGCGCCAACGGCGGGATTTCGCCATGAACTTCGATCCCGCCACTTTGCAATTCTTCTCCGGCCGGAAAGTGTGCGAGGCAGTGACGAGCGAAAGCGGATCAGTGCTCGAGACGCGCAACGATACGAATGGCCGGAACGGATCGGTGACAGAGCTACGCTCGTACAGTGCGCTGTCGACTGCCACGTCGGGCGATGCAGCTGGCTACACCGTTCCGATTGGGTTTGTGGCGGAAGTGCTGCAGCTTATGAAGCAGCACGATCAATTGCTTGAGGCGTCGCGCTGGATCTTTACCCCTGGTGGAGGGACTTTAAATTTCCCAGCCGTTGACGACACGACGACCAACATCGATGCGGTCACGCTGGCAGAGTCGGGGCCGATCACACAAGGCCCAAATCCAAGCTTCAGCAATCTTCAATTCCCTCAGGCCACTACGTGGACGACTCCGCAATTTTTGTACACGCTGCAACTCGAACAAGACTCTCCGGTTTTGGCGATGTACTTCGCGGAACTTTTCTCCAAGTCGTTCGCCCGCGGCCTGGGCAAAAACTTCCTGGCGACGCTGCTATCGCACGTTTCCGCCGGCGAGACCACGGCATCTCCTACAGCCATCACAGTGGCTGAACTGTTCGCATTGATGGGAAGTGTCGATACCGCCTACGCCATGAGCCCTAGCGCCGGGTTTCTCATGCAGTGGTCGACGTATTTGACGATTCGGGCTGCCGCGACTGTTGGCGGTCAGCTCGCGCCGTACACGATGCCCGATGGATCGCCCGCCCTTCTGGGCAAGAAGGTATTTTTCTGTCCAAATGGATCAAATCGGAGCCAGCAAGGTTCCGATCATCTTCGGCGATCTGAGTCGCCACTCGATCCGCGCAGTCGGTGACAGCTTTTCCAGCTTTCGCTACGACGAAAAGTACATGATCAATCACCAGAAGGCGATCCAAGCCTACTGGAGGGCTGATAGTTTGCTGCTTCTGGGGAGCAACAGCGACGCACCGATGAAGACGCTGACTTGCCACAGTTGACGAACGGGAGGAATTGAGATGACCGGTTTCAAATTCAAATTGCTCGACCGCGATGGCGTCCTATTTGAGGAAGTCGTGCTTAGGACGAGTGCGCCAGAAGCGATTCTACTGGGCGAGCGCGTGTATCTGCCGACCAAGAAGTCAGGCGTGTATCGCGCGGTACTACTGGCGATCGCGCCCATGCCAGCACTGGCTTCGTTTCAGGGACACTGACGAGGTTTCCATGAGCCCGAATGCGTCGTCGACTCCGACGCATTGCCGTACATGGGTCATGAGGGGCGGCTCTATCTGCGTGGGGCTGCCCCAGGGCTTAAAAAAGGCCGGAGGAAATATGGCAGGAGTTGCAAAACCTGTAGGCCTGCGCGCAAAAGGCCAACTGGGGAACGTTGCGGCGAAAGGCGCAGTCAGTGCCTGATCCTACGATTAGCATCGCGGGTACGGCTCGGCTAGACGAGCCGGAGCCAGTCTGTGTTGCTCGCAGCAAGACCCACGTTGCCGCATTGTCGATGCTCTGCTCCGATCTGGTCGGACGTGGAAAGGTTGCGCTTTACGCGGGCGGCTCGGGTCGGCGGTGGTATATGCCGCGTGACTCGGCCTACGAGTTTTATAACGACGGGGAGGTTGTGATCTTTCCGCGAGGCTTGTATGGCGGAAAGCAGCCGACCTTCGTCATCTCTAAAGAAGTTTACGACGGCTTCCCCAAGCACTGCGGCATCCGGCCAACCGAGTTCCAGATCGTCCAGTGTGGCTATGATCCCGAGTCTGAACGGCGTGGCCACCCGCTACCACTGCACTTTCATTGGATTTTTATGAGCGACGATCCGAAAGTGCCATCCGCCGTGCATTGCTCGACCGAAACGTACAGCCCGACAACCACAGTCGTCCGCGTCGATGTGTACCGGGCGGATCCGAAGCAGGTAATCCCTCGAGCGCATTGGAGGCAATTTTGCTCAACGTAGGAGACGCCGTGTTGTCTTTCTTAGGAGACACAACGCAGCTTGATCAAGTCTTCGCGCGCATTCCCGCCACGAAGTGGTATTTTCAGTTGAACCCCGAGTGTCAAAATCGGAAGGTTCCAAACCTCTGATATCTGTTGAAAATCCTGTAGTCACGCCAGCATGGAGTCATGAAACTGTGGCTATTCCCCCTCCTGCTAGTCGTAGTCGCTTCCCGATGTGGGGCGAATGTCACCATCACCACCACCAGCCTGCCCAAAGGCACGGTCGATACCGCCTATTCTGCCGTCATCAAAGCCAGCAATGGCTGTACTCCATATAAGTGGACGCGCACATCCGGAGCGTTGCCGGCTGGCGTCACCGCGAAAGTGTCCGGCACGACCACGTCACTGAGTCTCACCGGAACACCGACCACCGCGGCCACCTACTCCTTCACCGAGAAGGTCACCGGGTGCGGCGGACATGTCTCGCAGGTTTCGTACAAGGTCGTCATCCAGGCCACGACATCCAGCGTCGCCATCACCACCACCAGCCTGCCCAACGGCACGGTCGATACCGCCTATTCTGCAGTTGTTAAAGCCAGCGGCGGCTGCACTCCTTACAAGTGGGCGATCGCATCCGGAGCGCTGCCCGCAGGTGTCACCGCGAAAGTGTCCAGCACGACCACGTCACTGAGTCTCACCGGAACACCGACCAGCGCGGCCACCTACTCCTTCGCTGTGAAGGTCACGGACTGCGGCGGACATGTCTCGCAGGTTTCGTACAAGGTCGTCATCCAGGCCACGACATCCAGCGTCGCCATCACCACCACCAGCCTGCCCAACGGCACGGTCGATACCGCCTATTCTGCGGTTGTTAAAGCCAGCGGCGGCTGCACTCCTTACAAGTGGGCGATCGCATCCGGAGCGCTGCCCGCAGGTGTCACCGCGAAAGTGTCCAGCACGACCACGTCACTGAGTCTCACCGGAACACCGACCACCGCGGCCACCTACTCCTTCGCTGTGAAGGTCACGGACTGCGGCGAGCATGTCTCGCAGGTTTCGTACAAGGTCGTCATCCAGGCCACCGCCAACCATGTCGTGGATCTGAGTTGGAAGGCCTCGACGTCGAGCGACGTCGTCGGCTACAACGTTTATCGCAGTCTAGACGGAGCAACCTGGAAGAAGATCAACGCGAGCCTGACTGCTTCGACGCTCTACAGTGATTCCACCGTCGCCAATGGCACCACGTACTACTATGCGGCGACTGCAGTCGATATCTCCGGGAAGGAAAGCAGTAAGTCATCCTCAATCAAAGCGATTGTTCCCTAGTGGGAAGTAGAGTCGATCATTATCGTACTCGAGTGTATCGAGTAAGATAAAACGTGTCAAGGAAAAAGCGCGCGCGCCGTGCGATTTTCTTGGTCGGATTGAATGAACGATGAGCGAATCTGCAGATCTGCCACGCCGCTTCGTCAGCGACCTGCGTCAATCAAGGGCTTGAGCCGTGGGTTTAGCAACACCCTTTAGCTAGTGAGTGGCTTCTGTTAATGCGGTAGCGTTGCTCCTCTTGCTGGATCAGTTCAATCTCTCGACGGAGTTTGTCAGTACGTCCTGCGATTGAACAATCGTCCATGGGCGAAGTCTACTCCTCTGCTGGAGGAACACAAAGGGCGGCTCGTAAAATACGCAAACTTTCTCCGACATCCAAGATACTTTTTGTGAGTCAGGAATCCGATTCTGAGATTGTGCAACAAGCCCTTGGCTTGGGGGCGTTGGGCTACGTTGTGAAATCACAGGCTGCAAACGATCTTTTGGCTGCGGTAGAGGTCGTGTGTGACGGCAAGCAGTTTATTAGCGGCGGATTTTCGGGTCAGTATTTTACTGATGAAAGCCAACCGCCAGTGGCTATCAAGCAGCCGTAGACCGTTCGTTCCTTTCCTTCAGCTTCTGCAACTCGGTTTCTGGAATCGTAAATCTCGAAAAGCCACAATCCAAGCAAACAGAAATCTTCGGGAACAGTAAGATGGCCGGATTCGGGATGCCCCTCAAGCCTCGGAAATGCAGGTTCATCTCAGCAGTAAACTCCCTTTGATTGCGCGACTTGCATGATAGGCAGGACATTAACGAACTCTCTATTCGGAATGAAGAGGCGCAGCTTCCCGGTGAGCGTCACTGTCCGAAAATCAAGCAGATTTCTTTGTTGGCGCACAAAACTCGATCACTCTCCCCCGTTCCTGCGGAGGAAGCCACTTCACACGCTGCGAGAACTTGGCTGGTATGTAAAACTCAATTACTTTTGCCACGGCTGCGTCCTTCAAGTCTTCTGTTCTTTTTCCCAAGTACCGTCTTGCCAGAAATCCAACTAGCCACGCCACTCCCACCCGCACTGACATCGGATGGAATCGCTCAATCTAAGCTTTCTCAGAAGAGCCTTACACATCGCGCATGATCGCATCCACATGTTCTTGCTCCTTCAGTCTGCGAAAGAATGCCAGTGCCGGGATCGACGGCGTCACGTACCAACAATACGAGACGAACGGGGAAGAGAACATCCGACAGCTCCACCAGCGGCTCAAAGAAGGCAAGTATCGGGCACAACCGTTGCGACGTGTCTATATTCCGAAAGAAGACGGGAAACAGAGGCCGATCTCGATTCCCGCCCTGGAGGATAAGATCGTGCAGAAAGCGGCGGTGGAGCTATTAAATGCCATCTACGAGCAGGATTTTCTCGATTGCTCGTACGGGTTTCGACCCGGACGCGGGCAACACCAAGCACTGGATGAAGTGGGGCGGATCATCTGTACCCGGCCCATAGGGTGGATTCTGGAGATTGACATCCGTTCATACTTTGACTCGATTGTGAGATCGGCTCTGGTCGAGATGATAGAGAAGCGTGTGATCGACGGAAGCGTGCTCCGACTGATCGGAAAATGGATCAAAGTCGGAGTCATCGAGGACGGCAGATTACTCGAGAGCGAAACAGGTACAGGACAGGGGCAGCCAATTAGTCCGCTCCTGGCCAACATATACCTGCACTACGTGCTCGACGAATGGTTCGAGAGCGAAGTGAAGCCCCGGTTGAAAGGGGAAGCCTACGAGATTCGTTTCGCCGATGATGCCATCTTGTGCTTCCAACACAAGGAGGACGCGGAAAAGGTGCTTGAGGTCTTGCCGAAACGGTTCGAACGATACGGTTTGACTCTGCACCCGGAGAAGACGCGGCTGATTGAATTCGGGCGATATGCAGCCAAGAACGCGAGGAAGCAGGGAAAGAAACCTGCAACCTTCAATTTCTTGGGCTTTGTGCACATATGCGCCCGCAGTCGGCAGGGGAAGTTCACAGTGCACGTGAAGACGATTGCCAAGCGGCTTGCTAGAGGGCTGAAGGCAGTCTGGGAATGGTGCAAACAGCACCGGCACGCTCCTGTGAACGAGCAGCAGAAAACCCTGAACGCCAAGCTCCGCGGCCATTACCAGTACTACGGACGACGCACGAACTACCGCGCTATTCGGCAGTTCTGTCAGAGAGTCCGTTGCATCTGGCGGGAATGGCTGAGCCGCCGGACACGTGGAAAGCAGTTGACGTGGGAAAGGTTTGCAGAAATCCTACGTCAGTACCCGCTGCTGCGACCTCGGATCACACAGGCCCGGGCGGGATCGGGGAGTCACGCCTGAAGAACCCACTGCGGGAAATCTGCACGGTGGGGTCCGTGAGGGGGGAGATCCCCGATGAGCCATGGTGGACTTACACGGGCACGAAGCCTGAAACGGCGGATACAGCCAAAGGAAGCCTAAAGCTCACCGGGACTCCTCTACTCGGAAACTTGCGCTATGGCCTGATTACATCAGCTATCGTTCAAGCACCGCAGCTTCATTTAGGTTGTCGCCCGAGGACTAGCATAAAATGTGACGACCGTAAGATCACGGGTGTCCCTACGAGCGCAGGCTTGTCAACTCTCCAACTCGTCCTCCCATTCATCTTCTGCCTGGCAGCGAGCGAGACTGTCTCCGCTCAGCAACCGCAGCAACCTGTGCCTCCAGCAAACGCCAGCAATCTCTCTGCTCTGCGCGTGACGACCCATCTCGTCCAGGTGAACGTCATCGTCAACGACAAGCGTGGCAACCCCGTCACCGGCCTGACACAAAAGGATTTTTCCGTCTTCGACAATGGCAAGCCCCAGGAAATCCGGATTTTTACCGCCGAAACGAACATCCCCGCAGCCCCTTCGCAAACTGCCCTTGCGGCAAACACTTATACTAATCGCCCCGAAGAGCAAGCCGAAATCCCGGCCAGCGTTACTGTCATTCTTCTGGATGCTCTTAACACCGAACCTTCCGACCAAACGCTGGCCCGCAAACAAGTCATCCGAGTCTTACAGGAGATTCAACCGCAGGAATATGTCGCTCTCTATTGGCTCGGTAATGGCTTGCAGATTCTGCATGACTTCACTACAGACGCCTCGGTGCTTCGACAGGTTTTGGCTGATTACGAAAGCAAATCCAGCCGCGAACTCGACAATTCCCAACTTGCTGACCCTAGCCTCAACACCACGAATCCATCCACGCCCGCCGGCCAGGCTTTCGAGCGCCAAGCCTTTCGAATGGCATTCGATCAAAGGGTCGCGAACCAGTCCGCCCGCGATCGCGTGCGTGCTACGGTTGCCGCTTTGGTCGCCATAGCGAATCACCTCGGCACTCGGACAGGGCGTAAGAATCTGGTGTGGGTCTCGGCAAGTTTTCCCATCAACTTGGGACACGACAAGTTTGACCTCAACTGGACCAACGACACCGGGGCGGAGTTCGCTGACGATCTCGGCCGAGCCACCCGCGCACTCACTGATGCCGATATTGCTGTCTATCCTGTAGACGCACGCGGTTTAGTCGGCTCGGATATGACTGCGAGTGGGGACGATCTCGGCGACCACGTCCCCGATCCGACCAGCACCGACAACCACGTACCGACTCGAGTCGCCCCTGAAACCTTCGACACCATGAACGTGCTGGCCGAGCGCACCGGCGGCAAAGCTTTTTACGGGACCAACGGCATCGCCGCTGCCATCCGCCATGCCATGAACGATGCACGCGTGACATACGCATTGGGGTACTATCCCGCCGCGGTGAAATGGGACGGCAGCTTCCACGAAATCAAAGTAAAGGTCGGAGCGCCTGGAGCCCAGGTGCGCACCCGCACGGGCTACTTCGCCATTCCCGATGCGCCAGGGCCACAACCTAAAAACGATCGCGCACTGATCTCGCAATTGGCAGCTAGCTGGCTGCCTGCTACTGGAATTGGGTTGCATGTTCGCGCCCAAGCATCAAAAGATTCGGGCAGCCCAACTCTGAGTATTGAGGTCCATCTCGATTTGCACGAAATCCAGATGCGGCAGAGGGAAGGCCGCTGGACTGGCGCAGTACAATCCGTCTTTCTTCAGCTCGACAACGCGGGTCATATTCTTCAGGCTGATGACCGAACTTTTCACCCTGATTTCGACGGCGCGACCTTCAAGCGCGTTCTGCAGAGCGGGATCACGGATACTCGAGAGGTTCGCATCGTATCCAATGCCGCGCAACTCTGCATTGTTGTCCGCGATGCTGGGAACAGCAACGTAGGTTCGATCTACGTGCCGCTCGCGCAGTATTTCCCTGCTTCCTCTAATGCGAATCGAACTAAGGACTGATGATTTTCTGGAGCGGGCAAATCGACCACAGCCGAAACGAAAGCTAGCCCCAAAGGTACAATATCGCTGCTTCGATGACGTAATATCTCTATATCGCTTATTAACACCGAAAAGGGCGAAGGAAAAGCGCACGCTCGTGATATGGCCTGTTCTGAACAGTTATCCAAAAACGGCCAGCTAGAGCGCAGGCCGAGGCGTCGGTCAGTAGATGCGGAAGGCGGTCTCGGCTGAAATGGTGACAGCGACAGGTTGGTTCTGGTAGGTGCCGGGCTCGAAGCGCCACTGACGGACCGCTTTGATCGCCTGCTCGTCGAGGCTCTTTTCGAGGCTGCGGGTCACAATTATGTCGGCGGTTGTGCCGTCGGGAAGAACGGTGAAGGTAAGCACGACGGTGCCGTTGATCTTCTTCTTGCGCCCATGCTCGGAATACTCAGGTTCGACATGGCGAACGATTTTCGGACGGGTCGCACATGCGCCATTCTCATGCGGCTTACAGGGATGCATGGGCGCAACCTGAGCGCTATCGACGGCGTAGGATGCAGCGAAGAGAGCGGCGATGCAGAGAGCTTTCACGTCATCTTCCAACGGGTCATTCTGCTACCAAGTCGAGCAAATTGCAATGCACTCCTCAAGCAGTCGTGCATCAACTGCCGATAGTTCCGAGTGGCTCGTCGGCATTCGGAAGTTATTGCGAAGCGCCCCTCCGCAGATAAGCAGGTGAGCAATCGCCATTGCAGTGCGCCGGGATAAACCGGCATGAAGCAGAGGATGAAAGTTCCTTACGAGAAAGGAGTAGCGATCCGCTCGGCCTCGAGTCTTGCGCTGGGTATCGCGAGGTACACAGACCGAGTGGCCGGGCCCCCTTACGGGGACCCAGCCCTAAGGGAGACGCGGTTTGGAAACCGAAGCACCCAGGCGATGAACTCTGTCATGGCACTCGGGGTGAAGCAAAACACGGTTCTGAGCGCTGCGCGAACCACCCATCACGCGGGGCACGCAATAATGCAAGCGCCACCCAGAGAGGCGGGTGATTTTGGTATTACACACCGAGCAGAGACCGCGTTGTTCATACCAGAGAAAGCGAAGAAAACGAGAGCCCTGAAACGTGTCCCGCATATGATCCCCCTCGCGTTTCTCGAAGTAGGTTTCATAGACGGGATCATAGGGGTTCGCCTCGCTTTGAATCTTGACATGTCGGCGTATGGGAGTAGCGCTGGCGGAAAGTATCCGTTCCATTACAGAGCGGCATTCGCTTCCTCCTTCCTCTCATGTCCGCACCGCCATCGGCCCATCTTGCGATGTGCTTTCCCTGTGGGGAGCGCTACGGATTTATCCTGTTCCGTTGGAATGACACAACAGGTTAGGTCCGCTCTTTACGCCGGCAGTGTGATATGACCATGACGGAGAAAACCAATACGCTCCGTACCCACTGCAGGAAGAACCACGCAGCATCTTAGGTTCTCTTAGGGTGACGACGCTTACGAGCATTCGTGTATTCTGCCTTGTTATCAAGCCTAGGCCCTCTCCACATTGTGCTAGTAGATACACCGTTGCCTCGCGGTTCCGATGCTACCCTCGCAGGTATGGGTACATTGTCCGAGGGCTTCGAACGGTTTGTTGCCGCCCCGCTCCTACCTCCCGAGTAGCCGGACCCCATTACTGGGGCCCAGCCCTCTCAGAACCGTACTTAAGACTTTCGCCATATACGGCTCAAGCCCTTCGAACGCCCTTTTGGGGAGGACGCGGTTGAGGGACGGGAAGATGGAGGCGATGAACCTTGTCGCGGCACTCTGGGTGAAGAAGAACGCTGTTCGTAGCGCCTTTCGAGCCACCCATCACCAGGGGAAGGCGGTAGTGAAGCCTCCATCCGGTGAGGCGGGTGATTCTCTCGTGGCATACGGGGCAGCGTCCGTCTTGCTCACGCCAGAGAAAGCGAAGAGTGGTCGTACCCCGAAATGAATCTCGCATATGGGCCCCTTCACGGTCTGTGAAGTAGGTTTCATAGACGGGATCATACGGGTTGGCTTCGGCTTTGACTTTAACGTGTCTTGTAATGGGTGTGCGGGAGGCGGGGAACAGCCACACTTTCTGCGGTTTCCCCCTCCTCATCGCATGTTTCCCCAAAGAAGGTCCAGTTCCGCCCCCAGTGGAACGTAAAGTATTTCGCTTTAGTCCAACCGAGGTTTTTGTCTGGGTGTCTTCTTCGCGCCCATCGCCACAAACACGAGAAGATGGCTGTATCGACGCGGCTAAAGGTACGCTTGCTGACCACATGCCGATGATAGTTGGCCCAGCCCCGGACCTTGGGGTTGAGTTCCTCAATCAGATCGGCGGCAGACATGCCAAGCGCGGCTTTGATCGTGGTTCGGATGCCCGCCAAGAAAGTTTTGACGTTTTTCTTGGAGGGCTTAGTGAACAGTCTCCCGTTAGGGTAACGGCGCACGTTTTGCCCGAGGAAATCAAAGCCTTTCTCCACGTGCGTGATGACCGTCTTCGTAGGAGAAAGTTCGAGCCCTCGTTCTTGCAAAAATTGCATAACGATGGGTTTAACCTCTCCTTCCAGCAGCTCTTTCGTCCTGCCGGTAATAACGAAGTCGTCCGCATAACGGATGAAATTCACAGAGGGACATAGACCTCCAAAGGACTTGAGAGCTCTTCCCGTTGGATACTTATCCTTCAGGATTCGCTCAAGTCCGTCCAACGCGCAATTAGCGAGCGCGGGGGAGATTATTCCACCCTGCGGGGTTCCGTCCGTCGTTTCATGGAGGACGTGTTTATCCATGTAACCCGCGGTTAGCCATTTTCCTAGAATGACTTTGTCCATGGGAATATGGGTTAAAAGCCAATCTTTGCTAATCGTGTCAAAGCAGGCTTTGATGTCTCCCTCAAGAACCCACTGCGTGTTTGCGCTTCGCAGTGCAAGGTAACACTGTTCAATCGCATCGGCGCAGGACCGTTGCTCACGAAACCCATACGAGTTTGGATCCGCAATGGTTTCACCAACGGGAGCGAGGGCGAGCAGATGTAGTGCTTGCATCGCTCTGTCCTTCATGGTGGGAATTCCGAGGGGGCGCATCGTTTTGCTGTCTGACTTTTTCGGGATGTAAACACGTCTGAGCGGTTGAGCTCGATAACCGTTCCGCTTCAGTACATGGACTGCCTGTGCCTTCTTCTCCGGAGTGTCCCAGATTTCTCCGTCCACTCCTGGGGTTTTCTTGCCCGCATTTTCCGTCACTCGTCGAACGGCAAGAACTTTGCCGCTATACGAGCAGGTCAGCAGATGTTGCAAGGCTTTCACCTTGTTCCATCGGCCGGCCTTCCACGCCTGCACGATACGCACTTGAAGTCGTCGAACGTTACGGTTGACGGATTGCCAATCGATGGCCAACCATTCCGCCGCAGCGCCGGAGACCGCACCAACGGTTTGCACCGTCGTCAACCGAGTAGCAGGACGACCTTGCGGTCGCCCCGCCCTCTAAGAACCGTGCGTGATGGTTTCCCGATCACACGGCTCAAGCCCTTCGAACGCCTCTTTCAGGGAGACGCGGCTTTGATACGGAAAGTTTAAGGCTGTGAACCTTGTCGTGGCATTCTGGATGGAGTAAAACGCGGTTTTCAGCACTCTTTGACCCACCCTGCACCAGAGGGACGCAGTGATGTAAGCGCCATCCGGTAGTCCGCGTAATACGTAGATTGCAGACCGTGCAGAGCCCACGTTGTTCGTGCCAGATATAGCGAAGTGTACGAGTTCCCCGAAATGTCTCCCGCATATGAGAACCTTCGCGTGCTTCGAAGTAGGTTTCAAACGCGGGATCGTAAGGGTTAGCTTCGCCTTTTACCTTGACGTGGCGTCGGATGGAGGTGCTTCTGGCGTGGTACAGCCAAACTTTATGCGGCTGTCCTTGGTCATCACAGGTTTCACCAAAGAAGCACCAATCACGGGTCCCACGTTTCTCAAAGTATTTCGCTTTGAGCCAGTGTGAGTTTTTCTTCTGGTGCCTCCCGCGAGCCCATTGCCACAGATTATAGAAGATAGAGCGATCCACACTTGAAAATATGCGTGAACTCACAACGTGCCGATGATAATTTGCCCAACCACGGATTTTGGGGTTGAGCAAATCAATCAGGTCGGCGGCAGACATACCCCGGGCGTTTCTGATGGTTTGGCGGATGCCATCCAGGAAAGTTTTTAAGTTTTTCTTGGACGGCTTGATGAGCAGTTTCCCGTTAGGGTAACGGCGCACGTTTTGTCCGAGGAAATCAAAGCCTTTCTCCACGTGGGTGATGACCGTCTTTTTCGGAGAGAGTTCCAACCCTCGTTGTTGTAAGAATTGCTCAACAAGCGGCTGGACCTTTCCTTCCAGGATCTCCTTCGATTTGCTGGTGATGACAAAGTCGTCCGCATAACGGATGAAATTCACAGAAGCGGATTTACCTCCGAGAGACTTGAGACGTGTCCCTTCCGGGAACCTTTCCCGTAAAAGTCGCTCAAGCCCATCCAACGCGCAGTTAGCGAGCGCCGGAGAGACAATTCCGCCCTGCGGGGTTCCCTCCGTTGTTTCGTGAAGAACGTGTTTATCCATATACCCCGATTTCAGCCACTTTTGGAGAATGGTTCGGTCCGTAGGGACGTTGGCCAGAAGCCAATCGTGGGAGATTTTGTCGAAACAGGCTCTGATATCGCCCTCGAGAATCCACTGCGTAGCCGGTGCGTGAGACAACGTTGTGAAGCACTGTGCGATCGCATCGGCGCAGGACCGCTGCTGACGAAACCCGTAGGAGTTTTTATCAGCGGTGGTTTCCACGACGGGATCGAGCGCTAGCAGGTGTAAAGCTTGCTGCGCGCGGTCGAGCATAGTGGGAATTCCTAACGGGCGCTTCTCATTCCTGTCCGAGTTTTTCGGGATGTAAACACGTCGTAAGGGCTGAGGATGATATTCCCTACGCCTGAGGTCACGTACTGCGTTTATTTTATCTTCTGGTGTTTTCCAAATGACACGGTCAACACCGGGGGTTCTTTTGCCATTATTTTCCGTCACTCGTCGAACGGCGAGAACTTTGCCGCTGTAGGAGTGGGTTAGCAGGCGTTGCAAGGCTTTCACTTTGTTCCACCTGTTTTCCTTCACTGCCTTCACGATACGCACTTGGAGTCGACGAACGTTGCAGTAAACGGATGGCCAGTCAATGGCGAGCCATTCTGCCGCTTCGTTTGAGATCGCACCAACAGTTTGCACTGTCGTCATTTGCTTTACCTCAGTGGTCGATTCGCCAAACTATCTCGTGTGAAGCACCAAATTGGAAGTGGGCCCGCTTTCGCGTTCGGTGATGTTGTTCCTGTGCGAACTCAACCGATATTCGCTCCATTACAGAGCGACCTTCGCTTTTTCCTTTTATGCTGTCCGCACCGCCATCGGCGCACCTTGCGATGCATCTACCCCTTACGGGGAGCGATATGGATTTACCCTGTTCCATTGGAAAGACGCGATGGGTTAGGTCCGCTCTTTGCGCCGGCAATGTTGGTTACCCATGACGGGAGAAGCAAAAGCACCCGTACTCACTGCAAAGAGCCCCGCAGCATTATTAGGCTCTTCGAGGCTGACGACGCTTGCAAGCGTTTGTATATTCTGACCATACCACCAAGCCTAGCCCCGTCTCCGCGTTATGCTCGCAGATACACCGTTCCCTCGCGGTTGCGATGCCACTCTTGCGAGTGTGGGTACATTGTCGAAGGGCTTCGAACGGTCTGTTGCCTCGCCGCTCCAACCTTGTAGGCTACGTGCGATGGGACGCCCGGTCTGATCAGTTCCTCCTTGCCAGACAATCATTCCAACAGCTTTTCAGGTCGCAGTTTGCTTTGCCTCCTGAGTTGATTCCTCGAGTTCTCTCGTGTGAAGGACCAAGGAAACGTCTGCCCGCTTTCGCGTCCGGTGATGTTGTCGGTATGGCTGCCGCAACCGGTATCCACGTCGTTACAACGTGGCATTCGCTTCTTTTCCTTTCGCACTCCCGCAGCGCTATGGATCCGCCTTGCGGCGTTTCTACCCTATGCAGGGAACGTTACGGGTATTACCCTGCTTCCGTCGGAGTGACTCGATACGTTAGGTGCTCTCAATACGCCGGCAGTGTTGGATTGCCCATGAGGGAGGACCTACGAGCCTCCCTGCCCACTTGCAACAAGAGCGCTTAGCATCTTCCGCTCCTTCACGTTGACGACGCTTACGAGAGTTTGCTTATGCTCACCATAGTATCGACGCTAGCCCCGCTCCACGTTGATGCTGGCAGAGATATCGGTTCCTCACAGTTCCGATGCTAACCTTGCGGTTACGGGATTCATTGTCGGTGCGCTTTAGACAGTTTGTTACCGCCCTGCCGTAGCACCTAGCGTACTGGCCATGGGAGACCAGGTCTGATCTATTTGTTTTCACCTCCAGTCAGACAATCATCTTCAACAGCCTGCAGTTCGCAGACGTAGGCTACGTGCGATGGTACGCACGGTCTGATAGTGTTTGGCTTTTCCTCCTTCAGACAATCATTTCAACAGCTTTCAGTTCGCTCACTGGTGTCCCTACCGCGATCTCGTTGACACGCAGTCAATACTTCAATCACAAGTTTTGACGTTGCCCACCCCCGTCGTCCGGCCCGTATGACCAATATTGATCAGTTTCGCGGGCTGGAATGTGACAGCATCGTAGTGGAATCTGCGGAGGTGGATTATGACGCTGACCATCGTAGCGGCGATCTTCGGAGTTTTTGCTATTGGTCTGATCGTCCTCCTGATCTACAAGAGCACACTCACGATGCACAGGGATGACCAGTTGTTTCTGGATGACGCAAGTTCGCACATGCACGACGAGCAGACGGAATTGTTGGCCAAGGTCAATCGGCTTACCGTCCCGATGCGCGTGTTCAGCATAGGGTCTGGGGTATTTCTGATGGCTCTCACGGCGATGTGGCTCTACCAAAAGCTGAACGACATACAGTAGCGTCGATAGCAGAGGATTTGCGCCCCCTGCCAACACCCTTGCGCAGGCAAGTCTGAAACCCAGCTAGTAGTTGGCGAAGTATCCCAATTACACTCATGTGGATGGCCTGGAATATGCGGGTACGAGAGGCGGTCCAGATCGCCCCCTCCGTTGGCTACTACCCCGACTCGTATTGTCCTTCTCAGTGGCATTGATGCAGCCCAGACCGCGTCACATGCCATCAGAGCCGACCGCACCCTTCAACCTCAACCACCTACACCTCACCGTCTACCGCTTCGAAGGCCGGACAGCCGCAGAGACGCAGAACAGATTGATCGAGCGGTTGCCCGACGTAGTATAGCTGTCACTTTGCAACGTAAAGTGATTGCAGTGTCCTCGGCTTTTTTATCTTGCAGCACAACTCAAATCAGAAAAGGAACAACACGATGTCGAACTCACCCACTAACCGCGAACAGGACCAACTGTTTCCAGCCACCCCAGCCTAGATCAATCCCGGCGCTGCATTGCCGTCTGACTTCAAGGTCAACCTAGACCGTGGGCCTGGCCAAGAAGGCGATACGCCAGCAGAACGAGCGGCGCTGCTGGCGGAAGCCGACGCGGACGATAAATCGACAGTCACCGCCCCCATTCCAGTACGGAATGAAGTCCCTCATAGCAGGCCCCGCAATGACTAAAGCCTCAATGAAGAACTTATCGGCAGTAATCCAGCGGCTAAAACGAGAGCACCAGCACTACAGCAACAACTCCAGCGCATAGACGAAGCACTGTCGGCCTTGGGCAGCAGCTCAAACGGAACACGGAAGATGTCAACAGAGGGTAGGCGGGCAATCAGTCTGGCACAGAAAGCGCGTTGGTCGAGGATGAGGACAGCGAAGCCGAAGAGAACCATCTCGGCGGCAGGCCGTAGGCGGATCGCGGCGGCGCAGAGAGCACGTTGGGCGAAGGTGAAGCGAGCGGCGTAAACGATGACCTGGAACTGAGTTAGCCTCACATAGTCGTGCCCTCTGCGACCTCTACTCAGCCGGGCCCAACAAGAAGCACACAATAGCAAGAGATACAGCGATTACAGCGCACCACACAACGAGAGAGGCTATCCATCCTCCGACGCCACCAAATCTGCTGTTGGGAGGTTGCGTCCTTAGATCATCAGCAATCTTTTGGGATCGCATGTTCTCGCCTTTCAGACGAGTTCCTGCAGGGGCGCGCGGACGGTCGTTCTACTACACTGAGGCCAGGGCGGCAGCCACTTCGAGTTGCGGCTCAAACCTCATAGGAATCGAGAAAGCGCGAGAGACCAGGCATAGCCGTTGCGCTTTCTTGAGAAGATCAAGAGCGAGCCCTCGCTCTACATCGTCGGCGATCTTCAAGGTGGGGCGAATGACGATCTCGGAAAAGTTATAACCAGACTCCATCTTGCGCAGCGTGGCGGAGGCTTCCACTTCAAGGTCCGTGTAGTCGAACTGTGCGCTGCTGGAGATGCTTCGCAGGGTCGTTGTGAAACAACCGGCAACCGCCGCCAGCAGTAATTCTTCGGGAGTCCAGCGGCCTTCAATACCGCCAAACTGTGCAGGAGCCGTGAAGTGAATCGCGTTCGGTGCGCTATCTGATTTGGCGAGTCCAGTGCGACCGGAAGTCCACCATGCGGTCACGCGGTATTGATGATGTGTCCCTTCTTGAGTCATAACGAACCTCGATTTTCAGCGTTAGTAGCCTGATCGGAATCACGCGGCCGATTTACTTGCTCTGCCAACTTTGCTTTCTGTGCTTGTGAGACTTTCGCGTTCATCGAGAACTACCCAGAGTTCCGAGCAGAGTTCGTCGAACTCCGCCGGGTCTTTTTCTTTCATGATCTGTCTTACGAGTTTCTCAAGTCGTGCGTCGGAGGTTTCGAGATCGTCGGACATGCGGCACGCTCGCTGCCTTGAATTGAATGGGATTCTCACCTGACTCCGAGCTTTTGACCGTGACTCAGATCACCCAGCGCTGTGATCGAGCCCTGTGCCGATCTGAGGGGCGGCGTATCATTGGACCATGACTCCAGAACTGGAACGCGCGCTCAAGCGGCACACGCAATGGTTCGGGTCGTACAAGGCCTCTGGTGATTTGAAAAAGATACAGGTATGGCTGGTTCTGAACGCGGGACAGATCGAATTCCTCACGCCTGGAAGTTCGTACAAGGTGAAGCGGGTGCGAAGGAATCACGTGTCGTCTGCTACGTGGGAAGCAAGGACGGTCCCGCGATTTCGGGAACGGCCCAGAGCATTACCGACCGCAGCGAAGTGGCGCGTGTCTATCGATGTTACTGGAAGGTGCATCCGCTGCGAATGGCAATCATCATCGGGCTCCGAGTGTGGATCGAGATGCTGTTGAACGAGCGCGTAGTGGTCCGAGTGCAGCCTGACGATCCGAATCCCGTGGCTGCGCTCACCGATCCCGCCTAACGTCAGCTCGCTTCCCGCTCGCTCTCGTGCTGCAGCTCGAAGATGATCTGCCGGAGTTCTGCTAAGTCGATAACGTATGTTTCCGGGTGATATCTATCGGCCTTGCGCGCCATCATAGCGGCAGAGGATAGGAATGCGACTACGTCGAATGGTTTTGGCATCTGGAAGAAAAGCCCAACCGTATTCGGGCCAGTCTACTCTCTTTTCGAACGGCTTACTGGTGAACTGATTCTACGCTCACGCCGATTGGTTGTGGAGCAAAGGTGCAGCCCTCAGTATGTACGCTAAGGGGCCGACTTTCTCCTTTCGAGGGAGTATTCAGTAGCATCATGGCTGACTCCGGTACCCCTCCAGCGAAACTCAGTGACATCATTGATTACATTGAGAGGGTGCGGGAGGAATTGCTTACGATTCAGAGGTCATTGGAGAAGCTGGAGCCTGCCCAATCTGCTGCGTCCAAACAGCGGCACATTTCAAGGTAGCAGACCACCTGTGCCCGTAATCCGCACCTACGATTCATTCGCTGCACCGGCAGATGGAACTTGTGATACATGCACCGCTCCGCTCCGATAGCATCGTCAGCGAGCGTGGTTGGAGTGAAGAACTTGCGGGCGCACTTCGCGCATGACGACATCATTGGAACCCTGCCCTCATAACGCACGATCACGAAGCGGCGCTCGGGACCGTCCGGCACAGGCGCGGTATCCTTCACGATGTTTTCAATGAGCCAGTCGGGTATACGGATGGGGCAAGTGCACGGATGAACCTCAAACTCTTTTGCGATTGTGCTGAACTGTACCCCGTCTGGAAAGACGTTGCTGAGTTTGCAGTCGCTGCACTGTAGGAACCGGCCCACGGGGGACATTATGATACCGATGTGGTGAGGAGACGGCGGCGGCGGACGGTTGGCTGACATTGCATATTCCAACTCTCCACGGACGAGACCATCATACGCCTGACCCGATCACATGGATTTGACTGCGGATACAGCTGTGTGGCACGATGATTGAGTTCACGCAGATTGGTGCCATCGGTGAGACCGCCATCGATTCGGCAGTGCTCGAACCGAGGGTGTGCAATACTGAACAGACGAGAGGTAGGGGCCCTGAGTATTCTGCGTCCATCAGGGGTGTGTCTTATGTCGTGCCAGTCGTGTGCCTCACTCAACGAGAAGGAATTCGCTACCGAGATGATGATCCATCTCAGCGGCCCCATGCGCGATAAGCCCGGAGTCCTAGCATTCCCGAAGATTGCGGTTTGCTTGGATTGTGGCAATTCGCGGTTTACCACCACGGGAGCTGAGTTACGGATGCTGAGAGATGGGACCGCAGCATCTGTTGCGGCTGCTGCTTAATAGCTGATGGCAGTCTGGGCTTGCGTCGCGAACTCGTGACCCGTCAATCCCCCGCTGACAAATTGTCTGCCGTCAAGAACCGCGTCCAGAGCGGCTGGTAGGTCGGTTGTAGCTTGTATCTTTACAACGTAGCCGCACGCTCCCAAGTTGAGTGCCCCTTCCACCATACCAGGATCGGATTCTTGGGTTACGAAGATGATCCTGGACTGCGGCGATAGTGTGCGGATCTTTCGAGCAGCTTCAATTCCATTTATTGTTGGCAGGCCGATGTCCAGCAGGATCAAATCCGGCTGTAGCTCCTCGGCTTTGCATACCGCTGCCAATCCGTCCGACGCTTCGCCGACGATCTGTAAGCTACTGCGTTTGCCCAGAGCCGAACGGAGAAAGCGGCGGAAAGGCTCGAAGTGTTCTACTACGAGAACCCGGACGTTAGCCATCACAACACCTTCCTTCACAGAAGGATGTCTACGGCGGCTGCTACCTGCAAGCATAGCTGCTGGCCGTCAATCTGTCGGTACGCTGTCGCACAGTATCGGCGAGACGATGCGGCTTGTCACTGGCACGTTCGTTCAATCGCTCGGCACGATGGTGACGTTAGCGCAGCGCCGGTGCCGGAATAGAATCACCGGGCGAGACACGCTGGAGTCGTTGAGGGGGGCGCGGGAGTCTCCCGGCTCCAGTGTCTCTCGCACCATTGTCACGCTGCCAGGCCCTTAAACGGCATGTTCAAGTTTCTAAGCGGCTACGATGTGATTTCTGATGGCGTACCTGACCAGTTCGGCGCTGCTCTTCACGCCGAGTCTCCTCATGATGTGGTACTTGTAATAGTGCACAGTGCTTCGACTCATGTTCAGAATGAAGGCGACTTCCTTCATAGCCTTGCCTTCGGCCAGCAACTGCAACACTTCACGCTGCCGATCAGTCAGACGTTCGTCTTCGCTGACGAGATCCTTGCGTTCCCACTGGATGGAATTGATCGAGTCGAGCGAGAGAGCCTTGGATAGGTACGTCTTGCCCCGCAACACCTGATGGACGGCCAGCGTCAGCTCTGACGCGGCGCACGTTTTAAGCAAGTAGCCCGAAGCCCCGAGCATGAAGGCTTCTGCGGCAACTTCGGGGGCGGTTGTCAGGGTCATATAGACCAACTTAACCATGGGCAAGAGCTTCTTCACCTGCCGCCCAGCATCCAGTCCATTTAGCAGGGGCATGCCAACGTCGATCAAAATCAGGTCGGGCTTCAATTCGACAGCAGACCGTACCAGGGCATGACCGTCGCCAACGGTTCCCACGACATCGAAGTCGCCTGCAAGAAGTCGCTGAAACAGTTCGGCCACCAGATTGTGGTCATCGGCAATAAGAATGCGCGACCGGCTGGGCATGTGTCTCCCCTTACTGGTCGTGCCGTCGGCACAACCGAGCCGCAGAGTACAACACAGTGGCCGAACCGGTGGAAACTGTCAGAGTTGATAGTCAGCCGACCTTCAGCGTCCGCGCCTCCATCTCGTCCAGGTCGTGTCGTCTTCGTTGATCGTGCGGGACGTTGCTCTTGCCGATGGTCAGTGAACTGTGTGTTTTCGGCAAGCCTGCGTAACCCCGCTGGAAAGCTGCAAAAGCGACTAGCGATTAGAACGATCAGCGCGAAGTCCGCGTGTACTTCAAGAGAAGGAAATCCATGTCATCTCCGACGCCATAGCCGAAGTCATGGCTGATGGTGCGCACATGATCTAACCTGGAGACTAGGTTATCGCGGCGGTCGGGCGATAGTGCGTTGGCGAACTTGAGGGCCTGCTCGAACATGCGCACCAGTGCATCGAAGTATCCCTCATCATCGCTGCAAATGGCGTCACGGAACCCTGCGGCTTGCTCGCAGTAGAAAACCATCAACTCGGCCACTCCCTCGGGATCGCCAACTGCCTTCTTGTAATCGGAGATGGCCTGCTTGGCTTGGGAGACAGAGGTGTCCTGATTCCGGACGACGTCAGGCCAAAGCCACCGATCAATGATTTTCTTATATGGTTCCAGCACATCTCCGCCCAAACCAAAGCGGGAATGGAGAAACAGCTGATTGTCCTTGTGCGCACTGTAGAGACTCCGGATCAAGTCGAGCAGCGCTGCACGGTCAAAATCCGCGAGTTTTGCTTTGACATCGGTCCAGGTGGGGTGCGATTTTGATGGACGTTTGGGGTTTCCGGCCATGAGGGATTGATCCTTACTCTATGCGGAATCTGAGAGGGAGACGATCCGCTCCAAAGTCTCGTGATAGTTCCACGGCATCCACTCGGTCGGGCTAGTCGCCAGTTTCTGAGCATGGCGCTGCAACTCGATCAGGTAGTCGAAGGAGTTGGCGCCGCACAACTGACAGGTGTGAATCAAACTCATGAACAGGTCGCCCACCTCCGCTCCGTTCAGCGTCCGATAAAACAAGGCATTCTTCCGGTGTAGAACGGCCCTCTTCAATGCTCTTTCGACGAGGTTGTTATCTAACGGCGCTCCGGCTTGCCGGAGAAACAGCGTCAAAGGCCGCCAGTGTCGCAGTAAGTATGTGATCGCCTTGCCCAGCCCCGAGTTTGGCTCCGTCTTGCGCTCGGCGAACTGCGCTTCCAGCCACCCATGGAGTTTCTCCATCACCGGGCCGCTACGCTCTTGATGAAACTGCAGGCGCTCATCCGGCCTCAGACCACGCTCCCGCGCCTCGGCATCGTGACCATACACCTGGCCCAGCAGCTCCAGTACATAGCGACATTGGTCGGGAAAGTTTGCCACTACTTCCACGAACTGTCTTCTTCCATGGGCTAGGCAGTTCGCCAGCAGAATCTCCACCCCCGCAGCCAACTTCGGAACATTGCGCGAGAGCGCGTCACACATCTGAATGGCCGGGCCCGCGTCCTGGGCACGCTGCTGTAACACGTCGGCGAGGTTCTCGCCGGCATGCTGGCGTCCGGTGAAGTACAGCGCAATCTTCCAACCCTGGCCGGTCGACACGATGCCGCTGGTGAACACGCCGGTGCGTTCGTCCGACGGTTCGCGCGTGAGACGTAACACTCGCATGCTGGTGTCGTCGTTGTGTACCACCTCGCCCTGTGCTGCCTGTCGGATTAACTCGTCACGCGCCGGTTTAAGTAACTGGGCCGCTTCTTCGACCACTTCCCATTGCGTCGCCGCCGGTAACGGAATCCCCAGCTGACCTTGGAGTTGTTCCAACCGGTAGAACGGGGTCCCGCTGCCGTACTTGAGTTGCGCGATCATCGCTGCCGCGGTCTCGTCATATCTTTCCGGACCTACTCCTTCCGGTTCTTGTGCGGTAAACACCTGTCCGCATGCACCGCAGCGCAGCCGTTCGAGCGAGTAGACAGTGGCCGCCAGCGGCGCCTGCCCCACAATCCGCACCAGCACCTTCGGCTCTTTCTGCCCGTATACGTTGCCTTTCCCGCACTCCGGGCAGCGATCCCCATGCTTCAAGTTCGGATGCGCAATCGCAATCTTCCGGGAACTGACAAACGCCTCTGCACCATTACGTCCATGTCCGGGCGGTGGGGAAACGTCAGTCTCCGGCTCAGTCCCGGCGCCAGCTTCCGCGCCTTCCGGCTTTCCCAACACGGCGCTGGTCTTCTCCGTGCTGCGCGGCCGCACCAGCATCGCCGCCAGCGCATGCAATGCCTCCTTGAGCTTCTCGTAATCGTCCTCGCTCAACGGCGCTTGCCGCGCTCCGTCCAACACCCGGTCCAGTTCGTCCAGATTTACATCGACCCGTCGCCTGGCCGTTTTCATCCTTCCCCCATGAGCAGTTCGCGAAACTGCTTCGCCACCGGATATCCCAGAACCTCTTTGATCGACCGGTTCGGCACGTAGCTATTCGATTGTTTACCACGTCCCGTCGTCTTGCCCAGCACCACCCAGTTGGCCGCACGGTAACAGGTTCCGCGGAATCGTTCGGGATCGACAAACGTCTCGAGAAAATAAATCGGGTGCCCGTAGATCCGTTGCCAGTCGGCGGAGATCCGCGACGCCATGCGGCCCAGGATATGCGACGCCAGGTGTTCGACCTTTACCCATGGCAAGATTAAGAATCGCGTGTTGTAGGCGAGGAAGCGGACGTTGCGACGGCGCGCTTCAGCACTCCAGCCAATGTAGCGGTCGCGACTGCCCAGATGACGTGGGGCCGAGCACCATGCCAGACAGGCGACCGGCCGCCCTTGCCCCAACACCAAGTACTTGAGGTGTTCTCCCACCGGCTGCTCGTAGCCGAGATAATGATGTTCCTCCAGCAAGCTGTTCCACAACGGCTCTTTCCCGGTGCGACGAACCAGTTCGAACTCCAGCGGCTGGAGGTTGCACAGACGGTCTTCGATGGGTGTGGTATCGATCCGCGCCGGCTCCGGCCTGGCTCGGTTGGCCAGCGGGTTATGCCGCACATAACTCACCGGCGGTAACTCGATCTGGCCGGCACGGTCCAGCAGGAGCAGCAGGCCGCGGCACACCATGTCGCGCAACGCACCATTGGCCTGGCGCCACTGCCAGGCTTCGCAGAGCTTGGTCGATAGTGTGCGGCGGCTTTCCTGCGGGTACTGCTCGATCAGTGCGCGTATATAAAGGATGTCTTCTTGGCTGATCTTCCGGCCCCGATATCTGAACTCAACCATCATCGACCAGCAGTATGAACTGGTTTTTCTTGGAACGCAAGGGGGTAACGCCGTGTTTTTTGGCCGCGAGGTTAATTACTTCAGCACGTTCACTCGCCGCCACATCGGCGCCGCGCGCACCCGCGACACATCGCCCGCCGCCATCAGCAACTGCACCTCATAGGCTTCCAGGGACTGGGCTGCTCCCGATCCTTCCGGCCACCACACGAATCGTCCGCGCGAAAGACGCTTTTGGGCCAGCCAGTATCCTTGGCCGTCGTAGCTGAGTAGTCGGATCGCCGTCCCGCTGCGACTCCGAAACACGAACACACAACCGGAAAAAGGATCCTCTGCTAGCTTCTCCTGGCACAGTTGCGCTAAAGAGTCGATACCCTTTCTTCCATCGACCGGCTCGATGGCTACCAGCACGCGCATCTGCGCCGTGATCTGAATCATCTCTCGCCTTCCCGCCAGGCCCGCAGCAGGCTCATCCAATCGGGCGGTGCAGCAGCTTTCCACTGAATGCGCACCTTGCCTCCGTGCAACGACTCGAACTCGATCAAGCACTCTCGCAGCATCGCTGAAGGTGGCGCGATCAGTTCGACGAATGCCGGCTTGCGTGCTTTTCGTCGGCGATGGGAAACTCCGCCGAGCCGTTTCTTCAGCCCTGCATAGTCCAGCCGTAACGGGTGCGCGACGGAATACACACCATGTTCCCGGGCCAGTTCGACTGCGGCTTGCCACACCGAATCCGGCAGCTTCTTCCCCCGCGGTTGGGTGCTACGAATCTGATCCAGTTGGCGTTGTAACTGCGCGATTGGCTCGGGAATCACTGCTGTGCTCATGCGGTTCGCCCTCAGCCGCTCTTCGGCGACTCCACGAACCTAACAGCGCGACTTAGCTGCCGTCACGCACGCTTGCCGAAAACTCACAGTGAACTTTGTTCCCCTGCCTATACTGCTCTTCGGTCATAGGCACATCGTTCACAACCAGGAACTCGCGGGCGCAGTGGGCGCAGGTGAAGCGGCCTATCTTGATCGTGTCGAATAGGTCGGCCTTCGGATCGTTCGCATCTTGACCGCAGTGAGGACAGACGTAGATCATGGCCAACGGAATTCTACTACTGGGACCCAGGCTCGTCGTGTTCGCGGCGGGGGAGCCGTCGGCGCGGAGGGTACTGACGGAGCGCGCACTTTAATTCAAGACTCTCGATTATCGTCTTTCTACCGTAGCAGCGTAAACTGATTGGCGATCACCTGTCCGTCTGCGCGGTCGAATTGTGCTACGTTGTGCTACGTAAACTCCCTTCAAACTACTGAAACCAAACACCTGCTGTGATCAACTTCTTCGTTCGCAACGATGAGGTCGTCGGTTCGATCCCGACTAGCTCCACCATATTTTCAAGTACTTGCGGAGGGATGATTTCAGCGCCATCGCGTTTTGTGTCGTGGTTTGTGTCGTAACCCCCTCAATCATCTGCATAGGTACGAAATAGAAAATTGCCGTTGCGGTCAGACAGCAGCGGTTTACCGTTGAATGAGGCCGCTCCATTTTTGTAACCACCCTTTGTGTACTTCCACCCGAACAGGTCGCCGCCAACGAGCTGGACGTAGTACACCCGTCCAAGAGAAAGGGCTAAACCTCCGTTCGGAAAGGTGAACACCACGTGTGAGCAATTGGCAGCCTGGACAACCCTTGAGACTTGTACCAATGGCTCCCCAGTTGAGTTCAGCACTGTCAACGTCACACTGTCCTGTGATGGCCCCGGATTGGCCACGACCAGTTCCACTTCCGCGCTGGTCATTCTTGGCCGGGATGGAACGAAGCTCTGGCGCGCATCGTTAAGCAAGTTCGTCCACGCATTTGCCCATGCTTCAGTGTTTGCCTGGTCCGGCACGGGCGGCCGGGAGGCGTGAGCTGTCCCAGGTCCGATCTCAATTGTTACCACAAAGACATTTTCGGGATTGATGCTGATGAGTTGGATTGTCGCCTCCCCCTCAGCGACAGCTTGGAAACGCAGCACCTGGGTTGTACCGCCCGGGTTCGGCGGCATTTTAAGCGCAACATTTTCGAAGTGGACCGCGTGAGACGAAATCTTGGGTGCGCCGTATTGCTGTGGTCCGATTGTCTGCAGGGTGATTTCGATCGCCTGACCCACGGCAACAGCCACACGTTTTCCGTTGTCATTGCTGCCGAGGGAAAGTAAGTTGGTGTCGGTGGCAGCTGCGCGTTCCGCCTGGGCGAAGCAGCAACTCACCACGATTACACGCAGGGCATAGGGGAACAGTCTCATTCTTCGCATTTGATCACCACACGTTCGGCATTCTAGGCCTATCGAGGAAAGAATGGCCATCAATGCCGTTCCAGTGCGGCATTTCAGAATTCTTCCTCCCACCTGTTTCGCCAACAACCAGCTTAAAGCGTAGCTGCATTGGCGTTATTGCTGCTTTCTTTTCAACTCGTCCGCTTTCCGCTGTATCAGTTCATTGAGTTCAGTGATCCAGAGCGCCAGTCTCTTGGATTCGGTCTCTCACTAATTCGCCTGCACAGCTCGGCCATGGGATCACGATCATCGGGGGTCATCGGTACGGAAGCGTAACACGGATCTAGGCTCTGTTTAACTGCCTCTACGTACTCTCCTGTACAGACCTTCCGCAAAGCCGCTGCTAAAGTATCACGCGCTTCAAGTGTATCCATTTGGAGGCACGAGATGACCCCCGATGAACAGGAACGAATGCAATGCCTGTGCCAGAAAATTGCTGTAGAAAAAGACCCGCAAATCTTCGATCAATTGGTAAAGGAATTGAACGAACTGCTCGAGGTCAAGCACGGTCGAATCCATCCTGGACATAAGACGAAACCAAACTGAGCCCTGTTTTGCATTCCGCAAATCACAAGTCCGCGACAGTTTCCGCCCCGAACGGCACAACTGGCGAAAACCTACTAGGACTCTATCGCAAGTGCTCAGGCCATCAGGATTGGTGCCGATACCCAACCGCGTGTTGGCTTGAGCACATGCGATAGAGTCCTAGCTAAAGGCTGTTGCGAAACGCAGAGCATTTTTAGGCCAGCGCCGCGGCAGAGATAACTTGCGGTTTCATTGACGAACTTGAAGGCCGCGGCGGTGGGCTAAAAATGGGTTGGACTAAACCGGGGCGATGCAGCTGGCAAGCGAATTGCTTGGTGGGTTTTGAATAGTCGCCAGGAAGTCAGAAGAGAGCCGTGGGCTGGGGAGGATACGACGACTGAGTGATGGGTGCGAGAGCGAGAGTATGCGGATTGAGGACGAGGAGCGCGGGATAGGCTGTTGTGCGAGCCTCGGAGTCTACGCAGGGACGACGTCCCCGACGACTTGTGTGGTGCAAGTTCGCGGAGACCGGAATGTAAAGCCATGGCAGTTGTCATGAGCTGTCTGCGAACGCTGGGTGAGCGAAGGGATGGATCACCCCGATCATAATCATGCGCCCCCGGTGACAGACCGGGCATTCCCAAAGAGATGAACCAGTAAGGGCCTCGTAGCGGTCACGATAATCTTCCGGTACTTTCTCCGTGGGAGTAGTTTGTTCCGGAGATACCATGCCCAGGAGTTGGCGACACTGTTCGAGTTTTTGTTTTCGGTAACGGTTGCCAAGGAAGCCGTAGTACCGGATGCGATGGAAGCCGTCAGGCAGTACATGGAGCAAAAAGCGGCGGATGAATTCGTCCGCTGACAGGGGCAAGATTTTCTGTTGGCTGCCATCGCGATAGTCCTTGTAACGGAACTGGACCTCGCCACCTTCGATGTCCAGCAGGCGATTGTTGGAGATGGCCACGCGGTGGGTATAGCGGCCGACGTAATCGAGAACTTGCTGGGGTCCGGCCAAAGGGGCTTTAGCGTAGACCACCCATTGGCTCTTACCGAGTGGTGCCAGGTAACGAAGAAAAACTTGGCGATTCTGCAGTTCTTTCAGAGCGGAAAAGAACTGCAGCTGGCCATCATCGAAGGCCTTTTCCAGCAACTCCAGAAACAAGCGGCGGAAGAGGCAAGAGAGCACGCGCACGGGCAGGAAGAAACCCGGACGACAAGGAATCCAGCGGGTACCGTCAGGAGACAGTCCGCCACCGGGCACAACACAATGAAGGTGAGGATGAAACATGAGGTTCTGGCCCCAACTGTGGAGCACAGCGAAGAATCCGATCTCCGCGCCGAGATGCTTGGGATCGGCCGCAATCGTGCGCAAGGTATCTGAGGTGGCGCGGAAGAGAATGTCGTAGACCACTTCTTTATTCTGATAAGCGATAGCGGCAATCTCTTCCGGCACGGTAAAGACAACGTGGAAGTATTCGGTATCGAGAAGCTCCGCTTGGCGAGCCTCGATCCACTGGGCACGGGCCAGAGACTGGCATTTTGGGCAATGCCGGTCGCGGCAACTGTTGTATGCAATGCGTTCGAACTGACACTGATCACACCTTTCAACATGGCCGCCCAGGGCGGCGGTGCGACAGCGCTCGATGGCGCTCATGACGCGTAGCTGAGCACGGGACAACGAGCGGCATGCTGCTGGCGATAGACATCGCCGTAGCGGCGAAACACGTCCCCGACTTCCAGCTTGGAGCGATCCATCGGGTGTGGCGCTCAGACCTGCTGGGGTGGGTTGAGTTTCGGATTTAGGGGAAGCGGGTTGGGTAGTAGATCGAGAGGACTGGTAGTGGAACAAACTTTGGTGGTAGCGATCCGTAGGTAGCGAGCTGTGGTATCCAGACTGCGATGACCGAGCAGCAGTTGGATTGTGCGTACGTCGACACCTTGCTCGAGCAAGTGTACGGCAAAGGCATGCCGAAAGCTGTGAGGGCTAATAGGTTTGCGAATGTGGCACAGGCTGCGGGCCTCCTGGCAGGCCACCTCCACTGCCTCTTTGCCGATGTGACCGAGTTTCTTGCCGGGAAATAGCCAAGTCTGGGATCGCTCCACGCGCCACCACTGACGAAGGATTTCTAGCAATTTGGGAGAGAGCATGACATAGCGGTCTCTTCTCCCCTTCCCTTGCTCAACGCGAATAACCATCCGTCGGCTATCGATGTGGGGTACTTGCAGAACAACCGCTTCGGAGATGCGCAGGCCGGCAGCATAGCAAGTGGTCAGGATAGTGCGGTGCTTGCCCTCAGGGACGCAGCCGAGAAACTCCAGGACCTCCTCCGGACTGAGGATGACGGGCAGTTTCCTGGGCGTCTTGGGGAGTGGGGATGATTTCGTCGAAGTTCCACTGCCGACGGAGCGTGACTTTGTACAAGAAACGCAGAGCGGAGACGGCGACGGTGATGGTCGGGGAAGCTAGCTTTTTTTCTTGGGGTGGTAGAGCTGGTAAGCCCAATCTGTTCCCAGCCCGAAACGTCGGGCGGTTTGCCGAAGTGGCGAGCGAACAGCGCGACCTGTAACAGATAGGCGGTTTCGGGTGCCGGGTGCAAGATTACGAATTTGCATCTCTTCAATCATCCGTTTGCGAAGCTGCGTCATGGAACGCTCCTTTGCGACATGGAATGTGCTGCAAGCAGCCCAACCATGATTTCGCAAGGGACCGTGTAAGGAAAGAAGAGGGGTTGACG
>CAVVXZ010000007.1:0-324573 GCA_963752175.1 uncultured Acidobacteriaceae bacterium
CATCCCGGCGAGCCGGTCACCCGCCTGGACGGCGGGCTGCTCGTCCCCGGCTTCGTCGACACCCACGCCCACTTCCCGCAGATCCGCGTGATCGGCGGCCTCGGCCTGCCGCTGCTCGACTGGCTGGAGCAGTGCGCGCTGCCCGAAGAGAGCAAGCTGGCCGACCAGGCGTACGCGCGGGCGGTCGCCGCGGAGTTCCTCGACGGCCTCATCGCCGCCGGGACGACCAGCGCGCTGGTGTTCGGCTCGCACTTCGCGCCGGCCATGGACGAGCTGTTCGCCGCAGCGGAGCGGCGCGGCCTGAACATCACCTCGGGCCTGGTGCTCAGCGACCGGATCCTCCGCCCCGACCTGCTGAACTCACCGCAGACCGCGCTGGCCGACAGCGCGGACCTGATCCTGCGCTGGCACGACCGCGGCCGGCTGCGCTACGCCGTCACGCCGCGGTTCTCGCTGTCGGCCTCCGACGACATGCTCGACGCCTGCGCGGAGCTGCTCGGCAAGGGCGTCTGGTTCACCTCGCACATCAACGAGAACCTCGCCGAGATCGCGACGGTGGCCGGGCTGTTCCCCGGGGCGCGGCACTATCTGGACACCTACGGCCGGCACGGCCTGGTCACCCCGCGCAGCGTGTTCGCCCACAACGTCCACCCCAGCGACGCCGAGCTCGCGCTGCTGGCCGAAGGGGGCGCGTCGGTCGCGCACTGCCCGACCAGCAACTCCGCCCTGGGCAGCGGGCTGTTCCCGCTGCGCCGGCACGTCGAGTACGGAATCGGTGTCGCGCTCGGCTCCGACGTGGGCGCGGGCGCGGGCCTGTTCCTGCCCAAGGAGGCGCTGCAGGCCTACTTCGTCCAGCAGCTGCTCGGCGCCGCCGGGTTTCCCCTGACGCCGGCGCACCTGCTGTACCTGGCCACCCGGGCCGGCGCGCGGGCGCTCGGCCTGGACCACCGAGTGGGCGACTTCACGGTGGGCAAGGACTTCGACGCGGTCTGGCTGCGGCCAGCCGCCGGGAGCACGCTGGCGGTCAACCTCCGCCACGCCCGCGACACGATCGACGCGCTGGCCAGGATCTTCGCTCTGGCCACCCCGGCGGACGTGGCCGGGGTGTGGATCCGGGGCGAGCGGGCCGCGGCTCAGTCCGCGCCGGGCTGATCCCGGGAACCCTGGCGAAGTCCGAAGGCCACGCTGGCGCGGTACGCCCGCCAGTTGCCGTAGCTGGTGATGTCCTTGTGGATGCCGAGGTCATGCTGGGTGTCCCGCAGCACCATGGCGAACGACAGCTCGCCGTCGTCGAGTTCGATGATCGAGAGCTCGAGCTCGAGGGGTTCGGTGGCCAGCAGCGCGCTCAGCGGGCCCATGGGCACGTCGTACAGCTCACCGAAAACCGGCTGGCCGCGGTCGGCGACCGGGTAGAGCGCCGGGAACTCGTCGCGGACCGAGTAGAACCGGTACCGCGGCGCGGTCCACCGCTCGCCGATCAGCGGCACGCCCTCGATCGTGTAGTGCGCGCGCCCGCCGCGCATCCCGTCGCCATTGAGAAACATCAGGGCCATCCGCGCCTCCGGCTGCCGGGTCTGCGATCGTGGATCATCCACGATAATTTCCGTGAGGAAGGGCACGCACCACGACCCGTTCGGTATGGATAAAAAGCGGGCAGACTACCCGGACCGGCGGTGCGGCGGGCAGCGGCGCGGGTCGCGATTGTCCGGGCGCGGGCCATGCGGTCGCGGCTCATGGTGCTCGACGAGGGTGACGAGAACGCTTGACCGGGAACTCGGGCCGACGTACTCGACGTGATCAGGAAACTGGCCGAAGGCGGGATGACGATGCTGATTGCTACGCACGAGATGGAGCCCGTGAGGCTACCGTGAGCGAATCGTCACGTGAGGCTGTTGATTCTGCTGAGGCTTCTGCTGCTGATAGGGTTGCTGCTGCTGACGAGGCTGCTGTTGATGAGGCTGAGGCTGAGGCTGCTGAGGAGCCTGAGGACGGCTCAGGAGTCTGGGGGGCCGTTTTCCGGGCGGACTGCCTGGGCGCGGCGCATGGAGACGCCGCTGCGCACGTTCCTGCGGACCGAGACGGGCAGCGCCTCGGTCCTGGCGGGTGCCACCGTGGCCGCCCTGGTCTGGGCGAACATCAGCGTCTCTTCCTACGACAAGTTCTGGGCGACGCAGCTTTCCTTCCTGGTCGGCAGCTCGGGCGTGGTCATCGACCTGCGCGAGTTCGTGAACTCCGGGCTGATGGCGCTGTTCTTCCTGGTCGTCGGGCTGGAGGCGCGGCGTGAGTTCGACATGGGCGAGCTGCGGGTGCGGAGCCGGGTCGCGCTGCCGTTCCTGGCCGGGCTGGGCGGCATGGTCGTGCCCATCAGCATCTACCTGGTCTTCAACGCCGGACGGCCGTCCGAGCACGGCTGGGGCATGGCGATGTCGACCGACACCGCCTTCGCGCTCGGCGCGCTCGCCCTGGTCGGCCGCAGGCTGCCCGATCGCGTCCGCACCTACCTGCTCACCTTCTCCGTAGTCGACGACCTAGCCGGGATCGCCGTCATCGCGATCGCGTACAGCGGAAGCATCCAGGTGGTGCCGCTGCTGTTCGGGATCGGATTCTTCGCGGTGGTCCTGGTCATCCGGGCGCGCGGCGTCCAGTACGGGCCCGCCTACCTGCTCATCGGGATCGCGGCCTGGGTGGCGTTCCTCAAGTCTGGTGTGGATCCGATCGTGGTGGGCTTGGTCATGGGGCTGCTGACCTACGCCTACTCGGCGACCCGGGCCTCCCTCGAGCAGGCGTCCGAGGCCTTCCGGCTGTTCCGCGAGCAGCCCACCGCCGAGCTGGCGGCCACGGCTCAGGGAGTGGTGCGCACCGCGATCTCGCCGAACGACCGGCTGTCGCAGATCTTCCACCCGTGGACCAGCTACGTCATCGTGCCGCTGTTCGCGCTGGCCAACGCGGGGATCGTGCTGAACGGCGGGTTCCTGGCCCGCGCCTACACCTCGCCGGTCACGCTCGGCATCCTGGTCGGCTACCTGGTGGGCAAGCCGCTGGGCACGGCCGGCTGCGCGTGGCTGGTCACCAAGCTCAGCCACGGGCGGCTGAGGCCGCCGGTCGGCTGGGGCGCGGTGGCCGGCGCCGGGGCGGTCGCCGGGATCGGCTTCACCGTGTCCCTGCTGATCGCGTCGCTGGCGCTACAGGGCACCGAGCTGGCCGAGGCGAAGCTGGGCATCCTGTCCGCGGCGCTGGCCGCGTCGGGCCTGACCTGGGTCATCTTCCGGCTGGTGAACCGGCTGCCGATCCGGACCCGGCTGCGCGCGCTGCTGGGCACGTCCGAGGCCATCACCGACCTGGTGGTGCCGGTGGACCCGGACCGGGATCACATCCGCGGCCCGGCAGAAGCCCCGGTCACCGTGGTCGAGTACGGGGACTTCGAGTGCCCCTACTGCGGCCAGGCCGAGCCGGCCGTGCGGGAGCTGCTGCGGGATTTCGGCGACGTCCGGTACGTGTGGCGGCACCTGCCGCTGACCGACGTCCACCCCGACGCGCAGCTCGCGGCCGAGGCCGCCGAGGCGGCCGGGCGGCAGGGCAAGTTCTGGGAGATGCACGACCTGCTCATGGACCACCAGGACGCGCTGCGCCCGCGCGACCTGATCGGGTACGCGGCCTCGCTCGGCCTCGACACCGACCGGTTCGCCGCCGACCTGCGCAAGCACGCGGGTGCCGCGCACGTCAGCGAGGACGTGGATTCGGCCGACTTGTCCAATGTGTCGGGGACGCCGACGTTCTTCGTCAACGGCAAGCGGCATTACGGCGCCTATGACATACAAACGCTGAAAAAAGCGGTAAAACTAGCCAAGGCCCTGACGAAAATCAGCGCCTGATGGCAAAGAAGCGCCATTTAAGCCGGGAAGGGCCGCTGCGTCGTCTTCGGCCCGCTGATGGTCCGCCCCGCGTTCCTCCCCCCGCGCCCGCACGCGGGGGGAGGACGTGAGAGGCTGACGGTGAGGACGAGGAGGAGGTATCGCGTGAACGCGCACCCAACCGCCGCGGCCGCCGGGACCATCGACGTCGGCGGCGACCTGACCGTCAACCGGATGGGGTTCGGGGCCATGCGGATCACCGGGCCCGGCATCTGGGGCGAGCCGCCCAGCCGTGATCAGGCCATCGCCACGCTCCGGCGGGTGGTGGAGCTTGGCGTCAACTTCATCGACACCGCCGACTCCTATGGCCCTGGGGTCAGCGAGACCCTGATCGCCGAGGCGCTCTACCCGTACCCGGACGACCTGGTGATCGCGACCAAGGGCGGCCTGGTGCGGCCGGGCCCGAACCGCTGGGAAGCCAACGGGAGGCCGGAGCACCTACGCGAGGCCTGCGAGGGCAGCCTGCGGCGGCTCAGGCTCGAGCAGATACCGCTGTACCAGTTCCACCGCCCCGACCCGGCAGTGCCGCTGGCCGAGTCGATCGGCGCGATCGTCGAGATGAAGAACGAGGGCAAGATCCGTCACGTCGGGATCTCTAACGTGTCGGAGTCCCAGCTACGCGAGGCGCAGCAGATCACCCCGATCGTGTCGATACAGAACAGGTACAACGCGTCCGACCGCCGGTCGGAGCCGCTGATCGACCTGTGCGAGCAGGAACAGCTGGTGTTCCTGCCCTGGGCCCCGGTGCAGGAGGCCGACAAGAACCCGGCGGTGGCCGCGGCCGCCGAGCACCACGGCGCGACCCAGCACCAGATCGTGCTGGCCTGGCTGCTGGCCATGTCGCCGCAGATCCTGCCGATTCCGGGCACCGGCTCCCCCAGGCACGCGGAGGAGAACATCGCCGCCGCGTCCGTCGAGCTGGACCCGGACGAGGTCGAGGCGATCAGCAAGGGCGCGTTACCGGCCCGGCCCGGCAAGGGCGATGAGTTTCGGCGGACACGGCGCTCCGCCCGAGATAATCGCCCCGGTGCTGACCGGGTTCTTCCCCGGTTCGTTAGGTCGCCCGGAGTCAAGGTCCTTGCGGCGCCACGGGTTGACGGGCTTGGTCCCCGGAGCGGGATCGGGTGTCGTTTTACCATTATTTCCGGACAAGCCGGACAGCAGCTGGGATGCGGAGGCGAAGCGTGGCGGAGACCGTTGCGATCACCGGGGGCCGGGTCGTACCGATCGAGGGCGACCCGGTGGACGGCGGGACCGTCCTGTTGCGGGACGGGAAGATAGCGGCGGTCGAGGGACCCGGTTTCGCGGTGCCATCCGGCGCGGACGTCGTCGACGCGACCGGGAAGTGGGTGCTGCCCGGCTTCATCGACGCGCACGCCCACGCCGGCGTGTCCGAGGAGGCCGAAGGCTGGGCGGGCCAGGACACCAACGAGCGAACCAATCCGGTCACCGCGCAGGTCCGCGCGCTCGACGCGATCAATCCGGCAGACCTGGGCTTCCGCGATGCCATCACCGGCGGCGTGCTCGCGGTCAACGTCAACCCGGGCTCCGCCAACCCCATTGGCGGCCAGACCGTCGCGATCAAGTGCTGGGGCCGCACAGTAGACGAGATGGTGCTCCGCGAGCCGGCCGGCCTTAAGTCCGCGCTGGGCGAGAACCCCAAGCGCGTCTACGGTGAGCGGAACGAAACCCCGTCGACCCGCCTGGGCACCGCCGCGGTGATCCGGGGCGCGTTCGTCGCCGCCCAGAACTACCAGGCCAAGCTGGCGGCGGCTACGGACGATTCCGCTCCGGTGGAGCGCGACCTGAAGCTCGAGGCGCTGGGCCGGGTGCTGCGTCGGGAGATCCCGTGGCGGCAGCACTGCCACCGCGCGGACGATATCGCGACCGCGATGCGGATGGCCAGGGAGTTCGGCTACGACCTGGTGATCGACCACGGCACCGAGGCGCACCTGCTGGCCGACCAGATCGCGGCCGCGTCCATCCCGGTGATCATCGGCCCGCTGTTCACCAGCAGGTCCAAGGTGGAGCTGCGCAACCGGTCGCTGGCCAACCCGGGCCGGCTCGCCGCGGCCGGGGTGACGATCGCGATCACCACCGACCACCCGGTGGTGCCGATCCACTTCCTCATCCACCAGGCCACTTTGGCGGTCAAGGAGGGCCTGGACCCGGTGACCGCGCTGCGCGCGGTGACGATCCACCCGGCCAAGATCATCGGGTGCGCCGACCGGATCGGCTCGCTCGCCGTCGGCAAGGATGCCGACGTGGTGATCTGGTCCGGCGACCCGCTGGACGTGATGAGCCGGGCGGAGCGCGCCTACGTAGACGGACGCGAGATCTACCGGTACGACTACGACCAGCGCGAGGGCGTGTTCGCCGAGTTCTAGGTCAGGCGGTTTCGGACTGAAGGATGCCGGCCACGGGACGGCGGGCGCCGATGCGGGCCGGGATGAAGGTGAGCCCGGCCACGACGATCACGGTCCCCGGCACCACGGCGATCAGCCACCAGGCTGGCGGCTGGCTAGATCCCTCGCCTTCCTGAATCCCTTTCATTCGTCATTCGAACTCCGTGTCCTCGGTAGTTAGTGTTTTTAGAAAATAACCACAGAGGACACGGGGGACACAGAGAAAGGACCTTCGCCGCAAAAGAAAGGACGGGCGATTTCCGCCCGTCTTTTTCGTTAGCTCACAACTCGAAGCTCGCAGCTCAGTTGATATCGAACTGCTGCTGGTGCACTGCCGGATCGCTCTTCACGATGATAGTGCGCTTGGTCATTTCCTCCATCTCGTTCAGCAATCGGCCATTGTTGGACTTCAACTCCTTGGCCACATCCGGATGCACGCGGAGCATGACGTCTTCATGTTCGAGATGCTTGGCAATCTTGCGCATCTCGACATAAATCTCGTTGCAAACCGTGGTGACGGACTTCACGTATCCCGTCGATTCGCAATACGGGCAAGGCGCGCCGATGGTGCGTTCCAGTGATTGTTTGACGCGCTTGCGCGTGATGGCAACCAGTCCGAAGTCATTGAACTGGAGCGTCTTCGAAGGCGCGCGATCGTGGCGGAGTTCTTCCTCCAGCGCCTGCATGACGCGCTGGCGGTTGCGGCGCTCATCCATATCGATGAAGTCGATGATGATGATGCCTCCCAGATCGCGGAGCCTGATCTGCCGCACGATTTCTTTGATGGCGTCCACGTTGGTCTTCACGATCGTGTCTTCCAGTCGCGCCGTCTTCCCGACGTACTTGCCGGTGTTGATGTCGATCGCGACCAGCGCTTCGGTCTGGTTGATAACGATGTATCCGCCGCTCTTCAGCCACACCTTTGACTTGAGCGCTTTGTTCATTTCCTCGGCGAGACCGAATTGCTCAAACAGCGGAGTTTCCTTGGTGTAGAGCTTCACGCGCTTGACCATCGCGGGTTGAAAGCGATTGAAGAAGCGCAGGACGCGCTCGTATTCCGGTTCGGTGTCGACCCAGATCACGCTGAAGTCAGAAGTGACTTGGTCGCGCAGCACGCGCTCGACGACGTTGAGATCATGGTAGATCAGTGCGGGCGGCTTCGAACTCTCGGCGCGATTCTTGATGTCCTGCCACAAGCCCTTCAGGAAGCGGATGTCGGCGCGGAGTTCCTCTTCGCTGGCACTTTGCGCGGCCGTGCGGACGATGAAGCCTCCGTGGCCGTTTTCCCGCTCGCTAAGAATGATCCGCTTCAGGCGCTGGCGCTCTTCCTCAGAAGCGATCTTGCGCGAGACGCCGGTGTGGTTCACGGTGGGCATATAGACCAGGAACCGGCCAGGCAGCGCGATGTGGCTGGTAATGCGCGCACCTTTCTTGCCGATCGGTTCCTTGGCAATCTGCACCAGAATTTCCTGGCCTTCTTTCAGCAGGTCGCTGATGAGGGGAACAGGAGCATTCTCGCGGCGACGGAAACGGCGTCCGCCTCCACCTCCGCCACGGCGTTGCCGGTCGCGCGGACCACGGTCCCGGTCCTGACCGGGACGCGGGCGTTGCGTGCGCTGGGTATAGCCTGCGGTCGCCGCTGGAGCACGAACCTCCACGCGGGCATCGACGGTACCGTTGCCGCGCGCTTCCGCGTCGAGCATGGCTTCCGCTTCCGCCTGAGCCTCTTCGAGTTCCAGTTCCTCGCTGTCTTCTTCGACTTCGGCAGGAGCCGCTTCCGCGGGATGCGCGCTCTCGGTCAGCGACGCATGATGAATTTCAGAGACGGTCTCACGGGCATCGGCATTCAGATGTCCCGGGCCGGCCTGAGTTTCCTCTTCGAATTCGTCGTAGCCTTCGTCGGAGGATGCTTCGTAATGGATGGTGCCCGCTTCTTCTTCGTCGATGGTCTCTTCCTCCATGGTCCCGGGAGCGGCGAAGACTGGAGTTTCCTCCTCGCGCCGCGAACGTACCGTCCCATCTACTTGCTCGCTTACGGCCGCCGCTTGGTGGCTCTCTGGCTCATGGACTTCCTCTTCCACCTCCCCCTGCTGAACCGGGTCTTGTTCCACAGTAAGGGTGGACTCCCCGGGCCATCCGAGAGACGGGAGGCTGGCGGCTTCGGGACGGCGGAATTCCTGATTCCAGTCTGTCGAAGTCGAGGCCGACTCGACATGCTCGGCGGGCTCTTCGTGGACAGTGTGAGTGTCTTCGTGCTGCTCGTGCAGAGGCTCGGAAACCGACTCGTTGGCAGCGAAGATGGGCTCGTCCTCGGGGAAGGTAGAGGCCAGAGGGGCGACCGGGCCCGCAGGGGCTTCAGACTCGACCGCAGCGAGTGACTGGCGAACTGGCTCTGGGGCGGGCGACTGCTGAGCGAACCGCTGATACTTCGAGATCGACTCTCCGGGCAGCAGGATGGGCTGGTATCCCGGAGGAGGGCCTGGGTGCTGCGTTCTGCCTGACTCCACCGCACGGGAGGGCGCCGGCTCAACAGGGCGGGCAAAGCGCTGTTCCGGACCGCGGTCGGAGCCTCGATCGAAAGCTCGATCCGGCGTTCTCTCCGGGCCTCGGTCGGAACCACGGTCACGGCCGTCTCCTCGACCATCGCGACGTCCGCCACGGCGGCGGCGGCGTCCACGGTAACCTCCGCGCTCGCGGTTCTGCGAATCGCCGCCCGGCTCGGGCATTGCTCCGGCCGATACGGTTGGCTGGGCATCGCCCTGGCTTTCTGTCTCAACAAATTCCTGATCCGATACCGACTGCAAATCGGTCTCGACTCCATCTGATGCCTGAGACGCTTCCATCGGCACAGCCTCGCCTCGGGCCGGTTGCTGCCTCAGGTCGGGCACGTTCCGCGTTGCTGGAACGACGTCCGTCAAATCGTCGTCATGCTCTTCCAACTCCATGAAGTCGGAAACGTAGAGGAAGGCATCGCGCTCCAGGCCGATGTCGACGAAAGCCGACTGCATGCCCGGCAGCACGCGGGTGACACGGCCTTTGTAGATGGATCCCGCTAGGGTGTATTCATTCTCGCGCTCAAGATAGACTTCCGCGAGCAAATCGTCTTCCACCAGACCCACCTTGGTTTCGTGGGGCGTGGAAGAGACAAATAGTTCTTTGTTCATCGAACACTCCGGGCCCGCCGATCATTACCGAGGTCAGTCGGGCTTCACCGGGGTGGAGTCAGAAGAGGTGCGGGAGGATGAAACGAAGAGCGTCGCGATGCTGCCCCGAATTGGGGACAGACTGGGTTACAGAGATCTTCTCTGCACCGAGTCCGCTGCACAAGCTTGGGAATCTTTTGCACTTATCGTTTAACTTCTGCCGGGGTTTGTGACCGCACTCTCAGACCCAACTTGGGTCGGGGGGCCGTTCCCTGCCCGGCTGCTCAACTTCAATCCTGCCCGGCCTTCTACTGCTCGACTAGCCGGTGAAATGCCCCCTTAACGCGGGGGCGATCGATATTTTTTGGGGCTGCGCCTGCGAGCGCAGGAAACTGCTAATCCTGCCGTTCTTCCCTGGTTCCTGAACCCGTTGCTTCTGAAATCTGTTCCGTCCTAGCCGAATCGCCTTAATTGGCTCACCCAGACTGGCTATCCCAGCTAGTTCACGAAGCGGCGCATCCGAACATTCATAACCATCCCCAGCGCCAGGAACATGAACAACACAGAAGACCCACCATAACTCATCAGCGGCAGGGGTATTCCGGTGACCGGCATGAAGCCAACCACCATGCCGACATTGACCAGGATATGGAAGCTAAGCACAGCCACCACACCCATTACCACGAACGTGCCAGCGCGGTCGGGCGCTGTTTGCGCGTTCTGGGTCAAACGCATCAGCACAATGAAGTATAGCAGCAGAACCCCGAGAGCGCCTACGAATCCATGCTCTTCCGAAAATGCGGCGAAAATGAAGTCCGTTTGGGGAACCGGCAGGAATGCACCGTGTGTTTGCGAGCCTTTTCCGCCCCAAAGGCCTCCAGAGCCCACGGCGATCTTGGATTGCTCAACTTGGTACCCCGATCCCTGCGGATCGAGTTCGGGGTCCACAAAGCTGGTCAATCGCTGCTTTTGATACGACTTCAGGACGTGCACCCTGGGAATGAAAAAGACTGCTCCCAAACTGACGGTCGCAATCAGCGCCACGGTCAACCCCTGCCTCCATTGCAGTCCCCCCAGAAACACCCCCATGGCCGCAATGGGGAGGTAGGTAAGAGCAGTCCCCAAGTCTGGCTGTTTGAGGACCATCAGCATGGGGATCCCGACGATCGCCGCGGCCTTCATGAAATCCGGCCAGGAGAGCTCTCGTTCGCGCATGTCGGCAAAATACTTGGCGACTGCGAGGATGAGGATCAGTTTCACCCATTCGGACGGCTGGAAGTGGTTTCCGCCGGGCATGTGAATCCAGCGCTTCGCTCCCAGATACTTCTGTCCGAACAGCAGAACGGCCATCAGAGAGGCCACTCCGGCGATGTAGAACCAGTGAATCTGATCGAGAAGCGCCTGGTAGTTGACCAGACTGATGACAAACATCGCGCCCACACCGGCCACAACCCAGTAGACTTGCTTGACGTGGGCTCCGGCAAACTTCGTGTGCATGGTGGCGCTGTGGATCTCCATCACACCCAGGCCGCAGATAATGAGCACGAAGCCCAGAAGGACCCAGTCGAAGTCGCGGTATGAGACGTAACGTGCCATAGGTATAGCTTCTAGCTTCTAGCTCCTAGCTTCTAGCTTTTGGCTTCTACTCTTCACCTACCGAATGTCATCCTGAGCGAAGTCGTCGTTCGCGAACAGCGGACGACAACGCAGTCGAAGGATCCCTACCCCCCGACGCAGCCGACAACGCCGGCACCCTCTCCGCGAAAATCATCGTCTCCGCATTCCGGGGGCGGCGACGGCTACTGCTAGCGGCTTCTTCGGCGGGTCCAGAACGAACCGGCCGCCATGCAGCGCTTCTTTACCGCCATCTGAGCCGGGCTCGGTCCAGAGGCCGCCCATATCCACCGTGCCATTGCTCTTCGGTTTCTCCACCATCTTTTGCGGAGTACGGTGCTGCTTATCGACGTAGGCCTTAATCACCTGCGTCGCCAGGCGCGCCGCCAGCCGGCCGTGTTCGCCACCTTGAAAGAGCACGCAGACCACGATGTCAGGATTGCGGCGCGGCGTGAAGCCCACGAACCATCCGTTCTGTGCGAGATCGTCACTATTCTTGAATCTTGCACGAGTCGCCAGGGACACAATCTGCGCGGAGCCCGTTTTGCCCGCGATGTCGATTCCTGGAACGTGAGCGGAGGGAGCCGTTCCTTCTGGCAGAAGAACCCGCGACATCGCATCGGTGACGAAGGTCCAGCCATTCGGGTCAATCGGGACGTTCTTCACTTCCGTGTAGCGAGCGGCCTCAACATAGCCCGCCGGTACGTCTACCGGATTGATGACGTGAGGTACGACCATACGTCCACCCATGGAAATGGCGCTGATGGCGCGCAGCAACTGCACAGGCGTGATGGCGACTGCACCCTGGCCGATGCCAACTGAAATTGTTTCCCCAGCAAACCACTTCTGCTTGAAATTCTTGATTTTCCACTCTTCGGAAGGCATGACGCCGGCGACTTCGTTAGGCAAATCGATGCCGGTTTTCTGGCCTAGTCCGAGTTCGGTCGCGTATTTTGCGATGCGATCAATGCCGAGCTTCTCCGCGAGCGTGTAGAAGAAAACGTCACAGGACTGGTAGATCGCTTTCTCGAGTGTTACCGGTCCGTGGCCGCCTTTCACCCAACAACCAAACCGCCTCCCGTAGAACTCGGCGCCTCCAGTGCAGTTCACGTGGAGATCTTGAGCAATGCCTTCCTGCCATCCCGCAACCGACATGATGATCTTGAAAGTCGATCCCGGAGCCAGTTGCGCCTGAATGGCTTTGTTCAGCAGTGGCTTGTCGGGATCGGTCACCAGCTTGTTCCACTGATCGCGCGACACGTGCACGGCAAAGTCGTTGGGATCGAACGATGGCCCGCTCACCATGGCGAGAATCTCGCCCGTGTGCGGATCCATGGCAACAATCGCTCCGTTCTTCCCTTCCAGCGCCTGTTCCGCTGCAATCTGCAAATCGATGTCCACCGTCAGCTTGAGTTGCTTGCCCGGGATGGCTTCGGTCTCGCCCAAGCGTCCTACTTCGCGGCCGTGGCTGTCGACCAGGGCCTGGCGCGATCCGTTCGTGCCCATCAAAAGATTGTTGTACTGGCGCTCGACTCCGGAAATACCGACGACGTCCCCAGAGTTGTACAGTTCGAACTGCGGCTGGTTCAGCATGTCTTCGCTGACTTCGCCAACATAGCCAATCAGGTGCGCCATGAATCCGTTACGCGGATACAGGCGACGGTGCGCCATGATCGTGTCGAGTTCGGGCAGTTCGTTGCGATGCGCTTCGATGAACTGCAACTCGTCGGGAGTAATGTCTTCTTTCAGGAAAATCGGCTGGTACTGCGGCATCGACGCAAAGTGGCGGATGCGGGCCCGTACCTCGTTCGGATCAAGATGCAAACCTTGGGCAATCAGGTCCGCATCACCAACCAGGTCGCGCGTGGAGTCGCGCAGCAGCAACGCGGAAAATGACGGATAGTTGTCAACGATAGTGCGGCCCTCACGGTCGAGAATCTTGCCGCGAGGCGCGAGCACCGGAACGTTGCGAATGCGGTTCTTTTCCGCAGCCGAGGCGTAGTAACCGCTCTCCATCACCTGCAGCTTCCATAGTCCATAGGCGAGGATCAGGAAGATGCCAAGGATGATGTATTGCGCCGCCGTGAGGCGGACCTCAGAAACTTTTTCGTCGCGACCTAACATCAGACTTCGGGCTTCAGGCGTCCGGCTTCCGGCGTGTTCGCCACACGTTCAGAAATCGATGCTGACACCATTTCCTTTCAGGAGTTAATCTCATTCTACTTCGGACCTCGAGCCAGAGGGGCTTTTCTCAGTAACGAAGGTCATGGGTACTAGGCGGCATTCTGTCGGTAATCCAGCCGGAAGCCCGAAGCCGAGAGCCGGAAACCGCTCCTCACGTCCTCTGCTTAAATTTGTCGAGTAAGAAGAACAGCGCCACACCGAGAATCGCGTTCGCGAGACCAGACAGAATGACGTGGGGCCAACTCCAAGTCTGGTTCATATTGACCATTCCGCGCGCAACGGTGAAATGAACGGCGGATTGGATCAGGGAAAAGCCCAACGTAACCAAGAGGCGGGCTCCCGCGTTTTCCACATCCAGCTTCACACCCAACGAAGAAGCTCCGTACCCCACAACCGTGTTAGCGATGCCGTAGATTCCGATTGGGTTATGGCCCAGCATGTCCTGCGCCAGACCAATCAACGCGCCGGTAAACAGGCCGGCCACCGGACTGCGACGCGCCATGGCAAAGAAGATCGTCACCAGCAGCGGCAAGTCGAAATAGACTGCAAAGTGCGGGAACCGGAGCGGCAGAAATGCTTGCACAAAGAGCGCCAGCAACGGCACGCCAATCGTTACCGGGATACTGAACCGGTAGACCTCAACCTGCTCATTGGATGTATAGGTGATGGGCACGCTATTGTGGACTGCTCTCGGTGGTCGGGGGCTGCGGATTGGGCGGCGGTGCAGCGGGTGCGTTTGGATCAGCAGGTTTCTGCTGGTCGTTCGCGGGCGCGGTCTGAGTTGCGGCTGGCTTTGGTCCAGTCGCCGAATTGGCCGGGACAGTCTCCCTTTTCTTCACGACGGAGGGCCCGGCTGGCTTCCCTGCTGGGCTCGCTCCGGACGCGCCGGGAACGGTGCTCGGGCCGGATGGATTCTTGGCTGTAGGCGCTGTGGTCGTGGCCGCGCCGGTCGGCTTCACGGTGGGCTTCGCAACGGTCGGCTTCGCGGATCCCTCTGCAACTCCCGCGGTTGGACTCGCATCGGTGGCGGGCTTTTCAGGTACGGAGGGCAGCCGTTGAGCCAGAATGTCGGCGGCGCGGACGCGCACGCTGTCTTCCGCAATGGCCTGCCGTTCCTGCTTCTCGACAAGTACCAGCACTTCTTCCAGTTTGCTCAAGTTGGCGGCGGGCTTGATCTTAATATTCAGAAACAAATCTTTGCCTTTTCCAACGTTCGCCACGGTACCAACGGACAAGCCCTTGGGGAAAATCTGATCGCCGCCGCTAGTCAGAACCGTTTCACCCACCGGAACTTGCTCGTCACTCATGACGCGTTCCAGCACGACTTCGCCATTGGCGGTGCCACGCAGGACTCCTTGCAACCGGGTCTTCTCGAGGATCGCGCCCACACCGCTGCTCTGATCGCTGATCAACAGCACCTGCGACACCGACGGAAAGACGACGAGGACCTTGCCGACGACTCCGTCGGACGTCATGACCGCCATGTCGCGCTTGATGCCGGCGTTCTCCCCCTTATCGATATAGATGATGCGGGAAAGATCACTGCCGCTGGAGCCGATGACCTGTGCGGCCACGGTACGAGAGATGAACTGTTCCTTGAAAGCCAGCAGAGTCTGCAGACGGCGAGCCTGAGCAGCGTCTTCGCTGAGGCGCACCTGCTCGATCCGCATCTGCTCGATCTGCTCTTTTAGTTGGCGGTTCTCGGCGCGCACACCGCGGAGGTAGAAGTAATTGTGCCAGACATTGCCCGTGCTGTTTTGGGCCCAGACCAGAATGCGTTCGAAGGGAGTGATGGCGCCGACGCCCCAGATCCGGATCAGGCGCGTGTCCTCCACATCGTTGCCGCCGCCGCGTTTCACCTGCATGGCCAGCCCGAGCACTTGCAGAAACAACACTCCCACAAGAATAACCAGGTTGCGGTAGCGGCCGAGTACTGATTCCATAAGAAAACAGTTTCAAAGTTTCAAGGTTTCAAGGTTTCAACGTCCCAAGGAACCAACCTGCTAGCTGCGATTTTAAAGAAGTGACTCGCAACTTCAGCACCTTGAAACCTTGAAACTCTGAAACCTTGACACCTACTCAATCGAGATTTTTCTCAGCAGCTTGAAATCGCTGAGCATCTTGCCGGTGCCCAGTACCACGCTGCACAGCGGGTCGTCGGCGATGGAAACCGGCAGCCCGGTTTCTTCGCGGATGCGTTTATCGAGATTTTTCAGCAACGCGCCGCCGCCCGTCAACACGATGCCGCGGTCGCTGATGTCGGCCGAAAGCTCCGGGGGCGTCCGCTCGAGCGCGACGCGGATCGCGTTCATGATGGTCGAAACACACTCGCTGAGGGCTTCGCGGATTTCGCCGTCGTCGACCGTAATTGTCTTGGGCACGCCTTCGATCAGGTTGCGGCCTTTGATCTCCATGGTCATCGGCTTATCGAGCTGGTGCGCCGAGCCGATCTCCATCTTGATCTGCTCGGCAGTGCGCTCGCCGATCAGCAAGTTGTATTTCCGCTTCAAGTAATTCATGACAGCTTCGTCCATCTGGTTCCCGGCCATACGCACCGACCGCGAGTAGACGATGCCGCTCAACGAAATCACTGCGATGTCAGTGGTGCCACCACCGATGTCGACCACCATGTTGCCACTGGGCTCGGTGATGGGAAGTCCCGCGCCGATCGCAGCCACCATAGCTTGCTCGACAAGATGGACTTCGCTGGCTTTGGCGCGATACGCCGAATCCATGACTGCGCGCTTTTCCACTTGGGTAATTTCAGACGGCACGCCAATCACGATGCGCGGGTGCACCAGCATCTTCCGGTTGTGCGCCTTCTGGATGAAATAGTTCAGCATCTTCTCGGTGACTTTGAAGTCGGCGATCACGCCATCTTTCATCGGCTTAATGGCGACGATGTTGCCGGGAGTGCGACCCAGCATCTCTTTCGCTTCTTTGCCGACAGCCTCGACTTCGCCCGTGTTCTTGTTGATGGCGACGATGGACGGCTCGTTCACGACGATCCCTTTGCCGCGCGCGTACACGAGCGTGTTGGCGGTGCCGAGATCGATGGCCAGGTCGCTGGAGAAAATGCTGAACAGCGACCGGAGATTGTGATTGCGCGTCGAGCCTGAATGAAATCCGTTGTTTGACATGACGAAATGCTCCCGCGTCTTTCTACGTGCTGCTTTGCCGGGGTCTCCCGGAAATTCCTCTTTATTATTCTCTTGTCAGGGTGCTGGGTCTCTTTATTCTACGAGATGCCCGGCAACCTTGCTTAAATCAGGTTTCAAAGTTTCGAGGTTTCAGAGTTTCAAGTCTGAAAGAACCACGATCCCTCTGGAACGAACGCGCTTTAAGACCTTGACGCCTTGTAACCTCGAAACCCTGAAACGTTCTCATTATTGAATAATGATCTTCTTCTGCTGTGTATTCACTCCGCCTTGCGCCGTCTGCGCCGTCACCGTAATCACGGCCTCTCCGGTGGGCAGCGGCGGCGTGAAGTAATGAAACTGACCATCCGATCCAATCATTGGAACCTCGCTGCCGTTCACCATGACGCGCGCTCCCATCTGGGTCTTGCCTGTCACTTCAATGACGTGCCCGTGCTGAATGAATGGGTCCAGATCCAATTCGATTGCCTCGGTCTCTTTGCCTTTGGAAATGATGGTGAAGCGGTTCTTCTCGCTTTCCACCGATTCCTTCCCCGCTGTGTCGTACGACTGGACCATCCAGTAATAGGCGCCTTCGCCGAGGCTGGTGACGGTTACCGCCGCTGTATTAACCTTCTTGTCAACCAGTGTAGAAGAAAAATAAGGGTTGCGGGAGATGCGCAGGCGGTAACCAACTGCATTCGCCATCGGCGTCCAGGAAAACTCCACGTCCTTGGTGGCCTCGCCCGCGGAAAACAGCGGCGCCATGTTCGCTGGCGCGATGGGCGTGGGCGGTCCAATTTCTTTAGCCTTCTCAAGGTGCGACTGTTGCCCTTGGAAACTGACTTTCTCCCAGTTGGCGAGTTTCACGGTTTCGCCGTTGCGGCTGACCTCGCCGGCACCTTTTTTCATCAGGATTTCGTGCTGGTCGGCCTTGGGATCGTTGTGCACTTGTGCCGCCGACTCCGGCGACAGCGAGGCCGTAGCGCCCGCCACGATCACCTGTGATTTCGAACCCTGGCTGTAGGTCGCGGTCGAGAGGTCCACCGTTCCTGTGCTGACCGCGACTGCCACATTGGTCTGCTGCTGGTCGTTGGCCGAGTTCTCTTCAATTACGATCAGCGAATCCTGTTTCACGGTATAGCTAGTGCCATCGTTGAAGACGACCTTCGCCATACCTTCCGAGCCAGTTTGGACGACGTCGCCCTTTTCCAGGGGAATGCTGTAATCGCCCGGCACCCAACTGTTGCCGTTGCTCTTTTTGACGCGCACGGTTCCGTCCAGCGCGGTAAAGTGCGCCTGCTGAGCGGTCGAGAGTCCGGGCCCTGTCGCCGGAGCCATGCCCGCAACGTGATCCAGCAACTTGCCAACTACATTTCCGCCCGCCTTGACCGTGTTCTCGGTGAATTGCGGGAACGTGAAGCGCACGACAAAATAGAAGATGACGGCGCCGGCCATGATCAGCAGCGCGACACTGCGGTAGGTGATGGTGGTCCACGCAACGTGGATCCCCGATTTGCGGTTATCAGAAGGCACTTGGGATCGAAAACCCTCGCTAAACCTTTGCAAATATGCGGTAAAGAGCAACGTTAGCACAAGCAAAACGGAGGAAAAAACAGGTAATGAGTCTGAGACGTTACCGAAGTGCCGGAGGCCGGACCAGCAAAAACTGCGAATCACTAAGGACACGACGGATCACCGCGGAATTGCCCGGAAGTTCGGCCTTCGTGATCTTCCTGGCTCAGGTCATCCTTCAATTGACACGCTCCGGTCCCGTCCCGTCCCTTCCCTTGCCGCACCTTCCTTGCGGGTTGTAGCATCAACTATTTGGGCCTTCATATTCAGAAACCCTAAGGAGACATCATGGCAACCGATACTTTGACCGGTCCAGCCCCACTCAGCTATGGCACGACCAAGGTTTTCAAGAATTTCATTGACGGCGAGTGGGTTGAGGCGTCGACGGGCGAGACATTTGAAAATCGCAATCCCGCCGACACCCGCGACCTAGTCGGCATCTTCCAGAAATCCGCCACAGCCGATGTGGACGCTGCCGTCGCCGCGGCCAAGCGCGCCTTCACCAAGTGGCGACTGGTGCCTGCCCCGCGCCGCGCCGAGGTCGTCTTTCGCGCCGCCGAAATCTTGATCGAACGCAAGGAGGACTATGCGCGCGAAATGACTCGCGAAATGGGCAAGGTGCTCGCCGAGACCCGCGGTGACGTGCAGGAAGCCATCGACGCCGCTTATTACAACGCGGGCGAAGGCCGCCGCCTGTTTGGTCCCACAGTACCCTCGGAAATGCCCAACAAGTTTGCGATGGCCGTACGGCAGCCGATCGGTGTGTGCGGAATGATCACGCCTTGGAACTTCCCGATGGCAATTTCTTCCTGGAAGCTTCTGCCAGCCATCGTATGCGGCAATACTTGCGTCATTAAGCCCGCGCAAGACACCCCGCTCTCGACCTTTAATTTAGTTCGCGCCCTCACCGATGCAGGCTTGCCCAAGGGCGTGATCAATGTTGTGAGCGGATTCGGTGCCGACGTAGGCACTCCCATTGCCGAGCATGCCGACGTGCGTGCAGTCTCGCTGACAGGATCGTCCGCGGTGGGCCGCATTATCGGCGGCATCGCAGCCAAGAGCTTCAAACATTGCTCGCTCGAGTTGGGCGGCAAGAATCCAATGATCGTTCTCGACGATGCCAACCTCGATCTGGCCATCGAAGGCGGGCTCTGGGGGGCGTTCGGAACCACCGGCCAACGCTGCACCGCGACGAGTCGGATGATCGTGCAAAAGGGCGTGTATCGGGAATTCGTCGAGCGCCTGGTCGAGCGCGCGAAGAAGCTGAAGGTAGGCAACGGCCTCGACGAAACCGTACAGATGGGACCGGCCGTCAACGAGAAACAGCTTCAGACGGATCTCAGCTATGTCGACATCGGCAGGAACGAAGGCGCGAAGCTGGTTTGCGGCGGCAACCGTCTCGATCAGGGCGATTACCAGTATGGATGGTTCATGGAGCCGACGGTCTTTACCGACGTTGATCCTGAGATGCGCATCGCGCAGGAGGAGATTTTCGGCCCGGTGGTAGCGGTCATTCCTTGCGAGGACCTTGAAGACGCTATCGAGATCGCGAACGGCATCGAGTACGGCCTGTCGTCCGCGCTTTATACCAAAGACGTCAACAAAGCGTTCTCGGCGATCCGCGATCTCTACGCCGGCATCACCTACATCAACGCGCCCACGATCGGCGCCGAGGTCCACCTGCCTTTTGGCGGCACCAAAGCCACCGGCAATGGGCATCGCGAGGGCGGAATCGGCGCCATCGACTTCTACACGGAGTGGAAGTCAGTGTACGTCGACTATTCCGACAAATTGCAGAAGGCTCAAATCGACCGTGAGGACTAACCAGCAGCTTTCTGAAGCTCTGCACGGGCGGGGTCTCGGTAGTCGTAAGGACTGAGCTTGGCTTCGACCATGGTCTGGAACTTCGCGGCTTGCCCGGTTAGCGCTCGTTTCGGGATGATCCGATAGCGCTTGGGATTGTAGTAAAGGAGCATCATTCCGTTGCCTTCGAGATAGCCGACGAACTGGTCCCAGGAAGAGCGCGATTGGTTCGCCGGATCTTGCAGGTGCAAGCCTTGATCGCTGAAGTACACCCGTAACCGCCCGAGGTATTGTCGGCGTTGCGTCCGGGCAATTCTCAGCAGCGGAAGACCGACGAGTCCGCCGATCAAACCGGCACGCGCGCCAGGTTTATTGGCGGCAATGGAATTCCAAAGAACAAGAACTCCATACATCATGCAGGCGTAGATCGCGAGCGCCTTCGCCAAACCACGCCATCCGCCGCCCTTGAGAGTGTGCAGCCAGTAGGCCTCGCGATAGTCGACTCGACGGAGCGCAAAATCGAAATGCGGCGCAGTGACGGGCTTGTCCTGGTTCAGTTTGCCGGTGGCGAGTGCGCGAAATTCAGTGACCTGCGCTTCCGACGCAAACGCTGATTTGGGAAGAATCTGCCCTCCCATCTTCGTGTTAAAGGCAAAGTGTGTCGTGTTTTCTGAGAATGAAGTCAGTTCAGTCCATGGACGCGTGACCGTTCCGCACTTGCAGTTGGCCGTAAATCCGTTTTCGTCGGCTTCAAAGATTCTCTGATCGCGGCAATGGATTCGCTGGAATTCCGTCGCGATCTTCTTTTCGTGTCCTTCTTTTTTCGTTTGTACCGAACGCTGCTCGTAGAAATGGGCGCTTATCGCCGCCACCAATCCGAGGCCAATCAGGAAGCCGCCGACCGGAAGCCCGAACCCCTGCACAAGGCAAAACACGCCCAACGCTGCGATCAAGGCACATGCCACCAGCACACCCTTGAATCCTGCGTTGCTGCCTGCCGACGTCGGAAAGGGCGGTTGCAACGTCCGAAAATCCTCAAACTTGATGGTGTACGTAAGCCGCATATCCCGAAAATTATAGGGTGCCCTCCGTGCTGGCGGTCTGTTACTAAAGGCATTGCGATTGCCGGTCTTACGGTTTACTACCCAAGTTCGTATTAATGTAAGAAGCTGGGCAGGTGGAGAGCGCCGAGTACGTCGGTAATCTTGATCACCCCGTACCGGCAACTTAACTTAGCCGCATGAGGCTTTCCTCCAGGTCTCAACTTTCAACCTTGGGGTTGCCCTGTGAAGTTGCGCATTTTTCAGCGTGTTCGTCGTTTGAGTGAGGGCTGCTTCCCGCTTGCTGCGCTCGCTTTGCTGTTTTGTCTGATCGCCAATTCCACTCCGCGTCTTTTCGCTCAGGACACCGCCAAGACACACCGTAAGGTCGTGGTCATGACTGAGCCCGATTATCCCTACGTTCTCCGGAATGGTCATTTCGAGGGACAGGTTCGTCTGGCGGTAACGGTGCTTCCGAACGGGAGCGTTTCGAAGGTCGAGTGTAAGGGTGGCAACCCGATGCTGGCCCAGTATGCCTCGATGGCTGTGATGCATTGGAAGTACGCACCTGGCTCGGCCCAAACCGTCGAGGAAGCCGTGTTCACATTCAACTCTAATAAGTAAGTCTTCGCGCTCTGAAAGAATCCGCTGCTCGCGGCCTGCGCGGCTGGCGCAGATTTCTGCGCGCTACCTCGTCCCATACATTTAGAATTTCTTTGAGCCGCGGCCCGGAACCTTCGCCGTGGCGAGGCTTCCATGACTCCCATTAGCCAAACTCACGAGATTGCTGCCGCTTCCCGCCTCGATAACGTTCGCTACGCCATCCGCGACCTGGCTTGTGTCGCCGATGAAGTGGTGAAGCAGGGACACAAGGTCCTCCCGCTCAACGTCGGCGATCCGCTGAACTTTGATTTCCAGACGCCACCCCACATCATCGAAGCCGTGTATAAGGCCATGCGCGACGGCAGGAACGGATACGCTCCCTCTCCCGGCATCCCAGAAGCAATCGAAGCTATTCGCGGCGAGGCCGAGCGCAAGGGCCTGACCACGGTGCGGGATATTTTCGTTACGGCCGGCGTGAGCGAGACGGTCGATCTCTGCTTGTCCGCTCTGGTGAATCCCGGAGAGAACGTTCTCACGCCCAGCCCGGACTACCCGCTGTACTCGGCGGTGCTCTGCAAGCTGGGGATCGGGCTCAACGCCTACGACCTGAACGAAGACGACGCTTGGCAACCAGAACTAGCCGACATCGAACGCAAGCTTACGCCGCGCACCCGCGGCATCGTTCTCATTGACCCCAACAATCCTACGGGCTCGCTGTGCACGCGGCAGATGCTGGAGCAAGTCGCCGAACTCGCGCGCCGCCACAACTTGATCGTTTTCTCGGACGAAATCTACGACAAGCTAATTCTCGATGGCACACCGCACGTTGCGTTCGCCTCGGTCGCGCCCGACGTGCCTTGCGTGACCTTCGGCGGCATGTCGAAGAACTACCTTGTTCCCGGATGGCGCATCGGGTGGGGCATCGTCTCTGGCGACGCCGCCGCGCTGAAGACTTACACCGAAGGCGTTCACCGCCTGCTCCGGGCGCGTTTGTGCGCGAACCATCCCGAGCAATACTCGATCAAGCCCGCGCTGGAAGGGCCGCAGGATCATCTCATTGAAGTGCAGCGCAAACTGCGCTCCCGGCGCGATCTTACGCAGAAATGGTGTGAGGCGACGCCACGCTTGAGTTGCGTGGCCCCGCGCGGGGCTTTTTATGCTTACCCCAAAATCGATATCCCCGAGAGCGACGAGATCTTCGTGAAGGAACTCATCCGCCAAAAGCACGTCATGGTCGTGCACGGCTCCGGCTTCGGCCAGAAGCCGGGCACACAGCATTTCCGGGTTGTGTTCCTGCCGGACGAGAAGACGCTGACCAAAGCCTACGCGGGGATTGCGGAGTTCATTCGCGAGCGCTACGGGGTCGCGTGACGACGAACCGGAGAGCCGCAGCATTCGCACCTGTCGCATCGCTTATTCTTCTGCTGACGATCGCCTGCCCCTGTCTTGCGACCGATAACGATCGCGTCAGTAGAGAGGACGATATACGAGAAGCGGTGTTCCGCTTTCAATTCGATCACAACGCATCAGGACAGCAAAAGACTGCTCGCGCGTACTGCCTAGCAATCCTCACCGGCGAGAAGGATTCCGACCCATCCAGCGAGTTCATCAAGCGTTTTGCGCACCATAAGCCGCGGGTTCGTAAGGCATCCGATTGCCATTGGACTTCATTTCATGTTGTCGAGAATCGTTTCGGCAGGCCAGCTCTGATTTTTCGCGTTTCGAACATAACCTGGGTTTCGGATACGGGGGTCACGGTCGAGGGAGGGTACGAGGAGGGGAATCTTAGCTCGTCCGGGAACACCTACACTGTTAAGAAACAGAATGGGAAGTGGTTCGTAACCAACGATCAGATGAATTTCATCTCAAGAAATTTCGACGAACCGGGCAGCGCATGCAGGAGTTGTGCCGTTCAGTAGATTCCGGGCAGCACCGCGGGCACTCGCCGGGCATACTCTTCGAACTCCTGTCCAAATGCAGCGCGCAATAACTTCTCTTCGCTGCGCACCCGAATCGCCATGCCCACTATGAAAATAAGGACTGCCACCGGCATTGCGATCCAGTGTTCCATCGCTAGGCCGGTGGCGATCAGCATCCCAAGCATCCCGGTGTAAATCGGATTTCGCACATAGGCATAGGGACCCACGGTGATCAGTTTGTGATCTTCAACCAATCGTGCACGCAGGGCCCACTGCTTGCCGAGGGTGCGGACCGCGTTTTCAATCAGCCATGCTGATCCGCCCGCAACGGTCACAGTGAACACCGAAAATAAAATCCCAGGCAGACCCGACAGGGCCGCTACTGGAGACAGGAAAGGCCGTCCCGGCGGCTGGAACCACACCAGAAAATAGGCACACATCTGGAGAGCGATGCCCAGCGTGGCCATTCTGTCGCGTTTCGCTTCCGGCGCCTTCGGAGTCCGCTTGCGGAGCAGGAAGATGCCGGCGAACACGATCCAGCAAAGGATCACGCCAGCCAGAGTCGCGAGCGCGAGTGGAGTTGGACTCAACATACGTTCCATCGTCTCGAACACAATCTACCAGTTCCGGCGCCCCTTGGACTTTGGGTACGAATCTGTTTAAATCGAGAGGAAGGGCAACTATCAGCGGCGTGCTGGTGTTCCTACATTTGTGGTCGACATTCATTCTCACATTCTTCCCGAGGTAGACGACGGTCCGAAATCCTGGGACGTCTCGGTCGCAATCTGCCGCGCGGCAGCCGCCGACGGCATTACACACATGGTGGCCACCCCCCATGCGAACGACCGATATCACTACGATCGCGAGTACCTCAAGGGGCTCCTTGCCCGCCTGCAACAACTCGTCGGCGACGCCCCGAAACTCAGCCTGGGCTGCGACTTTCACCTGTCATATGACAACATCCAGGACGCGTTGGCCCATCCCACCCGGTACGTCATCGAAGGCACCCGCTATCTTCTGGTGGAGTTCAGTAACTTCAGCATCTCCGAGCAGACGACGGATTACTTCTTCAAGATGGGGAGTTGCGGAATCACGCCGGTCATTACCCATCCCGAGCGCAACCCGATTTTGCGCGAGACTCCGCAGCGCGTGCTGGAGTGGGCAGATCAGGGCTGCGTGGTTCAGATGACGGGCTCTGCACTGACCGGATTCTGGGGAGACCGCACCCGGCGCGCGGCGCTCTGGCTGCTCGAACACCGGGCGGTGCACGTGCTCGCCACCGATGCGCACGATCTGGAAAAACGTGTACCGATTCTCTCCACTGCACGCGACGCGGCCGCCTCAATTTGCGGAAAAGACGTCGCGGAGGCCTTGGTGGAAACCAATCCAAGCGCCATCATCACCAACCAGACCTTGCCCTATTTCCCGCAACCGGTGATGACAAGCTACAAGAAGAACTAGCTCTTAGCTCTTAGCTCTTAGCTCTTAGCTGCCTAGCTGCCAGCTACTGCGGGCGGGGATCATTCTGGCTGGCGGGTGGCGCTGGATCGGCCGCGGGCGGCGTGCTATGCGACGTCGTCGGCAGCGGCTCAGCTCTTGGCGCATCCGGACCGGTGGTCATGGCGCTTTCGGGATTCAGCAGATGATCCTTGCTTGGCCCCAGGCCCAGTTTGATCAACGCGCGCGAGTCGGGAACGGTCTTGCTCTGCCAACCGTGGTCCGCCTGGTAGCGGCGCATGGCCTCTTCGCTCGCCTCGTTCCACGTGCCGGTGGCTTCGCCGGTCATGTAGTGCTCGCGGATCAGCGCTTCCTGAATTGCCTGCGCCCTCTCGGAATCGATTTTCTGCTGGCCGCGCGTCTTTGCCGACTTCTTGTGCGAGGAATGTTTTCCCGATGCAGTGTGTGTAGTAGCAGATTTCGCCGCGCCCGTCGAAGAAGACTTGGCGGTGCTCTTGTGCGAGGTAGTCGTTGTAGTCGCCGGCTTCTTGGCGGTTGAGTCGCCAGTCGAGGTCTGGCCGGCATTCGCAGCAGTGACCCATGCCAACATCGCCAGCGTGCCTACCGCAACGAGTCGTGCCTCGCGGATTTGTATCCAACTTCTCAAACCGAAAACCTTTACCTCAAAAATAAAAGGCCCAACGGACGCTGGCATTGTAATCATCCACGATGCGACAGTACAAAGCCAGTTCCCGTTGGGCTTACGTCAGTTACGGAAGTGTACCGGCCAGGAAGATCGTTCCATCCTGTTTCGACGAACCGCGCGATCGCACCAGGAACACCACGTCCTGGCCGCTCTTCAGGCTCGACTCGACTTTCGCGAAATCTTCTTCGCTGTTCACCGGCTGCTTGTTGACTTCCAGAATGATGTCGCCGCGTCCCAGATTTACGTCTTCCGCAAAGGACCGGGGCTTCACGTCCTGCACGATCACGCCTTTTCCTGAGGGCATATCGAGACGGTCGGCCATTTCCGGCGTCACCTTGCGAACGGTCACACCGAATTTACTCTGCTTCGGGGTGCTCTCGTCGTCGTTCTCCTGATCGTCGCCCAGCCGGGCGGCAAACAGCTTGGCGCGGTCGGCGATAATCACCGAGGTTTCCTGGGTTTTCCCGTTGCGCAAGAAGCTAACACTCGCCTTCGAGCCCGGCTTGCGCGAGGCAATGTCGGCCACCAGTTCGGAACCCTTGGTCACCTTCTTGCCATCCACACTGGTGATCGTGTCGCCGACTTTCAAGCCAGCCTGGTCGGCCGGACTGCCCGGCACTACGCTCGAGACTGTCACGCCCGATCCCGAACCGTATACCCGGGCAATTGCCGGATTCTCCACAGCATCGAACATGATACCAATCGACCCGCGTGAAACCTTGTGCTCCGGCCCGGTCAGCTGGTTGTAAACTTCAACTACGGTCTTCGAGGGCAGCGCAAAACCCACACCCGCATAGGCGTTGGTCTCGCTCAGAATGGCGGTATTGATTCCGATCACTTCCCCGTTCATGTTGACCAGCGGCCCACCAGAGTTTCCGGGGTTGATCGCGGCATCGGTCTGGATGAAAGTCTGGAACTGCCGGCCGGGCACGATGTCGCGCCCCTTGGCCGAAACGATTCCCGCAGTCACCGTCTCCGACAACCCGAACGGGCTGCCAACAGCAAGCACCCAGTCGCCCACCTGCATGCTGTCGGAATTGCCCATCTTTGCCGAAGGCAACACGCGGTCAATGTCGACCTTGATCACCGCCAGATCCGTTTCCTGATCGGCGCCGATGACTTTGGCGTCATGCTGCACGCCTGGCGGATCATCCTGAAAACGGACTCGGATGCGGTCGGCTTTCTCGACCACGTGGCGGTTGGTAACAATGTATCCCTTGGGATCGACGATTACGCCGGAACCCAGCGAACGCTCGCGGATCGGGCCCTCCGCGCCGGGACCGGCCTGGCCGCCCGGACCACCAAAAAAGTGGTTGAAGAAGTCGTCCATGCCGCCGCCATCGCCACCATCCTCGTCGTCGGGATTCTGGCCACGGCGCTTGTGTACGTTCTTAATCGTCGATTCCGTATTAATGTTGACGACGCTCGGTTCCAACTGCTTCGCGATTTGCGAAAAAGTGTTCGACATCTGCTGCGGAGAAGGCAGGGTGAGCGGCGTTGCATCGCTCTTTTGCCCTTCTTTGCCTTTAACTCCGTAGGAAACCACCGTCCCAATCAGAATGCCGACAGAAAGCGTTGCCAGAATACTCAGCGTGTAGGCCCAGCGATGAGCCTTCATGCGCATCCACATTGCGCCCGAATCCATATGTCTACTTCCCTCCGAAGCCGATTAAGTCCTTATAGTATACTCGTCTACGCACCGATACTGTCCGTTGTGACAGTACGGCCCCTCCATCAATAGCCCTAATTAGACGCACAAATGCCCGAATCCGTTTGATGCTCAAGGGATTTCGGTAAGATACTCTCCGCAAGCGTCTTAGCGGGAATTTGAGCGGCCGATCAAGAGTGCGAGCCAGACCTACTTCGCTTCGTACACCGTCTTCCCTCCCACGACGGTGCGCAGGACTTTGGTCCCCAGCAACTTCTCCGGCGAAGACGCTGTCGGATCGCGATCAAGTACCACAAAATCGGCCAGCATTCCGGAGACCAGTTCTCCCTTTTCTTTCTCCTCAAACTCGGCAAAGGCCGAACCCGATGTGTAGGCGGCGATTGCCTGATCTGGTGTAAGCCGTCCTTCGGGGAAATATTCCAGCTTGCCGTTCTCGCTTTTCCGTGTGACAGCCGCGTAGAGCCCTCGGAATGGCGTGACTGGTTCCACCGGATAATCCGTGCCAAAGGCCAGCGTGACGCCTTTATTCAGAAAGGCCAGCCATGCGTACGAGGTTGCAGCGCGCTTCGGCCCTAGACGGTCCTGAGCCCAGCGCATGTCGGTCAACAAGTGACTGGGCTGCATCGACGCGATTACTTTCAGAGACTTGAACTGCGCGACCTGCGCGGGCGACGTCACTTGTGCATGTTCGATCCGCAGGCGGAAATCTTCGCCGCCGTTGGGCGCTTTCACGTGCGACTCACGTGCAGCCTTCTCGGCTTCAGCAAAGGCATCGAGCGCCATCTGCACGCCCTTGTCGCCGATCGCGTGGAAGCCGATCTGGAAGCCCGCCAGCACGCGCTCCTTCGTCATCTCATTGAGCTTGGCCGCATCATATCGCGGCAGGCCGGAGTTCTTGGGATCATCCGCGTACGGCTCCAGCATGGCAGCCGTATGCGATCCCAGCGAGCCGTCCATGAACCCCTTCAGCATCCCGGTGTGCAGCATCAGGTCCGACTGAGGATGCGAGTTGCGCTTCTTGTCCAAATCCTCGACAGGATCATCGAACGGCAGCCACTCGGAAATGCGGGCGGTGAGTTTGCCTTCCTTTTCCAGTTCCTCGTAGATCTGAAAATTTTCCCAGTTGGGCGAATAATCCTGCGCTGAGGTCACGCCATGCTCGGCCAAATCCGCGAGAGCAAGTTCCAAGGCTTCACGGCGAAGACGGTGCGTCGGCTTCGGAATCACCTCTACGATCGCGGCCTGCGCCGTCTCCCGCAGAATGCCGGTGGGCTCGCCATTCTGGTTGCGATCGATCTGCCCGCCCTGCGGATTGCGGCTAGCCAGCGTGATGCTGCCCAGTTGCAGAGCGCGCGTATTCGCCACGGCAATGTGTCCGTCGATGCGGACAAGGAATACCGGATGCCCACCTGACACTTCGTCGAGATCCCAGCGCGTGGGCGTCGCCTTCACCGGCCAAAGAGTTTCGTCCCAACCCGATCCTAGAATCCAATCGCCAGCCTTCGACTCGTCGACTTTCTTCGCCACTTGTGCCCGCAGATCATCGAGAGACTTCACGCCCGTTAGATCCACGCTCAGCTTCGTCATTCCAGCATCATCAAGATGCAGGTGAGCGTCGTTGAATCCGGGCATTACAAAATGTCCGCCGAGGTCGACGACCTGCGTCTGCGGCCCTTTCAGCTTGTCGATGTCAACGATCTTGCCCACGGCCTGGATACGATCGCCGCGCACCGCAATCGCTTCCTCGCGCAGAATCGAACTGAACGGCGTATTGGCGGGCACGCCGGTATAGACATTGGCATGCATGAAGATGATGTCGGCCTTCGGCTTGGCGTCCGCCGGCGCGGGAGCGACCTCCTGCGCGGAGCCTTGCACGGCACCGAGAACAGAAGATAGCACGACACACCCCAGACTCACCCTCAATCTAAGCCTCATTCCCCCACCCCCGCCAGCGCCATCATCGTCAGCAAAATCCGCTTCAACCCCAACTCGCGTCCATTCGAATCAAACCACTCCTGCAACGTATGTGCTCCGCCGCCCGATCCGCCGCCGCCAATGGCAATCGCTTCCTGCCCCAGAGAGAGCGGAATATTCGCATCCGTCGATGCCCGCTGCACCTGCGCCGCATTCGCCAATTGCGAGTCAACCGCGCGCACGACCTGCAAAATTCGCGCCCCCGACCTCAGCTCTCCCGCGGGACGGTTGCCGATCACCACTACCTCGCAACTCACGCCGGATGGCCTCTTCTGCGCGGACGATCGCATCTCGGCGGCCATGGTTTCGTCTTCCACGGCGCGATTCAGCGCCAGGCGCAGCGATTGTTCCAAGCGCTCCATCTCGGTCATCGACGTTGAGCGTATGTCGACTTTCATGCTGGCCGACTCGGGAATCGAATTGACCGAGGTCCCGCCGCGAATCACGCCAATGTTGAACGTGGTCTTTGGCGCGGTTGGAACCGGAGTCGCCGTGAATGTCTCGATCGCCTTCGCCAGAATCACGATGGGATTAGGCGCACCAAAATCGCTCCATGAGTGGCCGCCGGGTCCGCGCACGATCACTTCAAAGCGGCGGCTGCCAAGGGCTTCGGCCACGATCGTGTCGGCGCCTGCTCCATCGAGCACTAGGCTATAGGCAATGGAATCTTTCCAGCGCGGCGTCGCAAAAATGTGCCGCATGCCGCGCAAATCGCCCTCGCCCTCTTCGCCCACATTCCCGATAAACACAAACGGCAGCGCATGCCGGATGCGAACGTTGCGCAACAGCGACGCAATCCCCAGCAGCGCCGCCACACCTGCGCCGTTGTCGGAAACCCCCGGCCCGTAGATGCGGCTTCCCTGCTGACGGATATTCAGAGGTGTGTTCGCCGGAAATACGGTGTCAATATGCGCGCTCAGCGCCACATAGCGCCGTCCAAATCCGGGATGAATGCCGAACACATTGCCCACGTCGTCGATGCGAACGTCGTCCAACCCGACTTCTCGAAAGCGTTCAGAAAGCCAGGCCGCGCGCGCCGACTCGCCAAACGGAGGCGCCGGAATCCGCGCCATCTCCATTTGCCAGTGCGCCAATTGCGCCTCCTGCGTGCGAAACCAGTTAAATGCGGAACGTACTTCCGGGGATGCGGCCAAGCGCGCCACCTCTTGCTGCACCGAGGGCGCAAGCACAGAGTCCGGCAAGTTCCGAGCGCGGGGGATTCGGGCTCATGGAAGTATTGCGTTAGTTTACAACGCGTTGCCCGGTGTGGGGATTGGCTAGCGCGTTACGGAAGATCGCCGGGGACTATGCCGCAGGAGGCATCGCTGATCGTCCCTCGGCGCATGGAAAGTAACCACATTCTTAACGCGCTTAAGGCGGTCATCGGGGAGATCCTGCTCGGCGCTCGACCGCTGCCACGAGAGTCTTCGTAGTCGGCACGTCGATCCGGTGGCGCTGACCGCCCCGCAGGATGGGTCCGGCAATCGCGTCCAGTTCTGGGGCGCTACCGCGCTCGACATCCTTCTGCATCGAACTGCGCATGTTGGTAGGCATCTTCATCATCGCCGCGAGGATGGCATCGGCGTCGACCTTGGCGCCCTCTGCCACGGCGACCGCGCATGCTTCCCGCACACACGACTCCAGTTGCTGCCTCCACTCTGGATCAGCGATGACCGCTCCCGTTGTGCGATCTGCGGCGGTGGTCGTCAGAGCGAACGGAGCGAGGAAGACGATCTTGCTCCACATCAGCGTCGGTTCGTCCTCGATGAAGCGGCACTCGAATCCCATCTTCTGAAACTCGTCAACGACAGCGCCGAGCAGACTTCGACCCGCCGAAGAAACATTCAGACGGGCGAAGGGAGTGCGATGGACGATGTGTCCGGGCGCGACGCACTCAGTCTCAACCGCAATTGTTGCCGCGATGACACGTTCCGCGCCGTATCTGGCGCGAAGCATGGCGAGATGGTCGATCCCGTTGAGCAGAGGGACAATGGCTCTCACGGATTCGGGCTTCGTGAAGGCAGCCAGTGCTGCATCGAGTTGCGTGGCTTTCACGGCAATCCACAAGACGTCGGCGGGCGGAACTTCTGCCGCACGCGCAACTGGCACGCTGAAGTTTCCAAACGCGCTCTCTAATTGAAGTTGTTCAGGATATTGCGCGAGTGCTTCGGGCCTGACCACCACTGTAACCGCTTCGCCCGATCGCGCCAGGCAGGCTCCGATCAGGCCTCCGACTCCGCCCACACCGAGAATCGCATGTCTCAGGGGAACCATGCGCGCGTCACTTCTTCTGTGCCGCGGTAGGCACGCACTCCAGAATCTCCGCTTCGCTCAACGTGTGGTCGCTCTGCTTGGCTCGCTGGTAGATACGATCGACGATCTCCTCGCTCACTGGAATCCCGTGCCGCTCCAGCCACCACAGCACATTCGACTTCCCGCTCATGGGACCGATGTCGATAATCTGCTCGAGCCCAAACACGTGCGACGGCACTCCCGAATACACTGTGTTCGCTAGCACGACGTCGTCTTTGTGATACGCCTTGATGATCGCCGCCGCGTGCACGCCAGTTGCGGTGCGGAATGCATCTTCGCCCACCACTGGATAGTTCGCCGGAATCGGAACGCCCGTCGCCCGCGACACCGCCTGGCAATAGTGCTTGAGCTTCGTCAGATCCTGCTGATCCCAGGGCGCAATGCCCATCAGCTTCAGATTGACCAGCATCTGGTCGACCTGCGTATTACCGACGCGCTCGCCCAGACCAATCGCGCATCCGTGGACGCAATTTGCACCAGCGATAATGGCCGCCATGGAGTTCGCGATCGCGAGGCCGCGGTCACTATGGCCGTGCCAGTCGACACGAATCTTTTCGCCGGAGGGCTTCACGCATTCCGCAATCACAAACCGCACCAGCGCCAGAGCGCCCATGGGCGTCGCGTGCCCGGCAGTGTCGCAGATGCAGATCGCGCGCGCGCCGCAGTTGATCGCCGTCGAATATAGCCGCTTCACCGTCTCTGGATCACAGCGGCTCGTGTCTTCAGTGACGTACATGACGTCAAGCCCCAGCGACACGGCATACTTCACGGCCTTTTCTGTGGTCTGCAGAAGAAAGTCGTCGCTCCATCCCTCGGTGAACCTGCGAATCGGGCTGGAACCAATGAAGGTCGCTGCTTCGATGGGCAGCCCCGTCTTCTGCACAATCTCAGCGACCGGACGAATGTCGTTCTTGTGGGTTCGCGCCGCGCAGTTGGCGCGAATTTTCATCTTGTGCCCTGCGATCTCGCGGGCCAGTGCAGTCACAGCCTCCACCGCGCGCGGCCCCGCAGCCGGCAAACCCAGAGCCAGCGAGTGGATCCCCAATGCCTCCATCAAATGAAGGATCTCGATCTTCTCCGCTATCGAAGGATCGCGCACCGACGGCGACTGCAGGCCATCGCGTAATGTTTCGTCGTTGATCAGCACCGGCCCCGGCGGCTTCAGCCCCGGCGGGTGATTCTTGTTCCAGTCGTAGATGAGGTCGGGAGTGTTCATGAACGAGCTTCGAGCCGCGAGCTTCCAGCTGCGAGTAAACTCGCTACAACGTATACGCTCGCGAGACTCTTTTCTTTTTCATCTTCCCCAGAATCGAAGGCAGAATTAGAGGTGATTCCCTCAGAACTCAAAGCTCAGAACTCGAAGCTCACGGCTATTTCTCCTTCGGCGGCAGCGTCAAACCAAACACCGAAATCATCCCTTGCCCCGCGACGTTGATCTTGGTCTCGCCCGGGGTCGGCAGATACAGCGCCTTGCAGTTTTCGCAGCGATACACTTCTGCCTTCGGTCCCCAGGCCTTCTCCACGTCGCCGCACTCAACTCTCGATTGCGTCGGTCATGTAGAACCACAGCTTTAAGTGCCCGCCGCAGAATTTTCCCTTCTCGTTTTTCTCGTTGCAGGCGCGCTGCCCAGCCTTCTTGACTTTCACCTTATGGTTGGGAAGCTGCGGAACATTCTGGGTATTGGAAGTGGTCACTTCGCCAGTCGCCAAAGGACGGTACCCCTCGTTCGAGCGGCCCAAACGCCGCCGGATTCGGCCTTACGCGGTCATTGTAACCGAAACGCGGCAAGCGAAACATGTACGACGGAAGCGCCCTCAGATTCGCTCAGGACACGAGTCTGCACGTTCCCGACCTCAGCCCGATGGCGTATGCTAGGCAGACTTTATGACCATCCTCAGGACTTCGGTCACCTTCGCCGCACTTCTTATTTCCCTCGCCTTTGCGTCCCGGCTCGCGCTCGCACTAGCGCCGAAGACAAACAGCAACGTCGATCAGGAACTAGTCCGCACTGAAACCGGTTTCTTCGAGGCTTGGAAGTCCAAGGACGTTGCCTATTTCCGCGATCACACCCCGGAGAATGGAGTCTTCTGGGGCGAATACGGCACCTTTTCGCGCGACCAGCAACTCGAGGAGCAGAAACAATCCGCGCAGTCGTGCGTGGTGGAGGGCTACAGTCTCTCCGACTTCGGAGTCCTGCCGCTGGCGACTGGCACCTACCTGCTGACTTACAAAGCCGAGCAACACGCAACCTGCGGCGGACAGAAAGTTCCCGTGCACATGAACGGCAGTTCGATCTACATCTTCAAAGACGGCCGCTGGCAAGCCATCTACCGCGCCGAAGTGCCCCTGAAAAATCAGGACTGAGGGGGGCGTGGTTCCGCCTCTGCTAGGCTGTAGGATCGAAGTTCATTCATGGACCGGGCTTGCCCCTCCGCGCTTTTGACAGGACACATGATCGCAATCGTTTCGGGACTGCCTCGTTCGGGCACGTCTCTCATGATGCAGATGCTGGTCGGGGGCGGGATGACCCCTCTGTCGGACGGCGAACGCCAGGCCGACACCGACAATCCGCGCGGCTACTTGGAATGGGAGCGCGTCAAGCAACTTCCCAACGATCCTTCATGTATCGCTGAGGGTGAAGGCAAGGTGGTCAAAGTAATCTCGCGGCTGTTACTCTCACTCCCCGCAGGCCACGACTACCGCATCATCTTTATGCAGCGCCCGCTGCCCGAAGTGCTCGCCTCGCAAGATCAAATGTTGCGACGCCGGGGTACCTACAAGGAAGGGGCCAATCCCGCCGCAATCTCCGCCGCATTCGAGAAGCACCTGCGCGAGGTCTATGCGTGGATGGATGGCAAGCCCTACGTTAAGGCCCTCCGCGTCCCATATCACGATGTGCTGAGCAATCCGAAACAAGTCGGCCAGCACCTCGCGCAATTTCTGGGGATCCCGCTGAACGTGGAAGCGATGACCCAACAGGTGGATGCATCGCTTTACCGCAATCGCGCGAAGTGATTTTTGGGCTCTATAGAGAGCCGCGAAGTAATTCCGATTCGTGCTCCGTGACTCCGTGTCGGTGGTGAACTCAGCGCGTCAGAACTCGCGCTTCGGCTTGGTCTGGTCGGCGCCCACGCGGCCCTTCTCAATCTCCGCGTCGTAGTAGCTCTCGCCTTTTAACGGAGCATGCGCCAGACGCCGCAGAATACCGATCTGACCAACGTGTGTCAGCGCATCGGCAACTGGACCTTGAAACACCTTCTCGATGGAAGCGTGAACCGGTTCTTTCGACGCCAGGTAGTCATCGAACTTTTTCAGCGTAGCGAAGAATCGCTGCACTTCTTGCTCCCACGGCAAAGGCGTCGAGTCGTGCCACGTCCGCTCCCCCTTCGCAATCGACACCGCCCAGTCGAACAGATCGCCGATATGCGCCAGAATCTGCCCCGGTGTGCGCGTTCCATCACCGGCCTGGAAATCTGCAAAGTCCTCGGGCGCGTTGCGCACGGCTTTGCCGCCTCGATATGCGACCGTGGCCAGCGTGTGCCGCAGCAATTCCCGCTTGGGATCAAACGATGAAACATTCTGGATAGGATCGCTCATGGCGACCAGATTACACTGGTCTACAGGAGACGAAAAGCATGGCGAAGAAAGTCCAATCAGATTCGCTTCCAAGAGCCTCGGTTCACGCGCGTTCCGCCACACCCGCTGCCGTAAGCCGGGACAACGCCGAGCACTATCGCTGGGGCGTGGATTGTGACGCCTGGTATCTCGTCAACGATGAGCAACTCAGCGTAATCGAGGAGTTCATGCCGCCGGGCGCGGCCGAGATTCGCCATCACCACGAGAAGGCGCAACAGTTCTTCTACATACTTTCCGGCGAAGTCATTATGGAAGTGGAAGGTCAAACCACGTTGCTGCATGCCGGAACCGGCATTCGCGTGATGCCGGGAAAGCGTCACCAGATCCGCAATCCCTCGTCCGTCCCGGTGCGTTTCCTGGTGATCTCGCACCCAAGAAGCCATGGCGACCGATTCAACGAGTGAGGTAGTGGAAATGTGGGGAGGCGGCAAGACTCATGTGGGGACGGCCGCCTCGGCCGTCCGGTTTAAGCCCGCCCTGAGGGAAGTCGAAGCGGCGAAGCCCGGCCGAACCGCTACAACTGTTTGCGGTTTAACACTCCCGCCGCCCGCAGCGCCCCCCGCGCCCGCGTCCCCATTCCCCGCGCAAACTGCATGTCCAGAAACCCTTCCATCTGCCGCCGGAAGCTCTCACCGTACCCGTGCCACCAGACTTTCTTCATCCCCGGCACGCGGTCCATATCGAGATATTTCACCCGCACCATCTCCTCCAGCCCGAAGCGCCCGTGTGTACGCCCGACGCCGCTGGCCTTCACGCCCCCATGCGGAGCCTCGCTGATGCCGAAGCACGAGATCACATCATTCACCATGACAGTGCCCGCATGAATGCGCCGAGCCAACCGTTCGCCTCGCTTAGCATCGCGCGTCCACACGCTGGCCGCCAATCCGTATTCGGAGTCATTGGCCAACCGCACTGCTTCATCGTCGTCCGAGCACGCCATCACCGGCAGCACTGGACCGAACGTTTCTTCCCGCATGATGCGCATGTCCTGAGTCACATCGGCAAGAACGGTAGGAGCATAGAAGTTCACCCCCAGCGCCGGCAACCGCCTCCCGCCCGCCAGGACCCGCGCCCCGCGCGCCTTCGCGTCTTCCACGTGCGATTCCACAATCCGCACCTGGCGTTCTTGAATCATGGGACCGACATCGGTGTGCGAATCCATCCCATTGCCCACACGCAGCTGCTTCGTCTTCTCCGCGCATGCCTTGGCAAACGATTCGTATAAACTCTGGTGCACGTAGCAGCGCTCGACCGACAAGCACGCCTGCCCCGCGTTCACGAAAGCTCCCCAAACCGCCGCGCTCGAAGCCACGTCCACGTTGGCATCGTCGAGCACCAGCATGGGATCTTTCCCCCCCAACTCAAGCACCACGGGAAGCAAGCGCTCGGCCGCCGCCGCCGCGATTCGCTTCCCGGTCGCAACGCTGCCCGTGAACACGAGCTTGTCGATCGGCGACCTCAGCAGGGCCGCCCCAGCCGGACCTTCGCCCACTACGACCTGAAACACATCCTCGGGCACGCCAGCCGCATGCAGCAACGCAGCCAGTTCCAGCGCCACCAGCGGAGTCAACTCGGATGGCTTCAGCACCACAGCATTGCCCGCCACAAGGGCAGCCAGGGTCTCCGTCGCCGGAATCGAGAACGGATAATTCCACGGCGAAATAATTCCGATCACCCCATGCGGTTCTCGGACCAGACATCCACTCTTCAGCTTGGTAACGAGATTGCCGTGCGGTACCGGTTCATCGCGCAGCAATCCAAAGGCGTTGCCGATCAGGAATCGCGCCGCGTCGAGCACGACCAACACCTCAGTGACGAGTGCCTCGACCAGTGGCTTGCCGACTTCGCGCGTGATGGCCGCCGCAATCTCGGTTTTCTTCGCATAGAGTTTCTCCTGAAACTCGCGCAGCACCTCAATCCGCCGCCGCAATCCCAGGTCGACCCAAGCCGCCTGCGCCGACTTCGCCCGCGCAACCGCAGTCTCAACCGCCCCTTCCCCCGCACACTCCAGTTCCCGCAGAACCTCGCCCGTCGCCGGATTCACCGACACAAGCTTCCGCGCCGCGATTTGTAGATCAATGGCCATGAATAAATCTTAGTCCGTAGAGACGAAGCTTGCTACGTCTCTTCTTCGCGGCTACCCGCACCCGGCGCAACTTCTAATGCATCCCCGGATACTTCCCCAGATAGATCAACACAAAGTCCAGCGTGTCCCCCACCGCATGCGCAATCACCGGCACGGCAAGATTCCGCCCACACGCCAGGTACAGGGCCCCAAGCAGCAGCCCATTCCACACATTCTCGACCATGCCCGTGGCGCCCTGATCGAGGTGGCCACAGCCGAACACAACGCTCACCACGATCAAGCTCACCACCCACGCCGCCTTCGTGTCCCGAAACACTCCAGCGACCCGATTCATCAGGTAGCCGCGATAGTCGATCTCCTCCCCCAGCGCGCCCAGTACCCAGACCAAAACGACGTAGAACAGGAACACTCTGAGATTCCCCACCATGTCAGAAAAATCTGACAGGTCCGGCATCTTCCCCAGCCATCGCGCCAGCAGCGGCTGCGTCACAAACAGCTCCATCGCCTCCATGCACACCCCAACCACAATCCCGACCAAAAGCGCTTTCCCCCAATTGCGCGGCCGCGCGAAGCCCACGTCCTTCCACCGCATTCCGCGCAGGCGCAACGAAGCCCATCCCAGAAGAAAAATGTACGGAGTCTTGCTGACATAGATGTGATGATGCACATCAGCGTAGAACAGCCCCGCCACAATGGCGAACTCCGCCAGGGCCAGCCATACGCTGTTACGTGCCCACTGCTGCACCGAATGCAGATCCACGCCGACTCTCCTAGTACTCAACATTCACCAGATACAACCCCTTCGCGGGCGCCGTCGCTCCCGCCGCCGACCGGTTCCGCGCCTGCAGTATTCGCGTAACATCTTCAACCCACAGAGTCCCTTTCCCGGCCAGGATGAACGTGCCCACCAGATTCCTTACCATGTGGTGCAGAAATCCCGAGCCGCGAACTGTATAGATCAACTCGTCCCCAGCCCGCTCCCACGACGAGAAAAAGATTGTCCGCACATTGGATACCGGAACGCCATCACGCCCCCGCTCCGGATCCACCGCCGCGAACGAAGTGAAATCGTGCTCCCCGACAACGAGCGCTGCGGCCCGTCCCATCTCTTCCTCCGCCAGGTGGTAAGGAAAGTGCCACACGTACCGCGCGAGAAATGGCGGGCAGATCGACTCGCGAAAAATGCGATAACGATACGTCTTGGCCTTCGCCGAATGGCGCGCGTGAAATTCCGCCGGCGCTTCTTCCACTCCCAACACGCGCACCGAGGCCGGCAAAATATCGTTCATCGCCTTCAGGAAATTCCCGGTGGGTACCGAAGACTCCGTGACAAATGTCATCACCTGCGCCAGCGCGTGGACTCCCGCGTCAGTGCGCCCGGAGCCTTGCGGCAAGACCTTTTCGCCGGTAATGCGTCCAATGGCTGAGGCCAGTGTGCCTTGCACCGTGGCTACGTCGGGCTGCACTTGCCAGCCCGAAAATTCCGCCCCGTCATAGGAGACAGTCAATTTGAGATTGCGCATCCTGCGATCTTTCGAGTCCCGCGCCGCCGCGCCATCATCCAATCGATTTCTGGCTTTGCCAGCAATTTACCAGTTCCAGGAGCATGTGGTGCAAGTCAACTCGCGTTCCAGTCAGCTATACTGGTTGGTTTCCGCGGAATCCTGGTCTTTCAGTCTCGAGACCTCTCTGCCACTACGTCCCAAGCAATACAGAGCGCAGGAAACCAGGAACGACAACAGCGCAGCCGCGGGGAAGGACATTTTTCTCCCAGCTTTCCGGAACCTTCCGCCGGTCCTTTGCGTACCAATGCCTGAGTAGGACTTTATTTCGGGTCGAGTTGTCTCGGGCAAACCCAAGTGTATTCGCAGCAAGGTCTTAATTCGATTGGTTCTTAAATGAATGTAGTGTGAACGAACGGAGATGAGTAGATGCCATTCCCACGTTTGATGTCGACCGTCCGGCTCGCTGCCGTTGCCAGCCTTTTCGCAACTTTGCCCCTCGCATGTTGGAGCCAGAATGTCCCCGCGACTCCCACGCCGCAGAACACTCCGGAGGCGGGCCCGGTGCCAGCTCTGAATTACGGCCAGCCTGCGACGCATTTTCCGAATCCGATCGGGCCTTACAAAGCTCGGACGTTGGCTCCGCCGAATCTCGCGAATACGGCGCGCATCGATCAGCTCATGCACGATGGCAAGCTCTACTTGTCGCTGAATGATGCCGTCGCGCTCGCGCTCGAAAACAATCTCGACATCGCCATCGCGCGTTACAACCTCAATATCGCCGACACCGATGTGCTGCGAGCGAAGGCGGGCGCTGCCATCCTTGGCGTGCCGCTCGGTGTCGTGCAGAATACGCCCGGGGGCGGTGTGGGTGGAGTCGGAGCTCAGGTCGGTTCTGGCAGTGGAGGTACCACGCTCGGCGCGGCCGGCGCTGGTGCTGGCGCGGCTGGTTTGACCGGATCTACGCTGGGCCTGGGGCCACAGATCAACAGCTTTGATCCCATCTTGACGGGAACGCTGCAGGAAGATCACTTCAAGCAGCAGGCCACCAACCCCTTCCAAGGCGTGCCCTTGCCGGGGACCTTGGTTCAAAACACCGGGACCGTCAACTTTGGCTACCAGCAGGAATTTACCTGGGGCACGAATTTGAACGTTTCCTTCACCAATTCCCGCGGCACAACCAATAGCGCCATCCAGAGCTTGAGTCCGCAATTGGTCTCCGGGTTCAAGGCAACGTTCACCCAGCATCTTCTGCAGGGCTTTGGCTTTGCTGCGAATACTCGTTTCATCCGAATCGCCAAGAACAATCGTGAACTTTCCGACGTTGCGTTCCGCTTGCAGATCATCACCACTGTCGATCAGATCGAGAATATGTATTGGGATCTGGTCTACGCCTACGAGAATCTGCGCGTGAAGCAGGAATCGCTTACCTTCTCGGAGAAGACACTCTCCGACACCAAGAAGCAAGTCGAGATCGGTAGTCTCGCGCCTATCGAATCTGTGCGTGCTCAAAGCACCGTGGCTGCAGACCAGCAGGCATTGACGGTTGCCAAAACGAATCTTCAGTTGCAGCAGTTGCTCATGAAGAATGCTCTCAGCCGAACGCTCCACGACCCGGTGCTCGCGGGCGCCGAAGTGATCCCAACGTCCACCATGGAAGTTCCTCAAAACGAACCGGTTCAGCCGACGGAGGAGTTGGTCAACGATGCTCTCCGCCATCGCGCCGAGCTTGTGGAGAACCGCATTCAATTGAACAGCCAGGAAATGAGCAATAAAGCCGTGCGGAGCGCTCTGTTACCGACACTCGATCTGTTTGCTTACTACGGCGGAGCCGGGTTGGGTGGCGTACAGAATCCTCTGAACGTGTGCTCGACTCCTCCTACGCAGCAACAGCTAGCCTTCGGCTGCGCTAGCTCCAACCCGGCCGATCCTATTCAGCTCGCTCCTACCGTGAGCTATGGGGGCACACTGAACCAGATGGTAAATTCAACCTCGCCCGACAAAGGCGTAGGCCTGCAGCTCAATATCCCGCTGCGCAATCGTGCTGCCCAGGCAGTGCAAATTCGTTCAGAACTGGAATACCGTCAGAACCAGATGGCCCTGCAGCAAACCGAAAATCGGGTCAGCATCGAAGTCCGCAATGCTCAATTTGGGGTGGAACAGAATCGCGCCAGTCTGGCTTCGGCTCAGGCCGCAGTTGACTACGCAAAGCAATCTCTGGATGCCGAGGAAAAGAAATATCAGTTCGGCACTTCGACCACAACTGCTGTCCTGCAGACCCAAAGCGCTCTGGCCACGGCCGAGTCGGTTCTGTTGTCGGCCATGGCCGCTTACGAAAAATCGCGGGTCGAACTGGATCGAGCCGTCGGCACTACGCTTGATCACAACGGCATCAGCATCGATGACGCCGCTCGCGGTCAAGTCACGAGGATGCCCAACGCTCCCTACGTTGCGCCGCGCAAGAACCTGGAGTCGATCACACAACCGGCTCAGGCGGCGCCTCAGACACCGCAACAATAGTTACTGCAAACGCTCGTGGCGCCGCTGTCCCTTACCCCGGCAGCGACGCCATCTTTCGCACCGCTCCCGACAATTCTTTACAATCCCGCGTCCATTCTGCGAACTCTCTCCCGCTAAGATGAAGTGACCTAATTTTGCGTCTTGCGTCCAACATTGGCATTATCAGAATGCGGATCGCGACAATCCACGCCCAGTTCTTATCTAAGGAGAAGAACCCATGGTTTTACCTCGTTTCATTTCTGCGTTGCGGGAGCTATCGCTGTGTCTCACCGCTGCGATGTTGGGGATAGTGCCGACCGCGCTCTGCGCGCAAGAACCGCCGCCGGCTCCGTCAACCCAGGCAACGGCGCAGGCGACGGCACAACCGCAGGCCGTTCATCTCAGGGACTATTCGGTTCCGCGGTCGGCCTTCCCTCACTTGCTGCAGCCCTACATGGCGCAGGAACTGGCGCAGCCGAACCTGGGCAACTCGCCACGCATCGATGCGCTGATGCACGATGGCAAGGTCTATCTCTCCATCGATGACGCCATCGCGCTGGCACTCGAGAACAATCTCGACATTGACATTGCTCGTTATAACCTGAACATCGCGGCGGCCGACCTGCTGCGCGCCAAATCCGGCGCCAACATCCTCGGCGTCAATACCGGCGTCGTGCAAAACACTCCTGGAGGCGGTGTGGGCGGACTCGGCGGCACGGTCGGTTCCGGCACGGGCGGCACCACGGTCGCTGCCGGTGGCGCTGGCACCGGCACCAACGGCCTAGTTGGCTCGACTCTCGGCATCGGATCCACTATCACTGCATTCGATCCTGCTCTGATTGGCACCCTGCAACTCGACAAGAACAACGCGGAGTCCACCAGCGCTCTCAGCCCCGTCCCCATCCTCGCGCAGAACACCTACACGGCCAACTTCGCTTACACCCAGGGATTCGCATGGGGCACGGCCCTCACCGCTGGCTTCAACAACACCCACCTGACCACCAACAATCCGACTAGCCTCTTAAGCCCTTCGCTGGGTTCGAATTTCCAGTTTCGCGTGACCCAGAACCTGCTGCAGGGTTTCGGTTCGCTTCCCAACACGAGATTCATCCGCATCGCCAAGAACAACCGCGAGATTTCCGATGTCGCCTTCCGGCTGCAGGTTCTCACCACCGTCGACCAGATCGAGAATATGTACTGGGACTTGGTCTTTGCTTACGAGAACGTTCGGGTGCAAGAGGAAGCCCTCACCTACGCGCAGAAGGCTCTGGAAGACTCCAAACGCCAGGCTCAGGTCGGGACCGCGCCTCCCATTCAAGTCGTAAGTTCGCAGAGCATCGTCGCCACCGATCAGCAGAACCTGATCGTCGCGCAGAACAATCTGCAATTGCAGGAATTGTTGCTGAAGAACGCTCTCAGCCGCAGCATCGACGATCCCGTACTCGCGGAAGCCGACGTCGTTCCCACCTCGGCCATGCAGATTCCCGATCAGGAGCCGGCCGTCCCCATTCAGGACCTGATCAACGACGCGCTGCAGCATCGCGCCGAACTGGCTGAGTCGCGCATCGACCTCAACTCCCGTGACGTCAGCAACAAGGCAGTCCGCAACGCCCTGCTGCCCACGCTCGACGCCTACGCCTACTATGGCGGATCTGGAGTTGGTGGTGATCTGGCGATTCCCGCCTGCACCGGCGGTGCCCTCGGCACGTGTTACACCACAGTTCCACCGCCGTTCAAGAACACGAGCTCGGTCAGCTATCCCAGCACATTGAGCCAACTGGTCAACGGCACCGCCCCCGATAAGGGCGTGGGACTCTCGCTCACGATTCCGCTGCGCAACCGTGAAGCCCAGGCCAACGAGGTGCGGGCGCAACTCGAATACCGTCAGGCTCAAGTGCGACTGCGCCAACTCGAAAATCAGATTCGCATCGAAGTGCGCAATGCCCAGTTCGACGTGAAGCAGAATCGAGTCGCGGTGCAGGCCGCGCAGTCCGCCGTCGATTTGGCGCGCCAGACGCTCGACGCCGATCAGCAGAAACTGAAAGTGGGACTCACCACGCAAACCGCGATCCTGCAGGATGCCGCCACGTTGACTACAGGCGAGTCGAATCTGGTTTCCGCGAAGGCCGCTTACGAGAAGTCGCGTATCGAACTCGATCGCGCCACCGGATTGTTGCTGGACCACGCCGGAATCGACGTCAGCGACGCCAGCCGCGGCCAAGTCACGCACTTGCCCAAGACGCCGTATGTCACCCCGCGAACCGATACCAATCCTCCGGCACCCCCGGCTTCTACACCGCCTACCACCCCACCTGCACCATCCGGAGGGCAAATGTAAGGCCGCGTCGGGTTTTCTACTCGGCTTAGGCAGCCTGCAAACAATGGACTTACGTCTATTGTACATACATTTTTGTACGAAATATGTTCCTGCAGGAACACTTTGGCACTTTTGCGCGCCACACCTCGCTCACTCAACAACCTGTCGTCCCGAGCGTAGCATTGCGATTGGATGTGACCAATCGCAATGCGAAGTCGAGGGACCTGCTTGTCTGGGCAGCGCTTCCAAATCATGCGGGCGATCCCTAAGTCCCGCCTGATACACTACGCCCGATGGCGAGACCGTCCCGGCCTGCACTCCCCAGATTCTTCTTCTGGCTGTTACCTCTGTCGTTCGCGCTTCAGGTCGCGACGATCGGAGCATTCCATCAATACCGAACGCGTCCCGGCGACGACAACTTCGAGTTTGGCTGGGAGATGGGCCGCGTGGCCCGCTCGATCGCTCAAGGCCAAGGTTTCAGCAGTCCGTACGGCGGCAACACCGGCCCCACCGCCTGGGAACCGCCGCTCTATCCGTACCTGATGGGCGGTGTCTTCAGGATTTTTGGCGTATACACTCATGCTTCCGCGTGGGTCTTGCTAAGCGTCAACAGCCTGTTCACCACGCTCACCTGCATCCCCATCTTCTGGATCGCCCACAGAACTTTCAGCGAACGCACCGCCGTCTGGTCCGCCGCATCATGGGCGCTGTGTCCCTACATCTGGTACTGGTCCGTGCACTGGATCTGGGATACAACCTTCACGCCCCTAGTGCTGGCTTGTTTGTTTCTGCTCGCCTTGGAGTTGCAGGAGTGGCCTGGCTGGCGAGGCTGGGCGCTGTTCGGTGCGCTGTACGGCGTTGGGGCGCTGGCGAATCCGACGATGCTGGCCTTCCTACCCTTCTGCGGCCTGTGGATCTGGCGGCAGCGATACAAGCGCGGTCTGTCTTCTCTGGGTGGTGTAGTGCTTTCGTCCATCGTGTTCTTTCTGGTACTGGCTCCCTGGGTCGTACGGAACTACGAAGTGTTTGGCCGCTTGGTATTTCTCCGCGATGATTTCGGATTGCAGTTCCGCCTGGGCAATGGTCCCTACGCGGACGGCATGTTGATGGCCTACCTGCAGCCCAACCTCAACCGGTTGGAGTTCGAGAAGTTCCAACGCATGGGTGAAATCGGGTATGCGGAGTCATGCAAGCGCATGGCGTTCGACTGGGTCGACGCGTATCCGGATCGCTTTGCGGTGATCAGTATGAAGCGCTTCTTCTACTACTGGAACGGTGTTCCGCGAGCAACCAGCAGCCTCGCACCCGTGGACTTCCGCACCTCGGCTTTTTTGGCGACGTCTGTGCTTGCGCTCTGGGGTCTCGGCCGCGCACTGCGCCAGAAGCGGCCCGGGGCCTGGCTTTTCGCCGGACTGGTGCTGACTTATCCCACGGTGTATTACTTCGTGTTCCCGCACGCCCGCTACCGGCACCCCATCGAGCCAGAGTTGACCATCCTGATTGTGTTTCTGCTGTTTGAGGTGCGTGGAAATGCAAGGCAGAAGTTAGAAGTCAGAATGCAAAAGTAGAAATCAAAATCAGCTCACTTCTGCATTCTGACTTCTTGTTTCTGCATTACCGGTGAGACAATTTCGAGTCCGCGAAACAGGAATGGCCGCTTCCCAGTTATGAATCTTTCCGTCGTCATCATTACTTTTAACGAGGAAGTCAACATCGGCCGCACGCTCGCAAGCGTGCAACCGGTCGTGGCCGACGGCAAGGGAGAGATCATCGTCGTGGACTCGGGATCAACCGACCGCACGATTGAGATCGCAAAGTCGTTCGGCGCGAAGGTCTTCGTCGAAGAATGGAAAGGCTTCGCCGCGCAGAAGAACTCGGCCATCGACAAGGCGACCGGCGATTGGATTCTGAGTCTCGACGCGGATGAAGAACTCGACTCTGAATTGATCGGGGAGTTTACAGGGAAGGCTGATAACAGAGCGGGCGTGCGGAGCGACGTTCACGAATGGTGTCTGACGTTGGGTGGAGGAGCGCAAGAGATTCTCAAGGGCAGCGCGGTTGGATTTCTCGTGCGACGGAAGAACTATTTCCTTGGCCGATGGATAAGGCACGGTGGTTTCTGGCCCGATTCCAAGTTGCGCCTCTTTCGGCGCGGAAGCGGTGGATTCGAAGAACGCGCGGTGCACGAAGATATCCATGTGGATGGAACGACGAAGACAGTTCCATACGGGGCGCTCCTCCACCACTCCTACCCGACGCTCTCCGACTACATCGAGCACATGAACCGCTACTCTTCGCTGGGCGCGGAGATGGTTGTTGCCAAGAACAACGGCAGAGTCCGATTCAGTGTGAGCAACATTGTGCTGCGTCCGCTAGCGACGTTTATCTACAACTACTTCTTCCGCCTCGGATTTCTCGACGGTCGCGAAGGCCTGCTGCTGCATCTTTACCATGCGGTTTATGTCTCGTGGAAGTACGCCAAGGCGTGGGAACTCTCGCGCAACCCCTCATCCCGTGAACTGTCGTCCTGAGCGGAGTGACTGCTTCGCAGAATGCGAAGCAGTCACGGAGTCGAAGGATCCCTATCATCTGTCACAACTGACGGCACATGCGGAGTTCTCTGAGAACAGCACGGAAAGGCCTTTTGAGCAACTGGATTCCGTGACGACCATAGGGATCCTTCGACTGCGTGGGGGGTGCGTGTTGGCGCAGCTCCCTCTTCGCTCAGGAAGACAAGTGCTGACCGACCGGTCGTTTGTATCCTCGGCTACCGCCTTGCTCCGGCGCGTTCACTTTGCCTATCATCGAGACAGAGTACTGGGGTTCGCATGGAAAAGAAGCCGCTGAAGCCGCAAGTTGCCGAGAGTCCTATCACGGATGTGTTTGAAGACCGCCATCCGAACGAGGCGGAGAAGACGTGGGCCGAGAAAACGCTGGCGCCTACGCTGGAGAAGTCTCCCGAGCGGCCGATTGGCGCGCCTACCGGCGTAAATCTCGACGAGCATGGGCACGCGCGCTTCACCACGATTTCCGGCGTTCCCATTCGCCGCCTCTACACCCAGGCCGATCTCCCGGACGACTGGGGCGAAGAGCAGTACCTCGGCTACCCCGGCCAGGCGCCCTACACGCGCGGCATTCATGCCACGGGATATCGCGGCAAGCTTTTCACCATGCGGCAGTTTTCGGGCTTCGCGTCGCCCGAGGAAACCAACCAGCGTTATAAATACTTGCTTGAGCATGGCGGCAGCGGGCTTTCGGTCGCCTTCGACCTGCCCACTCTGATGGGCTACGACTCTGACCATCCGGCGAGCGAAGGCGAAGTCGGCAAGTGCGGCGTGGCCATCGATTCGCTCGAGGACATGGAAATTCTTTTCGGCGGCATCGACCTGGAGAAGACCACCGTATCGATGACCATCAATTCACCTGCATCGGTACTGTGGGCGATGTATCTCGTGGTCGCGGAAAAGCAGGGCGCCGACTGGAAGAAGATTTCCGGCACCATTCAGAACGACATCCTGAAGGAATACATCGCGCAGAAGGAATATATTTATCCGCCCGCGCCGTCGATGCGGCTGGTGATCGACACGTTTGAGTTCGGATCGAAGTTCACGCCCCGGTTCAATACGATCTCGATCAGCGGATATCACATTCGCGAAGCGGGTTCGACCGCGCTGCAGGAACTCGCGTTCACGTTGTATGACGGCGTCGAGTACGTCGAGTGGGCGCGGCGCCGCGGGCTCGATGTGGACGAGTTCGGTCCGCGGCTCAGCTTCTTCTTCAATGCGCACAACGATTTTTTCGAGGAGATCGCCAAATACCGAGCCGCGCGCAAGATCTGGTATCGCGTGATGAAGGACCGTTTTGGCGCGAAGAACCAGCGAACCTGGCTCATGCGCTTTCACACTCAGACGGCGGGCGTATCTCTGCCAGCCCAGCAACCCATGAACAACATCGCTCGAGTGGCGGTGCAGGCCCTAGCGGCGGTGTTGGGCGGTACGCAGTCCCTGCACACCGATTCCTACGACGAAGCTCTGGCGCTGCCCACCGAAGAAGCAGCGCGCATCGCGCTACGCACGCAGCAGATCATTGCGTACGAGTCGGGAGTCGCACAGACAGTCGATCCGCTGGGTGGGTCGTATTTCCTGGAGAACCTGACGCTGCAAATGGAAAAGGGATCGTTCGATTACTTCTGCAAGATGGACGCGATGGGCGGGATGGTGAAGGCCATCGAGCACGGATATCCACAGAAAGAGATTGCCGAGGCGTCGTACCAATACCAGCGCGCGGTCGAAGCCCGCGAGAAGGTAATTGTTGGAGCGAACGAATTCGTCATCGAAGAAGAGTCGCCGCACATTCTCTACATCGACGAGAGTGTAGCGCGCCAGCAGTCGGCGAAGCTGAAGACTCTGCGGGCGCGCCGCTCGAATGAGGCGGTTCAGCGGGCGCTGGACGCGCTGAAGAAGGCCGGGGCGCAGGAGCCGAATGCGGGGACGAACGGCAATGTCTCCTCCGCCAACACCATGCCGTACATCGTGGACGCGGTCCGCGCCTACGCCACCGTGGGCGAAATCTGTGAAGCGCTGCGGCAGGTTTACGGGACGTATACCGAAGTCAGCATCACATAGTCTGCTGTCCACTCCGAGTTCGGCTTAACGTCCTCTATGCAACTGGCACGTTCCGGGTAATACCGACGGCCCCGACAATGCGCGCTAAAAACCTTCACAACCTAAATTCCTACACAACTTATTTTGATTGTTGTGATTGGGGCCAAACGCAATATGCACAGTCTGGTGCCAGGAGGACTTGGTTCGAAGCAAAATCCAGAATGTTCTGTGACCGAAACAAAACGATGATGATGCAGAATTCCAGAACGGTGCAGCGGAGTGGGGATGCCAACGAGCAAGCTCGAGAGAGAGCGGAAACAACTCCACTCAGGAACGAAGCTCAACTGAACTGCGTTTTCGCTTCGTTCCCAGCTCGATTGTGAAGTGACTGGCGGGCCTGTCAAGGGTCAAGATGAACGCCCCTTCCGGGCCCTTGACAGCCCCGCCAGTCACCCCCGGGTCGATACAGCACGGAAGAGAACTAGCATTGGGCGGACTGATGACGCCGAAAACAGACCAAAGCGGCGGTGCTGTGGGTCGACCACGTTGCCAGTCGTCGCTCCTGAGCGATCCTAACGCGAAATTTTCTGCGGAAATGTGGCGAAAGCCACAAAGAACAAGAAAGTAAGGAGGGCCGCCACGTCGGCCTTGACTTTTATGACCTTCTCATAGAAGCACTCAAAATGGTAGGACGAGGTGTTATTGAACGCAATCGCCATGGAACAAAGACCGTCGGGGGAGCACGTATGAGGACAAAGATATTCGCTTATTGGACGGTGACCATCCTAATTGCTCTTGAGACGCTTGTCGGCGGAGTCACCGATCTGGTACATGGCAAAGCAATCCTGGTGGCCGGGCCCCCTGTCGCTGACATCGTGACGCACCTTGGCTATCCCCTGTATTTCCTGCGAATCATCGGCGTCTGGAAGCTGCTGGGAGGTATCGTTTTGCTGATTCCCGGTTACCCACGACTCAAGGAATGGGCTTATGCAGGGATCTTCTTCGAGTTGAGTGGCGCGGCCGCTTCGTGGTGGATGCATGAGCACAATATGGAAGAGGCAGTCGCGCCCATGATATTGGCCGTGGTCGCGCTTGTGTCTTGGGCATTGCGACCGCAGCATCGTCTTCTTGGGATTCTCGTTCCTAGATTCAACGTCGACGCCTAGCTGAGTTTAAGGCTTTGATTACGGCAATACGTAAGCCGAGGCGTTGTCAGGTGGCGAAAAATCCCGGTTACAGTGCGTCGGGATAGTGCAGTGAAGCTAATTGATGGTCTAGCAGGTGAAAGTCCTGCCAGTGCAGGTTGCCCAGTTGGCACTGTAGTGATATCCGACGACGGGGCGGGTACCAAACCGTCGGAAGCCCGGATGGAAACGTCCTCGATGGCTGGACGCAAGTCTGGTCAGCTTCGACAGGAGGGCTAGCAAAGCAACAGGTCGTAGCGCAAGCGAACCGTAGTCAAGCCTCGAAAACGCACCCTCACCAGGATCGGAGTGTGAGGATAAAGGGAATGCCGAAACTTTTTATCCCAGGTTGAAGGCCAGAGTTTTCGGTGAAGCACTGGGTAAGAGCACCCGAAGAGTTCCCCGTGGTCTCAGAGGACGACATGTTGTGAAAGAGCATCAATGAAAGCTCAGAACCAGTCGTGGGTTGCCTAGGCCTAGACGAACAGGCACAGCGAAGGCATCTCGTATAAGCCGCTAGTCGGTGAAGTCGGGATGTGCCCGCGAGTGGGGCGGATGGGGCCGATTAAGTGATGATGGACCGGGACAGCATAACCCGGACCGGAGCGAGGGCCCCTGGGGTAGAGCGGGAAGGACCGCTCGCACGGAGGTGCACACCAGCACATCGTCCCTGACTCAGAGCAGGGAACAACGGTGACCGCGGGGAGGGCACGAAGGACGACGGCAAACCAGCCTACCGGGAAGGCCTCGTCTGATAGTCCGGCCTTGAAGCCGTACCGGGGAAGACTCGCCGTACGGAATTTTAGGGGAGGCGATGGAAACGTCGGCATCATTCGAAGCCCGATTAGCGCCATTGCCTCACCCGACAACCGGCTTGAAGCAGAGGATGAAAGTTCCTTACGAGAAAGGAGTAGCGATCCGCTCGGCCTCGAGTCTTGCGCTGGGTATCGCGAGGTACACAACGAAGCGTAGACAGAGGATAGGCGGGGTGGGTATTCAGCTCCGAAAAGATGCAATCCGGACGCCGACGTCCTTGTAATGCGCGGAAGGCAACATGAACAGGCGCGATAGCGCGAGCTCCTGCTCAGTCCGGCGTAGTCGAAGACCCCAGACACGCCTAGAAACTTCATGCACGAGAACCGGGAGACCTCGGAGACACCTGCGGGAAATCGCCGCAGGTCGGCGGGAGAAGGCTCAGGCCACACGGCCCGCGTGTACGTCTGCGAGGAGTCACACCGCGGCATAGTACCGATGAATCATTCGAACAAAGACAGAACCCCGTCGGCGGAGAGTGAGGAGGGAAGGCTGCGGATCAAGGAGAACACTCTCTCATTCGACACGTACCCGACTCAGAGCGGGACTGCGCGTGTCCCACGGGTGGGCGAGGGTGCGGACAAGCAATACGCTTGGCCGCCATTCATCCGAGATAAGAACCGGATGCGCTAACGAGCGCCCGTCCGGGTCTGTGCGGGGGGCACCGGGCAACTGGTGTCCCTACCGCGATCTCATCGACCCAGCCAGGGTTTTGAGCACTACCCTGTCTTCGACAGTCATTGCTCTCAGTTGGCAGCCTCACTTTCAACGAACCGGCGAGACGTGCAAGAATTGCCTTGATTGGGGAATTGATGGGATCTGGTGCTTTTCAGTAAAGCGGAGCCAAGGCATGTTTTCGCGTCGATCCTGGAGCAAATGCTGGCTTGCAGTTCTTGTCTTGGGGCTGCTCGTTCTTTGTGTCGTGCTAGGCCCCACGGTAGCGTGGAACGGGACATTTGCCACTTCCTCGCAAGCAGCGCAGACGATTGTCCCAAAGGGTTCCGCAACGCTCAGTTTTGTGCGCGTATTTTCGTCGGCTGATGATGTACGACCGGAACACACTGTTCTGGACCGAACGCTTGACATCATCGCCGGGTCTGCGGACCCTCAAGCTCGAGCGGAAGCGATGCGTTCACCGTCCGCTGTCACGACAGACTCGCGCCACCGCGTCTTCGTCGCCGACCCGGGCGCTCAAACCGTGCATATCTTCGACTTTGTTCGCTCGAAATACGATCGCTTAGATCGACGTGGCGACCGTCTGCACATTCCCGTTTCGCTCGCCGTGGACGGTCAAGACAACCTATACGTCGTCGACCAAGCCAGTAGAACGGTACTCGTCTACGATTCGGCAGGAAATTTCCGCCGTTACCTAGGGAAACTGAGAGGGGGAGAATCGTACTTCGATAACCCGGCGGGGATTGCAATCGATAAAGCTGGGCGACGCATCTACGTGTGCGATCGGCAAGGGCACATGATCTTTGTTATGGACGAGCGGGGAAAGCTGATTCGCAAGCTCGGCAACCGTGGCGGCGGAAACGGTCCTGGTGAGTTCCGGCTCCCGAGCGAGATAGTCGTAGCCGGTACTGAACTATTCGTGCTCGATGCAGGCAACACGCGCATTCAGGTTTTTGATAGTGGGGACAATTTCCTCCGCGCGATCAACTTAGGCTTTGCAGACCGTCGCACCGGACTGGCTGTCGTCGACAAGGGGAATCTCTATGTCAGCGATTCGAGTCTTAACCAGATTCAGGTCCTCGGACACGAAGGGCAAAGGCTATACACGTTTGATCCCAGCACACTCGGAGGCGTGAACTTCAGCCATCCATCCGGCATGTGGGTTGACGGCCGTTCCTTGTACGTAGTGGATTCTCAGAACAATCGCATAGGATTGTTTCAAATCAGCGGTGAGAATGCGCTTCCTTAACCATCAGCGCTGTCGGCCCGGCCATCTGGACTGCCACCAATACCCGCCAATTCACACTGAGTGGACCGAAACCCTCTCGCTTGCGGCTGGATCCGGAGGCGTACGAGGCTTTACGGCAGCAGGTGCTACGTCGCGACGGCTGGCGCTGGCAATCGTGCGGGAGGATGGCGAACTTGCAGATCCATCACAGGCAGTTTCGTAACCATTCCGGCCACGATGCCGAAGAGAACTTGATCACGGTCTGCCACGCGTGCCACAAAACCCTCCATCATTGAGGGTCAAGCAGGAGATAGCATTCGGAATCTTGGCAAGCGCAGGCATTCGCGTATATGCAAAACCCCCACATCTCATCCATCACATGCATGACGGTGATGTCGTGCAGCTTGGCGTCCAGTAAATCCTTCCCCGAAGTTCTGTCTCAGTCATAATGCTCAAGATCCTGTTCCGTCGACCACCCGTGAATCCGCTTCTTGATGCTTCACTTGGATTGGGAACTCGATCTCGGACTCAGAGGCCTAAGCGCCCCTAACACCACCACTCAGACTTATCATCTCCAGCTCGCTCTCTTCTTGCCCTTCTTCCCTGAGCCAGAACCATCCAACCCCCACATGCGCAGATGGCACTGGCGGCAAAGATCTTTCGTCTCGGTGTCGTGGTTCAGGGCGTCTTCCGGAATTTCAGCCGCTGATTTCAGAAGGTGCGCCTGCGTGCCGCCATGCGCATGGTGGCAACTCGTGCACGACATCTCGCCGCCATTGAGTGCATCGTGACTGCCGCTCACGGGATGTCGCAGGTAAGGATGTCCCATGCTGTTATTGGCCGTGAGCTCGATGAGCGGCATATACCGCGATGCCACGCTTTCTTTCGTGCGCAGGTGACAACTCAAGCAAAGCTCATTCACTTTCGCGCGCAGCAGGCGAGGATTCGCCGAGTGATGAGGATTATGGCAGCGCATGCACATTCCCGAAGCATACGGGAGATGCGGATTGAGGAACGACGCCGGGTCGTGACACTGGAAACAAGCGACCCCCTTGGTCGGCTTGAGTGCGACATAGCTGGCGTCTTCACGGTTGTCGATGCTGTGGCAGGAGGAACATCCCAGCGTGACGGCCGGATGAATGTGATCCCCGGTCGCATGGTCAGCGTGGCATTCCAGACAGTTTGAATTCTGATCGATTCGAACCGGGTGCGACCCGGCGTGGCACACACATGAGCCCACCAGAAACGGCAGCAGCGCTCGACACATGAACCGCGCGGAGACAGTCATAGTTCCTCCATCAACGGTCTTGCACAAAATCCTGCACGGTTCCATTAGTCGCGGCCGGTTTCAGACGAATCAAATAAGGCGAGAAGGGCGTGACCTCCAGCGCCAACTTGTCCTTCGCTGAGTAGATGCGGGGAGGCCGCGCTTTCACGAATTTCAACTGCCCTGCCCAGGGATCGAGTTTCACGCGACTGCCTAAAGGCAGGGCAACGATCTGCTCGGGATTGTCGAGTTCGAGTGCGGGCGCGGCATCGGCTATTGGACTCATGAATGAAACCCGATTGTTGGTCACCAGGCTCTCGCCCAAGGTCGCGTGGGTCAGGTTGGGAACCTTCCGCTCATACTTGGCCAGAGCCTTGAGAAACAGTCCGGCTTCGGCGAGGTTGTCTTTGTAGGGCGATTTGGCCAGGAGTTTCAATCCGAGCGTGTCGGCTTCACGTTCCTGCTCGGGGGTGTGCTTGAAATCAAAGAGCGGCAACTGCTGCAGGCCAGGGACGACCATGCGATCGTTGAACGCGAAGCTGCTATCGAGGTCGTGGCCCAATGCCGCGTGGGCAAGGGCGTGAGCCAGAATCACGGCGAGCGCGGCTTCGTTCGGCAGGGCGTCGAGGAGTCCGCGGCTGACCAGAATCGTGTGGCCGATTGTGGCGACTTCGATCGGCGTAGTCGGAATGATTCGGCAGCGCACTTCGGGGTCGAGAACAATCTTGTTGGTGACCTCCAAGTTGGTGATGACGGTTTGCACCACCTTGTCGACTTCGCCTTCGGGCACTACTAAGCCGAGCTCTTCGAGTTTGATGATGACGTTGTCTTCGGCGCGGCGTTGCCAGGAGCGCTGAATGTCGAGCGGGCTCTGGTCGGGATTGTCGGACGAATCTTTGGCGGCCGCAGGATCGACCACGATCTCAGCAAACTCTGATTCCCGCCGCGGGCCGAGATTGTAGCCCCAAACACGGGTCTGCGCCTTGAGGCGTGGCCCCTGAGTTTGCGGCTTGTTCGAATCGAATTCTTCCGAGTACACCACGGCGGGAAGCCATACGCCTTCACGCAAGTTCATGCGCCAGCTATCGATGTGGAAGGTGCCGTAGCTGCCGTTGAACCGGACGATGTGATCGCCGCCATCTTCCACCCAAATGGCGCCTTTGAAGCGGGGCACACTCCGGCCTTTATCTTTGCGGGGATTCACCTCGAAAAGCAGGCAGCGTACCTCGCCCAGAAACTCGTTACGCAAGTAGTGCAACTGGTAGTTCTTGCGGTCGAAGCCGGTACGATCGACGAAGATCATCGCGGAGAAGCCGACGGGACTGAGGGAATAAAGCTTTGAGAACGAACCCGCCACGCGTTCGACCAGACGCTTGTCGAGATAGAACTCTTCCTTGGCCTGCTGGAACTGCACGCGCCCGAGGAAGTAGTGGTCCTCGGAGGGGAGGAATCCCATGGCCGTGTCGGGCTGCATGCGCTGCAGGTAGGTTTCCACCATCGGGCTGAAGCTGCGCATGGTGGTGCTCAGGGCGCGCTCGTTGGCGATGATTCGGTCAATCGCTTGTTCGGGACCGGATTTCGGAGTGCCGCCTGCGAATACCGGGATCGAGGCCAGCATCGTAACCAGTGTGAGAAAGGAGATCCTCTTCATTGTCCGACTCCTTATAGATCTAAGTCGCGTGGTTACTGAGGCTACGGATAGCGACATCGGGGCTCAGAAATGAACGTCAGGGCGGGGGTAAGAGGTCGCGCCGAAAACGAGGCAGGATCGTCCCTGAGGAGAATGGGAGGACCCCCATCTCCGACCAGCAGCCGAAAGGATAAAGACTGCCGAGGCTTTGCATGAAGCCTCATTTCTCGGAACAGGAAAGGACCGAAACGGCGGTTTCCGAGCGATCGGGGGAAGGACGCTGCAATGCTAGATGAAGAGAGCCTTTCCACACAGTGATGCGGCGCACGGGGGCGCGTGATTTGCCTCATAACGTCGGTGCCGAAGGAAAGTCGGCAGACTCAGACGCGGCCGTGGTGAGGGAGGAACAACCTTTTAGGAGAGCTATCGAGGGCGACCCTGACAGAGCACCAGATATTGGCCGCCGAATGGCAGGCGGCGCAGCCAGCGTTCGGCTGGGCGCAGGATGCGCAAGGACCGCGGGAAGAAGAAGAGCGAGTCCGTGCGAAGAACCTTGAAGCCGGCTGCGGAGAGAAGATTTCGCGCCTCGCGCGGGCTGATCGTAATTGCGTGTTCATCGAACGCGCATTGCGACATCACGTAGACGGTGCCGGGGTTCCAGGGATTGTTCTCCCAAAAGGCGAACATTCCTCCGGGACGCAAGGAGCGCCGCACGGCTTCCAGGCAAATATTCCGCTCCGCTGGAGGGATGTGGTGGAAGACGCCGTTGGTGAAGGCTAGATCGATGGAGCCATCGGGCGTCCACTCGCTTGTGCAAAAGAACGACAGCCTCGCGTCCCTATGTGACTGGCGCGCAACGGCAATGGACTCACTCGAGAGGTCAACACCGAGCACCCGATCGGCGTTGAATCGTGCTGCCAGCATGGGCACGTTGGCGCCGTCGCCACAGCCGTAGTCCAGAATGCGGAGCGCGGATTGCTGCAGACGAGCCAAGCATTGTGCCGTCCAGTCGATTCTCATCTGAGCGTAGAACCCCCTGCCCTCTCCGGTGATGGCGAGCGACTTCGCCAGGTCCTGCTCGTAAGTTTTCGCGAAGGAGTCGAATTCAGCAGGCGGCATAGTTAGCGGCGACGCAGCCCCAGGATGCTTAAGAAGAAACTGCTGAAGATAACCTGCGGCCCGAGAACGAGGGCAAAGACAGAGAGCAGCACAACGCGAAGAATGTTCTCTGAGGTGATGGGGCCGAAGCTGCTTCGAGCCCATGTAGACAGCGCGAAAATCGAGCCGGCGCCGCCCATGACCACGAACACCGCACCCACCACCAGGCCGGTTTCCAATTTGATGTACTCAAACAAGCGATTGAGCCGGGAATCTTCGGGCAACAATCCTTCGGTGATGGCGAAAACCTTGGTGAATACCGCAAAAGCCAGCAACTGGAATCCGACCAGCATCGACCCGAAAGCGTAGGCGAGCGTGTGAACATCGAACACCACGTTCCCGATGCGACGCGGCCCGGGCATCAGCCAGGCACACGCCGCAAGGCCCACAAGAATAGAGGCGACGCCGGGATACAAGAAGAGCCACCTGGGGCTGTACATCAGCAGGAAACGCAAGTGACGCCAGCCGTCGTGCCAGGTTCGCAAGTGGGGCGGGTGGCTGCGTCCGTCAGGAGACAGAGTAGTGGCCACCTCGCTCACATTCATCCGCAGCAGGCTCGCCTTCACCACCATCTCGCTGGCGAACTCCATGCCGGTCGAGCGGATGTCCATGCGCTCATAGCTGTCTTTGCGAAAGGCCCGGATGCCGCAGTGAAAGTCGCGGGAAGGCGAGCCAAAAAACAGCCGGCCGATTGCAGTAAGCACGGGGTTGCCGAGATAGCGGTGCAGGACGGGCATCGCTCCCTTTTGAACGCCACCAAGAAAGCGATTGCCCATCACCAGGTCGGAACCGTTTCTTAACTGCTGTACGAATCTGGGGATATGCTCGAAGTCGTAGCTGTCGTCGGAGTCTGCCATCAACACGTAGACACCGCTGGCTGCTTGGATTCCACCCCGAAGAGCATTACCGTATCCGCGCTCGGAAACGTTGACGACTCTTGCTCCCGCGGACTGGGCGAGTTCGATGGAACCGTCGGTCGATCCGTTGTCGGCGACGAGCACCTCACCTGCAATGCCTGCGCCCTTCAAAGCTGCGATGGCTTTCGCGACGCAAATGCCGACGGTTTCGCGCTCGTTCAGGCAGGGTAACACCACGGAGACTTCGATCTGCTCCCTCGCGGCCGCGGGGCTCGGATCGATAGAAAAGACTGGTCTGGTGTGGCTCATGTATATAATGGAGTGATTCTTCTCGTCGTGCTCGAACCCCAGTTGCTGACGCTCAGCGTTGAAATTCTTCCCTGCAAGAAACTCATTATAAAAGTTGCAAACCACTTCGCGCCGCTATTTTCGAGGCTTCCCGACGCGCTCGGCGGTGACGAACATTTTCGCAACCGTATCCATGTCCTTCGGCTGTACCTTGCCGGCGGGAATGCGCTTGTGAGTAATATCTTCGAGCTTCAGTAGTAGATCGACCAGCGCCATGGAATCGATCAGTCCGGAAGAAACCAGTGGAGTGTTTTCATCGATGGTCACGTTCGGCTTCCGAATCAGTTGCACAATGTGCTGCACCATCTGCTGTTCTTCTGCGGTCATAGTGACTCTGCTCTCTAGGCTGAGGCCTGCGCCTCGGCGTTCAATTCGGGATGTTCCCGTAACAACTTCTCGCGCGTAGCGGAGCGAGCTGCCTTCCCTGCTGTGCTCTTAACGATCCACTTCGGGGGCTTCAAGAAAATGGTTCGTACCGCGATCCCCAGTCCGGCAACGACCAGGCTGCGAATCTCGCTCTCGACTTCGACAACTTTAGCCAGCAACTCTTCGTTTTCCAGTTCGGCCACGACCACGATGTCTTCCGTGCCAAGATTAGGATTGTACAAACCCATCGCGATGACCCGCCCATCGTGCACCGCGGAATGACCATTCACGATCTGTTCTATGTCCTGGGGATAGATGTTCTCTCCGCCCACGATGAGCAGATCTTTCTTGCGGCCCACGACGTAGAGTTCCCCGTCGCGATAGAAGCCGAGGTCCCCGGTGTGGTACCAGCCATCGACGATGGCTTGCGCGGTCAGGTCCAAGCGGTTGTAGTAACCCTCAAACAGGCAGTCACTTTGAATCACAATCTCCCCTACGCGATCGGGATCGAGAGGCTCGCCAGAATCGGACACGGTGCGGATTCGATGATTGGGCAACAGGCGTCCGGACGAAATGAATGACATTGCTCCCGGCGTTTGCGTGTCCACTTGAATGACGCGATGTGCGGCGCGAAACTGTTGGCCGTCTACATCGATCGTGACCGGATCCCGATCTAAGTCGGATTGCGTCACCGCGAAAACGTTCTCGGCCATCGCGTACGAAGATTGCAGCACCGTACTTCGTAGTCCGAACGCAGTTTGAAACTCCAGCATGCTGCTGGTACGCACCGGCTCAGAACAGTTGATCAGCAAGCGAAGCGACGAGAGATCGTACTCGGCCCATCGGCTCTTTGGGGTGCGCCGCGGCACGAACTGGAACGCAAAGTTGGGCATCCATGCGAGCGTACATTTATGCTGGCTCACGACTTGCAGCATCGATTCCGGCTGCATAACCCAATCCAGAGGCGACTGCATGACCAGAGGCACATGGCACACCATGGGCAACATAAAGCATGCGATCAGCCCCATATCGTGGTAAAGGGGGAGCCAGCTGTAGATACGGTCGGTTGTACCGTCGATCTTGAGGGATTGCGCCAGATGTTCGAGCTGACGGAGCACCGCGCCGTGACTCAAAGCGACGCCCTTCTGGAGTCCAGTGGTGCCCGCGGAATGCTGAATGAAGGCTAGGCTCGGCTCGATCATTGGGAGTTCTAATTGCGATCCGGATTGCGTCAACCTGTCGGTAGAAGCCTTGCCGACCGCCTCAATTAGTTGGGTTCCGTGGTCGAGGGATACGCTGGACATCATCTCTTCCGGGAACCCAGCATCGATCACCACCGCTTTTGCCCGCAGGTTGCTGGTGACACCTTCCAGCCCCGCTCGATACTTTGCAGGCTCGACCTTGAAATTGGGATAGGCGAGAAATGCCGGCACCGCGCCCATCATCATCGCGGCCACAAAGGTGGTCATGGCAGGGATGCCCTGCGGCATGACAATGACCACGCGGTCGCCCAAAGTGATTCCGCGCTCTCGCAAAACGGAGGCTTCCGCGCGAGCCCGCTGGCGGAACTCGGCAAACGTCACACTTTCGCTTGCGTCTTCGTCGATCCAAGCGGTAATGAAGGGCCGGTCGTCAGGTGCCGCATCCAGAGCGTCAATCAGGTTGGCGTATCGAATCACACGCCATTGTAGACCAGTGATCGCAGCCCTCTAGAATCTGCACGGTCTGCGTTTCGTGGCGCCGTTTATACTCGTAGTTCGTTTTTGCCTATGGAACCTCTTCCATGCAGTTAGCGCGGATGGACCATCTACGCGATCAACGCGCGTTGCTGAGCTTTCTGCTCGTGGCCATTGTCCTGCTGCTATATCTTCCCGTCATTCATCATGATTTCATCAGGCTCTGGGACGACGACGCTTACGTCACCGACAACCCTCATGTCGTCTCGGGATTGAAACCAGAGAACATCGGCTGGGCGTTCACCAGCTTCGAACAATCTAACTGGCATCCGGTGACATGGTTGTCGCACATGCTGGATTGCCAATTGTTCGGCCTGGCCTCAGGGCCCCAGCACTACATGAACGTGTTGCTACACGCGGCCAATGTCCTGCTGCTGTTTTGGATACTGCAGCAGGCCACTGGAGCGGTGGGGCGGAGTTTTATCGTTGCCGCTTTGTTTGCTGTGCATCCTCTGAACGTCGAGACGGTGGCATGGGTGGCGCAACGAAAGAGTCTGCTCAGCGCATTTTTTTCTTTGCTGACTGTCGCTGCCTATGGATGGTATGCGCAGCGTGGGGGCTGGAAGAAGTATCTGGCGGTCGTTGTTACGTTTGCGTTGGCGCTGATGTCGAAACCGATGGCGGTGAGTCTTCCCCTATTGCTGTTGTTGTTCGACTACTGGCCGTTGCAGCGCTTGGAAGGGCTTCCCTTCTGGCGCAGATGGACGAAGCTAACCGTTGAAAAGCTGCCACTGGTTGTGATGAGCGCGGCAAGTTCGGTGCTCACGGAAAAGGCGCAAGGGACGGGTGGATCGGTCATGGGATTGACGCTTCTTCCCATCTCAGCCCGGATAGAGAATGCCGCCATCTCGTGCGTCGCGTACATCGAGAAGATATTCTGGCCGGTAAGGCTGGCAACGTATTATCCGCTTCGACTTTCACCCCCGGCGGGTGACGCTATTGCCTCCGGCATAATTCTGATTGTGATCAGCGTGATGGCCTTGTACTTTCACCGGAATCGCTATTTTGCGGTCGGGTGGTTCTACTTTCTCGTCAGCCTGATTCCGGTGATCGGCATCGTCCAGGTCGGGTTTCAGGGCATGGCAGATCGATACATGTATGTTCCAGCCATCGGTCTGTTCATCGCGCTGGTGTGGGGCATCGGAGATCTGGTCGAACATTTGCCGTTGGCACGCTCGTTTCTGTCGGTGGCTGCGGTCGGTTTGATCACCTGTTATGGCGCGGCCACAGTCCACTACGTCCGCTACTGGCAGAACGGCGTGACCTTATTCGCACGGGCGGAGAGAGCATGGGGCCAACCCGACATGTGGATCGAGCAACTTTATGGGAACGCTCTGTTCTCGGCGGGCCGGACCGACGAGGCGTTGCAGCACTACCAGGCATCCTGCGCAATTCAACCACGAACTGAATACTGCCACTACAACATTGCGCACATTCTGTCGGGTCGAGGCCAGTTTCGCGATGCGGTCGGAGAGTATCAGTTGGCACTCAGGTACACTGCGAGCCGTGACATGGCGCTGCTTTGCCTCAACGAATCCGGCGAAGCGCTACTGCAACTGGGCGAGTACGATGCGGCCCTGAAGGCACTCTCCGAAGCGCTGAGAATTAATCCCGCAGATGTCACAGCTTTGCGCTTGCAGGAAGAGGCTATTCAGCTCGGCGGCGGCCGCTAGTTAGAGAATGGAGGAACGTTGGTCCAAAGCGTCTGCTATGTCTTGCTCTTTGTGATCAGCGTTGCAGTTTTCGCCACGGTGCGTTCGCGAAGAGGGCGGCAGACGTTCCTTCTATTTGTCAGCTTCGTACTTTACCTCACTTGGGTGCCATGCTTCGCCGGCGTTCTGATTACGTCAATTGTCGTGAACTTCCTCATCGGGGGATGGCTTCGGCGGAATCAGTCCTGGGCGCCACTGGCACTGGGCATCGCCTTCAACCTGGGGCTGTTGAGCATGTTCAAATACCTTCCGGAACTGACGATTCATATCCGGATCAATGGGCTACAGAGCTTTTCTAGCCTGGCCCTTCCCCTGGGCATCTCGTTCTGGACATTTCAGGCGCTGAGCTATCTTTTTGATTTGTATCGCGGCGAAGAGCTCGACCCGTCGCTCGCGGAATTTGCACTTTATATGGTTTTCTTCCCGGTGACGATCTCTGGCCCAGTGTGTCGCATGCCGGATATGCTGCCGCAGTTTCGTTCGGATGAAACCACCCCGTGGAACAACGTCTGGCTAGGGTTCCGCCGCATCGCGGTCGGCGTATTGATGATGCAGTTCGCCAAGTTACTGGGACAAGGGATCCTAGCGGGCGACGGCATCGTGAGTGGCTTCGACCACGTCACGCAGTGGAGCGGCACCGATGTCTGGTGCCTCTCATTCGGCTATGGACTGCAACTGTTCTTGGATTTTGCAGGGTACACCCACATCGCCGTCGGAGCAGCCCGCGCGCTGGGCATTACGGTGCCAGAAAATTTCGAGCGACCATTTGCGTCGACGAGTCCTTCGGTCTTCTGGACGCGCTGGCACATGTCGCTTTCATTCTGGATCCGCGATTATGTCTTTTTCCCGCTCGCCCCGTTGCGGCGGGAGATATGGTGGCGCAATCTAACATTAGCTTTTTCGATGGTCGTTTTCGGATTGTGGCACAAGGCCACTCTGCTGTTTCTGATTTGGGGCTGCTATCACGGTGTGCTGCTGGTGGCGCACCGGCAAGTACAGCAACTGGAACGCAAATTCAATTGGGAACCGACGGCGAACCTGTGGACGCCGCTCTCCTGGGCCGCAACTGCGGCATTGATCAGCTTGGGATGGATATTCTTCCGCGCGAATTCCTTGACGCAGGCGGGCCAAATGCTTTCTGCGATCTTTTCGCCGTCCAGTTATGCATCGCGCTTTCTGAGTTCCAGCCTCTACGTGTTGGTTGCGGGTCTCGCGGCGGGGTATGGGCTGGTCTCGCTGATCGGCGATGCCCTCGAGTCAGCGGCTCTTCCCGAGAGTGCAAGCTCACACTCGACGTGGGCCTTGCTGGCTCGCTGGAGGTGGTTTTGGATTCCGTCGCTTTACTTCCTGGCGTTGATGTTCGTTCTGATGATCACGCACGGACAAGAGGCGAGCGCCGGACAATTGATGTATCGCCGCTTCTGAGTTCGTCAGCCGACAAACTCTCAGCGGACTTGCGTCCCATCCGGAAGGAACACGGGGTAACCGTCCCAGGGCTGCGCCATCCCCACCTGCTCCGCCGAGGCAGCACGGTTGTAGGGATAGAGAAACATGCCAAAACGGAGACGCAGCATGGTATCTTCTGGACTTCTGGTGATGGCCCACTGATATTGCGCGACGGTATCGTCCGGAGTCTCATCGGGACGCTGCGCCTTGGCTGCTATGCGGAAGATTTGCTCCGAATGATTGAGCTGCGTCGTGAAGGGCGCCTTCTGCAAGCGGTTGAGCATGTCTGCTGCGAGGCGATAGCGGTCGTAGCGAGTCAGGGCTAACAACTGCTCGCAATCGGCTTCGGACAGAATCCCGGGGTCAGGCGACTGCGCCGCGTCTAGGTGAAGGTCTTTCGCGATCTGTACGAACATGGCCCTCGCCAAAAGGTAATTGCCTTCCGGCGTCAGGTGTACGTGCTCATAGACGAGGTCGCTGCCGATGATTCCGCCGGGACTTGCGTCGGACAAGACCTTGTCCGCATCGACGAGGGCGACATCAGGGGCGGCGGAAGAAGCAACAGCTCGATTGATTTCGTTAATACGGCTGTCGGCACGAAAACGCAGCGTGTCGAGATCGCGGGCACGCGCAAAGTGTTCTTTGGCAGCCTTGTAGTCTCCCGTCGCGGCCAGGCTGCGCGCGATGCGGAACTCCAGTTCCGCATACTCGTCGTCGATCTTCGCCGCGGCAAGATAAAGCTTTAAGGCTTCAGACGAAGCGTTAGTGGCCTCCAGTTGATTGCCTTGCTCAACCAGCGCCGTCCAAGAACGTAAGTCTTCGGCTTTCAGGCCGTCGCGATGCTGGGACGCGAACGGAGCGCAGTCTTTCAGATTGGTCGCCACCGTGGCGACGATGAACTTGGCCCCCGCCTTGCGGGCGATGGTGATGGTGTCGCGTAGATTCTGTTCGAAATTCGCATACACATATTTCAACTGTGGCGAACTGGCAGGCACTTGTTTATCGAGAAACATCTCCATGCCACGCCATTCCCGCTTCTGCGTGCCGAGCCTGGTCACAGACTGGCCAATACGAGTTGAGTGATACCACATGCTGGCGCGCACCACGGGCATGCTCATTGCCGACGAGGTGAGCATCGTGCCAGCCCCGTAGGGTCCGACGACTTCGTTATTTCCGGAGTAGCTGATGAAAATATCAGGCTGCTGATCTGCCAAGCCTTTGGCGATCGGCAACTCGACGTGGGAATTGATTGCCACACTGCCGGTGTTCACGATCTCAAATCGGGTCGACGGGTAGCGCGCACGAAGCATCACTTCCAGATACCGGCTAAATCCGTATGCCGAATCGGGGTCGCCCATGGCGGCCGACTCTCCGAGGATAAAAATCCTGACCGTTCCGGGCGGCTTGGTGGCAGGGATGGAATACAAGCGTGGGGTTTGCACCATGCCTACAGGAAAGAAAGGGGCTGCAAAAAACAGGTTGTAGCAGGAGGCAGGAGTGCCCCGAACCGTGCAGGGTACGAGAAGGTCGGTGCTGTATCCGACGCCCGCGATTCTCAGGCTGAGATCGATCCCTCCGAGAATCACAAGGGGAATGAAAACCGCGGCGGCTACCAGGATCGCCCAGTGAGGACGTCGGACGGTCGCCACTTCTTTCGTCTCAAGATCGGTATTCATGCCGGATGCGTCCCCTGCTTCCGTCTCTCGTGTGCCGCATCACCGATGCGGTTACTGCGCCGTCGCAAGCGTCTTGTCGCTAGTCGCTCCGGGTTTAATCGTCAGGTGCTTGTCGGCCTGTGCAATCAACTGCTGCACTTTATCGCGCTGGGGATAATCCGGATTCGTGTCCAACAAGTGCTGCCAGGCTGAGATGGCTCCCTTCATGTCCATTTTGTCCTGCCACTTGACCATGCCTTCGTTGAAGAGCGCGTTGGCATGCTTGCCATCAATCTTGAGCACCTCATCGTACTCGCTGATGGCGCGATCCGGCTGTCCCATTAAGTGATAGGCCGTGCCCAGGTCGGTGCGAACGTCGGTTGCTTTTGGATTGATCTTCAAGGACTGCTCATAGTACGTCACGGCGTCCGGATACTGCTGGGCGTCATAGTACAAGTTGCCAATTTTGTAGAGCAGTTCTGCATTGTTGGGATCGCTTTTGAGCTGCGCCAGAAGCGGCTGCGCTTGCGTTTCGGCCATCTGCCGCAACTGCTGCGGAGTCGGCTGCGGCGCACTGTTCATGGCAGACGGACCTTCAACCACTTGTGTTTTTGCTGCATTGATGGTCCCCCCCGCCGGGATCGGAGCGGAACCGCGCAGGAGATATCCGAAGGCTACCCCCACAAGTAAACAGATCACCGATATCACATACGCTTGGGTGCTGGTCCATTGCCCGGGCGTAGAACTCTTTGTGTCAGCCATGAAAATTCTCCTGTTGAGATCCCCTGACTTCGTATAGGAATTGTCCCGTGATTACCCGCCGGGAGGTTGTGATTCAAATCACATGTGTCCGTGAGTGTGGCCGTCGGCGCAGCTTGCTGCGCGTCCATGCCTCGCGAGTTCGGTTGGCGGGTTCGCAGACGCGGGTTTGGCGGTGGGTGATATGCCCCTCCGGCTTGCGTGATTTGGGGGTTTTGGATTGCTTAAAACTTATTCTACTCCCGGCAAATAGAGTGTAAGCGATTGAAAAGATTGTGGATTCCAAACATCCACCCTGGTTTTTTTGGCATCCGACGTGCTCTCATGCTTCTTGACGTGGGCCCTGTGTGCATCTACTGGCAAGCCGGAAGAGGCGAGCAGCTCCCTCCGCTTCTCGTAAGCGACAAGGAGATTTATGGAAGCGAACCAGCAAGATTCGAAGACCTGGAATAACGTACAGACCTACACCATGGCAATCATCTGCCTCATTCTGGGAACAGCGGCGGGGTATCTTTTGCACGCGCCTACGGTGGCCAATGCCAGCATCCCGACGAGCACAGTTGCACCGGTTGCGGCCCCGGGAAATGCCAGCCCGTCGATGCCGAGCGCTGCGGACATGAAGCGCATGGCAGACAAGCAAGTGGCTCCCCTTCTTGAGCAATTGCAGAAGACGCCTCAGGATGCAGACTTGCTGGCCAAGATTGGCCGGGCCTATATGGCTGCGGGGCAGTTTCAGAGTGCCCAGCAATACTACGAACGGTCTGCCGGCATTAAACCGAACGCGGACAATCTGAACGAGTTGTCGTTCGTCTACGTCAAATTGGGTGATTTGGACAAGGCGATCGCCACACTCAATCAAGCGGTCAAGGTGGATCCGAAGAATGAAAAGGTCCTATTCAACCTCGGCTATTTCGAATGGAAAGGAAAAGCCGACCCGCAAGCGGCCATCGCCGCCTGGCAGGCGTTCCTGAAAGCCGATCCTACGAGTCCGAAACGCGCCCAGGTTGAGCAGATGATGGCGCAAGCAAAAAGGCATTTGGGCATTGCTCCCGGCACCAAGACCGAGAAACCTGCGATGTAAGGGCTCCGAACGTTTCCGACGGACGGATGAGGGATGAGTAAAGTTCTCGGTATCGGCCTTCTCTGGCTGAGTTTCGGCAGGCTCACCTTGTTCGGTCAAGGCGCACCGCCTCTCGACACCTTCACCAGCCCGGATGGCAGCTTTCAATTCGTTTATCCGCAGACATACGAACTGCTGGTCGGAGAGCGCATTCTGAAAGCGACTCAGGGCCGACATTCGTCCATTCCAGTGTGTGACTTCGCGACCGCGCTCGCCTGCGTGATCTATCCGATCGAAATCGAAGAGGAGACGAGGTTCGAAGCGGCCGGCTTTTCAGTAGACGCGGTAGCGGCGGTCGCCAGCGAATCGGATTGCCTCACCTATGCCGATCAACTCCGGCAGGAAGAGGGGGATGTGCTTCAGCCGACCTCTATTACGATCGGTAATCGCACGTTCCGGCACGCCGTTACTCGGAAAAAGACGCCCGGACATTCTCAAGCCGTCGATTTCTACCGAACCTTCAAGAACGGAAAGTGCTACGAATTGCACATTAAAGTCTCGCTAATGGATAACGCTTCCGGTGCACGACCTTCACGACCCGATTCCTTGGGGGACGCCGCCGCGGACCATGCGCGGGAGTCGCTCCAGCTGATCTTGTCGTCGGTGGTCTTCCAGCAATAATGGATCGCCCGCAGCCAGACAATCGGAGGTTTCACAATGGATGCCCCGAGGTACCGAACTCGATGAGCGTAATCCGGGACGTGGCCGGCCTTTCTAAACTCCCAGTGTTACGCCTCGCGGCGCTGACCGCGCTGATTGTGGGGGCCGGCACCGCATGCCTGACGAAGAAGCTATTCGCCCTCGATCCGGACATGTGGTGGCATCTGAGTGTGGGCGACTGGATCGTTCACAACCACTCCTTCCCGCATAACGGCATCCTTTCCGGCACCGCCGCCACTCGCCCGTGGATGGCGTATAGCTGGGGCTACGAAGTTCTGCTCTCGCGCGCGTATGACTGGTACAGCTTCGTGGGAATGGGTTTGTTCGGGACTGCGCTCACCATCGCAGTCGCGCTGGCTGTATTTGTCATGTTGCAGCGGATCTCCGGGCGATTCTGGGTAGCCTGGACGCTCTCAGTGGTTGTGTACTCTGCCTTCCTCTTTAACATTGCGCCGCGTCCACTATTTTTCACGATAGTGTTGTTCACGATCACGGTCACACTGTTGTTCGAGGCGCAGCGCAACGGACAAATACGATTGCTGTTTTACCTGCCGATTATTTTCATGATTTGGGCAAACATTCATATTCAGTTCATTTATGGACTTGCCGTGGTCGGATTGTTTGCCGGAATCAACCTCCTGCAGCAACTGGCAGTCCGCTTTCGTGTCTATCCAGACTTTCTGCAGAGGCCCACACTGCCCGCACTTCATCCCTTCGCCGTTCTGGCTTGCTGTGGCCTGGCAGCTTGTGTAGGCCCTTATTCGTATCACCTGTATCATCAAGCGTTTGTCATCTCGCAATCGAAGGTCATGTACAAAATGATCATCGAACTCCAAGCCTTGAGCTTCCAGTACTTCAATCAATACCTGGAGCTGCTGTTAGCGATCGGCGCCTATTTTGCCCTGGGCTGGCAAAAGAAGATCGATCCTTTCAAATTGGGGCTGCTGCTGCTCGCCAGCGTACTCGCATTCCGGACGTGGCGCGACGCGTGGTTCCTCTGCGTCACCGCGGCAGCGGTCATTGCGGACTTCCCTGCTCCAGAAGCGGAAAACGAACGGTCCATTCGATGGTCGGGTTGGGCGGCGGTGAGCATGGCCAGCGTCTTGCTGCTGGGGTTGGCAATCCGCAACACGGACTTCAACACGCGCGGACTCGATCGCGTGATCAGCAGCGAGTATCCCGTCGATGCCGTGAACTTTCTGCGCAAGCATCCGGTGGGAGGACCGCTCTACAACAGTTTTGATTGGGGCGGCTTTCTGATCTTCTACATGCCTCAATACCCTGTGTCAATTGACGGGCGGACCGATCTTTACGGGGATGCGATGGACCAACAGTACTACGCTACGCAGGAAGCAGAGCCCTCGTACACCACCGACCCGGCACTCAACGAAGCCGGGGTAGTGATTCTCAAGAATAAGTTTCCTATCGCGAAAATGTTGCTTACCGATCGCCGTTTCCGTGTGATTTACCGCGACGATCTTGCCGTTGTGCTCGTACGCAACTTGTAATTCCGAACTTCAAGCGATGCTACTGTATAGGCTGTGAGGCGTCGGGCAGCGGCATCTTGGATTGAGGAACAAAGACGCTGGCAATATCGTCGCTGTACACGAGGCGGTATTGCGCGCTCAGGGCGGGCAAATTGGTCAAGGCCTTCGCCATCGCAGACTCTCGCTCCAGCAGGAGCGTCCCGGCGCGGGCAACCCTGGGATCAGACTCCAACAACCGCTTGCCACCGATCACGTCGAAATACGAACTGACTCTGTCGTTGCCGTAGAGCTCGAGCCGGCTATCGACCACTACCGGATATTGGGGCAAATACCAGGTGAGAAAACTTCCCCAGGTATAGGCGTTGAACAGCGGCGAGGGAAGACGATTCGCCAGGATATAGTCGCAGGCTTTTACTGGGAAAGAGTCGCTGACCTTATCCATCAAGGCGTTAGCGCGAGGCACAGACACAGCTGCGATCACCACCGCAGCCACGGTCAGCACTACGGCGCCAGTTCGCTCCCATGCGGAGCTTTTGCTGATCGGCAACTGAGACTCTGCCGGTACGAACTGGAATCCGCTGGAAAGGATGGCAACGGCTGGCAAAACGGCAAGCCACGCGTCTCGTTCGATGCGGAACGCGAACAGCGTGCCCGCCAGGAGTGTGATCAACTCGAATGGCGCGAGCGAGCGTCGCCGACCGAGAGCAAGAAACGCCATCATCACCAGCAACATGAGGGCGAATTCCTGCGGGCGCCGGAAGCTCATTGAACTCATCTCAGTGAAATGTTCGAACCCCACAGGGCTGTAGAGGATCTTGAACGCGGCCGGAAGCAAGTGAAACGTGTAAGGATTCGCAAACGTAACCAGGAGCGACAACAGACTGACGATACTGACCTGCTCGAGATCGAGCGGGAGAACCCGTTCGCTGAGCCAGGTTGGGTGCTGCGCTCTGAGAATTCTCTCCACGAGCAGTGCAATTAAGAACAGACCGAGCAGGAGCAATCCGGCTACAAATTGGAGGTGCAGGTTCGCCCACAGCGCGAACAGGGGCGGCAACCAGAATAGACTTCTCACCTGGCCGGTTTGGCGGCTGCGGAGAAGCAGGCGCAACTCGGTCGCGAAGAAGAGGATGGAGAACACATAGGGCAGCGGGAGCAGGTTGGAAATGACGTATTGCGCTACGGCAGACAGAAGAACAGCACTCCAAAAACTGGTTCGTTGAGAACGCGCCAGCAGAAATGTGATTACAGCCAGCGCCACCTTCAGCACTATCAGCATGATCGGCAGAGCTTGCAGGCCGAACAGTTGGTACACGACGCCGAGCATCACGTCGAACCCCCAAGTCGAGTCATTCCACGGTAGGTTAGAAAACTGCGAGAAGAGGCCAGTATGCGGAATGGAATGGTTCTGCAGGATCCAAAGCCCGGTACGGAGGTGCACCCACACCTCGGGCGTGGTCACTGAGGAGACGTGCACGCTCTCATAGACCGCCGCTGCCGAGCACAACACCGCCATCGCTAGAAGATTCGCAACCGGGGCCAGCCTCTTCACCGGCGAATCTTCCGCGCCCGACGGCGGTTCGCTGAGATGGGTCGATTGAGGCAAGCGACATTGTAGCCGAATGGTGTCCGGCGTCTCGGCGGTGCGCAATTGCGAGGTGAGGGAGCGGGGATCCATGCGGTCAGGTCAAAATGCAGCATGGGGCGAAGCAGAAAATCAGGCTGTGATTCTAATCACATTCGGTTGTGAGCCGGAAAGCTGCGTCGGTCATCGATGCCCCATACCTTGGGGTAACAGATAGCTTGCAAAGGCCTTCGGACCTGCCGGGCGGGATGGGAATGCGAGGAGTCGTAGAATACTCTGATCCAACGATCGAATCCGCCACTCGATCTCGGCTCCTGGCTCTTGAATTGCTAGGTTAGCGTTTCAAAGGTCAGAATGCGCGTGAAGGAAGGTCGGTTCCGTATGCTGTGGGGAACAATTCGAACTTGCAAAAGCCTGCTCTTGCTCGCGGGACTGGCGTTCTTCTCAATCCCATCGGCGCAGGCCAGCGACAGCGCCCAACTCTCGGGTACATACCAGGTCGTTCGTAAAGCAGAGACCGGCGGCCAGACGCGAATACAGATTCAGATTCACCTGGTAAATCGCGGCGCTCGCGACCTCCACATCCAGCGGATCACGTTCTGGGATTTTTCCCACCCTGTAAAGGGCGGAACGCAGAGCTGTTCCCTGGTCGTGCATCCCGCGAATTCGGCGGACACGACGCAGGAATTCATCCTGCCAAATGCGGAATACGAACTGTGGAGGCGGGGAGCGCGTCCACGAATGGTTCTTGAGGTCGCGACGCCTCAAGGCCGCCCCACCACGGTGGTAGTCCGGTTGGACCGGGCCACCAGTGGGAAGGGGGGAGAGTGACCATGCGCTCACAAGGCCTTTCCCCTCGCACTCTGGTTATCGCGGTTTGTATCCTGCTCGCGGCGGCGCTGTTCATACCGCAACACGCGGCTGGACAATATGCGATCAGCACCATCGCCGGCGGAGGACCCAATAATCTGCCTGCACAGCAATCCAGCATCGGATTCGCGGGGAGCGTGGCGCGAGACGCGTTTGGCAATGTCTATATTTCGGACTCCTACTCGAGTCAAGTCTTCCAAGTTTCGACAGCCGGAACTCTCACGGTGGTGGCGGGAAACGGAACAATCGGTTATTCCGGCGATGGCGGACTGGCCACCAGCGCGCAACTATCTGGACCGGAAGGCATCTTTGTCGACGGTGCGGAGAACATCTTTATCGCGGATACTGGGAATTCCGTCATTCGTGAAGTAGTGGCCGGCACCCACAACATTCAAACGGTGGCGGGAAATTTTGCAGCTGGCGCAGGTTACTCCGGGGATGGCACGCTGGCGACGAGCGCGCAGTTGAATGATCCGTACGGCGTAGTTGTGGACAGTCTCGGAAACGTCTTCATCGCCGACACCAACAACTTCGTCATTCGGGAAGTAGTGGCCAGCACTGGCAACATCCAGACCGTGGCCGGAAACTTCGCAAAGGGCGGCGGCTTTTCGGGAGACGGTGGGGCGGCGACGAGCGCGCAACTCGACTTGCCCGAAGGCGTTTACCTGGACGGCACGGGAGACATTTTCATCGCCGACACGAATAACTCGGTGATTCGCGCGGTCAACACGCAAAGCGCATCGGCGACGATCGCCGGAATTACGATCGCAGCCGGCAATATTCAAACTGTCGCGGGCACGAACTACCCCTCAGGCTCCGGTGCGACCTGCACGTTTACCGGAAGCGGCGGACCAGCCATCAGCGCTTACCTGTGCCAACCCGTCGGCGTATTTGTGGACGGGTCTGGAAATATCTTCATCGCCGACACCGATAACTATGCGATCCGCGAGGTCTCGACCACGGGCACGCTTACCACCGTGGCGGGCACGCCCGGTACATTCGGCTATTCCGGCAATGGCGGCCCGGCTACCAGCGCAGTGCTGAACTACACGAGCAGCGTGGTGGTCGACGGTTCGGGAAACATTTTTATCGCCGACACCGATAATTTTGTAGTGCGTGAAGTCACCGCATCGAATGGCGATATTCAACCATTCGCGGGAAACAATACGCTGGCATATTCAGGCGACCGCGGCCCCGCAACCGGCGCTGCCCTCAATTTTCCGGGAGGAGTCTTCAGCGACAAATCAGGAAATGTGTATATCGCCGACACCGACAGCTCTGTCGTTCGAGTTGTAAACATGGGGAGTCAGCCACTGACCATCGCTGGAGTCACAATTCAGCCGGGCAAAATTCAGACGGTCGCTGGAAACGGCATAGCCTGCACGGCTCCTGCGGTGGGAGGTTGTGGTGATGGAGGACTAGCCACCAGCGCGGAGCTGAACTTCCCCTATGGCATTTTCGTGGATGGTTCCGGGAACATCTTTGTCGCCGAAACTGGGCTGGTGTTAACGGAGAGTTCGGTGATTCGCGTCATCAATCCGGCAACCACGCCGGTCACAATTGCGGGAGTAACAATTCAGCCGGGCACGATACAAACCGTCGTCGGCACCCTCGGCACAGTTGGGTTTGCCGGAGATGGCGGCCTAGCTACGAGTGCCCAGCTTTTCAATCCTCAGAGCGTGGTGGTGGACGGATCCGGAAACATCTACATTGCCGATACAGAGAACGCTGCCATCCGCGTGGTGAACGGAGGCACGGCGCCGCTCACGATCGCCGGCCTGACGATTCAACCCGGCGACATTCAAACTATCGCTGGTACTCCGCCTAACGTCTGTGCCGACCCGAGCACGGGCTGCGGCGATAACGGTCCCGCAACCGCCGCTTCGCTGAACTTTCCCAGCGGCATTTCTGTGGACACGGCGGGAAATATCTACGTCGCCGATACTTCGAACTCGGCGGTTCGCGTCATCAATCCCGGAACGCAGTCGATCACGATTGCCGGAACGACCATACCAGCCGGCGACATTTTAACGGTTGCTGGAACCCTGGGCCGCGACGGCTACTCGGGCGACGCCGGAGCACCCAGCGCAGCTCTGCTCAACGCTCCCTGGGGAGTTTCGGTGGATTCCCTGGGCAACATCCTAATCGCCGACACGGATAATTCGGCGATTCGACAAGTCGTCGCAGTGGCCGGAACCATTCAGACGATCGCGGGAACCGGAACCGCAGGCTTCTCCGGCGATGGGGGATCGGCTGCCATCGCGAATCTCGACGGGCCGCAGAACGCTGTACTCAGCAGTACGGGGAACATTCTGATTGCCGACAGCCAGAGTTCGCGGATTCGGCAACTGGTATCGACCGTCAGCGTGTCGGTTGTGCCGGCTTCGGCTAGCGTGCCGGCAGGGCTCACGCAGCAGTTTCTTGCGACGGTCACCGGTGCGGGCAATACGAATGTGACCTGGCAGGTGAACGGTGTAACGGGAGGCAACGCAACCGCGGGAACAATCTCCACTGCGGGCGTTTATCAGGCTCCTTCCACCGTACCGTCATCTGCGGTTACCGTCACCGCCATCTCGGACGCGAATGGCACGACCATGGGATCCGCCCAGGTCTCGGTCGCGGCGAGCGGGGCTCCCGGCATCAGCATCAGTACGAACCCGGCCGGTGTGACTGTGGTGTACACCTCGACGACGCAAGCCTTTACCGCCAGCGTGACCGGCGAAGGCAATACCGCCGTGAACTGGGAAGTGAACGGAGTCGCAGTAGGAAACTCGACCATCGGGACGATCGACGGCACAGGGCTTTATACGGCTCCCAGTGCGGTTCCGTCTCCGGCTCTGGTCACGATCAACGCGGTTTCACAGGCCGACGCTACTGCGTCGGCTTCCTACCCCATCACAATTGTTACCGCACCTGCAGCAGCAGCCCCTGCCCCGCAAACGATTTCTGCGGGCGGCACGGCCAATTTCTCGATTTCTCTGAACGCGAACACAGGAAACTCGCACAATCCGATTACGCTCTCGTGTCTGCAAAGTTCCCTGCCGACCGGCGCATCGTGCACGTTCTCGCCTGCAACGATTACGCCCGGCAGTAACGCGGTTTCGTTCAGCCTCGCGGTTGCAGTGCCGACGGCCTCTGCCTTGTTGCCGCCAGAACGCACCTGGCTTGCCGCGCAAATCTGGTGGAGTTTCAGTCCACTGGCCGGAATTCTGCTGCTCTCCGCAAGACAAAGGAAACGGCAAAAGCGTTGGATGTGGCTTGCGCTGATGTGCGTCAGTCTATGGGGGCCGATGGCCTGCGGCGGAGGGAGCAGTCAATCGACATCGCAGAACCCGGTGACTTACAACATCCAGGTCCAGGGAAAAACAGCAGCGCAGCCCAACCCGGTGCCCATCACCGTGGTCACGTTGACTGTGCAGTAAGAGCGAGTTAGGCGACGAGGCGTGCAGTCTCGATATAGGTCTCTCCGGCAGCAGCCAGTTCTGCGGTGTTTGATAAGGAATCAACGAACCGACATCCGGAGAGAGAGCACCCAACATTTCCGCCCCGGATAATGACGGGTAGCACATCGTTTTGTTCCGGACCTTTGCCGACGCCCAAATCACCGGCTGCGCGTCAATATCGGCGGAGTTGTATACCCACTCCGCAAAAACATATGCGACGGGAATTAGTGCAGGATCGGGCGCCGGTCGATAAGACGTAGGAACCTCGTTAAAGGGTCGCGAGAAACAGCTGGTTCCTCTTGCGCGATGACGCAAGTGTTGACGGACTCACTCAGGATTGACGTTTCGGGCGCGACCATTCGGAGAATCCAGACCTCCGGCTGTGATGTTTTGCCGACTACGAAAACCTGTTGCTCCGGGAAAGGATCCCGAATTCGCGAGCCTTACTTCTTTATGCCAACGCCCCCAGACAATAGCGGCTGCACCGTGCCATTGGGGTAGTGCACGGTGCCGTGGCAGACCAGCGCGCAGGTGCCGGGTCCACGGTTGTAGGAGACTGGTGTGGCTCCGCTCGAACCCACAACCTTCAAGTCAAAGTTGATCATCCGCTCGCCGGTGGCGTTCCCGCTGCTCGCTCCCATGCCATGCGCGGCGTGACACGTGGAGCAGGTAAAGCCGGCGTCGATGTGCGCCGCGTGCTGACTCCAACTCGCGGTGCTCGCCACCGTCGACAGGTTATGGCACTTGGCGCAGAGTGCATAGGGGCCGTTGACGCTGAGATCGGGATTGGGGAACAGATTCGTGACGCGCTGTCCCGGGCCAGGCGCTTGGCTGAGTTCATAGCGGCGCTCCAGGATGTGAGTCCACTTCGATCCATGCGGACCGCTGGGGCCAGAGCCGCCGAATTCACGGTTGTCGTCACTGTTGTGGCAATCGGTGCAGTAGATCCGGATGCCCATGGCCCGTCCCTGCGTCTTGCCATCCAGATTCAACATGAAGCTGAGCAGGCTCGGCTGAGGCAGAGCGCTGCTCCGGTCGTGCAAGACCGGGTGGCTGGAGGCCGCGGTATTCGACATCTGTGGAATCAAATTCAGCCCGTCGTTTGCCGTGATCGTCCGGGTAGGAAGGTATCCAAACACCACCGGTGCCTGTTTGCCCGCACTCGCGCCGTGACAGCGCAAGCAGTTTTCATACTGGTTGACCGCGGGATTCACCACAGTAACGCCATCGGTCGCGCTGATTCCCACCGCACCGGCTTGCGACGGTCGTATCAATGGAGGCAGCGTGGAAGAAAATGAACTCACTTGCTGAGATCCGTGTGGGCTGTGGCAGTCGACGCAGGTAGCATGACGATTGTTGTTCAATATTGGGGTCTCGCCCGTGTCGTGCACATTGATGCCCGAGGGATACGGATGCGAGATCTTGGCAAACTCCGCATAGATATTCGGGATGGCGGGCGAGATGTTGGAGCCGCCGTTGTGACACGTGACGCAATTCTCCGTGGACGCGTCCACGTTCGGCATGGACGGCACCGGCCCGCGCAAAAGCCGCGCGCCCGCTGCGGAGTTGTGCGGCATGTGGCAGGAGAGGCACGCATTCTGCGCGACGGTCGAGTAGCTTCCCAATATGGGGCCGTTTGCGATCGCCTCCCCGGAGGTCGCATGAATGCTGCTTGGCCACTGTGCCAACGGATTACTTTGACCGTTCACCGTTCGCTTGTTCGGCTCGTGGCACGCCAAGCACAGCTGCCCGCTGGAACTGTCTCGCACCAGGAAGTTCTTCGACACCATGTCGATCGCTTGGGCGTGCGGCGTGTGGCAACTGGTGCATTCGACATCATTGTTGATCAGCTTCACTGCCTTCAGTGGATCGGCAGTCGTGTGACTTGTGGCCAGCGTCGGCACCAAGTCGGGCGCGTCCACCAGCGGCAACTTCAGGCTGAAGGGATGCGAGCCTTGCAGGTTGGTGCCGAAGACATCCGCCGGGTACATGTTGCCCGTCATCTGGATCGTTCCAGAGGGCTGGGTCTGCCCTACGGCCACCGTGCCGTCGTGGCAACTGAGGCAGAGACTGCTGTCCGCCCCCAGAACCGGTTGCTGCCCGGTATTGTGCAGTGTCGTGCTGGAGTACGTGGCGTAGCTCTGTGTGGAGAGCGTTTGGCTCCACAGCGCGGGGTTCGGAGTCTGCACGCCGGAATGCGGAACGTGGCAGTACAAGCAAGGATCGAGTCTTCCCTTGATGGGCGACGCGCCACTCATAGAAAGGTTGTGCGAACCCAACACATCCCCGGACACCTGTGCCTGAGTAATTGTCGTCTGGACTATCATGCCCAGCATCGTGACGCCGAGAACCAGCAGGAGTTTCTTCATGGCTGGCCAGCCTGCGCCCGCTTGGGCAATCCGAAATAGCGGAAGACCTGGATTCGCCGGTTGAAGGAATCGACGACGAAGATGCGATCCTCTCGATCGATGAACAATCCCGCCGGCAGCTGGAACTCTCCCAGGCCTGTCCCGCGGCTGCCGAAATAATAGAGAAGCCTTCCCTGCTCATCGAACACCTGGACGACGCCCCACAGACCATCGACCACATAGAGGTGGTCTTCTGAATCCATGGCAATTCCTTTGGGACGGAACATGGTACCGCCGCTGTCGCCCAAATTCCCGAGCGCGGTCTGAAACCCGCCGGCGCGACTTAGCGTTTGCACCCGGAAATTCATGGCGTCGACGACGAACAGGTTCTGGTCGCGCACCAGCAATTCCGTGGGAAGGTTGAACTCGACGTCCCCGGCGCCTTTCTTTCCGATGGTCTGCAGAATGCTGCCTTTCATGTCGAGCACAAACACTTCATCGCGCAGGGTGTCGGTGAGGTAGATGCGTTCTGCAGCGGAATCCACGGCGATTCCCGTGGGCCGTTTGAAGTAGCCTTCGCCGCCTCTCAGACTGCCGATGGTCCGGCGAAACTTCCCGCTGGGATCGAAGACGAAGATCTTGCCCGCCTCGGAATCCGTCACATAAATGTTGTCTTGCGCGTCGACGGCCACGCACTGCGGCGTCCGCATCGGGTCTTTGTTCTTGTCTTTGTCCCGGCGCTCGATGAACTTGTACTTATGATTTTCGAAATCGAAGATGTGGATGCCGTTGGCTCCGGGATCGGAGACGATGGCGCGTCCGCGCGAATCAATGGCAATGCTGTACGGCCGCACCAGATGAGGATGATCGGGTTCGCCGACGACGACGTCAACCAGCTTGGTCCAGAACCCGCGCTTGCCTTCGACTTCTTTCTCGGAGCTGAAACTGCGCTCGTAACTCAGCTTGCGCCCACCTTCCAGAAGGAGGTCGGGAGGAGCAGGCTCAGCCTTCTTGTCCTTCTCCACTTTTGCGGCCCAGAGGGGAACCGCCAGCAGAAATACAATCGCCGCCAGCCGCGCCCCAATCTGTAGGGACCTTCTTTCGGCGACCCTCAGAAGAAGTTGAACCATCTGGAGAATCCAATGAAGTATGACGTTACCACAGTCGGCACCGAGCCCGCCGTACCCGCACTCTGATTGAGGCGCGTATATCCGGCGTTCACAAAGATCTTGCGTAGCCGATATTGCATAGTGGCGTTAATCAGAGTGTTGTTCGTAAAGATGCTCAGCGATGGATCGATGGTGCTGCCGTCGGACTTCGCATAAGATGCGCTCACCTGGAGGCGTCTGGTGGGAGCCACGCCCAGACTGAATCCATAGCCCGTGGAGCTGTACTGACTGAACGAATTCGGGACCAGGAGCTGAGTGGGCAAGGTGGTGGGAACGGGGATCAATCCAGCGTTGGTAAAAACCGCCAGCCCGTTCGACTTGTCGTAGTAGGCATTGAAAGAGTTGCCGCGAAAGATATATCCGGCAAAGATTCGCTCGGCAGAGCTCGTGGTACCGGAGTTTGCGCTCAGTCCGCTGTGCGAGCCGCTGTATCCCGCCATGAAATACTGGCGCTCACCGAAGCGGTGTCGCACACTGGCCAGATAGCTGTACGTAGAAGTCGTGTACACCAGCATCGTGGTCTGCACGTTCTGGGCGTAACTGAAATTCGCGCCCACATCCCAGCCTAGGAATTTCCGTGCATAATTCAGATTGCCCACGAAACCAAGCCCGATGTTGGCGGTTTGTTGAACGGTATCGACCAACCCAAAGGAAAATGATAGCCCTTTCAGCAACGTATGATCGAAGTTGTAATTCACACTAGCGCCAAACTGGGTCGCCGCATACGTCTGCCCGAGAAATGTCTGGTCTTCATGTGCTACATCGGCATGCACGCCTAAATCCTTGAATATCTGGTAGAAAACATCCGTTCCGACCAGAACCGAATGGAAGCTGCTGGCCTCGGTCAGGTTCACCGTGGTTCCGCTGTTTAGAAAGGTCTGAGGAATGCTCCCCAGCAGGCTGTCGTTGTAGGTCGCATTGAACGAGACACCCACCTTGTCGGTGAAATGGAAACCTGCGTTCCCGTTCACCGTGTCGGAACTGCCAGAGTTGCTGGCGCTGGTCGAATCCTGATAGCTGTAGCCGTAACTGAGGCGGTTCCAACTCACGCCAACGTTCCCGGAAAAAGGGAGTGGGTGCTGGATGGTGGCTCCGATATTATTGCTGGACGACTTGGTCGTGATCGGTGCCTCGCCCTCCTCCAGAAACTGCGTAAAATCCGCATCCGTGTTCCGGTGCTGGAACTGGCCCATCATGTTAAATCCGTCCCAGCGGTAGGTAGAGAGCAGGTTCAGGGTGCGGTTCGTCACGTCATCGTTGCCCGATTCCCCAACAATCGAGTTCGAGCTGTGGTCGATGCCGTAGATGGCGGTAAACGTTGGCATATTCGGGAGGAGCGCACTCCAGCCCACGGCAAAGCTATTGGTGTTTGTGCGCTCCGCCAGCCCCAGGTCAGAGCCGGGAACGCCAAAACTGCTGATACCGTTGTACGAGCTGTTATACGAAACCGAACCCGGGAAATGGCTTCCATTGAACAGGTTTACATTCGACGACAGGCCCGTGGCATTGGACAGGCTGCCAAAAATGGAGTTCGTCTGCTCCCGGTTGTAGAAGGGGGAAACGTTAAAACTCAGGAAGTTAGGACTGTAATAATTGCCGGTCAGCATCCCGTTCCCGGAGAAACCCATGGAGTGATCCGAGAGACCTCCGCTGTTGCCGCCACCATAGTTGAATCCCAGATTGCCGTTCAAGTTCATGTGCAGGTCGCCCACCTGCAATTGCGCTGCTGCGGGCAACGTCAGTAGGAGAACTCCCGCGAGCGTGCGCCACAAGCTCCGAATTGTATGCGATTTCTGGCACATCCCCCACCTGGTTTCCGCCCCCATGAACCTTCGCAGCGAGAATTGCGACCGCGCCGCGTTGGCCAGTTGATTCACAGGACCTCAACCGTTGCAGTCTTTCTCAGCTTCTTGTCGAGTGCGGCACGAAGCTGCTCGGTTTTGCTCTTCTGCATGTCGGTCATCAACTTCACCTTCACTTCCGCAAAGGGCGTGACGCCGGCCGGAGTACGGGCGTTCAGACGAAATAGCGTATAGGCCGGACCGAGCTGGATGAGATCGCTCACCTGCCCCACTTTCATAGCCAGGGCCGCACTCACAACCGGCGGAGGCAGCTTGTCGCGCTCTACGCCTTTGCGGTCGCCCATGTTGACGTGCCAGTCGTCCTCCGACACTTTCTCGGCCAGAAGTCCAAAATCCTTATAAGTTTTGGTCGCCTTGGCCTGCTTCAGCGCGCTCTCTGCCTTCTTGCGCGCTTCCTCCGCGATTTCAGGGGTCATGTTCTGCGGAGGGATGATCGAGATGGTCTGAATGCTGAACATTTCCGGATGCTGGAACTGCTTGGGATTCGCCTTGTAGTAGGCGAGGGCCATGGCCTCACTCACTTTGGCCTTGTCGCGCACTTCAGTTTTCAGCATGTCTTCGATCAGCAGCGAGCGGCGAATCCTCTCGCGCAGCGCTGGCTTCGAACCGTGCACCTCGATCTGCAGGACCTGTTCGTATTCCTCCTGGGTGGAGAACTGTTTGCGGAACTCTACTTCCGCGTGCTGCGCTCGCGCCGGACTCACCGTGCGCTTCTCGCGCAGCGCTTCCTGGTAGAGCAGTTCCTCGAAAATGATCATTTGCAGCGCGCCCTTGCGCATCTCCGGTTCCATCGTCTTGGGAATGCCGTTGTGGGTCTTCTCGTAAGGGAAAATCGCTTGTATCTCGCGCGTCAGGTCGCGGTCGGTAAGAATCGCACCGTTGACCTTTGCCACGGGATTACCGGCCGACGGCGGCAGGGGTTGTACGGAATTCGAGGTCGAGGTCGAGGTCGGGGTAGCACTCTTTGCCACGGTTGGCGCAGCCAGCGCGGCTGTGTGCGAGGCCACGACCTGTGCGCTGCCACCCAGAGCCGAAGCGATCAACATCCCGCCGATCATGATCTGGTATTTCATTTCTTCCTCCGCGTCGAACTCTCGAAAAAGTGGGGGAGAGAAGCTTCCCCTCCCCCCGTTGGACCAGTTAGAACTGCGTCTTCACAGTGGTAATTCCAGCGGACTCGTTCGACTCGCTGTAATGGCACTGACGGCAGAACTGCGTGGTGGAAGCGGCCAACGTCGGGTTGTTGTTGCCCGCGCCCGGGTTGTATGCGCCATTGATGAAGAAGTACGTCGGATAGTTCCCGCCGCCTACGATCGCGGCTCCGGTCTGCTTCCCGCGGGGGGCAGTGTAGACGTACATCGCATGTTGATTGTGGCAGGTGGTGCAGGTCAGGTATGCATCGCCCGGATTCGTGTCGCCAGCAGGGATCGCAACGCCATATTCCCACGCCGTTCCGGCGATCGCCGGATAGCCGTAGTTGGCGTTGAACGATACGTAACCAGCAGCGTTCGGAGCGATGTTCGTGATGCCGTTGACCGCGTCAACCGTGATGGTCAGCGGGCTGGTGGTGGTGTTGTTGGTCCACACGCGGACCGCGCCAAGAGTAGCCTGGACGCCCACCGGGTGATCGTTGCCGTAGCCGGAGGTGTTGCCGTTCCCGCTATCGTTGCCGAGCAGCGTCGGGATCGGACGGGTTCCGTATACGCCTGCGGGCAGCAAGTTCATTCTCTGCTCCCACGATTGGCCGTTCATCATCTGGCCTTTTGCCACAACGCCGTCATGGCAAGCAAGACACATGGTGATGCCACGGAGTTCGTCCTGCTGGGTCGTGTAAGCGGTCGCCTCGCCAGGCAGCGTTTCAACATAGCCGTTGCCCAAGGTGATCGTATAGCCCAACAGAGGAGTTACGTCCTGACCGAACAGAGCATTGCTGCCGGAGAGAGGATCGTTGAATGCGACACCGTTGGTAGCCACGTTGCCGCCGCCGCCCGCCGCGCCGCTGTGAGGAGCGTGGCAGCCTGCGCAACCACGGCCGCCGTTCTGGTGGGCACCGAGAATATCCATACCGGTCAGACCGGAGCCCTGAGTGTAGGTCTGGGCCGCTGCCAGGCCGGCAGCGATCAGAACCACGAACATGACGAAGAATAGCTTTTTCATAAAATTTACATCCTCCTGTTTGTAACAGCTGTTACATCTACCATTAGTGACAATTGCCAACTGCCTTTGCTGCCCGGAGCCGATTTTCACCGGCCCGGTTTGGCCATCCGCGGAACGGCCAAACTCTATTGCGGCTTCTGTGCCGCAGAACTTGGGTTGGGCGCAGTAGCGGCAGCATCCGCGGCGGCCGGTTTGCTTTCCTGCGCGCGTTTCTTGTCCACTTCCGCCTGACGCTGCTTGATCTGAGCCCGTGCCTCGTCATCGGTGAAGTAACGGAACATCTGCACGCGTCCGGGATATTGCTCGGACGTGAAAATCCGGTTATTTCTGTCGATGTAAAGTCCGGCCAATGCGCGGAACTGTCCCGGGAACAATCCGTGCCCGCCCATCCACATCAGGAATTGACCATCCGCCGTGTAGCACTGAATGATGTCCTGCACCGCGTCGGCGACCCAGACATGACCGTCCGCGTCAATGGCGATCCCTTTTGGCTTCGAAAATGTGCCAGGACGGTCGCCCGCTTTACCCCAGGCGCGAATAAAATTGCCGTCCGCATCAAAAACTTCGACACGGTTGTTGAACATGTCGGTGACGTACAGATTGGCATCTTCGTCGACGGCCACGTTCGTGGGCACCGAGAACTGGCCGGGCTCGGTCAACGTGTGCTTCTTCCCCGCGGTACCAATCGTGCGAATCAGGGTGAACTTGTCGGCGTCGTATACCATGACCTGATCGCGGCCGGCATCGGCAACATAAAGGAAGCGGTTTTCGTTATCGACCGCCATGCCACCTGGATCCATCAGACCACCTTCGCTAATCGAGCCTTCGATCTTGTGGTCCTTGTCGAAAACCAGGATGCGATGCAGCTTGGTGTCGGAGACGAACAAGCGGTCGGCGTCGTCCATGGCGAGACCGATGATGTCGCCGAAGTGCGCCTGCGCTCCGTTCTTGATCATCCGCAGTTCTTTGGTCTCGGTATTGAACACGAAGATGGCTCCGACTTTGCCGTCGGCGATGTAGACATTGCCTTTGGAATCAACCGCCATGCCGTAGGGCGTCCAGAGCGCGAACAGCGGTTTCTCCATCTGTTTCTGCTGTGCGGTTTCGCCACCCGCCATGCGATCCATCCAGGAACTCTTGGCGTTCTTCTGTTCGGGAACGTATTTATCGCAGCAGAAGTAATTGAGGTACTTCACGCGCGTCGGAGCGGGCGGATTCGGCCAGACCAGCTTGGAATAATCAATCTCTTCCAGAACATTGGGCTTCTTCGCCGGCTGTTCCTTCTTTTTCTTTTCGGCGGAGAGTGGCGCCGCCAAGCTCAGGCAGAACAAAAGTCCGGCGATGACTGCCGTGATCCGAAGAATTCGGCAATTGGAAGTGGGCGTCATCATTTTGTTTTCCCCGCTTCGGTCTTGGGTGCTGCCGGTTGCGGCGCCTGGCTTTGCGGCCCCGGGGCGCCTGGCCCGGGTGTACCTTGCGTCATATTCGAATGGCAGCTCATGCAGAACGCCATATTGTTGGCTTGATCCTTCACCAGCATTCCCGGATTTGCTCCTGAATGCGGCTGATGGCAGGTCAGGCAGTTGATCTGTTTCAACGGCTTGTTCACGTTGGTGGGGTCGGGGATGTCGGTGACGGGATGCTTATCCACCGGGTGACCGTGCCCGTACTGAATGGGCAACTCGATCACTTTCCGGAAGTAGTCTTCCGGCAGCTTCACCTGGCCGTTGAAGATCGTGACAAGGTGCTCACTCTCGAGCTTCTGCGGATTCGCATCGGGCCCGTGGCACTCGAGGCAAAGCTTGTTCGGACTCGCAGCGCGGAGCAGGTGCTCGTTCTCTCCGCCGTGCGGCTCGTGGCATGTCGCGCAACCTTGTACGAATGCTGGTTGGTGCAGGTGCGCCTTCTTCATCTGGTCTGCTTGATCGCTGTGGCAGGCCAGGCAGGCTTGCACCGGATCCGGTTGCAGGAAGCCCGGAGATTTTCCGGCATGCGGGTTGTGGCAGGCGATGCAATCGCCCTGCGCGCCCGGATGCTGCACTTTCGCGGTCTCAATTTTTTTGGCCTGATCGTCGTGGCAGGTTAGGCAGAGCGCGCGGCTATCGGCGTTCGTCAGGACCACCTTGCCATCCTTCGTTGGCTGGTGGCAGGAGTCGCACTTCTTGTTCTCGAAAGGATTGTGCAGGAACGCCTGCATCAACTTCGGCTTCGCGGACTGGTGCGGGTTGTGGCACTGCAAGCAGTTCGCGGATCCGAAGGGCTGGCCAGCGTGCGTCTTCTGCAGCGCAGCGTCCTTCACATCGTGGCACTCGATGCAGAGCGCCGGAACATCTTTCTTCAGGTGCGCGGCGAACTCGATCTTGCCGCGGTCGCCGTTCTTATGCGTAACGTGGCAGGTATCGCAGCCCATGTCGAGGGCGGCGTGACGGCTGCCGTCCTTAGGAACGTTGACGCCGGTGTTGTGGCAGGAGAGGCAGAGGTTCTCGTCGCGCGAGGCACCGGTTGTCGCTTTGCGCAGCTGAACTGGATTGTCTGACTGGTGGGGGTCGTGGCACTTCACGCAGTCCCGAACCGCCGGAGGGTGCATCGTCTGCCCGGCCTGTACCTTCTTATCGTCGTGGCAGCTGAGGCACAGGGCCTGGGTCGTGGTGGTCGTCAGCTTCACCCGGGTGACATCCCGGTTGACCCGGACTTCGTGGCAGCTCAGGCATCCCGTAGCGATCGCCGAGTGAACTGCCTTTCCTTTGCTCTTGTCTTCGTGGCACTCGAGGCACTTCGCCGCGTCGACGTTCTTGTCGAGCGGAACAGGGTGAGTCTTGGCCAGGGCGGGAGCAACCGCGATGACGAGAAGAACGACCAACTGCAGAATTCTGGGGAAGCCTCGCCCGCTGGTTACCTTCGGGATCGAAACCGTGCGAGTTGGAAAATCTGGGACCATTGCCACATGAGCTTTTGCACGAAGGTCTCCTTACTTTGGTGAGAGGCGTTGGTTGGTGCCATGGCACTGTAAGTTATTGCAACAGAGGATGTTCTGGATTTACGGGGTTTTGTTGCAAATTTCCGCAGCGCCGGAGGCAGTTCTCTAATGGGCCTTCTCCCGCAGTGGCTTGGTGAAATGGCGCAAGGCCCGGGAATCAATTTGTGATCGCAATCACGCACTTTCCGCAGTGGGTGAAATCGCAACGCGGCCCCGCGAGGATGAGTGTTATGGCTCATTCAAGTAGCCTTGCATGAAACAAGGTTACCGCCACAACCTGCTGAAACGAAGGCACTTCGCCAAGTAATGGACCATTGGCGCAGAACGTGCATTGCAACATGAGAGGAAGAGAATCGATATGGCCTTGTCACTTCGTTCAGCTTTTCGCGGAATGCCCCGCAAAATCTGGCAGACACTCAGTTCCATCAAGACCGGCGTGGTTCTGATTATCTTGGTTGTCATCTTTTCGGCAGCCGGAACGGTCATCCTGCAGCGTCCGATGATCGAGGCCGAGGATATACAGCGAGCGTATTCGCCGGGCATGCTTCGCTTCCTCGATACCACGGGCTTGACCGACGTGTTCCATACACGGTGGTTCGTCGCTCTTTTGATTCTGGTCAGTTTGAGCATCATCTGCGCTTCTGTGCAGCGCTTCCCCAACGCCTGGCGATACTTCGCGCGTCCTTACAAGAGTCCCGATGAAAGCTTTCGCAAGGTTCTTCCTACGCAGTCGATGATTCCGGTTGCCGATGAAGAGCAGGGATTGAGTGCAGCGGAGCGCGCCTTTAAGCACCTCGGACTGAAAACCGAACGCATCGTGCGCACCGACAGCTTCTCCTTGTTCTCGGAGCGCAGCCGCATCTCGGAGATGGCGGTCTACATCGTGCACGCCAGCCTGCTGCTGATCTTCCTGGGCTTCATCGTCGACTCGCTATACGGATGGCGTGGATTCTTAATGCTCAGTCCAGGAACATCGAGCAATCAGGTCGAAACGAAAAATGGGACCATTCGCACCATTCCGTTCTCCGTCCGCTGCGATGGCACAGGCGAAGAGACGTACGCCGACGGATCTCCGAAGAAGTGGTGGTCGAAGCTGGCGGTGGTCGATGGCGGACGCGACGTATCGAACAAAGAGATTGTGGTCAACGATCCGCTGGTCTATCACGGACTACGCTTCTACCAGGCGAGTTATGGACGCACCGGGAAGCTTGACCGATTGCTTCTCAACGCAGTTCCGGCGAATGGAACCAAAGGGACGCCGCAAGAAATTTCTCTCGCGATGAACCAGACTGTCGCGCTCGACGCGGATACCAGCGTGCAACTGGTGGAGTTCATCCCGGACTTTGTGGTGCAGGACGGCCGGGTTTACGCCCGCAGCAATGACGTAAGCAACCCTGCTGTCCACCTGATCGTCACGTCGAAAAAAGCCAGCAGCACCGTGAACGTTTGGTTCCCGGAAATTCAGGGCATCGCCGAAAACGCGCAGTCTCCATACACCTTCGAGCCCAAGGACCTGAAGACTGGGGTTTTCACCGGACTGCAGGTCTCGCATGAGCCTGGCCAGTGGGCGGTTTGGGCCGGCGTGGTGTTGATGGCGATCGGCTTGACCTTTGTCTTCTACGTAGTTCACATGCGCTTCTGGGTCGTTCCCGTGGTCGATGCACGCGGCCGCACGGCGCTCTGGATCGGCGGCATTGCGAACCGCAATCGCGATGCATTCGAACTTCGATTCAAACATGTAGTGGAGCAGATTCAGAAGGAATTGCAACCCGAACTCGCGGCCTCTGCCCAGACGCATGCCGCATCAATCGCCGGAAGGTGAGTCCGGCTACGGAGGAAGTGTATGGCAAGCGAAAAAGTTGAACAGCATCCCGCAACCGGCACAACGCTGGTGGTCATGGTGGGGTTGGGAATTGCATTCCTGCTGTTCATCGCTTTTCTGAATGTGGTTAAGAGCGGAAATATCCTTAGCGAAGCCAACCTGCTCTATGCCGCGCTGGTGTTCTACGCGGGCGCGGGCGCGCTGTATCTGGGCTTTGGCGTAACCGGGACCGATGCGTATATCAAGTTCGCTTCCCTGATGACGTGGGCTGGATTGCTGGCCAATACCGGAGCAGTAGCTCACCGCTGGTATGAGGCGGGACATCCGCCGTTCGCCAGCATTTATGAAATGCTCCTGAGTTTCGTGTGGACGCTGGCGGCGCTCACGCTCATCGCTGAGAAAAAGTACGGGGTAAAAGTTATCGGCACGGTGACCATGCCGGTTGCGATTGTCGGCGTTATCCTGATGCAACTTCTGCCCAGCGAAGTCCGGCCGCTGGTGCCGGCATTGCAATCCACATGGTTGCACGTTCACGTAACACTCGCCATGCTGGCATATGCAGCGTGCGCCCTCAGCTTTGCACTGGCGATGATGTTCCTGATCCAAGACAAGGTGAAGACGGAATTATTCCTGGCCGCCACCAGCATCTTCACGGTGGGAATTTATGCTGCGGTGCTAAGCCGCTTCGAGCGGTGGGGCGGCTTCAACGTGATCGCATGGGACGCCGAGAATAAAACGGAAGTATTCCTCTCGCGCGGTGTGCGACTGTTCGTCACCATCCCGGACCTGGGCTGGCTCATGCTGCTGGTCTTCGCCGCGGTGGCTGCCCCGCTGGTGCTCTACATTTTGTCACTCGTAAAGAAGAATGAAGGCCTACTGGCGGTGGCTGATCGCGCTGTCTTCATCAGCATTCTGTTGCAATCGTTGGCACTGGTGTTCTTTCTGCTGCGGGTGAGAGGCGGACAATATCCGTCGCTCGACGCCGAAGGCTTATACGCGACGAGCCTGTCCGCTAGCCCCTTCATTCTGTCAGCGCTGGTCGGCGGAATCTTCGCCAATCTTCTGTATCTTCTGCTGCTCTGGCGGCGACAGGATCTGGAACGACTGCTGCCAGATGCCGACGCTCTCGATCGCATCACGTACAAGACAATTTGCATTGCTTTTCCCTTGCTCACCCTGATGATCGCCGCCGGCGCCTACTGGGCTAACCGTGCCTGGGGTTCCTACTGGAACTGGGACCCCAAAGAGACGTGGGCGGCGATTACGTGGCTGGTGTATGCAGGCTACTTGCACATGCGCATCACCCGCGGCTGGCGCGGACGCCGTGCGGCCTACTTCGCCATCCTGGGATTCGCGGTGGTGATGTTCACCTTCTTCGGAGTCACGTACTTGTTGCCTGGACTACATGCGTACGCGTGAGACCATGACCGACAAAATTGTGCCGGATATTCCGACTGAAGACGCCCGTGAGGCAGAGACTCCACGCTCGCGCACGGGTTTTTTCAGCACGGCGTATTCCAGCCCCGCATCGTCAGCGCCGATCTCGACGGGGCCGGTCGAAAATCGGACCACGGCGGCGAGCTCGAAGCCCGCGGATCCCGAGTTGCCCTGGCTGCGCATCAACTGGGAGATCAAAGCTCTAGTTCCTATCGCCTTCGTCCTGCTGGGCGGAATGCTGCTGTTTCTGCTGGCCACGCTTTCCTGGCGCGACCCGCAACGCCACATGGTGCTCTTGGTCGCCGGCGTAGGTGCAGTCGCGATTTGCGGTGCGCTCCTCGTCGTACTCACTTACACCGTGCAGCGGCCCATGGTCGAACTGCAGCAGAAAATCGCGCAACTGGGCAGCGGCGATCTAAGCGTGGCCGTGAGTTTTGCCCGCCGCAATGACGAGATCGGCGACCTCGGCCGGAACTTCAACCAGATGGTTCTTCAACTCCGCGAGAGCCGGAACGAAATCGAACGCCTGCACCGCACGCAAATGTCACGCGCCGAGCACTTGGCCACTCTGGGAGAGATGGCGACCGGACTAGCCCACGAGATCCGAAATCCCTTGGCGGGGATTGCAGGTGTCATAGAAATCATTGGGCGCGACCTGCCTTCGACCAGCCCCGCACGCGCCGTGGTCAAGGACGTTCGCCAGGAAATTGCCCGCATCAATCATATTGTCACCGATCTTCTGCAGACAGCGCGCCCGCATCCACCCACGGTCCGCAAGAGCAACCTGAACACTACGGTCGAACATGCTGTCATGCTTGGCCGGCAGCAGGCGCTCGCGAAGTCGGTCGAGATCGCTCTGCACAAAGATCCCACGCTGCCGGAAGTCGAGCACGACAGCGATCAGATCCACCAGGTGTTGTTGAACTTGCTGCTGAATGCTTTGCAGGCCATCGACTCGAACGGAAAACTTACCGTTACTTTGAGTTCCCGGGACAATTCAGTGGTCGTCGAAGTGGCGGACAACGGACGCGGCATCGCTCCCGGCAACCTCCCCAACATTTTCCGCCCGTTCTACACCACCAAGGGCGACGGCACTGGCCTGGGACTGTCCTTGGCCCGTCGCATCGTCGAAGATCACCAGGGTCGCATCGATGTCACCAGCACCGTGGGGAAGGGCACAACGTTCGCGGTGATCCTGCCCCTGCGGCGCGCAGAAACTCAAAGCCCAGCCTCGTAGACCTCTCTTTGTAACGTGATATATCCGATGTATACACGTTCGTGTATACTACATATATCCATACGGGAGGGGCGCTATGCCAGAGTCGCAAATCGTGAAGTGGGGGAATAGTCTGGCGGTCCGCATTCCCAAGCCGTTGGCCGAAGAAGCTGGCGTGCGGGAAGGCGACTCGATCGTGATCGAAGCCGCCGACGGGCTCATCCGATTGCGCCCCAAGCAACGCGTGCCGACCTTGCGCGAACTCGTAGCCCAGATCACGCCGGAAAACCGTAATGACGAGATCCGGACTGGCCCGGAGCGCGGCAAGGAAAGCATTGACTGGTAAGCCCCAAATGGTAAAGGCCTACACTCCGCGGTCGGGAGACATCATCTGGCTCGATTTCGATCCGCAGGCTGGACGCGAACAGGCTAAACGGCGTCCCGCGCTGGTAATTACCGATCGCATCTATAACCAGGCCAGCGGACTTGTGATCGTCTGTCCCCTCACCAGCCGCCGGAAACCCTACCCATTCGCTCTCGCGACAACTATCGACAAAGTCGAAGGCGCCGTACTCGTGGACCATCTCAAGAGTTTGGATTGGACCGCACGCAACGCCTCCTTTCACTCCAAAGCCGATGCGGCTCTTCTGGCCAAAGTGCGCGCCTACCTTGGCGTTCTGCTGGGGATTCGCTGAAAACCCTGCGAATGCCCGCCTGCCGTCCATTCTCCTCCCTTCCGTAGTAAGCTAAGCAGGCATGCCTGCGGAGAAGATTCTGGTCATCGATGACGAGCGCCTGGTGCGCTGGTCGCTGCGCCAAAAGTGCGAAGAGTGGGGATACCAGGTCTCGGAAGCCGTTGCCGGCGAGCCCGGCCTGCGCATGGCTCAGCACGAGACTCCCGATCTCGTTCTGCTGGATGTCCGGATGCCCGACCTGAACGGCATTCAGGTTCTCGAACAGCTCAAGAAAGCTCCCGACCCTCCGGCGGTCATCATGATCACCGCCGATCCTCAGTTGGATGACGTGAAGACCGCGCTCAAGCTGGGCGCCTATGACTTTATCGGCAAGCCGCTGGACTTCGAAGAACTCCACGTCACCATCCAAAATGCGCTGGAGGCTTCGCGGCTACGCACGGAAGTGAAATCGCTGCGCGGCGAGGTTCGCCGGAACACCGGGTATCACGAGGTGGTCGCGGTGTCTCCGAAGACCACTGAGCTAATGAATTTCGTTCAGAAAGTTGCGGCCAGCGAGGCCACGACGATTCTGATTCAAGGGGAGAGCGGCACGGGCAAAGACCTGATCGCCAAGACGATTCACTATGAGAGCACGCGTCAGAACGGTCCTTTCGTCGCCATCAACTGCTCGGCGATTCCCGAAACTCTGATGGAAGCGGAACTATTTGGCCACGAACGAGGCGCTTTCACTGACGCCAAGCAGATGAAGAAGGGCCTGTTCGAAACGGCGAATGGAGGCACGCTTTTTCTGGACGAAATCGGGGAACTCTCTCCGCTGCTGCAGGCCAAGCTGTTGCGCGTGCTGGAGGATCAGGTGATCCGCCGCGTCGGAGGCGTACGCGATATGCAGGTGGACGTGCGCGTCATCGCCGCCTCGAATCGCGACCTGGAAAAAGCAGTGCGCGAAAGCCATTTCCGCCAGGATCTTTATTACCGGCTGGCGATCATCGCCATTTTCATTCCACCACTGCGGGAGCGTACGGAGGATATTCTGCCGCTGGTCGAATTCTTTATCGACTGGTACAACCGAAAGTTCAAGAAATCCATTCGCGGCATCAGCCCTGAGACACGACGTTTGCTGCTGGCACACAATTGGCCGGGAAACGTCCGCGAGCTCAAGAACTCGATTGAGCGCGCCATGATTCTCGAAGAAGAGTTTATTCTGCGGCCGGTCTACATGCCATTCGCGGTGGGAGAAGCCGCGCGCAGCGGCTTGACGGCGTTCGAGCACAGCAGTGCGTCGACCGACGGCGGCGGCAAACAGTTGGCCAATGGACGCGTGCTTCCGCGGCTTTATATTCCAGAAGAAGGCACCTCATTGGAAGAAGTGGAGCGGGCCATGGTCGAGTTGGCCATGCGCCAAGCCAACGGCAATCAGACGCACGCCGCCCGGTTACTCGACATCAGCCGTGACGCGCTGCGCTACAAGCTGAAGAAATTTGAACTCGTCCCCGCCGGCGAGGAGGAATCCGCGCCCGACTCGGTCCCATCAGAAAACTCCTCAGCTTAGCGAGATCCCGTAACCGTGGTGATCATTTTCGGCAGCCCACCGGGGGCGGCGCGGCGGATCGTCTGTGCCTGAACAGCGTTGGAAGAACCCATCGGATTCGATGCGGCCGATGCAGAAACTCCATCGTTGACCTGCGCACAATCCATCCGCAGCGTCCCGTTGTCGTTGAACACCAACCCATAGAAGCGCGGCGTATTGCCTCAACTGCTACATTGATGTGTCAAGATTTGTAAACCCGTATCCGTTTTGTAACGGACTCAGGAAAACAGGGCTTCCTTTTGGGAAGCCCTTCGGCGCCGATATGGGCGGGTATGAAAGGAGCGCCGGTTTTAAGAAATGATCTAGCCGCGGGAAGCGTGTTCCTTCGCTTTCGCAATGTATTGCTCGACCTTCTGCTTCTCTGGATAGTCCGGATTTGTCTTGAGCAACTGCTGCCAAGCCTCGATCGCACCCTTGGGATCTTGTTTGCCCTGCCACCGCACCCATCCCAGGTTGAATAGAGTCTGCGGATGTCCCGGACGGAATTTCAAGGACCGCTCCATCGCGGCCACCGCTTTTTCTGCATCCCCCGTGTACCAATAGGCAGTGCCCATGTCGGTGCGGACATCCGGATTATCGGGATGAATGGCCAGCGCCCGCTCGTAGCACTGGATCGCCCTTGGGAACTGTTGTCCGTCGTAGTACAGGTCGCCCAGTTTCACCAGCGAGTCGAAGTCTTCGGGATCTTTGTTGACGGCTTCCAGCAGCGGCGCCGCAGCCTGCGCGAGTGCGGCTTGGGTGTTTGCGTCCGGCTGCTTTTGTGGAGAGACACTTCCCGGCCCGGCGGTCGTCGAGGGTGCGGCCTGCGCCGTGCCGGCCGATGCCGATCCGCGAAAAAGATATCCCAGGGCCACGCCCAGCAGCAGGCAAAATGCGGCCAGAACGTAAGCCTGCGTACTGGTCCACGAGATGGTGCCCGTGGAATTAGTAGTTGATTGCGATTGGGCGTTCTTTCCTTCGCTCATTGGCTTTCTCCGATCTGGTGCCGGCAAGCGCCTGTTTTGGCGGTTCCAGGTGGAACAGGCGTTTGACCGCTTCAGTCATCTTCTCCTGTTCCTCCTTCTCTGGAAGTTCCTTGAGTTCGCGAGCCAGGGAGCTGGCAATCTTCTGTATGACCTGCGCTGTGATTGCGTGAAGTGACTGATCCTGCTCCCGGGTAAACGGCCCGCGCTCTTCGATAAAGGACTCCAGCTCTTGCCGGCAAATCTGGTCGAGGCGGTGGCGCAGCGCGACGATGGTCGGCACCACGCTTTCCGCCTGCAGTTTGCCGCGGAAGGCTTGCGCCTCCGCGGCTATCATTTTCTCCCCCTCAGCGGCCGCCGCGGCTTGCTCCTCGGCGTCACTCCTAACCGCTCGCTCCAGACCCTCAAGGTCATAGAGCAGGATCCCGTCCACTCGTCGCACATCCGGCTCCACGTCGCGCGGCATGCCAATGTCCAGAATGACTAGCGCTACGCGGTTGCGCTCGATCGCGATTCTTTCGGCTTCCTCGCGGGTCAGCACCACGTGCGGGCATCCAGTCGCGCTGATGACGATATCGGCGCGCAGCATGCATTTCCATCGGTCGGCCAGGCTGGCAGACGTGCCTCCCAACTTCTCCGCCAATTCTTTCGCACACGCGGGAGACTGGTCGATCACCACCACCGATCCAGCCCCGTTTTCAGCCATTTGGCGAGCTGAGAGTTCGCTCATCTTGCTGGTACCCAGCAGCAAAACTCTGCGCCCTTGCAGCGACCCAAAAATGTGTCGGGCCAGATCGAGCGCTGCCGTTGGGATGGACACGGCGAGCTTTTCGATCGCCGTCTCGTGACGAACCTGGTGGGAAACGCCCAGCGCCTTCTCTAAGACTGCATCCAGAAAATGTCCGGCCGCGCCCACGGTTCGTGCCTGCTCCCAAGCAGCTTTCACCTGCGACACAATCTGCGGCTCGCCTAACACCAGGGAGTCGAGCCCCGAGGTCACACGGAAGACTTGGGTCAGCGCGGCTTCATCGAGCAAGCGGTAGAAATGTTCCCACTCACTGAGTCTCAGGCCGTGCTCGGAACTCAGAAACTGGAGGATGGAATTTGCAGCCAGTGTAGGCTCGCCAGCCCAGACCAGAAACTCCGTGCGGCAGCAAGTGGACAGAACGACGATTTCTTCAATTCCTTCCGCACTCTTCAACTGCCTCAGGACTTCATAGCGGCGGTTTTCGCTGATCCAGAAACGTTCTCTCATGGCCAGCGGCGCTGTCCGGTGGTTTAGTCCGATCACCATGAGTGTAGGTTCCAATTCGATCCCTCGGGTGCAGGCTGCAAGTAGGTAAGCGCAAGCCACGTGCCAAACTGCAGGTCGCTGTTTCTACGCCAACGGTTGTATTTTCAATGGGTTGCAAGAAAGCTCCTAGATGAAATGTTCATCGCTTACCCGACAGTGCGGCATATGGCGCGGAGCGCGAGTCTTTTGGCGCGATGTGCATGTGCGATATCGACTTGGGATCGCACACGATCACGACGGTACGTGACTACGATCACTGACCCGGTGCCCAATTTCCATGGAAACTGCATGACGATTAGTAAGTTTTCGTCTCGTCTCGAAATTCGCCCGCGAGATTCTCCTGCTTCAGCGCGGAATGAACGGCGAGACAACTTAAGGTTCTGAAAGGAAAAGCAATCATGAAGATGTCGAAGCTCGTAATCCTGATCGTGATGATCGCGCTGGCGTTGTTCCTCGCTCTGCCGAATCTCTCCTGGGCCGCCGATGACGGCGCATCCCTCTACAAAGCAAAGTGCGCCATGTGCCACGGCGCCGACCTCGCTGGAAAACCGGCTGCTAAGATTCCGAGCCTGGTTTCCGACGATGCCAAGAAAGCCTCCGACGCCGATCTGACAGACATGATCTCCAACGGCGGCAAAGACAAGAAAGCTTCCCACGCATTTGCAACCAAAGGCGTAACTCCGGATCAGGTCAAGATGGTCGTGTCCTACATCCGCGAAGCGCAAAAGAAGTAGTTTACCGAAGCGTAGTCGTAGCATCGCTGTTCCGGTAATGCGAACCCGCGCTGCCCAACTGGCACCGCGACATACAACGCGAGGGTGAGTGATCCGCTCACTGGCAAGCTCTGGCCCAGCCGGCTCGCCATGTGTCCCCCTCCGGTTCGCCCTGACACGGAACAGCCCGCCCGGGTCTATGTGCTCACCCCTAGACCCGGGCATTTCTTTGCTCCCCGTCGATTGCTCATTCTCAAATAAGTGAAATGGCCTCCGATCTCATTGACGCTTACGAGGACGGCGGTGGAGTTAGTCCCATGAAGGCCGTACCGAGGAATTTTCCTTGGGCGTCGAAATTCCAGTTGAATATCGCAAATCCCGCACGTGCACAGGCGTGGCAGCCGTTGAGCAGGGGATAGCCGACGGTAAACTGTACTCCGCCGTTTGGCCCGGTTTGTGAGTTGGGCCAGATCTTTCCATCGCGATCCCCTGGCCACAAATCGACTTTCGGGAATTGGCTCTTTAGATCTTGGAACTGAGGACTCTGTTCCATCGTTTTCCTGTCGAGCAGCTTCAAATCTTCGACGTTGACGATAGGCGGCTGCCCATTCACCAGTAGGAGACCATAGTTCGTGTTGGCGCGCAGCGGATAGGTGACCCATACGAACGCGACGGGCCCCTCGTCGTGGAAACCGGTCAGAATGCCGAACTCACCGTGGGTCTGCTTGTAGAGTTTGCGGGTAAAACTTACAGCCATGGCGGGAGCTCCGGCCTTCGCCATCTGGTCGATCAGACATTCAGCTTCATGGGCACCCGATGATTTATCGCAGGCGGAGTGAGTGGCGGAGAGGAACTGTTGCGGCACTTGCCAAACCGCTGACGCGCCAATCTTGACCGAGCTATCCTGCGATTGCGGTGTCCAGCCTCCAGCTAGCAAGACGACAGCGACAAGCACGTGGGCATTCGACATATTCTTCCCTCGAGGCTAACTTGCCTCGACGGGTTTCAACGCGCCACTGTTCGTTCTGACAGTGTGCCGGGACGGGCTAGCGTCTTCTCGAAAGATTGTTGATCTTTGCACGGGCTTTGAGTCCTTTGTCCCGGTTACAACCGCTACGAAGACAACGGCGCAGGCAACGCCGCCCGGTAATTGAATATTCTAAGTCGCTATGAAATGGTTTGCCGCGCTTGCGCTGCCTGTGGTCCAGTTCTCGCTGTCAGCGGCTTTCGGTCAGAGCCCTTTCCCACTGCAGTTGCCGGGCTTTCACCTCACGCTGCGAGAAGACCCGCAGAGCACCCTGCCTCTAGGCCCCAGTTGTGGTGGAGAGGCAGGGTTGACGCTCACTTGCCGAGCCTTCGTGCTAACCCTGGAAAATGCGAGCCCGCGGACGATCTATCTCAATAACCAGGGCGAAAATCTGATCTGGATATATAAGAAGGAGCCGCGCGCGAGCGGTGGCTGGTGGCCTGTAAGTCGTCTGATACAACCTCGGTGGGAGCCAGTCACCTCCGTAGCAAGGTATCGCTTGATGCCCGGGGAGCACGTTGAATACGGTATGCGCCTGATTGGTCCGGGACGTACAGCGGAGTCTTTTGCACCTGGCCCACACACTTTGCGAGCAGGGTGGGATTTCCAGGCGTGCTCCTCCGATGGTCCCGACTGTCTTGCTACGACTGACGCTATTCGCCCGAACGCTCTAGTAGTCGCAGGTGCAGTATCAAATGAAGTCACAGCCGATTCGCCACGGCTACCCGACCTCGGCGTGATGAAATTCTCATTCGAAGTTGCAATTCGCTCTGGTCTTCCGGCCAAAATTAGCCCGTCCACCGTTGGCTGCGCTGTGGCGACTAGCGCCAGCATCGATTGTGCCGTCTTCCGCTATACGATCCGGAATCTGGGCGACCGCCCGGTGCGCAATGGGACTATGACTTGCAGCGATTCGGGAATAACTCCGGAGTACCAAACAGACGGTGGCGAGTGGAGGCCCATTCGCCAGATTGGCTGGGCTTGCCTCGGCAACTTTTACTTCGAGACCAAGGTTTTTTCCGGCGACACGGCAGAAGGGGAATTCACACTCGCGAATCTCCTGCCCGGCTACGATACGTCACCGCTTCGTGCGCCGGGCGAATACCGACTCCGCTTTACGTTTTGGCCGAGCGCTTGTATCGCGTCACCCGACGCGAGCTTTTGCCTGATGCGGCCGGATAAACAACTTCCAGTTGTGTCGAACGAGGTCAGGGTACGGGTGGGGCCATAGTTGACGTAATATCTCTCGATTACATCCAAGTGCTTTTCGCGTGCTTAACTTACAGGCAGGAAAGCCATTATCGCAACGAAAGGTGTTAACATCCCTGCCGGCGGCAGGGAGTAGTCGGACTAAGCAATGGCTGTCAATCGCGTCAAAAACATCGCCGTGATCGCAGTTTGTATTTTTGCCATGGCCACGTGCGTGCCGGTGATTCGTCACGTCAACGAAGCCGCCGGAGTCATTGGGATCGTGGTGTTGCCTTGTACTCGTGCGCTTCTTGATGCCGTTAATTGGAGGACATCGGTGGGAAAGACTGAGTATGGGCGCCCGCGCGAGTCCAAAATGCTGAATGATTGACGAAAATCTGGATTACGCTCATTCGCGCTCTTTTGAACTTCTGGTTTTGCACACAGCCATCTTCACTTAACCTCGACCAAGAAATTTCCATCCGCGACACTCGCACACGCCCTGGGTTCGAGCATGTAACTCCTTGCGGGTCAATATTTGCCTCGAAATGTTGCGACCCATGGATTAAGACTCGAAGTTCCCCAAGTTGAGGATTTGGTCCGCTGAGCGCCAACCAGAGCCCGCATGGGCACTGATCTATAATCCCTGCCTCTGCCCTCCCTGCCTCTGGCATTTTGCGAGATCAGTCACCTCACCCTGTGATCCTAATCACAGCCTTTTCTCCATTCCAAAAGTACTCTGAGCATGCTTGTGGGAGCGTTTTCAGAGTCTTACGCCGAGGGGGGAACGTGATGGGGGTCACTGGTAACACGCCACATATGGGCCGCAAGGCTCAGGACTTTTCTAGCAATCCAATGCTGGTCTACTGGGAAATGACCCAGGCATGCGGACTAGCCTGCAAACACTGCCGGGCGGAAGCGATGCCCAAGGCGCATCCGCTGGAACTCAACACGGAAGAGAGCAAGCGGTTCCTGAACCAGCTGGTCGGATTTGGAGATCCCTTGCCACACCTGATCCTGACCGGAGGCGATCCGCTCAGCCGCAAAGATATCTACCCGCTGATTGACCACGCCAATGGTTTGGGGCTGGAGGTTTCCATCACTCCGAGCGCCACCCCGGAGTTGACCAACGACGCCATCGCCAAGTTGAAGGCTCACGGAATTCAGAGCATGGGCCTGAGCCTGGACGGCTCCTCGGTCGAAAGGCACGACAACATTCGCGCCGTCGCGGGAACCTTTGAGCGCACCATGGAGGCGGCCCGCCACTGCGGACGCCTGGGCATTCCCATCCAGGTCAACACGCTGGTCGCGGAAGAAACCGCCGAGGATCTGCCTGCCATTTACGAATTACTGAGGACGAGTTTTCCGGTGATGCGTTGGAGTTTGTTCTTCCTGATCTCGGTGGGACGCGGCAAGGCCCTGAATGAAGTCTCGGCAGAAGAGGGCGAAGCGATTATGAAATGGGTCTTCGATCTCTCCCCGCACTCACCGTTCATGATCAAAACCACTGAAGCCCCGTCGTATCGCCGCATTGCGATTGAAAAGATGCGTTCGTCCGGCATGGCAGCGCTGGAGATGAAGGCAACTTCTGTGTACGGTGGCTTCCAGATTCGCGACGGCCACGGCATAGTTTTTGTCTCGAACCTCGGAGACGTTTATCCTTCCGGATTCCTACCGCTCCGTTGTGGCAATGTCCGCACCGGATCGCTGGTCGACATCTACCGCAACTCCGACATCTTCCGCGCATTGCACTCTCCCGACCAGTTTCACGGGAAGTGCGGCAACTGCGAATACAGCCACATCTGCGGAGGGTCGCGGGCGCGAGCCTATGCTCATACTGGGGACGCGCTGGGCACGGATCCGTTCTGCACTTATGAACCCGCAACCAAAGAACCAGCAATGGCCTAGAACAGTTGCGGAGGAAGAATGGCGAGTCGCTGGCAAGCAAACGGAGCATGCAACGAAGGCCCGCCTGGACGGCCGACCCAACTTGCCATCGAGGACTCCGGAATCAGGCTCGCCGCGCTGAGAAGAAAATTGATCCGGCGCGCCTTGCCTGACCACTCGCAGGCCCAGCGTCGGAGCTTTCAATTTGCCTTCCTGCTATTGAACGTATGCCTCGGCGGCACATTCTATGTTTGGGTGCGCCACATTGAAACCGGCACACACGACCGAAGCATGCTGCGTCCCGCGGGAGTCGAGGGTTGGCTCCCGATCGCGGGCCTGATGAATTTGAAATACTGGCTTTCCGCCGGGCGCATCCCGGCCAGCCACCCCGCGGCATTATTCCTTCTTGTCACCTTTCTGGCGATTGCATTTCTATTGCGCAAGGCGTTTTGCAGTTGGCTGTGTCCCGTCGGGAGTCTTTCAGAATATCTGTGGCGCGCCGGGCGTCAGATTTTCGGCCGCAACTTTCAACTGCCGCGTTGGCTCGATATTCCTCTGCGCAGCTTGAAGTACCTGCTGCTGGGATTCTTTGTGTGGGCCGTTGCCAACATGTCGGGGGACGCGATTGAACAATTCATGCGCAGTCCATATGGCGCGATCGCCGACGTGCGCATGCTGAACTTCTTTCGTGATCTCGGCGAGACGGCGGCGATAGTGCTCGGTTTCCTGGTCGTGACTTCGGTTCTGGTGCAGAACTTCTGGTGCCGCTATTTGTGTCCTTACGGAGCTTTGCTCGGACTGACTTCCGTGTTGAGTCCGTTGCGCATCCGGCGCTCCGTCCCCGCGTGCATTGACTGCGCAAAGTGCGCCAGGGTCTGCCCCTCCGCCCTTCCCGTGGACAAGCTGATCACGATCAGGTCGGCGGAGTGCACCGGATGTCTGGAGTGCGTTGCGGTCTGTCCCTCAGAGGGCGCGCTGCATCTGGCCCTGCCCCGCTGGACGCGGTCGCCGAACGATGGCCGCCTTCCTTCGTGGGCAGTCGCAGTCGGAATCACCTTACTGTTCTTCGGAATTATCGGATATGCCAAGACCACCGGCCATTGGACCGGAGACGTGCCGGACTACGGGTATCGGCAACTCGTGCCGCGGGCGAACGACGTGAATCATGCAGCGGAATAAAACCTCGGGCGTGGCCAACATGCTTGCCTTCTTACAAGAGGGTCCCGTGCAAGCTCACGAATACAGCTTGATGGGTGCCACTACTCGCGTAATCGTTCCGCCAGGACTCGGTTGGTCGGGCTTGAGGCCATTCTGCATGGAAGCAAACAGGCCAATCAACTGGCTCAGCATCACATCGAGCACGGGACGATAGTAGTCGGGGAAATCAGCGGCGCGATTCAACGACAAAGAATAATCCACCAGCGACGACACGTCACTGTCGCCATGCGCCGTGACTACGGCCCGTACTCGTCCAAGCCGCTTGCGATCAATTTCCCGCAGAAGGTCGAGTTCGTATCCGCGCCGCCGGGGGTCGCTCGACAGGAAAGCAACAAACAGAGTCTGGCTGTCTACGCTGGATAGTGGGCCGTGACGCAGTCCAAGGGGTGTCTCGGCCAGAGTCGTGACTTTGCCGGCGCTGAGTTCCACCACTTTCAGGGCGGATTCGTCGGCGACCGCTCGCAGAACTCCGGCACCAACAAAACAGGTGCGCGTGCATCCCAGCAAGGTCACGGTCTCGGCAACTTCGGCCGCCGCCGGAAGGAACACCCGGCCAGTCTCACTGATCTGCCCCACCACCTCACCGAATTGCGAGAGGTCCTCCAGATGCGCCACGCACTGCCCGGCCAGAAGCATGTTCGTAAACGAACTTGTCATGGCGAGGCCACGGTCGTTGACGGCATCGTCAAGAACCAACGCTGCCGCGCGGTCTGGATGCCGCTGGCACAGTTGCGCCATCGGCCCCTGCTGATTGCAGGTGATCACCAGATGCCGGATCTCGCGGTGCCGGTCAAGCGCCTGCTCCAACAAGGCCACGCCCTCCGGACTCTCCCCGGAACGGGAAAACGAAATCCACAAATACTCTCTTCCCGGGCGGTGATATTCCTCAAATTCTGTCAGCAGCGTCGTACTCGGGATGGGCCAGACGTCACAGCTCCAACGCCAGCGAAGCAACGGAGCCAGAGCCCGACCGGTGTAGTCCGACGTGCCGGCACCCACGAGATAAACGGTTGGCGAAGACGTGCTCCCCCGGCCGATTCCAGCGCGCCTTAGCACATCGGTCAGTTCGGCCAAGTGGTCGTGGCACCGCAGGTAGGTAGTGCCCCATGTGTCCGGCTGGTGCCAGATTTCGCGTGGCGTGTGCTCGAGCCCACGCTCAATTTTTTCCAGATCCGGCAAATCCAGCAGGGTACGCAGCGGGTCGCTCAAGGGGGAATCTCCTCAATCCAAGTCTATTACAACTCCGACTCCGTTGAAAAGCATTCGAAAGGAAAAGAAATGCAGTTCGGAAGTAATCGTCAGGGAGGTTTTCTCAAACCGCCACCTCTGTTTCGGCAACTAATCGGACTGAGTGGTGTTCTATTTCTTAAAGGAGAGGCTCATGATTCGTCGATCGCACCCCCTGCGTACGCTGCTGCTGGCGGCCGCGCTGGCTTCGTCACTGGCAGGAATCGGATGCGCGGAGCACCATGCCTACCGCGTTTACGATCCTTATTACACCGACTACCACACGTGGAACAACGACGAAGTGGTGTACTACCATCGCTGGGCTGAGGAGACGCATCATGACCGGGACCGCGATTTCCGCAAGCTTTCTCCGCAGGAGCAGAAAGAATATTGGACCTGGCGCCATAACCACGGCGATCACGATCGGGATCACGACCGCGATCACGGTCATTACTAGGATTGGTTTGATCGATCGACGCCCGCCAGGCTCAGTGGCCCAGCGCTGCAAGAGCCTGGTCGGTAGTTGTAACTCGCGCCCCTAGATCTTGTAACTCTGCCATCGTTTTCTCGCCCTCTTCCTGCTTCAGAGTTTCAATCGCGTCTTGCACAACGGCCACGCGCCGTCCCCTCTCGAGCAGGCCCTTCACGGCGAAACTTACGCAATATTCCGTCACGACTCCGAAGACAACGAACTCGGCTTGACTGCCGAGTTGCTTTACGAGGGCGTCCGCGTGCCGGCTCTCAAAAATGTTTAGCGTCTGTTTTTCCAGCAGAATCTGCTGGTAGCGCGACAAGTCTGCGGGCAGTTTCGCATCGGCATCATTCGGTACGCGCGCAACTCTTTTGGTGAGCGCTTCCGGCACGAATTCTGCCCCCGCAGTCCCCTTCACACAATGCGGTGGAAAGATCTTGAACTCGGGATCGTTGGGCGTATGGAAGCAGCCATGGGAAACGAGGAAGACCCTGTCCTGCCGCGCTGCATCGGTGAGCCTTCGGATGTTGGGCAGCAGTTTCTCGGCGCCCGGCACATAAAGGTGCCCGCCCGGCAACATGAAGTCCGATTGCACATCCACTTCCCAGAAGATGAAATCTTGCGAAACCATGGTTCTCCTTCCTGCGAAGGCCGAGCGTACCATCATTGTTCCGGCGCTGACAACGTCATTGCGCGGCTTTCCGCTCGAGGACGGGTCGCGTATGATTTGCGGGTTCGCCTATTCCGAGAAACGATCTCATGAGCCTCGACGCCCCCGCAAAATCCGCGCCCAACAAATTAGTGATCCGCAACATCGGACTCCTTCTCAGCGGAGAGCTCGACCATCCTGTCCTCGACGACGCTGACACGGTTGTGGCCATCGACGGTCTCATTCACGCCGTCGGCAAAGAGAAAGACGCCGACATCTCCGGTGCCACCATTACGATCGACGCCAAGGGCACGGCGCTCGCTCCCGGATTGATCGACAGCCACGTGCATCCGGTCTGCGGCGATTGGACGCCCCGCCAAAATCAACTGGGCTGGATCGACAGCTGTCTGCACGGTGGCGTCACCACTATGGTTTCGGCAGGAGAAGTTCACACGCCGGGGCGCCCCAAAGATATCGTTGGCCTGAAGGCGATGGCGATTTTCGCGCAACGCGCCTTTCATGCGTTTCGCCCGGGGGGAGTCAAGGTTTATGCGGGTGCGCCCGTTCTCGAACAGGGCATGGTCGAAGATGATTTCAAAGAACTCGCCGCGGCGGGCGTCAAGTTCCTCGGCGAAGTCGGATTGGGCAGCGTGAAAGACGGAGTCACCGGACGACGGATGGTCGCATGGGCCCGCAAATACGGTATCCAGAGCACGATTCATACTGGTGGCCCGTCCATCCCCGGCTCCAGCCTCATCGACAAGGACATGGTTCTAGAAACTGATGCCGACGTTGTGGGCCACATTAACGGCGGCCACACCGCACTCCCCGACGACCAGATTATCGATATATGCTTGCGCTCCCCACGCGCGCTCGAGATCGTTCACAACGGCAACGAGCGCGCGGGATTGCTCGCGTTGCGCACAGCAAAGGAACTGAAGCAACTCCATCGCGTTATTCTTGGCACTGATTCACCTGCGGGCTCGGGCGTTCAGCCACTCGGCATCCTGCGCATGATCTCGATGCTGTCATCGCTCGGCGAGATTCCTGCAGAAGTTGCGATCTGTCTTGCCACTGGAAATACCGCTGAGATGCGCGGCCTGAACTGCGGCCTGATCGCCGCTGGGCGTGAGGCAAGTTTCGTGTTCCTCGACACGGCGCAGCAATCGGCCGGAAAGAATCTGCTGGACAGCATACAAAAAGGAGACTTGGCCGGAGTTGGCATGGTGATCACCGACGGCGCAGTCAGCATCCAGCGCAGCCGCAATACGCCGCCGGCCACGCGTGTACCGGAGGTCGTCCGTGCGTAGACCCGCCACGATAGTCACGATATTCGCAGCGCTGTCAGCATGGTCGCTCGCGCAAGTCACAACCCCCGACTGGTGCCGCGCTCTTCCGCGCCCGGAATACAAATCCCTCGAGCGCGTTCCAGTGAGCGACCGCTGGTTCGAAATCTACAGACCCGCGCCCGGCGTGTTCGCCATCTATGAACCGCATCAGGCCGAAGAAACGATTGGCTATTTGATCGTCGGCCAGAAGCGCGCCTTGCTGTTCGACACTGGCATGGGCATTAGCGATATCAAGAAGATCACAGCAGAACTGACGAAGCTTCCGATCATCGTCTTGAACTCGCACACCCACGACGACCACGTCGGCGGCAACTGGGAGTTCGACACTGTCTATGGAGTGGATACAGACTTTACGCGCAACAACGCGAAAGGCTCACGTGAGGATGCACAAGCGGAGATCACTCCCGATCAGATCTGTGGCTCACTGCCGAAAGGATTCGATCCAAAGGCCTACGTCACTCGCCCCTGGAAGATAACGGCCTATATACATGATGGAGAGCGATTCGACCTGGGCGGCCGATCAATCGAAGTCATCGCCACCCCTGGTCATACGCCCGACGCGATTTCTCTGATCGATCGCGCCAATGGTTTGCTCTTCACTGGAGACACCTACTATCCGGCGCCGATCTGGCTATTCCGGCCGGAAACGAATCTCGATGCCTACGCCGCGTCGATTCGGCGACTGGCTGCTCTCGCACCACAAGTGAAGTTGGTTCTGGGCGCACACAATATTCCGGTCGCCTCTCCTGCGGCGCTGGTGCAACTCGTGACCGCCTTCGACGCAGTGCGAGCGGGGAAAGTAACTCCGACGCCGGATTCTCCGGGTAAGGTTCTTTACAAGGTGGGTGACATCTCGTTCCTGATGCGCGCACCCGCCGCACACTGATCGAGGATCCTTAGCGCAGCCCGTCTTCGCCTTTGATCTGGTCTTTTGTCAGTCCGCCTACACGAGCCAGCGGACGTCCACTGTCAGTGACCGCAATGGCAACCATGATTTCGTTCGCTCGCGGCGCATCGTTTAGCCGCACTTCCATGCCGTCAAAGTGGCTGCGCACGAATGCTGCATCTTTATGTCCGAGGGGAATATCGAGCACAACGCCTAGGCCTCCGCGCTTCTTCGACGACGGAATGAGCGCCGCGCCCTTTCCCAGCACGCGCCGCACCGGAGTTCCCAGTTTCGGATGCAAAATGGCCGCGGCGTGTTCGAGTTCCCCGTTTTCGCCAACTGCTGCAGCCTTGCCATAGCTCTCTGCCGACGGTCCGGAAATTCCCAGCGCCGCTACCGCCCGCGCCGCGAGCAACTCACCGAGTTCCTCGCCAATCACCATCAACTCCGAGAGATCCTCGACGTATTTTCCAGCGCAAGGATTCTCGATCACGGCCACGGCGGCCGCGCGCCGGGTCGGCGGAGAAATGTCACGCTCCATTTCGCGCTGTGTCTCTTCCACAAACGTCGCAATCTTGCGGATCTTTGCTTTCATGCTGTGTCCTCAGTGTTTCGTCCTCACCGTAGCCCATCTTCCCCTTTGATTTCCGAGGCTTTGAGACCTCCCACGCGGGCATGCACGCGAGCGCCGGTCGTCATCACCAGAGCCAGCAGGATCTCGTTTGCACGTGGTGCATCATTCACGCCCACTTCCATGGCGTCGAAATGGCTGCGGACATACGACGCATTGATATGCGTGATCGGAACATCGAGCCGCGTTCCCAGCCCGCCAACTTTCTTCGTCGAGGCCACAATCGCTTTGGCTCCGCCGAGAACTTCGCGCATCGCGTATCCGCCCGGCACATGCCAAAGCGCTCCGTGCTCGATCTCTCCGAGGGATCCAACAATCGCGCCCTTGCCATAGCCCTCGACGATATTCGGATCCCTCCCAAGGGCCTCAACCAACTTGCGTGCCATCTCCAATCCCAGAGGCTTCAAATCATCCATGAACCACTCGATGTTAGCGACATACGAGCCCGCGAACGGATTTCGAATCACCGCCAGCGCCGCCGCACGGCGCAGTGGCGCGCCCGCGACCGGCCCTCCTTCGTGAAAGATTTCTTCCACGCAGATACTCTTCTTTCGGACGACCACCTCAGGCATGCACCAGGCCTCTTTCGCGAACAGGAATTGCAATCAACCTAGATTCTCCAACTTCTCCGACCACGCGAGTCTGTGCTTGCAGGCTCAACGCGGCCGACTGGATCAGCTCCATTCTCAGCAACCGCTCCGCTGCCCGCGCCCCCTTGTTCAGAGCGCGATTCACTTCATTCAACGTCAACTCGCCCACCGCCTGCGTTACAAGGCGGTCCCCGAGATCGCTATCCGGAGCAAGGTCGCGCGCGGGGACGCGAAGGATCGCGTGATGCGAAGGCAGGTTCACTTCGTTGGCAATGATCGTGGCTGCTGCATCCGCAGCCGCAGCACGATCCGCAAGCACCGTAACCGCGTCCGCGATGCCCATGGAAAAGCTGCGCCCGCGCCACCCGCTAGTGGCAATTCCACGCACGGGGTCGGCAGCGTGCACCGTAGTCGTGCCGAGCAACGAGGGACGGTCGGGCCTCTCCACCATGCCGACCACAAATTTCTCATCTGATTTCAGATGCAGTGCAATGTCACCGCCATCGTTGACGTACGCGGACGAAAGTTCCGCAACCGCCACCATCGCTGCCAGAATCTCCTCCGCTACAGCGCCCGCCACCGCGGCCATCGGAGTGATGAAATATTCCGCGGCGTAAGGCATCACGGCCGCGACCATCCTCCGCGCAACTGCCCCCTGCGGCCACACCGCTTCCTGTGAACAAGGCTGCCGCAAGAACACAAGCTCAGCGCACAACTCGTCGAGCATCGTCACGAATCGCGCCCTGGCAGCCCGGTACGCAGCCTCGACCTCACAAGCCGGTCCGAACGCCTCGAGGATGACGTCGATCGGCCCGTCGTGCAGATGCAGCCGGCGTCCGTCGGACAGCATTCGAATTTGCACGCGCGGATTCATCGTTTCTTCGCCTTGACACGGGATTCCAGCGGCCATGGATTCTCCGAGTGCGCAACCACTCTCCGGCGGTTCTCATTCTCTGCCGCAACCGAACCCAACGGACGCACATGCTCCATATACCCGCCCAATGCAGCATAGTCGCTCAGTTTCAAGGTGAATTCAATCGGGGCCACCAGCGCCGGTGTCGGCACATATCCGAAAGCATTCTGCGGCATGCGGCTCACGTCGGCCATGAAAGTGATCCCGCCGCCCGGCCAGACGTAAACTGGTGCTCCGCCACAGGTCACGCGAGTCAGCGCGTCGCGTACCGAGTGGGTCAGCTTCACCGGATTCTCTGTCACTCCGGCCCGCAACGATCCGCCCGCGCCCCCCATGAACAGCACCGTACACAACGCCGGCTCGCAGTTCTCCTTGATGCGCGCCACCGACTCGCGCAAGTCGGCGGGCAATTCTCTTTCGCGCGGCTTCAGATCCTCGTCCAGTTCGAAGTAGGAATAGTGTTCGCCTGTCGTGCTTACCATCAGCAATCGCAAGCCGGGCCATGCCTTCTTCGCATTGAACTTTCCCAGGATGGTCAGCGGATCTTCAATATCGGTGCCGCCCCACGACGTACCCGGCTCCGCGACCTGGAAATATCTTCCCGGGGTCGACCGTCGTCCCTTCAGCTTGATCCCAGTCTCCGGCACGCCGAGCAACTTCCCCGCCTGATGCTCGGACAACACGCCGGTGATGTGATCATCAACCACCACCACATCGTCGACTTTGCCGAACCATTGCTGGGCGAACATCCCAATCGTGGCCGACCCACAGCCGACGCGCATGCGCTCTTCCTGCGCACCGTCGACGATCGGCGGCTTGCCTGCCTGCACCACGACTTTCGCGCCATCATCGATCTTCAATTCCACCGCTTTGCCGTTGCACAGGTTCAGCAGCGCGTCGCAAGTGGCCGTGCCCTCCTGCCGACTGCCTCCTGTCAAGTGCCGCACTCCGCCCAACGACAGCATCTGCGAACCATATTCACTTGTCGTCACGTGACCTACAGGCTGACCCTGTGCTCGCACCGTGCCGCACTCTATGCCCAAGTGCCGGTCGGTGTCGATCTTCACTTTCACGCCGCAGTAGCTGAATATTCCTTCGGTCACCACCGTGACCATGTCGACGCCTTCCACCTGCGACGAAATAATGAAGGGCGCCGGCTTGTAATCGGGATACGTCGTGCCTGCTCCAATCGCAGTCACAAAGGTTTCGCCGTGGCTGACCTCGCTTTGATAGATCAGTGTGCCGTCCCAGTCGCGTCCGCGCTCGAGGAATGGCACCACCGACTCCCCGCGCTCCAGCGCTCGATCCAGCACCACATGCGGGTCGAGGCGCACCAACTTGCCCTCATGATTGCCATACCGGTCGCATGATCCCGTCCGTCCCGGCTTGATGTAGCACAGCACAGGGCAGGCGTCGCACCGGATCGCATCGTCAGCCACGCGTGCCTCCGTCGGCCTTGGCGAGAATGGCTGCGCGTACTCGGTCAGGAGTTGCTGGAATCTTGCGGATGCGCACGTCGATGGCATCATGAATCGCGTTGAGAATCGCAGGCGCCGTCGGAATCACGACCTGTTCGCCGATCCCCTTGGCGCCGAATGGTCCCACGGAAGACGGTTCCTCGATCAAAATCGATTCGACGGGAGGAACGTCCCCTGCCGAGGGAATTAGATAATCGTGCAGGTTCTCGCCCTTGCCGGGGAAGAATTCCTCCATCAGAGCCATCCCCAGGCCTTGCGCAACGCCGCCCTCGATTTGCCCTTCGATCAGCGTGGGATTAATCGCGCGCCCTACATCGTGCGCCGCCGTCACTTTCAGCACGCGTACTGTGCCAAGGTCAACATCGACTTCGATCTCCGCCATGTGCGCGCCAAAGCCGAACACTGCGTAGGGACTTCCCTGCCCGTTTTCGTCGAGAGGACTGGTTGGCGGATCAAACGTGGCCTCGGCAGTAATCACGTAGCCATGCGGATCGAGCGGCAACTCCGAAAGCGCGAGCACCTTCCGCCTTCCATCTTCGGCAACGGTCACGTTGCCCTCGCCAAACTCGATCGTCGCGCAGCCACATGCGCCGGCCAACTGCAAGATCTCGGTGCGCAACTTGCTTCCCGCCATCTGAGCTGCCTTCCCGGTCACGAACGTCTGCCGCGACGCAGAGGTCTTGCCGCAATCCGGTGAGATCGCGGTATCTCCTGAGACAAGGTCGAACTGCGCCACAGGGGCGCGCAAAGCATCCGCGCAGATCTGCGCGATGATGGTATTCGATCCTTGGCCGATGTCGACCGCTCCCTGATGCAACGCGATGCGCCCATCGCGCTTCAACCCGATGCGCACGGTTGACGGGTTGGGTAACGACGTGTTCCCACAGCCATACCACATGCCCGCGACACCCACGCCGCGCCGCAGCGAACCAGCCTCTGCATTATTGAATGCGGCTGCTTCGTGGCGGGCGGCCTGCCATCGCGGGCGCAAAGCCTCGAAGCACGCACGAATTCCAACGCCCTCGCCGAGCACTTGGCCCGTCACCGTCGGACTATCGTCGTCCAGCGCATTCAGGATGCGAAACTCCAGGCGGTCCATGCCGACTCGATCCGCGAGATCGTCATACAGTTGTTCCTGCGCAATCGCCGCCTGCGGCACGCCGAATCCGCGAAACGCTCCGGCTGGAACGATATTGGTGTGCACGGCGCGAGTCAGGGCCCGATAGTTGGGAACGCGATACGGTCCCGAGGCATGCACCGGCACTCGTCCCGCGACTGTGGGCCCCCAAGAAGAGTACGCGCCCGTATTGAAATCTGCGGCGAAATCGAGCGCCGTGAGTTTGCCGTCGCGCGTCGCGCCCGCCCGCAGCCGCATCCGCGCCGGATGGCGCTTCGTAGTCGACACAATCGACTCCGTCCGCGAATAAACCATGCGTACAGGTCGTCCCAATCTCCATGCCGCGAGCGCAACAAACGGCTGTAGCGAAAGATCGAGCTTCGACCCAAATCCTCCGCCAACCGCTGTTGGAAGAATGCGCACCTGCTCGCGCGCAATCCCCAAAATTTTCGCAATGTCGTGGCGGTCCATATAAGGAGACTGCGTGCACGCCTGAATCTCGATACGATCCCCGAGGCGGCGCGCGAACCCGGCCTCGGGTTCGATGTAAGCATGCTCCACGAAGCCCGTCTCGTACTCGTCTTCGACCACGACGTCCGCTGCAGCAAGAGCTTTTTCCACGTCCCCACAGACTACGCGTCCGCGTACCAACACATTCTCTTCGCGATGCGCATGAATTCGCGGTGCGTCAACCGCCAGCGCATCGTCGATCGTCTTAAGCGCCGGCAATTCCTCCCAGCGCACGGGAAACTCGGTCGGATCGAGATCCTCCAGCGCATCGGTCTCACCCACGACGGCAGCAACGGCTTCTCCTCGGTATCGCGCTTCATGGCTTGCGAACACAGGCTGATCCGCATATCTGGGAATCACACCGTAACAATCAACTCCCGGCACATCCTTCGCAGTTAGAACGAGCACGACTCCCGGATGAGCCGCAACGAACTCATCCAGATCTCCGAACTGAAACCGCGCCCGAGGATGCGGGCAGCGAATTACGCGTACTCCCAGATTCCCCGCAGGAGTTTCGTCTGCGCCGAAGATCTCAGTGCCTTCGACTTTCTTCTTGCCGTCGAGCCGTACCAGGCGCGCACCCACCGCCGCCCCCGCATCAGGCGACACCTCGACGACCACGTTCGCGGCTGCTTCTACGATCGCACTGATAATTTTCCGATAACCTGTACAGCGGCACAGCACGCCGCCGATCGCGTCCATCACTTCGCTCTCGTTCGGCGTTGAATTCTTCTCGAGCAGCGCCGTCGCAGCCACCAGCATCCCCGGAGTGCAAGCTCCACACTGCGCCGCACCATGCGAAAGAAATGATTGTTGGAGGCTCCCGTGCAATGGAGAACGCTCTGCCAGCCCCTCGACGGTAGTGATCTCGCATCCTGCGACCTGCCCGGCAGCTACCAGGCATGCGCAAACCGGATCCCCATCCAACAGAACCGTGCAGGCCCCGCAGTCGCCTGCATCGCATCCCACCTTCGTCCCCGTCAATCCTAGATCGTCGCGCAGAACGCGTGACAGCCGGCGCGTTCCTGAGACCACAACCTCTACCTTTCGCCCGTTCACCGAAAACGAAATCAAGTCGCACCCAGCCCTTGGCAACTTTTCAACGGTCTCCATCTCACCGCCCCCCCACGCAAGCTTCCAGCGCACGCTGCACCAGGGTCAACGACGCGTCCAGTCGGTAGTCAGCTGTCGCGCGGACGTCGTCAATCGGGGAAAGAATTTTCAAATGCTCAGCCTTCACAGCCCCACCAATTCCGAGGGTCGCCGGCAGACCGACTAAATCCTGCTCCAAATCCTTCAACCGCCGTGCGGTCGCCGAACACGATCCCACGGCGAGGCGGGCCGCGACCACGCGGCCCGCCTCGTCTTCCTGCACGACGGCCGCGACCATCGAAATTGAAATGACCAGATACCGACGCGCTCCCAGTTTCAGAAAAGCCGAAGCGGCATTCTCCATGCGCCGCGGCACCCACACCGCCGCTAGAATCTCATCCGTACGCCGCAATGTCTTCCGATTGCCCGCGAGAAACTGATCGAGCCGCATGCGCCGTCTTCCTGCTCCTGAGGCCAACTCCACTTCCGCATCCATCACGAGCAGAGGCGGAACGCCGTCTGCCGCCGGAGACGCATTGCACAGGTTCCCCGCCAACGTGCCGCGGTTCTGAATCTGCACCGAGCCTACTTCCCGCGCCGCCGCCTTGAGAGCATCAAAACAGCGCGGCAAGGGAGCGCGGATCATGTCGGTCCACGTGGTTAGTGCGCCGATCCGAATCCAGTCACTCTCGGTAGAGATGCCGCGAATCTCACGCAGCGCCGTAATGTCGACGACGCGCCCTCGTGGCAGCCGCTCGCCCAGAGCCGGATAAAAATCCGTCCCCCCAGCCAGAATCTGTCCGCCCGGAGAAGCCAGCAGAGAGATTGCCTCGTCCAGAGTTTTCGGCTTGAGATACAAGGAATTGGGCCCCCGAAACTGCACGCCACACACCGCTTTCAGAGTTTGTATATGAAGCTGAAGGGTTTGTACAGCAGACCTTAAGGCGGGAAACACGCGCCGCATGTTAAATCTGTGTTCTAATCTCCGCGTCGTACTTCTCGCACGCGATCATCGTCCGGAGAGACACATGATACGAACTTGCTTACGACCGTTCGGACTTCTCTTCTTCGTTGTTCTCATACTTGTAAATTCGGTGTTCGCCCAGTCCCCAACCGCTCCTCCCCCCGACCTCGACGCCTACGTCGCCTCGTCGATGAAGACGTTCGACGTCCCCGGAATGGCCGTCGCCATCGTGAAAGACGGCAAGATCGTCATAGCCAAGGGCTACGGCAGCCGCAGACTTGGCGACCCCACGCCCGTCGATGAGTTCACCATGTTCGGCATTGGTTCGAACACCAAGGCGTTCACCACCGCTGCTCTCGCGACGCTGGTCGACGAAGGCAAGCTCTCATGGGACGACCCCGTCTACCAGCGCCTCCCCGGCTTCGTCATGTATGACCCCTATGTCTCGCATGAGATGACTATCCGCGACCTGCTCACCCACCGCAGCGGCATGGGACTCGGGGAGGGCGATCTGCTCTTCTGGCCACACTCCACTTACACGCGCGAAGAAGTTATCGATAAGCTGCGCTTCATGAAACCCGCGTCCAGTTTTCGCAGCCACTACGCCTACGACAACCTGCTCTACATGACCGCCGGACAGGTCATTCCCGCGGTCACTGGTACTGCGTGGGACGACTACATTCGGCAGCGCATTTTCGCGCCGCTCGGCATGAACCATTCCAACGTCAGCAACCAGGCCTTCAAACCCGGCGACAATTATGCCTTCCCGCATTCCAACGTCGACGGCAAGCTACAAGTGATTCCCTTCGGAGACCTGGACAACGCCGGGCCCGCAGGCTCCATCAATTCCTGCGCCGCCGACATGGCAAAGTGGGTACAACTGCAACTGAACCGTGGAAAATTTGTTGACCGCGACGGCCATCTCTTCACCGAGCAACGCTCGAAAGAAATGTGGTCCGCCCAAACCATTCTTCCGATCGGCGATCCTCCGCCGCCACTCGCCGGTCTGAAGGCCAACTTCGCCGACTACGCGCTGGGCTGGGGACTGCGCGACTATCACGGCCGCAAACTCGTCGGACACACGGGAGGAGTTGGCGGCTTCGTTTCGCGCGTCATGCTGGTGCCTGAAGAAAATCTCGGAGTCGTCATCCTCACCAATGCCGAAGAAGATGGAGCTTTCGATTCCATCCTCTATCACGTGCTCGATCATTATTTTCACTTGCCGCCCACCGACTGGATCGCAGGCTACAAAACTCTAAAAGACACGGAAGAAAAAGACGCCGCTGAAACGATGAAAAAGGCCGAGGGATCTCGCGACGCCAATTCCAAGCCTTCTTTGCTTCTCGAAAAGTATGCAGGCATTTATAAAGACGCCTGGTACGGGCCGATCACGATCCGCATGGAAAATGGCGGCCTGGTGATCACGTTCGATCACACGCCCACCATGATTGGAGACCTGCAGCACTGGCAACATGACACATTCAAAGCACACTGGCGCGTGCGCACGATCGAAGATGCTTTCGTCACATTTTCTCTGAACCCCGACGGAACCATTGACAGTGCCAAGATGGCCGCAGTCTCGCCACTCGCCGACTTCAGCTTCGACTATCAGGACCTGCTTCTGAAACCGGCCGTACAAGCAGCAAAGAAATAATCGAGGGTACCCACCCTGGTCGCGCTCTTGGCCACAGAGCTTGCCCTGAGCGAAGCCGAAGGATGGGAATTTTGACTACCAAATCCCAACCAGCCACGTGGCCACTTCCGACAACCCGTCCCTGAAACCGGCAGAGGCCGTCCAGGCCCACAGCGCCGACCTGCGCAAAGAACTCGGCCTCTTCGACCTGGTCCTCGCCCAACTCCTGATCATCATCGTGGCCGATTACATGGGCACGGCGGTGAAAGCGGGCTCCTCTCACGTGGTCTACTGGCTCTGCGCCATCGCATTTTTCTTTGTGCCCCAAGCACTGGTCGTTATCCACATGAGCCGCCTGCTCCCAGTCGAAGGCGGACTCTACGAGTGGGCGCGGATGGCCTTCAATGACCAGATTGGATTCCTCGTCGCCTGGAATCTCTGGCTCTACGTGATCCTCTACGTTGGCCTAGGCGGACTACTCACCGTCTCCTTCGCTTCGTACGTCATTCCCGGCGCTGCCTGGATCGCATCCAGCAAGTGGATGATCGTGCTCGCCTCGTTTGCCGTCATCGCCACTACCATGTGCATTGCCGGCCTCGGCCTCGGAATCGGCAAGTGGATCAATAACCTGGGCAGCGCCGTCTTCCTCATCACCATCGCCGTGCTCATCGCGCTGCCATTTCTGAACCGCTGGCACGGAACTTTGGCGGAGTACCATCCTCTACGCCTGGTGGCGCCACCTTTGACGCTTTTCGGCGTCAGCGTCTTCAGCAAGATGACCTTCGGAGCTCTCACGGGCTTCGAGTACGTCGCGGTTTTTGCGGGCGAATGTCGCGATCCCCAATGCCATCTGCCACGTTCGGTGATGCTGACTGGCCCAATCATCGCCTTGATTTACATCCTGGCGACCAGCGCCATTTTGGCCTTCGTCCCGCCATCGGCCGAGGACGTGGTCGCGCCCATTCCCCAGGCCCTTAGCCGTGGGCTCGAAGCCTTCGGCCTCACGCACATCGCACTGCCTCCGGCTGTGCTGTTTCTCTTGATTTATTACTTGGCCACCTTCTGCGTCTTCTTCACGGTGAGCACGCGACTGCCCATGGTTGCAGGCTGGGACCACCTTCTGCCGGAATGGTTCTCCCGCCTGCATCCTCGCTACAAGACGCCGATCAACTCGGTCCTCTTCCTGGGCTCTGCCACTCTGATCGTTGCGCTGGCCGCTCTCATCGGAGTCGGCCAGCAGGAATCCTACGAACTCCTGCTGACCTGGAGTTTCACCTTCTACGGCATCGCCTACCTCGCGCTCTTCGCGATTCCCGTCTTTTCGCCGAAGACGCGCGGCCTGCGCCCGCCGCTGTGGGTGCGCCTGGCTGCCGCATCCGGATTGCTGGTGACTCTGCTGTTCGTGGTGTTATCGATCTTTCCCGTGATCGACGTCGACAGTTCATGGCGCTATTCGCTTAAGATCGCCGGAGTGGTTCTGGGAGCGAATCTGCTTGGATGGATGATCTATCGTGCGGGACAACGGGAGAGAGAACACACGACCGCCTAATTTTCTATACTGCCGGGCATGGGCTTGTGACACTTTGCGAGGTGTCACGTTACCGCCGAACAAACAATCCTCGCTCCCTTAAGCTAAGCTTACGAAAGTGAGGGGTTCTGCTGTGCGATTCCTGTTCTTCGTAAGGCTCGGACTCTCTCTTCTGTTTCTCCATCCGCTCGTATCGTGCGCTGGAACAACTCCCAACCAGATAAGATCCGTGGCCATCTCTCCCGATGGCAAATCTATTGCAGTCGACTTCGGAAAGGACAATTCGTCATTTATTTATAAAGTTAGTGTGGATACGGGCGTCGCGACCCGACTGACCGACGCGACGACCGGCGTGGAATTGAGTCCGGCATTTTCACCGGATGGAGAACGAATAGCGTATTCTTACTCTCCTACTAGTCGGGCGCACTCCAGCATCGTCATGGTGAACGTCGACGGTTCCGATTTACATTCGTGGGCTTCCTCGGGAGGAAACGACTACTGGCCGGTGTTCTCGCCCGATAACAAGACGATGGTTTTCGCTCGGTCAGGGTATTACGGTAGCTATTCACCCATTGCGCAGCCGCATCCCCACGCGTGGAGCTTTTATTTGGCTGATTTGGATGGCACGAATGTGCGCCAACTTACCGACGAGAGTTTCTATATGGCGTCTCCTCCCTCTGTGTCGCCCGACGGAAAGAGCATGGTGGTTGTCACAGAGGACCTCGATACTCCTCAGAAGGTTGCCGTCTATTCTCTCGACCACCCAGGGAAGCCGTTGCAGACGCTCCGACCTCACGTTCCGAAAGAGCCCAATCACGAACCAGAGCTTGACTACCCCAACTACATGCCGGGCGGGAAAAGTATCCTCTTCATGGCTGCTAGCAACGGAAAACTATGGACGGGATACGATTACGACGTCTACCGAGTGAATATCGAAACCGGCGCACTGGAGAGGTTAACGGACGGGAACGGCTTTGCCACTGATCTCAGAATATCAGCCGACGGAAAGACCGCCGTGTTCCTGAAATGGCGCTCCGATTGGCACGGCACACCAGTCAAAAGTGAGATTTATCTGCTCGACGTGCAAACTCACAAACTAACACCTCTAAGAGTCAAGGGACTGAATTAATCCTAACCCTGAATCTGCAACCTAAAGTCTCGGCTCGGCGAGGAATCCCCATTTCGCTAGGAACGTCAATCCAGGGCATAACTCGTACCTTGTCACCGCAAGAACACCTTCCCTGCATCCTCCACCCGCACGTTCGACTTTCGCCGCGCACCCGTCGCCACGTTGTATGCGACGAGTACGTGATCTTCGACAATCAGGATTTCCTTCTCGCTGATCCACCCCACTAGAGTCGCATGCGGCAGGAACGTCACTTTCCCTGGAGGTTCCTGCATGGCCACCACCTGCACCGCCGGCAGATCCGCCAGGGCCTTGCGAATTCGCAGCAATTCCTCGGGATTCGCCTCGCCCGATTCCGTCAGCTGGATGGCTTTGTTGGACTGCGCCGTCGAAGCAATCGTCATAGCGACTGACCCCAACTCCGGCGACAACTTCGCGTTCGACGTATAGAAACTTACGTCATAGTCAGGATTCTTGTAGCTCTCCAGCTCGTCAAACACCGTCCGCGGCTTCCCGTTTACCAGCACCAGCGTCTGATCGTTGCTCACGTTCGACCAGCCACAGCAGCCCTTATCCGGGATCGCTTCCACGATTGTTGTCCCATCGGTTGACGCATCGAGTATGCGCTGCAAAGGATCACCCAGCGGCGTGGCCGTCCACTTTCCGCCGTCTTGCTGAAAGCGCGTGGTCGCTTTGTATACCGCCTCAGTCTGTCCCGCAACAAATTGCGTCATTAGGAAAAACTTCGCCACGCCGTTCTCCGGCGCCCAAATCAGACCGTACGGACAACTGTCCTCGCACGTCCCGGTCGCGCACCGGCAGTCAGGAAACTTCGACGTCGCCAGATCCTGCCGTCCCGCGCCGCTCAGATCGGTCTGCCACGCTTCCCAGCTCGTCGTGGTGGAAAGGTCAACACCCTCGCGTTGCAGCCTCCGCGCTTCATTGCTGAACCAGAACAAATGAGCGCCGTCGGCCGCAAGATACGCCACCGGCGACGACTCGGCGATCGCACGATTTGATCCTGCAGCGGTCAGGTCGCGCTTCAACCCCTGATCGATCGTGGCCGCGCTGTGCCCATTCCAAAACCATATTTTGTGCGTGGACTTGGCGTCGTCCTCGGAAAGCGGCAGCGATACAGGCGTTTCAAACAGAATTTGCCCTAGCCGATTCACTGAAACGTTCTCCGGCGACTGCACCGCCTCCGCCGGAACCTTCACCACTTGCTTCGGCGCAAATGTCGCGGGATCATACTCGGCCATCTCCCCCGGCGCCCGCAGCACCCACAGCCGATTCTCTGGCGCGAACGAAGCCAGAGTCAGCAAGAACACCCCGCAAGCTACCAGCAAATTTCTCATATATGCGATTGTCATCCTGAGCGAAGTTTTCGTCCGCGAATGCGGCCGAAAACGCAGTCGAAGGATCCCTACCCTCTCCTCACCGCGCCTCGACCACCGGCAACTCCACAAAGCTTGCCTGATCGGATGAATGGAATACCCTCTGCGTTGCCTTCTGGTAATCGCCCGGTTTGGCCCAGAAAATATTGGGCACAAACGTCTGCGGATTCCGATCGTACAGCGGGAACCAGCTCGACTGCACCTGCACCATGATGCGATGCCCCGGCAGAAATACGTGATTAGCCGTGGGTAACACGAAATGGTAGAGCAGCGGCTTATCTGGCGCGATCGCCTTCGCTGTCTCCAAACTCTCGCGATATCGCCCGCGGAAAATATCCGCTGAAATCATCAGCTGATATCCACCCATCTCCTCCTGCTCTGCCACCTCATCCGGATAGACATCGATCGCCTTTACGACCCAATCCGAATCGCTGCCGCTGGTCGATGCGATCAGATTGACCACGGGCTGCCCGCTGATCTTCACCGGCTCCTTCAACACATCCGATGTAAATGCCAGCACATCGGGTCTCCCCGAAGCCTCGCGCTGATCGTCCACCAACCACTGCGGCCACGTAAACCGTCCCCCGTATCCCACCGGCTGACTCGGTCGCGCGCGATAGGGCACCGGCTTGGCCGGATCGGAAACATACTCGTCATACGCCGCGTCCCCAGCCTTGGGCGCGTCGAAGCCTGCCTTGAGCCCCGCTTGCAGGTACAAACGCGTTGGACGGATCGCGCACCCGCCGGTGCATCCCGCCGGCCACGACGGCAACCGCCGCCACGTGTTCGTCCCCGTCTCAAATGCCGTGACCGGAGCCACATCCGCCTTGGGCGCGCCATCTTTCAAATACTGATCGAGAAACGGCCGCAGAATGTTCTCGCGGAAATAGAGTCCGGTATCGCTGTTGAACTTCAATTGTCCGAGTGTGCTGCCGTCGCCAATTTCCTGGCCGTGATGCCACGGTCCCATCACCAGAAACACCTTGTCGTTATTCGTATCCTTGGGCTTGATGGCCTTGTAAACCGCCGTTGCCCCGTAAATGTCTTCCTGATCCCACAAGCTATCGACCAGCATCACCGGCACCTTCAACGGCTGCGCGGCCAGGATCTTATCCATCGCCTGCTGCTGCCACCACGCATCGTAGCTCGGATGCTCCAGCAATTTGCGCCAGAATCCGACCTGCTCCAATCCGTGTCGCCGCCCTAGTTCGCCCGCCGACCCCGACTCCATGTAGACGTCGTAGTCGTCGAAGTGATCGGTCCACCACTGCGCGCTGTTGTCGCGCGTCGCCTCCTGCTCCCAGATGTACGGGATGTTCTGTTCACGGAACGCACCGTTGTGAAACCAGTCATCGCCCATCCAGCCATCGACCATGGGATTCATCGGCACCGAAACCTTCAGCGCCGGATGCGGATTTACAAGCGCCATCAGCGGCAGAAAACCGTCGTACGAGATTCCGAGAATGCCCACCTTCCCATTGCTCTCCGGCAGGTTCTTCACCAGCCAGTCGATGGTGTCATAAGTATCGGTTGCATGATCGACCGCAGTCGGGTTCAGAGGCCCATGCAGCGGCCGCGTCATTACATAGTCGCCCTCCGACCCGTACTTGCCGCGCACGTCCTGCACCACGCGGATGTATCCGCCTTCGACAATCACGTCCGCGGCGTTGTCGTAGCCATTCAAGCTTGGCCCCAGGTGCGAACTCTGCGCGTGACTCACTTGTGCGCTGGCGCTGTACGGAGTGCGCGTCAGCAGAATGGGCGCATTCTTTACGCCTTTGGGAATCACGATCACAGTGTGCAGCTTCACCCCGTCGCGCATCGGGATCATCACGTCGCGCTTAACGTAGTCGAAGCTCTCCGTCATTGGCTCGAGTTTGTTCGGCGTCTCGCTGGGCAAAGAATCGGCCGATGCAGCAGTCTGAGCAGCCGAAGAGCCCAAAAGCATGGAGCCTGCGAGAAGCAGCGTGAGCCAGCCCAGGGCGCGAACACGGCGGAACATGGTCATGAAAGGTTTCCTTGGATGTGGCGGAAATAGTAGCCGTTCAAACGGTCGCTTGCCAAACAGCGCCGCGCGCCGCATGCCTTGATCAGCTTCATTTCTAGTGTTGTCCCTAGTCTTTCATGAAACCGCCCGAAAAATGCTCCAGCGTCGGTCGCTTTTTCCTCTTTTCCGGAGAAGATCAAACTCCATGTCCAGATAGCCGCAGAAAATGATAGGCTACCGAATCCTCACCTCCGCGTGGGGACGGTCCGGCCTGAGGCGAAAGCCCCAGCGGTTGCCTTATAATGACCGGGGCTCAAAGCGGCTTTCGATGGAGCGGGAATCCGTCGCATCCGATTTACCGCATCGTTTTCGCAGTACCAGGGTTCCAACAGCAGTTCGCTGCTCCTGTATGGCCGTCGACGTGAAAACTCCAAAGCCCGGAATCGAAGCGGCAAGCCTGACCGACGTCGGCCGTCAACGCTCTAATAACGAGGACTCTTTCCTCTACTGGGAGCCCGACTCCGACGCCGACTTCCGCCTCAAAGGCCGTCTCGCCGTCGTCGCCGACGGCATGGGTGGATATGAAGGCGGACAGGAAGCCAGCCGCCTTGCCGTCGAAACCGTCCGGAGCGTCTACGACAACGCCTTTGGGGGTAGCCCACAAGAGACGCTGGTCGGCGCGATGGAAGCCGCGCACCAGAACATTCAGCGGTTCGCCCAGGAACATCCTCAGTTCTACGGCATGGGGACCACCTGCACCGCGCTCTGCATCGTCGATCACCAGCTCATCTTCGCCCACGTCGGCGACAGCCGCCTCTACCTGATTCGCGGCGAGTCGATCTCCCGCCTCACGCGCGATCATTCCTATGTCGGACGACTGGTCGAAACCGGCATCGTCCGCTCCGAAGACGCGGAGTCGCACCCACAGCGCCACATTCTGACCGCAGCGCTGGGTTCAGGCCGCGAGGTGACCCCTCACATTCCCGAGCATCCAACACGCTTGGAAGAAGGAGACATCCTTCTCCTGTGCACCGACGGTCTGTGGGGCGTCGTCAGCGACCCCGACCTCGCGCGCGTCGTACAAACCAACCCGCCGGCGGAAGCTTGCCAGAAACTAGTGGCGATGGCGCTCGAACGCGGTGGGCCCGACAACATTACGGTGTTGATTCTGCGCGTCTCTGCCTAATCGGTCCGTCCGGCCAACGCCCGCAATCTTCACCTCGGCACGGTCATCAACCGTCGAATCTGCTCAGCAGGTGGAGTAGAATTTACGCGACAGCAATCTTGTGGTGACCGCAGCCACATCCTCACTTCGTGATAGGTCGCAGAGAGTGAGCCACGGTCTGCTTCCTCGAAGAGTCTTCGCTTTTTTGCGGACTCTAGCAATCGCATTTCTCGCGAGCGGTCTCCTCTGTTTCGCGCAGAACGCAGATGAAAACGCGCACCAGGCCGCACCCGTCCCTCCGCAGCCGGTCTTGAACCAACCCCAAGCCGAAGCTCCGTCTTTTACGTTCAAGGTGATCACTCGCATGGTCATCGTGGAGGTCATCGTTCGAGACGCCGCAGACAATCCGGTTCGAGACCTCACTGCCAAAGACTTGCGGGTCTCCGAAACGATTGGCGATTCGAAGGAACTGCCCCAGAAGATTGCATCGTTCCACCTGGTAACCGAGCCGGTGGGCCAGCGCAAAGACAATTCAAAAGGAATTGTTTTGGGCTGGCTGCACAAATCGTTCTGCGCACTCACCGGAGCATACGAACTCTCGTATTACCTTTCGCCGCAGAGCCGCAAGGACGGCTTGCACCGTATTTCCGTGACCAGTACGCGGGACGACCTGACGCTGTATTTTCGTCCCGGCTACAGAATCGAAGCGGACAAGCCTGCGGAAGTGCGCGCTGGAGAACTGGAGGACAAAAAAACCAATGCGCAGGCGGAAGAGCAGCAGGCCTTGGATGCTGAGCGCAAGAAGCATCCAGAACTGGAACTGGCCCTGATCGCCTGTTACGACGCCCTGAATACCACGACATTTCAGTTGGGTCTGCAAAAGGTGAACTCCAAAGAAGGCGGAGCTGCGTATGAGTTCGTCGTGCCGGGGAGCTACTTTGCCTCGCTCCCTGCGGCGGACCGCGCCCGCCCCACACGACTGGATTTCTCGCTCTGCACCTTTGAATATGGCGGACATCCGCTTCTTCACTTCGAAGGAACTGTACCGGCCGGGACGAGTCCGGAAGAGTACCAGCTCATGACTGAGAAGGGCTTCGCGCACACCATCAGCTTCCAGGCGCAACAGCCGAATGTCTATGCCCTGTCCGCTCGGCTCGTAGTTCGTGATCGCAACACTGGAGCGTTGGGTTCGGGCGAAATCCTGTTGCTTCCCCTAGGCAGAAATCCATTCTCGGCGCCCATCCCCGAGGGACAAACAACATCTCTGTTCGGAACGACGAAGCAGGATTCGCCTCTTGCCTTCTGTGGAGACGTCTATCAATTGCCGCCCTGGACGACTCATCTTCCCCGTTTCTCGGAGTTCGACGCTGTGGCGCCGATCTTCACGACTTCTCTGGGCGTTTACTCGCGCTTTTTCACGCTGGGCATTCCTGGCGTAACCAGCCGCACGGAGTGGTTTGGCGTGAACTACTGGGGAGTTTTCGGGGTCGATCGGCCGGGCAAATACCAGTTTGACCTGCTCTCAGACGACGGCGCAAAAGTCTATATAGACAGCAAACTGATCGTCAGCGACGACAGCCTGCATTCGCCGCAGGGCTCTCGCGGCAAGGTCCAGCTCGCTGCCGGCGCTCACGATATTCGAATCTCGTACTTCCAAGGTCCTCGGACCGAGGTGGCGCTGGTGCTGCTGGTGAAACCCCCAGGACGATCCTGGCGCTTGTTCGATACCAGAGATTTCCCCGCGGATCCAGCTGCGCAAAGAAAAAAACTGGCCGCACCGGAAGACTGACATTTTCTGGTCTGCCTTCGCCAGCCAAGTCTTCCACCGCGCCGACGTTACCTTTCCTGCCTCTCAACTGCAATCTGCTGCACATTGAGTTTTTCACCCGCGACACGGCAACGCCTAACCTATTGATTTCACGAATGTAATTTTCTGGCGAGGCTTGGCCCCAATGGAATTCCACTTGCAATGTCGCCTATGCTAATAATGTCTATTACGTCTCTAGACTTTGTGGAATAATTCCCCTACGCTATGAAAATCTCCCAAAAAGGTCTCTACGCCCTGCAAGCCATGATGATGCTCGCGCGGCATCACGAGCAGGGAGCCATCAAGATCCGCGACATCGCCTACGAAGAAGCGCTGCCGGAAAAGTTCCTCGAACTGATCCTGCTCGAACTCAAGAATGCCCGCATGGTGGAAAGCGTGCGCGGCGCCAAGGGCGGCTACCAATTACGCCGTGACCCTGCTGAAATTGATCTCAGCGAGATCATCCGCCTCATTGACGGCCCACTCGCGCCTTTCGGCGATGCCGAACAGTTGCGCGAACTGATCGACCGCGATCTTCCGCACCGCTCGCTCTATCAGGTATTCCTAGACGTCCGCGATGCCGCCGCGAAAATCCTCGACAACACCACCCTGGCTGACTTGATCCACGACGGTCCGCGTTCCGGCAAGAGCGCAAAACGGCAGAAGGACCATAAGAAGAGTCCCGGCAGCATCCTTCCCATGGTCGTCGGAGGCCGCAAAGGTGAGTAAAAGCTCCCTGCTGGGACTTCTGCTCTGCCTCGTGACCGCAGCGCCCGCACGTGCTCAGGGCCCCATTACCACCATGCGTGTCGGCGCATTCCCCAATATCACCCACGCGCAGGCCATGGTGGGCAAAGTCAACGGCTGGTTCGAAAAGGCCATGGGCCCGCAGGTCAAAATTCAATGGACCAGTTTCAACGCTGGACCTTCCGCCATCGAAGCTCTGTTCGCCGGAGCGATCGACATGACTTACGTCGGACCTAACCCGGCGATCAACGGCTATGTTCGCTCCAATGGCGAAGCTGTTCGCGTTGTGGCCGGAGCCGCCAGCGGCGGAGCCTCCCTGATTGTGCGCAGCGATTCCGGCATTAACAAGCCGGAAGACTTCCATGGCAAGCGCGTGGCCTCTCCGCAATTCGGCAACACCCAGGACGTCGCCCTGCGCAACTGGCTCAAGAACCACGGCATGAAAACCAACGATAAGGGCGGCGACGTCCAGATCGTCCCCATGGCGAATCCCGACCAGTTGACGCTATTCCTTAAGAAAGAACTCGATGCCGCTTGGGCTCCAGAACCATGGGCGACACGCCTCATTCATGAGGGCAGCGGACGTCTTTTCGTCGACGAGCGCACGCTTTGGCCCAATGGACAATTCGTCATCGGCCTGCTCGTTGTGAACACCAAGTTCCTCAAGGCTCATCCCGACCTGGTCAAGAATTGGATCCGCGCCAATGTCGAATTAACTGACTGGATCAACGGCCATCCATCCGAGGCCAAGAAACTTCTGAATCAGCAGATTCAAACCGAGACTGGCAAAGCCCTGCCTCCGCTCGTTCTCGACGAAGCATTCTCTCGTATGCAAGTCACCTACGACCCGCTGCACGCGGCGCTGAGCACAGCCGCCCAGCAAGCCTTTGACGACGGTTTTCTCGGCCGTCAGATGCCAGATCTCTCCCGTCTCTACGATCTATCGCTCCTCAACCAGGTCCTCGCGGAAAAGGGACGAAAGGCCATGCAATGAGCACGAACGTACAGAAGTTCCCCAGCCACTTTCCGATTCCTGTCGGACCTGGTTTGGACCCTGGTTTGGACCCTGGCTTGGATCCTAGTCTCGACCCTCGCTTCCCTGCTCACTCCGGCCCTGCGGGAAGCAAGGTAGGCCCAGTCTCCATGGGTCGTCCCGCGCATAACGTTTTGCCGGAGACTTCTAATTCTAAGGTCGGCCTCAACGAGATCTGCCTCAGCTACCGCACCCAGAGCGGAGAGCGCCTGCTCGCGCTCGACAATATCAACCTGCAGGTGCGAGCCGGAGAGTTTGTCTGCATCGTCGGCCCCTCCGGTTGCGGCAAGTCCACACTGCTGCACCTGATCGCCGGCTTGCAACCCCAGACCTCCGGACAGATCCTGATCGATGGTAAGCCTGTGCAAGGACCGGGTACCGATCGCATCCTGATCTTCCAGGACCACGGCCTGTTTCCGTGGCTCACCGTTGGCCAGAACGTCGAATTCGGCATGAAGATGAAAGGCCTCCCCAAGGCCGAGCGTGAAGAGAAGACCCGCTATTACCTGCGCCTCGTCCATTTGGCAAAGTTCGAAAAGAGTTACATTCACCAGCTTTCCGGCGGCATGCGCCAACGCGTGGCCATCGCCCGCGCTCTTGCCACCGAACCCGACGTCCTCCTTATGGACGAGCCCTTCGCCGCGCTCGACGCGCAGACCCGTGACCTGCTGCACGATGAACTGGAGCGCATCTGGAGCGAGAGTGGACGCACCATCATCTTCGTGACTCACAACGTGCGCGAGGCCGTTCGCCTCGGCGATCGCGTCGTCCTGCTCACGTTCCGCCCGGGCCGCGTGAAGAGCGAGTTTCTCGTGGAACTGCCGCGCCCACGCCATCTCGAAGATCCGATAGTCGCCCGCGCCGCCCGTGAAATCCTCGATGAACTGCGCGACGAGATTAACCGCTCGCTCGAAGCGGAATACAGCGAGGGAGTCAAGCCGCGCATAAAACCGGAAGGCGAGGAGGTTTGCATATGAAGCGTGCTGCCCGCTACATCATCTTCTATGCCGCTCTCCTCGGCCTTTGGACGCTTCTTGCCGACCTCAAGATCTGGCCGCCGTATCTGTTCCCCACGCCCTGGGGTGTCGGCCAGGCTCTCTACGCCGGATTCCAGGATCACAGCTACTGGATCGCGATCCGCGTCAGCATGCAGCGCGTCCTGATTGGATACGGCATCTCCGTCGTCCTCGGCATGATCCTCGGCCTCGGCGTCGCCAGCAATAAGTTCCTCGAAGAAACCATGGGGGGATTGCTCGTCAGCCTGCAGAGTCTGCCCAGCATCTGCTGGTGGCCGCTTGCCTTGTTGTGGTTCGGGCTCAACCAGAATGCGATCCTCTTCGTGGTGATTATGGGCTCTCTGCTCTCGGTCACTCTTGCCATGGAAGACGGCCGTAAGCAGATGCCGAAGATCTTCGGCCAGGCCGGACGCAACCTTGGGGCCAAGGGATTCAAGCTGTTCTGGTATGTGTTGCTTCCAGCCAGTCTTCCCTTCATCGTATCCGGACTCAAGCAGGGCTGGGCCTTTGCCTGGCGCTCGCTGATTACCGCCGAGATGCTTTATCTAAGTCTCGGACTCGGCCAGGTCCTCATGATGGGCCGCGATCTGAACGACATGAGCTCTGTCATCGCCGTCATGATCCTGATCATCGCCATCGGCTATGTCGTCGACGGCATTGTCTTCAAAGGGATGGAACGTCATCTGCAAAATAAGTGGGGCCTGACGCCGGCTACCTGAGACTGTCGGAACGCGCCCCGCGGACATACCCGAAACCAGCTTGCCTGGAAACGATGAGAAGCCTCACCAGAGATTTACAAGTATGTCTATTATGTTTATAGTTATACTTCCATGAACGGGCGAACGCCAGTGATTGCAGTGAATTTGCCGCTCACGAACCGTTTCCCGTTGTATCCGCGCGAAGCAGCCATACACGAGCAACCCTAAAGGAGAGGACTGTACTTTCATGAAACTCAACCGGAAACTGCTCATCACGACCCTGACGCTGGCAGCACTGACTGCCGGCGCGTGGGCACAGACCGAGGTAGCGTCGAACGGTGCTCCAGCGAACGGACCTGCTTCAGCGCCGGCCCCTGCTCCGGTCACCGCAGCCGATATCCAGGAATTAAGAGCAGCCCTCGCCGCGCAGCAACGGCAAATCGAAGCGCTGCAGGCACAATTACAATCCAAAGAGCAGAGTCAGCAGCAAGTTCAATCCATCATTCTTTCCGCCGTACCTGTAGCCGTGACGGCACCTGCTGCGCCCCAGGCGCCAGACTCACGCGTGACAATCGCAACCAACCTGCAGGACACTCCAACCCAGAAGAGCCAGCAGAATGCCGGCAGTTCCGATGAACGCATTCGAAATCTGGAGAGAGAAATCCAGGGCCTCGGCCCGATCTCGTTCAGCGGCGACGTACGGCTTCGCGGCGAGCCCTTCTTCGGAGGGCCGACGGATGAATCCATGGATCGCATGCGCGCCCGCATTCGTGCCCGATTCAACGCCGTCGCCACCCTGGGCGAGCAATTTCGCGCCGGCTTGACACTGGCCAGCGGAGACATCAACGACCCGACTTCCACGAACCAAACTTTGACTGGCTTCTACACTCGCAAGGCCGTTGCTCTCGACCAAGCCTTTGTCGAGTTCAGGCCGCAAGGCTTCAAGTCCCTCACGCTCGTAGGCGGCAAATTCCGCTATCCTTGGTACAACACCGAGTTGACTTGGGATAAAGACATTAATCCTGAAGGCGTCGGCGAGAGCCTGGCCTTCAACCTGGACACGCCTGTCCTGAAAAGGATTGCGTTCATCGGGTTTCAATTGCCCTTCGCCGAGATGGCTGGCACCGCACCGACGGACAAGAGAATTACCCAGTCCATTACTTACGGTGGCCAATTGCAGACGAACTGGCGCCTTACGTCGTGGCTGAATCTCAGCGCGTATGCAGCCTACTATGACTACCGCGGCTCCGATTCGATTGCCCTGGCTCTCGCGCGTGCCAGTACCAAGAATCCGCAGACTCCATTTTCGGGCTACCTGCCGTTGACGTCTGGGAACCCCGTTCAGGACTCAACCTACACCACCACCGCGACGACCATCATCACGGTCAACGGAACGGCTTATCCGACTGGAGTGACCTCCATTAGCAACGCACAGTTCGCCTCGAAGTTCGGGCTGTTCGACACCATCGCTCGCTTTGACATCAATACCGGGCATCCTCGAATCCCCGTAACATTCATCGGGGACTATGTCCAGAACACCGAGGCCTGCGGCAACCTTCCCAACATCGTCGCGGCCCCAACGAACACAGCGACGACTACTTATAAGCAGACGCTCAATTCGCCCTGCGATTCGCATTACCGCCGCGGATATTGGGCGGAAGGCGACGTGGGACGTTTGGAGAAGAAGGGTGATCTGCAGTTCGGATACACCCGTATCTACATCGAACGCGAAGCGGTGTTGGGCAATTTCAACTACAGTGACATTCGCCAGGGGACGAACGTTACGCAGCACCGGTTCACGACGTTTTACCAATTCGATCCACGCGTGCAGTTAGGCTTCACCGCCCTGGTCGGCCGTCCGCTCGGGACCACCGAACCTTGGCTCACACGCTTGCAGTTCGACACGATTTACATCTTCTAACGGGCTTTACCGCCCTGACCCTTTCCGAGGGGCACGATTCACTCGGAAGCTGCCGGCCCGGTTTTGGTACTCTCCTTTACCGGGCCGGCGGTGCTAACTTATTCCCTATTGGGCCTATCATAGACACTCTGCTGAAACGCTATGAACTCAAGACGCTACTTTCTAAAGCAGATGTCGGGCGCCGCGCTCGCGGTCACCGCTGCGCCTTCGTTCTTGTCGTGGGCGAGCATCGCGCAGAATGGGACCATTGAAGTCCCGGGCGAAGATGGAATGATCGTTCGCTCCTTGCGATTCGTCGATCTGGAAACTCCGGTCGAGTACTTCAACACCTGGCTCACCCCAGTCCCTCGCTTCTTCGTGCGCAACCACATGCACGAACCTAGCGAACTCAACGCAGACAACTGGCGACTCACGGTCGGCGGAGAAGTGGAGAAGCCTTTCACGCTGACACTTGCCGAACTCTCCAGGGTCGAGACGCACTCCGTGGTCAACACGCTCGAATGCGCCGGAAACGGACGCAGCCTGCAGCGTCCGCAGGTTCCGGGCATTCAGTGGGGCAAGGGCGCAGTCAGCACGGCACGCTTCTCTGGTCCACGACTGCGGGACGTGCTGCAGCGCGCCGCGGTTAAGAGCACGGGCAAGCATGTTATGTTCCGCGGACTGGATGAGGTACCGGGCAAAGTTCCCCCGTTCATTCGCAGCATTCCGATCGAGAAGGCTCTCGACTCCGACACCCTCATCGCCACGCACATGAACGGTGTGCCCCTCACCAAGCATCACGGATTTCCTGCGCGGGCGCTAGTCCCCGGTTGGATCGGCGCCGCTTCGTGCAAGTGGCTGACGGAGATCAAGATCCTCGATTCGGAATTCGTGGGGAACTTCATGAGCCCGGCTTACCGCTTCCCGAATCAGCCGAGCAAACCTGGCGAGGCGGTGAAGCCCGAAGATACTCACCCGCTTACTGCGTTGAATGTGAAGTCAGTGATCTCGGAACCAATCGACGGCGCCAGCCTCAAGGCGGGAAGTGTCGTCGTCCACGGCGCGGCATGGGCTGGTGAGGCTGACATCGTCAAGGTCGAGGTGTCGACTGACGGCGGAGCGAGTTGGAATGCTGCCGGCCTCGGGCGCGATCACGCCCACTATGCATGGCGGCTCTGGAGCTACGAGTGGAAAGCGAAGAGCGGGGCCTACACCATCCTGTCGCGGGCTACTGACTCGCAGGGACGATCTCAGCCCTCCACGCCCGTATGGAATCCAAGCGGGTATCTGTACAACGCCGCTGATCAGGTGAAGATCAATGTCTCATAGAATAACTGCTGCGTCGTCCGCATTGCTGACGGTGATCGTGTCGGTTCTTGTGCCTGTGTGTTCGGGGCAGTCAGATGGCGCCCAGGTGCGGAGTGGCCTGCAAAAGCCACCCAAGGTGAACTTCGCCTCGCCTCTGCCGGACGGTCCGATGGCTATGAAGGCATCGACGGCGTGCACCGAGTGCCACGAGGCGCGGATCATCCTGCAGCAGCGACTCAACAAAGCGGCGTGGACGAAGGAAGTCGACAAGATGGTGAAGTGGGGAGCGGTCGTCGAGGCTGGCGATCGCGACGCGCTGATCGATTACCTGAGTGCGAACTTCAGCCCTGATCAGCCGCCCTCCGAAGCACCGAGGACTTCGACAGAGAAGGCTGTCGGGAAGAACAGCGAGAAGAAGACGGCGAAATGAGCGGGGCGAAAAAGCAAAGCGCCACCGACCCAGTGTCCGCAGGGATTCCAGACGCTACGGCAGCGCTGCCGTTTCAGAGCCCAAACCGATGCGACAAGTATAGGAATGGGGATGCACTACTAACAGTGCATTTCTAGGTACTGGGCAGTTAATACCATCAAAGTACTCGACTTATGGCCTTTCCTTTGTGCCCTCAGCGTCCTCTGTGGTGGAAGGCTTTTCCGGGCGCAGGAGCGGGAACAGAATCACGTCGCGGATGGTGTGCGAGTCGGTGAATAGCATGCACAGGCGATCGACTCCGACGCCCACACCTCCTGCCGGCGGCATGCCGTACGAGAGGGCTCGGATGTAGTCTTCGTCCATCTGGTGGGCTTCGTCGTCGCCGCGATCGCGTTCTTTGAGTTGGTCTTCGAAACGGCGGCGCTGGTCTTCCGGATCATTGAGTTCGCTGAAGCCGTTGGCGATTTCCATCTGGCCCGCGAACATCTCCCAGCGCTCGGTCCAATCGGGCTCGTCCGGCTTCTGTTTCGAGAGCGGCGAGATCGCAGTGGGATATTCATAGATGATCGTGGGCTGCGTGAGGTGCTCTTCGGCAACCGCTTCGAATAGAGCGGCGATATTCTTCCCCGCCGGAGCGTTGGCTTCGTAGGCCATGTGCGAGTGAGCGGAGTTGAAGCGTTCGACCAACTTCCCGACGCCGTCGCCGGTGGCGAAATCGCTCATCTCCGGTTTGGCGCCGGCGGCTTCTGGCCAATAATGAATGATGGCTTCGCGCATCGTCATGCGCTTCCAGTTGGCCCAGTCGATCTCCTGCTCAGCCCACTTCGTTTTTGTGCCGCCGGTTACGTCTTTCGCGGCCTGAGTGATAATTCCCTGCGTGAGGTTCATCACGCCCTGGTAATCGGTGTAGGCCTGATAGAACTCGAGCATGGTGAACTCGGGATTCCAGCGCCATCCCAGGCCTTCGTTGCGGAAGTTGCGATTGATCTCGTAGACGCGGTCGAGGCCACCAACGACCAGGCGCTTCAGGTAAAGCTCGGGCGCGATGCGGAGGTAAAGATCCATGTCGAGCGTGTTGTGATGGGTGACGAAGGGGCGCGCGACGGCGCCGCCGGCGATGGGCTGCATCATCGGCGTCTCGACTTCGATGAACCCATGCGAGTCCAGCGTGCGGCGCAGCGACTGCACGAGCTTGGTGCGCTGCAGGAAGACTTCGCGCACTTCCGGATTCATGACCATGTCGACGTAGCGCTGGCGGTAGCGTAGTTCGACGTCGGTGAGGCCGTGCCACTTCTCGGGAAGGGGCAGCAGGTCTTTGCTCAGGAAGGTGATCTCCTCGACGTGGACGCTGAGTTCTCCGGTGCGGGTGCGGAACAGATATCCGCTGACGCCGATGTGGTCGCCGAGGTCGAGTAGTTTGTAGAGTTCGAAGCCTTTGTCGCCGACGGCATCTTTTTTGAGGTAGATCTGCAGCCGCTTGCCGCCCTGCTGCAGGTGAGCGAATCCTGCCTTGCCCATGAGACGGATGGCCATGATGCGTCCAGCAACACGGACGTTAATGCGCGCCTGATCCAGCTCATCGGCGGTCTTCGGCGTGTAGTCAGCCAGGATCTGCTCGATGGTGTGGGCAAAGTCGTACTTGCTGCGGTAGGTGGCCTGTCCCAGCGCCTCAATCTGCTTCAACTTCTCGCGGCGCAGATTGTAGATGTGGTCGTCGAGTGCCAAGGGTATCCTTTTGCCGCTTTTGATGGAAGGGAGATTATAAACAATGGGTTGAGATGGCCTGCGAGAGCGGCGGTCCACGCCTCGGTTTGCGGGGCGGGTGCGCGATTTTTTTTCGCGATAGGGGCAGAATCTTGATTCTGTTGTAGTTAGGGAGAGGGTATCGGCTTTCTTCCGCGCAAAATCTTGAATCGAAAGAAGTTCCAGGTAAAATACTGGGGAATAAGGAGTTAGCGGCACAGATTCGGCTGGCCAGCTGCAGCTCGACTTGTATCTGGAGTGCGCACACGAATCCACTGTCCGCTTTCTATTTGCTCGCTCAAGGTGTACGTCACCATCCGACGTTTTTTTATTGTGCAGAACTGTGGAAAACCGAAGGAGGGGCGGCTATGGTTTGGGGTTGGCCGACCTGGCATCAACGAAATGCCCAGACGGGGATGAAGTTCGACCTCTGTACAATCGACCGAATCGGTCGATGATTGGGCGATTTTGACACTTCCAACAGAGAGCGTCGACCAGAGATTCGCCAACAGGAGGCAACATGGACTTTGTAATGTTTGAAGATGTGGATGGTCTGGAGGTTTTTGTGAATCCCGAACGGGTGATCTGGGTCAGAGAATACTCCAACCAAACCACAGTGATCAGCTGCGGACACGACGATAAGTTTGCGGTTCGACTGGCTCCCGCTCATGCCGTGGCGGCGTTGGGCAAGTCGGCTCGATGAAACGGGAGGATTTGTATTTTTCGCTAGCGGCGGCTTGGTCTTCCAGGGGAGACTTCGAAACAAATTGGAAACACTACCTCGCCAATTATGTTAAACCGCCGTTCATCCGCCACTGTGGCCTCGCTACAATTGCGGGAGAAGTACCGAGTTCGACATGAGATCAAGGTGAACTCCGTACGCTAGCGTACAAAACAACCGCCATCCAAATCGACGCAGCGGTCAAATGAGGGGCAGGCGATATTTCGGCCACTAACCGACAGCCAGTCAAAACATTTGAAACGTATCCCTGTTTCATCAACGAGATCAGACAGGAGGCCTTGTCTGACGTTCAGTGTTTAAGAAATCAACAGCCATCGACCGGATTCGGGACGAGCGGGCGAATTTTTCTTGACTAGTTGACGGTCCGAAATCATCATATCGGGCAAACGGGGGGTGTGCGATGAGACCTCACATCTGCTATTTACTGTCACTTCTGAGAATCCACCGTCCAAACTGTACTCACTGTATGGCTCGCCTAACCTGCGGGGATGAATTGCGAAAAAGGCTGGAAGAATTGAATGGAGGGACGCGCCTGCCTTCGCTTGAGAAGAAGGATTCAAGGGCGGCGGTGAGCGTTTCTCGGCGGGCGGCATAACTTGCTAAACCAGGCGTGGGCTCGTTGACAATTTGGCAAACGGGGTCAACGAGTGCTATCGCGTATCACGAACCGTTCGAATACCTCCCGGAATGGCAGCGTCACTCCGCTGCCGCGCGTCCCATCGAATATGCTGTCGAACCGGCGATGCTGGCACGTCTGCACGATTATGCTTCATCTTTAGCAACCTTGCCGGACGCATTCTCGCTCGGATAGTTGAAGAAGAGTTGATTGCCGTCGGGATCATCGACGACCAGGAGCCGGTAACCCCACGAGCCCTCCTTGACCGGAACGCCCTTGGCCTCGAGTTCCGCGCGGAGCGCGTCCAAAGCGGCGACCTGCCCCTGGGGCTCGAGGTTCAGCGAAATGAACATCAGCCCCTTGCCAATCTTCTCCGGCCACGTGTCGGCCAGTATGAGGGCGCAGCCTTGCCGGTCGACCTGTGCAACGTGCGCTCTGCCGTCCTCGTCGTAGCGCCATGGGCTCGTGAAGCTAAGCAAGTTAACGTAAAAGAGGAGCGAGGCCTCAACATCCGTTACGTGGAGGACAGGGCGTGCGAACCAGTCTGTCATAGGCTACATATCCTCAAATGACGATAACGTCTTTTTAGATCATTTTCAAAAATAATGGGCTTGCACCGAGGTTGGTACCATGGTACATTGGTACACATGACGGACGATCCTAAACTCCTGGTAGAGCGCGTGCAGACCGGCGTGCGCATCGAAAAACGAATTCTCAAAGTGCTCAAGGCGTTTGCCGAATACCACGACATGACGCTGGGGGACGTGCTGGAAGGCATTGTGCTGCATGCCTTCGAGGGCAAGACTCCATTTAGTGCGGCGTCGCTGGAGCGCATTCGTGAGCTGAAAAAGTTCTATGCTCTGGATCTTGATTCGAGCGCCAGCCACCGGCTGAAAGAGATCAAAGCCAAATCTCCGCGCAAGCGGGCTGGCGACAAATAGCGAGGAAATGCATGAGCTTCGTGAAAGCCAAATGCGGTCTGATCGTGCTGCAATACTCACTCGGCATCGTGATCCTGATTCAAGCAGTGATGTTCGTGCTGCCCGGCGCCGCGCATGACTTTGCGCGGACTCACCTGCCGGGCTTCGTGCGGCTGGTGCTGGGGTTTGGCGAGATCGCCGGGTGCATTCTGCTGCTGATTCCGCAGACTGCGATCCGTGGCGCGTGGCTGCTGGTGGCGGTGTTTGTGATGGCCATCCTCCTCCACCTGCTGCATGGAATGTACGGGATCGGCAATCTGGTGATTTATGCGGCGGCGGCGTTCGCGGTCGCGACCGGAAAATAAAGCTGGCGAGGTCAACGACTCCTATGGCTCCATTCAAGGCGCTCCTCATCGAAGGCACTTCGGGAGTCGGTAAGTCGACGCTGATTGACGCGCTGCTTCGCCGCCACGTTGTGAACTCCGGGCCCAGGAAGCTACGCAGCGTTATTCATCTGGCGCAGTCGCACACCTACGGCCCGCTGGCAACCCCCGAAGATCGCGGCACGCTGACAGTGGCAGAGAACCTGAAGCATCTTGACCGAATCTTGAGCCTTATGGAATGGCTTGCCATCAGTGTGCAGGAACACACAAAACCTTGGTGCTTCGTGATCATCGACACTCTGCATTTGACGCAGTGTGTCCGCCCGGGGGCAGTCGGGTGGAGCGATGTTGCTTCCATTGATGATCGTCTGGCCGCGCTGGGCTGCAAACTTGTTTCGCTTCGCGCTTCCTCTCAGCGTCTTTGGGAGCGAGGCATCGAGCCCCGAAAGAACGAACAGTTCTTGCTCAAATACGCGCAGAAGTTCGGGAACACGAACGAGGAGATCCATGCATACTTCGTCCGCGAGCAGGAGATTCTCGCCGATCTCTTCTCTCGGTCCGTCATGCCAAAACTATTTCTGGCGAACGACATTGCGATCGACAACATTCTGGGAGAGGTCTATCAATTCTGGCTGGGAGATACCGGCGGCCCACCGCACGGCGGCACCGCTACGCCGGAAGCTGGCGCATTTGGCAGGCAACCGTGATGAAAACGACAGAATTCATCCGGAGCTTCGAAACGGGCGCCGTCCCCGGAGACTCGTTCCATCACGCGGACCACGTGCGGCTGGCGTTTGCTTATCTCTGCGAGTATCCCCCGCTGGAGGCGCTCGACAAATTTACGACCGCGCTCAAGCGCTTTGCGACGGCTCTGGGCAAGGCTGAGCGTTATAACGAGACAATTACTCATGCATACTTCTTTTTGATACGCGAGCGGATGGCGCGGTTCCCCTCGCGCGAATGGGATGAGTTTGCGGAGCAGAATTCGGATCTACTGGTTTGGAAGGATGGGATCCTCGGCCGCTATTATCGGGAGGGGACGCTGCGATCGAAGCTTGCGCGGACGGTATTTGTGTTTCCGGATAAGGTTGTGTAAGGGTGGCGTCCCAGCGGGAGTCGCGTGCTTCACGGGCGCACCCGGCACTACCGTGGTGGACTTTCCCTTCCCGCCGCCCTTCGACTTCGCTCAGGGCAGGCTTTCGCGGCTGGAGTTCTGGCAACGCATTTTTCGGTGTTTTCCATAGAATCTTTTCTGTCGCCCCTCTGGGGCTTGGCTCATCTATTCACCGGCCACGCCACAGCTTGCGCTGTGGGCTGCATTCTTGCGCCGCTCCGCGGCTGGGAAGCCCAACTGTGCTCCTTTGCGTCGGTCCGGTCTGCTCGGGGCGGCCTTTCGGGGCGGAATCAGGGAGCATGTTGTTTCCGCTGCGTCCCGATGTCCTTTATTGTTTTGTCTCGTCTAACCCGGCGGTGAGGAACTGGATAAGGTACGATCACATCGGACGACAGGAAGGCTGAATGAAACTGCTCACGAGAACTCTTCTGCTCCCCGCACTGCTGATGGGCACACTCGCTCACGCGCAAGAGATCCGCAGCGGGGAAACTCTGCTGCGGGCCATGCACGACCGCTACCAGGCGACCTGGTACAAGACGCTGACGTTCACGCAGAAGAGCACGACCTACAAGCCGGACGGCACGAGTTCAGCAGAAACCTGGTATGAGGCGGCGATGTTGCCGGGAAAGTTGCGCATTGACATTGGGCCGGCCAGCAACGGGAACGGATACGTTCTGGTCGACGGCACGGCCACCGTCGTCAAGGACGGCAAAGTCGCCCGCACTTTTCCCCTAGTCAATATGCTGCTGGTGTTGGGATTTGACGTTTACACGCAGGATCCAGAAACCACTATCAAGGTGGTGAAGGGGGAGGGGTACGACTTGTCGAAGCTGCGCGAGGATACGTGGGAGGGGCGTCCTGCTTACGTGGTGGGTGCTGACAAAGGAGACCTGACGTCCAAACAGTTCTGGGTCACAAAAGATACGCTGCTGTTTGTGCGGGTGATCGAACCCTCGCGAGGGGATCCTAAGAAGCTCGACGACGTACGCTTCACGGATTACCGGCCACTAGCGGGGGCGTGGTTGGCGGCTCGGGTGGAAGTGCACTCTGAGGACAAGTTGGTTTTCAGCGAGGACTACACCGACATTCAGGCCAATGTGAAACTGGCGCCTGCGGTTTACGATCCGCAGCAATTCAGTACGACGCATTGGGAGAAACCGTGACACCGTAGTCTGCAACTGGAGATCCATTCGACTTCGCTCAGGGCAGCCTCTTCGCTTCGCGTGAAGAATGGCTGCGCTCAGGATGACTCCATCCAGGGAGAGTTTGCATTTCGACGCTCTTCCCGCAGTAAAATACCCTCATAATTTTCCAATTCGATCCACCCAGGAAGTGCCCCATGGTTCATTTCAAGGTGAACGGACGCGCGCAGATGTTTGATGGCGATCCGGAGATGCCGCTGCTGTGGTATTTGCGTGACATCCTCGGACTCACGGGAACGAAATTCGGGTGCGGGATGGCGCTGTGCGGAGCTTGCACCGTGCTGCAGAACGGGAAAGCAATTCGTTCGTGTCAGAAGCAGATGAGCACCGTGGAAGGCATCGAGATCACGACCATTGAGGGCATCTCAGCCAACGGGCCGCACGCGGTGCAGAAGGCTTGGGCCGAGGTGAACGTGCCGCAGTGCGGGTACTGCCAGCCGGGACAGATCATGCAGGCGGTGTCGCTGCTGTCGTCGAAGCCGAAGCCGAGCGATGCCGACATCGATGACGGGATGGCGGGTAACATTTGCCGATGCGGGACGTACCAGCGCATCCGGGCCGCGATCAAGACGGCGGCGAAGGAGACGGCATGATCACCCTGGAAAAAACCGCTATGGAGAAGATGACGATCGAAAATGTTTCGCGGCGTAGTTTTCTGGAGGGGATGCTGGCGACCAGCGCGTTTGTGCTATGCGTTGGAAAATCCCCACTTCTCGCAAAAGCGGCGAGAAATGGGGCACCCGGGTTCGGAGAGGGCGCGACCGCGTCAGTGGGGGCGTCGGCGTTCCATCCGAGCGTGTACGTCGGGATTCATACGGACGGGGTGGTGTACATCGTGGCGCACCGGTCGGAGATGGGGAACGGGGTGCGCACGAGCCTGCCGCGGATTCTTGCCGACGAACTCGATGCTGATTGGAGTCGAGTCACTGTAGTTCAGGCCGATGGCGATGCAGCCTATGGATCGCAGGACACCGATGGATCGCACTCGGTGCGGGAATTCTTTGATACGCTGCGCGAAGCTGGGGCGACGGCGCGGCTGATGCTGGTGAGGGCGGCGGCGCAGCAGTGGGGCATTCCAGAATCGCAATGCGTGGCCGATCCGGTGCACTTCGTCTCGGACAAGAGTTCATCACGCAAGCTGGGGTACGGGGAACTCGCGGTTATCGCGGCGAAACTGCCGGTGCCGAAGAAGGAAGAACTGAAATTCAAGTCGCCTCAGGAGTGGCGCTACATCGGGAAACCCGCGCCGGGATATGACGTCACCGATGTTTGCGCGGGCAAGCCGTTGTTCGGTATGGACGTGCGCGTTGACGGGATGCTCTATGCGGCGATTGCTCATCCGCCGGTGCTGGGTGGGAAGGTGAAATCCGTAGATGACTCGGCGGCGCTGAAAGTGATTGGGGTGAAGAAGACGATTGCGATCGATCCGTTCAAGCCGCCGCATGCGTTTCAGCCTTTGGGCGGCGTGGCGGTGATCGCTGACAACACGTTTGCCGCGTTCAAGGGGCGGAAGAATCTCAAGATTGAGTGGGACAACGGAAGCAACGCGTCTTACAACTCTGCCGAGTACAAGAAGGATCTGATGCAAACCGCACGCCAGCCGGGCAAGGTTGTGCGCACGGTGGGCGATCCCGATGCGGAGTTCGCCAAGGGCGGCAAGATCGTGGAGGCGGAATACTTCGCCCCGCACCTGGCGCACGCTTCCATGGAGCCTCCGGTGGCGGTCGCGGATGTGCAAGGCGATAAAGTTACGGTGTGGTCGCCGACGCAGAATCCGCAGGGCGTGCAGGAAGAAGTCGCGAAGGCGCTGGGGGTCAAAAAAGAAGATGTCACCTGCCATGTGACGTTTCTGGGTGGAGGCTTTGGGCGCAAGTCGAAGCCTGATTATGCGGTCGAGGCAGCGGTGCTTTCGAAGAAAACCGGCAAGCCGGTTAAGGTGATCTGGAGCCGGGAAGACGACATCAAGTTCGACTATTACCATTCTGTCGCTGCCATGTACATGAAGGCCGCGCTCGACGATTCGGGCAAACCGAAGGCGTGGCTGCAGCGATCTGTGTTCCCGCCGATCGGGTCTACGTTCAATGCGACCGAGGTTTACGGCGGAGCTGGCGAAATGTCGATGGGATGGAGCGTGGTGCCGTTCGAGGTGCCGAACTTCCGGTCGGAAAACGGGCAGGCGGTGGCGCACGTTCGCATCGGGTGGCTGCGGTCGGTGGCAAATATTTATCACGCGTTTGCAGTGCAGTCGTTTGCGAATGAACTGGCGTATGCGGCGAACCGCGATCCGTACGACTACCTGATGACGCTGATCGGATCACCGCGCACGCTCGATGTGGGGCCGCAGGAGCCTGCCGGGGTGGGCGAGAAATATCCTTACGACATCGGGCGGTTGCGGCGCGTGGCGGAGATCGCAGCGGAGAAAGCGAACTGGGGGAAGAAGAAACCCGGAAAAGGAAGCGGCATGGGGATTGCCGTTCATCGCAGCTTCTTTACTTACGTGGCGAGCGTGGTCGAGGTTGAGGTTGACGATCAGGGCGCGGTTCGGATTCCCCACGTCTATACTGCAGTCGATGCGGGGATCGTGGCGAACCCTGAGATGCTGCGCTCGCAATTCGAGGGCGCGGCCGTGTTTGGAACCAGCCTCGCCCGCACGGGAGAGATCACCGCGACCGCGGGGGCGATCGACCAGTCGAACTTTTATGACTACCAGGTTGCACGGATGAATGACGCGTCGCGGCAAGTCGACGTGCACATCGTCGAGAGCACGGCGCCGCCGGCGGGAGTGGGAGAACCCGGGGTGCCCCCGATGGCTCCGGCGATCTGCAACGCGATCTACGCGGCTACGGGAAAGCGAGTGAGGGAGTTGCCGCTGACGCGGAATGGGTTGTCGTAGACGGTCGCTGGGTTGTGGTTTGCGGGTCGCAGCAGAAAACCTTGGACCACTAGGGGCACGAAGTTTCCACGAAGGATTTGTTGCCGACAGTTTCGTTGGTTGAGCAACTGAATTCGTCGCTTGAACGGTGGGCCAATCGGCGCTAGTATGGCTTGCTGCGCCGATTGCGAGGTTGGGCTCTTTATGCCGCAAAACTATGTTCCCATCTTTATATTCATCGCCATCGTGGGTTCGTTGCTGCCGATCACGTTGCTGCTCGCCAAATTGGTGCGGCCCTCGAATCCCAGCAAGACGAAGCTGATGCCTTATGAATGCGGCATCGACCCCATCGATAGCGCGCGCGGGCGGTACACGGTGCGCTACTACATCATTGCAATTTTGTTTGTCGTCTTCGACGTGGAGACGATTTTTCTGTTCCCCTGGGCGGTGCGGTTCAAGGCGTTCGGGCTCTTTGGATTGCTGGAGATGCTGATCTTTCTGGCGATTTTGATTGTGGGCTATATTTGGGTGTGGAGCAAGGGCGCGCTGGAGTGGGTGTAGAGGGCGCCTATGCGCGGGCGGGACGCCCCCGCGACAGCCGCCGGAACGGCGGCCGCTACCTGAGGCATGACCGCCGCGATCGACAACCCGATGGATTCCTCTCCCGCTGAGACGTTTGCGGCCAGTCGCTGGACGCAGGGGAATTTTTTGTTCCCTACGCGGCTCGTTGTGAGCCCGCAGCGTGTTGCCCGCGTGAAGGGCCGGTTGTTCGGCAGTAATGAAGAGAGTATTTCGATGTCGAAGATCGCTTCGGTACACATTTCCACGGGCGTGTTCTGGTCGGAGATCGTGATCGAATCGACTGGGGGCACCGATCCCATCACCAGCCACGGGCACCGCAAGGGCGATGCGCAACGCATCCGCGATCTAATCGAAACTTACCAGGCACAGGCTCGCGGTTAATCACCTTTCGGGGGGCTTGGAGGGCAATCCCCGTGGCGGAAACTCCTTGCAGGGCGGCTCGTTCCGCAATCGTGAAAGGGATCCTTCGGCTGCGCTGTCGTTCGCTGCGCTCGCGACAACTTGCTCAGGATGACAAATGGAAAGAGTTGTATGAATTTTACACTTTCGTGAGCGCACCGTCGTTGACTTCGCATCGTCAAGCTGATAAAAGTTAACGTTCTTTTCAACGCACACGCCGCGGGAGGTTTGTGCCTTCGCGCTATGCCGGACGAAATTAAATCCCCCACTCCGCCGCCGCCGGAAGGCGAACCGAAACCGACGGCGGATCAGCCCGCTAGTCCGGGCGGGGTGAAGGCTACTCCGGCCGGGTCGCTTCAATCGGAAACGAAAGCCACCGCTGACAAGCCCGCTCCCTCTGCTCCCGCCGCCACGCCTGCTCCTGGAACCCCGGCAAAGCCCGCTGCCACCGCGCCCGCTCCCCCTGCTGCCGCGAAGCCTGCTGCTGCTCCACCGAAACCTGCGGCTCCTGTCCCGACGCCGTGGGATTCGCCGATGGTTGCCAAGTTGAGGGGCGAGTATGGGTCGGGGATTGAGCCGCTGACGCATCTCGGGCAGAACTACATGGTGGTGGACCGGTCGCTGATCCCTGAGATTCTGCAGGTTCTGCGCAATGAAGAAGAGTTCGACTACTGCGTGGACATCACCGCAGTGCACTATCCCAAGCGGGAGAAACAGTTTGATGTGGTGTGGGTATTGTATTCGTTCCCGCGCAATGAACGCATCCGCGTCACGACACGCATTGCCGACGGCGATAGTTTGCCGAGTTCGGTTCCGATCTGGGCGACGGCGAACTGGCTGGAGCGCGAAGTGTTCGACATGTTCGGGATCAAGTTCGATGGGCATCCCGACCTGAAGCGCATTTTGCTGCCGGACGGATGGAAGGGGCATCCACTGCGGAAGGATTACGGGATTCTGCAGCAGGATCAAGAGTGGGTGCAGATCAATTTGGGGATTGAGAGCGGGCAATGAGGAGCAATAGCAGGACTCGTTTCGCGATGATTGTGGTCGGATACGCGATGAGCTTCGCTTGCGCTCAAGCCCAAACTGCCAGCAATGCCGATCCGAGCAACGCGAAGACGAGGCATGAGTCCAAGCACATTCCCGGCAACGCCGTAGAGCTGGAACCTTTTCCGATTAATATCCATAGGCTGTCGAAACCCGGCCTCATTCTGGGAAATGGCCCTAGATACCTGGCTCGTCACGCTACAACGTGTGACAGCTTCATCCTCGATGGTGAGACGGATCCTGAGCGTTCGACCGTTAAGGGATGTATTCGTGGAGCCGATCGGCTAGCTGGACCGATCCAAGTGCGGCTGTTGGGTGTACACAACGCTGTCGACTCAAACGCCGGCGACTCCGGCGAATTTCTGTTTTCCCGGGCTGCAGCCGGCGATTATGTTCTCTTAGCGACACAGGCGGAAAAGGTTCTGGGCGTGCTACCAATCCGGCTGCCATTGAGGACATCAATGGTAATGGACGTCGCCCCGAGGATCCCCTTGGGCAACCTTTTGTATTCCGAATACTGATACTGAAAACAGCATGACGGATCCGAACACGCTCTCGCCGCTCGATCTGGAAACGCCCGACAAGACGTTTCTCGATGCGAACGAGCTCGTCATTAATATGGGACCGCAGCATCCGGCGACCCATGGCGTGCTGCGCGTGATTCTGCGGCTCGACGGCGAGAAGGTCCTGGGGCTCGAGTGTGTCATCGGGTACCTGCACCGCGGGGTTGAAAAGATTGCCGAGAACCGCACATATACCATGTTCAATCCGTACGTCGACCGGATGGATTACGTTGCCGCGGTCTCGAACGGGCTGGGATATTGCGAGACGGTTGAGAAGCTTCTGAGCGTGGAAGCGCCGCCGCGGGCGCAATACATACGCGTCATATTGACTGAGCTTAACCGGATTGCCAGCCACCAGCTGTGGTTGGGGACGCACGCGCTTGATATTGGGGCCATCACGCCGCTCTTCTATACCTTCCGTGACCGGGAAGAGATTCTCAAGATTTTCGAGAAGTATTGCGGGGCGCGGCTTACTACGCACGCGTTTCGCATTGGCGGGCTGCAGTATGAGGCCTACGACGGGTTCGAGCGCGACGTGAAGAACTTCGTTTCGTTCGTGAAGCCCAAGATTGACGAGTACGAGGAGTTGCTGACCACCAACCGCATTTGGCTGGAACGGACCAAGGGCGTAGGAACGATCTCTGGCAAGGATGCTATAGCGCTGGGCGTGACCGGACCGGTACTGCGGGCCAGCGGCGTGAAGTGGGACATACGCAAAGCGCTGCCCTACGCGAACTACAAGAACTTCGAGTTCGAAATTCCCACCGGGCAGAACGGCGATACGTATGACCGGTATCTGGTGCGCATGGTGGAAATGCGGCAGTCGCTGCGGATCATTGAGCAGGCCGTCGCCGGCATTCCCGAAGGGCCGATCATGGCGAAGGTTCCGAAGGTGATGAAGCCTCCGGTGGGTGAGATTTATCACTCGATTGAAGCGCCGAAGGGCGAGTTGGGATACTTCATCGTCAGCGATGGGTCGACTCAGCCGTACCGGATTCGCGTGCGACCGCCGTCGTTCGTAAACCTGCAGGCGCTCGACGTAATGTGCCGCGGACAGCTGGTCGCAGACGTCATTGCGGTGATCGGGACGCTGGATATCGTTCTGGGCGAGGTAGACCGCTGATGCACGACCTGATCCTGTACATCCAGTCCTACCTCGACAGTGATAAGACACCGGGTGGCGCGGGCAACATCTTTTGGGCCACCGTATACATCCTGCTGGTATTTGGCGGGCTCTCCGTTGCCGTCATCGCGATGAACTGGCTGGAGCGGAAGATTCTCGCGCACATGCAGGTGCGGCTTGGACCGATGCGCGTGGGACCGCATGGGCTGCTGCAGCCGATCGCGGACGCGATCAAGCTACTGCTCAAAGAAGACATAATCCCAGCTGAGGCGGACAAGCTGGTTTTCTGGATTGCGCCATTCATTGTGGTGCTGGCTGCGTTCACCGTTTTTGTTGTCGTCCCTTTTGGCCCTACACACGCGATCACCGACATGAATATCGGCATTCTTTTCATGCTGGGTGTTTCGTCGCTGAGCGTGCTCGGCATTGTTACTGCGGGGTGGGCCTCCAATTCCCACTATCCGCTGATCGGGGCGCTGCGGTCGAGCGCGCAGATGGTTTCGTATGAAGTCGCCATGGGCCTGGCGGTGGTGTCGGTCATCATGATGACCAGCCTTGAATCGGGTACGGGCACGCTGAGCATGATCGGGATCGTGCAATCGCAGATGGCGCAGCAGCAGTGGTTCATCTTCAAGTTCTTCCCGTTGGGGTTGATCGGATTCGGCATCTTTGCGATCGCGATGGTGGCCGAGACGAACCGGGCGCCGTTTGATTTGCCCGAGGCAGAGTCGGAATTGACGGCGGGATTCCATACGGAATATAGCGGATTCCGCTGGTCTTTATTCTTTCTGGCCGAATACTCGGCGATGATCGCGGTATCGTCGATCGCGGTTACGTTGTGGCTCGGGGGATGGTTACGGCCATTTCCTAACTGGGGCGGGTCGACTTGGGATTCCATTTTCTCTTTCTTCCCGGGGGTTACGTTCCTGCTTTTCGCTGCGATGTGTTTCTACAACACGGCCCGCATGCCAAAGCATCCGTTGTTCAAGATTCAAACCATGGGCCTGGCCGGGTTCGGCGCAGTACTGGGGGTGATCGGCCTGGCGTTATTGTTTGAGCCAGTCCGCGTGCGCGTGAACGATATTTTCTGGTTCGCGGCCAAAGTTGCCGGGTTCATGTACCTCTATATCTGGTATCGTGGCACGTTCCCCAGATATCGCTTTGATCAGCTCATGAAAGTGGGATGGAAGATTCTGCTGCCGATGGGCCTGGCGCTGCTGATTCTGACCGCTGTCGTGGGCATGCGGGCGGATCTGTGGGCTCAATTGCGAGGGGTAGGGCACCCATGAATCCCACGATCACGAATCCTCCGGTCGCGACTCCCTTCTTCTTTTACCTGCTGGCGGCCACCATGATCATCGGCGGCATTCTGGTGATCACGCGCAAGAATGCGATTCACTCGGCGATGGCATTGATCACCACGCTGCTAGCCCAAGCCGGGCTGTACCTGATGCTGTACGCCCCCTTCGTGGCTGGCGTCCAGATCATTCTTTATGCTGGCGGAATCATGGTGCTGTTCCTGTTCGTGATCATGCTGATCAACCTTGAACGCAACATGAAGGAACCGCAGTTCAACCAACAGTGGCTGGTGGGGATCGTCGCCGCGACGGCTCTCGGCGGGCTGTTCATCGCGGTTTACACGTCCGCGTCCAAGGGTAAGGCTCTGTTTCCCGAAGGGCGCATGACCTACGGCGAATCACAGAACACCCAAGCGATCGCTGGTCTTCTGTTCGACAGGAGCACTGGACAATATATGTTCGCCTTCGAAATCGCCTCGCTGCTGCTGCTGGTGGCGATTATCGGGGCGGTGGTCATGGCGAAGAAGAGGATCTGAAGTGAGCATCTGCCGGCGGGAAGCAGATTTCTCCCTTCGGTCGGAATGATAAGACGTATCGCTGATCGGCAGTAATCAAAATGGACGCGATGCTTCACATCTCGACGCTGCACTACCTGGTTCTGGGGGCCGCTCTGTTCCTGCTGGGTGTGATTGGCGTGCTGACCCGGCGCAACGTGGTCATCGTGCTGATGTCGATTGAGTTGATCCTGAACGCTGTCAATCTGAACCTGGTTGCATTCTCGCGCTACTGGCAGGGCATTCATGGTCCAGGCGCATTGCACGGGCAAGTGTTCGCAATTTTTGTGATTACTGACGCAGCCGCTGAAGCCGCGGTTGGGCTCGGCATCCTGATCGCCTTCTTCCGAAATAAGGAGACGGTGAACGTGGATGAGGTGAATTTGTTGAAGTGGTAGAGAAGCAGCTGTCAGCTATTAGCTTTCAGCTGCCAGCGCTTGCAGGTGCGAAAGCAGTACAGTTCGCTTGAAACGAAGTGCATTGGCTGAAGGCCGATAGCTGACGGCTGAGAACTTACATGCCATTTCTAGACCACATCTGGCTGATTCCGCTGTTCCCGGCCGTCGGCGCGGCGATCATGTTTTTTTTCGGGAGCAGGCTGCAGAAGGGGACGGTGAGCGCGGTTTGCGTCGGGTCGGTCGTGCTTGCGTTTCTGATGGCTTGCGGGGCTGTGTTGCAGTACACGAATTGGGCTCCGGCGCACGATCATCAGCCGTACGAGAAGATTCTCTACACTTGGCTCGGTTCCGATACTGGGCACCTCAACTTCCAGAAGTCTGACGGGAGCCAGGCTTCTTTTCAGGCTGACGCGGGGTTCCTGCTCGATCCGCTTTCCAGCATCTGGCTGCTGTTTGTTACCGGCGTCGGGATGCTGATTCATATTTATTCGACCGGGTACATGGCACATGAGGGCGGGTACTACCGCTTTTTCGGGTACCTGAATCTGTTCATGTTCTCGATGCTCACGCTGATTCTCGCCAACAACTACGTGCTGATGTTTGTTGGGTGGGAGGGCGTGGGGCTGTGTTCGTATCTTTTGATTGGCTTCTATTTCCAGCGCAAGTCGGCGAGCGATGCGGCGAACAAGGCATTCATCGTCAACCGGATTGGCGACGCGGGATTCATACTGGGGATGTTCTTTGTCGCTTGGCTCTGCGGTTCTCTTCGATTCATCGATGTGAATTCGTTCGCTCATCGCGGCCACTTCTCTCCGGAGAGTCTGAAGTACATCACTGCGGCGACATTGCTGTTGTTTGTTGGAGCGTGCGGGAAGTCGGCGCAGCTGCCTCTTTATGTGTGGCTGCCGGATGCGATGGAAGGTCCGACGCCGGTCTCGGCGCTGATCCATGCGGCGACCATGGTGACTGCGGGCGTTTACATGGTGGCGCGGTCGAATGCGTTGTTTTGGCTGGCACCGAACTCGATGAAGGTGGTGGCGATCGTTGGTGCGCTGACTGCCATTTTTGCCGCTTCGATCGGGCTGGTGCAGAACGACATCAAGCGGGTGCTGGCTTATTCGACCGTCTCGCAGCTGGGATACATGTTCCTTGCACTTGGCGTAGGAGCGTTCTCGGCCGGAGTGTTCCACGTATTCACGCATGCTTTCTTCAAGGCTCTGCTGTTCCTGGGCGCGGGCTCGGTGATTCACGCCATGAGCGGCGAGCAGGACATGCGGAATATGGGAGACCTGTCAAGAAAGATTCCGGTCACGTTCCGCACCATGTTTGTGGCGACGTTGGCGATCGCGGGGATACCGGGGCTCGCAGGCTTTTTCTCCAAGGACGAGATTCTGTGGCAGGCATGGAAGTTCCATCCCGCGCTGTGGGCTATAGGATTCGTGACTGCGCTGATGACGTCGTTCTATATGTTCCGGTTGATTTACCTGACGTTCTGGAGTCCGTCGCGCGTCACGAGCCACGAAGTCGAGCATCACATTCACGAATCGCCGAAGTCGATGACCTGGCCGCTGGTGATTCTGGCGTTCTTCTCGATTTTCGCTGGATACCTCAATGTGTCCGAGAGCATGGGTGGGGCGAAGCGGATCGACAAATTTCTCGACCCAGTTTTTGCGCACTCGAACGAGCAACAGGCGACAGCCGGCGAATCGGGTCCGGGGCTCACTGAATATCTACTCATGGGTCTCTCGATCGCGGCCGCTGGCGCGGGCTGGCTGATGGCGAGAAGCGCTTATGGGAACGCCGGCAAAGGCTATACCGAGCCGATCGCGGCCGCCGCACCGCCCGTCTATGCCGTGCTGCTCAACAAGTATTACGTCGATGAAGGTTACGACTATCTGGTCACCGGGCGCCGCAAGTGGGGAGATGTGCGGCTGGGCGTGATGGGACTCGGCGAAGCCAGTTCGTGGTTCGATTCCCATGTGATTGATGGCGCGGTCAATGGCGCGGGCTGGATCACCCGCGTCGCGGCTACGTTCTCCAGTTGGTGGGACAAGTGGATCATCGACGGCATCGGCGTTAACGGGCCAGCGATCCTGGCGCGCATGCTGAGTTATCCTGCGCGGCTGTTTGAATGGGGCTTGGTGCAATGGTATGCGCTGGTGATGACGGCAGGGTTGGTAGGATTCGCGTTTTATTACGTGTATCACTGAAGGCGGCGAGCTACGAGCTGTGAGCTTCGAGCAGTCAGATCCGAGTTGCTCGAAACTCACAGATCGAAGCTCAGAGCTGAGACGCTAGAAGCTGACATATGCAATCTCACATCTTATCGATCATTCTGTTCACGCCGCTCGTGGGCGCGCTGTTTCTCCTATTTGTTCCCAAGGAGAATAAGGACGCCATCCGGTGGATCGCGAATATTTTCGCGCTCGCCGGCCTAGTGGTCTCGCTGCCGCTGGTGCCGATGTTCTGGGCGCAGCGATTTGAGCCCGGCTTCAAGTTCATTGAAGGCTCTGCCGGCAACTGGATTCCTTCGATCGGCGCGGGATATGTTCTCGGCATCGATGGCATTTCTTTTTTGCTGATCATGCTGACCACGCTGCTGGGGTGGATCTCGATTCTGTCGTCGTGGACGGCGATTGAGAATCGGGTCAAGGAATACTACATCTGGTTTCTGTTTCTGCAAACGGGCATGCTGGGCGTCTTTATGGCGCTGGATTTCTTTCTCTTCTTTGTTTTCTGGGAAGCGATGCTGGTTCCGATGTACCTGCTGATTGGGATTTGGGGCGGACCGCGGAAGCTCTACGCGGCTATCAAGTTCTTCCTGTATACCCTGGCTGGGTCGGTGCTGATGCTGCTGGGCATTTTGTTCTTGTACTTCCATCACCACTCGGTCACTGGCATTTACACCTTCAGCTTGCAGGCGCTCTACGACACGGCGCCGCGCATCTATTCCGACTACGGACCGCACGTGGCGACGCTGCTGTTCCTGAGTTTCTTCTTTGCGTTCGCGATTAAAGTGCCGATGTTCCCGTTCCATACGTGGCTGCCGGATGCACACGTGGAAGCACCCACTGCGGGCTCGGTGATCCTGGCGGGCGTCCTGCTGAAGATGGGGACTTACGGATTCATCCGTTTCTCACTTCCCTTCTTCCCCAATGTGTTGACGAATCCGGCGACTTTCCTTGGGATGACGGTGCGGGGGTGGATGATTTTCCTCTCCATCGTTGGGATCATCTATGGCGCGCTGGTCTCGCTGATGCAGAAGGACATGAAGAAACTTGTGGCTTACTCGTCGGTGAGCCACCTGGGTTTCTGCACGCTGGGAATTTTTGCGCTGACGCCCCTGGGGCTTAGCGGATCGGTGCTGCAGCAGATCAATCACGGCATTTCGACCGGGGCGCTGTTCTTGATTGTCGGCATTCTTTACGAGCGGCGGCACACGCGCGAAATTGCGGAATATGGCGGCATCTCCAACGTCATGCCGATTTACGCCACCATCACCATGATCATGTTCCTGTCGTCGATGGGACTGCCACTGCTGAACGGGTTCGTCGGCGAGTTCACGATTCTGCAAGGGACGTTCATGGAGAACTGGAAGTGGGGCGCGTGGGCTGTCCCGGGAGTCGTTTTGGCCGCAGCTTATTTGCTGTGGCTTTACCAGCGCGTGTTCTTCGGGACCGTGACAAACCCGAAGAACGAAAAGTTGCACGACCTGACGCCGCGCGAGGTTGCAACATTCGTGCCGCTGCTCATTATGGCATTCTGGATCGGGCTCTATCCCAAGCCGTTCTTCCAGATACTGGAGCAGCCGGTAAATCACACGATTGCGATGGCGCGGCCAGATTATCCGCAGCCTGCAGTGAGTGCCGCGGCGCAACCGGCAACGGTAGTAGCGTCCACACCGGTAACGCCGACCATGGCAGCGCCGCCAGTCGCCGCGTCTCAGACGAACAAAATGAAGGGGAAGAAATAGTGGTCTGGACTGACTATCTATTGGCGCTGCCGATCACACTCCTGGCGCTGTTTGCGCTGGGCATCCTGCTGATCGACCTCATGCTTCCCAAGGAGATGAAGTGGGCGAATGCGGTCACGGCGATGATTGGAGTGCTCTTTTCGGCGGGCGGGGTGTACAAGATTGATTTGTGGCTGCGCTCCACCGGCACGCCTCTTCAGTTGGGTTTTATGGGCACGATGATCGTGGATCACTTTGCCCTGTACTTTTTCTACCTGTTCCTCGCAGCCACAGCTATCTCGATCCTCGTGTCGGCGCGCTACCTCGAAACGGAGCACGAAAATCACGGCGAATACTACGCGCTGATGCTGCTGGCAGTCGCGGGCATGATGTGCATGGCGGCCGGTTTCGACATCGTTCTCATCTTCATCGGCCTCGAACTGATGGCCATCTCCACTTATGTTCTGGTGGGATTCCTGCGCCGCGACCGGCGTTCTAACGAAGCGGCATTGAAGTATCTACTGTTAGGGGCTTTTTCCTCTGGTATTTTTGCTTACGGATTGTCGCTGATTTACGGTCTGACGGACAGCACGAATCTGTATGTTATCGGAGCCCGGCTACCCGCCCTAATTCATACCGAATACAGGCCTGTAGCCATTATCGCTTTGCTCACCACCAGCACCGGCCTGCTGTTTAAGATCGCTGCGATCCCCTTCCACCAATGGGCCCCGGACGCATACGAAGGCGCACCCACCAGCATTACTGGGTTCATGTCCGTCGCCGTCAAGGCCGCAGGATGGGCAATGCTGTTGCGCATCCTCGGCTTCACGTACGACTTCAACGGGCGGGTCATTTCCTGGGGACTGATTTCGATGCGTCCCATCTACGTGCCGCTGCTGGTCTTCGTCTCCATCGCGACGATGACCGGCGCTAATTTCGCAGCGCTCACGCAGACGAACACCAAGCGACTGCTGGCGTATTCGTCGATTGCCCATGTCGGCTACATGCTGCTGGGGTTGATCGCGGGCACTGCGACGCAGCTCAATCCCGATGGCATCAAGGGCATCCTGATCTACCTTCTGGTCTATACGTTCATGAACCTGGGTGCCTTCGCGGTGATCACGGCGCTGCGGCATCGGAACGTGATTGGTGACGAACTCGACGACTTGAACGGACTCTATTCCCGTGCGCCCGTGGAAGCCGTGCTCATGCTGGTGTTCATGCTGTCGCTGGCGGGAATTCCGCCGCTGGCTGGATTCTGGGGCAAGTACTTCATCTTCCTTAGCCTGATCTCTACTGGCCACTACACACTGGCTTCGCTCGGCGTACTCTATTCCGTGTTCGGACTTTATTACTACCTGAAGATCGCGAATGCGATGTTCATGGGGAAGGTCGAGAAGAGCGAAGAGAAGCTGCCTGTCAGCCTGAGCATGCGCGCCGCCATTGCGGTGACCGGCATCGCCACTCTCTACATCGGCCTGCTGCCCAACAGCTTCATCGAACTGGTGAACTGGGCCCTGGGGATTGCTCAGAATCCTAACGTCGCAAGGCTGACCCACTAGACAAAGTCCTGTAGGGACAGCCGAAGGCAGCTGTCCCTACAGGAGCAGATTCACGGCAACGCCCTAACACTGACTTACATCTCAAACCTGATACGACTTCAACGTCAGGTGACGATTTCGTAATGAAACGCCGGGATTTTTTCAAGACTGCCGCCGTTTGCGGCGTCGCCAGCACAGTGCCAGCGGCCTTCGCGCAAGATAAAACCACCGCACCTCAGGAGAACGACTCCATGCACTCGATTCCTCTCGCCACATCTGCCGGAACCCGCGAGGGCGACATGCTTTACCGTACTCTAGGGCGCACCGGCGAGAAAGTCTCGGCGATCGGCATGGGCGGCTTCCACCTTGGGCAGCATGGGCTTACGGAGGAGGACAGCATTCGCCTGGTGCGCGCTGGTGTCGACCGCGGCATTACTTTCATGGATAACAGCTGGGACTACAATGAGGGGCAGAGTGAAATCCGGATGGGGAAGGCTTTGAAGGGCGGCTACCGTCAGAAAGTATTTCTGATGACCAAGATCGATGGACGCACCAAAGAGGTGGCCGAGCGGCAGATCGAGACTTCCCTGGAACGCTTGCAAACCGATCACATCGACCTGGTGCAGCATCATGAGATCATCCGCTTCGACGATCCGGATCGCATTTTTGCCGAAGGCGGGGCTCACGAAGCCGTGCTGGCGGCGCGGGAAGCGGGCAAGATTCGCTATATCGGATTTACGGGGCACAAGGATCCGCATATCCATTTGTATATGTTGAGAGTGGCGGCCGAGCATGGCTTCCACTTCGACAGCGTGCAGATGCCGCTGAACGTGATGGACGCCCACTTTCGCAGCTTCGCGCAGATGGTTCTGCCTGAGTTGGTAAAGCAGGAGATCGGCATACTGGGCATGAAGTCGATGGGTGATGGCGTGATTCTGAAGAGCAAGACAGTATCGGCAATTGAGTGTCTACACTATGCGCTGAGCCTGCCAACATCGGTGGTGATTACCGGCATTGACAAGCAGGAGATCCTCGACCAGGCGTTTGAGGCGACGAAGGATCTTCAACCGATGAATCGCGAGCAGATTGCGCAACTTCTGGCAAAGACGAAAGAAGTGGCGATGGCCGGCAAGTACGAGCTGTTCAAGACGTCGTCACATTTCGACTCCACGGCGAAGCATCCAGACTGGCTGGGCGGGGATGCGCCGGACGTGCAGAAGCTGGCGCCGCCCGCCGCGTAGAGTTTCGTCAGGGCTGTTTAGGATAGAATCGGTGGCGTTGAGTCCAGCCAATGCCGTCCCCTACTTCCTCAGACAATCGCGGATCCGAGAAAAAGCAAAATCCATGGGTGCAAGTCGGACGCTACAGCCAGCTTGCGTTGATGCTTCCCGCGGGGACAGTTGTGGGATGGCTCGCCGGCTCGGCTCTCGACCGCTGGCTGCACACCTCGTGGATCAGCATCGTCGGGCTGTTTCTCGGGATCGCGGCTGGGATGATTGAGCTCATTCGTACGGTTTTGCGTGACACAAAGTGAGTTCGTCATGAGTGACGACCACGCGCATCCTGACGCTTCGCAGATGCCCGACGAGGCCTTCTACTCCGGCGCCCTGGACCGGATTCGCAATTCGATGATCGTCCTGGGCCTGGGCTTATCAGCCGCGGCATGGTGGCGATTCGGGCGGGCGGTCGCTCTGGGCTTCTTGTGCGGATGCGTGATCGCTTATCTCAACTTCCATTGGCTGAAAAGCGGCGTATCAGGACTCGCAGACCGCGTCACGAATAGCGGTAAATCCCAGTCTGGCAAGGGGATTGTCGCCAGGTTCCTGTTCCGCTATGTGTTGTTGGGAGCCGTCGCGTATGGTATATTAACCAGTTTTCCAGCGAGCCTCAGGGGATTGTTTGCGGGCCTGTTTTTGCCCGTCGCGGCGATTGCCTGCGAGGCTGGCTACGAACTGTATGTAGCTGTAACGCGGGAGGTTTAGGCTCCCGGCGGAGTTCCCACTTCTCGCGCAAAGAACGCGAGAAACGAGGCAACCGATCAGGAAAGGCTTAGGAGTTCGCAGGTTAATATGGAACAACTTTGGTTTACCGAGATCCTGAACCGCCTGTTCGCCAGCCCGGTAGCCGCGTTTCTGCGGATGCTACACATCGAACCGAAGCATGCGCAGGCGCCTATCTCGAATTCCTTCGCCATGGAATTGCTGGTCTTCGGGTTCCTGCTGATTGTCTTTCTGCTGGTCCGATCGCGGCTTTCCGTTGAGTCTCCGGGAGGCTTGCAGCACTCCTTCGAAGCGATCGAAGGCTTCGTGTTGGGTCAGAGCCGCGAGATTATCGGCCATCATAGCGAGCCCTACACGCCGTTTTTCACCATCGTCTTCATCTTCATCCTGGTGTGTAATTTGATCGGGCTGATCCCGGGATTTGAGTCGCCGACAGGTGTCCCCATTGTGCCTCTGGGGTGCGCGATTTGCGCCTTCTTGTACTACCACACGCAAGGATTCAAACATGCCGGGCCGAAGTACCTTCTGCACTTTTTCGGCCCGCCGATGGAAGGAATGCCGCTGATCGCACGGATTCTTCTGGCTGCGTTGATGTTGCCCATCGAGTTGGTCAGCCATTTTGCACGACTGCTGTCGCTCACGGTTCGTCTGTGGGCCAACATTTTCGCCGGCGATTTGATTACGCTGGTTTTCTTTTCCATGATTCCGATCGGCATTCCCATCATCTTCAGCGGCCTGCACATCGTGGTGGCCGTTTTGCAGGCGTATGTGTTTATGCTGCTGTCGATCATCTACGTCTCCGGCGCTGTCGCCGACGAGCACTGACTTTTTGTTTGGCAGCCGCAAGCGTGAGGGCGCCTGCAAGGTATGGCGTCAACCACCCACTGGCGGCAATTTGATACGAGGAGAAACACCATGCGCAAGTTGAGTCATCTGTTCATGACGTTATCCGCACTGTGCTTCGCCGTGCCTGCATTCGCGCAGGGCGGCGGAACCAGCGAAGGCAGCTGGATTGCAATCACCGCCGGATTCTCGATGGCGATCGCGTCCGCAGTCTGCGGCCTTGCCCAAGGCAAGGCTGTCGCCGCTGCTACCGAATCGCTAGCCCGCAATCCCGCAGCTCGTCCCGGCATTCAGTTCGCGCTGATTCTGGGCCTGGTCCTGATCGAGTCGCTGGCACTTTACACACTGGCGATCATTTTCTTGAAAGTGAAGTAGCAACCGGACAATGGCGCTACAAGACAGAAGCCTCTGCCCGTGGGCAGAGGCTTCTGTCTTTTGAGCTAAACACGGTTCCCTAAATCTTTCGTTCGCCGCTCCACTCCTGGTTTTTGTTCTGGGGAGCGTTGTTGAGCGCTTCGACCAGCAGTCGGCGCAGGCGATAGCGGCTCTCGAGATCGGTGCTCACGATTTCGAATCCTACTTCGTTCACGCGGGCGCGGCGCAACAGGACGTGGGCGCGAATCTTGGCGCGCATCCCGACCGAGATTTCCAAATCGGCTTCGCTGCCGATGCGGAGGTTGTCTTCCTTTGTACCCATACCGCCGCCGAGGCTCAATTCGCGGATCATGATTCTGGACTTGCCCCACGAACTGCCGATGGTTGCCGCAACGGTTTTCGAAAGTACCAGACGCTCGTAGCGCCGTTGCCGCACCCACGGGCATGCCGGAGCCATATCCAGGGGGGCGATTGCGAGCTCTGCGGCCTCGAGCCCACTGTCGGAAAGAACCTGAGAACTGTAGCGAGGATCAGTTTTCGACAGAGCCTGCGCCGCGGCGATTCTCAGCTCGCGGTGGTGCAGCCAACTAAAGGTTTTCTTGGATTCGAGGATTTCCCGCAGCGTGGCCACGGCCTCGGCATCCTTCAAGCGGCCCAGGGACTCAATCGCTTTGAGCTGCACATACGGAGAGCGTGAAGCGGCTTCGCCCGGCCGCGCCATCGCGATCAAGGGGGCAGCGGCGGTCAGATCGCCGCTCATTCCGATCTCATCCACAGCTTCGGGCAGCACCAGAGGATCCAGAATCTCGGCCAGTTCGAGGAGTGTGCGACCGCGGTCGGCGGCTGCGCCATAGGCAATCTGCCGGACAACCACGTCGTGATAGAAACGGTTCCACTCCGGCATGCGCGCGGGCAGCAGTTCCAACAGGGTTCCGACGTCCAGCCGGCTCACCAATCCCACGGCTCCGGCGGCCTGTCTGGGCTGGCCAGTACGAAGAATTTCGCGCAACTGACCGAGCACGGGAGAACCCAACTGCTGTACCAGTTCGATCATGCGGTCACATTCGTCGCGGCGCATGCAGCGGAAGAACCGATCGGCCAAGTGCTCAGCGCCAGAGTGGCTCGTCCGCCGGAGCACTGACAACATATCGGGAGGAATAGGCTCCAGTTGGAGCGCCTCCTCAATGAACTCCGGCAAACGGTTCTCGACGCCCACGCGTGGACGGAGATCGCTCATCAGCACTGGACGCTCCACGCTGATCAGTTCCATACCGGCGCACACTTCGTTGACGGCAGCATAGTTCTTGGCGGCACTAGCTTCCTGGCTTAGGCGCACGAAAGCGGCGCTGAACAGGCTTTGCAACTCGGGGTCTTTTTCCGAGACTAATTGCTCGCTTAGCTTGTGGATCGCCTGGCCCATGGGTTGACCACCCAACCGAGCGTACAGATCGGCCAACTGGCTGAGGCCAATCGCGGTTCGGCGGCGCGGTTCGGCGTCCTTCGCGCCTAAGCAGCTGGAATAGTTATTGAGAATATCAGTGGCGCTCTGTTTGTCGTCGCGATCGAGCAGCACTTCTACAAACTGCCGGAGGTTGCGCGGAGGCACGCAGGGGGCCTCATGCGACATCAGCACGCTCTTTTTGCCGGACTCCGGAACCTCGGCCCAGAACATGCGATCCAGGATGTCGGCGTGCGACTCCACCAGAATCCCGGCCTTGTTCATCTTCTCTTCTTGCAGCTTCAGAATCTGGCGCAGGGAGTCCATTTGGCGGCTCATGTGCTCCATCATCTGGTGGACTGCATTCACCTTGACTTCGCCCTTCTGATAACGCTCGAGCGCGAAGCGGATGGCCATGTGCTCGGCGGCCTTCATCAGCAGCGGCGTGTCGTCTTCGTCTGCCGTTGAAGCTTTTGCGGCCAGACTGCCCAGCAACTGTTGAAGGTTCAGCCTGGTATTGGGATCGGTCTCCTTGAGTTCCTGCTGGATCTCTTCTTCTTTGATGGTCGGATCGGTCTGCACTTGTCCAAAACGCGTCAGCAGCCGGATCGCCTGGATGACTTCCTGCTCCTGCAGGGGAACCATTCCTCCCGTCCACGCCGGAGCTGCGCCAGTTGCAGCGGCACCGGGAGCCCCCACCGGAGTACCGTCCGGCACCCATCTTCCCTTGCCCGTCCCTTGGGGCATGTTGGGCGCACTGCCCAGAGGAACCATGGGAGTTCCGTCCGCGGATGCTTTGCCGCCACCCCCAGAGTTGGCGCCTTCGGCAGCGGCGATCAACTGCAGCAATTTCTGGGGATCATTGAGCCACTGCTTGAATTCCGGTCCTAGAGTCTGGGCCGCGATCTGTGCCGCGATACTGACATCACCCGTCAGCGGATCAGCCGCTACGAACTTCACTTCATTAATCTTGATGGTGCTGCCTTGCTTGTTGGCGCTGAGCGCTTCTTTGATCTGCTTCGAGACGTCCTGGGCTTTCGATCCCGCAATGGTGAAGGCGCGCACCAGGCGAACGAAATCCTGCTCAGTCACGTCTTTGGAGAAGTGCAGGCTGGCCAGCCCGGCAGTGGACAGCAAGGTGGCAAAGCTGCGCTCTGCGTTCCCCGTTTCCAGCGGAATTCCATCGAGCAGCAGCTTGTTGTCGGAAACGCCCAGCAGGAATCCCTGGTCCCCGGTAGTTGGCAGACCTTGCTGCAACTCTTTCCACGTGGTTTCGAATTGCATCTCGGTGCGCTTGTGGTCGTAGCCATACATCCGTGCGTACTTGATGAGGATGTTCAGGCTATGAACAAACGCGCGCGCCGAGGCGGCTCGGGCACCTTGCGATGTGTTTGCGGCAGAGATAGGAAACTCCTCGAAAGCGCAAGATTGAAGCTCAAGGGTAAAGCGAAACGGTAAGGGCTAAAACGTTACGGAGGTAATGGGATGGCACCCTAAGTCACAAAGGTCAGCCGCAGTCCTCAAATCGCGCCCAATAGCAGACTAGCTTAGAGGTTCGTTGGTACCCAGGCTTTTGAACGCGGCGAAAGCCAAGCCATACCGATTCGCCGCGATGTAAAGGTCCCGTATTCAGTAGAATACTCGCGGAGCGTGAGGATGGTTCCTGCCTTGAAAACGGCGACGAAAACGACGGGATTGCGCTACTGGATGGCACGGGTTCTGGAAGAGTGCGAACACGTGGCTGCCGATTTCAGCGCCGACCCAGTACATGACTTGCGGGTTTCACTGCGGCGGTGCCGGTCGATGGCCGACGGCATGATCGCCATGGATCCGGATCGAGAATGGAAGGCGATGAAGAAGGCCGGGAAGCGGCTATTCCAGCGCCTGGGCGCGTTGCGCGATGTGCAGATCATGATGGAGTGGATTGAGAAACTCCATCCGAGTCAGGGTGAGGGGCCGTCGGTTATTGCGTCCTCAAAGGATTCTGCAGATAGCGGCAGCGCCAGCGAGGATGGCCCCGCCGCATTGAGCCGCACAGGTTTGATCCCTACCCCGACTCAGGCGTTGCTGCAAGTTCTGCGCGCACGCGAAGTTGAGCAGAAGCAAGAGGCGCGGGCAGCGCTGGAGGAATTTGATCGTAAGGAATGGAAGCGATGGAGCACTTCCCTACCCGTGCATGCCGCGCGCATTCGGCCAGGGAGCGCGGTGTTCAAGCACCTGGCGCTGGAGCGTTGGACGGCGGCGCGGGAGTTGCATACCCGGGCGCTCCGCAACCGGTCGCAGATTGCGTTCCACACTCTACGGATTGGGATCAAACGCTTTCGCTATATCGTGGAGAATTTCCTGCCGATCGAGCACAAGGCGTGGAGCAACGACCTGAAGCACATGCAGGATCTGTTGGGTGAGGTGCACGATCTTGACGTGCTGTGGGCGATGGCCCTGGCGTGCCACGTATTTCCGGACGAAGGGTCGCGCACGAGCTGGCATGAGCGAATCCTTGAAGAGCGCACCAAGCGGATCGAGGAGTATCGGGAACGGACGGTAGGGCCGGGTTCTTTGTGGGACGAATGGCGCGCGGGGTTGCCGCAGGGCAAGCAGATTCAGCTGATTGCCACGCAGCGCATGAAGTTATGGGCGAGGGCGCTGGATCCGGATTTTGCGCACTCCGAGCGAGTTTCGCATCTGGCCCTGGCGCTATACGACGGGCTCGCGGGGGCAGGATTGATTGCGGGTGAGCCCGACGGCACCCTGGCGAAAAATGGGGCGGGATCGGAGGCACGGGCCAGTTTGCATCTGGCTGCACTGTTGCACGATGTGGGCAAGGCGAAAGGCAACAAGGGACATCACAAGGAGTCGTTGGAATTGATTAGAGGGTACGGAACTCCTTTGGGCTGGAATACGGGAACTATCGCGCGGGCGGCCTTGGTGGCACGGTTTCACGCCGGAGGGCTTCCCTCTCGAAGCCACAAGGCGCTGCGGGATCTATTGCCCGCTGAGCAGAGAGTCACGATTCAGCTGGCAGCGGTTCTAAGGCTGGCGAATGCATTCGACACCGCGCATGACGGGCACATCCGGCGCGTAAAGATAGAGAATGTGGATGCGCCAAAACACCGGACGAATGGATTTCTACGCAAGCCTGTCAAGTTGGGTCTGAATGAAGCGTTGATCATCGGTGCTGATGGGTTCGTCGCGGGGAGTGCTACCGCACAGGCCGTGGCTGCGGAGAGATATTTATTAGAAACCGTACTGCGAAGGCCGGTCGTAGTGAAGACGATGAAAAGTGCTCCGACTCGGCGAGTTGCCAGCGTGATGCCTATCGCAACCGGCCCGTAGCTCCCCCGCCACTTTCCACCAACCCTTCTCTCGGTCTACAACTTATTCATATTCAATCTATGACTCACGCACAACTGGTGGAACGGGCGGTCCGATGGCTGCGGGCATATCGCTGCGGGGTGGTGCTGTCGGAGCAGGCTTGCGTCAGCGGGGAGATGCCGGACGCGATTGGATGGAAGCGGGCTTCGCATTCTGTGCTCGTCGAGTGCAAGGTGACGCGAGCGGATTTTCTGGCGGATCGCGGCAAGCCTTTTCGGCTGAAACCGGAGAAGGGCGTAGGGTGTGAGCGGTTCTATTTGACTCCGCCAGCTTTGGTGAGAGTGGAAGAACTGCCTCTTGGTTGGGGACTGCTGGAGTTGAGGCGCGGCCGGGTTGAGACCGTGCATGGGGCGGCGAAGAATCTGCGGACGGCTACAGGTTTCCGGTATGAGATGAACCTGTTGCTGGCCAGTTTGCGCAGAGTCGAAGTGCGGATCGAACCGCAGAGCATCACGGACTTTCTGAAATGGAAGAACCGCATGGCTGAGTACAATCGCGGAACGCTGCCGGAGGGGTTGGGGGCAGCCGAGGAAGAATTGAATGTATTCCTGGAGCCGGAAGTGCCGTGCTAGTCCGCTTTGCAAAAAGAAAACCGGGCTGGTTGGCCCGGCTTCTTCTGCGTCGAGTTGGATGCGGTTACATCACAGCGCGGCGCGACAGGCGCTGAGGGTGCTGTTCTGCTCCTCAGGCGAGTCCACAGATCGAAAAATCTCACCGGGCAAGCGGAAACCGACATACGCCTAGATGCAAGCGGTGTGCCATGTATCCGTTGGTTTCGATTATCGAGTGCAAATGATTGTTTTAATTGTAGTTAACAGGACAGCGACACTTGCCCGATTTTGATAGCGCATCTTTCGTTCCCGGCTCCAAAAGCAAAGTTTTGCACAGAATGCACACAAAGGTGTGCGCAAACGCGAGGTTCACATCGCGGGTGGGCAGAGACGTAGCAAGCTACGTCTCTACGATTACAGCGCGATGCGGGCCACACATTCTCGGCTATAATCTCGGGCACTCATGCCTCTAACCTCTGGCTCGCGTGTCGGTCCCTATGAAGTGATTTCTGCGGCAGGTGCGGGTGGTATGGGCGAGGTGTATCGCGCCCGCGATACCCGGCTCGACCGCACGGTCGCGATCAAAATTCTTCCAGCTCATCTCACCGACAATCCAGAAGCCCGGCAGCGGTTTGACCGGGAAGCGCGGGCGATCTCGTCGCTGAACCATCCCAACATCTGTACGTTGTATGACGTTGGGCATCAGGACGGGATGGACTACATCGTCATGGAGTTTCTGGAGGGCGAGACGCTGGCTGCGCGGCTGGCGAAGGGACCTCTGCTTCCGGAGCAGGTGCTGAAGTATGGCATTGAGATTTGTGAGGGGCTGGAGAAGGCGCACAAGACGGGAGTGATCCATCGCGATTTGAAGCCTGGGAACATCATGCTGACGAAGGCGGGGGCGAAGCTGATGGACTTCGGGCTAGCCAAAGCGGCAGTGGGGCCGCCGCCGGCATCGGGACTGACGGCCACGTTGGACGGGGCATGGGCGGGTGGAACGGGAACGGGGGAAGGTGCGCGGGCATCGCAGAATCCGCTGACCGCTCGGGGAATGATCGTAGGCACCTTCCAGTACATGTCCACCGAACAGATTGAAGGGAAAGAAGCGGATGCGCGCTCCGACATTTTTGCGTTGGGCGCGGTGCTGTACGAAATGGCGACGGGCATCAAGGCGTTTCACGGCAAGACGCAGGCCAGCGTGGTGGCGGCGATTCTAGCGTCGGAGCCGCAGCCGATTTCGGCGGTGCGTCCGATGTCGCCCCCGGCACTCGACCGGGTAGTGAAAGTATGTCTGGCGAAGGATCCGGACGAGCGATTCCAGAATGTACACGATCTGAAGTTGCAGTTGATGTGGATATTGGAGGGCGGATCGCAAGCTGGGGTGCCCGCGCCGGTGGCGGAGCGCAGGAAGAATCGGGAGCTTGGGCTGATCGCGGCGCTTGTGTTGTCTGGACTTCTGACTGCAGGCGGGATCGCAGGAACGCTGATTTTCTCGAAGAAGGCCGACAGTTTCCGGAAAGTGGTGCGGGCTCAAATCGGGCCGCCAGAACATTACGATCTGACGTCACTCAACAATAGCAATCGCGTGACTGTGTCTCCAGATGGCAACAGTATCGCTTTCATCGCGGAAGGCGAGGGCAAGCAGTTTCTATTTGTGCGCCCGCTGCAAGCAGTCGAGTCGAAGCCACTGGCAGGAACGGAAGGCGCGTATTACCCGTTCTGGTCGCCGGACAGCAAATTCATTGGATTCTTCGCGAACGGAAAATTGAAGAAGGTGGAAGCTTCCGGTGGAGTGGTACAGACGCTATGCGATTCCCCGTTTGGACGCGGCGGCACATGGAATCGCGACGGTGTGATTCTCTTCACACCGGGAATTCATGACGTGATCTATCGCATTCCCGACGGTGGGGGGCAACCGGTCGCTGTGACCAAGGTCAAGAGGCCAGGTCCTTTTGCCGGGGGCCGCTGGCCTTTCTTCCTACCCGATGGAAAACATTTCTTATATGTGGGAACGGAAGAAGCGGATTTCCGGGGCAAGGTTTATGCGGCTTCGCTCGATTCTCCGGAAGCGAAGCTGATCGTCGAAGACAACAGCGCCGCCGAGTACGCCAACGGTTTCCTCTTTTTCACCAAGGATGGCAATCTGGTAGCGCAGCCGTTCGATCCCGGCCGATTGAGTGTGAGCGGAAATCCAGTGCCGGTAGCACCGAAGGTGGAGTACGTCGAGGCCAAATCGCGGGGGAATTTTTCTGTCTCCGAGAATGGCGTGCTGGTCTATCGGAGTGCCTATTCGAGCCCAAGCCGCCTCGTGTGGCTGGACCACAACGGAAAACAAGTCGCAACGCTGGGGGAGCCGGCGATCTACGGGGGGATGCGGTTTTCCCCCGATGGGCGCAGGCTGGTCGTCGCCCGGGAGGATGCCACCGAAACCGGCAAGTATGATCTTTGGCTCATGGATGTGGAACGCGCCAGTCTTTCGCGGTTGACCTTCCATCCTGCAGTGGGCTACAGCGCGGCGTGGTCTCCCGACGGCACCCACCTCGCGATTGCATCCCTGGGAACGAAGGTGCAAATCATACCCGCCAACGGAACCGGGACTCCGGTGACGGCCTCAAGCGAGCAGGTGTCGGCGGTGAGGGATTGGTCGTCGGATGGGCACACGATTATCGTGCAGCAACAAAACTCCAGCACAGGCATGGATGTGCTGTCGCTGCCAGTGTCAGAGAAGCCCGAAGGGCTGATGCCGCTACTGAACTCGCAGTTTGACGAAATACTGCCCAGGCTGTCTCCCGACGGGCACTGGCTGGCGTATATGTCGAACGAGAGCGGGCGCGGGGAAGTCTACGTGGTGCCGTTTCCTGGCAAGGTAGGACGTTGGCAGATTTCCAATAACGGGGTCACGATGAACGTCCCGGGCGTTGCCTGGAGCAGGAATGGCAAGCAGCTCTACTTCCGCGATGCGGCGGGAGGATTGATGGTGGTCGATGTTCAGCCACAGGGCGGCGAATTTCACTCGGGCGTGCCAAGGCAGATTTTCATGGCGCCGGGCGGGGTGCGGCCGGTGGATGAAGCGCCGGACGGACGAATTCTGGTGGCGCTAGAACCCGAACAAGGATTCTCTTCGCCGATAACGCTGGTTTTGAACTGGGATGTCGAAATGAAGAAGTAAAAATGCGACCCGCTGTCGAGCTTCGCTCGATGGACAGCCGGGGCGGCTACCCCCACATTTCGACGACGTCACATATCTCTGCGGCCTTCCATCGCTTTCAGCATCGTAATCTCATCTGTGTATTCGATATCGCTGCCGACGGGTATGCCCATGGCAATGCGGGTGACTTTCACTCCAGCGCGTTTGAGTTGCTGCGAGAGATAGGTCGCAGTGGCTTCGCCTTCGACCGTGGGGTTGGTAGCGACGATGACTTCGTCGACATCGCCGGCGTCGACGCGGGTGATGAGATTGGAGATGCGCAGTTGTTCCGGGCCAATGCCGTGCAGCGGAGAGATGGCGCCATGCAGGACGTGGAACACGCCATTGAAGTGCTTGGTCTTTTCGATGGCGGCGATGTTCGTTGGCTCCTCGACCACGCAGACCAGGCGCTGGTTGCGCGTCGGGCTGGTGCAGTAGGCACAGGGGTCGACGTCGGTGATGTTGTTGCACACCGAGCAGAGGCGAAGGTTGGCTTTGACGTCGCGCACGGCGGTGGCGAGGGCGTCGGCATCTTCGTCGCTGGAGCGCAGGATGTGGAAGGCCAGACGCTGCGCGCTCTTGGCGCCGACACCGGGGAGCTTTTTTAGCTCGTCGATGAGGCGAGACATGGGTTCGGCGAATTTGGACATTCTCAATTCACTTTCAATGGACTGGTCATGTTTGCGATGGCCTATGCAATTTACTTAACAGCGAGAAAGTGCACAGGTCCTTCGCTTCGCTCAGGGTGACAATCGCTGATATTCGGCGGTGCCGCCCCTTCGGGGCATCGTTAGAGGCCGGGGATGCCGAGACCACCGAGCATGCCGCCGACAGTCGATTGCATTTGGGCGTCGACTTTGCGGACGGCTTCGTTGATGGCAGCAACGACCATGTCCTGCAGCATTTCGACGTCGCCGGATTTCACCGCTTCGGGATCGATGCGCAGGCTCAGGAGTTGCTTGCGGCCGTCCATTTTGGCGGTCACAGTGCCGCCGCCCGACGTTGCTTCGACAACCGTCGCCTGCATCTTTTTCTGCAGGTCTTCGTATTGCGATTTGGCCTTGGACATTAGCTCTTGCAGGTTGAATCCACCCATAGAACCTCTCGTGTGAATCTGTGTAGCGCTCCAGCGGTCATTCTGAGCCTATGTAGTTCCTCGCTCAACGAAAAATTGCATAGGTCCTTCGCTTCGCTGAGGATGACAAGCTCACCGTTTTTCTCGGTAGTCGATCACGGTGCGAATTTCTGCGCTGAATTTTTCCTGCATCCGGCGGACGACGGGGTCTTGCTCGGCACGACCTCGGCCACCGGGGCCGGAAGGTCGCGGGGCGCCGCCGCTACGCTTTTCCTGCGGGGCCACCGTGGCGCCGGGAACCACTTTCAATTTTATTGGGCGGCCAAGGACTCCGCTGGCCGAAGCGATGGCCAGCCGCTTTGCATCCGGGCCGAGCGACATGTCGACTACGGTTTGCGACTCGGCGATCTTAATTACTAATTCGTTGCCCTGGATGCTCCACTCTCCGGCGGAGAGCATGGAGACCAGGATGCGCTGGTTGCCGTCAGTGAGGGATTGCAGGACAGCATTCTGCAGGTGCTCCAGTTGCGGAGGAGCTGGCGCGACAGCGGTTGGGTGGGTCGCGGCAACCTCTGGCTCGGGTTGCGGCTGAGGCTCGGGGGCTGACGATTTGATTGCACCAACCGTCACCTGGCCGGTTAAGTCTCTGGGATCGGTTGTTGCATCAGGGATCGGATCGCGCATGGGAGCGGGCGCGGCGGAGCCCAGGATTACCGGCTCTGGATTGCTGGCAGCCGCCACGATTCGCGGACCCGGTGGCGGCGCTGCGTCGGAAGAGGTTTCCTGCCGCGGAGTGCCCTTGCGGGCGGAGTCGGCGGCAAAGGGGGAAACAAAATTCTGACGGGGAGCCTGAGTCGGCTCCGGGCGGCGCGTTTCATTGCTTGGCGAACTACCGACGATGGCAGGTCTGGCGGGCGGGCGCTGCGCGCTAGTTACGGGTGCCGCCGCCACGTCGCTTAACAACTGTTCAATCGGCAGCAACTTCTGCGCGTGGGCCATTTTCAGCAGGCCAAGCTCAAGGTGGAAGCGTTGTTCCTGCTTGTATCCCAACTCGCCGTGAGTGCGGAGCATGATCTGGAAGTGGCGGGTGAGATCTTCTTCGCCGAACATCTCAGCGACGCGGGCGACGCGCTCGCGCTCTTCGCTGGACACCTGGAGCAAGGAGGAATCCTTGCCCGCGACCTTGGCGACTGTCGCATTGCGCAGGAAGCGGACCATCTGGCGTGCGAAATGGGTGGGGCTATGGCCTTCACTAATAAGGTGGTCGACCTGGCGGAGGATTTCTTCGCTGCGGCTTTCGGACACCGCTTGCATCACTTGTTCGAGGATGTGTGCGGGCGCGGCGCCGACGAGGTTGCGCACCGAGTCGGCGGTAACGCGCCCACTGGCGGAAGCAATGGCCTGGTCGAGGATGGAAAGCGCGTCGCGCATAGAGCCGTCGCCGGCTTCGGCGAGTAAGGCCAGAGCGTCGTCGTCGGCTTCGATCTTTTCGCGAGTGACCAATTCGCGCAACTGAGCAACGATGGCGTCAAACTTGACGGCGCGAAAACTGAAGTGCTGGCAGCGCGAGCGGATGGTTTGCGGGATATCTTCAGGCTGCGTGGTCGCCAGCATGAAGACGATGTGGTCGGGGGGCTCTTCCAGCGTTTTGAGCAGGGCGTTGAATGCGGCATCGGTGATCTGGTGAGCTTCGTCGAGAATGTAGATTTTGAAGCGGTCGCGCGCCGGGCGATAGCGGGCGGCCTCGCGGAGTTCGCGAATCTCGTCGATACCGCGGTTCGTGGCGGCGTCGATCTCAATGACGTCAACAGCGTTGCCGGCGCGAATTTCAGTGCAGGACTCGCAGACGCCGCAGGGCTCGGGGACTGGCCTGTCTTTGGACCGACAGTTTAGAGCCATGGCCAGGATGCGGGCGACGGTGGTTTTGCCGATGCCCCGGTGGCCGCTGAAGATGTAGCCGTGCGCGGATCGTCCCTGCTCGATGGCGTTCTGCAGTGTGCGGGTAACGTGCTCTTGTCCGATGACCTCGGAGAATTTCTGCGGACGGTATTTGCGGGCCAGGACAGTGTAACTCATGGGCGGAAGAGACGATTATACGTGATGGGCGGGGCGATTTGCCGGGGGACGGAACAAAGCCTTTGCACGAGGAAAACTCCGAGAAATGCCGCCGAAGGCGCGGAGAATGGGGTAGACCCGGGCTTGCTAAGGAACGGCACACGCGATAGGCTGGTGCGTCAAGATTGTGTGCGGATGCGGCGGGGGCGAGCACTTCCAGAAGGCCGCAAAGGAGAAAAAGAATGCAATTAAAGCTGAAGAAGAGAACGGTGGACGGGATTCTGGCCATCGAATGCAATGGACGGATCGTTTTCGGCGAAGAGTCTTCCCTGCTGCGGGACGACGTGAAGAAGGCCATTGCGGACGGTGCGAAGCGCATCGTGCTGAACTTGGGCGAAGTGAACTATATCGATTCGGGCGGACTGGGCACACTGGTCGCGCTGCACACCACGGCACATAACGCTGGAGGCACGATCAAGCTGGCGAACCTGACCAAGCGCGTAGGAGACCTGATGCAGGTGACCAAGCTGCTGACGGTGTTTGAGGTGCATCCCTCGGAGTACGAGGCGCTGGAAGCGTTCCGTAAGGCCGCATAAAGTTAGAATCCCGACCTCTCGCTACTGCGCGAGGAGGGAGGGACACTCAGGTCGGAACGCTGTAGGGATCCTTCGACTTCGCAGGCCGGCTCGCTGGGCGAGCCGGCCTGCTGCGCTCAGGATGACCAAAAAGAGGACGGATATAGGTGGACGGATGCGTCTGCGGATCGAGCAGGCGGTACGCGCGATTCCGCGCGGGAAAGTTTCGACCTATGGTGGGGTCGCGCGAGCGGCGGGTTTTCCGGGCGCGGCGCGGCAGGTGGCAGCGATTCTGCGACGCGGATTTGGATTGCCCTGGCAACGCGTGCTGGGAGCGGGTGGCTCGATCAAGTTGACGGGGGACTCGGCGATGGAGCAGCGGTTCCGGCTAGAGGCTGAAGGCGTGCGGTTTCGCGGGCGCCTTGTGGATATGAAGGCGCATGAGTGGAAGGTCGCTCGCGCCAAGCGCAGAAGAAAGTGACCCGATTGCCGGGCTTCGCCCGGCGGACAGCCGAAGGCGGCTGTCCCCACAGAGTCATCACTACATATTCATTGCTACTTCTTGAATTGGGGATCGATTTCTACCTGATATCCCGTGACCATTTTGTTGGTTTCGTTGGCCATGCCGACGACCGCCATTAATTCTCTGAACATGGCGTCGGTCATGCCCTTCTTTTGGGCAGACACGGTGTGGGAGGCGATGCAGTAGTGGCATTGATTGGTGACGCTCACTGCGACATAGAGCATTTCCTTGATGAGCGGGTCGAGGGCGCCCGGGGCCATGATCTGCTTGATGTCTTCCCATGTGCGCTTGAGTGTGGCGGGATCGTGGGCGATGGCCTTCCAGAAATTGTTGATCCAGTCGGTCTTGCGGGTGGTCATGATGTCGTCGTAGATCGCGCGGACTTCAGGTGTGGCGTCTTTGTATTCGATTAGGCCTAGCGTGGACATGCCTTCTCCATTTTCAAGCATCATTCTTCATTTCGTGGTGTTACTCGGGCAGTTTACCTCCGAGGAGCTGTTCCAGTTTGGCTGCAGGGACGCGGACTCCTACGTAGAAGTGTCCGAATAGGGCATAGACGGCGCTGACTTCGTCGAAGCGCATTTCGTAGATCAGCTTCTTGAAGACCAGAGGATCTTCAGCGAAAAGGTCGACTCCCCACTCCCAATCGTCGAAGCCGATGGAGCCGCTGATGATCTGTTTGACTTCTCCGGCGTAGCGGCGGCCGATCAGGCCGTGGTCGCTCATCTGGCGGGCGCGTTCTTCGATGGAGAGTTTGTACCAGTTCCTGTCTTCGCCGCGACGGCGGTCCATGGGGTAGAAGCAGGCGTAGCGCTGCGAGGGAATCTCAGGATAGAGGCGCGGGCGCATGGCTTCCCGGTGGCGGTTCAGTTTGCTCTCGATTTCGGCTTTCCACTGATCGGAATGAGGCTCGATGCCCTGGTCGGTCAGCTCCTTGTAGATTTTCAGCGTGGAATCGTAGAGTCCGAGTTCGATGATGGAAAGATAGGACGTGGTGGGCTCGAGGTAATCGCTGAGGCGGAGGTTGGCGAGCTGAAGTTCGGCCTGGTTGAGATCGGCGAACGAATCGCGGAAGTGGATCAGCATGAGATCGCCCTTGTGGCCGATAAGCGAGAACAGGGCGGACTGGCCAGCGGAATTCTTCTCCATTGCGGCGAGCGCTTCCGAGGCTTCCTTGGCGATCGCCGACTTTTCGGCGGCGGGCAGGGCTCGCCAGGCGGGCCAGCGGAGGCGCATCATCTGGTGCAGGACGCTGTAGCCTTCGGTGGTGAGCGGGACGGCAGGGATTTCCGAGGTAACTTGCGGGCGAGGTTGGTGAGTCGTGGTCATGCGAGCCTCTTTCCGGACGGTGCTCTTCGTAGTAACGTGTTCAGGCGCAAAAGGCTATTGTACGCGGTGGGCGGGCGAGTCGAAAATTGCGGAACTGTGCCAAAGAGAACACACTGCCGCAGAATGAACTCCCGTTCCTTCTGCGGCAGCGTGGTTCGGAGGCTTCCACGAGGGAAGCACACTTGAGCTAGAAGCTGAAGCGAGCTCCCAGCGTGACCACCCGGGCACCGAGAGCTGCTGTCATTAGACCGAATTGCGCGTTGTTGCTGCCCGGACTGCCGATGTTGTTTGAAATGCTAGTCGGGTTGAAGTTTAGATTGTTGAAAACGTTGTAGGCGTCCATCCGAAACTCTAATCTCGCGCCCTCGCCTAAGATCTTGTTGTTCGGTAACCCAAAACCTTTAGCGAGCGTTAAATCCAGGTCCTTGTACCCGGGGCCGTTAAACGAGTTCCGTTGCAATCCCACCTGGGGCAGCGGGCCGCCGGAAGTCGCTCCCGTGAGCGCGGTATAACTCGGAAACGCGAAATACGACTGGGCGCCGTTGGCGAAGTTTGATCCGCTCTTGAAGGCATCGTTGCTGGTGCTGGTGCCCGCGCCGCCGAGATAGATAGCGGGAAGCGCCCCGTAGCCGCATTGTCCGCAATAGAGGCTGCCACTCGCAACGTTGACGTAAGGGGTCCAAGGGAATCCCGTGTGAAGATTGAAAACGCCGCTCAGCGACCAGTCGCCCGCTAGCTTCTCAATCCAAGCCCGGCTGCCGTGGAAGAAGACCGGCTGCCACATGCCAAAGACCTTAAAGGCCTTGCCGACGTTGTAGTCGGAGCGACCGTAGTTTATTTCGGGATTGTAGGGAAAGAACGGCAGATTAAACGGCGGAAGGCCACTGGAATAGGGAGAGGATGCCGTGTCCAGACTTTTGGCCCAAGTGAACTGCGCATCGGCCATGAACTGGTGGGAGAAGTTGTGTTTCAGCTCCGCCAGCATCGCGTTGTAATTCGCACGTCCCAGAACGCTCCAGAAATCTCCACCCCCAATCAGCGGGTTCAACGGGTCGCCGACCGCAGCAGGCGTGGCGTTCGTGTTCTCATGAAAGAAAATGTTATGGGAGATGCTGCCCTGATATCCCAGACTCGCCACAAAGTTGCGCCCGATGGCGTACTGCGTATCCACAGAGTAGTGGTGCACCCTCATGGTGGGAATGGTACCCGGGAAGACGGTCACACCGACAGCTGACGGTGCAGGTCCACTAGTGGTGCACGAGGCTGGCAGCCCGAACGAGTTAAAGCAACTCTTCGCGTTCGGGTTCGCCGGGTAGCTGGTAAGCGAGTGAATGCTTGTCCCAGTCGCATAAACGATGCCAGGATTCGTCGCCGCCGGCGCCGACATAAACAGCGACGGAGACACGGCCAACCCAGGGTTGTTCACAATGCCGGAGGAGATCGAAATTTCTTCCTGATTGTAGTTCAGCCCATAACCCCCGCGGACGACAAGTTTGTCGTGGAACATGGGTGGACTCCAGGCAAAACCAATCTGCGGCCCAAAATTATTCTTCTGCGCGGTCCACGCGTTGGATTGCCTGTTCACGCTCAGATCCGTGAGGTAATCCGAGCCAGAGCCAGGGTGGGCGACAAACATGTTGCTCTCTTTCGAGCGCAGAGGAGTGAAGTATGACCAACGCAATCCAAGATTCAGGGTGAGATTTCGCCGGACTTTGTAATCATCCTGAACAAAAAATCCCCAGAAGGACTGGCGGTCGTCCTGGCGAATCGTCGTGGGAAATCCAGTATTGGGATCAAACTGCCCACTTTCGTTGTGGGGTGCGTCGTTGAGGAAGTCCCAGTAGTTAAAGAAGTTGTAGCTCGGAACACCGCACCCGGCGCACTCTTGCAGGTAAAAGAGTCTGGTCTGCTCGCCGCCAAACTTGATCGTGTGAGGACCAACGATTTTGGTGGCTACATCCTTCAGAGTGTAGGTCCACTGATCCAGAATGCTGCCGACGTTGGGTCCGAAGGATTCCAGCGCGACGTTGTTGCCGCCAATCGTATCGACCTTGCCCACGGGAAGGCCGACCGGAGACTGTGGATTGGAGGCGACTTCGTTCCAGTGCCATCCGGCACCATTTGCACGGAATTCGTTCAGGAAGTTAGGCGAGATTGTATGGTTCCAAATAACTGAATAGGCTTCATTGATCTGTTCGTGATGGAAGAGATCGTATCCGCGCGCCCCATTGTTGAAGGTGGTGGACTGCGGCACCCAGTAAATCGCGAAGCCGATGCGGTCTTTTCCCGTTACATCCCAATCAAGCCGGCCATTGTACTGGTTCTTCGAGTAGTTGCTGGTACTGGCAGTGATGTAGTCGGCGAGGTCAGCAACCGTACCCAGGTTCTCCGGCCCACCGCTGCCATCGCCGCCCGTACCGGGACTCGTGGCGCTGATCCATTTAGGATCCATCGTACCCAGCGGGAACTTCGAAGGGTCCAACGGAGTGCCTACGTTAATGCCTTGTCCCGCGATTGTGCGGCAGTTCACGCCTTCGTTAAGGCCGAAGTTAGCGCAAGTGGAGTCGGGACTGATGCCCCGGTTGAGAACGCCGTTACCCGGGAATGACAAATACGTAGCCGCGATGCTTCCGGAAGGCGCCAAGGCTGCAAACGCCGGGGTTTCGGCCCATTGAGTGCCGATATTCGTCTGGGCCGCCGGACTGCGCACTGTTTCCCACGCGAAGAACGCAAAGATTTTGTTTTTGAGAATCGGACCGCCTAAGCTGCCGCCGAACTGATCGAAGAAGCTGGTATCTCGCAGCACCGTTTTGTTGCCCGGGCCGTTGTATCTCTGGTACGCACTCAGGCCGGGACGGTGGGCGGTAAAGAAGGCGCTACCATGGAACGAGTTGGTACCGGACTTGGAGGTGACTTGGATTTGCGCGCCACTGAAACGTCCACCCTCGGCATCGTAGCCATTGGCGAGCACCTTCACACTGGCAACCGAATCCTCACTCGGCGTAATGATTGTTGTCCCGCCCCAGACCGCGCTGGTCGTGCTGATGCCATCAATCGAAATGCCGTTATTCTCATACTGCTGACCAGCGGCCACAGCGGCTGGGCCATTCTCGGTTTGGAAGATACCTTGTGAGCCGCCGGTGGGGCCAGGTCCCTGCATTCCGGGAAGAGGTTCTGCACCACCGGCGCTGCCCTGAGCACCATCGCCGAATACGCCCGGCGCCAACTGGATCAGTTGGAACACATCGCGTCCGAACGAAGGCATGTGCTGAACTTGATTATCGGTTACGACTCCGTTAATGGAAGCGGTTTCGGTATCCAAAGCAGGCAGCGCAGAAGCATCCACGTTGACGGTGGTCGATGCGCCTCCGACCGCGAGTTGCACATTGAGCGCGTTGGGCTGGTCCGGAACGAGGTCAACGTTGTCGATGATCTTCTTCGCGAAGCCGTCCTTTTCGACCACCAACTGAAAGCGCGCGGCGGCGGGGAGCGCATTGAAGTTGAACACACCGGCGGCATCGCTGACCCGCACCTGCGTTTCGCCGGTCGCAGGATTGGTCAGCGTGAGATTGGCGCCTGACACCACTGCTCCGGTGGAATCGGTTACTACGCCCTGGATGGACGTTCGATATTGTGCGTGGGCGAAGACCGCGGAGAGAACGAAAGCGAGAAACGAAACGCGGCGGAGTACAGAAGAGGTGGAGCGGCTCATTGAAGCCTCCCGGTCTTGAAGAACCTTGCGTTTTACTACGTGGTGCTTACTAAAACTCTACAAAAGCGTTTTAGTAATATTTGCCAGCTTATAGCACAGGCGATTTTCCACAGTCAAGGCATGAGGCCTTTGGGGGGGTAGGATGCAGTTTTCTACGGCGACGACGCGATTTATTTGTGTAGGACTACCTAAACGATTTTGTTACCGCGATCACCCGAGTTGCGAGCGTTTGGGCAGGTGGCGGCGGCGCTGTCAAATTATTGATCAGGAAGACCGTCTCAACAGATGTTTCTGTTGCGGCGTTCTACTTGTGAGCGTGGCCGTTCGCAACTCGGCAGGTCGTCTCGCGAATCATGAGTTTGGGCTCAACCGTGGTCTCGGCTCCATTCGAGTGCGCTTCCGAGTGACGGATGCGGCGGAGCAGAGTCTCGGCGGCGATTCTTCCCATTTCCCGCAGCGGCTGGCGCACGGTAGTAAGCGCCGGATTTTGGTAGGCAGCGCTCTGGATATCATCGAAGCCGACGACGGAAACGTCGTCAGGCACGCGCAACCTGGCCTCGCGTAGTGCCCGGATCGCGCCCATCGCCGAGATATCGTTGAATGCAAAGAGCGCGGTAAAGCGCTTGTGTGATGAAAGCAGCTTCTGTGTGGCTTCATACCCAAGTTCAGGAGAGGGCGAGTCCCCCTCGAGTTGCGAGACGAGAGCCGAGGAAATGCGCAGGCCTAGGTGGCGGGCCGCTTTCTCGATGTTTGCCCAGCGAACCTCGGTATCGGAGCTGAATTCCTGCCCTTTGATGAAAGCAATTTCGCGGTGTCCGAGGTAGAAAAGATGCTTGAGCGCGATTTCAGCGGCCCGCACGTGGTCCAGAACGATGTTGCTGACACCCTTCACGTGGTTGTGCCCTGAGACCGTTACCACCGGCACCGAGAGCTGAAGGGTCCACGGAGTATCGACCGCGATCAGGCCATCGACAGAGCGTTCCAGGAACAGTCGGGGATATTCATCGATGAGGTCGGCGCGGTGGCGGTGACTGACGACGAAGTAGAAGTATCCCTCTTGTAGCAAGTGATCTTCCACGCCGCTCATGACAGAGGCGGAGTAGCCATCGCTGACCTCGGGAACGATAACTCCGATGGTGAAACTGCGCTGAGCGCGCAAGGAGCGAGCAAAAAAGCTGGGACGATACTTGTACTTGCGGGCGGCGGCTAGGACCCGGTCTTTCGTTTCCTGGGGGATGGAGTCTGCGACAGGGGAACGATTGATGACGAGCGACACGGTGGCGGGGGAGAGTCCCAGGCGCTCCGCCAGCTCTTTCAAACTGACCGGCTTGGGCCCCAGGCGCACGACCTTGCCAGCGCTTTTGCCCTTCTTCTTCTTTGTCGTCACGCTGCGCAGTCTCGCACAACCGAATCGGCGTAGCAAGCAAGATGTTGGCGCATCGCGCGGAATACGTATTGACATTGGCAAGAAAAGAGGTTTTGATACATTGCGGAAACGCCCTACTAACCCGATTTAGTAGACAGTTACAACCCGGCCCCACGGAGGTTCCGTCTTATGCCGTTCTCAAACTCTTATGCGACGATCGCTTGCTGGTCTGGTCGGAGGGCTCCATCAGGACTAGTGCAGAAGGTTTTCGTCGCGCTATTGTTGTGCGGAATTGGTGTCGTCGGGAGCGCGTACGCCCAGGCGCCGTCCACGCGAACATCAGCGACTCTAGCGGGGGCTGTCGCGGACCCGAAGCTCGAAGCCCGAGTGGGATCGATTCTGCAGCAGATGACGCTGGAAGAAAAAGTTGGACAGCTCGTGCAATACTCCGCGGGGCAACCAACCGGGCCGGGAACGGGCAGGACTGATTATGACGACATGATTGCGCGCGGACAGATTGGATCGCTGTTCAACGTGATCGATCCGCACGAGATTAATAAATATCAGAAGATCGCGATGGAGAAGGCGCGACTGCATATTCCCATTCTGTTCGGCCTCGACGTGATTCACGGATTCAAGACGGAGTTTCCGATTCCTCTAGGACTGGCTTCGACATGGGATCCGTCGATTGTGGAGAAGGCGTCGCGCGTGGCGGCGATGGAAGCGTCGGCGGACGGGATCAAGTGGACGTTTTCTCCGATGGTCGATATCGCGCGGGATGCGCGCTGGGGGCGGATGGCTGAGGGCGCGGGCGAGGATCCGTTTCTGGGCTCGGCCATGGCCGCGGCTTACGTGAGGGGCTATCAGGGTTCGCGACTGGATGCGCCGGACAGCATTGCGTCGTGCGCCAAGCATTATGTCGGTTATGGTGCGGCCGAAGGCGGGCGCGACTACAACAGCACGGAGATCTCTGAACACACTTTACGTCAGTTCTACCTGCCACCATTTCACGCCGCGGTGGAGGCCGGTACCGCGTCATTGATGAGCGCATTCAACTCTCTGAACGGAGTGCCGTCGACCGCAAATCCATTTACCTTGAAGCAAGTATTGCGAAAGGAGTGGGGTTTTCGCGGCCTGGTGGTTAGCGACTGGAACGCGGTGGGAGAACTCATTCCGCACGGCATTGCGGCGGACGGCGCCACCGCGGCACGCAAAGCTTTTCTCGCTGGCGTAGATATGGACATGGTGAGCAGCTTGTATCACGACAATCTGCAGCAGATCGTGACGTCGGGCCAGGCGACGCAAGCTGATTTAGATGAGTCGGTGCGGCATGTGTTGCGCGTCAAACTCGCGTTGGGACTGTTCGAGCATCCGTTTGTGGATGAGGCTGGCGCAGCGAAGGCGCTTTATCATCCGGAGAGCATCGCGCTGGCGCAGACCGCGGCAGAGCGATCGTTTGTGCTGCTGAAGAATGCGAATGGCCCGAATGCTAAGCCGCTGTTGCCACTCGCGAGTGGCGCGCAGAACATTGCGGTGATCGGGCCACTGGGTGATGATTCGTCGTATCCGGACGGTGCGCCCGCGGGATCGGGACCACGCGTTTCATTGTCGGCAGCCCTCGCGCAGCGAGTCGGCCAGGACCATGTGTTCCGATTCAAGGGAACCGGAATTCTCGATGGCACCGATGGAGATATTGCAGCCGCTGTGGCAGGAGCGCAAAAGGCAGATGTCGTGGTTTTGACTCTGGGCGAGACTCCCGAGATGAGCGGGGAGGCAGCGTCGCGAGCGCATTTGGGACTTCCGGGTAAGCAACAGGAGTTGCTGGAAGCTATTGTGCGCGCAGGCAAGCCCGTGGTTCTAATTCTGTTCAGCGGGCGGCCTTTAGCCGTGCCCTGGGCATTTGATCATGTGCCAGCGGTGATCGCGGCTTGGCTACCGGGAATCGGCGGAGGTCCAGCCTTGGCGCGTACGCTTTTCGGAGAAGTAAATCCCAGCGGGAAACTGGTTGTGAGCTGGCCGCGCAGCGTGGGGCAGGAACCGCTTTACTACAATCACCTGAACACTGGGCGACCTGCCGGAGATACGGATCTTACGCACCCGCCTGTCAACATTGTCGAAAAGTACGTGTCGCGCTATATCGACGAACAGAACACGCCGCAGTTCCCTTTCGGCTACGGTGGGTCGTACACCAGCTTCACGTACGGAGGTACCAAGATCAGTACGCAGCGATTGAGTGCCGCGGCCCTCAATACGGGATTGAAGGATGCTGAACACGAAGCCACGGCGTTGACCGCCGAGGCCGAGGTGACGAATACGGGAGCGCGCGCTGGCCAAGAAGTGGTTCAACTGTACATCCAGCTTCAAGGCTCGAGCGTTGCCGAGCCTGTGCGCATGCTGAAGGGATTCAAGATGGTGGCTATAGCTCCCGGCGAAACGAAGAGAGTGACGTTTGAATTGAAACCGGAGGCCTTTGCAATCTGGAACGGGAGCAACGAGTTCGCTGCCGAACCGGCGAAGGTTAAGGTCTGGATCAGCCCTGATTCCGCCCATGGCACGGCGGCGGAGGCAGAGATTCTGCCATAGGAACTGGCGTGCGCGCGCGGCACCCACACTAGAATTTCCGAGGAAGACCGCTTATGAAATCCTACCTGCGCATTTTTTCCGGGGCAGTGCACTTTCTTCTTTTCATCCTGGCGTTGGTCTCACTCTCTCCGGCCGAATCGGGCAGCACGGAATATTATCGCCACGTCATTTTCGACAACAGCCTGACATCCGATTCCTACTTCTATAGCCACGGCACGGCTAATGGCGCGAGTTTCCTTGAGTTGAAGGACCAGCGCCTTCCGGTCGAGACCAAAACATTTCTGACACCGCCGAATGCGCTTCGCCTGCAGTGGGAGTCGCGGCCCGGAGGAGGTTGGGAAGCCGAAGTTCGCGTAGAAGGGTACCGCAATCGCTTCCCAGAGCTGGATGGACACAATCTCTACTTCTGGTGTTTCACACCTGATGCGGTTGCGGCAGACGATCTTCCGATGCTCGTGCTTTCCAACCGAGGTGAGGGTCTCCAGGTCGCGGAGTTTCCCGGAGCATTTACCGAGCCGCTGGCGCTGGGAAAGATCACGGGAGAGATTCCGACTGGAAAGTGGGTGCAGGTGAGAATTCCGCTAACGGAGTTTCATTCCGCGTCGATCTATGAGTTTCGCCCGGAGTCTTTGCAGAACATTATTTTTCTCCAGGGACGCTCCGACGGCGCGCGGCACACTTTGATTATCGACGAGATTCGCGTGGGGGACGATCCGCCCACGAGCAATTCGTACTCCCTGCCCCCGCCTGAAAACGTTCGCGCCATCGGATATGACCGGCACGTGGAAGTGCAGTGGGACCCGGTGAACTCGCCTCTGCTGGCACGCTACGTGATTTATCGCGCGCTCGATGGCCAGAAGTTCGAGCCTGTCGGCATTCAGCTTCCAGGAACGAATCGCTACGCGGATTTTCTGGGGAGAGCGGGAGTGAACGCGCAGTATCGAGTAGGAGTGTCAGACTGGAACTATGGAACGTCGTACCACCCCACGCAAGTAACTGCTAAGACGCGAGACTTCAGCGACAACGAACTCCTAACGATGCTGCAGGAGGCTTGCTTCCACTATTACTGGGACGGCGCCGATCCGCAATCGGGGATGACTCGCGAGAATATTCCAGGTGACGACCGCATCGTGGCGACCGGTGCGAGTGGCATGGGCATTGCGGCACTGATAGTGGGCGTGGATCGTGGTTTCATCACTCGCGTGCAGGGCTTGGAACGCATGGCCAAGATCGTGAACTTTCTGGAACATGCGGAGCGCTATCACGGTGCCTGGTCTCACTTCATGGACGGCAGCACAGGGAAGACGATGCCCGTGTTTGGCATGTTCGACAACGGCGGCGATCTGGTGGAAACGTCCTTCTTAATGGAAGGGTTGCTTGCTGCCCGGCAATATTTCCGCGGAAACAGCGATGCCGAGCGCGATCTCTACCAGCGTATCTCGCAGCTTTGGGAGTCGGTCGAGTGGGAGTGGTACCGCGGTCCCCAAGCGGGAGACTTTCTCTACTGGCACTGGTCGCGAGAGTGGGCATGGCAGATCCAGCATCCGCTGATCGGGTTCAACGAAGTCATGATTACGTACCTACTTGCGATGTCGTCACCCACACACGGGGTACCTGCGGACATGTATTACTCTGGCTGGGCGGGCCAAGCGCAACGCACCATGAGCTATCGCAAGGGCTGGTCCGGTACTACCGAAGGCGATCACTACAGCAACGGGCACACCTATTACGGAATCAAGCTCGACGTTGGAGTCGGCAGCGGCGGGCCGCTTTTCTTCACGCACTATTCGTATCTTGGTTTCGATCCGCATCGTCTACACGACCGTTTTACGACTTCCTATTTCGAGAACAACCGCAACATCGCGCTTATCAATCGCGCGTATTGTATTGCCAATCCTGAACACTTCGAAGGATATGGCCCCAACGCTTGGGGACTCACTGCCAGCGACGGCCCTGACGGTTATGTGCCCCACGCTCCCAACGAGAACGACGATCGTGGGACGCTTACACCGACAGGAGCGCTTGCGTCCTTTCCATACACTCCGGAAGCCTCGATGGCCGCGCTCAAACATTTCTATCGTGACTTGGGCGCCCAACTCTGGGACGTCTACGGCCCGCGCGATGCCTATAACCCCGGACAGAATTGGATTTCGCCAATTTACATGGGGCTCAACCAAGCCCCCATCGTAGTGATGATTGAGAACTATCGCACAGGCTTGGTGTGGAAGAATTTTATGGCGAATCCCGAGATCGAGGAGATGCTCCACAAACTCGACGCCGTCACGGCGAAGTAGCGTCTCACTGGGCGAAAGCCTTGGCCGTGAACAGCGGCTCTTGCTGCCGAAGTTTGGTCGCCAGCCAGATTCAACAAGCCATCGAGTTTGTCGGTGCCCAAGCGAAGCGTGCGGTTCCGGGTTCCTAGAGGAGCGGAACCCGGAACCGCTGCGGGGGAGGCCGCCGCGGGGGAGGACACTTGGTCAAAATTCAGAGGAGACGGCTGGGCAATCGTTCCGAGTGCCTGGAAACATCGGCCGGCTTCGCGGATTGCTCTGTTTTGGCGGCGGCTCCGATCAGAGTTGCTCCGACCAGGCGCGGCCATCATCCGTGTGAAAAACTAGCTTTCGTCCCTGCGTACCACCGACCTCCCTCTGCACCAGGCGAATGCTGTTCATCTTCAGGAAGTTAGTGACGACATGTACATTGCGATCTCCCAGACAGTCTCCATCGTTGCGGAACGTGACGCCGGGGAGAGAGCCGCCGAAGATTCTTGCCTCGAGAGAATTGAGTTGTGCACCCAGCTCCAGCATTCGCTTCAACAACGCCGGATTGGCCACGTTCGCGTAACGGGTGGCGTTGGGGCTGTCCTCGGGGCCATCGGGCAGGATGAAATGATTCATACCGCCGATGTTGTGGACCGAATCCCATAGGCAAAGCGCGACGCCAGACCCGACGATAGTGCTGATCGCGAACGGTTGCGCGGCGGCAAAGATCTTGCCCGGGATCAGGTAATGCCGGGCATGTTTGTCGTCGGAAGCATCGAGGACCCGAGGCAAATACTCCATGGGCAGAACCGCAGGGTTAAAACTCTGAGTCTTCGGTTTAAAGTTCTTCTGCAATTTCTTTCTCCGATTCTAGCGTGAGTGATAGGGCTCAACTGCCCTACCGGCACAGTGCGCCAGTACTTCGCAAATTTCGCGGTCGACAGGTTCGATACCCTCCTTGTGGGGGAAGAGCCGGAACAACACAATCACCGCACAGGCACTACCGTCGACCATGATGGGGACCAACGCGCTCACCGGATCGTCGGTTGAAAGCAGGTTTTCATTCGACAGCCGCGGGCGGTACACAGGCTTGCCGCTGAGAACCTGTTTCAGGTTAGGCTCACAACTCGCTTCCAGAACGGAGTGCTTGTTGGGATCGACGCCGAACGACCAGTAGAGCCATAGTTCCGAACGCTTCTTGTCGACCTTGAACACGGCGATTTCTTCTGTTCCGATTAGATTCGCAGCAATCTCATGGATCGCATCCAGGGCGTCGGCTTGATCGACCGCATTCTGCAGTCGCATGCGGGCGGCGTACACCTTGGCCTGTGAGCCGATCTCCTGGATTGAGCTTTGGCTCTCGAACTCATCGCGTGAGTGGTGGTCGCTCATGCGTCCTCGAAATATCCTTTCCTGGTAAGATCGATTACTCGCCGAGATAGCTTTGCAGGAGCGTGACCAGCTCAAAGCTGTCGATCGGTTTGGTGATGTAGTCATTGCAGCCGCTCTGAAAGCCAGCTTCGACGTACTCTTCTTCCCCGCGCGTGGTCACTAGAATGATCGGGGTCTCTTTCAGAGAACTCTCGAGCCTCATGCGCTTGCAGGCTTCGAAGCCATTCATACGAGGCATCACCACATCCATCAGTACGAGGTCGGGTGCTTCGACAACGGCGCGTGAAATCGCATCGAGGCCATCCTTAGCGGTCACGCACTCGTAAGTGGTGCGCTGTTTCAGAATCATTTGTTCCATCATCAGCGTGGTGGTCGAATCGTCCACTAGTAAGACTTTCTTCGGCATTCCGTTGACCTCTTAACAAACACAGATTGTTGGGAGAGCTGAGGCATCGATGGTTCGATCCTTCAGTGCAGTGGGCAATTCCACGACCAAATCGCACGCAGTACACGTAGGGCACGTAAGGCTCTGAAAGTGCGATGGTTTGGGGAAACGCGCAGCGGTTGGCTTTCGAGTTGGCGGAGTTTGATTTCCAGAAACCGGGTTCGAAAATCGAACTGCCAAAGGCGAGAACGAGGTAGGTCAGCGCCGAGCGGGTCAGATCAGATTCATGGTCTTGAGCTTCTGATAAAGCGTACTCTTGGCGATCCCCAGGCGTTTGGCGGTTTTGTCGACGTTCTGACTCTCGCTCTCGAATGCCGTGGAGATGTGGAAGCGCTCTAATTCCTCTAGCGTCCAGGCGGCGTTATATGAATTCGAGCGATGATTCGTGTTTGGCTCGAAGGACAGATCGTCCGGCTCCAGGGCTGGACGGTCTGCAAACAGGAGGGCGCGTTCGAGAACGTTGCGTAATTCGCGAATATTTCCGGGCCAATAGTAGGACCGCATCCTCTCCACCGCTTTCGCCGAAAGTTCTACGGGAGGACGCGCCATATCAGAGCAGATTCGGAGCAGCAGGGAGTGAGCGATGGCCGGGATGTCCTCCTGCCTCTCCCGCAGAGGCGGAATCGCGAGAGGCACGGTGCTGATACGAAAATAAAGATCGCTGCGAAAGACTTTGGTCTCGATCAAATGCCGCAGGTCCTGGTGGGTCGCGGCGATTAAGCGCACGTCAATGAAGCGATCGCGAACGTCCCCCATGCGGCGAAAGCGCTTTTCTTCGACCACCTTCAGCAGTTTGGGCTGGACGTTGGGATCGATGTCACCAATCTCGTCGAGAAAGATCGTGCCGCGGTGGCCAACTTCCAGCAATCCAGGCTTGGCGGTGATTGCGCCAGTAAATGCGCCTTTCTCAAATCCGAACAACTCCGATTCGAGGAATTCACGAGTGAGCCCGGCACAATTGAGGTCGATGAAGGGCTCCTCTGAGCGCGGCCCGTTTTCGTGCAGCCAAGTGGCAAGCACTCCCTTACCGCAACCGGTCTCACCTTGGATAAGAACCGGGCTTTGGTTATTAGCTACCTTGGCCGCCGCCTCGGCCAGACGGCGGATCGCCGGACTCTCTCCGAGAAACGGGTTAAGAACCACGCGGCGGCGGCGCGTGTTGATAGCCAGGTTCTTTTGCTGATTACGCGAGTTCTCCAGCAGTTTGCGCACGATCATCAACAAAGTGGAGGCTTCGACCGGCTTGGTGAGGCATTGTTCGGCGCCACTCTTAATCAGGGACACTCCCAACTCCATAGAGCCGAAACCGGTCAAAACGATGATGGGGACGTTGGGTTCTAGTTCCTTGAACTTAGGAAGGAGATCGAGGGCCGTACCGTCGGGCAGGCGAAAATCAAGAACCGCAGCGTCAGGCCGCGTGGCCGCAAAACTCTTATGCGCAGCAGCCAGATCACCGGCTTCTTCGACCAGAAAGCCGCTGGAGGTCAGGTGAGCAGCGTAGGCGTAACGAAGTTCTTCGTCATCCTCCACCAAGAGAATTCTGCGGCTCACGAACGAAACAGGCATAGTAAGTCTTCGACGAGCCAACATTATAAGGGGGAATCGGTATCGCCAAACGAAAGGTCTTGGTCGATCAAAGGGTGCGCCGCGGATGGCCAGAATTGGAGAAATGATCTAATATCCTCTGGCTCCCGGGAACGGTTTGAAGCCGGCTCGGAACTAGGCCGATCCGGCGGTATGATGGGTTTGGCACTCACGAAAGAGCAGGTGTTTTCGTGAAATCAGGAGCGTCTTTTCGTCGGCGAAGCACGTCCTCGGTGCGATTTGCACTTCTCTGTGCCGTGTCTGTTGCCCTGACGGTCTGCACTTCGGGAAGGGCTCAAGATGCGGGCAACGTTCCGAAAAGAGTTCTGATCCTCTATTCCTTCGACAACGATGAAGAGATTTATTCCGGACTTGACCGGGCGCTTCGGTCGGAGTTGCGCTCCGATGTACATGATCGGGTTGAGTTCTACACCGAATACCTGGACTTGGTGAGGTTCCCCAGCACGGCGCACGCGGCGAATTTAGTGAAGTCCTTGCAACTGGAATTCTCGCAACAAAAGCCCGACTTGATCGTACCGGTGTCCTACTCGGCAATGCAGTTTTTGCTGGAAAACGGAAAAGAACTCTTTCCCGGAACTCCGGCGGTGGCCCTGTTCAGCGCGAGACGACTCGACGAACTCCAGCAACGGATTACGGCGGGCGCCGCAGGGCGTGACATCACCGGGGTTGCAAGTACAGACGACCCCGCCCGAACTTTAGACTTGGCCCTCCGGCTGCAACCGGACACTCGGCAGGTTGCGGTGGTGGTTGGCAGTTCGGCCCTAGACCAGTTCTGGGAGGAGCAGGTCAGACACGATTTCGCGCCCTACCGTCAGACCGTGGAGTTCACCTACCTGGCGGGCTTGACCATGAATCAACTGCTGCGGCAGGTCGCGATGTTGCCCCCACACACGGTCATCGTGAGCACATATTTTTTTGAAGATGCCAGCGGCCAGTTCTTTCTGCAGGAAGAGGCGCTTGACTTGATTGCACGCGCGGCCGATGTTCCGGTGTATTCCATTTATTCAAGTTATCTGGGTCATGGCGTGGTGGGGGGCCGAATGACGGATCCGGAGAATGCAGGCCGGCAAATTGCTCGGATGGCCGGTCGTGTTTTGGGCGGCGAAAGCGCCGCTGGCATCCCGATCGCATTAGATAATTCAGCGCAAGACCGGGTCGACTGGCGCCAGTTGCAGCGCTGGCACCTCAGCGAGCAACGTTTGCCACCCGGCACGGTGGAGCTTTTCCGTGAACCGTCTGTCTGGGAGCGGTACCGCTACTTGATCGTCGCGGTGATGTCGCTCTGTGTGGTGGAGACGGTCCTCATTTTGGCTCTCTTAGCCAACATGCGTCAGCGCAGACGGGCAGAGAAGGCGCTCCTCCAGGAGAAAGCTCTCGCGGAGGCGGTGATTCAGAGCCTGCCGGGAGTCTTCATGTTGCAAGACCGCGCGGGAAAAAACCTGCGCTGGAACAAGAACGCAGAACTGTTCGGCCGTTATCAACCAGGCGAGGCCGGTGTGCTCGGCAACGTCGCTGATCAGTACAAAGAAGCCGTGCGCGAGGCCAGGGAGGAGGTCTTTGAGCGTGGTTCCAGCCATATCGAAGCTGACATGCTGACGCGAGGCGGCGGCCAAGCTCCTTATTACTTCACCGGAGTGCGAGTGGAACTGGAAGGCAAGCCTTATTTGGCGACCGTTGGAATCGACCTGACCGATAGCAAACAGGCGGAAGCTGCCGTCCGCCGATCGGAGGCCGAACTGCGGTCGTTTGTCCAGAATGCTCCATACGGGATCGGTACGATCAGCGTCCAGCAGGATCGCTTCCTGCACGCGAATCCTGCTCTCGTGAAATTGCTCGGCTATAGCTCTGAAGCCGAGGTTCTGGCCCTCACCGTCTCATGCGATCTTTATTCTGAAGGAGATGCAGATGGGTTTCGAGCTCAGCCGACGGGGGCAGACTTCTTCAGCGCGGTGGAGTTCACGTGGAAGCGTCAGGACCGCAGGCTTGTGACCGTGCGAGCGAGCGGGCGTCGGCTGTCCAGTTCGGAAGGTGGCGGCGACATTCTCGAAATCATTGCCGAGGACGTATCGGCCCGTAGACTGCTGGAAGAACAGTTACGGCACGCACAGAAGATGGAAGCGCTGGGACAATTGGCCGGCAGCGTGGCCCACGACTTTAACAACCTGCTGGGAGTGATTATTGGATATAGCGAGTTGCTTGCCGCCGATCCCGGTTCCATGGGACCGATCCGCGCGCGAGCGGAAACCATCAAGAATGCGGGGGTGCGGGCGGCCTCTCTGACGTCGCAGTTGCTGGCTTTCAGCCGGCGGCAAGTGTTGGAGCCGAGAGTCTTGAATCTGAACTCTCTGGTACGCGAGACGCAAAAAATGTTGCAGCGCCTCATGGGAGAAGATATCGAGCAGAAGATCGTGCTCGACCTGGCGCTAGGCAAGACGAAGGCGGACCCAGGACAGATGGTGCAGGTAATCATGAACCTTGCGGTCAACGCGCGCGATGCCATGCCGAAGGGCGGCAAGCTCACAATTGTGACGGCGAATGTCAGCTTTGAAGATGTGGCGACTTTTTGCGGCGTGGGCGTTCCGCCGGGTCAATACGTCATGTTATCGGTTACCGACACCGGCACGGGCATGGACCCGGAGACTCTAGGACGCGTCTTTGAACCGTTTTTTACCACCAAAGACGCCGGAAAAGGCACAGGATTGGGATTGGCCACGGTGTATGGGATCGTGAAGCAGAGTGGTGGGTACGTATTCGCCGACAGCGAACCGGGGAAAGGAACGACCTTCCGAATCTATCTGCCGCAGGTCGATCAACCGGTGGAAGATCTTTCCCGGCAGATCGAAAAGACTCCCGCTCCTTTATCTGGATCAGCGACTCTACTGGTGGTCGAGGACGAACATGCCTTCCGGGAGTTGTTGCGGGAGGGCTTGCAATCGAAGGGCTACCGCGTACTGGTCGCCTCCAATGGAGTGGAAGCACTGCAAGTCGCTGAGCAATATCCGGAGCCGATTCGTGTACTGATTACGGACCTTATTATGCCGCAAATGAGCGGCCCGGAATTGGCCAAATGCCTTACCAAAGCACGGGGCGATCTCGACGTGCTGTATATGTCGGGTTACAGCGACGACAAGGTGGGGACGATCACGGGTTCAAATGGCGAACTGACTTGGATCGAGAAACCTTTCTTCATCGACGACCTGGTACGAAAGATCCAGGAGATTCTTCACCGGAAGGAGGGCACATCGAGTCGACCGCTCTCTGTCCCCGGCCCCGCGGCGCCCAGAATTGAGCGTGCCGCGGATCGCTAGTCTTGATCCAGATATTCTCCCGGCACGTCGTCTTCCGGCACCTCGCGGGTGGTGACTTCCTTCGTTCCACGCCTCCCGGCTTCTTCGACGCCTTTCACGATTCCAGCCTCGAATGCGTTCCCTTCCTCGACCAACTCGTCCACGCTTTCCGAATCCGCAGTCTCGACGTCAGACAGTCCCTGCAGATCTCCGGACTGCCCGCCAGAGCCGGGCCCGAGCATCTCGGGCGAGGATGCCGGTGCGAGGCGCTCTCGGCTTGCCTTCGCAGGAGTCGATTTTTTCAGGCGCTTCTTTTTCGCCGCGGCTTTACTCGGAGCAGCAGCCTTCTTCGCGGATTTCTTTGCAGGCGCCGGTTTTCGCCCCAGGTTCTTTTGAGGCTTCTTCTTCGAAGAGACGGTCTTCTTCGGTTTCGTAGACTTCTTGGTTTTCTTTTTGGTAGCCATTCGCGCAGTCTAGCACTCTCGCACGCGTGCGGGCAAAACCGAGGCGGGAGGTTTCTTTTGGGGCCACCTCCAAGCGAGCGGGGCCGCCCCACTCAGGCGGCCACTCGCGTTAAGAGAACGAGACAACCCGCACGACCCGTTATGCCTTTATAAACTCGACATCGAGCGTAATGGTGACTTCCTCGCCCACGACGATCCCGCCCGTCTCCAGCGCGGCATTCCAGGTCAATCCAAAATCTTTCCGGTTGATGCGCGTCGTTGCCGAGAGCCCGATTCGAGTACCGCCCCACGGGTCCTTCATGGGAGCACTTAAACCCTCGACGTCAAATACCACCTTGCGAGTCTCACCGTGAATCGTAAGATCACCTTCGACGGCAAGTTCCACACGTCCCTCTTTGGAGATGCGAGTCGACTTGAACGTCAAAACGGGGAATTTGTCGACGTCGAGGAAATCCGCGCTCTTCAGGTGCGCATCGCGCTGCACCTCGCGGGTGTTGATCGTGGAGGCATTGATCGAAGCCTCCACTCGCGACTTGGTGATATCGGCTTCGTTCAATTCCAGCTTGCCGGTGATGGAAGTGAACTCGCCTTTCACGTTCGAGATCATCAGGTGCTTCACCTTGAACTGGGCGGTGGAATGAACGGCATCGATGTTCCAAGTCGTGACTGCGGTTGCTTGTGGTGCAGTGACTGTACTCATGTATGGCAATCCTCCTTTTTCACAGATGCTCGTGGATACGCCAAAGTATGCAAATATTTTGGCCTGCCAAACGTTTCTCTGGAGAATGCGACATTTTCAGCAGTCGCGTTGGTTCTGAATTGCAGGTGGCAGCCGGGAGGCATCGAAGACCACTTGATCCTGCCACCAGAGGCGTTCGAAAAACGTGCGTGCATTCTCGAAATTCGCTGTGCGATTTGAAAGGAACCTGGTTATTTCCAAGATATTGCCGATATTCCGGACGCCGTCGATCGCGTCGAACAACTGCTTTTCGGCTGGCCCGATCGGAAAGAACAGATCCTTATAGGTGTGGGTTTGGTTGATCAGAACTGCCGCCGCCCCGGCCGGCAGGCGCTCTTGAACACAAATCGTGTCTGACATTTTTATAGGCACATAGTCACGCCATGCGTCACCGGAAAAGCTGACTTCTCCCGCGGCGCTGCGGTCATTTCGATGGGCAATCACGCTGTGGCGGACCATGGTGCCCCGAAACAATTCGGTGGCGGCATACTGCTCTGGCAGGGGCAGGCGAGCCATCCGTGGGCCCTGAGGAATCTTCGCGATGACACCACAGTGGACGGAGTAAGGCGCCTGCCGCACCCAACGACCGAATGTGAACCCACCCCTCTCGAGAAAGTCGAACAATTGCGGAACAGAATAGGCGCGGTCTTGCGGGTGCAGGAGGGCGTCGGCAAGCGCCGCTTCATTGCGAAAATCGGGCGCGTGAGCCAGCAAACTCTGCAGAGGATGTCCGGGAGGCAACGCGCCGAGGGCCGCGATGAGATCCCGTATGTTTTCGTCGGTGGCATGGGCGCCGATCCGCCGGCAGAACTCCTGCAACATATAGATCCCGGTACGACCGTACGGGGCGTACACCATGAGTTGCATGGCTCCGTCCGGCTTAAGGACGCTGCGCAGGGCGCTGAGGCCTGCGTCAGGGTCCGGAAGATGGTGCAGGACCCCGGTGCATACGATCTGATCGAAATTCATTCCCAGTTCGCTGACCTGCTCGATGGAAAGTTGTTGGACTTGAAGATTCTCCAGGTTGTATTTCTTTTTGAGATCCTCAGTCCGACGAACGCTGGTTGCGCTCACGTCGATTCCAGTGATGTGTGCCTCCGGCCAACGGAAAGCGTGTTTGGCCGCTTGGGAGGTCCCGCAGCCGGCCACCAGAATGGATTGGTCCTCTTTATAGGGCCGGCTCGGCCAGAACAGATGAAAGTCGGCCCGGCGTCTTTGAGGATCCTGCCATTGCCGCTGATATTTTTCCAGATCGTCGACCGGTGGCGGATACGGATAGCGGTCATAAAAGTCGCGCACTTCCTCGGCGACACCGATGTGTGACGAAAGCTGTTCCGCTGGTTGGGTCATGGCAAGTACCGCATCTTAACGCACGCTTACGAGGTCACTTAGGACCCTTCTGAACCTTACACGGAGCGATCCGATTCGTTGTTCCCCAGGCGCTCAAAGTAGTAGGCAGTCCCCAACGAAAGAATCAACGCTGCAATGCCAAACAAGGTCAGGGCCGGCACTGCGTTGGGCTCTTCGATAATGACCTTTCGCGCCATAGCGATTAATGCAACTTCCAATACGACGCGTACATGAATGACGTCCTTCTTCACATAGGCCTTCAGCGTCTCCAGTAATTCCACACCAATCAGTACCAGCAGGAAATAGCCAAAAATATCGAGCAGGCCCTGCACTGGGATGAGGAAACGAGGTGGTTTCCAGGCTTCTTCAGCGATCAGCGAGCCCAAGTGCACGGTGGAGAGGAGCACGAGCACGACGAGCATCGCAGCGAGCGCCCAGACCACAAATTTCTGGATTTTTGGCAGCAGCGTTTCCAAGGTGATCTCCTTCATACGAAAAATTCCCCGGCAGACCATGGTCCGCCGGGGAACGCTGACTGTCAAATTTTCCGAAGGGAGATCTTCCGCCTCCCTTTCGTTCGTACTTGGCTTACTTGCTGACCAAAACGCCGTGATCCGCTTCGGCCTTCTGCTTGGCTGCCAATGCCGCCGCTGACTTGGCAGCTGCAGCGTGATCCAATTGCGCCATCACTCCGTCGAGGTTGAATGACGCCGCCTTTTGGCGCGGTGGGTAGTTGACGTAGTTTTGGATTTGGGCCGCCACTACTGCCTGACATTGATAAAGCTGAGGGACGTGATTGATCATCCAATCCCAGTAGATGTTGGAGTTGACATTTGCGCGTTCGAATGGATCGCGTCGCAGATTAAATATATAGGGAAGGCGCAGCTTCACCATCGGCTCCTGCCAAACCGCGGTTGAAGTTGCCCGTTGTTCTTCAAACACCAACTTGTAGTCGCCGACGCGGACCGCCATGACGCCGCCATCGTCGCTTACGTAGAAGAAGGATTGTCTTGGGCTCTCCTTCACCTGGCCTGTGAGATAGGGCAGTACATTGAGCCCATCGATGTGTACCTTGAACGTCTTGTCCCCGGCTTTATAGCCAGTCAAGAGCTTCTTGCTCACATCGGGGTCACCCGCAATTGCGAGCAACGTCGGCAGCATATCCTGGTGGGAGACGATGCCGTTCAGGGTCGAGCCCGCCTTGATCTTGCCGGGCCAGCGCATGAAGCACGGAACGCGCCAGGCGCCTTCCCAATTCGTATCCTTCTGGCTGCGGAACGGTGTGTTGGCGCCATCGGGCCAAGTGTCGTTCTCGGGGCCGTTGTCGGTGGAATACATGACAAAGGTGTTGTCGGCGATGCCCAGTTCATCGAGCTTGTCGAGCATCTGGCCGATTTGTTCGTCGTGAGTAACCATGCGATCGCTGTAGTCGTCCTGACCGCTCTTCCCACGGTTCTTGTCGGCGAGGTGCGTTCGGAAGTGCATCGCAGTCGAGTTGTACCAGAGGAAGAAGGGCTTGTTCGCTTTGGCCTGTTTCTCCATAAAGCCGAGAGCGCCTGCAGTGATCTCCTCATCGATCGTTTCCATGCGCTTCTTGGTCAGAGGCCCGGTGTCCTTTACCGTCTGCTTGCCTACGCGGCCCCAGCGCGGATCCGTTGTCGGGTCATCCTTGTCACTCGCAAAGCTGTGCATAACCCCTCTGGGTCCAAAGGCCTCCAGGAACTTCGGATCCTTGGGATAATCGGGCAGCTCGGGTTCTTCCTCCGCATTCAGGTGATAGAGGTTGCCGAAGAACTCGTCAAATCCGTGCACAGTCGGCAGGAATTCATTGCGGTCGCCGAGATGGTTTTTGCCGAACTGACCCGTGGCATAGCCGAGCGGCTTGAGCATCTCGGCAATGGTCGGATCTTCCGCTTGCAGTCCGACAGTGGCACCGGGCATTCCGACTTTGGTCAAGCCGGTGCGGAGAGGGTTTTGGCCGGTGATGAAGGCGGCGCGTCCAGCGGTGCAGCTCTGCTGGCCGTAGTAGTCGGTGAAGGTGACACCCTCGGTGGCGACGCGGTCGATGTTCGGGGTGCGGTAGCCCATCATGCCACGGCTGAAGTGGCTGATGTTCCATGTGCCGATGTCATCACCCCAGAGGATCAGGATATTGGGTTGCTTTGTAGCCATGATTTGTTCCTTCCTTTAAGTTTTTATTTGAATTGAAGTTGCCGGCCCCAGACCGGAAACGTGCAGTCAAGCGAACTTGCCAGACCTATTTGAGTTGCTGAATTGCATTCGAATGCAATCAGGCAGCCCGTTTCTGCAATGGACTATCACTTACATGACTAGCCAACTTACGAACTGCCAGAGCCATCATCAGACGAGTGGTACCGGTCATGATCATGCTGATGCCTACCAGTGTCCCGATTACCCACAGGGACCCCACGGGCCACCGATTCCAGATCATGAAACCGAGAACGAGAGTGACGACTCCATCCAGCAGCATCCAGGGTGAAGCACCATTTTTGCGCGCAGAAAAATAGGCGATCACGTCCGCCACACCTTCCGCGAACAGGAATGTTCCCAGTACGAGAGTTAAGCCCGCTGCGCCCAAAGCCGGGCGCGCGATTAAGTAGGCTCCGGCCACAATGTAGAAAACCGCGACCACGAGCTTCCAAACGATGTGACCGATGCCCTCGGACTGAAAGGCGTGGACGAATTGGGCAATCCCGGCGAATAACACCAGCCACCCAATTACCATGGCGATTCCGATCGATGAAGCGATCGGCAACGCGATCGCGAGAATTCCGAAAATGATTAGCGACACAGACAACACGATTGAGATTCCAGACGTGCGCTTGAGCGCGCCTTCCAGCGTGTTCATCGTTCCTCCTAATCGAATCTGCAGCGGACCTATTGAGCCGGACTGCCTCCGCCGAGCGACGTTCGCGGCGACAGTTCGGCGTGCATTGGGTTGGCCTTCCCATCCAGTGCAGCCGGCGCGTCGCTTAAGCCCGTGAAGGGCGAGAGCGGCGCGCGGTTGCCGTGACAGAAACGGAACTTCTTGCCGCTGCCGCAAGGGCAGGCCTCATAGGGTCCGCGCTTCGCGTCTTCGGCGGCGATCATCGTCATCACTTCGGAGCAGGGGCGACCACGCTGCACCAGTTGGCCCATCATCTTCATCGCGGGCTGAGTGTGGGTGAAGAACAGCTCCAGACCGGCACAGAGATAGTTATGGCCCGGGTCGCCGTCGCGTGAGAGCGCAAACCGATCTTTAGGACAGCCTCCGTTGCACAAAGGACGAACCGGACAACTCTGACACTGCGCCGTCAACGTGTCCCGCTTGTCGTCTCCGAACTTGCGCTGCTCGGGAGAAGCCACGAGCTTCACCAGATGGGTTTCATGGATATTGCCCAGCTTGTAGCGCGGCTCCACGAAGTGGTCGCAGGAGTAGACGTCGCCGTTGTACTCCAGCGCTGGACCGTATCCGCAGGTGGGAGCGTGGATGCAAAGTAAATGGCGGCCGAAATAGGCCTCGAGCGTAACGTCGAACATCTGGACGAACACTTCGCCCACATCATGTCGCAGCCATTCCTCGAAAATGTCCACGAGGAACTGGCCATATTGTTTGCCGCCGACGGAGCGGTTGGTGACGAGGTTGCCGTCCTGGGTATAGAGGAGGCGCTTGCGGCCCGGTTGGTCACTCCATCCCTGGTTTGCGATATCAATGGTCTCGGCGCTGGCCCGCTCAACGATGGGGATGAATTGCACCCACTTCGCCTGCATCTCATCGCGGAAAAAACGATAGACCGTGCGGCCGTGGTGCTCGTTGGCGGCATTGACCGTGCACAGGATATTGAAGTCGACACCGTGCTTGCGGAGCTGGCGCCAGCCCTGCATCACCTTGTCAAAGGTGCCCCGTTTGCCGCGGTCCAGACGGTAGGTATCGTGGATTTCGCGTGGGCCGTCGACGCTCAACCCGACTAGAAAATTGTGCTCCTTGAAGAAGGCGCACCACTCATCGTCGAGCAGGATGCCGTTCGTCTGGAATGTGTGCTCAACGGTCTGCTCGGGCCGACGGTATTTCTCGACCAGTTCGATGGAGCGCCGAAAGAACTCAACCTTCATCAGCGTCGGCTCACCACCCTGCCAAGCCACCGTGACGGTGGGCGTGCGGTGAGCCTCCAGCAGCTGGCGGATGTAGGCCTCGAGCGTGGCTTCCGACATCCGGTTCTTCTCGTTGGGATATAGCGCTTCCTTGGATAAGAAGAAACAATAGGTGCAATCGATGTTGCACGTGGACCCGCTCGGCTTGGCCAGCAGATGAAAGCCCGGCGGCGACTGGGCCGGCCAAGTATCGTCAATTATTGGAGGCATTTGCACACCATCTTTGGAGCGTCAACCGGTGAGTTGACAGCCCTGATTGTCCTTGCACCATCACACTAGGCTCGCTGCGTCCTATTCGGAAACTGTCAATAATTACAGCTTTTGAGCTACCGAACCGGACGCAACAACGTGCTCGACGCGGCCACAGTCCGCGCCACAAATCTCAGACACCTAAGCATCGAGTTCTTTCTTGGCAGGTTAACGCCAGTATCCTTTGTGAAACACCCACGTGCTCCCGGTGTGGACGTACCGGGGCTGAATCCAGACCATCCCGCCGCGTGGCGGACGAACCCAACGTCCGGCTACCCACACATACCCATTGCCGGTCCAACGCTGATATCCGCCAACCCAGACGTATCCAGGCCCAGGGGCAACTCCCACCACACCAACGCGAACGGGCGGAGGCGGCGCAATACGAATCACCGTCGTTTGTGCGGACCCAAGTATTCCGCCAAGAAACAGCACCGCAGAAAGAGCGGTACGAATGAAGGACATTGTGATCTCCTGATTACAGCCCCCCGCAGACGTCAACCGGGCCGTTGAGAGCCTGAAGTCAGACTATGTTCGCAGTGGCCAGTTGGTGAACTGGCAATAATGACAGTGACGCGGCGTGCGTTGAGATGGGAATCGCTGCTTTCGATTAGTGATAAATGTATCGGGCTACCAGCGCACTGGCGGTTACCACCGCCAGGAACCACAGGATCACGACTCCGGCGAAAGACAGCCGGGCAAACGTCGATGGGATTTCTTCTTTCCGGCGCGTCTCGGCGACTTCGGCTAATTCACGACATTCGCGCATCACATCCGGAGGAGTCAACTTTTGGACTACTTTCGCCCCCAGAAATAGGACCACGATGTCGTCCATGAATCCGATCAGCGGGATGAAGCTGGGGATGAGTTGAACGGGGCTTAACAGGTAGCCCGCGCTGCAGGCCGCGACACACTTTGTGTACCAGCGTGTGCTGGGATGCTTAAACACAAAATAGAAGACATGCGCTTCTTTATGCAGGCGGCGCGCTTGCTGCCTCCAGTGCCGTAGGGAGTTGGATTCAAGCCATGACATGGAGTCTATTTGCGCTAGACCGCACTGCGTTTTCGAACAGAAGTCGCCGCGATTCGTTACCGGCAACTACACTACGAGTCAGCCCCAGCTGCCGCAACTGGCAAATCTGACAGCAGATGGCAGGTAGCTCAGTAAGGCTGGCGATCAGTGAACGGCCAGACTATGAGCCAGGCTGACGAGGTTTAGGGCCTGCACGTGGATCAGACCCGCATTCGGACTGTCGATGTCGGCGATGAGAAAGAAAGACACCGAAACGGCAAGCGGCACGATCAGCAGCAACAACTTATACGTTTGACGAGCCCCGAAACCAATGAGCAAATTGCACCCAATCGCGATGAATGCCATCAGGTTCCACGCCTCAACCGGGATGCGATACAGCCACGCGGCTTGAGTATACCCTTGCGAGTTCAATACATCGTTCATGCCCATAACCACCAGAGTGACCGGCGGCGTGGGTTGTGCGGTGGCCGCTGACCTGACCACGGACCACAGATCATTCTGCAGCGCGGCTGTATCGGAGTCGATCTGGCGGCGCTGTTGCGCATCGCGAATGGTATAGAAGAGCACACGCTGATCGAGGTAACGCCTAAGCAGTTCCTGCGCCCTGGCAGCGTCGGAGGGGGGGAGCAGTTCGACGCGAACATACTCCGTGCCAATCGCGTTGGCCTCTGCCTCTTCATAATTCTTGCGTTGGTCGTACCGGTTGAGGGCCATGGAAAACGTGAACCCAATGAGGAGACCGAGCAGGGTCAGGATCGCCGCTTGGACTACCCCGAAGTCTCCCCGAGCCTCCTCTGCTAACGGGGCCATGTGCCTGCGCACGACGTCACCGAGCAGGGCCGAGAACCAGAGCACGACAAAGGAGAACAGAAGAACAAAAACGGGAAGGTTCAAGATGCGGCTCATAGCAGTGAGGGTGGTCAGGCGCCTTGCACACTCTACCGTAGACGGTCGCGGTAGTCGTAACTACTGGCAACTCTGACAGTCGCCACCCGGCGATTGATGTCGTTAATCTTGGCTGGACCGCGGCGTACCGGCTCAGGAGGGAACACATGTCCGCTGTTTTGAAAGGTGCGCTCGCCGCGAACTTCACAGGACCGAGAGTGCCAGGCGTGGTTTTGCTGGCTCGCGACTTAAAAGTGCTGGGTTCGCAGCTGATCCGCGTGGCGAAAACGGTAAGCAAGCGCTGAAGTCGGGCGCACGAGAAGGTCGTACACCCACTTCAAGCCCTTCGTATCGCTAGGTACGCCCGTCCAGCGAGTTCCCTTCCCGCCGCCCTAGAAAGGCCCGTGGCGCAGCAGAACGCCGTAAAACGTTACCAAACCAATCAGGATGACCGCCATCGCAACGACAAAGGAGACGGACCACACATGCCGTGATTGGCGTGCCCCCAACCTGTTCAAGAAGATTCGGTGTTGCCAGGCTGCGGCCGACAGCGCCACCGTGCCCAGAGCAATGAGGGTCAATCCCAGATTGCGGGGCGCCTGCGGACGCCGGATGTTGCCGGCGGCAATTTCTTCAGCTTGGTACTGGAAGAACTTGTAAATGGTGAAACCGAATCCAATCATCGAAAGGCAAGTTCGTATCCATGCCATCAGCGTTCTCTCCGACGCGATGATCGTGCGCTCGAACGCTAGATCGGTTCGCTCTTCGGCAAGAATTGTTCCCCGATCTTTCCGCGCGGTTTCAACCGGGCTCATAGAGCGCTCCTCAGACGGCCTTCTTTACCGGGGAGATAACCTTCTCCGCGGCCATGGGGATTGGTTGCTTCGCCTTTCGAGCGAAACGTGTGACCAGTCCACGCAGAATTAAGTAGGGCACGATCGCCAAAATGATGGCGACGATGACCATCTCGCCTGGGTATACGAAATGTATGACGATGATCTGATACACAGCGTCGAGCACGAGCGCGAGAATAAACACCCTGCCGATGCTCTTCCAACCATCTTTGAGCATCTCGACACGTTGGCCGTGATCCGAGAGAAGGCCCCAGAAGTACGGGGACTTGCCAGCCTTGGCATCGGCCAGGCCCGCGCGAATCGCGAAAAAGGCCGCCATGCATGGCTGGAGCACAAGTCTGAACTTCATCGGCCCGCTGACCCGGGCGAGTAATTGAGTGCCTACACGCTCCCACATTTGATCCATAATATCCTCTCTCTCTACTGCGAACTCCACGATGACAGACCTAAAAACTGTCGGTCTGCCTCAGAAACCGTTCACCTGCGCGCGGCCGTGCGGCCCGCCGGTGTGGCAAGCGGCACAACATCTGGCCCCTCCGGAGGCGCGTCGAGCGGCACGATCGATGGCCAGTGATCTTTGACCGCGAACACGCGGAACGTGAACGCGACCAGCACGGATATCAGTGTGACGGGAAAGAAGTGTGGGTCAGACTTCGTGGCCAAGGCAAGCAGAACATAAGTCGAACTGGCCAGCACCGCCGTCGTGACGAGTTGCTGCGACGGCCTCACGACTTCGGGAGTAACGCCGGAGAAGAGATCGATGAAGACCCCACCCGCGGTGGTGGCGATCAAACCGACGACGATCGCGCTCCAGATCCCGAGGTTGTGATCGAGCGCCTTGTGAGCACCCAGGATGGCGAACCACGGCAGAGTGAAAGACTTGAAATAGGCGAGGCACCTAGTGCGGAACGTTTCCTCCATGGAGGCGGCCCAGTGATAAATCGCCAGCCCCAGCAAGCCCATCAGCAGGCATGTCAGAAGGTAGTAGGGATCTCTGATTGGCGAAGGGAGGTCGTTGAGCAGTACATCGCGGGAGACGCCGCCGCCGATACCGCCGAAGAAGGCCATGATCAACAGTCCCGCGGCCGTGTAGCCGCGATTGTGCGACGGTTGGCGGGCGACGAGCATACCATACAGCGCATTTACGCCGGCGGAGAACATGTCAACCTGGGGAAAGCTTGGCAGATTCATTTCAGGACCTCCTTAGCGGCCCAGCACCGCGGCCAAACCGGCATCGCGTTCCTTCGCGGTGCCGGGCACACCTTTTTGAAGATCATTCTCGGCTGCTTCAGGCTGGGCGGCGACCGGCGCCGCTTGCCATGGCCAACGGCCCTCGAGTTCGACGACTAACGACCAGCTCAGGAATGTTCGGACCACCACCAACGCGCCGAGGATTTCCATGCCCTTGGCTGTTAGATCGAGCAAAACTGTGCGAATCACATCCGCTGCCACAAGGAGTTCGAGAGCCAGCAGAAGTGAACGACCGAGCAACTCCTTATAGGCGCGGTATGGACCTGATATTTTTCTTAACAGCTGCACTAAATAGCGCACCGAACCAAAAATGATCGAGACGGCGATGATGACCACCGCCAGCGCCTGGATTCCCTGGGACGACAATTCGATCCATTCGCGCATGCTACTTGCCATCAGAGATCTTCACTCCAGTGGAGAGTAGGGGCGTCCGCCTCGACCGACAACTGTCACATTTAACAGGGGCTGCAGCGAGGACTAGAAGGCTTCGCCGACCCCCATGCTCCAGGTCCAACTGTCTTTGCCGCGCGCAAAGTCAGTGCGAAGATTCACGTGGTATTTGGAACTCAGTACAAACCTGGGGCCTCCGCCAATGTCAGGGAGCAGGTGACTGCTTCTGAGATATTCAGTCGCGCCTGGCACCACTTCGCCGACCCCGGTGAATGCAGCGAGGCCCAACCTCCACGGCAACGATAGGCGATATTCCACCTGGGTGGCATACATGTGGCGATCAATATATTGTCCGGCAACATATCCGCGCAGTTCGTTGGAGGCCCCATAGATGCAATTCCCATAAAAAGGAGGCTGTCCACCCGTGTCGCAGACGTAGAGGTCGTAGGCCAGCACCTGACTCTTGCTCACGCCCCAGTACTTGTCGTAATTGAATTTGTAGTGTGCAAACGAGTACTTGCTGCCCAACGCCTGAGAGAAGAAATCGCCCGTAAATTCCAGCTTGCTGCCGCCAGTGGGATAGAAATGGTTGGGGCGGGTGTCGCGGACCACCCGGAATCCTAACGATGTCAGGGTGGTATTGATTCCGACATCCGGTGGAAGAGGAGGAATCTTGCCGTCGTTCGGATTAATCGTCAGGAAGGAGCCTCCATCGATGAATCGGGGGCCGACGAAAAACTTCCAAGCGATGCGACGCACAACTTCTCCAAAAAATACGTGACCCGTTTGGTTCAGGGGCAACTTGAGACCGGCATTGCCGGCGACGAGGCCGATGCCATAGAGGTTGTATTCCAAGTTGCCGCGACCATAGCCGGCAGTGACCTCATATCGGTCTTCTTTGAGAAATAACTGGCCGCCGAAGAACCAGGCACGCGTTCCGTTATTTGTGATCAGCCCTCCGCCCCCGATGGTGGAGGGAGGAGAGATCTTGTCGTTCTTGCTGAAGGGAAAGATGTACCCAACTATGGGTACGAGTCCAGTGCCGATCGCCGGACTCACGAGCGGGAGAGGAGCAATCACGATTGACCCGCGATGCTCCTTTTTCTTCTCCTCGTTCTTCGTGGCGGTCTTTTCGGTCCGCTCTTGGGGCTTCACTTCCGGCGCAGGAGGGGCGGCGGGTTCTTGAGCGGTGTCTTTCTGAGATTTTGATTCCACCAATCGAGGCGGACTGGATGCTGATGGCTCGTCCTGCGCCGCAGAAGGTTTCAACAGGCAAAGGCACAATCCCCCAACTAGCAAAACCCACAGCAGAAGTAAAGTCAACACCCTCCTGAAGTTCGTGGCTGGATCGATGCGGGGACTCCTCGAGCAGACTTTCATGTCGATTCTTTTGTGTTTAGACGCGTATCAAGAGGTGTGCCGAATCAGTTGTGCAACAGTTTCGCGCCTGGTGAGTAAGGAACCTAAGCCGCAATGAAACTGCGTAACCGAGGAATGCCGTCCTGAATCAACCCTCGTTCACAAGCTACTGCCTGGCTCCATGGGTAGCGCACTGTCAAAACTCACAGTTGTGAAGAGAGTTCTGCGGGGCAGAATCAGCTGTGCATGCGAGGGGCTTGCGCCAAAGCAGACCGGTTGCGCCAGAGCACATGGTCGGCAGGACACAAGCGCAGCGCAACGATCCTCGAGCCGGACTAGCCTCTCTTGGCGCCGACAACGGCAAGAAAAAGCACGGCGGCGAAGGCCGACCCGACAATGGCGAGCGATTTCACGACTACGAACGTTAAAGCGGTCTCGGTTGGTGAGGTCATGGCTAAATCCCAATGCGAAGAGTAGCGAGCGCAATCATTCTGAAGGAAGAGAACAACCTGGGAAACTGTAAGAATTGACAGGATCATGAGCAAATCGTGCCCGCCTGTAATATCTGACAGTGTTCCGCCCATCGAAACCGCCCTACCATCGCTCGACTCGTGATCGAGAGGAGCGCCTTGATGTTCATAACCGAAGGCACCAATCGTGCAACCGCCCTGCCGCAGTTTAAAGGGACGTATTGGCATTGCGAGAAATGCGGCTCCTTCGTCTCGATTCATTCCATGGGAAACGTGTACGAACTGCATTGCCCGCTGTGTTTAAGTGAGCTCGAATACTGTGCCGCATTCGACAGCGGACTAAGCCAGACATTTGGCGACGCCTAGAACTCGAGTCACCCAACTCACGCACCGAAGACTCTACCGAGAGGAATCGGAAGGCATCTTTTCGCCGGCTTCCAAAATATTGCGCTGCTGTCGGTTAGGCGCCCAGGGTTTGGGGGGGCATTGCGTAGAACCTTTAGACCTAGCCGGTCAACCCACTGCAAACAAGAGGGTTGCGACTCGTTGATGGAACGCCCGCTCCTGCCGCAGCAAAGCGCCTGAAGGCCAGTTTTTCTCTTATACTCGCGTGAGGCCGCCTGTGCTATGCTCTCAGCAATTTTTGTGGGGGATCCATGGGCCTAGTTGGGCGTTGTTCACATCGCCTCTATCCAACTGTTTACGGTTTCTTGATGTCAACCTTTCTGGCGCTCATTTTGCTTGCGCCACAGTCTCACTCCCAGTCGACTCATCCACCGACGGTGGCGACCAGCAATGCTCCAACCGAGATCGACACCGTGCATGTCTCGAGCCTTCCTAAACTAGAAACCCGTCAAGCTCCTCTCCGCGTTGACGTGAACCTGGTGACGGTGCCCGTAACCGTTACGGACGCTATGAGCCACGCAGTCACCGGGCTGCGGAAGGAAGACTTCGCTCTCTATGAAGGAGACACCAAGCAGGAGATTCGCTACTTCGCCGAGGAAGACGGTCCGATTTCCGTGGGGCTGATTCTCGATCTCAGCAAAAGCATGACCGACAAAATTGACACGGAGCGCGCCGCCGTAGAGTCCTTCTTTCAAAATGCGAATCCGGACGACGACTATTTTGTCATCACGGTTTCCAACCACCCCAAGCTGATCTCAAGCTCTACACGCTCGATTCGAGCGATTGAGACAGAACTAGGATTGGCGGTGCCGGAGGGGAATACGGCGCTGCTGGATGCCATCTATCTGGGAGTCGAACAGATGCACACCGCGCAGTATAAACGCCGTGCGCTGCTCATCATCTCGGATGGCGGAGACAATAACAGTCGATACAAACTGCGCGAGATCAAGAGTATTCTGCGAGAGTCCGACGTGGCCGCCTATGCCATTGGATTATTCGACAGCGCTTTGTTCAAGACTTTTGAAGAATATATGGGGAAGAGGTGGCTCGGCGAAATTACCGATGCCTCGGGCGGACGTACAATGGCCATTGACAGTCTTTCGCTCCTCCCCGATACCGCCGCCGCCATCAGCTGGGAACTCCGTAACCAATACGTGCTGGGCTACAAACCGAAGAGCATCGAAGCAGATGGACGATGGCGGAAGATAAAAGTGCAGGTTATGGCGCACGGAGACGCGCCGCCGTCCAACGCCTCGCACTTGAAGGCTTATTACAAAAAAGGATATTTGGCCTCAGGGAGGTGAGCCTCCCCACCTCCCTGGGCACCGCACGCCGGTGTTTCAACTCTGACGCTTATCAGCGGGGCTAAATGTTGCTTACTTGCTGCTTCCACCGAACGTGAAGTTGACACCCGCCGAATAACGGAAGTTGTTTTGCGACGAATTGTTGTACTGGTTGGTGAAGCGCGTCATCAGGTAATCGATCTCCACCGGCCGGAACTGAAAGTTCTTGTTGATGGGAATATCGATGCCGCCGCCGATGGCCATGGCAAAAGCATTATCTGCAGGGGATCCTGAAGTGACGCACGTGCCCGCGCAAGCTCTCGTCAGGTTGCCATACACGTTGCTGTGTGCGGCGCCCAGAAGCCACTGTGCGAACGGCTGGAACTTTGGTGTTCGGAACTTAATCTGTGGTCCGAACATGTAGGTGAAAAGGTTGCCCTGTGCCGTGGCGGAGCCACCGGCGGGATTTGTCCAGGTGATCGTGTTGCTGCCATAACCCTGAAGGTCCGCCTTGATTCCAAAATACTTGTTGACGTTAAAGACGAATGCGCCACCACCGCCGTTCAAGCTTAGGCTTTGCGTGCCGCGGGCAACCGGGTAAAAGCGGGCGTACGAGTAGTCGGCGGCGACTTCTGCTCGCGGGAAGTCTTGTGACCACGCGGCGAGCCCCACTAACAACACAGCGCAGAATACGAACAGCTTGGTAATTCTCATTGTTTTCCACTCCTTGTTTTCTTAAAGTGCCGATTCGAGCTCGAAACATGAAATGGTTATCGAGCTTCACGTTCCTCATTCCTCTGACAATGCCAGCACCGAAACGAATGCGATACTGGCAAAAGTTACAGCGGCATTCGAGGTTTGTAATAAATTACTGAATCAAGGGAATGGAGGCGGTAAGTTGAACGCTAAGGATCAGGTTGAGACGGTTATCCACCAGGCAAGAACTTGGCGGCGCGCTTTGCTCCCAAAGCTTTCATGGATTTTGGTCAATAGTCCTGGCGCGAGTTCGAGGCTTTGTTTTTCAAGGTTGATCATCCGCTGCACTATGTCCTTCGCTTTTTTGTCGTCCATCGTGTCGTAATGGGTGGTGTAATCCTTGATCAAAGCGATGCGCTGATCACCGATCATCTGTTGATCGCGTGCATAGTCCCGGTAGATGAGCCAGAATGCGATAGATTCCGCGTCGGTGAATTGCGTGTGATGATGTCGTGCTTGCTCGCCTGTTTGTCGGAGCGCAGCAATTGAATATCCGAGTCGCTAAGTTTTGCGGTCGACTCCGAAGACTGCCCGCGACCACAATTCGGTGGCAGGTTGAGGCTGCAGAACACCAGTTGGCTCCACAAAAAAACCGAAGGAGCTGCCGTCGGTTAACAGGCAGCTCCTTCGGTTTGGTGCTATGTGCGGCCGGCGAAGCACGCCCGGACGCAAACCTTAGCGGCTCTTGCGGGCAGTGCGCAATCCCAGCGAGGACGCGAGGGACAACAGACCCAGCAATCCAACCAGAGGCAGTTCGCTTCCGGTCTTGGGCAGCACGGGCGCCGGCGCCGGAGCCTGTGCCACTTGAACTGGAACCGCAACTTCTTCGACAACCAGGATTGGAACATCAGCCGGCGGCGGCGGAGGCGGTGGTGGCGGCATTTCGCCGGTCAGCTTCTGGTGTTGCGCGATCACCGTCGCGGGTGCCTCCACAACCTTCGTCGCATTGACGGTCATCCCCTTCTTCAGACCCCAAGCATCCACCATCTGTCCATTGACGTCGAACTTCTGGCCATTCGGAATCTTGAACTCCTGGTTCTTTCCGTCTTCCATGGTCAGAATGACGGTGCTGGGTGGGTTTACGAACCAAACCTTTCCGGTCACACTTTTTACCGTGGTGACGGTTTCGGGGGTTGTAGTGGTCGTGATGGTTTTCTGAACCTTCATTCCCACTTTCAAGTCGTGAACGCCCAGTTGCTGCCCATCGACCGTAACCCGGGCGCTCTCCGGGACGTTGTCAAAGTGGCGAAGTGTACCGTCCGACATCTTTACGACAACACTGTTGCCGGAAACGAATACGATTTCGCCGTTTTCCACGTGGGTTGTGACGGCAGCCGGACCGGACGTCGTGGTTGTTTTTGTCTGCACCTGCGCACTCATGTTCAGGGCAAAAGCTACACAAACGATCCCTACTAAGAGCACAAGCGATGTACGTGTCCAATTTGTTCTTGAGTTCATTTTCGTGTTCTCCTTTATCGATTTTCGGAATCAGAGTTTCAGTTCCAATGCGTTTTTGCGTACTCAAAGACGTTGTTGCGACTGCGGTGAAAAATCACGAGCTCCAACTCGGCGCACAAGACGAGCCCGAAAGGCCATGGCAGAAGGACTGGCGATTGAGGCCTGCACGATGTATCGTTGCGGGGCGCTGCCGATGAAATAGAACGGGTAGCAGGTAATCAGAGTCAGCGATGACTGCGATCTCGGCTGTAGCACCCAAACATCAGTGGGCTGAACGATAGTGATGCGATCGATAATGAATGTCTCCGACCCCTGCAGCGTGACCAGTTCAATCTTGTCGCCGACTGCAACATCCTTCAGCCCACGAAAAAAGCCATCGCGATGCCCGGCGATTGCCATATTGCCGCTCTCCCCTGGGTTGGCGGTACCCGCCACATGCCCAACTCCCCGGTTCAGGGTCAGATCGTCGGTTCCCTCGAGTATGGGAACCTCAACGTCGATCTTGGGAATCCGCAGAATGCCGATGGCAGGAGAGAAATGGGCCGACAGGCTCTCCTGATACTCCTTAACCCGCTTCTCCGACCACAGACTGAAATCGGGAACGGTGGTGCTCAGTGCTACGCCCCGGGGACCCGCCACCGGCACACGTGCTAGAGCCTTAAAGCTCTGCAGTTCCGCGTTCGACATTACGGTCCGGTGCACACGGGCGGCCACGTAAAGAGCGAGCAGCAGCACACCCACCACCAGCAACCCCCGCTCGAAATAGCGCATCCAACGCATGATGTGACCCTTTTTGCGGAGAGTCACCCAGCGAAACCGGAGACTGAACTGGCCGGGAACGTCCTGCCGGCACTGTGACTCTCTCTTACGCCGAACAGTACAAGGGAAGCAACAACTGGGTAACTGTCAGTACTTACAGTCATTCCAGAGCGGCCGCCCATGGGCGCAACTCGCCGATCGGAGCGAAAGCTCGTGGTTTCGCCGTTGTAGATGAGAAGGAAGAGCGATTGTTCAAAATCGCTTCGGCTCCGAGCCGCTTGCGGTCATTCCCACGACCGGTGAAGGCGGCTTCCCAGGCGGTAGGCGAGCATCACCTTCAAGACGTTCCATAGAAGGCGTTCGATCTGGCGGGGCCAGTTCATTTCCGTACCTCCCCGAAGTGTCGACTCATTACGAGCAGAGTAAGAAATAAAAGAGGACGCGGCGACTGTCATTACTAACAGTCGAGCCTGAAGGAGAGTCAGTCGATGGGAGCAAAGTCGTGCTTGAGTCTTGCCCTCAGGCGGGTTCGTACATCAGACTCGGCGAAACAAAGAGCCTGTCGGCCAGGACTGCTTTTATGGCGCTGGGTAAATCGAGATTCAGGCGCGACTTCACGACGTAAGCCGAGCCGCCTGCGCCGATGGCAGCATTCACATAGTCACGATCTTCGTGCACGGTGAGAAAGATAATCTTGGCTCTGCAGCCGGAATCGCGGAGCTTTCGGGCAATGTCGATCCCGCTTAGTTCCCCAAGGGAAATGTCGAGGACGATGACGTCGGGTCTGAGCCGGAGATATTCCCGTACGACGATGTTCCCGTCCATGATGGTGGCCAGGACTCGATAGGCAGCCTCCTTCTTCAGCATCTTGCCAACATGATCGAGGACGGCAGTATTATCGTCGGCGAGGAGGATAGTCACGTCCGCCACGAACACCCTTTCGCGGGCCCGGGGTGCGGGATTGCAATCCCAAACACTCGGGATGCAGTCACTGCCGGACCCATGGACCAACATTCGCCGCGATTCTAAGCGGCGTCGGTGGGCCCGGCTACTGTCAATTCTGACGGGGCGCGCTTCGTAGCCACCGGAACCTTAGCTTCCACCACGGTACCGTGGAACGGCTTGGACCAGACAGAGAACTCTCCGCCGACAGACCTGAGACGTTCTCGCATGCTCACCAGTCCCAGGCCGTGATCCGCGCGTCTTTCCTCGGGATCAAAACCTACCCCATCGTCGGAGACGAGCAAGTGGACCAGGTTCGATTGACAGGTCAATTCGACCTTCACATGATGGGCCTTGCTATGCTTGACGGCGTTCCGCAACGACTCCTGCACCGTACGGAAGAGGTTGAGCGAGACGTTTTCGTCGAGGTCGTCGGGCAGGGACTTGACGATGCATTCCATCTCAATCTTGTGTTGCTGGGCAAACTCATTGCACAGTTGCCGCACCGTCGACGTGAGCCCAAGGTAGTGCAGCTTCGACGGGTGCAACTGATGAGACATGTGCTGGATGTCAGTGGCGATTTCATTCGTCATCTGCCAGAGCACCCGCAATGCCTGCCTGCGTGACGTATCTTTATCAGCGGCGGCCGCCTGCTCCGCTTCCTGAAGTCCGTTCGCCAGGAGGGCCAGGCGCTGGTTGATGTCATCGTGGAGTTCGCGCGCGATACGCGCTCGTTCCTCTTCTCCCGCTCGCAGCAGCCGCCCACTGAACTCGATCACGGTAGCCCTAGCCTGCTTCAGATCGCTGATGTCCATGCAGCAACCCACGTACCCGGCAAAGGAACCATCGTCGTTAAACCGGGGCGCACCGATGTCCAAGACCCAGCGATACTCTCCGTCGTGCCGGCGGAGCCGGTATTCCATGCTGAATCTTTCACGGCGATCGAAGAATTGCGTGTAGGTGCTGATGCAACCTGGCATATCTTGAGCGTGCACACATTCGAGCCATCCCATCCCCAGTTCTTGCTCCATGCTCCTGCCGGTGAACTCAAGCCACGACTGATTGAAATAGCTGCATAACTTGTTTGGATCGGACATCCAGATCAGCACGGGGGCAGTGTTGGCGATGAGGCGAAAACGTTTCTCACTCTCAGCCGCGGCTTGCTCGGCCCGGAGGCGCTGGGTGATGTCCCTGATAATGACGGTGAACAGCCTCTTACCCGCATCTTCCACGTGGGAGATCGAGGCTTCAATCGGAAACTCCTCGCCGTTCGACCGCAGGGCCCAGAGTGCGCCCAGCGTGCCCATCGTCCTGCTGGTTTCTTTCGTCTCGCCGAAGCGGCGCAGATGTCCGACATGTTCTTTACGGAAACGTTGCGGGATGAAGCGGTCCATGGACTCGCCAAGCGCCTCAGTGGCAGGGCAACCGAACATCTCTTCAGCCGATGCGTTAAACACCAGGATGTGTTGCTGGTCGTCCACAGCGATGATCGCGTCCATCGCCGACGCCACGATGGCGGTCAGCCGGTCTTCGCTCTCTTGCAATTTGGTCTGAGAGAGCTTTCGCTCAGTAATATCCTGGGCTGTTCCGTGGAGATAGATCACGCCGCGGGAGGCATCCCGCACCGCTTCGCCTCGGATGCGGCTCCATCTCCTGCTGCCGTCGGGGAGCACCGCCTCCAGTTCGACCTCCTCGATTGAACCGGCATGCAGAGCTTGCTTCATGGCAATCCTCAGCCTCTCCCAGTTCTCGGGAGTAAAGAGACCCTTAAATTCCTCGCCTCGGACCGAAAAACTTCGCGGCTGAAGTCCATAAATGCGATAGAGTTCGTCCGAACAGTTGATCTCTCCTTTGTCTACGTCCAAGGTCCAGCTACCGATTCGAGCGAGGCGCTGGGCTTCTTCGAGTTCCTTCTCGTTTTGAGCGAGAGCCTGCTGGGCACGCTTACGCCGCACAACGTTGAGAAGGAGCAATACGATCAGCACGGTCTCGAGCAGCAGAACCGCCAATAAGCCGAGAATTCTCCACCGGTAAAGTTCCCAAGGAGAGTACTCCCAGTTCAACAGGATGCTATCGGTGGGCAGCTGATCCTCAGGAATGCCCCATCGATGCAGTTGGTGCCAGTCGATCGCATAGCGCTGAAAATTGCCGGTACTAACGAGAATATCCTCAGCCTTCTCGCCCTTCAGAATGCGCGCCCCGTCGTGCCCCAAGGTGCGCCCTACGTCGCCCAGGTCTGCAACGTCTCCTCCTACCGCTCCATTGCCCACCACCGAGGAGAATGTTCCATAGATGGGCGCTGTTGCAACCTTGGAAATCGCCGGCAGAATGCGCGCCGGGATAAGCTTTTGCCCGCTGGGATCGGTCGCGAAATCGAGGAACAGAATGACGGTACGGGGCTGGACGCTGGCCAGCCGTGGTCCCAACTCTGCTAAATCAAGATCGGTCACATACTCAAACTTCAGGTTCGGTTCATACCCTTGGAACTGCTTGCGCGCGATCTGCACAGCGAGTTTCTCGCCCTCGGAAGATCCCGCGACCACTACGACGCTGGAGGTGCCTGGATTTTGCCGCAGCGCCAACTGCAGGGTGGGTAGGTAATTGGTCTCACGGATGACGCCCGTAACGGCTGGCGTTTGGTGCATCCAGAGATCACTGCTCTGGGGATCAACCACGAAGAACAAGAGCGTCCCATCCGGAAACAATTTCGCTTGCATTGGCTCCGCAAACATCACCGTCTCTTCCCCGATGGCAACGACGAGTTGAAAGGCCTGCCCACGGTACTTATCGAGGAGATAGGAGGCGGTCGCTTTCCCGCGAGTACGGTCCTCGAGAGCGGAGGCGAAATCGAGATACTCAGAACTGAAACGAACGGGCTTGTCGGAGCCGACAAGAATCTGTGCTTCGGTCTGCTCGATCATGGCTGAGACGTCGGGCAAGTCCGGATCGAGAGACGAAAGAAAAAGCACCTCAATTTGTTGCGGTATGGGACGCGGCGCGGGGCGGGTAGAGTGCGCGGCGGGGCTGGCCGCACTGGGCCGAATAATGCTCAGAACCAGGACACAGACCAGCGCCCAGCGGAGCACAGGCCCTTTGCCATCAAGACAACGTTGATGTTGCGCTAAGGACGTACCCAGCCTGCTTTCGATTTCGTTGAAGATGACACCCGCGAAAGCAGCGTGGTGGTGAAATCCTCGCCCGTCCAAGTTTATTCCTCAACAACACCGACTGTTGCGATTTCCATCACAACGCGTCGTGCCGCTCGGGTCCGCCAAACGATATGGCGAAACTATACGATCAACCACTGGCAATCTTGCCAGGCACTCAGGGGCACCTAGCATAGTACTCCTGAAAGTACGCTAGAAGCTCCCTATATGGGGCCTTACTTGAGGTATCGCAATGTTTCCACTCTTGCCGTCTGTCCAAGTCGACTCGGAGACACAGAGGATCTAACTGCCTCTACGGTACCCCGTCTTTCTCCATTTTGCTAACGACCAGATTGACCAGTCCCTTGATGGCGCTGTGGACGTTCGATGGATTGAACGTGTCGGTAGTCCCTGTCCAAATCAGCTGCCCATCGGGCGGCGTTGTGAGATAGACGTTCGTTTCAACGCGCACCTTCTTCTCCTTCTCCAAGTATCCAGGCGAGTAGATTACCGGATACAGCGTCCCGTAATAACCATAGAAGGTGTTGTAGTAGGGATAAGGCATGAAGTACGCCGTACCCGGGACGTACGTGACCGTGTTGTCCACCTTGACCAGGCGCGAGACCACGACGGCCTCGATCTGGTTCGCCTGGACTTGCTCCCTCAGGTAAGTGAGGTCGAGCTTGGTTCCCGGTGGACGCAGCAGAATCGTATTACCGGCGATCGCCTCCAGTCCTTTGCTGGTAAGTTCCGCCGCCAGAGCATCTTCAAAGTCTGCGCGGACTTCCATCTTGTTGCTGAACCCCATGGCCAGCACCCGGTGAACTTTTTTCGTCGGGGCATAGCTTGGATTCCGCCAGCTCGTAATCAGTTTGCTGGATCGCGCGAACAGCAGAGCCGCTGCCACCAGGACCATGGCGACGACCAGAAGGGTACGCTTCACTCTCGACCTCGTCTCTTACTTATGTTTTTGGCTGGTGGCGTTAAGGGCCATCTCTTCTGTTCCTTCTGCCTTATGGCTCTCGAATTCGGCGAGCAGTCCTTCATCAGTTAAATCGAGAGGATGTGATTTCTCCCAGTCGTGGTGAGCCGTCTTAGCGAGGCGCTCAACCACATCAGAGTCTCGGAATTGGATGGCTAATTCTCTGCGACTATCGAAACTGCCGGGAGCCAGGTTGATCGATCCTACGATCCCGCGGGCATGATCAGCCAGCAGCATCTTGGCATGAAGCTTTAGGTGTTTCAGCTTGTGAATCTTGATGCCGACGTCGTTCATCGTCCGTAACCCGCCGACCGATTCGACGAGTTTTTCCTTCTTCAGCTTGTGAGGGGGACGAGCCATCACGTGGATCTTGACCCCCCGGCACGCGGCTCGGACCAGTCGCTCGATAATGACAGCATCCTGGTAGCGTTCATTCTGCAAGAACAGGGACTCTTTTGTATCGTCGATGAACTGCGCGATGCGGTCTCGGCCGTTTGCGGAGCACCAAATCAGATGAGACTTATCGTCTCCATGGAAGGCCTTACGGGCCCAGTCCGCTTCGAAACATTGAACGATCTCAGCAACCTCGTGGGCATGTGATGTCGCTATGGAGTAATCGCGCGTTTCGGTCAGATTCTTCGTTTCGAAATTCAAGGAGTTCACAAACGCGGTCTCATCATCCACGACCATGGACTTCTCGTGGGTAACGTCATAGGCGGGGTTGCTATCGAGGACTTCCACGCCACCAGCCTCAAGCTGCTTACGGGAATCCGTATTTTCCGATTCGCCGTCGCGCCGGGCGGGATTCAGCATGACGCGTACTTTCAGACCGCGCTTCTTGGCGGCAATGACGGCCGCCAACAGTTCTGGATCCGAAAAGATGAACATCTTGATGCGCAGAGATTTGGTCGCGCCGTTGATGGCATCGAGAATCGGCTTTGCGGTATCGTCGGGCATGACAATCAAGGAACGTGACATGTGAACCTCCTCGAGACAGTCGGAAATACGAAATGCGCAGACCTATGACGCGAGAGCGGCTGGCGTGGTGTCGTACTGAATTCGATACAGTTCGGCGTAGACCCCACCGCGGGCCAGCAACTGGTCATGACTTCCCTCTTCCGCGACGACCCCGTCTTTTAGGACGACGATCTTGTCGGCATCTCGAATGGTACTGAGCCGGTGAGCGATCGTGAGCACCGTGCGCCCTTTCATCAGTTTCTCCAGTGCGTCGATCACCAATTTCTCGGACTCGGTATCGAGAGCGGCGGTGGGCTCATCCAGAATGAGAATGGGGTTGTTGCGGATGATGGCGCGGGCAATCCCGATACGTTGACGCTGGCCTCCGGACAGCGTCTCGCCGCGCTCGCCAATCATCGTGTCGTATCCGTGGGACATCTTGGCGATGAACTCGTCGGCATTCGCAAGCTTAGCTGCTTCGTGAATCTGCTCGTCCGTCACGCCAGGCTTGCCATAGGCAATGTTGTCGCGCACCGATCCTGCAAACAGCCCGGGTTCCTGAAGCACGTATCCGATCTGGTCGCGCAGCGGATGTTTCTTGTACTCACGAATGTCCGCGCCGTCGATTTTGACGGTGCCGGCAGTGGGATCATAAAAACGCGGGATCAAACTTACGACCGTGGACTTGCCGCAGCCGGTCGGTCCAACAACACCAACCATCTGTCCCGCCTTAACCTTGAAACTCACGTCGGTGAGAACCGGAGCAGTGGGATCGTAAGCGAAGGCTACATGTTCAAATTCGATCTCGCCAGCGAGCAGTTTGGGTTCGCGCGCATCCGGGCGCTCAGCAATAATCATGTCGGAATCGAGGATCGCGCGGATGCGGTCCACTCCGACCGCGGCCTGCGCAATGGTATTCGTCATCGTTGCCAAATCCTGTACGGGCTTGAAAAACTTGCGCAGGTACGACAGAAAAACCGTTAACGCGCCGGCGGTCATGACTCCTGCGAGAATCAGCGAGGACCCGCGCCACATCACAACGGCGGTGCAGAGGGCAACCGTGATCGACACGATCGGAGACAACAGGGACTTTATCCGGCGGGCTTTGAGCGCGGCGTCCACCGTCGCCTGGCTGACTTCCGCCAGCCCTTCCTCCGCCAAGTCCTGGCGATCGAAAGCCTTCGTCACCCTCATCGACTCCAGTCCCTGCTCAACCACTGAAACGACCCGGCTTTGCTGCTTCCGTACTTCGTGGGTCGCTTTCTTCACGGCTTTGTTGAATCTCGATACCAGCAGGAGAAGAAATGGCGTGACCGCCACGGCTATCAGAGTGAAGTCCCAATTGAGCCGGAACATGATCAAAAGCATGGCTACGATCGTGAATAGATCGACAACGATGTCGAGAGTTGCGGAAGACGCGAAACTCTGGATGGTCGAAACGTCGGAAGTGATCGTGCTCAAAAGCGTGCCACTCTGGTGAGTGTCGTAATAACTCAGGGATTGCTGCTGCAGGTGATGGTAAGTCCGCAGACGCAAATCGTTTGCCACCCACTGTCCCACGCTGGTGGTGTAGTAGTTGGAAACATAAGAGGCGACGGCGCCGACCAACGCGATGACCAGCACCGCCATCGAGGCCGCGACCGCGATCTGCATCTTGTTACCACCACCCAGGACTGGACGGAGAAGGTCGGCAAGCCAAGGCGCAAGTTTGTGGGAACCCACCACGTTGTCGAGGATGATCTTCAGCGGCCAAGGACCGGCTACGCTCATAGCGGTCTGCACAATCATGGCCAGAAGAATGATCGCCAGGGTGCCCCGGTAGGGGCGGACGAGGCTAAGGATTAATCGCAACATTTCGGATATCTCCGGCTCAGCATGGACACGCGCATTCCATTGCAGGTGATGATGTTAGCCGCAGCCACCTCCAAATATCTGGCCGAGCGGTCCCGCTCACCTCTCCGCGGGTTTCAGTTCCGAGTCTTCGCTTACGCTTTCGGCGGGAAACTCTTGAGGAGCTTCGCCACCGCCTGGTTGATGCGGTTCAAGTTCGTCTGAGCGTTTTTGCTGGGATTCAAAGTCTTGGTCGCCGAACCCCGCCAGACGAGTTGCTTGGATGCGGGATCGTAGAAATCGACACCGAGAGTTCCGATCTGAATCGTGCTACTCGTGGCGGTTCCCATGCCACCGCCCATCCGCCAGCCGCCTCCCATGCCGTAGGCGTTCCATTGCTGCTGTTGCTGGATCGAGGTCTGTATGCCGACATACATATCGGCGGTGTCGGCGTCGGTCTTCGTCATCCCTTTAGCCGTCAACTGGGTATCAATGGCATCCTTGATCTGCTGAACTACGATGGGATCCACTTGCTCGGAGTTGTTGATAGTGACCCATTTGTACGTGTGGTATTTCGAAAAATCGGTCCCAGGCATGTAATTGGTCTTGATGTCCTGGGCCGTCATGACACCGCTGCCCAGCATGGCGAGGCTCATGGCCAGCGCAATTCCTGCACCTCCAGTTTTCACTCTGCGAATCATCAAAGTTCTCCTTATCGCTGCTCTGTGGTTAGGACGAACTGCCTTTCCTTTGCAGGAGGCAGCAAACAAAATCGCTGGAGATTCATTGTCAGCAGCCGTCCAGAGTTCGGCCCACCTCGCAATGAACGCAATCCATCGCGGCAAGCGTAGGCGTATGCCTCGGAATGCTCAACTGTGAGTTTTACCAGTCCTGTCGAACGGCGAGGACTGCGCTCCAGCCCGCAAGCGTCTTGGATTCGCGCTTGAACCCGGGGGTTTAAGAGGGCTTTCGCGTGACTTGATTGATCCAAGGACCGCAGGATCTGAAGAACCTGTAACTTATGACAGTTTCTTTCGTCACCAGTCTTCACTAGTGTCACGCTTGGATTCGTCTACCGTACTCAGGAGCGCAGAATGACAAAGGGCCGTTGTCTGTTCTTGGCTTGCTTCATCGTAGTTGGGCTCACAACCTGCAGTTTCAGCCAAAAAACAAAGATCGGATACGACAAGAACGCGGACTTCTCGAAGTACAAGACCTACACGTGGGCGAAGCCAGACCATCCGATCATGAGGCCTCAACTGTTCCAGGACGTGGTCGGCACGATCGATCAGGACCTGCAGGCCAAGGGTCTGACGCGCGTTGACGCCAAAGGTGATCTCACCCTCAGCGCCGCTGGCGGCATCGACTTTGGATACAACGCACCTCCCACTGCGACGATGGATCCCGTCATGTGGCAAGGGGAATTCGGAGCACCCGTCCTAAATGCGCCGCTGGTCGCGCAGGGGAGCCTTACTCTGCAATTCATCGACGGGAGCAAGATGGTCTGGAAGGGAACAGTCATGCAAAAACTCGATCCGGAACAGAAGGACCAGGCTCTGGTTCTGGCCCAAAAGGCGATCGACAAACTGCTCAAGGGATTTCCGCCAAGACATTAGCGGCGAACAATGCGCAATAGCCCGAGATAGTCCGCACCGTGTTCATGGGCCGTACGAACTCGCTATGCGACCCAGCATTCCCAAAACAATCGCGGGGCATACCTAGAGCTTGACGCCTTCCAGTTGCTCCCCTGATGGTTGACGCTCAACCATCTAACCGTCTCGACCTGACACTCCCAGACAAACAGTTATTGTCCTGACACTACGGTCCAGGTGTTGTCGGGATCGAACGAGTCCATCGCGGTAGCTATTTCGGTTGTCGTCTTCCCTAGATCTTTCTGCAGGAGCACCCCGTCCTGATCAATCAGGAAGGTCATCACGCCCGAGTTCCCGTATTCCGCCGGATAGGCAACGAAGGCAAATCCTCCAACCATTTTTCCGTCAACCACGTAATCCTTGGCGCCCCCCGGGGCGTGCGTTCCCTGCTTTTTCAGCATGCGGAAGTTGTAGCCGTGGAACGGCGCGCGCGCAGCCGGCTTCGCGTTGTAGCCTTCGTCCGTTGCAAAGGCTACAAGTGGCCCGAGCGGGCTCTTGGGCTGGCCCTCGGGCGACTCCCAGTACAAACCATTCTGCTTGCCTGAATCGCTGATGAACTTCAGAGCAAATTGTTTCGCATTACTGCCATCGCGTGGCTGAGAAAAATACTCGCCTTGGGCATCGGCCAGAGCTAGACAGACATCGATGACTGCCAATTCGTTCCGGCCAACGCGGCGCGCCAGAATCTCATCCTTGCCAGCCGCGGTGTCGTAGAACCACTGCCCTCCGTTGTCTTTCTTCAGCGGAATGGGAAAGGGAAAATTGTCGGCGCCAACCAGCAGGATTTGAGTGCCGTCCGGCATTTTGCGAAAGCGGTGCATATCCCCGTAGGATGCGACGAATGCATCGACCACAGTTTTGTCCTGTACGGCGTCGCCGGAAGAGATAACATCCTTCGAATCGGGACCGAGAACTGCCACTATCGCATTTTGATCTCCGGACTTTGCCGCCTGGAGCAGAGCGCTGCCCGCATCCTCCGGGGAAGCGAAAGTCTTCACCGATGGTTTGTCGGACTTGTTGCAGGCAGCAAATGAAACGAGCAGAGCCAGAAGCAGCAAGCGCGTCATAAGTGCGAGTCTTTGGTTGTTGAGACGCATAAGGATCCTCCAACGTAATAATGGTTAAAAACTTCGCCAGAAGCTTTCACGATCTGGCGCATTTTGCACAGACCCGCGTGGTCTTACCGACGATAGCCTCCGCCTCCACCACTGCGTCCGCCCCACCCGCCGCCCCCGCCCATGCTCGAGGAACCACGAGCACTGGCCGAGCGGGAGTCCCAACCTCCACCGCTGGCGCCGCCAAATGCTGACGACCCGCTGCTCTTTTCCTGCCCGCCCCAACCCTTGGAAGCGGCAGAACTGCTCGAAGTTGAACCGTATTTCTGGGTATTGTTCGAATTTCCACTCCACCCGCTTCCGGTGTTCTTGTAGGTGTTCCCGTTCGCGGTCGCGTACTTGTCACCGTTGGCGGTCTGACCCACCGCAGCGCTATTGCCATACTTACCCGACGCGCCATACGCCGAGCCCCCATTTGTGGTGTGCACTTGACCTGTCGTTCCCTGAGAGGTCGTTTGGTGCTGGCCGTATGCGGTATTGCCGTTTTTCGAAACCGTCGAGGCCCCGTAGCTTCCATAGGCATTCGATCCCTGCACAGTCGAGGCGGAAGCCCCGGTCCTTGGGTTGTATGCTTGACCGGCACTCACGCTGCCGTAGCCGTTCGAGGCAGTGGCGCCGCGAGCGTAAGTCCCGGTGGATGGGTTATAGCCGTTGCTGGCGTGTGCGCTTCCGTATGGTCCATAGGCACTCGCACTGGAGCCGTAGTAGCCGCCATGCCAGGCGCTGTTTCCGTAATACGCACCACCGTGATACACCACCGTGGTGCTGTGCCAACCACAATTCCAACTGCTATATCCCCAACCGCAGCATCCGCCACTCATCATCGCGCCCACTGCAATGCCGACACCGAATGCAAGCACGGCGGCCCCCGCGGGCGGCGGAGGCGGAGGCACGTATCCGACGTAGACGTAAGGAGTTCCGTAAACCACCGCAGGGTTGTACATGGGGACGTACACGACCTGCGGATTTGCGGACTGGATCACGATGGTTTGCGGCGTCTGCTCGGTGACCACAATCTGAGTCCCGGATTTCAGATTGCCAGCGGCCTTTGCTTTGGCGCGTAAGAACTGGATCGCCGCCATCACATCGGCGGCCTGTGTGTGATACGCCTCGCCCAGTGCCGACGTCCAGCTCAGGTTCTTCGTCATGTTGTCGAGGACGGAGGGGAATTGGGTCAGCGCCTTCACACTGGGATCCCACGGTTGGGTATCCACGGCCTGCATGAGCGACGAACCAGTGAGACCGCTCTGATGAACAAAGTTATCCGCGGCTTCGATCTGGTCGGGAAAGGTTGCAGCGCCAAGGATCTGGGCCACCAGCGAGTCCGGGTACAAAGCGATAGGCCCTGTAAGTTGCTGCAACTCCTCCGCGGTCAGCGGGACGCCTTGTCCCGAATATCCGGACGCTGGTGCCGACTGCTGGGCTCCTGCTTCAAACGGCACCGCTGTAACCACCAGCAGCAGAGACAGCGTGGTGCAGAGCAACTGCTTCGCAAGTGTCCTGATCATTTTTCCCCTTCTGCAGGCGAGATGTTATTCCCCGCCGGTTACGATGAGTTCCGTTTCGGCTGAACCGCACATTCCGTAGATGGATCCCGAAACACAGGCCCCTACGGAATACTTGTAACAACCTTTCTTGTTCGCCACCGTTGACGCGGGACGGTCGGAACCACCCATGACTGCGTCGGAACCGAAGGGAGAGGACGGGCCGAAGTCCAAAACAAAACCCGTGTTCTTCGACCCGCTCTTCCAATTGACCGTGGTTCCCGCCTTTACGCAGAAGGGCGCATTCCCTTTCGCCTTTGGAATGCTGGGCGTCGCCGAAGCGTCAGAAGCAGTTCGCTTGATCTCCACGGTGCACGGAGTAGAAGCAGAGCCACACGTGTTCTCGGCGGTGCACATGGACTGCGGACTAGGCTCCGAGCAGAGATATTTTTCAGGGCCACGCATCTGTTCCTGCGCAACGGTGAAAGAGGAAAGAACGAGAACCATGGCCAGCGCTGCAAGGTATTGGGGCGCAAAGGTGCATTCTGTTTTCATGGTTTTTTCTCCAGCCTAGTTCACGCCAGGCGTTCCCTGCCAGTCGAGAACATCCACGAGCTTCCACGGGTTCTCCCGGAGGTCATACTGCAACTGCCCCTGCTTATCAATGATCAACTGGGTTGCGGGATAGACCGCTCCCGTGCTCTTACTCTTATCGGTGCTGTTCAATTCGAATTCACCCGCCGTCAGGTTGAAGGATTGGGACTGAGTGTCGAAGAATGCTTCCCCAAACCTGATCTGGCGGTTGGTCACAAACACGATTTTTCGTCCCGTGGGAGTGGGAACCACACGGATATAGCTGACGTCATAGCCCAGGGTTCCGGTAATCGAGCAATGCCCCACCGCCTTCATTTTGGAAAGTGCATTCACCAAACCTTGGTTCTGTCCCTTGGTGAAAGCCTCAATCAGGATCTGCCTGTCTTCGGGAGTGGACCACTCGTAAATGTCCAGAGTTACGCCGATGACGGCCCCCATCTGCGTGCCGGTCCCCATCGCGCTGGCTTCGATGGTCTCCGTCTTCGGTCCGCGCGAGAGAGCGAAGGTGCTTACGAACATGAGCAAGCCAATCAGCACGGTGCCGCTGATGGCGGCCTTGTGAGCTTTTACGGTCTCGATATAACGCATTTCATTATCCTTTCCTGAAGTAACAGAATATGCACCACCCTCTCGCGAGCCGAAGGGTTGGATTGGGAGCGCGCCGAACAAATCCAGAGCAAGGCTGCCAGCGGCGGGCCTGTTTCCCCGGACATTCCTTGCGTTTGAGCGAATTCAGCTCTTCATCCATGACTCGTGAAATGGCAGAGGATATCTGCGTGGCCCCATGCTGGCCTTCGGGAGGAATTCTGACAACTGTCAGTTTTGCCAGAGGGTCATTTAGTACCTCCAAGCTAGACCGGAGTTTGAACCGTAGTCAGACTTCGGAAGGTTTTGCGGCGGGCGGCTGTCATAGTTCAAAAAGTAGCCGAAGGTCCAATCCAGACGTTTTGCGATCCTCAGTTTCATGTACGTGTTGAGGTTAAAGCGAACGCGCCCCAATTCGGTGAGGCTCGGATAAAGTTGGGCTTCAGTCACAATGTCGGTCGTTCGGAAGCGGAAGAAATTCAACTGACTTCCGAAAACCGCTTCGGCACTGTTTCCAGTGCGCCCGACCGTCGCTTGCGAGGAGTATTGCTCGTGGTTATAAATGACTCCGCCGTACCCGTTAATGAAAGAGTTGTTGCTCTGACTAAATACATGTCCGACGGCGCCGCCGAGAGTCGTGCGCAAGTTGAGTTGTTGCTCATTGCTTTGCAGAAACTCAGACAGTCCCATATAGAAGTTTCGCGGTGATCGCAACTGTCGCATGCCGTTTAGTTGCAAGTCATTGCGCAGGTTAGAGATGTCTCCTCCGCCGCTGAAATTGATTTGATAGTTTGCTGCCATCGACCACTTGGTGCGTTGGAAGATGCTATTTGACTGAAAGTTGAATTGCGTTCGGCTCTGCTGTTTGGAGTAATTGAGGCCGCCGTTCAGATCACCGTGCAGGTTCTGCCAGAAGCCCGTGTCTGTCCGTTCGATCTCGACCACTTCCTTTCCTGAGACCACCTGGTTCGACGAAGGCCCGGTCACTTGCACCTTCATTTCTCCCGGTTCTCCTGGTGCGTTTTCATCCGCTACCTTCTGGAGAGTGCCCGAGTAACGCTTTCCCGTCTTATCTGCAACCACGAAACTTTCCGCGCTTTCGACGTGTGCAATCTGAGACCAGTCGAATCCAATCTCGCCCCGCGCATACGGGAGCCGGACATACAACATTCCCTTATCTAGCCTCATGATCTCGCAAGTAATCCGGTCCCCGTTAGTGAACTGGAGGACATCTTTCCTCTCGCGTGCGGAGCAAACCCCGGTAAGCACCAAAAGAAGGATCACCCGGACGAGTCCGCTGTGGATCGCACCTTGGTGTAAGTCGTTCGTGAATTGCATTTGTCCACCTATGTCGATTGGGCGCGGTTTGCGCAATTTCGCTTCACCGAGCGATCTAAGCAAGCTTCCAAGGGGGGAGTCGCTCCATCTCTCGTTCGCCGGATGGCAAACTCACCTTGGTCACTCTTTCGTGAGCTCACGGACGCCGTGAACGCACTCGTAAGCAGGGTATGGGGCGCACCGCGAGGCGGCACCTGTCAGAATTGCCGGTATCCAGACGCAAAATCGGCCGCTAGACTCCGATCGTTGCAATGACAACGATGAAGACTTTTTTGCGAGCTCTGTACTGCCTAGCGCTGGGCCTGGTGTTCAGCTTTGCCCGTGTCCCCTTGCAGGCACAATCGGCTCAATTCCTTCCGGAAGTGGATACCTACCTCACGTTCAATCCGATGGCGCGTGTGTATTTCCAGGCGAAGGACGACCGCGACGGCGGCGATCCAACGCAGGCTACCCTCGGACCCAGCGTGCAGTTTTTTTTCAAGCCTCTGGTGAAGCTTAAAAAGATTACAACTTTCGATTTGGACGATGCCAAGAAAAGGCCCCTTGAACTCGAGATTGGATATCGGTTTATTCTGGCGCCGAACACCGCCCTCGAGAATCGCCTGTTGACGGCGGTAACCTTTCGTTTGCCCACGAAGGGTGCGCTTCTGATCACCGACAGAAACCGCGCGGACCTGGATTGGAAGAACGGAGTTTTCAACTGGCGCTATCGCAATAAACTGACGCTGGAGAGGACCTTTGCCATCTATTCCTACCACTTGATTCCCTACGTGGCCGCCGAACCGTACTACGAGAGCCAGTACGCGAAATGGAGCACCACGTCGCTCTACGCGGGTTGCCTTCTTCCCGTTGGAAAACATGTGCAATTCAATCCGTACTATGAGCATGACAACAATACGGGTAAGCACCCGAATGAGCAGGTGAACTCCTTCGGCCTTCAGTTGAATCTCTATTTTTCACTGACCAAGGACTGAAACGCTCCGCGGGAATCCGTCACGGATGGGATTTGGGTAGACATGCGACATCTCATTGTGCAGTTGTTTGTTTCTCTTCTTCTTGGAGAACTTTCGTTCCAGGTCAGGGCCGAACTCGGAGAAAATGGCCCCCGCCGTTCCGAATATGATACCGATACCGGCCCGGGAAAATACCAATCCCACACCACGATTCTCAGCAGGGTAATACAACTGAGAGACGCCTCCAGCCGCAATTCTCCCCACCGAATTTGACCAGTTGAAAGAAGTGCGCCCTGAGTCGGTGCGGATCACGAAGGCACTTGCCATCGCGTGGCCTAGTCGCTTTTTTGTGCTGCCCTCGCCCTCGCGAAAATATCGGGATCCTCATGGAGGAGTGAGGGAAAAGCATATGTACTCATAAACTCGCCAATGCTGTAATCGGCGATCGCCGCACCATAGCGCTTCCCGTATCCAGACATCCCTTGCCCGTAAGACGGGAATTCGTTCGTAGCCTGTTCTATTCCCGCCTGAAGCGCCGTACCTACAAACGTAAACGGGTCCGTTACATTTTGGGTGAATATCCGGAACTTGTCTCGCGACGTGAGAGGAGGAGCATTCTTGTCGTCTTTAATACCAAAAGTCCGGACCACTCCAAATACGCGCTCGCTATCGGCGGGGCCGCCTCTTCCGGTCTCGGCTGCGTCTGAGTGGTCGACGACTGTGGCGCCGTTTCCTGGTGTTTCCCATCTGGAGTTTCCTGTGCGCGACTTGCCGATACGATCACAAGAAGCAACGGAATGCCGAACGCTTTAAGCCCCGGAAAGAAGGAGTTCGAGCGAGTGTCGGACGGGCGCAGCATTGTTTGTCATCCTGTCGATTCCTTAAACGTCGCAACGGCGCGGCACAGCACCGTACGGTTGCGAGGCCGAATCCTCCTAGGCCGATCCGCTCACTTCATCAGCATCGCTTGCGCAATTCTTCCGGGAGACTGTCCGTAATGTTCGAGTTCCAGCTGACCACTCTTATTGAACTTCAGCTTGACGGCGTAGTAGACCGTGCCACCACCCTTGCCGTTCGCATCCAGGTCGAGAATCACGATACTGAACTTGTAGTCGGTTGAACGTCCAGAGTTCCAAAGTTCGGGCAGCGACATTTGCCGATCGGACACGAGAACGATGCGCCGGCCCTTCTCGGTGGGATGTTGTCGAACGACTTCGACCTGGTTGCCGACCGTGCCGGTGAGGGCGATGCGACCCTTTGCTTTGATCTTGCCCATAGCACTCACCAGACCATCTTGTCCTTTGGCTTTCAAAACTCCAGCTAGTTCGCTGACCTCGGCGTCAGTGGAATAGTCCTCAACGATGACTGTTCCGGTTACCGATTTGCCAGCTGTGACGCCACTTGTTCCAAACACGGTGATGGCATAGGTCTCCCGTGAAGGTTTGTCTTGCGCCGACACGGATAACGAAGCGTAGACGAAAACGACGGCAATGAGAATTCGTACGCCAAGGTCTTTCATGGTTAGTTCCTTTCTGTTTTCTTTCATTTTGTTCGCACATCCTCCGGGAATAAACTGATCAAACCCCGGGGTCTCGCATTGCACTGGTCACTCAGCGTCCGCTAGACTTTCGTCCTCAGGAACTTGACTCCATGTTTTGTCCGGATTGAACGCGGTCATCGCCTTCGCTAAGTTCACCGTTTCTGGTCCCAGATCTTTTTCGTAAATGACTCCGCTCTGATCAATCAGAAGTGTCATCACACCGGAACTTCGATATTCGGCCGGAGAAGCGACGAACGCGAATCCGCCCATCATCTTGCCGTTCGCCAGGTAGCTTTTCGCGCCTCCCTTGACGTCGGGACCCTGCGCGGTCAGCATGCGAAAGATATATCCGTGGAAAGGTTCGGGCGGCTCGTTGGTGTACCCCTCGGCCGCGGCGTGAGCGGCCAGCGGCCCAATTGGACTCTCCAGTTGTCCTTCGGCGGCCTTCCAGTACAGTCCATCCTGTTTCCCTTCGCTGCTCACCCACTGATCGGCGTAGTGCGAGAAACGGTCGTGATAATCGAATTGTGCATCGGCCAGCGCGTTCATCACCCGCATGGCGGCGTATTCGTTCGCACCGATACGGCGAAACAGGATTTCCTCTTTACCGGAAACCGTATCGTAGTACCACTGGCCATTCCCTTGTTTCAATGAGACGGGAAAGGGCCAGTTGTCGGCCCCGATATACAGGATGCGGCTGCCATCGCTTTCCTTGCCAATTCGATTCATCTGCTCGAACTTGGTGATGAAGGTTTCGCGAGCGTTGTTATCCTGTACCGGGTCACCGGAGCTGAGAATGTTCTGGGATGAGGCTCCAAGCACGGCAGCCAGTGCAGCTGCATCATTCGCTTTTGCGGAGTCGTATAACGCCTGCCCTGCCTCGGCTGGGGTGGCATAGGTTTTCTGACCTGCCTCTTGCGCCAAAGTAGTCAGCCCGCACCAAGCCACCACCATGATTAATTTCCACGTTCCCGAGATTCTCATCGTTGCCTCCGAGCGACCGTTCTGCCGTTCACCAATCGACCACAGTGCCAGTTACTTCTTCTTGGCGGGCGAGGGGCGGGGGGCTGAATTGCGTGGAGCCTGAGTGCGAGCGCCCGCAGTCGGACCGCTGACGCTGGTGCGTCCCCGATCAGCCTCGGCGCGCACATTGCCGCCCTTGTTGTATCCCGTGAAAGCTCCCGAATTTGTGCTGGGCGCGGGACGCTGCCCGTAGCCGCGGTCCGCCGGAGCGGGCCGGACTGCATTTCCGGCCCCCTGACCGTTGCTGTTCCTCCACGCTTGGCGGCTACCGCTGGGGTTCGCAGGAAGAGTGCTGGGCCGGTTGCCACCAGTATTCGCGGGCAGGGTACTCGGCCGGCTGTTATAAGGCGTTGGTCGTGGCTTTCCGTAATATCCCCCGCGATAGCCTCCTCGATACACCGGACTATGCGACACGTACACGCTGCGGTGATAAACTACCGTGCCGCCGCGCCAACCGCAGCCCCACCCGCCATAATGCCAACCCCACCGGCAACAACTGTTGTTGCTGATGGCGATCCCCACCATGATGCCGACGCCAAAGGAGATGATGGCGGAGGTCGCCACCGCAGACGTGCTGTAGTACGGCGGGTAGTAAGGCACGCCGTACACCACGGTGGGGTTGTACACCGGTACATAGACGACGGTCGGGCTCGCGGGTTGAATCACGATCGTCTGCGGATCTTGTTGCTGGACGACAATCTGCTGACCAGACTTCAAATTCCCCGCCGTCTTCGCTTGTTTGCGCAGCCGCTGGATGGCCGCCATCACATCTTTTTGCTGGTAGTACGACGCCTCGCCCAGCGCCGACGTCCAGGCCAGGTTCTTGACCATGTTGTCGAGCACCGAGGAGAACTGCGTCAGCGCTTTCACGCTGGGATCCCAGTCTTGCTTGTCGGCAGCCTCCATCAGAGCCTGTTCCTTCAACCCTGAATTCTTCGTCAACCAGTCGCTCGCCGCGGTGATCTGATCGGGATAAGTTGCCGCCGCCAGGATCTGCGCCACCAACGCGTCGGGGTAGAGAGCAATCGGAGCGACCAGATTGTCGAGTTCCGTCGGAGTCAAGTCTGCGTCCTGTGCCGACTGCCCTTGCGTTGCGGCAGAACTCTGGGGAGCGGCCGCGCTGGCCGCGGTTGAAACGAGAAGAGCCCAACACAGAAACCATGCCGTCGATTGCTTGAACAGCTTCATGAATTCTCCCTGGCCCCAATCACTCCGGATTTTGCGTTGGAAAGATGTCTGTGCGCGCAGAATTCCGCGGCTCCAGATCGAGATACTTGATCAGCGTCACTTCGTTGCCCTGTTCGTTGTAGACAAGTTCATCGACCAGCCGTTGGGTCAGCAGGACCCCAAAGCCACCGGGGCGCAGGCCCTGCGCATCACGGATTTCGAGGTGGCGCAAAGGCTCGTCCTTGGGGTTGGCAATGGCGGCGTGCGGAATCTCGTCCAGCGTAAAGCCCTCACCTGGATCGCTAATGCGGCACTTCACCATGTGCTTTGCCCGCAAATAGGAAATCTCCACCTCTTGCTCGGGATCGAGACCCGCGCCGTGCTCGATTGCATTGGTCAGCAACTCACGAAATGCCATTCCCACCGCGCTTCGTTCTGGTTCCGGCAGTTCGGCGACCTCATCCATGAACTGAAGCACCCGGTCCGCCGTCTGAAGGTCACAGCGAACGCGGAGGCGAATCCATTCCGGAGTTGCCGAGACGACATCGATCCCGTTATCCCAACAAGGTGCTTCCATGGCGAGCCGGATCATGACAGTAAGCGAGCCCGGCGAGAAGGGCTTGGAGAAATAGCTGAAAGCATGTTCACGCATCGCGGCAATGACGTCCGCCGGAGTGCTTTCGTCGGCGATGATAATCAGGCGGATATGAGGACGAACGCGCCGAAGTTTCCGGAGAAGTTCAACGTCTTCCCTGCCCGACGTCTTCTCACTAGTCAGGATCAGGTCAAAGTTCTTGCCCTGCGCCAAGCGGAGCGCGGCTGCGTTATCGGTGGCATGCTGCAGAGCCCAAAGACCGGGCTCGAAGATTTCGCGCAGTTGTTCTTCAATCTCGGGATCTGCGCCCACCAGGAGGGCGATCCGAACCGGGATGGGCCGCATTTCGATCTGTGGAAGCGCGTTCATAATTTCACCGCCTTGACGGGGACTCTTCCTGTGCGAAGGCTCCGAGACCAATTCCCGCGTCCAGCATGCTCGGAGGTCAAGGTGATCTTAGGAGCACTGCCTTGCCCTGTAACCTGTCAACATCGACAGGTCCGGAGGCGCTAACCTTCGTCGGAGTATTGCGTCGAGAAGACCGTAAATATTGACAGCTTGCATGTGGTCGGTGTTTTCGAATAGGGTCACCCTGCCCGAGCTCTGGTAAGCGTAAGCGCCATTTCTGACGAAACCTTAAGATTGAGGTGAAAAGCCCTTGAAACGACTGGGACTGGAATACTGGATTCACCATCTTCTGTTAGTTGCCACGACTCTGGTTGGAGCGACATCGTTGAGGGCCCAGGAGTATGTGCGGGATTCCGAGCCCACGCTTTTCACGTATGACGAACTCGTTCAGTTAAGCATCGACCAGCCTCTGACGGCCGAGCTGGCAGAAAAGCTTCATACTCTCACTACTACTCCTTTTATCAACAATGAAGCGTATTTCGCGGGGGCGCGGCCCCGTCCGCTGGACGTCAAGGGACTTGGGCCAACCCTCCGCATTGCGTGCTGGAACATCGAGCGGGGATTGGAACTCGACGATATACAACTGTTTCTCACCGATAGAGATCGCTTTATGGCGAAGGTAGAAGAGGAGCGCAAGAGGGCCAAGGACAGCGGGGCCGTGGCCCTGCAACGGATTCCCGAAGGGATCGAAATCTTGCAGGCGGCAGACGTGTGGATTTGGGCGAAGCGGATTGGGGCGTGAAGCGGACGCAATATCGCGAAGTGGTCAGGGAGCTAGCGAACACGTTGCACATGAATTGGGCTTACGGAGTTGAGTTTCTGGAAATCGATTCGAAGCAACTGGGGACGGATACTTTTGACGACAAAGAGGACGAGCAAGCTCGCCAACAACTCCTGGAACAGTCTCGAGTAGACAAAGACCGAGTGCGAGCTCTGCATGGAAACGCTATTCTCTCGCGATATCCCATTCGCAGCGCTCGCCTGGTTCCTTTCCAAGCCGGTTATGACTGGTTCAAAGAGACCAAGATCACTGCCCTGGAAAAAGCGAAACGGAAAGCCGCCATTCTCATCGGAGAAGATTTGCTCCAGGAGGTTCGTCGTGGTGGGCGGACCACTCTGTTTGTGGACCTGGACGTGCCTGAGCTTTCTGGACAACGCCTCACTGTTGCGTCGACGCATATGGAAAACCGAGCGAAGCCTAAAGTACGTCGGCAGCAAATGCAGGAACTAATCAACGAGGTCCATGAGGTCCGTAATCCGGTGGTAATTGGCGGTGATTTGAACACAACAGGTTCAGATGGGAGTCCCACGAGCGTGGCGAACATGCTCTACAAGCGATACGGGAGTACAGACTTCTGGACTACAAAAGGCGTCCAATGGGCAACCGGCGTCGGGATTGTTTACAGTGCATCCAAAACCACGCGGAAACTCGCGGGATATCAGTACCGCGTCGATCCGACCTCCGCGAATATTCCTGGTTTATCGGCGAATCTGGAACGCGGCCTGTTCTCTACGGTTGAGGACTTCCGCTTCGCCGATGGGAAAGCCTTTGATTTTCGAGGAATGCCGGAGCGAGCCGTCAATGGTTCGTCCGGAACCCTGGCCGACTCCAATCAGAGACTCAGCAGAGGGTTCGCCCCCACCTTTATGGCCGAACTCATGTGGGGGAAGGTGCGAGTTGCCAGGTACAAGCTCGACTGGATCTTTGTGAAGCCTGAGCTTGAAAATCCGCGCGACAAGAAGGGGTCTTATGTGTTTGCACCCCACTTTGCGCGCACTTTTACCGACCTGAACAATTTCACGCCGGAGCCGATGTCCGATCATAGTCCGATGACCGTGGATCTGCCCTTTCACGATCCTACCGGTCTTGGCGCTACTGCGAACTGAACCGGATCGAGAATCATTTCTCTTTTGTTTTCATGCCTTTCCCCATGTTGCAGTTTGGGCTAAGGCCAGTCACAGGGAACTTGCGAATCCGAGTCTTTTGCGCTTCGTCATTGCCATTATGGGACCAATCTAGTAAAAAGGTAGACACAATCTAAGGAAGAATCTATGAATAATCGGCCTCGTATTCTCATTGCCGACGATCACACTCTGGTGGCTGAACTCTGCAAGCGCCTCCTTGAGAACGACTTCGATGTGGTTGGAACCGTAGCTGACGGTCGCGCCTTGGTGCGCGCCAGTACCGAATTGAAGCCGGACGTGATCGTGCTCGACATTGCAATGCCCGTCCTCAATGGTCTGGACGCCGGGCGGCAGGTGAAAAAGATGCTGCCCGCCGTTAAGTTGGTCTACTTAACCATGAATCCCGACGCCGATGTGGCCGCCGAAGCTTTTGCTCGCGGAGCTTCCGGCTACTTGCTGAAGACCTGCGCCGCGACCGAGATGGTCCTGGCAGTTCGTGACGTGCTGCGAGGCAAGACGTATATGTCGAAGGCGCTGTCCCGTAGCGCGGTCGATTCCCTGCGATGGCAACACAAAGACCTGATCAGCGAAGAGGAGCGCTTGACCGACCGCCAGCGGGAGGTGCTGCAGTTATTGGCCGAGGGTAAGGTGATGAAGGAAATCGGCGGAATCCTGCACATGACCACCCGCACCGTTGCCTACCACAAGTACCGGATCATGGAAGTGCTCGGCGCTAAAACGAACGCCGAACTGGTCAAGTACGCAGTTCGGAACCACATGGTGGCCGCCTAGGTCTCTCTTTCGTCGGATCGACATTTATTTCCTGATTGAATCAACCCACGCTTCGCCGTGTTTGGGTCTAGTGCTGCTTCAATCACAATCGGCTCAGTTCTCTCCACTGGCACACTTGACAGTATTCTCGCCATCGTTCTAATCATAGTATTCCCGTTAACCGGTGGAACTCGGCCCTCCGAATGGTGTTTTTTCAGCCGAGCCGCCGCAAAGCCAACTTCGTCCGGCCTCGAATGCGATCATTCTGAGCCGTTAGGGAGGAATTGTAGTGAAGCAAAAACACTTGAAATATTTCGCCTTTGTAGTCCTGTTGGGCGCCATTATGATGCTTGGCGCCTGTAAGAAGAAAGTCGCGCCGCCGCCGCCCCCACCACCTCCGCCTCCACCCGCTCCCACCGCTTCGATTGCGGTGAATCCAAACACTATTCAGCAAGGACAATCGGCTAGTCTGACCTGGCAAACCACCAATGCCACCGACATTTCCATCGACGGCATCGGCGCAGTTCAGCCGAGCGGTTCTCAGGTCGTCTCTCCCTCAGATTCCACAAACTACAACCTGACCGCAAAGGGAGCAGGCGGGACCCAGAACGCCACCACTCGCCTCACCGTCACTCCGCCGCCCCCTCCGCCTCCACCGCCTCCGGCTGGACCGACCGATGAAGAACTGTTCGCGCAGAATATCAAGGACATTTATTTCGATTACGACAAGTCCAACCTTCGCGCCGATCAGAACGCTGCCCTGCAAGCCGATATGCTCTTCCTCAATCAGCACCCCAACATCCACTTCACGATTGAGGGGCACTGCGACGAGCGGGGATCCATCGAATACAACGTGGCCCTGGGCGAACAACGCGCAGCGACCGTGAAGAATGCATTGTCGATGGCAGCCATCGATGCCGGCCGCATGAACGTGATCAGCTACGGCAAAGAGAAACCGTTCTGTACCGAAAGCAACGAAGCTTGCTGGCAGCAGAACCGTCGTGGCCATTTCGTCTATCAGAAGTAAACTGTTTCAGGAATGAAACTCTTCCGGGGAACGACCAATTCGGCCGTTCCCCGATTTCATTTTACGAGGAAGGCACACTAGAGCTAGATTGCTCTCGCCCGCACGCTTCGCCCCGTTCGAGCTACGGAGTTTTCGCGGCTCTGGCAACTGGGATTGTCGAGGCTGGCGAACTGTCAAAACTCCCACCCACCGCAAGATGCAGGTTAATGCGATTTGCGAGTTGGGCATTCCGGAGCTTGATGAGGTCAGCTTGGCTCTGGAGCTGGCCCTCCTGCAACTGCAAGAGTGACAGGAGATCCATACTTCCGGCTTTGTACCGCAAGTTCGCTACCCTGACTGCTTCGCTGTGATCGCGAACTGCATCTTCGGCATAGGGGAGTCGCTGGCCATACAACTGTTCATTCGTCAGAGCCGTTTCTACCTCGGCAAATGCGGTGAGGGCGACACCACCAAAATATGCAACGGACTGTTCCTCTTGCGCGTTCGCGATCTTGATCTGCGCATGCAACGCTCCCCCTTGATAGATCGGGACAAACATTCCAGCCACCGCGTGAATCAGCCAGGGGTTCAGCCCTAACACCGACAGCAATGGGTCGCTGAGACGGCCGCCTTCCAATGTGAACGAGAAGGAAGGCAAGAGGGCGAGTTTCGCAGCTTCCTGGGTGCGGAATGCGGCCAAGACCCGGCGTTCGGCCGCGATGATATCCGGCCGACGGTCAAGCAGTGCGGAAGGCAGTCCGGATGCGATGGGAGGAGGCAGAGGAGCGAAGGCTTCAGCGATCTTGAGTTCGCCGGCCGGGTAGCGTCCGATGAGCACCTCCAGAGTGCGCCGCGCTTCGATATATAGACCTTGCGCGATGGCGAGCTGAGTTTTTGCCTCATCGAGTTGATATCTCGCCTCTGCCACGTCGAGATCGGCGACCTTACCGGCAGCGCGTCGCACGTTCACCAATTCCAACAGTTTCGTATAAATGGTGACGCTCTCCTCTGCGAGGGCGAGGAGTTGACGAGTCTCAATCGCCTGATACCAACTTTTGGCGGTGGTCGCCGCCAACGACTGCCGCGCGAAAGCGTAATCGAGCGCGATCGCTTCATAGTTCTTCTGGGAGGCATCTCGCTGTGCGCGCAGGCGTCCCCAAACATCGACTTCCCAGGCGACCCCTGAGAGCACCGTGCTGCTTTGGTTTTGCTGCGTTACATCTTTATCGGTCGAACGGGTCGTCGCTGCAGAGAGGAGCGCGGTCACCTGGGGCTTCAGTTTTGCGCCGACGACAATCACGCTCTGGCGTGCCGCCTCCACTTGTGCGGCGGACTGGCGGAGGTCCAAGTTGTTCGCGATGGCCTCGGCGACTACCGCCTCCACGCCATCGTCGCCAAAGGATTTCAACCAGCCGTCGTCGACCGTCACAGCATTTGGAGTCGAACTCCATGCCGGCGGCAGCGGCGTCGCCTTGGGCAACGCCTGAACGACGATCGTCGGCTGCGCCGGTGGCTTGTGCAGCGCACAAGCGCAGAGACTGAATCCCACAGCAGACAGGAGTCCGCCGGTGAGGATTCGCGCAATCCAACGATGACGGTTCGGCACCGAGTTCGTGAACTTGGTCATCAGAATGGCATCGGGTACAACCAGTTGAACCACGAATGCACGCGGATCGTGATCTTCCGCAAAACGGCGAAGCCGCCCCCGCTCGTATAGATAGCAGCGGCTCCCTGCGCACCGATCGGAAGCCCAACCTTGGCAGGGTTCTGAAGATAAATCTTTACAGCAAACTCTCCTTGGGGCTGCATGGGGTCAGGCGGATAGAACTTCGGAATGATGTCGCTTGGGAGGTATTGCCCTTCCCCGTTGGCCCACCAGACGCTGTCCACCTTCGCCTGAAAAACCTGGCCCGGATAAAGGTCCAGAGCGACTTCGACGAGTTGCCCGGGTTTCACGTACTTGAGGGTGCCCTGGTTAAAGCTGGCCAGCAGGTAGCGGTCCTTATCGACGATGAAGGAGGCGATCCCGCCGACACGATAGATCCCTGCAACCATTCCCGGCTGCACCTGGAGATTCACGATGTAGCCATCCTCAGGCGCGACCATCAGCGTGTTGTCGAGGTAATAGCGCGCCAATTCGAGTTGCGCCTTCAGACTTTCTACGGTGGCAGCAGCTTGCTTTTGCGCCGCCTCGCCCTCTTTCATTTGCGCCGTCGCACTCGCCACGGTAGTGTTAACTCCCTCGAACTGCGACTCGTACTTGAGGCGGGAACGCTCGGCTTCGGCTTGGGCTTGCAGCACAGCGGCTTCCTCCGCCTGCATTTGGGCAGTCCACTTCTGAGCGTCCTCTTCTGGACCGGCGCCTTTTTGCGACAGACCTTGCGACAGCTGTTGCTGGTACTTCGCATATTCCGACTCGCTCTTCGACTTGATCACTTTCTGTTCGGCCGCATCGAGATCGGCTTTGTACATGAGCACGTCTTGATTGGCGCCCGCCAAGCCCGCCCTCAACTGATCGACCTTGAACTTCGAGGAAATCGCGCTGGCTGAGGCGGCCTCGATCTGTGCCTCTAATTGCCTGACCTGGTACTCGTACGGACGGCGGTCGAACTGAAACAGAGGTTGGCCCTTCTTCACCGAAACATTCGGTTGCACCAGAACGGCAGTCACTAGAGTCGGTTCCGGCAGTCGCGGAACCAGTTGAATCGTGTATTGCACGACTTTCAGATTGGTGGAGTACGGAGTAATGAAGCGCAGGCCGACGATAAATGTAAGGAACAAGTGGGCAGCAAAAAAAAGGACAAGAACTCCCCACGCCTTGGTGAACTTGAGCCACTTGAATTTGAAGAAGACCAGCCAGACAACGAGTGCGAAGAGGAACGTGATGAGGAACGCGAACATCATAACGTTGGTTCCGAGCGGGACGGCTCACTCTGTTTCGCTCCTGGCGGTTCCAACTTCTTTTCCGGGTCCGGCTTGTCGGTGAGCCGGGCAATCTCTTCGCCAATGTTCTTCTGCTCTTGCCTGGGGAAATAACGGATATCGACGACGTCAGTCGGCTTGAAAGCCCACATGAAGGCCTGCATCCACGGCACGACGGCGAGAAATCCTAACCACCCCATCGTGTTGATGGCGTCTGCATCGGGGTGCTTGCGCGCAATCGCGATTCGCCCAGGCAGGCCGAGGATCAGCACGGCGATCGCAAGAAAGGCAGCGATCAGCGCGAACATGACCAAGAAGGTCAGGTAGTCCCAGATATCTAAACTAAAGCCAAGCATGGGAATCAATCTCGTTCTGCAACGCGCCGAACGGTACTTACTGGGATCTGGTGGCTTTGCCTTCCATAACGGTGGTCCATGAACCATTGCTGGTGAGAGTCTCGTACTTGAAGGTATAGACCACCGGAGAAACCACCGTAATCGTGTAGCGACCTTTCGCAATCACGCCGTTCAGCTTTGCCTCGGAGATCCAGGTCCATGTGTTATCCAGGACGTGCCCCGTTGCCATCTGGTGCTCCCCGAGGCTGTTGTAAGCGTTGTAGGTGTACACGTTGTCGTCAGCGTTGTACTCCATTACCCTCACGCCGCGAGTGTCGCCCATCACGGAGTGCATGGAGGACTTCGTCTGGAGGAAAAAGTTGCCCGATACCCACTCGCTGTGTTCGGTGGAGGTGAAATCCCCACCCGGAACCGTGGGGCTCAACTTCATCGTGCCTTGCATTTTCCAGTCGCCGGCGAAGTAGTCCATCTTTTGATGTTGAGGTGAAGGAAAAAGTGTTTGCCCTGCACCTGGCAACACCAACGCCACCACCAGTACGAGAACGATGAATCCACACTGGAATTGCTGAACCATGACTCAACAGTTCACCCTGATTCCGTTAATCGAGAAACTGTCACTTGTGACAGGCTCCCACGAATAGGATTGGAAGCAGAATTAAGTGGACGAAGAACTCATTGCGCATCCCAATGAAGAACCCCTGGAAGCCAACGCTCTGCGTTATCGGAACTCTCCTGATTCTCTGCTCCCGTCTACGCGCGCAAGAAACATGTCCGGGCGAGATCAAGTTCCTGATTTCGCCACCAACCATTCAGACGGTTATCGTTTCCCTCGGTTTTGAACACAAGGCAGTGGGGGAGATTTATTTGTTCGATACCGAAGACCTCGACCTTATGAAGCAAGGAGTGATCCTGAGGGTCCGGCAGGGCCAGAACAATGACCTCACAGCGAAAATCCGCTGGCCCGCCGACGACAAAAAGGTTGATACGTCCAACCTTCGCCAGCACTTTCCATGCGAAATGGATCGGACTGGAGCCGGAGAGGACATCTCCTACTCTGTGGGGCGCAAATACAAACCCAGTCGGGTGCCTGAAACGGGTGATGAGATTCTGAGAATACTGAGTGCACAGCAAAAAACGCTGCTGCAAGAGGCAGGAGTAACGATTGATTGGTCCCGAGTAAAGAGATTAACCAACATCAAATTAACGAAGTGGGAATCCACGACTGGGACGTCGTTCGGCAAACTTACGCTCGAACTGTGGGAGAGTCCGGGAGGGAATATTCTCGAACTCTCCACCAAGGTTGCGCCGGGCGCTGGGGCGTCGAAGTATGCGGAACTGCAACGGTTGCTCGGTCAGAAGGGTCTACCTTTGAGCGCCAGCCAAGGCACCAAGACCAGCATGGTTCTGGAAGATCTATCTCATCCCGAATCACCGCTCAGATAATCAGACTCTAAGACGCTCGACGCTTACCATCCGTAGGAGATTCGAACTTCGGGCTGGGAGCGTCAGCCATCATTTGAACTTGATGTTGAAGCCAGCCTGCAGTCCGCTCATATGCACGTCGTACAGGAATCCACCATTCTTGTAGTCGACGTACAGATAACGGTAGCCCAGCAGCACGTCAAACTTCTTCTTGAATTCTTTTCCCACGCCACCGTAAATCTGGTAAGTCAGCTGTGAGCCAACTCCGAAGCCGCCGGCGTCGCCTTTCACGTTGAAGAAGATGCCCCGGTTTGCATTGAGGCGCATTCGCGCGCCCAACACGGGATCGACCCAGTTTTGCGTCTGTCCAACCGTAAGCATGCTCCCGTTGTTCGGCGGGTAGAGATTAAGACTGTTGTTCAGATACCAAAAACGGCCGCCCCCGATCGCATCGATCGATCCTCGGTCCGTGTCCACCAGACGCACATATAGCTCCGGATCCACAAGCAATTGCTTCGCGTAAGCCTGAAAGCCCACGTAGGTGGGTAAGGGTCCGATCGGTGTAGTCTTCTGGTCGGACGAGAGACTCATGAAGATCAGATCGGTAAACAAACCAATCCGCTTTCGGCGAATGTCCAGGTCGGTCATATATCCGATGTTGAGTTGTTTGAAGACCTGGGAGAAGCTCACGTCGACGGGAGCCACGACCCCGCCTGCTCCGACATTTCCATTGAGGCCGGTGAACCACAGGTAAAACGGAACCCAATCGACGTGCCAATCGCTAGGTGGGGGATTCGGATTCTTGACTTTCTTCTCCGGAGACTGGCCCCAGTCAAACTCGATTCCCGCCGTTGGTCCCCGGTGGGTCTCTTGTACGGCGACCTGGTCGGCGGTTCCGTGGACACTCAAGCGGCTTCCCATCTGGTATCCGGCTCTAACATTCAGGTGCTTGGTCAGGCCCACACCCACATCGGCGCGTCCGGTCAAAAAGTTTCCGTAGCCGAAGAAGGGCATGCCGCGGAACGAACCTTCAAAAGAAAGCCGATTGGAGTCATGCAGCGGATACCAGCGGAAGACAGGACCAAAATCAGGTAACGGAGCCCAGAACGTCTTCGACCCTGACGCAGATCCCGCTACGTTCCCAGCATTTCCCGCGACCGACAGTTTGCCTGTCGTTTTAACGAAATTGAGGTCGATTTCTATTCCTAGGTATCCATGATCGCGCCGAATGATGTCGTACTGATAACCGGGGGCAATGTTGAACCCATCCAAGCTGGCGGAAACAGACGCACCAACGTCGAAGGTCTGTCCTCCGAATGTAATCGTCCGGCTCAGGGTACTCGTTTTTGAAGTCGAGTTCGGTGTGCCGCTTAGCAGAAAGTGATGCTTGTGAGCAAAATGCCAATCGAGTTTGCCGGTAAAAGTGGAATAACTGCCAAATCCGAAATCCCTGTTGATATTGAAATAGTTGTTCGTTTGGCTCTCACCAAAATAGCCGGAGGGATGGGAGTACCACCAGTTTCCGTCGACCCGCCACTTGTAGTTGTCGAGATCGCCAGCGTCCTGGGCTCGAACCAGAGGGAATGCAGCCAGACAAAGAATAACGGCGATGAAAATCTTTCTTGCAGTGTTAGCGAATGCCATCTTGGTTGAGCTCCGCACACGTAGTACGAACGAAAGAAACCTAACAGCCCTTCGCGAGCGTGGATACTGACAGAACTTACAGGTACGATAAGAAATCCCCAGAAGCACGTGTGCCGCTTCGCAGGACAGCAGCGAAGCGGCACACATATGGATCTACGAATTGATTCGCTGAGACTCGCTAACTACATTCCGCCAGCGACTCCCTTATTCACAACCACCTTCACGTCGACGCGGCGGTTTTCTGCGCGGCCGTCTGGTGTCTCGTTCGGTGCGGCGGGATCGGCTACGCCCATCGCGCCTGGCGCCACGATGTGACGAAGAGGAACGCGGCAACTCTGCAGCAAGAAAGCAATCACTGCGTTCGCCCGTTCCATGCTCAGCGCCTGATTCATTTTGGCGTTGCCGGATGAATCCGCGTAGCCCTTCACCTGGATGATATATCCGGTAAGAGCAACAGCATTTTGCGCCAGCAACGTCAAAGCGGCTTGATCGCTGTCGGAAATCTTCGCGCTTCCACTGGCGAAGTACACCGTCGCTTTCGCCTTTTCGTTATACTCCGAAAGTTCGGAGAAGCGCTTGTTTTGAGCTTCAATCTCCTGCTGACTCGCCTGAATATCCTGCGAATTGGCAGAAATGGCCGCCGAGTTGGCCGTGCCCGTTTGCTGGTTGGCCGCCACACCCTCTTTGTTCGCTGCCACGCCCGCTTTATTAGTAGCAATGCCGGCCGTGTTGATCGCCTGCTGTTGCTCGGTTGGGCTCAAGCCAGCCTGGATGATCTCGGCCAATTGCAAATCGGACTTGTTGAATTGAATGGTTTTGGCGGTCACCCGACTGTCGTCTCCGGTTCCTTCGACTTCAACCTTCAAGCCCGGGAGCAGAGCCGTAACAGCCTGCTCCGTGTGCCGGAATAGGCCTTTCGGTGTCTGAACCTTGGTTTCATCGGTCAACACAACGACGACATTGGCTTGACCTTTGGTAGTGCGCAGCGTCAAGTTTTCTCCGTCTCGCCCGGTAATCATTCCGTTGATCTTAACTTTCTTGCCTTCCGACGCGCCAAACGCCAGTCCGGCAAACAGCATGCACAGCAATGCAGTGCAAGCGATCCAATTGCGATTTTGCTTCATAGAATTATCCTTTCGGGGGTTGCCCTTCATAAACTTGTGCGAGCTGTTTTGGCTCGACTGGAACCTCAGTGAACTGACGATGTGATCCTAGAAAACCTTCTCAGTCGTGCCTACTGGCAAAACTGACAGCCGGAGTGCCACGGAGCAGCAGTTCCGCAAGCGTAGGCGTTTAGCGAAGAGCTGGCGCCGGTAGAACCATGACACGCGCGTCCATGCAGGATTCGATTTTCCCTCGTGGCCCAATCCTGCGATGCCACACGGCTTTCGGGGTATTGACAAATACTCGTTCAGGAAGAAGATTTAGAGAACAGCAGATTTGGGTATGGTACCGACGGTGCTATCCTTTGGGGCGGGAAGCTGGGAACAGGAAATGGCATCAATTCGCGTGCTGGTGGTAGAGGATTTCTTGCCGTTTAGGCGTCTGATCTGCGCGACGTTAGGCAAGAAACCTGACGTCGAGATCATCGCGGAGGTGTCCGACGGCCAGGAGGCTGTTCGGAAAGCCGAAGAATTACAGCCTGATTTGATCCTTCTTGATATCGGTCTACCTACCCTGAATGGAATCGCTGCCGCCCGCCAGATTCGCCAACTTGTCCCAGACTCCAAAATCATTTTCGTAACCCAGGAATCTTCGGAAGATGTCGTGCAAGAAGCTCTCAGCACTGGGGCTCTGGGCTATGTTGCTAAGACGACAATGAATGGCAGCTTGCTCGCTGCGGTGGACGCAGCTCTCGCGGGCAAGCCGTTTATCAGCAAGAACCTGGCGCACTTGGGATCCAGGTAGGCAGGCTTCAAACGTGTGTGGGGGAGTGCGCGGAGCTCTCATCCAGATCCCTGTCACGCTACGAACTCGAACCGCGGATTAGCCGCTGTCAGGCCCCGCAACTGGCGCCACCACGTGCATCCCCTTCCTCACCCGCGTCTCCGTAGGCGAAGCGACCGCAGCCAACCGCGCCAATTCGCCGTCTTGGACGCCGAACCGCGAAAAGCCGCAATCCATGCATACGAGAACCTTGGGGAATACAAGGACGCCCGGTTGGTCCAGGTTCTTAATGCCGCGAAAGTGGATATTTACTTCAGCAGCAAATTCCGCCTGACGGCTGGACGCACATGACGGACAACTCATAGCTGCACCTTGGCGCGCAACCCGAGGATGACTCTAGACGCCGATAGAGTGTCTGTCTGTTCAAAATTGAACACCCTGCCAATTCTGTCGCCGGACCCTTGCGTTATAAGGCGAAACGAACTTGAAGATCCGGAACGGCGACCGCCAGGCGACCGCGTTCGATGTTGGGCTTACGCTCCCGCTATCCTCCGATTTTTGTTCCGATCGCCTCGCCAGAGACTATGATTTCTACCCGCCGGTTTTGTTGCCGGCCAGCGGCCGTGTCGTTACTTGCGACTGGATCGGCCTCTCCCATTCCAGAGGATGTGACATCTCCGGGATTCAGCCCCTGGCTGACCAGGAACGTTCGCACTCCATCCGCGCGCTGCCCCGAGAGGGTCAGGTTCAAGGCTGGCGTGCCGGTGCTGTCGGTGTATCCCTCGATGCCCAACTTCAGGCCGGGATGCGCCAGGATGACTCCGGAGAGCCTGGCTAATTTCAAACTCGCATCTTGCGAGAGATCGTACTTGCCCGATGCAAACAGAACGTCTGCCATCGTGACGACGAGTCCGCGGGGAGTGTCCTTGGTCTGCAGCACCGCGTTGAGCTGCGCCAAGAGCTGGGCACGCAACTCCTCCTGGGCCTTCTCCGCCTGGGCTGCGGCGGCGGCAGATTTCGTGGCTTCCGCCTGGGCCTTTTGCTGCGCCGCTTCCGCCTGCGCCCGAGCTTGTGCCTCTTGCGAGGCTAAGGCGGCGGATGCCGCGGCTTGCTTGTCTGCAGCTTCCTGCTGCGCCTTCAATTCTGCTTGCTGCTCCGCAGCAGCGCGTTTTTCAGCTGCAACCTTGTCGGCAGCCTCCTGCTTCACCGCGATCGAACGTGCATCTTCGGCTTGCTGGACGACATTCCGAGACGCCGTAATAATCGGTTCCTTCTGTTTCCTGGCCAGATAGTCTTCCATCTGCGCCGCGCTCTGACTCGCCTTGCTCCATGCGTCGGGAGCGAGTTTCTCCGCACCCGCCGCCTGTGCGATGCGCAGGGCATTGCGCGCTTCGTAGACCGCCAGAGGAACCTTAGGATCGATGTTGAAGGGTTGCAGACTGGCTTCGTGGTATGCGCTGCGTTTCAACAGATTGGTGGTAACAGGAGTGGTTTCGCCTGAGGTGCCCGCCAGTGGCACATTCTGCAGCACCACCATCTCACTCGGCGCCGATGCTGCAAAGTAGGGCTCGGCCGTCACGATCATCGCGAAGTTCGGCAGCCTCGTCGTCACGTTCAACTTCCCTTTGTCCCCGTTCAGTTGCAGCTCACCCAGATTGCTGGCTCGTCCTTCGGGAGTAATGGCCCAAACAACGTACGTCAGAAATTCCGGCCCCAGTTGTGTGGCAGGCGCCATTTTCGAAAAACTGGCATCCACGGTCATCAGGCCTTTCTTGTTGTCCACCTTGGCGTCGCCTTGAGCGTAGGGCAGATACGGAGTGGCCTTGAAGCCAATCTTGGTGGAAGTATTCGTCAGATAATTCACCGCCGGCACAGTCTGCGAAATACTGATGTTGATGTTGACGACAGACGGTGCGCTCTGGTCCTGACAGAATGCGAGCAGACTGCTAAGCAGAATAGCCCCAACAAGACTCATCTTTTCCATAATTCCTTCCCCTCACAATGAATAGCGATTATTAGTGTGCTCCCCTTGATTGGAGAGAACGACTGGCAGAACTAACAGCGTTCAGAAGACGGAAAAGGGCGGCGCTGCATCGAAATCGCGGGCTACGCCCGGGGGAACGTTAAGATCCAATAGGTACTCAGAACGAGCAGGACAAACGCGACCGCTACGACCGCAATCCGCGGCCCGAGGATGTCGAAACGCTGGCTGAGCGCAGTCAGCAAAAGCACGGTAGCTAGAGATACAGTGATCCTGACGTATTGATCGCCGCTCTCTCGCATGGTTACCGCATTCTCAAAGTAGCTTCTCGATCCCGTGCGAGCTTTGCAGACTCCTGAGCGCTTGCGTTCACATACTCCGCCATAAAGATGGGGCCCGCGGGGGCAGAGGGATTGTTCAAAGGATCGAGCTTCAACCAAGCCGCAAAGGCGACACCATATTCGGGCCTGAATCGCCGCTGGTAGAATGCCGCCAGTTTGTCGTGCCCCGCCACCCGTGCGCCAACCCAGGCATGGAAAGTAGTAATGTCATACAGGCGGTCCTGGCCTGCGAGTGTTGCCTTTTCCTGCGACATCACCGTGGTGCGCGAGGCCAAGTTGTAGTTTTGCGCCGAAAGCGCGTCCCACTTGGATGCTTGGTAGCCGCTCCATGCCGTGGCCACCGCTACGATCGCCAGCACCAGCGCCTCCACCATCTCGATCCATTGGGCCCGGCGGCTGGGCGGTAAGGAGTCATGGTGCACGCTCTCGTGAATCTTCTGGGCGAACTCTACGTTCGATGTCGCTTCAGGCATAACGTACTTTGCGCACTATCGGCTCGAAATTTGCGATCCGTGACCAGCACAGGACACACTGTCGGTACACCGATCGTGCCTCATATTTACCGACAGATCCACACGACCCACAACTGTCAATTGCAACAGGCAGATCGCTTCCCTGTTACTTCTGCCAGTTATCGGAACACGCGGGAGCTTCTAGGCTGTCTTCTACTTACCAGGAGGCATGCTTGGACAGTGATCGCACGCGCTCTTCCTCGGCGTCAGGTCCGTACGCTCCACGCCACTCGACCAAAAAGTTCATGTCTCTACTGTTTCTGTCTATCGCGGTGTGCACTGCTGCGTGCAGCAAGAAGCAAACCACGCAACCGACCGGTTCCGACCAGTCGATCCCTCAATCGTCGATCAAGGCAACGCTGCTCTCCTCCAAGACACTGTCGTTACCGGTGAATTTCGAGCGGCGCACCGGCGATCTGGACGAGATGGTGAAGCGGCGCAACATCCGCGCTCTTGTCATCCTGAACCCCATCGGTTTCTTTTATGACAAGGGAACGCCACGCGGAGCAATCTACGAGGCTCTTGAAGAGTTTCAGAAGTTTGCGAATGCGAAACTGAAGACGAACAAGCTAAAAGTGGGCATTACGTACATCCCGGTAGCGCCCTCTCAGATTGAAGCAGCCCTCACCGAAGGACTGGGCGATCTGGTTGCCAACGCCGTCGTCATCACTCCCGAGCGGGAGCAACGTTTTGCCTTCTCTACTCCGATTCAGACTGACGTGACCCAGATCGTCGTTAGTGGACCGTCCTTTGGTTCCTTTTCCACCCCTGAACAGCTCGGCGGGAAAGAGATTTATGCGAATCCGCTTATGGTCTCTTACGATAACCTGCAGAAGGAGAATGCAACTCTTCAAAAAGCCGGAAAGCCCCTCATTCAAATCAAAGCGGCGGACAAGAATCTGAACGAAGACGATCTCATCCAGATGGTCAACGCCGGCCTGATCCCGGCGACGATCAGCACAAAAGAGCGAGCGGAACTCTGGTCCAAAGTATTCGACAACGTTAAACCTCACTCAGACGTAGCGCTCGCCACCGGGGAGAGCACGGCGTGGGTCATGCGCAAGAACAATCCTCAACTGAAACAGCTGGCAGATGAGTTCATCTCAACGCACGGGGTGGGCACCTCGTTTGGCAACACGCTGCTGCGGCGCTATTTGCAGAAGACTACCTGGGTAAAGAATTCGACCTCCCAGCAAGAGATGGCAAAGTTTATAGCCACGATTGCACTCTTTCAGAAGTATGCGACCGAATATGACTTCGACTATCTGATGATCGCCGCCCAGGGATATCAGGAATCCATGTTGAACCAAGATAGGAAAAGCCGGCGCGGCGCGGTAGGCATCATGCAGGTTCTGCCCAAGTATGCGGCGGCGTCCCCCATCAATATTTCGAACGTAGGCAATGCCGACGGGAACATCCACGCTGGCGTCAAAATGTTACGCAACATCGCGGATACTTATTTTAACGACGGCAACCTAGACGCAACGAACCGGACACTGTTCGTGTTTGCAGCCTACAATGCAGGGCCGAGCCGCATCACCGGACTGCGAAAAAAAGCGTCGGAGATGGGGCTCGATCCCAATGTCTGGTTTTCCAACGTGGAACTGGTAGCCGCCCAGGACATCGGGCAAGAGACGGTCACCTACGTCGGCAACATCTATAAGTACTACGTCTCGTACAAGCTCGCTCTCGAGGAGAGAACAAGACGGCAGAAGGCTGCACAGCCAGTAAAGAATTACGGTTACTAAGGTTTTTCTCCACGGAAATTCGGCAAGAGCACGCCGACCCCTTTGCTATCAGCGCAGGGCCTTCAGCAATAGCTTCAATACGGTCGCAATCGGGATCACTGACAATATCAAAGGCAGCAGAGGAATCGCCACGGACAACGCCAACGTCACCAGGGTTCCTTTATCGGCTGGGAAAGGATTCATCCTTACTAGCCGCTGGTAACTCTGGCCAAAACCAGCCAGAGCTCTGCCCTCGGTGTACGCTGGGAATTCGGTTTCGTGCCCAGCACCGTGAAGAACCCATTTCTCGTGGAACGCTCTGACCTGAATTTGTGCGAGAAGTCCATAATCCAGGATTCCATCGTGGCGCAAGGCCGCCAGCCTGGGAATAAGAAAGAGCAGCGGCGCCAACGCGAGCAACGCAACGATTACCGCCAGAACAATCGCTGGCAGCTTAAACGACATCAGATTCGCGCCATGATGAAGAATCTCATGACGCCAGGTTCCTGCGATCACCGCCGTGGCTGCGAAAGCGGTCGGAGTGAAAGCGATCGGTGTGAGAGCGAGAAAACCGAGTCCTCCATGACCGTCGGGGTGAGTGGGCGCCAGCTTCAAGTTCAGTATCGAAAGCCTGAAAGCAAACAGTGTCCACAAAAGCCATTTCCAAAGGGCGAGACCCAACAAGAATTGGAACATGGACGCACTCACAACCACGGCGTACCAACCTGCCCAGGTCAATTGGATTTCAGATCCGGTTCCGTGTGCCAGCCAAGCCGTGGTGTCGACTTGGATCTTGAACGCGATAACGCCGTGAATCAAGATCAGGAACAGAATCGTAAGTTCCGGAACAATCGAATCGCGCAAGCGCCGGATCCAGCGGATCGTGTCGTCCATTTTTACCAAGTCTGAACTATCCAGGAGTCCCGCTCGCGCAAATTGCGCTACTACCATGCGGAAGCGCTTTTCCAGGAGAAGGTCCCCGAACAACAAGACGGGAACTGCGATAAGCATTCGGGAGTGGACGCGATAATCTCGCAGCAGCGACATCAGCGCTTCAGGTTGTGAAAAAACGGTGATCAGGACCAGCGGAACCCAACCCAGGGCGATCGCGAATGCAAGGCGCCGCACGTGGTTCCATTCGTTCGGGCGAATGAGGCGCGCCGCCTGCTGTGCGCGATAAAACGGCCCTCCCCGAATCAGCGAGAGGTCGCGTTCCTCACCAATCGACGGGTCAATCGTGGAGTTCATGGATGTTTAATGTTGTCCTTTGTCGCCCTGCACTCAATGGAAGATCGGCCGTGCAGTTTACCGACCTACAATGTCGCGGCATTTCTGAATCAAGCTGAACAAGAAAGCGGTAGTCAATCCGAACAACAGCCACCCGCTCAGGGCCTCGATTGCTCCCATGAGTTGCCAGCCCTGTTCGAGATACAGACCGGAGTGCCCGTAAGTTGTGATCGCGCCCATAGAATAGAGCATGGCCGAGGCATAGTCCGGTCGCGCACCAAGGATCTGGTACAAGACCGCCCACAGAGCAGTTTCCGCCGCATGCAGACAGGTGGCCCACACGGTCACGGTACTGATAACGACTACGAACACAACCATGGGGCGTCGGTGCTGCTTCTGGCGGGCGAAAAATCTGACGGCCGTCTGGTGCGCGAGCCCCATGCCTAAGACATGGAGGACCAAAGTGAATACGATCAACGGAATACCCCACGCCCAATCCGCTCGCCAAACCCCCGGTTCGGAGGCGAAGAAAATCACAGTGCTTTGGAGAAATGTCATCGAGAGATCCTTGCCTCAGCTCAACCAATCCAGGCCGCCCACAGTCACTGCGTCTGTGGTTCCGGGTCTGTTTGCTTCAATTCTTGCTTCTGCGCAAACACCCTCGAACTCTGAAGGCACTCCCTGACATGCCGTCCTGAACTGCGCGCAGAGATTTCCTAACCTCCGCTCGGCCAGCATCGGCTCGGCCTCGTTACTAACTTCTTGCGTGCTGATAATTAGAATTCTGCGTCGCAATGTTCAATTGGTTGTGACCCGTCCATGAACCACACCCGTTGACGTGGTTCGTCCCATCCGGCAGGCGGCTGAACGTCACCAGTTCTGGGCCCTGCGAATTGACAGAAGGAGGAATGGCCGCTCCCGCCATTACAGCGAGCAGACCGGTGAACGTGGCGCGCAAGATATGCCGTGCTGTGTTCTTCATGGGTTCCTTTCGGCATTTCTGAAAGTGCACACGGCGGCGCGGCCGCGTAGGTATCCACGAAGGCGAAAGCCAGTAGTCCACGCGATAGTGCACCACGAGTCGGGGATCGGAGGAACTGTCACTTGTTACAGGCGGTCCGCTGAACAAGGGTTCGCCGAAGCGGCGTGCCAGCAGGGGCATGTGCGGGTGCCCTTTCCTGGAATCGCCCTCCCACAAACCGGCGGAGACGCATCGATTCGCACCCCGGAAATGGCTCGAGCAGGCAAACCCCGGTTTGAGCAGGTGATGGGGTGTGTGACAGAATGGCCCTGGAAAGACGAAACGGAGGCATGTGCTTCTGCGGGCGAGGGATTGCGCGAATGCTTCTCAGGAAGACCATTGGATTGCCTCGTTCTGGCGACCGAGCCGTCCCTGCTACCCGGTTTCTTGGCTTCCCCCAAGAATTCATCCGCCTTTCATGAGAACGGTTTACGCTATCCAAGAGCGCCGCGCAGCACAACCCCCGCTTTGAATTCCGGAGAGCATCCATGGTCGGCACAACTGAAGTCCCAACGACGCTTTCACCCGATGAACTGAGAAAGACGGACGCTTACTGGCGTGCCTGTAACTATCTGTCGGCGGGCATGATCTATCTTCGCGCGAATCCCCTTCTGCGCGAACCACTGAAGCCTGAGCACATCAAGCATCGGCTCCTTGGTCATTGGGGCTCAGATCCCGGCCAATCTCTGATTTGGGTGCACTTGAACCGTCTCATCCGGAAGTACGACTTAAATGTCATCTATATCTCCGGGCCCGGCCACGGCGCGCCCGCCACCCTCGCCAACTGCTATCTTGAAGGGCATTATTCCGAAATCTATCCGGATAAGAGCTGTGACGAAGCGGGCATGCTCAAATTCTTTAAGCAGTTTTCCTTTCCCGGAGGGATCGGTTCGCACTGCACACCGGAAACGCCAGGTTCTATTCATGAAGGTGGCGAGCTTGGGTACTCCATCTCGCACGCCTATGGAGCAGCATTCGACAATCCTGATCTCATCGTCGCCGTCGCGGTAGGAGACGGCGAGGCCGAGACTGGTCCGCTTGCGACCTCATGGCACTCAAACAAATTTCTGAATCCCATTCGCGATGGCGCGGTTTTGCCGGTGCTGCACCTCAATGGTTACAAGATCGCAAATCCCACCATCCTCGCTCGCATCCCACATGGTGAATTGGAAGCCCTGCTAATTGGATACGGTCACAAACCATATTTCGTCGAGGGCAGCGACCCGTCCGCAATGCATCTCGCCATGGCTTCAACGCTGGAACAATGCATTCTCGAGATTCGTTCCCTGCAACATCACGCTCGTTCGACGGGCGACACGGCGCGTCCGCGTTGGCCGATGATGGTGCTGCGTTCTCCTAAAGGTTGGACCGGACCAAAAGAAGTAGACGGCCACAAAGTGGAAGACTTCTGGCGCGCTCACCAGGTTCCCGTGGTCGACCCAGCTACGAATCCGCGCAGTCTAAAAATCGTTGAAAACTGGATGCGCAGCTATAAACCCGAAGAACTCTTCGACGCCAATGGAACGCTCGTGCCAGAACTACGGGAACTGGCTCCTTCGGGGACGCGCCGCATCTCGGCGAATCCACACGCGAACGGCGGTGTGCTGCGCAAGGCGCTCGAGCTGCCTGACTTTCGCGACTATGCCGTTCAGGTGAAGGCTCCGGGTGTCCTCTATGCGCCACCTACCGATGTGCTCGCGCACTTCCTTGCCGAAGTCATGCGTCGCAACATGAACTCCTTCCGTGTTTTCGGGCCGGACGAGACCGCCTCCAACCGGCTGACCGCGATTTATGCTGCTTCGAAGAAAACGTGGCTTGCCGAATTCAAGCCGGAAGACGCCGACGGCGGCGAACTCGATGTCTTCGGACGCGTGATGGAGATGCTTAGCGAGCATACGCTCGAGGGCTGGTTCGAAGGCTATGTTCTCACCGGCCGTCATGGCTTTTTCTCAACCTACGAAGCTTTCGTACACATCATCGATTCGATGTTCAACCAGCATGCGAAATGGCTGGAGAAGGCGAAGAAAGAACTCGACTGGCGCGCGCCCGTGCCTTCCATCAACATCCTTATTACCTCTCTTGTCTGGCGGCAGGATCACAACGGCTTCACCCATCAGGATCCCGGGTTTCTTGACGTGGTTACTAACAAGAGCGCCGATGTGGTTCGAATCTATTTGCCGCCCGATGCGAACTGCCTGCTCAGTGTCGCAGACCATTGCTTGCGCTCACGCGACTACGTCAACGTCATTGTTGCGGACAAGCAGGACCACCTTCAGTACCTCACCATGGAAAAAGCGGTCGAGCACTGCACCAAGGGCATCGGGATCTGGGACTGGGCCTCGACGGACGATGGCTCGGAGCCCGATGTGGTACTGGCCTGTGCAGGCGATATCGCGACCATGGAGTCAGTGGCTGCGGCTGCGATTTTGAAGGAACGCTTCCCCGATTTGAAGATCCGCTTCGTCAACGTCGTCGATCTCTTCCGGCTCATGCCAGAGAGCGAGCATCCCCACGGACTGTCCGACCGCGACTTCGATTCTCTGTTTACTGTCGACAAACCCGTGATCTTCAACTTCCATTCCTATGCGTCGCTCATCCATAAGCTCAGCTACCGCCGCAGGAATCATGACAACATTCATGTGCGCGGATACAAAGAAAAGGGCAATATCAACACGCCGCTCGAACTCGCTATCCTCAACCAGGTGGATCGCTTCGATCTGGCTATCGATGTCATTGATCGTGTTCCGAGGCTGAGGGCAATGGGCGCGCACGTCAAAGAATGGCTGAAGGATCAGATCATCGAAAGTATCAATTACGCCCACGCCGAAGGCATCGACAAAGCAGAGATCCGCAACTGGAAGTGGCCCGGATAGGCATCGTGGAAATATCAAGCCAAAAAGACGATCTCATCCTCGCACTCAACAGCGGCTCGTCTTCGCTCAAGTTTGGAGTATACGGCTGCGGTGCAGGTGACGGCGAAGAAAAACCGCTGCTGGCCGGAAGCGCTGAGGGCGTTGGACACGGCAACGGCTCACTCCACATTCGTTCTTCCGATGGCAAGGCACTGGTTGCACGCGAGTGTATCCACGAATCGCAGACCGATGCCCTTGCCACTCTCGCCAAGGAACTCCGGGATCATATTCTCCCGACGCCGGTGGCCGTTGGTCATCGAGTCGTGCACGGTGGCCCGGAACTCCGCACGCACCAACTCATCACGCCGCAACTCCTGGATCAGCTTCGCTCCGCCACCCATTTCGCGCCGCTGCACATTCCGCAGGCGCTCAAGCTCATCGCGTCAGCTCAGTCGATCTTCCCCTCGGCGGCGCATTTTGCCTGTTTCGACGATGCCTTTCACCGGACCATCCCGGAAATAGCGTCGCATTTCGCTATTCCGCAGCGATATTTCGATGCTGGTGTCCGGCGCTATGGCTTCCACGGTCTTTCTTATGAATCGCTCGTGCATCACTTCGGAGCACGGCTTCCTGGGCGAGCCGTCTTCGCCCACCTGGGTAACGGAGCAAGCCTCTGCGCTCTCCGCAACGGAGTATCCGTCGACACCACCATGGGATTCACTCCCACTGGCGGCATCCCTATGGGTACGCGCTCGGGTGATCTCGACCCCGGCGTCTTCCTCTATCTTTTGCGCAACGAGAAACTCGGCGTCGATGAGCTTGAAGATCTGCTCAACCATCAGAGCGGCCTCTTTGCTCTCTCTTCTGGTGAGAGCGACGTGAAAGCGCTGGAGGAGAGGGCTCGCTCCCACGATCCCCGTGCCGCACTTGCGCTGAACATCTTTGCCACTTCCGTGCGCAAAGTAATCGGCGCGTACTCAGCCCTCCTCGATGGCATTGATCTGCTCGTCTTCACTGGCGGCATCGGAGAGCACAGCAGTCACATTCGATCCTTAGCCACCGACGGTCTCCAGTTCCTTGGCCTTACCACAGACAAGATCCAGATTGTCGCCGCAGAGGAAGAACTCCAAATCGCTCGTCACTGTCGCAGAATGCTGAGCAAGACTCGCTAAGCACGCAGGGTCGGGATACTCCTTCTATCCTGTTAAGTGCGGGGATTCCAGCGGATGCACGTACATTGGAATATTCCACTCATCAGCCAGATCTCCGCCGGCACTCCCGTGATCGAAGTGACCATGAGTAAGCACGATCCTATCTCCAGCCTCGACGATGACGCCTTAAACGATCAAATTGGTTGTAAATGGTTAAAACGATGGTGGCCAGGAACGCAATTGGCCGCCGATGCCAGCCTTTTCAGAGTGGCGTTAACGCAGGCGGAGGATCACACGCCCCCAAAGCAGACTAATGAGGACGTGGGTCTGTGATAGAAATCACGGGTTTTATTTTCGTCGATTGTGATATTCGTCACTCGCACGCGTGCGACTCCGCACTCTAGCTCGCGCCCCCGCGCTTTCGCCATCACGGGCAATCTCCTGGTCGCGAACCCATCATGCGCCTACGAACCGTCGAGCGAAGTACTCGCGCTACTCCATTTGTGTGCAATTTTGAATAGACATGATGCGAGAGCCTTCATACTCTTCCCCCGTGCAATTTTGGAAGGGAAACCAGTCAGTGTAAGGCTGGAACTTAGAGGGTCCAGGAGAGGCCTGGGGCGGTGCCCGTTTTTCAAAAGGATCAGCGGAGAGACCAAGAATTCAGCGGATTCCCGTTTCGGAATATTGGTTCTGCGGCCCGACGGATTTGTGATTGGAATCACATTGAAGTGTGATTCATGGCCCGGCGGAGCCACTACCACTCTCGCTAGTATCAGGTCCACCTAGTGCCAAAACCAGAGGCTACAAAACCTCTCGAACTCATGACTTAGGAGGCGATACCGATGCGCTCCCGCGGCTCCATGTTTGTACTGTGCCTTTTGTTTCTGACGCTCTTCGTGCTGACTGCGAGCAGCTTCGCGATTCCCGCGTTTTCCCGCCAGTACGGGACGTCTTGCACGACCTGCCATATCGACTTTCCGAAGCTCAACGATTTCGGAAAAGCCTTCAAAGATGCCGGCTTCAAGTTCCCCAAGGATGACGAGAGCTTCCTCAAAGTTCCGCCTGTCATGTTAGGCGCGCCGGCGCAGAAGGAATTGTGGCCCCACACGGTCTTTCCTGGGACGATCCCCGGTCTTCCCCCCATCGGGCTGCGCTTCAACCAGTTCTTCCAATACACTCCCGCCAGCGCCAACAACTACACGCCGGCTGGATCGACTGCATCGCCAAACGTGCCCCGCACCGACTTTGAGCCCGGCTTCTTCAGCATCTTCATGGCGGGCAATTTTGGCAGCGACATCGCTTTCTGGGTGGACGACGACCTGAGCGTAGCTGGCGCTAACGCAAACGGCGGTCTAGGCGACGGTTATCTGAAGTTTGTGAACCTGGGACGGTTCTTCAAACTTCCCACGGATTCGCTGAGTCTGAGAATTGGACAGTTCGAACTGGACCTGCCCTTCACGCAGGCCAGATCGATCAATATCACTCCCTACGACATTTATACCGAAGCGAACATTGGCTCCAGCCAGCAGAATGTGAACAATGTATATGAGATCCAGGATGCGGCTCAAGGCTTCGAACTCAGTGGAGGCCATCAATATGGGGGCTACCACTATTCCGTCGCATTCGTGAATCAGAACACCAGTGGAACCAGCACAACGGCTCCCAATGTTTCTTCGCCGGCGGGATTCTTCTCTGACTCCAACTATAAGGATTTCTATGGACGCTTCTCCTACCGCTTCAACCTGGAGAAGGATCCGACCAGCCGGCATGACATCATGGCGGCTGGACCGTCCGGCCCCCGCGACCATACGTACCTGACTCTGGGAACGTTCTACTTCAAGGGACGTTCGGTGCAGCGCTTCAACGGCGTGGATGCGTCCGACAATGCGACGGTCATCACTGCCCGCGAGCCCTTCTATCGCGTCGGCGGCGACTTCAGCTTCAACTACCGCACCTTGAACGTGTACGGCCTGTACATGTACGGACACGACGACGATCTGTTGTGCCAGGACTCGACCGGCACTGCGATCGCCTGCAGCTCCGGGATCGGCACCAGCTTTACGAATGGCGGGCTGGCCAAGTTCAACGGCGGCTTTGTGGAGGCTGACTATCTGGCATTGCCCTGGGTCATGACCATCCTGCGCTACGATCGGGTGCAGTCGACGGCAGACTTCCTGAACCAGGCCGGGTCGGTGAATTACTTCTCGCCGGCGGGTGCCACGCGCAACCGCGTAACCCCGGGAGTGCAGTTCCTGATTCATGCCAACATCAAAGCGTCGTTCGAATATGCGATCCGTCCGCAACAAGCCCTTTCGTATAACTCGAACGGCCAGGCAGTGAGTCCGTTCCGTACGAGCACCGCCACGGGTGCGCTGGAGTTCGTTTACTAACGCCCCGTTTTTGGAAGCAAACGAGTTGCAGAGAATCGTGTTGCAGACAATCTTCAGGAGAGAAAAATGAAACGCACTTTGATAGCACTCGCAGCAGTCATCGCAATGTTCAGTGTAGCGGCCTCCGCCGGATCCATCAGCGGGAAGGTCGCTGGAGTCACTGGGGAGTCGGTCGTCTACGTCGAAGCTATTGCCGGAAAGACTTTCCCGGCCCCGACGGACAAGCCGTTGATCGATCAGAAGGGTCTGATGTTCACGCCACACATTGTGGCGGTCCAACAGGGCGCCACGGTCGAGTTCCTCAACAGCGACAAGGTTGCCCACAACGTCTTCTGGATCTCGGTGGGTGGCAACAAGAAACTCGGCCACAATTTGGGCACCTGGCCGCAAGGCGAGAAGCGCTCCTTTAAGTTCGACAACCCGGGCGCAGTGCCGCTGCTCTGCAACGTTCACCCGGAAATGGGAGGCTACATCGTGGTGTCGCCCACTCCCTATTTCGTCGTGACCGACAAATCCGGGAGCTACAAGATCGACAACGTTCCCGATGGCAGCTACACCGTGACCGCGTGGCACGAGGGCGCGAAGAATTCGTCCAAGCCCGTAACTGTCGCGGGCGAGGGCAAAGCGGATTTCACCCTGACGAAGTAAGGAGCTACACGAATAGGGGGAGCGCATGCGATGACTCGCTCCCCGAATTCTCTTTTGGTCGTAAACCAATAACAAATCAGTTGAGGTTCAGCCGTCACCCGGATTCACAAGTGCCGCAATGCTGAAACGATTTAAAAACAAAAAGGTCGATGGGGATTGGCTGCACACAAACTTCCCCTGCATGATGGCCTGCCCGGCCCACACCAACGCCGGACGCTACGTGGGCCTGATTGCAGAGGGACGCTTTGAAGAGGCCTACCGGCTAGCGCGCGAGCCGAATCCTCTGGCCAGCATCTGCGGCCGTGTCTGCGCGCATCCGTGCGAGACTGCCTGCCGCCGCGGCGAAATTGACCGGCCGATTTCGATTCGCGCCCTGAAACGATTTCTCACTGAGCAGTACGGGCCCGAGTCGAAGCATCCCATCAACGTCAACGAAGAACGCGTCCAGAAAAAGCTTCCCTATAAGGTCGCCGTGGTCGGAGGAGGTCCGGTCGGACTTTCAGCGGCGCACGACCTCGCCCTGATGGGATACGCGGTCACGATCTTCGAAGCTGCTCCAGTCGCCGGCGGCATGCTTTATCTCGGCATACCGGAATACCGCCTGCCGCGCGACGTGGTCGAGGCGCAAGTCCGAGAGATTCTCGAGACCGGCGATATCACACTCAAGTTGAATCACGCTGCGGGAAAGGACTTCGCGATTTCAGATTTACGCCGCGAGTTCGATGCCGTGCTGCTTGCTGTGGGTGCTCACCGCAGCCGCGATCTCACCATTCCCGGAGTCGATCTGGACGGCGTCTACAAGGGAATTGATTTTCTGCTCAATGTGAACCTGGGCTACAAGTTCACCATCGGCAAGAAAGTGATCGTGATTGGCGGCGGCAACGTCGCCATGGATGTGGCCCGCTCCGCGGCCCGCGAAGTGGTGAAGCAGCACGCCGGCGGTGTGGAGGATCTCGAGCCTTCCGACGAAAACGTGTCGGCGGTTGCAACGAAGGAGATGGTCGACATCTCGCTTTCTGCCTTGCGCATGGGCGCGCGCGAGGTGAACCTGGTTTGTCTGGAGCGCCGCGAAGAAATGCCCGCCGCTCTCGAGGAAATCGTCGAGGCCGAAGAAGAAGGAATCAAGATGCATCCCGGGCTCGGGCCCAAGCGCATTCTTGGGAAGGACGGCAAGGTCGCCGCGCTCGAGACGCTCAAGACCAAATGGGTGTTCGATCAGAACAAGCGCTTCAATCCCGCGTTCTACGAGAACAGCGAAACCCAGATCGAGTGCGACACCATCATCATGGCAATCGGGCAGGCGCCGAAGCTGGATTTCCTGACGCCCGAAGATAAGGTTGAACTCTCACCGCGCGGCTTGATTGCAGTAAATCCGCAAACGCTGATGACCTCGGCTGCCGGCATCTTCGCGGGTGGCGATTGCGTCTTTGGACCACGACTCATTATTGACAGCGTTGGCGATGGCAAGCGTGCCGCAGTGGGAATCGATGAATTCCTGCGCGGCGGAAAGCATCCGGAACCGGTCATCGAAGTCGAACTACTCAAACGGCATTCCATGCCGCTAGATTATCTCGATATCGATCGCCAGCCCGTGCCCATGCTTCCGCTCGAACGCCGCACGGGCGTCACCGAAGTTGAAATCGGCTACGACGCGCCGGCCGCCATGGCCGAAGCGCAGCGCTGCCTGCACTGCTGGGTCAATACGATTTTTGAAGGCGTGCCGGAAGACGGCAGCATGTGCATCCTGTGCGGCGGTTGCGTGGATGTTTGTCCGGAGAAGTGTCTGGAACTGGTTTCGCTCGACCGTATCGCGTTCGAGCCGGAGACGGTGCAGCACATCCGCGACAACCAGGAATTGTTTGGCGTGGAATTTGATGAAGTGAAGGCAGACGATCTGGGAGTCGTGACCGGCGCCGCCATGCTGAAGGACGAGACCCGGTGCATCCGCTGCGGGCTGTGCGCGATGCGCTGCCCTGTAGGCACCATCACGATGGAGTCGTACAACCTGCTTCCCGCCGAACCGACCGGCTTGATTTCCGTGGCATCGATCGGCGCGGGATTGCAGAAGTAGCACGAGGCCTTGTGGCAGAGGGAACGATGGCAGACGAAATCAAGAAGACCGACGGCATTCTTAACGACGTAAACCGACGGCAGTTTTTTCTCAAGCTGGGCCTCGGATCGCTGGGCATCGCCGCCGCTGGCACTGCGGCGTTCGCATATCAATATCTCGAACCCAATGTTCTCTACGAACCTTCCCCGGTGGTGAACGCCGGCAAGCCCGATCGCTACCCGCTGGGCAGCGTCACCATCGACGTCAATTCCGGCATTTACATCATCCACTCCGACGAGGGCTACTTCTCGCTCAGCGCCGTCTGCACGCATCTCGGCTGCATGACCGCCTGGAAGCCGGAGTTGAACATGATTGCGTGCCCCTGTCACGGCAGCAAATTCAATGAGGACGGCAAAAAGATCGAGGGCCCTGCGCCCAAGCCGCTGCCGTGGAAGCGCGTTTGGCTCAACGACGACGGCGATCTTCTGATCGATCGCTCCACCGACGTGCCACCGCTGGCGCGGGATTCATTCGTGAGGGTCTGACTTAGCGAGAACCAGCAATGGCAAAAACACTAGACCAACATTTCGACGACTTGCGCGGCACGCGGGTGTGGCGCTCGATCTTCCGCAGCGGCACCGGTTCCAGCACTCTGAAACGCGCGCTCGCGATTCAGCAGAACGTGTTCCTGCACCTGTTCTCGACCAAGGTGCGCACGCGCATGCTGAGCTTCAGCGCCACGTGGTATCTGGGAACGCTGACGCTGGGGACTTTTCTAATCTTGGTGGCGACCGGCATTCCACTGATGTTTTATTACCACCCGTCCGTTCCGCAGGCCTACGCCGACACCAAGGATCTGCAGTTCGTGGTCTCGTCCGGATTATTTCTGCGCAATCTGCACCGCTGGTCGGCGCACGCGATGGTGTTTCTGGTCTTCGCGCACATGTTCAAAGTGTTCTTTCGCGGCGCCTACCGCTCGCCGCGCGAATTCAACTGGGTGATCGGAGTGATCCTCCTGCTGATGACGCTGCTGCTCAGCTACACCGGCTACCTCCTGCCCTGGGATCAACTGGCGTACTGGGCGATCACCGTGGGATCGAACATTGCGTCGGCCGTCCCTATGATGGGCGAGAAGATTCACTTCCTGCTGCTCGGCGGCAACGCGGTCAATGCCAACGCGCTGCTGCGTTTCTACGTGCTGCACTGCATGATTCTGCCGCTGACCGCGATGTTCTTCGTGGCCATCCATTTCTGGCGGATCCGCAAAGACGGTGGCCTTTACTCGCATGATAGCGAGCCGTCCACGCTGCGGGCGAACGCCGCGACTGCGGCCAGCGCCGCTAACGCGAAGGAGGGCCAATAGTCATGGCCGATTCCAAAGACTTCACCGCTGGCGTCGACTCCAACTCGAAAAAGTCGCCGCGCCGCATCGTCTTTATTACGCGCCGTACTTCCGCGCAGGTTAAGGCCGAGACGGAAGATCAACTCCAGACTTTCCCGGAAGTGCTGTTCCGTTCGGCTGTCGCGATCATGACGCTGGCGGTTGTGCTGGTCTGGATCGCACTGGTGTTCAACGCCCCGCTCGAAGGCCTGGCCGATCCATCGCACACACCGAATCCCGCGAAAGCGCCGTGGTACTTCCTTGGTCTGCAGGAGATGCTGCACTACTTTCCGCCTGTGGTTGCCGGCGTGCTCGTGCCCGGACTCGTCGTGATGGCGCTCATCGTCATTCCATATTTCAAGGTCAACATCGAAGCGGACGGACTATTCCTGAAGGACCGGCAGAAGCGGCTTCGTATCTTTTATGTGGTCGCAACCGCGCTCTCGTTGTTCCTCCTCCTGTTCAAGGTCTACGCGGCGCTGGTGCCGACGCTGATCATGGCCGGAATCATGCTCGTGGCGGCGCAAAGCTCTCCGCAGTCGCCTTCCGCCTTCCGCCGATACCTGGCTGGAAGGCCGCTGTCGTATTGGGTCATGACCTGGTTCTTATTCGAACTGGTCGTGCTGACGGCCATCGGAACATTTTTCCGCGGACCGGGCTGGGAATTCGTCTGGCCGTGGCAGGGCTGATACACACTTTGCTGATGCACACATTAAAGACGGGCACATTCATAACGATGTCGACAAGGATGCTCATAAGGATGCGGCGCTCATGAAAGAAAAGCTTACGTCGCTCTGGCAAAGGTTATTCGGGGACAGCGTACGCGCGTTCGGCGTGGTAAGCCTCATCCTCCTCGCGTCGCTGGCCATCGCTCCCGCTAAGAATTTCTTCAGCGAGTGGCGGCACTACCAGCACCGCTATCTCCGTATGATCCGCAACCGCAGTGACGCCAACACGCTGCAGCGCCACTTCCAGGGCGGAATCCAGCAGGTCTGGCTGCCCGAACTCGGCGTGGTCGACCGCTGCACCAGTTGCCACGTCGGACTCAAAGAACCTAGCCTTGCCGATGTTCCCAACCAGCCGTTCCGCACGCATCCTGTCATCCCGCATAAGCTCGATCAGTTCGGCTGCACGATTTGCCATCGCGGACAAGGTGCGGCGACTACGGTCAGCGAAGCCCACAACAGCACGCTGGCCTGGGAGCAGCCGATTCTTCCTGCCAAGTACATCGAGTCTTCATGCGGCGAGTGCCACCGTGGGCCTCTGGTCGGCACGCCGCAACTGAATCAAGGCCGCAATCTGCTTTCTCGCGAAGGCTGCGTGCATTGCCATACCGTGAACCTGTCGGATGGAACGGCTCTCAAGGCTACCGACGATCCGCCGTCACTCTCACACATCGCCGATAAAACGTCACGTGAATGGATCTTCGCCTGGCTGAAAGATCCGCAAGCCTATGCTTCCACGTCGACCATGCCGAACTTCAAGCTCAGCGACGACGACGCCCGCGACATGTCCGCCTTTCTCATCGCGAACAGCACGCCTCTGGCAGGAGACACGGCCGCGCTTTCCGCGAAGGCGTCCTCTGATCCAGCCGCCGGCGCCAGTCTCTACGGAGAATCTTTTTGCGCCTCCTGTCATGCCGTGCAAAACGCCGCCGGAAATATGGTGGGCGGCGACGTGGGTCCAGAACTGACCAAGGTCGGAACCAAAGTCAAAGCGGAATGGCTGCAAGCCTGGCTCAAGAATCCGCGCACCTACGATGTGGGCACGGCGATGCCGCACTATCGCTTTAACGATGGACAGATTGCGACGCTTGCCGGATTTCTTCAAGCCAAAGCCGATGCGGACTTCTTGGCCAACGTGCATCTCGAGCCCGCCACACCCGAGCAAATTACCCACGGCAAGCGCCTGGTTTCCGACTACGGCTGTGCGTCCTGTCACGAGATCGCCGGCATCAAGAAGCCCGAGAACTTCGCGCCGGAACTCAGCCGCATCGGTAACAAACCGGTCACGCAGCTTGTCTTTTTGCCGGGGATGCAGCACACGCTGCCCGATTACATCGCCACCAAGATCAAACAGCCGCGCGCGTTCGGCCAAGGTTTGAAGATGCCGCAATACACGTTCACTGCGGCGCAGATCGATTCGTTGACCACCGCGCTCCTCTCGATGAATGACCGCTCGAACACACTGCCGCCGTCTCTGATGGTCGCTGCCACGCAGGAGTCGGACTACCAGCCCGCCGGCAAACCGGGCAAGCTGATGACCGACCTCGCCTGCTTCAGTTGCCACCGCATCAATGGCCACGGCGGAGACATGGCGCCCGACCTTACCTGGGAAGGCAGTTCCGTGCAACGCGAGTGGCTGGTGCAGTTCTTTAAGAATCCGGGGACGCTGCGCCCGTCGCTCATCCGCCGCATGCCGCGCTTCAACCTGACTGACGCCGAAGCAAACGAACTCAGCGACTACATCATGACCGTTTACCAAAACCCGGCAGTCGACCGCGATTCCATGCCGCTGAGCGGCTACTCGCAAGGCGAGGTAGAACTCGGCAAGCAACTCTTCTATGGCAAATACTCCTGCCAGGGCTGCCACATCGTCGACACCAAGACCGATAAAGGATACATCGGTCCCACGTTGACGCAAGTTGGCTCGCGCCTCACAGCCGCCTGGATCTACCAGTGGATGAAAAATCCACAGTCTTTGCGTCCGGGCACGATCGAGCCGAATCGCGCTATGAGCGATGAAGATGCCCGCGCTCTAACCGCATTCCTGATCTCGCAGAAAAGCGGAGGAAAGTCCCCACTTCCCACAAAAGCGGCGGGAAATGGGGCACCCACACAGGAGGCCGCTAAGAAATGACCCGCCGCAGCGTTACTTTGACTCGCGTGCAAACTCGTGTAGAGGATTTTGTGGGGACAGCCGCCTTCGGCTGTCGAGCCAAGCGAAGCGCGGCGACTGTCTTAGCCGCCGCAATGCTGGCAATATTGTTGTCCACATCCTGCTCACGCAAAGTCGAGTCCGCCCCACTGCCCAAGCCCACAGCCTTCGGCGCCGCGATCGCCGAATCCAGCGGCGGAAAGCAGTTCGGTCAGACCGGCGCCTTATTGCCGCAACCAGTCGTCGTCCAGGTAAATGACGCGCAGGGAACCGCAGTCGCCGGAGCTCTGTTGGAGTTCTCAGCCGTCCCCGGAGTCACCTTCGATCCCGCAAACGGCCTGACCGATTCCAGCGGCCAAGTCACGACCAACGTATCTCTCGGAGGCATGGCGGGCCGCTACGAACTTGTCGCATCGACGACAGACAAGTCTCACAAACAAATAGAATTGAAGATTGAAGAGATCGCCCTCGGCTACCAGCAGGCGCTCGGACGCCATCTCAACGATCAGTACTGCGAGCGCTGTCACAATCCAGAGTCAACGGTCGAGCGCGTCTCGAACTACGACAACCTGGAAATCAAGCCGCATCCGTTTACCGAAGGCGACACTCTGAATAAGATCAGCGATGCCGATCTCACGGCCATCATCAGCCACGGCGGCCCGGCGCTCAACAAGTCGGCGCTCATGCCGGCATGGGGAAACACGCTCAGCAAATCGGACATCCAGGCACTGATATCCTATATCCGTGCAATCTCCGATCCGCCATCTCGCAGTGCTGGGCCTGTCTATGCGAAGGACTAGCCTCCTGTTGCTGTGCCTGTGCGGTGCCATTTCGGCCGCTCGGGCACAGGTTCTTCCCGCCAACGAAATTCAGGATTCCACCTTGAGCGCGCTGCAGGCGCGCAACATGGACGCCCTGAAGCAGATGGGCGCTGAGATTCTCAAGCTGCCCACGGACTATCCTTTTTATCTGAGCCGCAAGCTCGATCTCGAGGAATCCAAGCAGAAGTGGGCCGACCAGCGTTCCATCCAGTTCGATCACTATCAGGACAAGATCGTGCTGAAGATCACGGGCAATTACTTCGCGGCTTATTCCGCGGAGAAAATGAATGCCGACCAGCGCGCCCGGCAGACATTTCAGCAGGTTGTTCTGCCCATTCTCCAGATTGCGGTGGCTCACTTCGACAAGAATTCCAGCGTCCAGGCCTATGCTTTCGAAATTTCTCACCATGTGATTGCCAAAGTGCGAGGCGTTGCCGTCGAGCGTCCGGAAAATCTGGTCGTCATCCTCCCACAGGCCGCGGCGATCCAGATGGTCAATGCGAAAGACGATACCAGGCGCCAGGCCGCAATTATGCGCGGAGAAGTCTTCGTCAACGCCAAGCCCGTTACCCTCTGGTTGAGCGCGGAGGGGCCTCAACTCGCGAAGGAAGTGCCGCCCGACGATCCTTCCACGGCGACGCAAAAAGCAGCCACGGCGAACGCAGAGGTAGTTCATAACGGCGAGCAGGATACCGACAGACTACCTAGCCCGGTGCACGTGCCGACATTGAAGCCGGTTAAGCCTGCAGATCCTCCCCAACCGCCCCGCGACACTTCGCCGCAAGTGCTCTCCTCGATGCAGTCTACGATCAAGCCCATTCTCGACGGCATGGTGAAGGCACTCGATCCGCAAGCGCATTTTGTTGCCTACGCTTCGCCCAACTTCATTGCATTCCGCGGCGGCATTTATCTAGAGCTGTCGATCAACACCACGCTCGCCGAACCTCCGACGGCTTCACGCTACCGCCTTGCCGCGCTGGTCTTCGACGAACACGTGGCGCATTTGATTCGTCCGGTGCTCGGCTACTTCAAGGATGATTCCCAGTTCGACGGCCTGGGGTTCAGCAGCGCGCTTCATCTCTCCGCCAAGCCTGGTGCTGGCACGAGTTCTGAGGCCGTCGAGTTCTTCTTCCCCTTCACCGCGCTGCGCTGCTACGAGCGCTATGACTGCACGGGGCAGCAGTTGATTGACGTCGGAACAGTCCTGATCAATGGTGAGCGCGTGAGCCTCGACCTGCAGATCGCCGAGGGCGGCGCCAGTCGGTGAAGCGCCCTCGCCGTCGAGGCAGCGAGCAAGCAAGGGAAGATTAATCATGTCTTTACTTTGGCTAGATGGAAGGTGGACGACTTCGAATCCAATTGTTGGATGCCCTACGCTTCTAGGTAAATCTCCTTCCGTGTGATACAAGACCCGGATCTGCCCCATAACGTAACAGGCTAGAGCCTTTCCTCGGCAAGATTGTGGCGCGCTAGCGTGCACAACTCGATTTCAGAGTGGGGATGGCGCAAATTTGGCACATGGGCCGCAAGCCAAGGTCAACCCTCATTCTGGATCCTTGGGATGTACATCTTCGGGGCACTCTTGCTGATGCTGTGGTTGAGCCTAAAGCTGAGGTGACCGGGTGACTCTTGAAATATCGCCATCTCACTCTTTGACTCCCGTGCAGGGAGTTTTGAGTGGCCTGTTCTCAACAGTTGGCTAACTCTTGGCCGTAGTTCTTTACAGTGGTACAACGCGTGGGATTGTGGCAGACTGTCCGCGCCATGGCAGAGCACAACTTCATCGTCCTGAGATATGAGGGCAAGGTCCCCGCCATGGCAGGCTGCAAGAAGGTCCAACGCAAGTTCTTTACTGCGGCCACGTATTCTAGTGATGCCGTTGCGCACAGGAATACCTGTTTAGCATAGTGTGGTCATCACAGTTGTGAAAATCCACCCACGACTCCCACCTTGCGTGGTGATTCAGTCAAGGGAGAAGCAACCATGACGGCGTTGAAGACGATCATTGAATTTGTAGTGTTGGCGTTAATCGTAATCGCAGTCGTTCGATTCTTTACGAAGCGGTAATCCGATTCTTCGCTGCTTTCTTCTCGCTCAGCTATGGCACACGGATGAAGAATGTTGGTTCGCTGGATGCGGCCGCTTTGTGCGACCTGACCAGGACACGAACCCCTGCGATCTAGTAGTTAAGCGCTGCGATTCATCTTCGCGACACACAGGCCGACGAGAGTTTCAGCGATCATGGCGAGAGTTCGTCTCCGAGTGGCCGCCCGGAGCAGCGCTGGACCGCATGGGCATATGCGCATCAGGCAAGTCGAATTCCTTTCCACAGTCGAAGCAGATCCGGTAGGTGCGGTGCTTAATCGTGAACACACGGCTTTGGTGACGGTGCCGGCAGCCAAATATAAACTGGAAGGCCTTCAGCAGAGATTTCATCAGTCCTGCGCGCGCTGGCGACGTTCGCAACTTCCATTGGTGTCCAGCCACTCGAGTAATGAGCGGACGCTGGTTCGAGCCAGAGCAATTGCGCAATCGGCAGCTCCGTAATAAATGTTGAGCGTGTCGCCGTCAGCATCCATCGTGTACCCGCATGGAAAGACCACATCGTCGACGTCGCCATGGCGTTCGTACTCGGCTTCTGGCCCGAATATCCACGAATCGCCTCGGAGCAAGCACTTAGCCGGATTGTCTAGATCGAAAAGAGCCAGGCCTAACCGGTAGAGACAACCCGAAGGAGTGTGCCGCACGCCGTGATAGAACACGAGCCATCCTCTGGGAGTCTCAATCGGCGGCGGTGAAAGTCCAATTTTGTTCGCATCCCACCAGGCGCCGCGACGGGCTTCCAGCATCAGCCGGTGCCGGCCCCAATAACGCAGGTCGGGAGAATAAGAGATCCACATGTGTGCCCCGAGCGTCGTCATCGGTCGATGAATCAGTGCCCAGCATCCGTCGATCCGCCGAGGGAGAAGCGCGGAGTCTTTGTCGTCCGGCGGCATAATTACGCCGTAACGTTCGAAGGTGCGGAAATCTTTGGTTAGAGCCAGCGACACGCCGGGACCGCCGCGCGAATAGGAAGTGTAGGTGACCACGTATTGCTGCAGTTCGGGAACAAACGTGATGCGAGGATCTTCAATGCCCCAGATTTCTTCCGGATGGTTCTTCGGGTCGGGCATCAGCGTCGGCTCGCTATCAATTTGCCAGCCATCGACGCCGTTGCGAGACCGAGCAGCGGACAGATGCGACAAGCCGCGGCGATCTTCCACCCGGCATAGCAGCAGTGTCGTACCATCTGCAAGCCGCGTTGCGCCTGCGTTGAAGACACTGTTAATGGGGTATGGCCAATCCTTGCTTGTCAGGATCGGGTTGGCGGCGTGGCGAAGGAGTAATGGCTCGAAGCGAGTACTCAGAAGGCTCATAGATTTTTCGGCAGGCATCGTCATGACGTGAGATCCACCGGTTCAGCAACTTGGAGAGATCGCATTTCAAGAAGCGCCATCAGGAACGACAGCGTTGACTCCGCTCCCTGGTTCTCATTGGCGCGATCGGGGTGCAGGCCGTCGCGGCAACCGCCCGTTACGGAGTCGTACAGAGGCAGTTGCAAGTCGTTATCACCGAGGAACCAGTTGAAAGCAGACCAGGCTTCCCGGCGCCAGCGACTGTCTCCGGTTACGCGGTACGCTTGCAGGCACGCAGAAACCGCACCTGCGGCTTCGAGAGGTTGCTGATCGAAGCGGGCTTTCGCGCCATCCTGGCGATAGAAACCTTGCGAACCCACCGGCACAAAGTGGCGATTGATTTTGCAGTGCTGTGCTTGCGAAAGCCAATCCGCCGATTCGAGCGCAGCAGAGATCATGCGATCATCGGAGCACGCGGAACCTACCAGCAGCAGGGCTTGCGGTAGTCTCGCGTTACCGTAGGCCAGAACGTTCTCGAACCATTTCCACTCCGGCCGCCGGATCGCCTCATACATGTTAAGCAGCCGTTGGCTGAGGGCCGATCGAACTTTCTGAGCGTCGCGATCACCGGGATACGAATTAAGGTATTCCTGAATTCCGAGCAGGGTGTAGGCCCATGCCCGCGGACTCGTGAATTCAAGCACGGCGGGGAGAGAGAACTCGAACAAGCGCCCCGCTGCCCCTCTCAATCCCTGATCTTGGGACCGGCCTAGAACCGTACCCAACGCCCACAGGGCACGCCCATGGGAGTCTTCGGAACCGACAGGTTCGTTCCACCGGCGATCGTAGCGAAGGAAGTTCTTGAAGCGACCCTTCGCAGGATTGAAGGCGTGCTCCAGGAATGCTGAGTAGCAGAGAGCCAACGTTTCGGTAGATGGATCGACCTTGCCAAGCTGATGCTTTTCTGTTTGCCCCAACAGCACCGCAAAAATAAGAGCGCGGGCATTGTCGTCTGTGGTGTATCCCTCTCTGCGATTCGGAATCGTGAAGATCGAGTGCTGCAGCATTCCAGTGTCGTCGGTGAGCCGATTCAAATGATCCAGTTTCAACTCCGGCACCTGACCGAGGCATTTTTCCGCCAGGCGCGCAGTGAACTGGACTCTTGGGCTATCCATGCGGTCACTGCGGACGTGAGAAAAACTTTCCATGTACCCTTGTGCCACTCGTTTCCAGACCATCTCTCGGGCGAACAGGTAAGCACGTTTGCGCATGGCGTGGCGAATCGCAGGCGTATCGAGAAGTTCGATCGTCTTCTGTGCGATCGCCCACGGATTCTGGAATGGGACCAGCGCGCCTCTGCGGTCGTCCAACAACTCGATCGCATGCCAATACGGAGTCGAGATGATCGCTTTGCCTGCGCCTAACGCATAGGCAAGCGTGCCCGAGACCACTTGCGCCTCATGGCGATAAGGCGTGATGTAAATGTCGGCGGCGCCAATGAATTCGACCATTTCCTCGGGGCTGACGAAGCGGTCGTGGAAGATCACCTGCGATTCCACGCCGATGTCTTTTGCCAACGCCAACAAACTGGCTCGATATTTGTCACCCTCGCGACGGAGAATGTGGGGGTGAGTCGCGCCCGCGACGATGTATACAACGTTCTTGTGTTTGGCCAGAATCTGCGGCAATGCTTGAATTACGTTTTCAATCCCCTTGTTCGGCGAAAGTAGGCCGAACGTAAGGAGTACCGCCTTGCCTTCCACTCCAAAGCGGTCTTTGTAGAAATTCGGATCTAAGAACGGCAGGTCTGGTACTCCATGTGGAACCATGTCGATCTTGCTACCCGGCACTTTGAAGATTTCCTGCAGAAACTGGGATGACAGTTGGCTCATGACAATGAGACGGTCGGACAACTCCGCGATCTCTTCCATGACCATCAGTTGGTTGGGATCTGGCTCACGCAGGACTGTGTGCAGCGTCGTCACTACGGGCATTTTCAAGCCGCGCAGCAGATGCAAGATATGGCTTCCGGCCGGACCGCCGAAGATTCCATACTCATGCTGCAGGCAGACCATGTCGATGTTGTTGAAGTTCAGGAATTCAGCCGCGTCCTGATAGGACTTCACTTCGTCCTGGTCGAGGGACCACCGGACGCGGGCGGGATAGTCGTAGCCTTCTTCCGTGTCGTTGACTGGGAGCGCTAACAGTCGGGCCGTTCCGTATTCTGCGGAAATCGCGCTGCACAGGTCGGTGGTGAACGTGGCGATTCCGCAATGTCGGGGAAGATAATTCCCGATCACAGCGATCCGGCTGGGCAGCGATGGCTTCGCATGCGATCTTGCCCGAGGCACTGCAGCCTCCTCGGGCCCGATGGTCCGCGAGCGCACTACTTGAAGAAGAGGCTTGGGTTGCAATGTGTTTGATAGCGACATTGTGTTCCTGACTGCGATGAAGACGGTGCTGCAAGGGCCCATTTGCCAAGTGGACCCGAGAGCATCACTAGCGCTGGGGTTTAAGTTTGTCTATTGTCAGTATTCACCGAAACTGCACTCCCAAACTGATCACTATTGACCATCTTGTTCTCAAGCAACGGCGCATTGTGAAGCCATGAAGTCCAAAAAGAAACTGGCCTTGGCGGTGCGTTGTCCTACCTGTGGGGCAAAGGCGGGAGAAAAATGCGAACTGAGTACTGGCCTACCGCGCACGGACCCTCATCGAGACCGTCGCTTGGCGGGTTCGGAAAAGTGAAGGGGCTGGAAACTCAGGCCAGCGCGGCTTCGGGGAGACCCTAGCCGAGACGACCGCAGGGTTAGCGGAGCCAGATCGCTCGCCGCAGCAGTCTCGTAGAGTCCTCGTCGAAGCTCAACCTGTCGCCCGTTCCGCATTATGCTGCGATCTCTGCCGTGCCTCGGTGCTATCGAGTTGGCAACTCTCTTGCATGTGGCGTGAGTGCGCGGAAACGGTCACGTAGGGCACGCCCAGAAAATGCTTGGCGACGATTCCCGTTATCTCCAGACTGTTGAAGTGTTGCGCCCGTACCTTCCGCAAAAGTCCCTGCAAAGCGCTCTCGATTTTCGCCGCACCGACAGCGCCAAGGAACATCACTCTGACTTCTGCCGCGATGAAGAAGAAATTCCATCCGGCAGCATGGATCTTGTGATCCAGGGCAAAGCTGTCCAGCACCTTGAGCACGCTCCAACTCCCAGAGCAGGGTTCACTTTCTAGACCTAGAAGTTGTGTCGTACCGGGCCAGTTCTTCATCAGAATCGTGCCGACTTGAATTGTTGCTGGCATAGCTCCTCCCGCCATGAGAGGCCCCGTCGGACGCTCCAGCCGTGCGGGGCATGGATGAAAGCCTGCAGCGAGACCGAATGCAGCGGACCTAGGCGCGCGACATCCGCAGTTTGCGCCGGAACACCGCAGCAATACCGATCAAACCTGTCCCCATCAGGCCGAGAGAGCCCGGTTCTGGAACCGTCGAGAAGTTTGTGTCGCCACTCGAAATGGTAGTCTGCCCGTTGAAAAAGCCCTTGCCCGTGTTGATGGTCAACTGGACTGTGGCGCCATTGACAATTCCACCGGAATACCAGCTCCCAGACAGAGAACCGGTCAGCGTGTAGTTGTGGGTTCCGTTTGCAAGGGTGATCAGGGTCCAGGTCACTGGCCCGGTGAAAGCACCTCTGAAGATTGTGCCGGTCGGAATGCCACCAGTGCCATTTCCATTAACACTGAACGTGCCGCCCGCGGCGAACGTGCCACCCATCTGGAGAGTGCCGCTGCTGAGTACGCCCGTGCTAAAACTCACCGTTCCAAGATTGTTTCCAGTGAGGAGCCCGCCACCGAGACCATTCACTGCAATGAGCGTCGATCCGGTTAGGGTCAGACCGCTATTGGTGCCCGCGAGAGTACCGCCGCCGTTGGTGAAGTCGACGCTACTGCCGGCAAAGGCTCCGAACGGAAGGGCCAACGCGAGCACCATGAGGAAAATTGTTTTCTTAATCATTTGTTAATCTCTCCTGAGAAATCACGGGAACCTGAGAGACCATTTCGTGACCAGCAACGAATCAGTTCGTCAGTCTCTGTCCGTTCGCAGAATGTATATTGGACGGATCGGTGGAGGAAGGCTGTTCAATTGTGACCACTGTTGCTGGAAATCTGCGGCAATCGCGATAAGCAGAGGTGTGGGGCAATAAATGCGAGGGGCGCAAAATCGCTTAGTTCGAACCAAGCAAACAACCAGTATCGCTCATTTCGCGCTCAGAGGACTGTTCAGAATTGCACACCGATCCAACATTTAATATGCCCGGCGATTTATGGGGGCCTTGGGCTAGGTCCGACTATACTTGTCAGAGATGAAGCCTGCGGTGGGCCCCAAGAACGGCGCATTCAATCCCGACACTTTCCTCGCAACCATTGGCGACGGTAGGAAGATCCTGATTGTTCCGAAAAAGCAGACTGTATTTTCCCAGGGGGACAACGCGGACGCTGTCTTCTACGTGCAAAAAGGCAAGGTAAGGCTCACCGTCGTATCCAAGATCGGCAAGGAAGCAACGATCGCGATCGTCAATGAGGGAAACTTCTTTGGGGAAGGTGCGCTGGCGGGTCAGCTCTTACGGATGGGCTCCGCGGCGGCGATGAGCGATTGCGAGATTCTGCGGGTTGAGAAGAAGATCATGATGGATGCGCTTCACCGTGAACCCGCCCTCTCTGAGATGTTCGTCGCCTATTTGCTGGCGCGGAATATCCGTTACGAAGAGGATCTGGTCGACCAACTATTCAATTCCAGCGAGAAACGCCTGGCCCGCGTGCTCTTGCTGCTCGCGCATTTTGGCAAGGAAGGGATTCCGGAGACCGTTGTCCCTAAAATCAGTCAGGAAACGCTGGCCGACATGGTAGGGACCACACGATCACGGGTGAGTTTCTTCATGAACCGCTTTCGAAAACTGGGTTTTATTCATTACGCGGGTGGAGCGGAAGGCGCTTTGCAGGTCCACAGTTCGCTGCTCAATGTCGTTCTCCACGACTAGATCTCGACAACTAGACTAGCCTGACGATAAAAATGGGCACCCTGACAATTCAGGATGCCCTGTGTTCCAACTCTTAAGCCGTTCGTTACTGCGGCTTCTCGTTCTGTTTCGACTTCTCTTCCTGAGCCTTGTTCTGCTCTTGCTTGCCGGGTTCCGATTGCGGGTGCTGTGGTTGTTGCGCTGCTGGCCGAGGTTCCGGAGGCGGAACCGTGTGCTGAGGTTGCGCTCGATCGCTCGGAAGTGGAGTTGGCGGCCGCTGAGCTGGTTCATTCCCTTTCGGCTCTGGCCGGTTGTTCGGTTGAGCCGCCGGCGTACGATTTGACTCCGGCTGTCGTTCCGGCAGCGTTGTAGGCGGCCGGTTCGACTCCAGCTTAGTCGGCTCGGGCTTACTGGGCTCTGCCTTATTCGGCTCGGGCTGATTCGATCGCGTTGGCGAAACTGCTTTCGGCTCCGGCTGATTAGTCGGAGTAGGCCGGTTGGAGGGCGCAGCGTTTCTTTCTGGACCCGCGGCCCGTGTGTTGGATGGTGGCTGAACCGCAGCCCGATTCACCGGGGCGTTATACGGCGTTCCCGTTGGTTTCGCGTGGATGACGCCGCGGTCGCTGAATGCACCCGGCTTGGGAGTCGCGGCAACTGTTGGGGTGCCGTGGTTCACGGATGCTCGCTGCTCGGGGCTTGTGCGGGCAGTCTGTGCCTGTTGCGTCTGAGCCGGCACTGGAGCGATATGCTTCTCGTGGACCATTGACTCTTGTTGCGGCGTGGGACGCGCACTGATCCCACCATTCCCGCCGTTGTAGCTGACACGGTTGATGGTGGTGTTGTTGATGATCGTCGTGTTATAGACATTGTGGACGTTGGTGACATTCACGTTGCTCGCCGAACGGTTGTAGTAGAACTGTCCGTTCTGCCAGCGTCCCCCCTGATAACCGTCACCGTAATATCCATAGCCGTAACTGACGCCGCCGTAAAAGCCTACCTGTTGGCCCCAGTATCCGTTGTTGAAAATATATCCGTTGCCGCCCCAACTCCAATAGGCGGGAGTCCAGAGTAGGCCTTGTTCAGGGGCCATGACCCAGGTACCCGGCACCCAGTAGTAGCCGTAGTCGTCGTCGGCGTAGGCCCAATAGCCAGGCGTCCACAAATAACCGTCGCCAGGACAAAGAGGTTGCTCGTAGACCGGCAATTCCGGCGGTGCGAATGAGACGGAGACGCTGAGTTGCGCATAGGCTGCTGCCGACATGGCGAGCAGGGCGAGTGCAAACAGCGACGAACGAATAAAACGGGTGATACTCATTGTGATTCCTTTTACCCGATGATCCTTGGCGTGCCCGGTGATGCTGTGCGGCTGCGAGCTGCGCGCATGGACGGGGCCGATTTCCGCACGAGACGAACTGCGGACCCTGCCTCGTGTTTGCATAATGTTTCTGATAGAGACCATCTCACATCGCGAGGTGCCAGTCTGATCAAGACAGCTCAGTTCGGGTCTCCGCCGTGTTTGGGCTTGTTAATTCAGCTCTGGCCGATTGAGTGCTTCGACGAGAGCCGTGGTCAATTGAGAGGCTGACACGGGACCTGCCGGTACCCATTCGATAGGTAGAAAATGACGGACGCGCGCTGGCGCAGTCGCCGTGCTTTGCCGGTGGCCACATGACAGGCAGATCGGCCCCACTGGCCGGATATCCGTTTCTTTCGATATTTCATTCTCACGAACCGCAAGTGTGCCCGCGATGACTGGAGCGGCGCATGTGTCACACGGGTAAGCGGAGAGGTGCAGATATTGCTTTTTCATTGAGGCCCCCAAAGAACACTAGAGGTACACAAGCGATGCTACGGTTTGCGAGTGTGCATTGTCTGATCACAATTGCTCTGCTGGGGGCCATCTCGACAGTCAGCGCGATGTGAGATGGATAATGGACTTTGCAGATCAAGTGATCGAATTGAAGCGCGCTTGCGTCTGGGCCCAGTTTAAAGTGCCCAAGTCAAGCGCCTCCAGGCACCCGTACCCATGCATCTGGTGCTCGCGGGTTTCCTGATGGCGTGAGGGGGAAAACTCCTCATGCGAAGAAGGATGGTGAATTACCTCTTCCCGAGTGTCCGGCTCAAAGGCAAGAAGCCATTAGCGGCTCCAATCATGGTGCTTAAGTATCTACGCCCTGCTGCCATCAAGACCGACGTTATCAAAGAAGACGGGCGAGCCCGTTTCGGCTTCCATAACTTCCAGCATTCGCTGGCTTCTTCGCTGGTGAAGCTGAAGTGTGATCCGAAAACGGTACAAGGCATTCTGCGTCACGAAGACGCCACTTCTGCTCGGAGATCAGGCCGACCTGCTCACAGAGACGATCCAGTGGACGTATGTTGGGCTAGACCTTAGGCTAGAGGAAGTGGCGACGTTGCTACGACGCTCGGAATTTACGCCCACAGCATGAGCGAGGATCGTCTGGCAGCGCAGGATGACATGCTGGCGGCAATGATGACGCCGTCAAACGCGGTGACCTGAGAGGGCATAGGTGTGATACAGGAAGTGAGCGACACCGCCAGATTACTTCCGCATAGCCAGTCAATCAGGAGGAACAGTTGATTAGTCGCGGCTGACCTGCACGAAGAGGACTCCTGGTTCCCGTTGCCCACTGCAACTTGTCCAAATGGCCGCAACAAGCTAGAGCCGGGACGCTGGCCGCCAGCGTCATTTCTTCAACTCCGCGTCCCAGTTCACTACCACGCTGATCGGCTCAGCCACCCTCGGTCGCTCCGGCGAATTCACGAGAAGCGCTTCCCGTCCGCCGTCACATCAAACGGATCCCATGGCGATCTCAATCGATTCACGTAGGACAGCAGCGCGAGTTGCACCGGAAATAGTGACTTCGGCGTCCCGATGTGCGGGACCTTCTTCGGTGAAACGTGTGATGACGAGGGCCAGCCAAGCCAAGTTTGGCTGCGCCACGCCTGTAGCACACCCATCAAGCGACACGTTAAAGTCAAAGCTGACGCGAACCCCTACGACCCTGCCTTTGAGGCCTACTTCGAAAACCGCGAAGGAACTCACATGCAGGACACGTTTCGGGGTACTCGCACGCTTCGCTTTCTCTGGCATGAACAACGCGGGCTCTGCACTGTGTGCAATACAAAAATCACTCGGATCACGGGCTGGCGTCTTCACCACTGCCTTCCCCGTGTGCTGGGTGGTTCGCAAAGTGCCGAGAACCGCGTTCTACTTCATCCAGAGTGCCATGACAGGGTTCACCGTCAGCGCATTCCTGTCTCGAAACCGCGTCTCCCCGAAAGAGGCGTTCGAAGGGCTTGAGCTGTGTGAGGGGAAACTTTCATGCACAGTTCTTAGAGGGCTGGACGGGAGCAATCCCGTCCGGCTACTCGGTTACACGGACAAGTGAAACAAACCGGACGCGTGAGCAGGCTACAAGCCCGCCTCTTTTCAGGCTTTCGAGCCGGCGTCGGTGTTACTTTGCCCCGCCATGGCGGCAACGGGCCCGGCGATCGGGGCAGTAATCGGGCACTACCGCATCCAGCAGAAGCTCGACTGCCAGGGCACGTTTAGTTGCCGATGTTGTCATGGGCAGCCGAAGGAAGCGCCATCGATCGCAGGCGTTCTGCGAACCGCGGGTCACCGCGCAGGCTGTCCCACTCCGGTGCGACCGCCAGGTGAACGAGTGCTGGGTCGCGGTACGCAATGGCCTGATCAAGGCAGTCGAACGCTTCATCGAGTCGGCCTGCCGCCCCATACAGAGCGGCGCGGAAGAATGCCATCTTCAGCAAAATGTCGAAGTCCAGTTGCGGGTTCGTGATCTGATCCACCATGAATCTTCTCACCCCGGCGAGGCCGGCCGTCGCGTACACCTGCTGCGTGTCCGCGGTGACCTGCTTCAACACCGCTACTCTCTCCTCGGAAAAGCCCCACGCGATGGCCTGGCTGACGGTCCAGGCCGCGAATCTATTGACGTCCCCGATCTTCCAATAGACGTGGTTAATGAATTGGCACGCTAGCACATGCTTCGGGTCGACGTCGAGCGCTCGCTGGGCCCAGACAAGCGTGTCGTCGTACTTCCGCTGATGCCAGTAAGAGATGGCGATCTGCACCAGAACGCCGGGCGATCGCGGATCGCGCGCGAGCGCCTGTTGCTTGCAACGCAGCCCATCGTCGAGCCGCCCGAGCGCTTCCTGTAGCGACCCATACTGCAGGAGCGCCTCGGTGTGATCCGGATTGATTTCGAGCGCACGTTGCAGGCTGCGCTCCGCCGCCCTCCAGTCCCACTCGCTGAGAAAAAGGACCGTGCCAAGGGCAACCTGCGCATCCGCCGAGGCGCTGTCCATCGCCAGCGCGCGTAAGGCAGACGCCTTCGCCTCCGCAAACGCTTCCTGGTGCGGCACCGCGCGAAACACTGCTTGCACGCACCGTGCGCGCGCCAAGCCGGCCTGCGCCGGTGCATAGGTCGGATCGATCTCGATCGCGGAACGAAAGGCGTCCACGGCGGCAGGCAGTTCGAAGTACGAGCCTGACAACAGGTGAGACCGGCCGCGGCCGACTAGTTCGTAGAGCTCGACGGGTCGCGTCATGGCGCTCGGTGTTAATGGCTTCTCGTGGGCCAGATCGCAGGTGACTGCAGCGATGAAGCGGTACCCTGACCGCGCCACCGTTTCGACATAGATCGGCCGGTGGGCGTCCTCGCCAAGCGCCTTGCGCAGCGCTGACATGTGAACCGTGAGACTGCCTTCCTCGACGAATGACTCGGGCCAGATGCGCCTCAGCAATTCGTCCTTCGTGACCATGCGGCCCCGCTGCCGCACCAACGCAACCAGCACATCGTAGGCCTTCGGTGATAAGTGGACGGCTTCCGCGCCGCGCAGGAGACGCCGTTCTTGCACGTCGAGCGTGAACTCGTCGAAATGAAATACCTCACGGCTGGCCATCAGATTTAGGCGAATCTTAGCAAATCCTTAAGGACACGTCACGGACGGAGTCGTAGCGTTCATTGACAAGAGGGAGCGCTTCGCGAAACCCGATCGCGCTTTCGAGGGAGAAGAAAATGAGCATACGATCGTCGGTCGCCGTCATTCTGATCTGCGGATTCACAGCGCTCTCACTCGCACAAGCTCCACCAGAGGGCCCGAAGCCAGGCCCCGAGCACAAGAAGTTGGAGTACTTCCTTGGCACATGGAAAGTGGAAACCGAGATTAAAGCCAACGAGTATGTGCCGGCCGGTAAGGGTGTCACCACCGCGACAGTTACATTGGGTCCGGGGGGATTCTGTGTCGAGAGCCGCGCTGAAGGGCAAATACCGAGGACCGACGCCATCATCGCCTACGACAGCGATGCGAAGGTCTATACAGAATTCTACGCGAGCAGTGCCGGACTCGTGGGTAGCGGCACAGGAACGGTCAACGGAAATACTTGGACGTGGATGCTTGAAGACAAGGTGTTTGGCAAAGCCGCCAAAGGAAGAACTACAATCACGATCTTATCAGCCTCTCAGTATACGTCGAAGTATGAAATGCTCGACGCGAACGGCCGTTATGTAACCCTCACAGAAGGAACCGCCACCAAAGTCGCGCCTTAGAGACGCAATCGTAGGAGGCTGCTATGGCAATCACTCGCCGAGGGGTACTCGTTTCGGGGACCGCAATCGCGGCTCTCTCCACGCTTTATGGCGCTCACGGGACGGACGACTATCGCCAGCATTGATCGCACTGTGATCTGGTCGTAGTCGGTTCGTGGATGGTCGACAAGCCTTACCCAATCGGGTTACGTCAGAGTTGCCCGTCGGGCATGGTTGGCAGAGTGACGAGCATATCCTAAACCGCCGCATTTTCCTTTTCGAGTTGGTTACGGGCTAGGAGGGCATCCACCCGAGAGCCTTGTGTCTGCGTCGAGTTGTCATTTCTTCAACCCCGCCTGCCAATTGAGTACGACCGTGATCGGATTGGGCGACGCATCGCCGCTCTGCGCATTGATCAGGAAGCGCTGCCCGTCGCGACTCGGGACATAGTGCGTACGACGCGAAGTTACACCTTCGGGCACTTGCGTTTGGAAAAGCATCTTGGGAACCGCGAATGACGGACCGGCGCCGACCGGGACCGCCATCAGTTTCCGGTCTTCGGAAAGATAATAGATTTCGCGCCCGTCGCCACGCCAGCGGGGTTCGTATCCACCATCGGTGGAGACCTGCCACTTTCGGATCGATAGAGGAAAAGTCTAGACGTAGACCTGAAATCTGCCGGACTCGTTGGAGGTGTATGCCAGGAAGCGCCCGTCTGGTGAGAAGTTGCCGTGTATCTGGTCGCCCGGCGATCCCAGAAACTTTACCGGTTTGTTATCCGCGCCGAGGGGTACCAGCCAGAGGTCGTCCCCGCTCCCCTGCTGGGGAGCGCTCCCAATGACATAGCGCCCATCCGGGGACCAGTCGGAGCAGACGAGATTGGGCGAGTCGATGCCGGCCGCATGCTGAGTCTCATTCGTCAGCACCGGGGTTTCGTTGCCGCCACCTCCGGCGCTTTTCTCGTACAACTCGGTCATTCCGTTTCGATTCGTCCGGAATATAATCCTGGCGCCATCGGGTGACCATACCGGCGCAGCATTGAGAGAGGACCCAAACGCAAGGGTGAAGCGGGACGGACCGCCCCGTGTGAGGTCGATCAGCCAGATGTCGGGCTTCCACGCTTTTGGGTCGACTAGCGTCACCGCCAATGTGTCGCCATCCGGGGAGAGCCGAAAATCAATATAGTCGCTCTCCCCACCGACCGAACTCAGCGCCTTGCCATTCCGGTCAAACCAGGTCAACCGCCCACGCTGCAAGATAGCAGCAGCGTAGGCCAACATGCCTGTGCCGGACGTGGAGACCGCCAAGTTGAAACCGGTGGAAAGGCCCACATGCTCGGCCACCGTGAACGGTTCACCTCGGAGTTCGAGATGTGCGGCGTCAAACGTCTGCCCCAGGAGCGTATCCCCGTCTATGTACAACAAATAACCAGGCGAGGAATACACGGCACTGCCGTCGGTGCGAACGAGAAACTTCGGCGTTCCTCCGTCGAGAGAGCCGGCATAAACGCCGCGATGTTCGGCTTCACTAAGCTGGACTTGAAAAAGAAAGTGACGGCCGTCGGGAAGGAACTGCGGCCAGCGGTGCGCCTTCTGGAGGCTGTCCAACTTCGTTACTGCGGTGACGATTCCGCCACCGGATGAGATCCGAAAAATGGCGCTGCTCAACTTTGAAAAAATGATAATGTCGTCCGTTCCCCACGAACCGCCGAAGGGGTCGGCAACGTCCGCCAGCACCTGCACGGGTCCGGCAGAAACAGGAACCTTCTTCAGCTTTCCGTCGGCAAAAAAACCGACCCAGCGGCTGTCCGGAGACCAGAACGGAAGTTGCGCGTGTTCCGTCCCCGGCATCTGGCGGGCGGCCACTTGCTCGATGGAACGCAGCCAGAGCATGGGATCGGCTCCCGGCGAATTGGCGACAAACACGATGGCACTTCCATCCGGGGCCGAGGAAAACTGCGGCACTCCCACCGTTAAGTTAGGCGCGCCAGAAAAAACTGTTTTCTCGGGAGGATTGATCGAAAATCGAACGGGCGCACTGGTTGACGGGGCGTGGTGCTGGATGACTACGAGCGATGCCAACACGCACAGGAACACCAACGCCAGCATCCAGGCAACGCGCTCACGCCATGGATTGTGCTTCACCGCGGAAGAAGTACCTGCACCATCACCTTGTGCGATCCACTTCAGATTTGTCCTCAGATCGCGGACCGATTGCCAGCGTTCATCCGGATCCTTTTCCAAACACGTCTTGACCACGTTGTCCAGCACTCGCGGAAACACGGGCCGCACTGCGGAAATTGGCGCCGGATTCCGTTCCAGAATCGCCGCGATGACGCTGGGCGTGCTCTTCCCCTCGAACGCACGCTTCCCCGTCGCCATTTCGTACAGCACTGCGCCTAGCGCAAAAATGTCGGAGCGCGCGTCCGCTTCCTTCCCCTCGATCTGCTCTGGCGACATGTACGGGAAAGTTCCGACTACCATGCCCTCCTGCGTCAGGGGATGGCTGGCCACCGGACTGGTCAGGGTAAGGCCTGAAGCAGGCGCGCTCGCCGTCGCCGCCTTCGCCAGCCCAAAGTCCATCAGCTTCGCCCCGGTCTTCGTCAGCATGATGTTGCCGGGCTTCAGATCGCGATGCGTCACTCCGCCCCGATGCGCTTTCTCCAACCCCTCACAAATCTCAATCCCGTACTTCAGCACCTGCTCTGGGGGCAGCGCACCCTTCATCAGCCGGTCCGCCAGCGTATCCCCTTCCAGAAACTCCATCACCGTCCTGATGCCCGACGTCATAGAGCGTGCAGATGTTCGGATGGTTCAGCGACGAAATCGCCCGCGCCTCGCGCTCAAAGCGCTGCTTGGCTTCAGGATTGGAGGACAGATGCGCCGGCAGAATCTTGATCGCGACGGTGCGATCGAGCCGCGTATCCCGTGCACGATACACCTCGCCCATCCCGCCTGCGCCAAGCGGAGACTGGATTTCATACGGCCCGAGTTTGGTCCCAGATGTGAGCCCCATGCGTTGCGCGTCATTATAGTCCCGGGAGAGAACACCATTCATTTTGGAGCCGCGCGGAAGCGCTGCACTCGGGAGTAGATTCGAGCCACCACGCTAACTCCCGGTTGGTCGGCTACTCGTACCTTGGGATTACTTCAGGTTAGCCCGTCAGAACGAAGCCGCTGGCGCGGCGACGCTGCCGCGTGGGTGAGGTCGGCAGTCGTGGTTCTTAGCCTCAGATAAATTGAGGGTCATAAGGAGGCCATCCCTATGACCCATCTACGAAAAATCATGCTGGAAGAACTCCAGCGACGTCATTACTCAGAGGCTACCACACGCTACTATATCCGTGCGGTCGAAAGATTCGCACAACACTTCCACTGCTCTCCGGATCGCCTCGGCACGCGACATATTCGGGAATACCAAGCCCAACTCTTCACAGTCCAGAAGCTGTCGCCTGGCTCGGTGACCAACCATCTGTGTGCCCTGCGGTTTCTCTACATTCAGACGCTGAAGAGGCCGTGGAGCATTGCCGACACGCCTTACCCTAGGAAGACGCACCGCTTACCCACCATTCTCAGTCAGGAAGAAGTAGCCCAACTCATCGATGCGGCTTGCACGCCATTTCATCGAACGATCCTCATGACCCTCTATGCCACCGGTGTTCGGGACGCGGAGTTGACTCGCCTGAAGGTCAGCGACATTGATAGCCGACGGATGGTGATTCACATCCTTGGCGGCAAGGGTCGCCAAGACCGCGACGTAATGCTCAGTCCCGTTCTGCTCGACGAACTCCGCTCACACTGGCGGCGCTTGCGGAAAAAATCCGGCACCTGGCTGTTTCCCGGTAATCGCTGGCACACCGGTGCTCGGCCCATCAATACCAAGACCCCACGCCACGCTTGCCAGTATGCCGCCCGCCGTGCCGGGATTAAGAAGTGGGTGTATCCCCACCTGCTCCGTCACTGCTCCGTCACTGCTTCGCCACGCATCTGCTGGAAGCCGGCGCCGACCTGCATACCATCCAGATCCTGTTAGGCCATCACGATCTGAAAGAGACCGCTCGCTATCTCCATCTTTCGCAACGTCGCTTGCACGCTACCGCCAGTCCACTGGACACGCTGGTGTTGAAAGGCAGGTCCCAGCAGGAGGATTAGATGAGTCGGCCGCTGGGTAGTCTACTCCAAGCCACCCTTCGGGGCCCCGAGTATGTGCTCCACTATCTCGGCCGTTACACCCATCGCGTCGCCATCTCCAACCATCGACTGGTCTCGTTGGCCGACGGCCAAGTCACCTTTCGCTGGCGGGACTCGGCTGACCACAATCAGCAGAAACTGATGACCGTATCCTTGGATAAATTCTGGCGCCGCTTCCTCCTGCATCTGCTCCCCAAGGGCTTCGTTCGTATCCGTCACTTCGGCTTCCTGGCCAACCGCCGACGCTCCACCCTATTGCCGCTGTGCTTCGCTGCCCTAGGTACGATTCCTGCGCCGATGGAACCAGAAACCACCGCCCAGCAAACGCACCCTCTTTGGCGTTGCCCCAAGTGTGGCGGACCGACGGCGGTCATCGAACGACTTACCGCAGCTCAAATCCAACTCCGTTCCCCACCACGGTGGGTCACAACTGCGACATGAAACTGCTTCTCCATAACTCGAACCCTCTGCACGGTTCACCGCGCTCCGCCCTCGTCCGCCCTGCTCCTGACATGATCCCTACTTCGCCCCCTCTGTCCCACCGTTTTCCACCATCGATTCTCCTTCCCACTCCCTCGCCAACCTCCTCCTCCGCTTCCGCGCCGACTCACTCCAACTTCAACACCTCTCCCTCGCTCCATTCAATTTGCATAAGGCCCGCGTCCGCCGCGCCAGCGGCTTCCTTCTGACGGCTTTTTCGAACGCGCGCCCCCCCAACCTTTGCTCCGCTCCACACTGCTGACCAAGGGCTCGCCTCCGAAAGAGCACTAGCGTTACTCGCCCATAATCGCCAACCGACCGAATCCTGCCCCCAGTTTCGGTCATGTGGGAGGTCGGCTGTGGGAACGGGCAACTTGCGTCCTTTGTTCTGCCACCGCTTTCCCTTGAGTTTGAAGCCACGGTGCGGCTTGGAGCGCACCCATACGACGTTGACATCATCGAGCAGATCGCAATATTCCGCATTCGCGACTTCTTGCTCACGGCAGCCCGTGTTCAAGAAATAGCTCATCCATAATCTCTCTTCGTCATCTGCCGCCTGGAACAGCGCCTTGAGTTCGTGTGGCTTGTATGGCTTGACTTCCTTTTCTTCGTAGTCCAACTGCCCAAGAATTTCTCCCGCAAAGAGGATGCCGTTGGCACGCAGGAATGTGTTGCATGTCTGAAAGATGTTGTAGACGTAGCGGGTTCAAACAGGGTGTCCCTGGTAGTCTTGCGCTGCCGAAGGACGGAAACGCAAGGCAAGGCAACAGGTGGTCGCCCTCTGTCAGTTGATCGAGATGCTTGATGCCGCTACGCTCGCACCAGTCCAAAAAATAGCCCAACCGCTCCGTGTACGCTCCGTGTACGTCTTGACGGTCTTGGAGTCTTTGAAAAGGGATTTTTTGGCAAGGAATTTCTTAACCTCGTCCACTACTCGTTTGCGATTGGGATCGCCATCCTGCTTGACTGCCACCCAACTAGAAAACTACCCATTCCGAAGTCGCCCTTGAATACGCCTTTCGACCAGCAGGGAGATCGGTCTGCGGCCAGCAGGACGATAGGTAGTAGGGGCTTGAGCGCGGGGATGCAACTAAGCCTTACAAATCTGTTGTGTCCTTGGAGTACGCCCCCAGGATTTCATCAATGGGCCGATGATGTAGCAGAGAGCAACTCAATGATCTGCACTTCGGAGATGTCCTTGAGATCGTAGCTCTTCAATTCGCGATAGAACGATTCGAGTGATGCTAGGGTATCTCCCTTATGAGGCGGCGGTTAAGCGAGTGTCGGCGAACTTCCCCCCGGAAACCAGCCTGAGCCTTTCCCCGGTGGCCGGTTCGGGGCTCAACATCTCGGAGAACGCGTGGCCGGCGAGTCATCTTTGAGGCGCCCGGTTGCGTAGAGCACAAGTGGGCCGCCGGAGTTCCCGTGCCTGAAGGCGCCATTAATGATAAGGTATTTGGCCGTTTTCTGCCCCTCAGCGGCAAAACGAAAATCGGAGACGTACCCGACGCTCGGCAGCGGCTGAATCCGTGGATATGCTTCGTGTTTTGCTTCCGCCCAGCACCACTGTGCGTTGCATCACAGACAAACCGTATTGGTTGTGCTGCTCTTACTCTGACGCTACTAGGGCGCCCTATTTGACCCGCGTATGACACCGCTAACGAAGAATTCCGCCCCGCCGGACGCTTCCGAAGCCGAAACGGTGGACTCGATCGGCGAATCCGTTACCGCTGGTGTCGTAACGCCCTTGCCTACCGCGGCATCTGCTGCCTCAGCCGTGACGGCGGATGCTGCCGTCTTGTCTCGCACGCAGGAGTCGCAACTCTTGTCGCAGAGCCCGCCCGATTTCGGAGTCCGTTACACCGTGCAGTGCATACTTGGGGAGGGAGGCATGGGCACCGTGTACAAAGCGTGGGACAAGGAACTGGAGCGGACAGTTGCCTTGAAATTAATCCGCCGCGATCTTACGCGCGATGCCGAGATCATACGGCGGTTCAAGCAGGAGTTGCTGCTGGCCAGCAAGATTTCTCATTCCAATGTGCTGCGGATTCACGATCTGGGCGATGGCCCCGCGCACACCAAGTTCATCTCCATGGCCTTCGTGGAGGGCCAGGATCTCGCACAATTACTCAAGAAAGAAGGAAAGCTGCCGCTGGACCGCGCTCTGCACATCGCTCGACAGCTCTGTTCGGCCCTGGAAGCCGCCCACACTGAAGGCGTCGTTCATCGTGACCTTAAGCCGCAGAACATCATGGTCGATCAGCATGATCATGTTTACGTCTCGGACTTTGGGTTGGCTAAATCGCTGGAGTCGGATCTGGGCATGACCCACACCGGCCAGTTGCTCGGTACCCCACGCTACATGTCGCCGGAGCAGGCGGAAACCGCCCCGGTCGACCATCGCAGCGATCTCTATGCTTTCGGATTGATCTTGTGCGAACTGGTGACCGGCCATCTTCCGTTCGAGCGTGCTGAGTCGACGATGCAGATGATGTACCAGCGCGTACACGAAACACCCAAGGATCCGAAGCAGCTCAACCCCGACCTGCCGGAGTACCTCGCTCGGATCATTCAGAAATGCCTGGAGCGAGATGTCACTCTGCGTTATCAGAGCGCGACGGAGCTGCTTGCTGACCTCTGTGCTGGGATGACTGGCTCGAAGCTTTCGGGTAGCAGAAACGTTTGGGCGCGGGCTCGACGCGTGCTCGCACGCAGGCGAATACCATGGCGAGCAACCGCCATAACGGCCATAGTGGTCGCGGTGGCAGCCGTTGGGGGCATTTTCCTCCTGCGCACCCGGCCTACCAACACGGCAGCGCATGCCCCCATCAGTGTTTTGGTCGCCGATTTCACGAACCACACGGGAGACCCGATTTTCGATGGCACGCTGGAGCCGCTGTTCAATGTCGCCTTGGAGGGCGCCAGCTTCGTCAACGCCTTCAGTCGCGGCGACGCTCGTCGATTGGCCGGCAAACTTCCCCACCCCACCGACAAGCTTGACGAGCAGGCTTCCCGTCTGATCGCGGTGAGCCAAGGCATCGGTGCAGTCGTAACCGGCTCCCTGAGCCGCCGGGGCGACGGCTACAAGATTTCCGTGGAAGCGCTCGATAGCACGAGCGGCAATACCCTTGCGGCTGCTGATGTGATGGTCAGCAATAAAGACGAGGTTGTGCATGCCATTCCCAAGCTCGCCGCGCCGATCCGCAAGGCCCTCGGTGACAACACCCCCGAGTCGGTGCAGCTAAACGAGGTAAGCGGAGGGTTTACCGCCGCATCGCTGGAGGTCGTGCACCAGCAAGCCATCGGCATGGAACGACAGTTCGCGGGAAAATTTGAGGGGGCGCTACAGTCCTTCTCCAAGGCCGCGGAACTCGATCCGAACTTCGCCCGTGCTTATTCCGGCATGGCAGCCTCGGCGCTGAACCTGGACAGACGAGGAGATGCGGAAAAGTACATCAAGTTGGCGATGGCACATGAGGACAGGATGACGGAGCGTGAGCGCTACCGGAATCGCGGCCTGTTTTACTTCACCACAGGGAACTGGCGGAAATGCGTCGAAGAGAATACCCAACTCATCAATCGCTACCCAGCCGACAGGATCGGCCAGAACAATCTAGCCAGTTGTTTGGGAGGGTTGCGCGAGCTGCCTAAAGCAGTCGAAGCAGCTCGCCGGGCGGTCGAGATCGTGCCCAAAGGCGCGCTTTACAGGCTGAATTTGTCATTCTTAAGTTCCTCCAGTGGAGATTTCCGGACTGGCGAGCAGGAGGCGCGTACGGCGCTGCAGCTCAACCCTTCCTCCGAAGTCGGCTACCTTCAATTGGCTGAGTCCCAACTTGGGCAGGGACAGCTTGGCCAAGCAGCGGAAGCCTACCACCAGGTCGAAAAGGTCAGTGCGTCGGGGGCATCCCTTGCCGCTACGGGTCTTGCCGATCTGGCTTTGTACGAAGGCCGTTTCGAAGAGGCTGTGCGGACCTTGGAACAAGGCGCAGCAGCGGACTTGGCAGCCAAGGATCCCGATGCAGCCGCGAACAAGTTTGCTGCACTTGCCTACACCTACTTATCGAGGCAACAAGCGCAGCCCGCGATCAGGGCGGCGGAAAAGGCATTGGCCAATAGCCGGGCCGTAAGCGTTAGGTTTCTAACGGCGCTGATATTCGCGGAAACTGGGGAGGTGGCCAGAGCGAAAAAACTGGCCGCTGGACTCGCCTCCGAACTGCAAGCCGAGCCTCAGGCCTATGCCAAGATCATCGAAGGAAAGGTGGCCTTGAGGCGAGGAGATGCCCCCGGCGCCATCAAGGCGCTCACCGAGGCCAACAACCTGCTGGACACCTGGATTGGCCGCTTCGAACTCGGCCGCGCCTACCTGCAGGCCGGAGCTTTCGTGGAAGCGGACTCGGAATTCGACCGCTGCATCAAGCGCCGCGGCGAAGCTCTGGAACTCTTCATGGACGATGTGCCTACTTATGGATACTTCCCCCCCGTGTTTTACTACCAGGGCCGCGTCCGCGAGGGCTTGAAGAACCCGGAATCTGTGAGTTCCTATCGCACCTACCTGAGTATCCGCGACAAAGCCGGAGAAGATCCGTTGCTGGCCGAAGTCCGCAAACGTGCTGGGCAGTGACAGGCAAACGAGACAGAGACACGTAGCGATGGCTTCCCCCGCCCGGCAGCAATGACAAAGCAGAGCCGCGCTTCCGCAATGTCATCTATTCGATCCGCTTCCTCCTTCCTGCTTTCTATTGGGACGTGATCTTCAACGAGGCCGTCGACGTGTTCACCGCTGTCCCGTTTACGAGCGTTGTAGCGGTAATCGTATATGTTCCGGTGCACGTACGCTTCAGGATCGGGAACGGGAACGAAATACTCTTCGAAGTTTTCGGCGGCAAGGTAAACGGCGGAGTCGTGAAGATATCTGTTTTTGTGCTGCTGCAGCTGTTGGGCTGCAGAGGCCCGCTCAGCGTGAACTTCACGACCACAGTTTGCGCGCTCGTCGAGCACGATATCAATTTGGCGGCCACGGTAACGGTCCCGCCTTGCTTTACCGTGGACGGAGAAATGCTGAGCAACAGACCGCAGACGATTTGTTCCGCCAGCACCGCGGGCGAACTCTGGCTGAAGTTAGCGTCTCCGCTGTAAGAGGCGGTCAAGTTGTGGGTGCCGGGCGCCAGAGATGACGTGACAAAGCTCGCCGCCGCACTGCTCATGGTCACGGTGCTTAGCGGAGTGCCGCCGTCCTTGAATGTAACCGTGCCGGTCGGGGTTCCCGTACCCGGCGGAATCGGGGTCACGGTCGCCTGCAAGGAAACCGATTGTCCGAAGTTCGCGGGATTCGGTGTGGCGCTCAGCGCTGTTGCGGTTGATGACTGGGTAATGGTGTCAAGGACGGTACCGCTGGCATTGTTATAGTTCCCAGTGCCATCGGTGAAAGTCCACGTGTCGTTGTAGACGCCAGCTGCGGTGTGCGTGGTGGCGCTCAGGTTCAGCCCGTTTAGGGATTCACCCTTGACGCCGGTTGCGGTCCCAGTCGCCGTGTGCGCGTTCCCATCATAAGTGACGCTATACGGAGTCACGGTGATCGCGGCATTCGCCTTCTGCAGACTTATGATCAGGACCGCGCTGGTGACTGGATTGTAGGTGCTATCGCCAGCCATCGTTGCCGCCACGGAACACGAGCCCGTGCCGCTGTTGGCCGTGAGCTGGGTACCGCTTACGCTGCACGGGCCACTCAGCAAGTAGAAGATCACCGCACCGCCGGTGCTGCCACCGGTGGTGGTCAATGTCTCGCTGCTGGCATAGGTCAACGGTGTCGTCACGTTCAGATTCAGAAGCGCTTGGGCTGCTCCGGATCCTTGCGGCGTACTCTCACGCGGCAGGTTGCTGACGGGGTCGAGGTCAACCGTAGTCACCAAGTAGGTTGAGTTCGCGGGAGCCCCGTTGTCTGAATAGCTGTAGCTGGTGGCGTACGGGTCACCCGGTACACAGCCGGAAGGAACCGGCGGCGTGCCCACATACACACAAGCAATCAAGGTGGAAGAGAGGCCGTTCACACGGTAGACGTTGTATTGCACAATGTTGCCGAAAGTGGCGGGTTTCCATGCCACAGGCCCACCGCTTGCCGTTACAGCACGAGGAGGACGCGGGTAGGAGTCGATGGCGTTGTAATTGGGCTCGCCGACACCGCCGCCGCCACCAGCACGCAAGCCGCCGCCACCGCCAGCGCGCAAGCCGCCGCCACCCCCGGCACGCAAGCCGCCGCCACCGCCAGCGCGCAAGCCGCCGCCACCGCCGGCACGCAAGCCGCCGCCACCGCCGGCGCGCAAGCCGCCGTTAGGGCCAAAGAAATAGCCGCCAAACTGATACGCGTAATCGACTTGGGTCGGATAAATGGTGCCGCCTACGTTGTCATTGCCGGATGCCCCGATCTGCCGGGGATCGATAATGAACCAGTCGTTGTTCCCGCTCCCATCCAACACCTCGAGGCCGCCGTCGAAATTGATGTCCCACCCGTTAGACCAGGCAATTGGATTGGCTGGCCCCTCCATTTCAAACGCGGTCTCGTTGGAGCCTTTAGGAGTGCCATCACAATGGCTGGAGGCCGAATGCGGCGGATTGCTCATCGACTGGGGATAAGAGAGAGCAAACCACTTCGTGTAGGGGTATGTCGGTATCGGGTTGAACCCCAGCCCCAAGGAGGTGCTGAGGTTGTTGTTCTCATCAAGAAAAGGCAGCGTCTGGCTGGAATAATCCAGGACGAGATCGCCTTGAGCGTCACTTTGCAACAGGTCAACCTGGAACAGATAGTTCATGACGCTCTGATAATTGGGTTTGCAATTGAATGAGGCCTCAGGTGTGGTATTGCTATCGGGATAGAAACGGCCGCCATGAAGTAGGGTTAGGTTGTGTCCCAACTCATGCATCAGCGTGCCGGCGAGCCCGTTCTCGCACTGGGGTGATACCGCGGTGTCTGATGTGAAGCACTCTCCTCCAATCTGATTTTCGGCCGGCAGGCCTTCTTCCCATGTCCACTTGCCCAGGGTGACCGCAATATCACCGCCGCCAATATCGGAATAGCCGGAAGTGCTATCTGTCACGCTTGTGTAGACCGCAAGGTAGGGCTCCGCCAGTGTGTTCGGGTACGGCCCGTCGGCCACTGTGTACGGAGGCGTCTTGTTCACGTTGATATTCGATATGGTAAACGTCGTGTTCAGGGGAGATGGGCACGTGATGGTTGTGTAAACGCCGTTCAGGTTGGGGGTCGCGATCGCGCCGTCGATGGTCACGCGTGAGGGACACGACGTCAAGGTGGCGGAGGTGGTCACCGTCGCGTTGCCGTTGCTCACCTGGATGGACTTCAATGTATATATTGGGTCGGCAACGCTCCAGGTTGGCAGCGCCAGAGAGTGGCCGATGAGCAGATAGTGATAGCTGTCTTTGCGCCCGGGTTGAAACCGGGGCGTACAGACGCCGCCGGTGCACGACAGAGGGTCTGTGCTAAGGATAGGGTTAGTCGGCCAGGCCTTAAAGGCTTCAAGGCCCAGCTTCCAGGCAAGTACGCCCGGCTCATTAGGAAACATACAGAGCACTGGCGGGGTTTGAGTCAGGTCGTCGGTGCAGGTGTCTTCGGGAATGAAGTTTCCGGCCACGAAGTGCAGGTGGATGTTCTGCTTCAAGAATGCGTTCGTCACCATGCTCAGAGCGGCCCCCCGGGGCTCGTGAGAATGGTCAACTGCGTACATGTAATCGAATTGAACGAAAATGTCTTTTTCGCCGGGGGTTGCCCCAGGAAGAGATACCCACGAGGGGTCTCCCGAGCCGCCACAGGCTCCCTGGTTGACACCGAAATCGCAGTATCCATGGTTGGGCTTCCAGGCATCCAGCAGCCCATCGCCATCAGCACTATGGACCCGCGTGGTGAAGACCGCCGCCGGAAAAACGGCACATTGCTGCGCTGACAAAGAAAACGGGTTGGTATCGGTGATCGTGCTCGCCTGATCGCCGACGACTAGGGGCGAGGTATGGTGAAAAAAACTGTAAAGGCGGGCAGTGCCGGTCGATGTGTCCACCGTGCCGTAGATGTCTGTAATCTTGTTGATCGCAATGTCGGTACCACCGGAACTGACCGCATCGTAGAAGCCGCCCATCGATAGGCTCAGAGCGCCTCCTGGTGAGGGCACGGTTGAACTGCCATCGTAGATCACAGTTGCTGTCAGGTAAGCCCAAGGTGCCCCCGACAGCACGCGGTAGACAATGACAAGGCTGGCGCCTGGAAGGCTCGGCGACCCGTTTGGGTTGACCGGCAGCCCTACGGTGTGGGTGGTGGCTGCCTGGGAGCTTCCGTTAGCGTTAACCGGCAGATAGGGAAGGACGTTCGCGCGGTAAGACCGTACCAACGCGGTTCCACTCCCACATGCGCTCTGATCGCTCCCCACTACATCACCGGCTATGGAGTAACCGTTGAAAAGAGCGCTGCTTCCCGGGTCGGGAGAGGGTGGCGCCATAGGCTCCAAAACCTGCCAGTAGAGAAAGGCAGCGACGACTTCAGCACCGTCCGGGACGCCTTCCAGATCATGGTTCCTGTCGGGAACAGAGATCCACCCGCTGACGAAGCCGTTTGTCGGTTGTCCAGAGTATGGTACAAAGTCGCGAACGATATGGTCGCCGCTGACGAAGTAATTGTTCAGGAAACTCAGGGTTTGCGCATGGAGCTGGTCTGGAACAAGGCCACCCAGGAGGCAAGCGAAAACCAGCGCCACAGCCCTAAGGCGCCCGGTGAGAGCGCCTGAGAAAACGGACAACCGGGTCAAATGCAGACGGGAGACAAAACCAGCATTCTTAGCGATGGAATGTGAGAAAGGCATGACGACCTCCGAAGACAAGAAGACGATTACCACTGGGGGCTCTAACGCTGCCACCTGCGGCAACTCGGCTGTCTCATGGGGGAAGCGATTGCTCTAGAGATCCGTGGCTTTCCGTCCCTCACTCACGTGGGGTTTGGCTTTGTCGGATTCCTGCAACTGCAAACGCCTAAGCGGCTAATATTATCTATCACGACGGCAAGAAATTCAGTGAGATTGGTCACATACCAAGGTGACCCCAAAACCCGAAATGTTGCCCGCGGAAGTGAGGTTAGCCAGTCGTCGATGTGGACTGTAAAGGTCCACAACCGGGATCGTGGAAGCCGAAGCCAAACTCCGGACGGATGGTCAACCCTTCCCTTACCGGATTATCGAAGGGCTGCCCGTCACCCGCCCATAATCGTTGGAAGCATTTCATGGATGCCTGAGTACAGGTACACTTGCGAAATGCTGAAAAAGCTCCGATTCCTGGTGTCTCTTCACACCCGCGAGAACGATTTCCAAGTGGCACAAGCCCAGACCGCGGAAGAGACCGCGCACAAACTGGGGAGCGATGTGGAGATAGTATTTGCCGATAACGACGCCGTGAATCAGAGCACGCAACTCCTAAAGGCAATCCAAGGCCGAGTTGAGTCCCGGCCCGATGCGATTGTGGTGGAACCGTTTGGAGGCACAGCCCTTCCGCAGGTGGCCCGGGCCGCTAGCGCTGCAGAAATCGGTTGGGCGGTTCTGAACCGGAGGCCGGATTACTTGTCGGATCTCCGCAAGGCAGCAACGGCACCTGTGTTTGCTGTTAGTTCCAATCACTTCGAGATTGGACGCATTCAAGGAAGACAATTCGCAGCGTTGCTGCCCCGAGGCGGTTCTGTTTTGTACATTGAAGGACCTTCACAAAGTTCCTCGGCCCAAGAACGCGAGTCCGGGATGCTAGAGACGAAACCGTCGAACATTGAAGTGAAAATGCTTAGGGCACACTGGACAGAGGAAAGTGCCTGGCGGGCGGTGCGTTCCTGGCTGAAAATGGCCACCTCGCAAAGCGCGTCAATTAGCCTGGTCGGTGCGCAGGACGACTCGATGGCCCTGGGAGCTCGCAAAGCCTTTCGGGAGATTACCAACGAAGCCGAGCGGTCGCGATGGCTGAGTTTACCGTTTACCGGATGTGATGGTCAGCCGGCGACAGGCCAAGCCTGGGTACGCGAAAAATGGCTCACGGCGACGATCCACATTCCACCGCTTACGGGACGGGCGATGGAGATTCTCGCAAAAGCCAATCAAGACGGAACCCAACCGCCGGAACATGCCTTTACCACGTCCTTCTCGATTCCTCCCTTCGAATCATTGGTTCCGCGAAACCCATAAGCAGTTCCGCCGTGGAACCAGGAAGAAAGCAACGAAGGACATTGAGCGATCAGTCGCAATCTAAATCCCACAATTCTAAGCGCACTCCACAGTTTCTGGATCGTCGACACCTTCCCTTACCGGATTATGGAAGGTAGCCCGTCATCCAGGCGCAAAATCCCGAGAGGCGAAGCAGATCATTTTTCGGTCGAGATCGGGGCGTGATCTGTTGAGCGATGAGCTTCACTTCTTCCCTGTTGGTGCAAGGCGCTTCAACTCTTCAAACCAGTTCAGCACGACGTTGATTTGCGTCGGTGCGGCCGCCTCTTGCTCGCTGGGCTTGAGCATCAAGAACCGCTGGCCATTCTGCGACACGTCGTAGTTCGGGAACTGCAACGGGGTCGGGAGATAGTCACCCTCAAAGAGCACCCGAGGCTTGCCACCCGTACCTTTCGAAACCCTCCAGTTCCGCGGATCAGGTCTCCACATTCCGGGTCGGCCGCAAGAAGTGCCACGATGTCCACACGCTCCTCCTCGCTAAAGAGTTTGTTCGCAACGGCGAGGTAAGTGGGCGTCTCGACAACCGTTTGCACAATTCTCTTGTACTCCATTGGACACCCTGAGTCAAGGGAAATTGTGTGCCATTGGACACCAATGATTTGGGCCGCAAATCAGGAAGTGATTTTGTGGTACTGGCAAACCGGGCCCGCGTGGCGGGCAGTTTCACTGACAAGTCACTTTCGTACCCTTGCCCGAAAGGGTCGTGGAACCTGAGGATTCTATGTGGAGTCTAAGCCTAATATGGCGATACCACCCGGAAGATGGGTCGGATATGCGCTGTTGGCCGCTGGCCTGTCTCTCCTGTTTGATACCCTCACCTTTCTTCAGACAAATTGGTCTCCGCTAAAAGTCCCGATGTACGCCGCCAACGAATTGGCGATTGGGTGCCTCTTGACTGTCGCGGGAGTGCTAATGCTGTTAGCGCCCAATCTGAAACGCACGCTGTTGAGAATCCGAATCGGCGTTGCATTGATTCTCATCGCTGCGGCTATTTACGGTGGCTGGGAGTGGTGGATGGCAACCCGAACGTGGGTTCCACTCGAAATGCCCGTGTCCCTTGCGCCGGGACACATTCGCTCTCCCGAGTTCAAGATTAATCTCGATGCCGGTTTCTGGATCTTTGTCGAGGTCGAGACCAAGATTGATGACGAAGGCGTCTCATGCCTCACCGGCTATACATCTGACTACTGTCGCAAAAATGGCGTTGGCGAGCTTCGTGCGTCCTGGACTCTGTCCGACAGGGGGAGAGTCGTGGCGCGCGGCTCGACAGACAGCGAGCAGGGGTCGCTCGGAGGGATGCTCAGCAAGGCCCGCGGCCTCGGTCACTTCTTGGTCCCGGCCGGGAACCACTTCGTTCTGGATGTCGAGTTTCCCGAAGATAACAGTCATTTCAATGGGGGCCATCCTCGGCTGGCAATCGAGCAAAGCTACTACTGGCGTTTCGAGGAAAATCGAACACCCGTCTTCCTGTTCGCGATGTTCCTCGGTGCAATTGCTGCAGCGTTCTTAGTGAGCGGAATTGTCGAAAACAAAAGCAGAAAACGGGCCGAGCAAACAGTGTCGTTAACTTCGCCTGGACCAATTGGCGGGGGATTTCAGTGGGAGGTAGAACCTGCAACTAAGAAGTCTGATCCCGAGCGCCGTCCCTTATTTCGAGCAAGGATACTCGTCGGAGTTGGGCTAGCGATACTCGGTATAGCAACTTTTGCCACGGTCAAACGATGGATCGATACACGGATCTTCGTGCCGGTGGACATCCCTGTCTCCCTCACTGCAGGCCACATTCGAACAGGGCCGTTCCGGATCAATGTTGAACAGGGATATTCAATCTGGATTGACTTCGACCAAAGTACCTACTTCAATCCGATGTGCTCGTCGTATTCCACTCTCAAGACCACTTGGACTCTGTATCGAGATGGGCGTGTTCAAACACAATGGGACGCGCCGGTTCTCCAGGATGGCTACCTGGAGGGTTTCGACGCTACGAAGGGATTCTATGATCTGGACGTACACGTCCTAGCCGAAGCTAGTTGCCTAAATGCGAACCGTCCACGGCTGAGGGTCGTGACATCCCGAGATAACGACAGCTTCTGCGCAGGTGTGGTGCTGTGGACGAGCGCAATCTTCGTTGTCATCGGTGTAAGCCTTGTCGTCCTCGATTGGCGAGGCGGTGTCTTCAGAGAGCCTGAGCAGTCCGCGATCGTTACAAACGCACCGAACGTGGGTCAAAATTTTCAATGGGCACAGAAGTTGCCTCTGCGGCGTCCGATCGTGGGCATCCCGGCGTTCGGATTGCTTGCAGGGATGGTGTTCGCGATCCTGGCGATGCTTATGATGATGCTAACTGGGGCCTTCCGATACACGCCAAGGGGACTGTGGGTTCATCTGCTGAAACCGGGGGCGGTGACGGTGAAGCCTGATGCTTGGACCGAGCCCGTGATAGTGGTGGTGACGGATGCCGGCCCTGGTCAGGAACCAGGACTATTCGTGAACTCAAAGGTGGTTGCGTGGGATGACCTTGCCAGTGCCTTAAAGAGAGAACTGAGTGTCCGACGAGAATGGACTGTATACGTCGAAGGAGACGACTGCGTAGCGTGGGCGAACGTTGTAAATGTGATCGATATCGCGCGCAGTGACGGGGCGAAGGTTTTCCTTGTTCCTCAGCCGAACGGGAAGCCCTGCAAAACGTATCTCGGGAGGAAGCCCCCGAGATAGCAACCAGTAGATCGCGAACGTGCATGTGCGATTGATCAAGTCCTACCCACTTGGCTTGGGGAAAAAAGGGGCCACGCGACTCGCAACAAGCACTGTTACGTTGGGAACTTTCGCGGTGAAATTGGAGTCAGTCAATATTGACTAGTCGGTAGGGGAAGGAACAGTGGGGCTTCGGTTAGCCTTCCGTTGTCGGCAAACGTCAGTAGCTCGCAAGATGGGCTCCTGATTCCGTTCCTCTGATCGGAGGACCCGCAGACCGAGCATTGGTTCGTTCGGAGAGGCCATGCACAATCCCAAAAGGGAGTTCCAAAGCACTAGATTCATTCTATTCATCACCGTCACGGTTCTGACAATCACTGGACTGCTTACTCTGCGGCTCAAGCAGGTGGAAGGAAGTTCGCCCTCACCGGCTGCAACCTACTCACGTGGCTCGTTGCAACTGACGATTCCGTACCAGGCCCCGAGCGCTGGCACAGGGCGCCTCGTTGTAGAAGTTCTCGACCCGGACGATCAGGTTCTCGGGCGAGAGGAGCGACAAGTGTCGGTCTCGACAGGTAGGGGGCGTTGGAAAGAAGAGATCAAGCTGGCCAAATCTCTCCCACTGGAGGACCTGATTTGGCATCGCGTTCATTACCGCTTCGAATATGACGACAAAGGCAAGTCGGTTCTTGAAGGAATTGAGTCGATATCGCAAATCCTGCAAAGACCGTTAATTCGTGTTCTCGGACAGCAATCTTACCTGTCCGGCAGCCTCGCCGCGGTGAGGATTATCGTCACGGACTCAAACAACCTGCCGATTTCTGGTCGCGTGGCGGTAAGAATCGATCTTCTCGGCTCTGCCGGTAAACCGAAACACCTTTTTTCGGGTCACCTGAATCAGCGCGGAACGACTGAGGCGCAGTTCCGGTTTCCCGGCCGTTTAACCGGACGCTACCAACTTCGGTATCTCGCAGATACTCCCATCGGCTCCATAGAGCTGGCTCAACCAGTCCACCTGCAGGACAAGGTGTCGGTCCTCCTCACAACGGAAAAGCCCATCTATCAGCCAGGCCAAATCATTCATGTGAGAGCTCTCGCCCTTGATAGGTCGAATCATGATGCCTCAGCTAACCGTAGGCTGACATTCGAACTGGAGGATTCGCGTGGTAACAAGGTTTTCAAAAAGTCAACTGAAACCGATCAATTCGGAGTCGCTTCCGCGGAATTTGGTCTAGCTGATGAAGTGAACTTGGGTACATATCACGTGCGTGCATTGATGGGTGACCCCGATGCCCCCACAAACAGAGCGGAAAAAGCGATCAATATAGAGCGCTATGTCCTTCCAAAGTTCAAGGTCGCAGTGGAGTTCGCTGAGAAAGGGAAAAAGCAGAAGCACGGCTACCAGCCCGGTGATCGTGTCACTGGCACAGTACACGCCAACTATTTTTTTGGAAAGCCGGTCGAGGATGCGGAAATCAGCGTTAGAGCTGTCGCGTTAGATGTTGCCCTATTCGAAGCGGCATCAGCGCAAGGCAAAACAGATTCGGACGGCATTTATCACTTCGACCTAGAACTCCCGAAGTATTTCGTCGGACGCCCCCTAAATCATGGTGCGGCGCGCGTGGTGGTTGAAGCAACCATCAAAGACTCTGCTGGACATTCGGAAACCCGAGGGGAGCCGATCTTCGTGAACGAATCTCCCCTCATGTTCACAGCAGTTCCCGAGGGAGGCATGTTGGTTCCCGGACTGGCGAATCGCGTGTTTGTATTGGCCTCGTATCCCGATGGCATGCCCGCCAAGGCCGACATGACGATTCATGCATCTGGAAATCCTGATCAACACGTGGCGACTGATGATGGCGGAATTGCCATCATCAGTATCACGCCCTCTGGGGAAAGCGAATCCCTCCAGATCGAAGCGTCTGATCAGGAAGGAGACCGTGCATCAAGCCAAGTGAAATTGGAGGTACGGACGACTGAGGAACAGATTCTGCTCCGAACCGAACGCGCACTGTATCGGGCGGGCGACCGCATTCAACTCAAGGTCTTCTCTACCCGGAGGCGCGGAACTGTGTATCTGGATATAGTCCGAGAGGGGCAGACCCTCCTGACCCGCGATGTAGATATTGAAAACGGCCAGGCAGAACTAACACTCACGGCGACCCCCGAGATGACAGGGACGCTGGATCTAGGCGCATACCTTTTCGGCAGCGATGCCCAGCCCGTAGCAGATCACCGGCTTATCTTCGTGCATCCGGCAGATGAACTGAACATTGAGACCGTCGCCGATGCTCCACTGTACAAACCGGGCACAGAAGCGCGACTGAGCTTCCACGTGACAAACTCCCGCGGCGAAGGTGTCCACGCTGCACTCGGCCTCCAGATCGTTGATGAAGCTGTGTTCGCACTGGCAGAGAAGCAACCCGGATTTGCCAAGGTCTTCTTCTATCTTGAACAGGAACTGATGAAGCCGCGCTATGAGATTCACGCGAAGCTCGGAATGCCGGCAATCGTTGACTCTGTTCCGGAATCGCAACGTGAAGAACAGGACACAGCAGCGCAGGCGCTATTTGCGGCAACGGAGATGGCCAGCCCAGAAAAATTTGACGCTGAACTCGGCAGGGACTTGCCGATGACCAAATATCGGGAATATGCCCAACGCTATCGCGCGCGCCTGCAGAAGCAGGCTGTCCGGTTGGCAGAAGATCTGAATCGCGCGTTCAAGGAAGACCGGAAAAGCACGGACCCACTTCAGGTCTATGCCAGACTGGCAAAAGATGGCGGACCAGAGTTTCTTGATGCGTGGGGTACGAAGCTCATACTGGAACCCGTTCCGTGGGACTCTACAAAGACTAACCTTATGGTGCACAGCGCCGGTCCCGACCGGAAATTCAAGACATCTGATGATATTCAAGGCAATCTATTGATTCGGCGCAAAAAGATCGGTTCGGCCCACACATCAATCGATGTAAAACTCGAACACAATCCCGCTGCACGGAATGGGTTTGCGGACATTGTGGGAACCGTGGTGGATAAATCGGGAGCGGTTGTGTCTCACGCCCAAGTGGAGGTTCGCGCAGCCAAAGGCGGGAGGATTCGCAAGGTACGAACTACCGAATCTGGCCAGTTCAGGTTTTCTGCGATGACCGCTGGCGACTACGTAGTCGAGGTCACCGCGCCCGGCTTCCGAATCGCGTCTCAGTCAATCACGCTCAAAGCGCAAGATCGAGCAGTGATGTCTGCGGCGTTGTCCGTGGGTGAGACGACGGAAATTGTCGAGGTCACAGCAGAGGCTCCAATGCTGGAGACATCGATGTCAATGATGGGCGTAGTTGGTGGAGTTCCGGGAGGAGTACCAGGTGGGCAAATGGGGGGCGTCATTGGTGGCATCGTCTCCAACACTCTTGCGAAGGTTCGCTCCTATTTTCCAGAGTCGCTGTACGTCAATCCCGAGATCATCACTGACCGCGATGGCCGGGCAAGCATCGCGATTCCCGTGGCCGACTCCATCACGACGTGGCGCATGGCGATGATTGCGTCAACCCAGCATGGAGCGCTCGGTACTTCGACTTCAGCTTTGAAGGTATTTCAGGATTTCTTCGTCGATCTGGATGTTCCGGTCACGCTCACCCAGGGGGACCGCGTCTCGATTCCAGTTGCGGTTTACAACTACTCAGGATCGGCGGGAGATGTCACTCTGCATCTCCAACCGGAGGACTGGTTTTCCCTTGTGGAGGATGTCGCGGACAAGTCGATTACCTTGAATTCAGCGCGCGTCGGAGGTTCACAATTCACGCTTCAGGCGAACCGGATTGGCAAGTACAAACTAACGCTCTCGGGCCGTATGAAGCTTGATCCAACCCGCGCCGATGTTGTCGTACGCGAGATCGAAGTAATCCCGAACGGCCGAGAACAGGCGCTCGTCTTCAACGGCCGCCTGGAAAATGCGGTCGAGCATCAAGTCGTATTCCCGGCCAGATCCATTCCCGACGCCAGCAAGATCCGCGTTCGACTCTATCCCAGCCCCCTCAGCCAGATCGTTGAGGGTATGGATAGCATCCTGCAAATGCCAAGCGGTTGCTTCGAACAAACTTCTTCAACCACCTATCCGAACGTCTTGGCGCTCGACTACATGAAGCGTACGGAAAAACTCACGCCCGAAATTCACGCGAAGGCCGAAGGTTATATTGCCAATGGTTATCAGCGGCTCCTGACCTTCGAAGTTCCTGGCGGCGGGTTCTCTTGGTTTGGAGATGCGCCAGCGAACAAGATTCTTACCGCCTACGGCCTAATGGAGTTTCATGACATGTTGAAGGTGTACGACGTAGATCCGAAACTCCTACAACGCACTCAACAATGGCTAGCCGGACAGCAACTGCCTGACGGGAGTTGGAAACCCGACACGCACAACCTCCATGACGGCGCCACGGATCGTTACGACTCGGACGCAATGCGGATCACTGCGTACATCGCGTGGTCGCTTGAAAACACGGAATACAACGGGCCCGCTGTGGATCGTGCCATTGGGTTTATCGAAAAACACATGGATGGCGCAACGGATGCATACACACTCGCGGTGATCGCCAATCTCGCCGCAGACTACGGCCGTGACCGCGAGTTCACGCAGCACGCAGTTCAGCGGCTTCTTGACACACGGACCGAAAAGGACGATCAGGTCTGGTGGACGACCGATGAGACTGGTGTATACGGCACCGGAGCGAGTGCGGCTGTGGAAACAACAGGGCTCTCCGTCCAGGCGCTGTTGCGCTCGGGCGAATCCTCCGGTCTGGCGCGGAAGGCCCTTACCTACCTAATCTCAAAGAAGGACGCCAGTGGAACATGGGGCACAACCCAGGCAACGATCATGGCGTTGCGCGCTCTCCTTACAGCGACAGAGAAGGGCGCAGCGGACGTGCGCGGCACTGCCACGGTCCTGCTGAACGGCAAGCCCGCCGAAACTCTTGTATTGAGCCCAGAAAACAACGATCTGTATCACGAGTTCGTTTTCAAATCCATCGAGGAAGGGAAAACCAACATCGTCGAGATTCGTTTTGAAGGAAAGGGCGGGCTCACATATCAAGTTGTGGGCGGGTATTTCCTTCCTTGGGACCAGAAACCTGCTATTGAGCCGCTCTCCATTGATGTGTCTTACGATCGCACAAGCCTCTTCCAGGACGACATCGCTACCGCTACGGCTACGGTTAAGAACAATCTGGACAAGACGGCGAACATGGTAATCGTGGACTTAGGCATTCCGCCAGGTTTCGAACTCTTCAGCGAAGATCTCCAAGACTACCGAGAGAAGACTGCAACACTGAAGAGCGGACATCTATCAAAATTCAGTGTCACGGCGACACAGGCCATCCTGTACTTCGATTCATTTGCACCAGGAGACACCATCAATGTGAAATACAGGCTCCGAGCGAAATATCCCATGCGCGCCAAGACGTTAAAGTCGGCAGTTTATGAATATTACTCCCCTGACGTGAACTCGGTCGCAGCTCCTGTTGAACTCGAAGTGCGCAAGCGTTAGTACAAGGAGCCGGGGTTGCCGTTATTGAGTACGGGCTGATCTGGCTGTTTGAAAATCCAGCAGTTTCTGGCAGCCAAAGACGCCGGCACGCTTCGGGAACTCTGATGGACGTTAAATTGAACTGAAAGCCAACCCTCGTGCCTGTTGTTTCGCAGTGGTCGTTGGCTGAATGCCGCTGGTCTATATCGATCTCGCGCAAAGCGGCCTCTCTACCGACCTTAGCGGTGCCTTTCTCAAACTCAAGTAATGTGCGTATGGAAGCACTCCCGGTGTCAAATACCTATATGACGCTGTCGTAGCCTAAAAGGGCGTTGGTGTCCTACTGCGGTTCGGCAAGCGCCTCTAGCGCTCGCTCTTTTTATGAAGCGACTTTTGCTGATCTGTTATCTGGTGGTGGCATTGGCGTGTGCGGCGTGGGCGGACGCCAACGTTCACATTCTCGAGGTTGGCCTGAATGGCCGCTGTGTACCTTATCGGCCGTGTTCCGTACTTGTCTCCGTATTAAATCCTTATTCCACGCTTCAGGATTTTGAACTGCAGGTAAGTCTGCGCTTCGCTCCGGGGCTGGAGCGGTCCGATGCGCAGCAAACGTACATTCATCGTCTGACCCTGGGACCAAGAGAGGTCCGCGAGATCGATGCCCCCATTGAGCCCTCTCGCGGCGGTTCGATTGTGGATGTGACACTCCGCCTGCCTGAAGGCAAGATCATTGACCACAATTTAGTGGACGCAAAAGAGCGAATGTGGACCCGTGGCAAATATCTTGTGGGCGTTCTCTGTAGGGAAGAATCGATCTGCAAAGGTATTCAAGCACAGATCCAGCTAGGCGGCTCCTCGAAAGACCGTGATGCGAAGAACCAAAACCTCGAACTGGCTATGCCGTTACGGCAACGCTTTCAATCGTGGTCTTATGCGCCGGCATCCATTATCGTTGTGGCGATCCCGGCGAATAGTCTGCGCGGCGATGAGCGTTCGGCGCTAGAGTCGTTCGCTCGGGGCGGTGGGAGTCTGGTGTTACTTGAGGATGTGTTTGCCGACCAAACCTTTCTCGCTGACTATCGTCCTGCTGCTGGAGGACACAACGGAATAGCGATTGGCAGCGGACGTCTCTACCGAATCCCACGATTGTCCGGCGACACATTGGGAGCCCTGTTTAGCGGCGAGGAACTCGACTTGCTAGTGCAGGGCAACCGAGCGAATTGGTCCGGTTATGAACTGAACAGCTTACGGGGTCAGTATGCGACGAGGTTTGGCTTCCCCAGTTGGTGGACTCTGTTGATTTGGCTCGCCATCTACATCTTGCTGGTCGGAGTCGCCAACTTTGCGATCCTTCGTCGATTCCGTCGGCGAGAGTGGGGATGGCTTACCGTCGCCGCTATCGCCTTGTTGTTCGTCTTTGCTCTTTACTGGCTGGCTTCGCGCCGAGGACCGCGGCAGGTCACCGTCGACTATATGGCCGTGCATCATCTCGACTCGCACAGCAACCGCGCGTTCACGGCATACGGCGTCCGAGTCTCCGTTCCGCAGAAGCAGCAAATCACTCTGAAGAGCCCAGATAACGCTCTGCTTTATCCACGGTTGCCATACGTGGACGAGTACCGCGGCGGTTTCCGAACGGTTCAGTTAGGTCGGCGATTCATCCACGGATATGACGGCATTACTAATACAGGATGGGATCCGATCCCAGGTAGCCAAATTGTGGTTCCGATGCAGCGGCGAACGAGCCGGGATCTCCAGTTTGCAGGAATCACCTCCTTTTCTGGCACGGTCCGCGAAACCGTCTCCAACCACCTCCGCAACGAGACCGGACAGCGTTTTTTCGATGCAATCTTTGTGGATAGTGGGCAGAGGCGGATTTGGCTGTTGGGCGAGGTTACGCCGGGCGCGGAAATTGATTTATCGAAAGTCCGCTACGAACCGCCGGGTCTGTGTGACACCGTGGCATTCACTCGGAGTACCCGCGGTTCCGAGTCGAAGAGCGATGACTTTTTTCTCTCTGAGTTCGCCTGCGCTTGGTTGGACTCGCGCGCCTCAAACACCACGCCTACACGACGCTTCTATGGATTGAGTACAGGCCCGGCTGAGTCCGCTCAACCACTGAATGTTCGCTACCGGCAGCAGCAATATGCGTTGACTGAGGTTGTATTTCAATGAGAGATCTTCAGACCGACACCTTGCATGTTTCAACGAGGGACATTTCCACCGTGTGGCCTCTGATGGTAAGCACGGAATTGAGTAGGAATACATCGTCAGCATGATCGCAGACACTATGAAACGGTTTCTATTGATCTGTCAGTTGTTACTGACACTGGGCTCTGTCGCCCTCGCGGAGGGCAACGTCCGCATCGTAGATGTCGGTCTGAATCACCTGTGCCTGACAAATGAGGAACCTTGTCCGATAGTTGTGACACTGTCGAATCCGTTTCCACAACCTCAGGATTTCGAACTGCAGATCGGAGTGCGTCCTAAAGACGAGCCCGGAGAACCTGATCCCCAGCGCACCTACACGCATCACTTGACACTCGATGCCCTCGAGGAACGTCAAATCGAGGCGTTGGTCCATCCGACTTGGTATGGAGACCAAACGTTGGAGGTAACGGCTCGAATCCGCGCTGGAGCCCTCACTGGACACGACTCGCAAAGCTTTAAAGCTGAATGGATGATCGGTTCTCGCTGGGCCATAGGCATTGTGTGTGACGACGAATCTGTTTGTAAGAAGGTCCAGTCACAGATTCAGTTGAGCGGCTCTCCACAAGACCGCGATTGGAAAAATGAACACCTGCAGCTGGCGGTGCCGTTACCGCAACGTTCCGCCTGGTGGTCCTATGAGTTGCTGTCAACGATTGTTGTGGCTGCTCCAATAAGCCACTTAAACCCTATGCAACGTGCGGCGCTGGAATGGTATGCGCGGAGCGGCGGAAGCCTCGTACTACTGGGAAGCTACCTTGGCGATCGGAACTTCCTCGCGGATTACCGCCGGGATGCAGCTACCCGCCACGGTGAAGTGCCGATCGGCGCCGGACGCCTCTACCTCGCGCAGGCGGGAGAATCGCTAGAAAGTGTTTTTGGCGGCGAGACCCTGTATGCACTCATTGGAAGCAGGGAACCATATTGGAGAAGTCCCGGTCCCGGCCGCTTGCAAATGCAGTACGCGACAACCTTTAGGTTTCCCCGCCTAGGGACGCTGTTGATGTGGTTGTCGATCTACATTCTCTCGGCGGGGCTGGCAAACTTCGTACTACTGCGTCGGTGGCGTCGGTTGGAATGGGGTTGGGTGACGGTAGCAGGCATTGCCTTATTCTTCGTGTCCGTCTTCTACGCGTTTGGCTCGTTTCTCCGACCGCACCAGGTGATCGTTGACAACGTGGCCGTTCATTTCCTGGATACACGAAGTGGGCAAGCCTCCACGGATTATGGTCTGCGGATCTCCGTACCCGAGAGACAAAACATTGTCTTGCATACGACACCCGACGCGCTGCTCGTCGAGAAAACCCGCTTCAAAGATGGCTTCGGTCATTCCCTTCCAAGCATCTGGTTGGGACGGGAATTCACTCGGGGCTCCTACCAAGATTCACCTCTTGGTCGCGACCCGCTTCCGCAGGGCGAGATTGTGCTGACCATGCCGCGTTGGACCAACCAAGATCTCTACTTTAGGGGAACTCACTCCTTCCCCGGAACCGTTCATGAAACCTCTGCGGGCCATTTGCGTAACGACACCGGTCAACAATTCTTCGACGCTGTCTTCGTGGACAGCGCGCAAAAGGGACTCTGGCTTCTGGGACAAGTCGCTCCTGGCGCCGAGATCGACCTAGCCCAAGCACGCTACGTGGCACGCCCGGACCGCGATGAGAAACATCCCGAGTTACCGCTGCCGCGGGATCTATCAAGCAATGACTCTCTCTTGGCAAGGCTGATTTTGGAACGAATGTACCCACCCCAGCCCGGAGAGCCAAACGAGCGCAGATTTTATGGCCTGAGCGCGGGGCCGGCACAGCCGGTGCTGCCTCTGGCTTCTCACGAATTACAACGAGAATATGCGTTGCTAGTGGTGATATTCCAATGATCGAAGTCGGACACGTTCGCAAGTCTTTCAATGGGACCCAGGCCCTCGACGATTTCTCCTTGCGAGTCAAGAAGGGAGAACTGGTAGGACTGGTGGGACCCAATGGAGCCGGCAAGACAACTCTCATCAGGATTCTATCTACATTGCTGCTTCCGGATCGCGGCACCGTGAGCATCGACGGCACAGACGTGGTTCGGAATCCGGCTTCCATTAGACGAGTGGTAGGCTATCTCGCCGATCAATCAGGACTCTATCAGGACATGCGGGTACGTGAGCTCTTGGAATTCTTTTCTGATGCGTTCCGTCTCCAAGGAGCTGGCCGCAACGACGCGATTGAGAGTGCTCTCGTTCGCGCGGGCCTGGAGTCGCGTGCGGAGGACTTCGTCGAAGGACTGTCGTTTGGCGCGAAGCAGCGTCTGATGCTGGCAAAAACACTGCTCCACAGCCCGAGCGTGTTAGTGCTGGATGAACCGGCCAATGGGCTCGACCCAATTGCCCGTGTTCACCTCCGGGATCTTCTGAAGGAGCTTAACTCGCAGGGTCTCACCATCCTGATTTCATCGCACATTTTGGCCGACTTGGAAGACATCTGCACACATGCAGTGCTCATTTCCTGCGGCAGGAATGTGGTCGACGAAGAGGGAAACTTGGGAATCGCATTGCGGCAACCCGGACAGAAACCCCAGCTGTTCGAGGTTGAATTGCTGGGCGGCGCGGAGAATGCCGCTGCTGCGCTCGCGACCATGCCGGGCGTTCAGGTGCTGGAAGCTGCGGCAACGCGGCTACGTTTGAGTATTGCCGGACCAGACGAGCGCATTGCGGATACGTTGCGGACTTTGGTCACCGCCGGCATTACAGTCACTAGCTTCGCCCGGCGCGGCTCCGGACTGGAGCAGCGATATCGTGCGGTCTTCGGAGGCAACTCATGAACCCCATGATACGGAAGGAACTCCGCCAATTGATGCGCGAACGCCGGGGTTGGGTGTTGCCGTCTTTGTATCTGGTGGCGCTGGGAGGGGTGGCGATTTTCGTCTACTTCCAAACTCTTCAGATGCAGGTCAATGCCGTGCGCTTTCTGGAGGGACCCGACATAGGGATTCCGCTGTTTCTGGCTCTCCTCTATACCCAACTTACCGTGCTGCTTCTCCTCGTTCCGATCTTCAGCGCCGGTGCTCTAACGATCGAAAAAGAACAACGCACCATGGCCGGGCTGTTAACCTCCTTGCTGACCGATACCCAAATATGGTGGGGCAAGTTTCTGTCCTCTCTGCTATTTGTACTGCTGCTCCTAGTGGCCGGACTCCCAGTACTCAGCCTAGCTTTTGCGTTTGGCGGGGTTGGACTTTGGGAATTATTCATCGTGACAGTTACCACCGTCGTCATCCTCGGCAGCATGAGTGCAGTGAGCCTGTATTGGTCTTCGGTGTTTCGGCGGAGCGTAGCGGCGACTGCCGTAAGCTACGCCTCGGTGATCGTGCTGTGCGTTGTCTCGGCACTTCTTTACGTCGCGCAGGAAGCCGCGCACAGAGGAGCTGCATGGGCAAACTTACCTTTGCGCGCCCGCGCGCCGTTGCTGGCGAATCCGTTCTTCTTTTTGACCTTGTCCCTCACCGATCCGCGAGAGCTATATCCCGAGTGGTGGGTGTCAGCCGCGATCTTCGTTCTCCTCGGGACAGTTGCAGTCTGGCTGACCATGCGCAACCTTCGCCGCAAGAGCGATGCGGAATAGAATGAAACGAACCTTCGGTTATTGAACGATCCGCTCAGTCGTTGATGTAGACATAACGAGTCGTTGGTAGTAAGCCGGCAGAGAGGTGCCATGCCTGAAGCCACGCGTCATGCGGCACGAGGACTTTGGCACGACGATGGAACTCTATGCACAGTCCGACATGGACTCCATGCGGGATGCGCAAGGCAAGTTCCTGGAACAGCTCATGGGGGACAGGATTCAACTGCTCACAGAGCGAGTTCAGTGAGAATCATGGGTTGGATCGTGGGTTGGAAATTTCGGCTCTCGGCCGCTAAGTTCTTTGAAATGATGGTGGCCAGGGACGGAATTGAACGATTCGGCGTCCCCTGTTTTCAGCAACTTGCTGATTCCACAAAGGACAGAAAGGACACGGAGGACACGAAAGACAGATTTTGTGTGCGATTTGTGTGCGGTTTTTTCCGTCAAGTCAACCCGGATGGAAACTGACAGACGCTGCTGATATGCAGTCCAGTGCGCCAAGGCGAAGAGGTCTTCGGGTTCAGGCCGCGCAATAAAACATTTTTGACATGTCGCGATTGACCGCGGAACAATTGGGCCGTTTGCTGAAACGTGGCTGGGAAGCTTCCAGCTTTCCGGCTAAACCGAGATGATTCGGCTGGCTTCCAGTTCCACGATCTCTCCATCGTATCCATCTCTTTTGGCGTCGTAGTACCGGAAGTGCAGACACTTGTATCCACTCGCTGCGAGCCGTGAGGGATTTTTCCCGATCATCACTCTCCACACAAGCGGCTGCGCCTGTTGTGGGCCGATGAAAAACTGGATGCGAGTCTCAATGTTCGCGGAGTCGTATTCGCAACAGACAAGGTGACCCCACATCAGCACTCGCTGTTCTGGCGCGAGCTTGACGATGGGCGCAGTAATTGCCTCCACAATTTGATCGGGATTGCCGTGGCCGTGGTAGATGAAGCGCTTGATGTCGTTAAACTCTGGCTCCCTTCCTGTGAACTGAGGAAACCACTGCAAGAGAAAGTGAAATGCGATTTTCGCTATCGCTCGCTTGTACGGAGTCGAGACAGGAGTCCACGCAGTGCACTCCAAGTCATCACCAACGGTTAAATCGCTGATCGAGGGTTTTCCGTTGATGAATTGCTTGCACACCTGTTCGATCTGCTTTGTTTCTTCGTCATTCGCCAGGTATCCGACGAGCGCCGGATTGTTCAGGGGCGGCCTAACCGCAGCAAGCAGCTTGTTGATCTCCTGCTCGTTCAGCTTCTCGGCCCGAAAAGGCAGATGAAAATATCTTCCATCCGCATCTTTGAAGATCAGCTGTTTCATGGCGGCAACATGGGTTGCGCTCATCAACTCCCAGAGCATCGGGTGCTCAGAGCCGGGCTGCCGGGCGATAATCATCAGTGGTGCAACTCCGTGAGTCGGCTCGTAAAAGATACTCTTCTTGCTTTCTGGCTTCGAGCGACCGAATTTACCGAGCATCTCGCGGAAAAACGCTTCCGGGCTGTCGTGCAAAAGCACGTCCTCCAGTTTGCCGAAACGTGCGTTGCAGTCTGCGCAGATGACCATGCTGAGGCGCGAATCACCCTTGAATTCCCCGAGCCCCCGTGAGAAGGAATGCTCCTTCCCATGCAGTGGGAACTGTCCGTTGCACAATCCCTCCGGAGTCGTGTAGATGCAACGCCGATCGGCGGGGTTCGGGGTAGGCATCAGGCTGTGAACTCTTCCAAGCTCGATTTTCGGCTAAAGCGGAATCATCTTCAAGCGCGCTGCAAGTAACGCGAGATTGAAGCGGAACATGAGCATCGACCACGGTTCGCTCCTGCGCACGAACCGGACACGTTTTGCCTATCATTACTGCGCGAACTCTCTGCCCAAACTCTGACCATTGGCTCCCAACAGGCCCTCACAGGACCGCACGGATCAACACACGCGGTATACGCAAGTGCTTGCAAAGCCTAGAAAATGGAATGGTGGAAAAGTGAATGGGTTGGACTCAAAAACCAGTAATGCTGAATTGGAGGCCTTTGGGTTATGAGCCGAAATCTGCCATCCACACCGGACAACTCCGGCCGCCTAGGGCCAAGCAAACATTGACTCCTCGTCTTCGCGAGTTGCTTGGTCTTGCGCCAGTTTGTACCCAGTTTGCGGACAATTCGCGGACAAAGACGGTTCGCTTTTCCTGCTCGCCAACGGCCCAAAATACGGCACGAGTTGGAGAATTCGTCCCACTGCTTCATCTCTGCCGCTGTCTCTGTCTCCGGCACACTGGAGTCGTCATGCACATCTTGATACCCATCCACACTAAGTCGGAACTTGATCTAGACTAATTGCGTTGTGGAAGCCAGGGAGGAACGCATGGACGAGCCCCTCAGAAGGTTTCACATTCGGACTTGCGTGCTCGATGCGCTTAGCAACCACGGCATCGCGCACGATAATCCGATGCGCGCCGAGCTTGAGGCCAACGCCACCATCGCAGGGGGCTCCGATTCCCGCGTCATCATGAAGAGCGGAAACTCACTCGACGTGGAGATCCAAAACCGACTCAGTTCACCGCGCATGAACGAGAGTTTTCCGACGGATTCGTGTACGGTCGCAAAAAGCGACAGCGACAGCCTGCGCAAGAACTTTGCAGACATCGCGGCGGGCAAAGTGCGGGTCACGGGGTGAGGATGTAGTAGCGGTCGCCGGAATTGCGAGAGTCCCCCCGGTGCGGGTTGTTTTTTCGTTAAGGGTTCTAGTCTATGACCATCTTGCAGCGTTCTCTTGCATTGACGTTCTGTGGCTTCTTGCTCGCCGCTCCTGCCCTAGCAAAAGACAAAATGAAGACCGGCTTTAAGTTCGAAGGCAAGTGGAGGACGTACTATTTTTTCGCGCCGGACAAGGAAGGCCCGTTGCCTTTAGTCGTCCTTTTGCACGGCTCAGGAAGGAACGGAGCCGTCATGGCAGACGCGTGGAAAGGGCTGGCCTTGAAGGAGCAGTTCATCATCGCGGCCCCGGACTCCTACGATTCTGCGGCGTGGCAATCCGACAAGGACAGCCCCAGCTTCATTCGCGCGATGGTTGAGCAGGTCGACACACAGCATCCGGTAGATGCCAGCCGCATATACCTGTTTGGGCATTCGGGAGGAGCTGTGTACGCGCTAATGCTGGCCCTCGTCGAATCCGAATACTTCGCAGCTACTGCTGTTCATGCCGGTGCGTTGTCTCCGGAGAACTACAATCTGTTCGCCAGGGCCAAGCGGCGTATGCCCATCGCGATATGGGTTGGTGACCGCGACTCCTTTTTTCCGGTCAACCTAGTGACAGCCACGAAGAAGGAATTCGAGTCGCATGGTTTCCATGTAGAGCTGAGCATTTTACCCAACCAGACCCACAGTTATGTGGCTGCCGACGTCAATGGCAAAGCGTGGGAATTCTTCCAGAAGACGGCGATTGGAGAATGAACAATGAGAGTGGGCAGGGCACTCGTAGAAACTGATCGTGGCGACCGTCACCTGAGTGGTAGGGCCAGATAATGGTTGGTGCCAGCTCAGTCAGAGGTCTTCTCATCCTTGCGCTTCTCGTTGTGCTTTTCTTCGCCTTCGGCCCTGCCTATCGGACGTCAGTCCGGCTGGTATCATCCGGGCTTTCGTCGCGTTCTATTTACCAACCCTGGGGATAGGCGTCGTAGCTAGCCCGGTCGCTCGGCGATTCGGCTTCTGCTACTTGTTGCCATCTTCACAGAGAGTTAACCTACCGAGCAGCACGCCGGACACCCCGTGAGCGACCTTCTCCATTACGCTCATCTTCCGACCGGTTTCAAACGCCGCAGATGTGAAGTGAATCGAAAGAACTCGGAATTTGAGCGCTATGGCCTGCTTTCGCCAACTATGTTCGTTCTATAATTCCCCAACTATGGCGAATGCGCTCTCTGTGGCTGGTTCAAATTCCAAGTACAAAGAACCGAATGCAAAGCCTGCGGGATTTTGGAGAGGCCTTTGGCACGGCATGATCGCTCCATTCACATTTCTGATTAGCTTGTTTGCCGAAGGCGTTAGCATCTATGAGACCAACAACAACGGGCGCTGGTATGAGTTCGGATTCATGCTTGGTATCGGGGGATGCGCTGGCGGCGGTGGCGTCAGCACCACTCACAGCTAGGCTCGTCCCGTCCTGTTCCGCCGCTTCGATGAGTGTAAGGCCTGTTTTCAACAGTTATCATGTGATGGCTATGTTGGAAGATGTTAAAAGAATCGAAATCGCGAGGGCGCGGGATCTCGCCGCACAGGGCGTGTGGAGTGCCGACGTGTGGCAGCGGTCTTGCTGCCTGTTAGCCGCAAAGCCGCTCTGAGCCTGCCCACAGTTGAGCCAGATCTCTGAGGTTGTGTTTGTATGTACGCGTTACCAAGTATTCCTTCCCACCTTTTACACGCAGCCTGTACTCCCCCGTCGGTAAAGGTTGGATCTCTTCCACCGCCGAAATATTCACGACGACCGAGCGGTGGATGCGAATAAAACCATAGGGCTTGAGCTTCTCCGCCATGGACGAGAGGGACTCGCGCAGCAAATAAGGATTAGGCCGGTGTCGCAACGAAACGTAATTACCTTCCGCTTGCACTGCCACGATCTCGGCTAAGTCCAAGAATAGGATTCTACCCTTTGCCTTGAACGCGATTCGTGGCGCCTGTCGTTTTGCTATAACCTCCAACTGCCGCAAGACTCGCGTGAGGTTTGCAGCATCAACTCGGATTACCGGAAGCAATGACGTATCCGCAGCTTCGCAGAACTCGTCCGCTGTCGATTCAAGAGTGTAATCCCGTCTACTCTTGTTGGAGCAAATCGTAGCTCCCCGCAGTGAGCTAGCCGAAACGTCCGCATTCGCGCGAGCAGGTTGTTGAACAAACATCTCACGTGCAATGGCCTTCTGATCCTGAATTTCGCCGGCGCTCATGATGGAACTCCTTGCTCTCTCGTTTCGACTTCCTGCTACCCGAAGTGAGATCGACGAGTGCACTGCTTCTACCTTCCAGGCCCGAAGGTCACTTCTGCCCAGTGCTCACTGCCGACGGAAAGCTGGACTGCTCGCCGAAATAACACTCAATGGATTGCAACTGTCCGTTCTTGATTCGAAGATACTCCACGTTCCGGAACGATTTACCGTTCTTGGTGTGGCACAGATACTTCACAAAAGCATCCTCCGCGCCAGTGGTGATTCGCTCCAGGTCAAAATGTTTAATGAAATCGATTTGTGTTTCCCAGCATCGTGTTTTGAAAGTGCTCTTGCTAATGTGGTCGTCGCCGGCCGCGCTTGTAAAGGTGAAATTATTGGCGAGCAGGGTATCCACTGGGCCCCAGTCTTTCGTCTCCCAGGCTGCGTACCACTTCCGAACGACCTCCTCGTTCGTTAAGTTCTGCCCTCCCAAGGCGCTGGCCCTTGCCGGTCCCGGCAGGTTCACGGCACCAACCAGCGCGCAAGCTCCCGTTACGAACAGCTTCCTGCGCGACACTGCGATTCTTGTCATCGTTCGTTCTCCCTTTCATGATGTAGCTTGAAACGCTTTTTAGCCCGATCACGATGCTGACTATTCAGCCATACGAACCGGTTGGTATGTTTAGTGTCAACTGCCTCCGTAGGAGTCGATGCGGTCAGCCCCGCTTGTAGTGGTCCGGCGGCCGAAGAGACCTCAGCCAGCCCACGATATTTCTGATTCCAAGGTCCCACACCTTCGTGTCCTGAGCATTCTTTGCCAACACTTCGTAGCCTTCGACCATCGCGATCAGAAAACTCGCAGTCTCTTCCGGAACCAAATCGCGGCGCACTGTTCCCTGAGACTGCCCCCTCCGCAGAGCCATCGCAATACCTTCTTGCCAGGCCTGGAAGATTCTCTCCAATCGCTCGCGGAATTGTTCGTCGAGCTGAGACATCTCCTGCGCCAAATTGACCAGGGGACAACCGCCCTTTACGTCTCTTGGCCGATGAGGTATCGCCCGCACAACGCCGATCAACGTATCGACAGCGTCCTTGTCCTTGCTCTGTTGCAGAGGAAGCATCCACCTGTCACGGGTGAGTTTTGCGACGATCTCTTCGATAATGGCGTATCCCAGAGCTTCCTTGTTTTCGAAATGGTAGTAGAGCGCTCCCTTGGTGACGTTCGTGGCGGCCAGAATCGTATCAATCCCGGCACTTTGGAAGCCATACCTGTAAACCTCTCGAAAAGCCGCTTGTAGCAAGCGTTGCCGCGTCCGCTCAGGATTACGCGGCCTTGGCGCTCTACGTTTTGGATTCTTGCGTGCCACCAACATACCAACCAGTATGGATGTTAAACCATTCCAAAGTCAATCGAATTGATTGGACTGACTCCTGGTTCCCGGCATTCTCGAATTTCGTACCCTCTCGCCGATGTGTATGAGAAATTGGAGAAACAGGCGCTCTGGCCGCCTTGGAATCGTCACAGTATTTTGTCAGCCCGCCACTCTGCCGTGAAGTCCGAAATGTCTGTGCTGTTGTGTCACGTAATTGTTCTTCCGGTGGAACGCCACATGCTCCCGTCATTTCGGCACGGCAACTTTCATCGGAGGAAAAGAGGAAATATGAGCGCACTAAGACGTTTGCGGAATTTCTGGATACTATGGGTTACGGCGATGCTTCTGGTTTGCTTCAGCAATGCGGTCGCGCAAGCGAGATACAAAGTTCAGGATTTGGGCGTTCAGCACCCTGACAACCTGGGCATGGCCATGGGCCTCAATAATTACGGCTGGACGCTGAGTATGGATCAACTCCTGGATCATTCCGCCATTTCCACCCTCTTCCCGGCCGTGCAAGGCACGGTGAGGATCAGCATCCGCGATCTCAACCTCCCACTCGGCGCGCTCGGGGGAAAGAACAGTTCGATCAACTGGAACGGAATTAACGACAGCGGGGAAGCGGTCGGTATGTCCGAAACATCTGTTCCCGATCCGAATGGCGAAGACCTCTGCGGTTTTGGCACACACGCTACATGTCTCCCCTTTCTTTGGCAAAACGGCGTGATGCACGCTCTCCCGACGCTGGGTGGGAATAACGGGCAGGCCAGTGCCATCAATAACAGAGGACAAGTCGTAGGATATGCAGAAAATGGTATCGTGGACTCCACCTGCCCGGCCGGCGTCACGAATAATCGGGTTGACCTGCCGGTGTTGTGGGACAAAAGCAAAGCCCAACCTCTTCCTACAATCGGCAGCGATCCAGACGGGGTCGCATTCGGCATCAACAATCGCGGCCAAGCCGTAGGCTACTCGGGAACCTGCACCGCAGCGAATTTCGCCGTAGTGTGGGAAAACGGCACGGCCACCCCGCTTCCGGACCTCGGAACTCCGGGCGCCATCGCCTACGCCATTAACGGCCACAACCGGATTGTTGGCCAAGCCGTCAACTCTGAGGGCACAGCCCTGGCCGCTATTTGGGAGAACAATACAGTGAGAAGCCTTGGCGTCCTTCTGCCGGGAGATGCTGCCGCTTTTGCCACCAGCATCAACAACCGGGGCCAGGTGGTGGGAAGCTCCTTCGACTCCAGCGCCAACTGGTCCCACGGACTCATCTGGGAGAACGGGAGAATGTTCGACCTTAACCAGCTATTTCCCGCTAGTTCCAACCTCTACGTAATCTCGGCTAGCAACATCAATGAGGGCGGACAAATCGCGGGTATGGCGGTGGAGATGGCCGGGCCGAACGCGGGAACGATCGTCCACTCCTTTCTGGCAACCCCGGTAAACGAAGACCAGGGCAAGACAGTTGCAGACGTCGTAGGTACGCATCCGAAAATCACTTTGCCCGCGGCGAATGTTGGGAAGCAGCTTTCGCCGAGATCCGCACACTGCTCAATCCACGATAAAGGCAGTTTCTGAGCTTCCGCACCATGCATTCCGGCCATGCTGCGCGAAGGCACATGGCCGGATCATGTGCGGGTCAATATGGGTCTCGCCAATGTCCACGTGACCCAGATTGTTTACGGCAAATTCTGGTGGGAAGAGCTCTCCAAGGAGCTCACCGACACATACCATGGCTTCCCGCGTTCGCCATTGCGTTGAGTGTCCAAAATGCTTGACTCGATATTTGCCTGGCTTCAGCCCGTACCGTAACGGGTCGTACTTGATACCGCTGGCTGAAGGATTCGCAGATGAATGGACGCTGTACTGTGCCTGCGGGAGGCCGCCCGTTTCCAGTCGATGGAGTTGGAGCGACCTGAAGCGATATGCGGTCTCGAATCAGGCATACGATCGCGGTTATGGTCCACCCGAGGACATTGTGCCTGTGGTTGGTCGGCCAACCGAGAGTGATCCGAGATGCCGGTAGGCGATCTTCTCAATTGGCGTAAATCGCCATTTCACTCAGTGACAGCGGAGGCCGTGTCATCGGGAACATCCGAATCGCCCTTCTCGACCAAACGGCTCGTGCAGTACAAATCATTGCTGTCCAAATTCGCGGGCTAACAGCTGGCCGAGCGGAGGGTATCGCCACGGGTGAGAGAGACTGAGCCCCCTGATACGCTGGATTGGGTTCCACCAAGAACCAATTCAACAACAGGAGACTCAGCCTAATGAAAGTATGTAGCATTTTCTCGCAGATATTGAAGCTATTTTCGCGCGGGGGGTTCGAACAGGCGGTTAAGCAGCATAAAGCCGAACGGCACGCGCGGGGTTTCACGAGTTGGGGCCAGTTTATGGCCATGTTGTTTTGCCAGTTGGGACGGGCGCATTCCTTGCGCGAGATTTGCGGCGGGCTGGCTTGTTGCGAAGGCCACTTGAAACATTTAGGAGTGCCGGTGGCGCCCAAGAGGTCGACCTTGGCCTACGCCAATGAGCATCGGCCATGGGAGCTTTACCAGACGGTGTTCGAGCAGACACTGTTGAAATGCCAGGAACTGGTGCGCCGTCAAGGCGGGCGGAAAAAGTTCCGCTTCAAGAACAAGCTGATGAGCCTGGATGGGAGCATCATCGACCTGTCGGTGAGCATGTTCGACTGGGCAAAATTTCGGCGGACGAAAGGTGCGATCAAGCTGCACCTGTTGCTGGACCACGATGGCTACCTGCCGTCGTTCGCGGTGGTGACCGAGGGCAAGACCAGCGAGATCAAGGTGGCGCGCACGCTGCGGTTCGCGCCGGGCACAATCCTGGCCATCGACCGTGGCTACGTCGATTACGAGTGGTTTCGGGAACTGACGCAGGAGGAAGTGTACTTCGTGACGCGGATGAAGGAGAAGGCAGTCTACGAGGTGCAGGAGGAAGTGCGCATTCCGCAAAACAGCAATGTGGTGTGCGATCAGATCATCAGCTTTCCTCGACTGGCACGGGAGGGGGAGAAGCCGGTGCTATTCCGGCGGGTAGAGATTTGGGACAAGGAGAAAGAGGAGGCCATCGTATTCCTCTCGAACCTGTTGGCCTTCGGCGCGACGACCATTGCAGCCATTTACAAGGACCGTTGGGAAGTGGAATTGTTTTTTAAGGCGCTCAAGCAGTTGTGCAAAATCAAGACCTTTGTCGGCACCAGCGCCAATGCGGTTCGGACCCAAGTGTGGACGGCGTTGATCGCGATGCTGGTGCTGAAGTACCTGCAGTTGAAATCGTCGTTCTCCTGGTCATTGTCGACGCTGGCAGCTCTGCTGCGTCAGCAACTCTTCTTCTATCGCGATCTGTGGGTGTGGTTGGATGATCCTTTTCAGTCCCCGCCGGCTCTGGCCGGAGTGCATGACGATGCGCAACAATTGGGAATCACATGGTAGGTGCCAGTTGGACAGCAGACCACCGATTACACCAAGTAACCTCGATTTCAAGGGGTATATGACTCAGTAACTCGGACAGCAGGATGACAACATAGCGAGAAGCACTTACTTCGACCTGGGCCGAAGCGCAGATGCGTGTCCAGGCTCAGAGTCGGGCTATGCCCAACGTTTTCAATGTGGGAATATTGTCAAACGCCCAATTTGGACGCGAATGAAGATCACTAGAGCTTTGAACCTGTTTGGAAATGATCGCCAGTTAGGACCTTTAGTTCATTTTCTCGCTGATACAGTGAGAGAAACGGTGCACCAATGAGTGAGATAACCCGCCCGTTGGAGGTTCGCAGCCACGTCGCTAGAGATCTTCTACAAAACGCTGCGCTGTTCAAAACCGACAAGCTGGTGGTGTGGGAATACGTCTCCAATTTCGGAACACAGAGTGCGCCATACTTCCCACTGTGGGGGCATCGCTGTAACAACGTGCCGAAGTCTGTTGAGATTAAAGCGATTGTCGGCAACCGACTCGCCGGTCTAGCCAGGCTCAGCTTCAAAGACGACTTTGAACCCGAGAGTCCCAACGTATACCGACTGAAGCGCGAACTTGCGATCAAGGCATCGACAGAAGGGGGTTAGAGTTATTGCAGACTACTCTCTCGGTCCGCCGGAGTACTTCGCAAGTCTCGCGCCAACAGAAAGCATTCCGGAGGGTTCGTTCAAGGCACCTATAGCCTCCATAATTACAGTCTCAACAAATGTCAAACCTTAACTTGATCCAAAGCCCTGCCGTTTTGCGCTGCCGATTGGAGCTGATTCGGGAGTGTTCTGGCCCGGCGAGTGGCCCAGGCCTTTGATCCCGCTGGACATCATCAAAAGAGTGAACGCCCCATCTGACGTTCTTTATCAAGGGTGGGATTCGCGGTCGCACCCGATGAGGACACCGAACCTGACGGGGAGGAATAACGCTATAATCATGGCATGGCTGACCGTGTGATCCACATCTCGGAAGCGGAAGCCGCCAGCGACTTCGCAGGCGTGCTGGCGCGGGTGCGTGAGGGGGCAGAAGTCGTGATCGAGAGCGGCAAGCTGCCTGTGGCGGTCGTTCGTCCCGCCGAATCGCATGTCCGCCTGCTTTCGGAATCCATCGCGCTGGCCAAAGCGCACGCCAAGGAACTGGGCTACGAACCAACGCTGGACCCGGACTTCGCCTCCGACCTGGAGGACATCATCAAGAGCCGCAAGCCACGCGAAATCTCTTCATGGGAATAATCCTTGATACCAGCGTGCTCATTGCCGGAGAGCGCCGTGGGGAAGGTGTGCAAGCAATCCTCCAGCGGGTACAGGCGACGCATGGGGAACAGGACGCGGCGCTTTCGGTCGTGACCTTGGTAGAAGTGACTCACGGCATCTACCGCGCTCGCACCGATGCCGACCGTGAGCGGCGGCGGGCTTTTAGCCAAGAACTACGCCGTGATATGGCAGTGCTTCCGGTGACCGCGGAAATCGCGGAACTGGCGGGCCGCATCGAGGGCGAGCAGGCGGCTCGTGGGGTGAGTATTGCCTTCGAGGACCTACTCATCGGTGCGACTGCGTTGCACATCAACTATGCGGTCATCACACTCAACGTCCGCCACTTTCAGATGATTCCCGGCTTGTCCGTGGCTCAAGCCTAAGCTTTCCGGCATATACAAAATCCATACATCGCCGCGCCGAACAATTTTCTCGAAAATCGACAAAAGCTTTTGACAGGATTTTTCAAGCTGTCCAGTAGCCTTCAAGTACCTGCCCCGCGTCCCTAAAGTCACTTCTTTTGTAACTGTCCCACTGACTACAATCAACAGGGATGCTCCTCGCAACAAAAGAAGAAACGTTCGCTCCGCTTTACACAAGAATCCAGAAATCTGTCCCGCTGGGCACCACCAACTACCTCTATGACGGGCTGAACGACGTGGAGGAAGTGGACAACAGCGGCAATTTGCTATCGACCTACAGCCATGGGCAAGGACTTGATGAGCCCTTGGCTATGTTGCGCGCAGGGACAGTCAGTTACTACCAGGCAGATGCGCTAGGATCTGTGGTGAGTTTTCGGCAAGCGTGCGTGACGGCAGCTAAGTCGCGCTGTTAGGTTCGTGGAGTCGCCGAAGAGCGGCTGAGGGCGAACCGCATGAGCACAGCAGTGATTCCCGAGCCAATCGCGCAGTTACAACGCCAACTGGATCAGATTCGTAGCACCCAACCGCGGGGGAAGAAGCTGCCGGATTCGGTGTGGCAAGCCGCAGTCGAACTGGCCCGGGAACATGGTGTGTATTCCGTCGCGCACCCGTTACGGCTGGACTATGCAGGGCTGAAGAAACGGCTCGGCGGAGTTTCCCATCGCCGACGAAAAGCACGCAAGCCGGCATTCGTCGAACTGATCGCGCCACCTTCAGCGATGCTGCGAGAGTGCTTGATCGAGTTCGAGTCGTTGCACGGAGGCAAGGTGCGCATTCAGTGGAAAGCTGCTGCACCGCCCGATTGGATGAGCCTGCTGCGGGCCTGGCGGGAAGGCGAGAGATGATTCAGATCACGGCGCAGATGCGCGTGCTGGTAGCCATCGAGCCGGTCGATGGAAGAAAGGGTATCGACTCTTTAGCGCAACTGTGCCAGGAGAAACTAGCAGAGGATCCTTTTTCCGGTTGTGTGTTCGTGTTTCGGAGTCGCAGCGGGACGGCGATCCGACTACTCAGCTACGACGGCCAAGGATACTGGCTGGCCCAAAAGCGTCTTTCGCGCGGACGATTCGTGTGCTGGCCGGAAGGATCGGGAGCAGCCCAGTCCCTGGAAGCCTATGAGGTGCAGTTGCTGATGGCGGCGGGCGATGTGTCGCGGGTGCGCGCGGCGCCGATGTGGCGGCGAGTGAACGTGCTGAAGTAATTAACCTCGCGGCCAAAAAACACGGCGTTACCCCCACTTACGTTCCAAGAAAAACCAGTTCATACTGCTGGTCGATGATGGTTGAGTTCAGATATCGGGGCCGGAAGATCAGCCAAGAAGACATCCTTTATATACGCGCACTGATCGAGCAGTACCCGCAGGAAAGCCGCCGCACACTATCGACCAAGCTCTGTGAAGCCTGGCAGTGGCGCCAGGCTAATGGAGCGTTGCGCGACATGGTGTGCCGCGGCCTGCTGCTCCTGCTGGACCGTGCCGGCCAGATCAAGTTGCCGCCGGTGAGTTACGTGCGGCATAACCCGCTGGCCAACCGAGCCAGGCCAGAGCTGGTGCGGATTGATACCACACCCATCGAAGATCCTCTATGCAACCTGCAGCCGTTGGAGTTCGAGCCGGTGCGACGAACCGAGAAAGAGCCTTTGTGGAACAGTTTGCTGGAGGAGCATCATTATCTCGGCTACGAGCAGCCGGTGGGAGAACATCTGAAGTACCTGGTGTTGGGGCAAGGGCGGCCGGTCGCCTGTCTGGCTTGGTCCTCGGCCCCGCGTCATCTGGGCAGTCGCGACCGCTACATTGGCTGGAGCGCCGAAGCGCGCCGGCGTAACGTCCGCTTCCTCGCCTACAACACGCGATTTTTAATCTTGCCGTGGGTAAAGGTCGAACACCTGGCGTCGCATATCCTGGGCCGCATGGCGTCGCGGATCTCCGCCGACTGGCAACGGATCTACGGGCACCCGATTTATTTTCTCGAGACGTTTGTCGATCCCGAACGATTCCGCGGAACCTGTTACCGTGCGGCCAACTGGGTGGTGCTGGGCAAGACGACGGGACGTGGTAAACAATCGAATAGCTACGTGCCGAACCGGTCGATCAAAGAGGTTCTGGGATATCCGTTGGCGAAGCAGTTTCGCGAACTGCTCATGGGGCGAGGATGAAAACGGCCAGGCGACGGGTCGATGTAAATCTGGACGAACTGGACCGGGTGTTGGACGGAGCGCGGCAAGCGCCGTTGAGCGAGGACGATTACGAGAAGCTCAAGGAGGCATTGCATGCGCTGGCGGCGATGCTGGTGCGGCCGCGCAGCACGGAGAAGACCAGCGCCGTGTTGGGAAAGCCGGAAGGCGCGGAAGCTGGCGCCGGGACTGAGCCGGAGACTGACGTTTCCCCACCGCCCGGACATGGACGTAATGGTGCAGAGGCGTTTGTCAGTTCCCGGAAGATTGCGATTGCGCATCCCAACTTGAAGCATGGGGATCGCTGCCCGGAGTGCGGAAAAGGCAACGTATACGGGCAGAAAGAGCCGAAGGTGCTGGTGCGGATTGTGGGGCAGGCGCCGCTGGCGGCCACTGTCTACTCGCTCGAACGGCTGCGCTGCGGTGCATGCGGACAGGTATTTACCGCACAAGAACCGGAAGGAGTAGGTCCGGAAAGATATGACGAGACCGCGGCAGCGATGATCGCGCAACTGAAGTACGGCAGTGGAACCCCGTTCTACCGGTTGGAACAACTCCAAGGTCAGCTGGGGATTCCGTTACCGGCGGCGACGCAATGGGAAGTGGTCGAAGAAGCGGCCCAGTTACTTAAACCGGCGCGTGACGAGTTAATCCGACAGGCAGCACAGGGCGAGGTGGTACACAACGACGACACCAGCATGCGAGTGTTACGTCTCACGCGCGAACCGTCGGACGAACGCACCGGCGTGTTCACCAGCGGCATCGTGTCGACCGGCCAGGGTTGGAAGATTGCGCTGTACTTCACCGGACGCCAGCATGCCGGCGAGAACCTCGCCGACGTGTTACAGCAGCGTGCCCAGGACGCGGGCCCGGCCATTCAGATGTGTGACGCGCTCTCGCGCAATGTTCCGAAGTTGGCTGCGGGGGTGGAGATTCTGCTGGCGAACTGCCTAGCCCATGGAAGAAGACAGTTCGTGGAAGTAGTGGCAAACTTTCCCGACCAATGTCGCTATGTACTGGAGCTGCTGGGCCAGGTGTATGGTCACGATGCCGAGGCGCGGGAGCGTGGTCTGAGGCCGGATGAGCGCCTGCAGTTTCATCAAGAGCGTAGCGGCCCGGTGATGGAGAAACTCCATGGGTGGCTGGAAGCGCAGTTCGCCGAGCGCAAGACGGAGCCAAACTCGGGGCTGGGCAAGGCGATCACATACTTACTGCGACACTGGCGACCTTTGACGCTGTTTCTCCGGCAAGCCGGAGCGCCGTTAGATAACAACCTCGTCGAAAGAGCATTGAAGAGGGCCGTTCTACACCGGAAGAATGCCTTGTTTTATCGGACGCTGAACGGAGCGGAGGTGGGCGACCTGTTCATGAGTTTGATTCACACCTGTCAGTTGTGCGGCGCCAACTCCTTCGACTACCTGATCGAGTTGCAGCGCCATGCTCAGAAACTGGCGACTAGCCCGACCGAGTGGATGCCGTGGAACTATCACGAGACTTTGGAGCGGATCGTCTCCCTCTCAGATTCCGCATAGAGTAAGGATCAATCCCTCATGGCCGGAAACCCCAAACGTCCATCAAAATCGCACCCCACCTGGACCGATGTCAAAGCAAAACTCGCGGATTTTGACCGTGCAGCGCTGCTCGACTTGATCCGGAGTCTCTACAGTGCGCACAAGGACAATCAGCTGTTTCTCCATTCCCGCTTTGGTTTGGGCGGAGATGTGCTGGAACCATATAAGAAAATCATTGATCGGTGGCTTTGGCCTGACGTCGTCCGGAATCAGGACACCTCTGTCTCCCAAGCCAAGCAGGCCATCTCCGATTACAAGAAGGCAGTTGGCGATCCCGAGGGAGTGGCCGAGTTGATGGTTTTCTACTGCGAGCAAGCCGCAGGGTTCTGTGACGCCATTTGCAGCGATGATGAGGGATACTTCGATGCACTGGTGCGCATGTTCGAGCAGGCCCTCAAGTGCGCCAACGCACTATCGCCCGACCGCCGCGATAACCTAGTCTCCAGGTTAGATCATGTGCGCACCATCAGCCATGACTTCGGCTATGGCGTCGGAGATGACATGGATTTCCTTCTCTTGAAGTACACGCGGACTTCGCGCTGATCGTTCTAATCGCTAGTCGCTTTGGATCCGAATTCCAATGTGCACCTAGTGCTGGATGACACTCATAAAACTTGCCCAGATAGCTCCTGTACGATGACAGGCATTCACAATGATCCACACAACCCTCTGAGCAATTGGTTGACGCACGTGATCATCGACTACATTCCTTACAAGTTGGGATTCGGAGATTGAGATTGTGGATAGGGCGCCGCGTCATGCCGAGAAGGGCCAGGCCCACGAGAACGGTTCGGTGGAGATGCATTCTATGAACGATCTACCTAATAAGGGTTGGCAAGAATCACCCTGGACGAGTGCAATATTCTTGATCGCGACTGTAGCGTGTTTCGCATCGGGGACGGCATGCAATCGGCCTGAGGTGCCAACCTCGGTCAAAATATCGAACGGCCCAACGTTTTCCTTATCCGGCAGCGGGCGGTTGGCTTCGTTCACGATCTCTGCCCCGCTGAATGGTCAGAAGGTCCCGGTCCCTTGTGATATCGCTTTGCTTCCGTGTTCCGGTCTTGCGTCCATTGTTTGGCAAGTTGTGCCGTCCCGAGGATACTATAAGGGGACTCGCGTTGAAGGACTGCAAGTACTCTACGGAAGGGTTCCGGGTGGCTACGATCAGACTGCGCCAGCCGAATCCTCGCTCGCTCCGCCACTAACCCCTGGTGCGATATATGGATTCTTTGCCGAAACTACCGAAGGCGCAGGACGTGGTGGACACATTTATGTGGATAAAACAGGGGGAATACAGGCGGTGCAGGTTGATCTCTGTACGACACTGAAGAATGGCCAGTGGTCGAGAATAAGCTGCAAAACCCAAGAGCCCTATCAGGAGCCTGTGGACCTCGAAAAGTATGTGCGTGAACACCAGATCATGCAATGAGGGTCGGTTCCCGTCCGGTTAGAGTTCAGGCGCTTGAGGTTCTATCTTTGGCCTGCTGATCCGTCGTCCTTTCCGTTAGCCGATTCCTACCTATGATCCGCCCACCGATCCCTGCCCTGATCCGGGTCCAATTAGCTGCCAGATGTCGTCCTGAATCCGGGGTGGAATCCGGGCCCGATCCTGAGCTGGTAGTGTGGTGCTTCGGGGGACAGTGGGGGGTGAGCGGTGGTGGTCCCGGGGGTCGGTTCGGGGCGTCCTGCCTGCCCCGAGGTGTCCTGTTGGAGGAGAGTGAAAACCTGCGCCGCCTACTGCGTCGGGTGGAGGGGACACGTCACCATTGGAGGATGCTTCGTGCGCGAAGATCGCCGAGAAAGTATTGGGCCGCTTGTTTATGCTAGTCGGGACTTCGAAAACCGGCTGACGCAGGTCGTCAATCCCATCGGGGGGACGACAACCTTCAAATCCTATCCTTTCGGCGGACGCATTCAGAAATCTGGGCACTGGGAACGAAGAGTGAAGGTATAATCGCGCCATGGCTGACCATGTGATCCACATCTCGGAAGCGGAAGCCTCTAGCGATTTCGCGGGCGTGCTGGCGCGGGTGCGCGAGGGGGCAGAAGTCGTGATCGAGAGCGGCAAGCTGCCTGTGGCGGTCGTTCGTCCCGCCGAACCGCATGTCCGCCTGCTTTCTGAGTCTCTTCGTCTCGCCAAAGAACATGCTTCTACGGCTACGCTTGACGAGGACTTCGCCCGCGATCTTGAAGCGGCGATCAACAGCCACCGTGAACCGCTGAACCCGCCGGCATGGGACTGATCCTCGACTCCAGCGTGGTGATCGCTGCTGAGCGGCGCGGTGACAGGGTCGAGCAGCTCATCGAGAAGATCGTGAAGGCGACCGGCGATCAAGAAGCGGCACTCTCCGCCATCGGCCTGACCGAACTCATCCATGGCATCTATCGCGCTCAGACACCGGAGATACGCCTGCGCCGCGAATCGTTTCTAAACGAACTGCTGGCCGACTTGACCGTCTATCCGTATATGAAAGAGACCGCTCTGCTGGCCGGCAAAATCGACGGAGAGCAGCAGAGCCGAGGCGTAGTGATTCCGTTCGGAGACTTACTGATCGGAGCCACGGCGCTGTCACTCGGCTACAAGGTGCTCACCGGTAATCTGCGCGACTTCCAACGTATCCCTGGCCTGTCTGTGATCCAGTTCTAGTCAGTTCTAGTACCTGTCCCAAAGAGTTCCCAAAGTCACTTCTTTGCGCGCATGTCGTTGACTACAATTAAGAGTGATTCTTCGCTCGCACAGCCAGGAACTCGGCTCTGGTGTCGTTGCTACGGGAGTTCTTTCCTTAGCTGTTGAATCACAGTTAACTGAGAACTCGCTTCAAGGACCCGAGAGAAACAAATCCGGCAGACGCATCCAGAGGGGATGCTCAATCGGCACCATCAACTACCTCTATGATGGGTGAAGAAATCGATCAGTCCGGGAATGTTGCGGCGCGATACGCACAAACCACCAACACTGACGAGCCACTCGCTGAGCTCCGCTCCGGGACGACGAGCTACTATGAGCAGGACGCAATTGGATCCGTTTCCTCGTTGAGCAGTACTACCGGGACCCTCGCCAACTCATACACTTACGACTCCTTCGGAAAGCTGTCCACTTCCACGGGTACGCTCACGAATCCATTCCAATATGCAGCGCGCGAGTTCGATCCTGAGACCGGTGTGTATGAGTATCGCGCACGCTATTACGATCAAAATGTCGGCAGGTTTATCAGCGAGGATCCCTTAGGTTTTGGCGGTGGAAATTCAAACCTGTACGCATACGTCGGTAACAATCCAACAGATTTCATCGACCCCTTCGGCCTTACAAATTGCGTCATTACGGTGCTGGGTACTGTCTGCTCGGATTGGAGTCCCGGGTTGTCTTGGATGGATACTAAGGCACCGCAAAAACCACCGCTCCCCGATCAGCTCGCACCCTCTCTAAGCCCCAAGTGCGATTGCGCGCAGATAAGGCAAGAAACCCGCGACAGGCAGTTGTATGAGATCGGGAAGGAGCTCGGCATTACCGTCGCAGCTAACGTAGTAGAGGAGGGTCTCACGTATTATGCGATGAAGCGCCTAGCGCACCTCGTTCCGCCCGCGGAGGCACCAGTGGGGCCTCAGTTACCGAACACCAATGCCGTGGACAAAGACGCCGCATCTCCAGCATCGGGAGCGTACGGAGTGTTTTGTGGGACGATGTGTGTAGCGGGCCACTAAAATGAAACAGATCCTTTTCTTGATCACCACAGTTTGCTTGACCCCAATACTCATGCTTGCCTCGCAGAGTTCGGACAACGACGGCCCGAAGACGCCGATGGCCTACGAACTGTACAGTTGGCAGAACTCGAGTGGCACCTGGGACTTTTGCCTTTTGTACAACACGAGCAGCCAGAAGACTGTCAAAGAAGTCTTCAATCGCAAGATCACTTTGCAGGGAGTGGAAAAGCTAAAGAATCGAATATCAGAACTGCCTGCTGGAGCGAGCATCTTTTGGGTCGATCGCCTACCCGCAGGGACAGGACCCAAGGCCAAAGGAAGTGAGAGCCTCAAGTATCCACCAGCCGAGATCGTGTCCGACGTGAAGCGTTTTTCCGAGGCACACCATATCGACATCTTCGACCAAGCCTCTCAATGAGAAATGGCTTGCACCATGAACTACCTCTATGACGGGTCAGCGATAACTGAGGAAGTGGACAGTCCGACCAAGAATCGAGGCTCGAAGCACAGGGCAAGTTCTTGGAAGTTCTGCTCGGAGACAAGGCTCACCTTCTCTCGGAGACGATTCAGTGATTTATCTTGGGCTGAACCTTGGGCTGAAGAAAAGGAGCAAAAGCTCCCAAGTTCTTTGGAATGATGGTGGCCAGGGACGGAATTGAACCGCCGACGCCAGCCTTTTCAGGGTCAAAATTAACAGTGATTGCAAGTACTTAGAGGTGCCTCCCGGCGCTGTAAGTTACTGAAAGTCATTGGAGGAAAGGCCGACTGCCGGTAAAACTGCCGGTAAGTTTTGTTCGCCTTGTGTTCTTCTTCTAAACCAGTCCGCGCCCGATTGCATTTCAGGCGTGCGAATCTCGAATTCACGGGATCCAGATTAAGACATCTCGATTCTCAGCTCTTTCACTTTCCGGATTCACGGGATACGCGGGGTTTTATCAACGTGCGGCCGTTCTCCACAATCACGCTCGTGGAACCCCTGATAAGCGATTGTTCTGGATCGCAAGATCGGCGGGTCGCTGGCGGATTGAGTAGCCTCGTACCAATCGGGAGTGACCAGTCAGGTGGCTTCAGGCGCTGGCAATTGCGGCAACTAAATTCGTAAACTCTTTTTGAATTTCTGCCGCTTTCGTCGTACGGTATCCCAACTCAGCGGCCAGCGTTTCAAGTTCTACATTCCACTCCGGAGGAATGGTCGTCTCCGGTGGAAACGTATGGGTCTTTCTCTCCGAGAAAGTTCGTTCCGCCGCCGCGCGTGCGCGCACACGGTCCAATTGGCCAAGCATATCGACGACGAGGATATCGAGTATGTCGCGTGCGCGATCCTGCCTTTGAGGTCCGGTACACGCATGAAGCTTCTGCGCCACTTGCTCATTGATCCTAAGACAGCGTACTTGGTTGGTGATGGGCAGGCCCATTTCCGCCACACCTTCAATGGCGGGCCTCACCAGGTCTACGTCACGTGCTTCGGCCGGACCGAGATCCACATCAATGGTCTGCCATGCCCGTGTTTTGTATTCCACGGCAACTTCGACCCTTACGGTGTCTGCCAGTTCCATCTCGTGTTGTTCGGGTTTCAAGCGGAAGGTGAACCCGTCAAAGCCGAGCTGCAATACTTCCGAAAGCCGCCGAATACGTTGCGCGCGGTTGCCTCTAAGACCAAGATCGAAATCCTTGGTGGTGCGTGCCGCCCGCGCGAAGCGCAGTTCCATGGCGACTCCGCCTTTTAGGTAGTAGATATCGATGACACCTTTCTCGACGGCGGACTCCAGAACGCCACAAAGTGCGAGAAATGAGACCCAACGGCGAAGCCTTTCCTGATCGAGACCCTGCTCGCGAGCCACACGCGCAAGAGTTTTTTCCAACCGCTCTACCGGCTTCGGAGTCATGAGTTAAACTCTCCCCACCTTCGCCTCTTGTGTCCCTTTCGTGTGTGCGTATCGATTGAGACGGCGAGTGAGTGCTAAGGCTTTCTCGGCGCTAATGTAGCCCTGCTTACGTGCATCTTTCAGAGCGCCTCGCGCCAATCCGACACGGCCGGTTTCTTCAACAAGTTGGGAAATTGTTTTTTCGATCGTGGTCACGGGAAGCCCTTCGCGAGTGACGATATCCGATGCTCGCAGATCAGCACGATGAATCTCCACCCACTTGGGCAGGCGGCGGCGGAGGCGGGCACTTTTCGGCACTGTGATCTGTACGCGTGGCGGATTCGCATCAGAAATGCCATAAACCGCCAACGCGGTCTCGTGGGATAAGGCTATTTTTTCCGGCCCACTGTCAGCACGCGCCCACAGGATCGCTTCGCGATATTGCCCCAACCGGTCCGACGGGAAGTAAGGGATTCGATACACTCCACGCGCCACCCGTTGAAGCTTTCCCCGCTGGGTGAGGCGCGCCAGGACTGAATCCTTGATGCCAAGGCTGCGGGCCTGCGCCGCTGTCACGAAACCCTCGTTTTCTTCGGCAATGGGCAACAGCTCATCAATGCGGGATCGCATGTCCCTAATATCAGCTGCAATATGTCGCCTTGTCAATATAGTTCCATAATAGAACCATATTGACATATCGCATTCGAGAGAACATAAACGCTATCTAACACATAAATAACCACTTATGCATATCATCATCACCGCATAGGGAATGATCTCCGCACTTGGCAGCGCAGCAACCTCCTCGGCAACTGGGCGATGACATCGCGCGTCCGAAGCAAAGTCACGTAGGTTTCAAGTCGTTTAAGCCCACATTTGTCCGTCGGCATTTAAGGATCATCATTTATTCGGGCATCTGGCTTGCCCAAAGGAGAACCCAAATGAAGCACAGACATCAAAGAGGTTGGCTAAAGAAAGAAAAACGCAGTCAGGGTGAAACTTGGGTATTGTTCTTTCGTACAGTTCGGAAGTCCGACGGTAAGCGAGTCGAGAACAAAATTCCAATTGGCCTTCTCAAGGACTTCTCTAGCAAAAGCTGTGCATGGGCCGAGGTCGAACGACAACATCTCTGCATCAACCAGGTGGATTCCCGCGGAGGTGCAACATTTGCCGATCTGGCACATCACTACGCGGATCATGAGCTTGTCGAACCCACCGAATCTATCCATCCAAAAGCACATACGACAATAAGAGGTTACGAGCGAGTGCTCCGCAATCGACTGCTGCCACAATGGGGGAATCGGATCGCGTTGGGCCTGGAACCGCTGGAGGTGGAGGAATGGTTGAAAGCCTTGAAGTGCAAACAGGGCCTTGCAAATCCAACCCTCGATAAAATCCGCCGTGTTATGTCGCTGGTCTACAGACACAGCCAACGTTACGGGCTCATTCCTCGAAATCAGGAGTCGAACCCGATGCGCTTCGTCCGTTGCAAGACCACGAGCGAGTACGAAGCGATGATTCTCACCCCTGAACAAGCATACGCAGTATTGCTTAACTTACAGGAGCCGGAACGTACTCTGACGTTGTTGGCCGCAGGCACGGGTCTGCGTGTTTCAGAGTGCCTCGGGCTGCAATGGCAAGACGTGAGTTTTGCTGAAGCCGTCATCCAGGTGCGCGCACATGGACATGCGGCAAAGTGGGCTGGCCGAAAAGCAAAGCCTCGAAAGGCCCGGTGCCGCTGCATCCTTTACTGGCCAAATTCATGTTTCGCTGGAAACGTAAGACGCCATATTCTCAGCCGGGGGATTGGGTGTTTCCCTCGTTCAAGCTCAAGGGCCAGCAACCGCGTGTGGCTAACATGCTTGTGGAAGATTATCTGCGGCCAGCGGCAGTGAAGGTGGGCATTCTTTCATCGCACCGAGACGACGAAGGTAGACTGGTAGATGATGATCCACGGCGATTTGGCTTCCATAATCTGCGTCACAGCCTGGCATCGTTTCTGGTCCGCATTAGAACAGATCCGAAGACGGTACAGACCTTGCTTCGCCACAGTGATGTTAAGTTGACCCTGCAGTGTTATACCCACAGTGTCAGCGAGGATCGCATGGCTGCGGCAGGGGCAATGCTGACTGCGATTTTCAGCCACGCGGCCGACAGGAGCGGACTGAGAGCGGACTGGGAGGGCAAGACCGGATTCCGCCAAGTTCTTTAGAATGATGGTGGCCAGGGACGGAGTTGAACCGCCGACGCCAGCCTTTTCAGGGTTGTTCAACAACTTAACTCTGCAGAGTGGCCCCAGTTTTGTGACCATTCTGTGACCAGCGCCGATGTTCGCCTAGCGTCGGCCAAATCAACAAGAAGAACCCAAACCGGAGAGAGCGCTACTCAAGTTGTGTAAAGACGCTTTCAGTAGTTTTTCGATAGCGATATGCTTCGCGATCAACAGGAATAGGAGGAGCCAGTCCTGCGGCGCCTCGGTTCAGGAGCGCGCCACTCCGGAACAGACCAACGACCGAGGAGAGGAAAGACGGAACTAGGCTTGGGGTCTCTTGGTGTCGGTCCCCATGTCCAGCAAGCAAGGTGTTGACAGCCAATTGAATCCGAATAGTCTTCCTACACAGCGCCCTTCGGCACTCCGTCCTGCTCACTGCCCTCATTCCTTTTGAAGTGCCGCATCTCCGCTGCGCCCAATGCCATTTGCTTCCAGGAATGCTTGCATGGCGGACGCAATTTCTACGAGGTGTGTCTCTGTCGCAAAGTGTCCTGTATCCAGGAATTGGATCTTTTCTCATACGTTCGCTCCGCTATCTTAACGGACGAACGCTTTCTCTATTTCCAGCTGAGGCGGGACACACTGCTCCGGATCGCCTGCGAATGCAGCTCACGTGGTCACATACTTTGCGAGGTCAGTAAGCGTACTTCCAATGGCGTCCGGCTTCACGCCGAGTTCTTCGACCGGTTCGTTGAAATGATTGACCCAAAACGTACTCAGGCCGAACGATTTCGCTCCGGCCGCGTCCCAGCCTCCGGTGGCAGCGAAAACGATGGCCTCCCGCGGAAGCTTAAAAGATGTTTCGGCCATCTCGTAAGCCCGCGGATCCGGCTTGAACGCCCTAACGTTGTCCGTGCTCAGGAAGTGCTCAAAAAGTTCAAGCGCGCCTGCATTTTCCGTGTTTACCTTGAGCATCTTAGGCGTGAGGTCTGAGACGTAGGCCAGGCGAATTCCAGCTTTCCGCATGGTTTTCAGAGCTGCTACCGTGTCCGGGAACGGTTTCAGTTGAAAAAAGGCGTTCAACAGCTTCTCGCGGATGTCATCTTGGAGAGCCATGTTGGCAGACTTAAACACGAAGGCCAGCGAGTCCTCTGAGACGCGTTGCAGATCCACATAAGTTCGGTTCAGCGTGCGAAGCCATGTATATTCAAGCAGCCGCACAAACCACGCCTTGAATATTTCTTTGCCCTTGCCTGGAAAGTTCTCTTCATAAACGGCCAGCATCGAGCGTGAATCGAAGATCGTGAATGCATCAAAGCCAATCGCTTTGAACTTGCCATTGTGTGTTTGGGCTGTCGCAACATTGCCGGTTGCGGCTGCGCTAATCAGAGCTGCGCCCGCGATTTTGAGGGCCTGACGGCGCGTCAGCGTATTGGAGGAAGAGAGTTGCATGAGCCTTTCTTTCCTATGGGCGTTGAAGGCTATTGTACATACAGTAGTGGATTGTCTTTGCATTAGAGCTGCGAAGTACCCTACTTGTTTTCCTTAATACTGTGCAGTCAACCAACAAATCCGTCCGCGAAATCGGTGCTAATTCCGATTAATCTGTCCTTCATTCCGGCTCGCTACGCCCAATGCCATTTGCTTCCAGGAATTCTTGCATGGCGGACGCGATTTCTACGACGTGTGTCTCTATCGCAAAATGTCCGGTATCGAGGAATTGGACCTTTGCGTCCGGCAAGTCTTTCCGAAACGCCTCTGCTCCCGCGGGAATGAAAAAGGGATCATTCTTGCCCCAGATCGCAAGCAAAGGGGGTTTCGATCGACGAAAATATTCCTGAAATTTGGGATAGAGCTGCACATTCGACGCGTAATCCAGAAACAAATCCAGCTGAATTTCCTTGTTCCCCGGACGTTCGAGGAGCGCCGCATCCAATGTGTACGACTCTGGCGCAATGCTGTCTGGATTGGCTACGCCATGCGTGTACTGCCACCGCGTTCCTTCCAGTGTCAAAACGTTTTTCCGGAGTACCTCTCGGTTTTCTACTGTGGGCGCGGCCCAGTATTTCCGGATCGGACCCCAGGCATCGCCAAGGCCCTCCTCATAAGCATTTCCGTTTTGCGAAACGATAGCTGTGACTCGGTCAGGGTGGGCCATCGCCAAACGGAATCCGGTCGGGGCGCCATAATCGAACACATACAATGCATAGCGATCGATCTTGAGTGCCTCCGTGAAGGCCTCGATTGTCGTGGCCAATCCGTCGAACGAGTAAACATATTTTCGTTCGGCCGGAACCTCTGTAAATCCGAAGCCAGGGAGATCCGGCGCGATGACTCGGTACCGGTTGGCCAGACGTGGAATCAGTTCGCGGAACATGAACGATGAGGCCGGGAATCCATGCAGCAAGAGAATTACGGGCGCCGCAGGATCGCCTGCAGCCCGATAAAACACTCGGACGCCATCGGCGTCGACTTTGTGGATGGAAGTAGTAGGCACGCTAAACTGGGCTTCGGCTGCACGGTACGATACATCGAGTGGCCCTGCCTCCAGCGTGACACGCTTTGTCGCTTGCGATGAAATTGGTTTACTCATAAAGATTAGTCCTCATTTCCCCGGTTGATTTGCGGTTCAGAGATTTGCCGGTAGGCACCTTGACAGCAGGTCTGTCGTGCCGCTTTTGCTGTCGCACGTCAGTCTCCATATAGTGCTCAAGGTGACGTTGAGCCGATTGCAAAGCTCTCGGGTCACGTTCGAGGCGACTAACCACCAACGCTCCTTCGAGAGAAGAAATGATCAACGTCGCCAACGCTGCCGGATCGACACCAGGCCTGATCTCTTTGCGCTTTTTCCCCGCTGTAATGATTGACACAAGGTGCGCGCGCCACACTCCGAGTGCTTTGAGAGCGCTTGCCCGAAGAACGGGGTTCCCGTCGTCGGCATCGATTGCAGTGTTCAGCAACGGACAACCACCGGGCACCGATGATCGACGGCTGACAAAGTTCGCGATGATCTGCTTCAGTTTGTCGAGGCTGTTCGCGATCGAATCGAGATCGCGCATGCGAGCGTCCCAGGCCGCTTTCCACGCATAGTCGAACGCCTCCGCCGCCAGCTCTTCTTTGCTCGAAAAGTGGCGATAGATACCACCCTTTTCCAGCCCAGTGGCCTTCATCAACTCCGAAAGTGAACTCCCATCGAACCCGTGTTGATTGAACATGGCGGCCGCTTGGGCCACAATTCGTTGCCGCGTCTCTTCACCTTTTGACATTCGCACTCCTGGAACCGAGAGACCAACCGGTCTCTTTCATTAGAACATAGGAACTTAAC
>CAVVXZ010000008.1:0-113969 GCA_963752175.1 uncultured Acidobacteriaceae bacterium
ACTCGGCGTCTGCCCGGGCCGCGAACGCTTCCTCGAGCTCTGCGAACTTCGGAGCCGTGGTGAGCCAAATCGGAGCGCAACAGGTCCACCACAGCTTGGATGCATCTTCTCCAATCGATTGTGGTCCGTAAGGAAGAAGCGTCTTCCGAACCGAAGTTCCTGCATCGACGGCGAGTACTTCCTGGCTGACAGGCATCACACGCATGGCATCGGTCTTGGTGGAGCGATCCGGATGGGTATCTGGCCGTGGAGTGGAATTTACGCAGGCACCGGCGACTTCTGCGCCGGCTCTGGGCTCAATCAGTTCCATGGAGTTGCTCGTGGCTCAGCCACTGTTCGTTGCTATCGCTGGTGTAGCGGAAGCCCTCCGGCAGTACCCGGCCGTGAACCCAGTTTCCCCGTCTTCCACCAGGGATGCGACGGCTGGATGATAAACATCTCGTCGAATTCCACGGCATTGCGCGCTTCGTCTTCGGAAAGCAGCACTTCGTGCAACTTCTCTCCGGGCCGAATGCCGATGTATTCGACCGCGCATCCCGGAGCAATCGCCTCCGCCAGGTCGACCAGCCGCATGCTGGGAATCTTGGGCACGAAGATTTCGCCGCCGTGCATCTGCTCGATTGCAGCGAACCACAAAACGCACGCCCTGTTCCAGCGTAAGCCAGAAGCGGGTCATGCGTGCATCGGTGAGCGTGATGCGGCCCACGCTTGCGCTGCTCCAGAAATACGGGAATCACGCTGCCCCGGCTGCCGACGACGTTTCCGTAGCGCGCGCAACTGAAGCGAGTCTCCTGCGCTCCCGCATAGGCATTGGCCTGCACGAACATCTTTCTCGGCGCACAGCTTCGTAGCGCCGTACAGGTTGATCGGATTCACCGCCTTGTCGGTGCTCAGCGCCAGAATGCGCTGCACGCCCTGGTCGATGGCCGCATCAATCACGTTGCGCCCGCCCATGATGTTGGTCTGAATCGCCTCGAACGGGTTGTACTCGCAGGCTGGCACCTGCTTCAGCGCCGCCGCGTGAACGACCACCGTGACCCCAGCGAAAGCCCGCTCCAGGCGCGCCGCGATCGCGCACATCGCCGATGAAGTAGCGCAGGCTCGGATGGTCGAGCCCCGAGGCGCGCATGTCGTGCTGCTTAAGTTCATCGCGGCTGAAGATCACCAGGCGCTTCGGCTGGTACTCCTTCAGCATGATTTCGACGAATTTCTTCCCGAAAGACCCGGTCCCGCCCGTCACCAGAACTGCCTGTTCCGACCAATTCATCCCATCCGCCTCGTTACAATCTCCGTAAAATCAGACAACCTTGCGGCGAAACCACTCGAACGCCGTTTCTCATTTTCCATGGGCAGAGCCATCCCGAACACTTCTGGAATGGACGGCCACCGGCTGGGTCTCACGTTGCCCGCTAGTATAGCGGACTTTCCCGGAAATCGGTCGCGCGATCACGCCGCCACGGCGATTCGCCGCCGAAAATTCGCCGCGGTTTTTCGCTCATCCAATGCTAAAATGTCCCACGAACTCTTCTGTTACTCAGTGCGAAACAATTCCCTGCGCGACGGACCAGCCTCTTCGACCCGGGACTTAGTTCTAGGTTGTGCAGGACCGCCCTGTTCGGGCCTTGGAGCAGTCACAGAATCGTTGAGGAGCAGGCATGGATTCCGGACCCCTGGTACCGGCGAGTAACCCCGTCGTTCGCGAAATACAGCCGTCCCAAGATTCGGACTTGGGACGGCCGCCGGGCCGCGCCTCTATCCCGATCTCCCCTTCGCAGGAATCCCCCGTCGGCGAGTCTCTTCGGATTTTGCACAAGCGCAAATGGATCATCATTGGCTGCCTGGTGACGATCTTTTCCGTGGTCGCCATTGCCAGCCTGAAGATGACCCACGGTCTACGAAGCGCGGCGGCACCATTGAGATCAACAAGCCCGATGCCAACCTCAATTTTCAGAACTCCACCACGTTCAGCCTGGATTACTTCGACCCAACCGAACTGGAGACGGAACTCAAGATTCTGCAGAGCGATCGTTCTGGCTCTGCAGGTGATCCGCGAACTCAACCTTGACCGGCAACCCGGATCTGGCCGGTCAGGCGCCGCCTTCGCCCTCTTCTCGATCTCGCACCCGACCCGCTGCAAGCCGACCCGGCACTGGCTGCGGCAATGGTCGGCGGTTTCAAGGGGAATCTGAGAGTTGCCCTCGTCCCAATACGCGCATCATCGAAGTCCACTACCGCGGTGCCGATCCTGAACGGGCCGCCGCTGTCGTCAACACGCTGATGCAGACCTACGTCGATGAAAACTTCGAAAATCCCGTTTCGACTCGACCATGGACTCTCGAAGTGGCTTGCGAGGACAACTCGTCGATCTGCAGATGAAGGTGGAAACCTCCCAGGAAGAACTTGTGCGCTATCAAAAAGAGCACGAAATCCTGGGAATCGACGAGAAACAGAACATCACGATGGCGAAGTTGGACGAACTCAACAAGCAGCTCACCTCGGCCGAAAGTGAGCGCATGGACAAGGAAGCTCTCTACCGGCTGGTTGAGATCCGGAGATGCCGGACACGATCGCCTCCAGTACCGGCGGCCTGGACGACTCCGGCTCAGGTTCGCAATCTGACTCAGATCTGCTGGAAACCCTGCGCGGCAAGCAGGCGGAAATCAAGATTCAGGCTGCCGATCTCAGCACCCAGTTCGGCCCGTCTTATCCCAAGCTCACTCAGCTGAATAATCAACTCAAGGAAATCGACTCGCAGATTCAAGCGGAAATGAAGAAGATCGCCGGCAAGGTTCGCGGCCAGTACGCGACCGCCCTGCAGCGCGAAAACATGCTGCACGACGCGTTCGAAAAACAGAAGCAGGAAGCCAATAAGCTGAACGAAAGCGCCATCAAGTACAACATGCTCAAGCGCGACGCCGACACCTATCGCGCGCTCTACGAAGGCATTCTGCAGAAGCTCAAGGAAGCAGGCGTCGCGGCAGGATTGAAGTCCAACAATTTCCGCATTGTGGACAGGGCGCACACCGCCGGCGGGACCGATCGAACCGAACATCCCCCGAAATCTGATGTTTGCGCGTTGTCCTCGGCCTGACCTCTGGAGTTGGACTGGCTTTCTTGCTGGAGGGATTGGACAACACTGTGCGCACCACGGAACAGGCTCAAATGATTTCTGGCCTGGCTTCCCTGGGCATGATTCCTCTCGGTTCCAAGTCGGCTCGCGAAGGCCCGAATCCCAAACGCCTGGTGATCGCCGCTTCCAAGGAAGCGGTAGAACTTGTAACCCAGGTCCGGCCACAGTCGCAAATGGCGGAATCGTACCGCGCTCTGCGCACTTCCCTGCTGTTGTCGAACCTGGGAGCTCCTCCCAAGGTCATCATGATCACGAGCGCTCTGCCGCAGGAAGGCAAGACGACCACCAGCATCAATTGTGCCGTGGTGCTGGCTCAGAAGGGCGTGCGGGTTCTGCTGATCGACGCCGACTTGCGCCGGCCCAGCATTCACAAGACACTGGGCATGGGACCGCACACGCGGATTGAGCAATGTGCTGACCGGCAGCACCACACTCGAAGCAGGCAATCACGCACACGTCGATCCTTCCCAATCTGGATGTGCTCACGGCTGGAACGCCGCCGCCCAACCCAGCCGAACTGTTGGCGTCCACCAATATGCGTGACCTGCTGGCTCAGTTGCGCGAGCAGTACGATCACATCGTCATCGACACGCCGCCTTCGCTGTCCGTCACCGACGCCGTCGTGCTTTCGCCTCGCGCCGATGCGGTCGTGCTCGTCATTCGATCCGGCCAGACCACCAAGCAGGCTCTGCGTCGTTCGCGCGATCTTCTCACTTCGGTCAACGCCAAGGTCGTGGGAGTGCTGCTCAACGCCGTGGACCTGAGTTCTCCGGACTACTACTACTATTACGAATACAAGGGCAAATACGCCCGCTACTACCGCGAGGGTGATTCCTCCGAGCACGATGAAGAAATCGACGTGGAAGAACACACTCCGTCGTCAAGCAGCGCATAGCGTGGGTTTTCGCCCCACAGCATGAAGATTCCTTTCAACACTCCCGCCCGCAAATGGCTGGTCACGGCCGTTGCTGTCGCGTTTGCGATCGCATACCTCGGCCTCGTCTCGAGCCAGTTCGCTGCTTACTGGTTGGGAAATCCCAGCCGCATCGAATTGACCAGCCTGACCAACCTGAAAAGGGCTGCGTGGCTCGATCCGGGCAATGCGGAGTATCGCGATCGCCTGGGACGGTTCTACGATCTGGTCTCGCGCGATCCGGCCTCGGCGGTTGGGCAATATAAAGCGGCCGTTCAGCTCAATCCTCATTCCGCAACCTACTGGTTCGACCTGGCCAGCGCGTACCAGGTTCTGGGAGACACGCTCAACCAGACGGCCGCGCTGGAACGCGCCATCCAGGCGGATTCCATGACGCCCGATGTCGCCTGGCAAGCGGCCAATCTCTATCTGGTGCAGGGCGAAAATGAAAAAGCTTTGCGGGAGTTTCGGGTTGTGCTCGCCAATGACAGCGCACTGGCCCCGGCTGCCATGCAGTTCTGCTGGCGCATCGAACCCGATGTGGATGCCCTTCTGCGCGACGTCGTGCCTCCCCGCAGCGAGGCTTACATCCCGTTCCTCGCTCTGCTCCAGGACGACGTAAATCGCCAAATCCGCGAGATCGCCTCGCCACCCGCCGATGCCGACCCTCTATCGCCGGAGCAGGTACAGAATAAGATCACGCAGATCCAGAAGGAAACCGACGCCACCTTCAAGGTTTGGAGCGCGCTGGTGGAGAGTCACCAACCCTTCGAGCGGCGCTACGCTTACGAATACTTTGAGTTCCTGATCCGTCAGAAAGCGGTCGACCAGGCCGTGACAGTTTGGCAGCAGACCGCCAACAACTTTGGGCTCACTTCGTATTTGCCATCGGCCAGCAATCTGATCGTGAATGGCAGCTTCAATCTTGCCGTCCTCAATGCCGGCTTCGATTGGCACTATCAGAAGCAGGATAGCGTGCGCCTGACTCTCGACCCCAACGACTCTCATAGCGGACATCGTTCCCTTGCGATTTCTTTTGACGGGCCTGGAGTCGTCGATGCTGGCATGTATCAACTCGATCGCCGTACAACCCAACACCACCTACAATTTCTCGGGCTATTACAAGAACGACGAAATGGAAGGCGCCGGGGGACCTCACTTCACAATTCAAGACATGTATAGCCAGACCATTGATTACGAGAGTGATGAACTGAAGGACTCCGGATTCTGGAAGGCAGTGGACGGTGAGTTCACCACCGGTTCCGATTGCAAACTGGTCGTACTACACGTCCGGCGGCTTCCAGAGCGCAGTCCCATCCGTGGTAAGCTCTGGATCGACGACTTGCACCTCACCAGAAAACCGTCGTAGCGGACCAACTGCCGAAGAAAATACCGCACCCTATGCCTTTTCATACAAGAAAGCCGACGCGGGTCAGCCGCCAAGAGCGATCGGCTCAGATTGCTGCAATCCTGCTTTACGCAACGTTCGGCCTTTTGATGTTCGGTCCTCTCGCCTTCGGTGCAGTGGAGCCCTGGTCGATTTACATTCTCGAGACTGGCTCCGTTCTCCTCACTCTTCTCTGGCTCTGCAAGCAATGGCTCGACGGAGAACTCAACATCCAGTGGAATCCCCTGTTCCCTCCCATGGCCGGATTCGGCATCCTCATTCTGCTTCAGATTGTTCTCCGGACCACCGCCTACCGCCATGACACCATCTCAGGAGCGCTGCTGTACTGCGCGTATGCGATGCTATGTTTTCTCGCGGCGCAAACTCTGCTGCGCAGTTCACAGGCGCGCAAGATCGCGGTGATCGTCGCCCTCTATGGCATCGCAATCGCCGCCTTCGCTCTGCTGCAGGGCATCTCTCCCAACGGCAAGCTCTATTGGCTCCGCCGCCCAGCCATGGGTGGCGCGATCTACGGACCCTACGTCAACCACAACCATTACGCGGGCCTGATGGAACTGCTCATGCCCGTTCCCCTGGTCCTGTCACTCACTCGCCTGACCGGTGAAAGAGAACGTATGGCCGCCGGCATTGCCGCAGCCATCATGGCGGTCACCGTTTTTCTTTCCGGCTCGCGCGGCGGTATGATCGCCATTTCAATTGAGCTTGTCGCCTTTGCCTTTCTGGGCCTGCACCAGGGCGTCACCCTCTTTCGCCATAAGTACGGAAAGTGGGTTGCCGTCGGCATCGCGGCGTTTGCAGTCGTGCTGGTCCTTTGGGTGGGCGGCAACGAACTGACCTCTCGGGTTTCCAGCATTGCCACCGAGACTCACACCGAACTCTCCGGCGGCATGCGTCTCTCGATTGACCGCGATGCGTTCCGAATGTTCCGCAACAAACCCGTTCTGGGCTGGGGCCTGGGAACCTTTCCCACCGTGTACCCCAGGTTTCGCAGCTTTTATACCAACTTCTTTGTCAATCAAGCCCACAACGACTATCTGCAACTCTTATCTGAAATGGGATTGCTCGGCTTCGGCATGATGGGGTGGTTCCTGGTAGTCCTCTATCGCCATGCGCTCCGAAAGATCCGGAACTGGATGTCGGACGTCAGCGGCGCCGTCACTCTTGCCTGTATTTTGGGCGTCACCGGAATCCTGGTCCACAGCCTGCTCGATTTCAATCTGCAGGTTCCTGCCAACGCCGCTCTCTATTACGTGCTGTGCACCATCGCAGCAGCCCCGCCGCTCCTGCAGCGCTCCCGCAAGCGTAAGCCGGTGTCGACGGAAGAAGACCGGTTCCCCGCTTCGGAAGTCGTCTAAGTTCGGATCTAGATCTGAGATCAAAAGCTGACAATGACTTGGAGTCGACGCGCCTAAATTAGGGTAAACGCCACGCTCAGCGACGCGAACACGCCTGTTTGCGCGCTACGATCCGCGCTGCTCGATCGGTTGTAAATGGACTTTACTGAGTAGACTACGGCTTGGTCGGGCTGGCCGGATTGTCGCTCTTCACCAGCACCCACGTCGTGAGGCCTATCACGGCGCCGCCGCCAATCCCGACCGCCCACGGAGAGTTCATGACCCCGCCTCCCGCAGCCGGCACGGCTCCCGCCTGCGCCTTCTTGTTTTTCTTCTTCTTGCTGTTCTCCGCGGAAGGATTGGACTCGTCGCGAGTAGTGTCCTGGCCTTGCGCCAGCGTCACTACATCCTTGCCGTCGTTGACGGTAAGGTCGCCTTTGCGGGCAAAGATCCGGACCGTGCCATCCACGTCCGTGACATTAAATTCCGTCCACGCATTCGATGCGGGTGTCACTCTTACATCACCCGCCGTGGCCGCAACGGCCTTCGAAGTCGATACCGTTACACTTCCGTGTTGGATGTCTACCGACGCCCCTTCGAACTGCACCAGAGATCCGGCAAGTACGGCAATGCTGGAGCCAGGCTCATTGATATTCGCTACGGAATCGGAACGGGTTTGCAGAAGATCACCGGAAAAAATGGCCGACGACGGACGCGGCACGTGCGCACCGTTCACCCAGGCGACGCCATTCGTGTTTACATACAGCATGGCCGCATTGGAATCGGCCGCGAACAACGAACCGGGGAACAGAATCAGCAGCACGCAACTTACCATACCGCGAAACGCGGACTTGCCCATTCCCACACTCCGTTAATAACTATTTTGGTGACCCGCTCCGAATCGTATCCCTCCTTGTTGTTGTCAGTCAATGCCTTTTGTGCTAGTGAAATCGTTTTCGTGTGGAAATCTTATCTGGTGATTGCGGGCAATTCCCGCTCTGCACAAGCCATTCTGCTCAACGCCACCGTTCCACCACGGTCCACCACATCAGCTTCATCCATTCATCCAGACAAGTTTTGGCCCATTGCCGGTGGGTCCACCACCGTGTTCCAAACTGCGTCCCGTCCCTCGCTGCCGCCACCGAGAACGATCGCCCACGAACCTCTTGGCGGAAGATGCTGATCGCCCGGCGTGTGTGGAAGTCCGAGGTCACGATCAAGATTCTCCTGCCTTCTTCCCCGGCCAGACACTTTTCCACGTCGTGCGCTTCCTCCCGCGTCGAGAGCCCCTCAATGCGACAGATCCCCACCGACGCCGCCTGCCGAAGTCCCTGTATGTATTTCTCGGCCAATTGCACCTGGGTCGAGTCGTAGATCTTGGCGTCCGCGGAAACGTCGATCATCACTCGACGCCCATACCCCTGATCCAGCAATTCGAGCGCGTGCGCGGGACGCCGGTCCGTCTCACCCGCCAGCACGAGAATCACGTCAGAAGGCTGGGGAGCGTCCACCACTAGCCATCGGCCCGCATTCGCCGCGAACACCGCCAGCATCCCGACTCCTAAACCGACCAGCATCCATACAAATCGTCTCTTCATCAATGAATTCAGTCCCTTGAAGTCCTCGAATTGGTCTTGCCCGCTTTCCGCCGGCCCGCTCACGAGATTGCGAGCCCCGTGCATGCTAAAATCGAATGTCTTCATCCTCCCCACAACGCTTCATACTGGAAAACTTCATGACGAGCCACTCTGCTGCAGACACCTCTCTGGAACAACTCACCACTCGAATTCAACAGCACCAGGCTCGCATCGGCATCATCGGCTTGGGATACGTCGGCCTTCCGCTCGCTCTGTTGTATAGCGAACAGAAGTTTCCGGTAACGGGCTTCGACATCGACGCCCGCAAGATCGATACCCTCGCCAAAGGCGGTTCCTACATCTTCCGAATCGGCGCGGACGAAATTCAGGCCGCCCAGGCGCAGGGCTTTTCAGCGACCTCGGACTATTCCCAGATCTCCGCAATGGACGCCATCATCATCTGCGTGCCCACGCCGCTGAATGAATACCACGAACCCGACCTCAGCTACATCACCGACACCACCCATTCCATCGCTCCGCATCTGCGTGCCGGACAACTGGTCGTGCTTGAGAGTACGACATACCCCGGCACAACGGAAGAAGTGATGATCCCGATCCTCGAAAAGGAGAACAAGGCCGGGCTGAAAGCCGCGCGCAACCAGCCTCTCACGGGGAAAGAATTCTTCGTGGCGTTCTCGCCCGAACGCGAGGATCCCGGCAACACGACGGTCGCCCGCCGCGACATTCCGAAAGTCGTCGGGGGCTTAAACCCGCAGGCCTCGCAGCTCGCCGGCGCCCTCTACGGTTCCATTTTCAATCGCACCGTTCCCGTCTCCTCGCCCGCCGCCGCGGAGATGACCAAACTGCTGGAGAACATTTACCGCTGCGTCAACATCGCGCTGGTCAACGAACTCAAGCTGTTGTGCCTCCGTATGGACATCGATATCTGGGAGGTCATCGCCGCCGCTTCGACCAAGCCCTTCGGCTTTCATCCCTTCTATCCCGGTCCGGGCCTCGGCGGACACTGCATTCCCATCGATCCTTTCTACCTCTCTTGGAAAGCCAAAGAATTTGATTTCCGCACGCGCTTCATCGAGCTGGCCGGAGAGATCAACAACAACATGCCGTACCACGTTCTCTCGTCGGTGAGCCACGCTCTCAATCGCCACAAGAAGTCGGTGAATGGCGCGCGAGTTCTAATCCTTGGCGTGGCCTACAAGAAAGACATCGACGATCTGCGCGAGTCGCCCGCGCTCACCATCATCGAACTGTTGCAGAAAGACGGAGCGCAGGTCAGCTACCACGATCCCTACTTTCCGTTCATCGGGAAGGGACGCAAATACGACTTGCAGATGAAGCGCTCCGAACTGAACGACCTCGGCCAGTACGACTGCGTCCTGATCGTTACCGACCACTCCGACTACGACTATGCCCGCATCGTTAATGAGGCCCAATTGGTCGTCGATACGCGGAATGCCACGAAAGGGATTGAGAGCCCTAAGGTCGTTCACTGCTGAGGCCCAAACCGAGTGCTTCCCGACGCGGCATTCCGTCGGGAATTCTGTCCCCGAATAGTGTATTTTTTTGCAACGTACCCACTGTGCCTCTCCCCGTTTCTCCTCGCATATGCCGCAACCCGTTGAAGCTGAGTTATTTACGCCTAGTCTTCTGCTGCGTAATATGGCCTCTATCGTGCATAACCAAAGCCGTGATAGTACACTTTGGGTGGACCCTGCCCTCCCAGATTCCCAGCATTCGATAGGGCAGAGGAAAACTTTTACATTCGGTACCGGGTTTGCAGCACTGACGCATCAGAAATCCATATGTCGTCGCTCCTGAGCGAATCAAACTTGTTCTCGCCTCTTCCGCGATGGAAGATGCCGTGGTCCGAGTTTGTCTTGAGCTATGGCACCCAGGCCGTGGTCATCGCAATTCTTGTCTGGATCCCAGTCCTCCATCCGGAGATTCTTGAGAGCCCCAAGAAGGACTACCACGCCATTGAGTTGGTTCCAACGCCAGTCCCTGAGAATCACACACCGCAACGGCAGCTGAAACCGGTATTAGTCGCGAAACTCGATCCTCCGCCCGCGGCGTTGCGTCTCCCCGCTCCTCAGCCGCAGCCTAAACCCAAACTAGAGGACGCTGTCGCTCCCGAAGTGAAGATCGCCGCCAAGAAACTGGATCCTCTTCCTCCGACTGCCGCCATCATCCCGAAACAAATCGTGCGGACCAACGTCTTCTCCACCGGCAGCTCCGCCCCGCAGACCATCGAGCGCGCTCCGGAAAAAGTCCAGACTGGCGGCTTCGGCGATCCTAACGGCGTACCGGCAAAGACGACTCAAACCCGAGCCGTCAACATCGCGCAGGCTGGCGGATTTGATATGCCAACTGGACCCGGATCGGGAAACGGAACTGGCGGAGCCAAGGGCGCCCGCGGCGTTGTCGCCAGCACGGGATTCGGTGGCGGCGTTGCCACTGGTAACGCGTCCTCCTCGTCTCCTCGAGGCGTAGTTCGTCAGGCAGGATTCGGTGACGCCGACGTTCCCGCTCCTCCCACCGTGCAATCGCGCCCTGCTGCACAAGCTGCGGCAAAAATTGTGCCGGCGGAAATCCTTTCCAAGCCGACTCCCATCTACACTGATGAAGCCCGCACCAAGCGCATCGAGGGCGAAGTGCTTCTCGAAGTTGTTCTCGAAGCATCCGGCAAGCTACGCGTTTTGAGAATCGTTCATGGGTTGGGGCACGGTCTGGACGATGCGGCTGTACGAGCCGCCGAGCAGATTCGCTTCAAGCCCGCATTGCAGGATGGCCAACCCTCAGACTCGACGGTCGTCTTGCATATCATTTTCCAATTAGCGTGATCGACTCCCAGAAGGTCTTTATGCGAATCGTTCGTTCGGGCTACACCGTGGTTCTTCTTTTGTTGTGGTGCGCATTTTCCGCCACTGCGCAGGATTCTCCGTCTTCTCCGGCGCAGCCTGCCTTGAATCCCTCGGCCGCACCCGCCACTGCGCCAGCCTCGGCCTCCGCTCAAACTGCGGAATCTCTTCCTCCTGCCGCGCACAACCTCAATGACGTCCTCGACCGCGTTGTGCAACGCGAGCATTTATTCATGGCGCAGATGCGCCACATGCACCCCATGGTCGAAACCTATCTGCAAAACCTGAAGAACGACGCCAATGGAAATGCGACTCCGGTAAACGATCAATATTTTCTCGGCCGCCTCGACATGTCTGACGGCCCCGAAGACGTTTCTTTCGTCGGCCAGCCTGGCTTCAGCCATCGTATGCTCGCCAAGCTCACCGGAGTCTACTCGCTGCATTTCCTGCCCATGGGCTTCGCTCAGATGGTGTTGCTCGACTCCGATTTCCAGAAGAAGTACTACAACTTCACCTTCGTTCGCCGCGAATTTCTCGGCGAACTCCGCTGCCTCGTGATCGATGTCCAACCTAAGGCAGGCCAGAAAATCTCGCGCTTCATGGGCAGAATCTGGGTCGAAGACCAGGACTACAACATCGTCCGCTTTAATGGCAGCTACTACCCCCAGCCTAAGATCAACTTCTTCTTCCACTTCGACAGCTGGCGCCTGAACATGCGTCCGGGCGCATGGCTCCCGGCCTACGTCTACACGGAAGAGTCGAACCTCAAGACTGGACTTAGTAAGAGTCTGCACTTTAAAGCGCAGACCCGGCTCTGGGGATATGACTTGAAAGGCCTGAACAAGAACGAGGAGTTCACGCAGATTCTGATCGACTCTCCGCAGAACGTGAATGACCAAAGCGCGGCCGCCGCCGACGCGACTCCCGTCGTCGCTGAGCGCATGTGGGAGAAGCAGGCGGAAGAAAACGCCGTCGACCGCCTTCAGAAGATTGGTTTGCTCGCGCCTTCCGGCGAAGTCGACAAGGTGTTAGCGACCGTGGTCAACAATCTGTTGGTCACCAACAACATCGACCTGCAGGGGGACATCCGTTGCCGCGTATTACTGACGGCTCCGCTTGAGTCATTCACCATCGGCCACACTATCGTCATCAGCCGCGGCCTGCTCGACGTTCTGCCCGACGAAGCTTCCCTCGCCATGGTCCTCGCTCATGAACTCAGCCACATCGTGCTGGGCCATCACTTCGACACCAAACTCGCCTTCAATGACAAGCTTTTCTTCCCCGACGAAGAGTCGTTCCAGCGCCTCGACTTCAAGCGCACTCCGGCGGACGAGGAAGCTGCCGACACCAAGGCTCTCGAACTGCTCAAGAACTCTCCTTACAAAGATAAGCTGGGCAATGCGGGATTATTCCTGAAGGCCTTGCAGCAGAAGGGACCCGACTTGCCTCATTTGATCCGCCCTCACCTGGGAAACAGTTTTGCCGGTGGCAAGAGCATCCGTATGTCGAGTTTGCTCGCCGGAGCCCCTGAACTCGATGCCAAGCGCGTCGACCAGATCGCGGCTCTGCCCTTGGGTGGACGCATCAAAGTCGACCCCTGGACCGATCAGGTGGAACTCTCCAAGGCCAAGCCGGTCGCTCTGATCTCCGCGCGCGAGAAAATGGAGTTTGAGATCACTCCCTTCTTCCCCTACCTCACCAGGTTGTCTACCGGCGGTACGGAGAAGGTGGCTTTCACGACCTCCTCACCCTCACAAACGGAACAGAAATAAAATAATAAGTGGACGGGAAAACCGGGAGGCTAAAAACAGGAGAGGTGAGAAGGCTAACGCCTTCATGGGTTGGCCAGAACACGGCGGCCTCAACGCCCCCAACTCACAAACTTTGTCAGGCGTCGTCGGAGGGCTGACTACTGAATCGAGCTGCCCACTTGGGAAAACACGTTATTGGCATTCGACCCAATGAGCCGGATCGTTCCCACGACGATTACCAGAATCACAGCCAACATCACCGCGTATTCTGCAATGTCCTGGCCACGCTCATCGTTCCAGAGCTGCTGTAAACGTTTTGCCACGGGCTCCTCTTTTCTAACTTCCTTTGGCTGTGCCCCAAGCGTGAGCACCACCGCTGCACAATTGATACTTTCACCCACAATTCTCTGGTCTAAAGATTCTAGTATTCGCAATCGACACCGCCAATGGCACGAAAGTGCCACCGAGTAGCACTCATCTCGTGAACGCCTCAGGCAATACTCTTCAGCGGCAAGGCCTGATTCACCGCAAATAGTGCAAGTTCCAGCCGGGTCGAGACCCCCAACTTGTCAAAAATATTGCTGAGATGGTGTTTGACCGTATCTTCGCTGATCTTGAAGTATTCCGCTATTTCCTTGTTGGAGTACCCCGCCACCACGGCCGAAACGATCTCCAGTTCGCGTGGCGTCAGGCCAAATTTCTTCTGCCGGGCCTCGTCATGCGAAGACTGCATCAGCGTACGCAGGTACTGCACCAGATTCGACACGCTTTCCCGCCCCACCCAGTATTCGCCCGCCATGACCGTGTGAATCGCCTTCAGCAACAACTGCGTCGCCGAATCCTTCAGCACCACTCCCCGCGCGCCCAGTTGCAGCGCTTCCACAATCTGGCCTTTTTCCGCCGCGGCCGTCAGGAGAATCACCCGCACCGGTGTCGCGTTCGCCGGCATACTCAGATCCCGCAACGCTTCCAGCCCCGGGTGCTTGGGCATCGCCAAATCGAGCAGCAGAATGTCGGGCTTCAACTGCTTCGCCAATTTGACGGCTTCGGCCCCATCCGACGCTTCCCCCAGGACCTTTAGATCAGCCTCGGCCTCCAGCAAACGCCGCAGGCCATCGCGGAAAATCGGGTGGTCATCGGCGATCACAAGACGAACCGGCTGCGCTTTCTTAAAGTTCATGTGGCACTTCCCCGCTCCGCGGCACGCTGATTTCCAAGCGCGTTCCTTGTCCGGGATTTGATTCTACAGTGAGTTGCCCATCAATCAAACGCACCCGTTCCTTGATGATCATAGGCCCTTTCCCCGCTTCTTCCAGTTGATCCTGGTTATAGCGTCCCCCAAACGAAAATCCTTTCCCATCGTCTTCCAGCGTCAGGCTCCATTTTTCGGCGTTTGCTGCCAATCGGACCAGCGCATGCCGGGCCCCGCTGTGCTTCCTGACGTTGACCAGTCCTTCTTGCACAATGTGCAGGATCTCGCGGCATACTCGTTGCGGCATGTCCAGAGCCTCAAGATCGGACACGAATCGCGCGCTGATCCCAGTCTCCCGCTGAAAGCGTTCGACGGTATCGCTCAACACCCCCAGCAACCGTTGCGCATCCACATCGATCGCTTTCATTTGTTGCATCAGTTCCCGCAGCTTCAGCACTTCCTCACGCAACAGCCCCTGAATGCGTCCCAGTTCGGAGCCAATCGGCTTGCCGGCATCGGCTTGCCGCCGCAACACGTCGACCTGCATCTCCACCGCGATCAGCGATTGCACCGCGCCGTCGTGCAGTTCCCGCGCAAACCGCGCGCGCTCGGCCGCTCCCGCTCGTCGCCGTAATCGATGCAGAAGATAAACGTTGTACACCGCTGGGCCCACCTGGTGCACCAGATCCAGTAAAAAGCGCAGTTCCTCCTGCTTCTCGCCCCGCCACGACGGATTGAACAGGAAGACTCTTCCTCGCCACTCGCTTCCAAACAAAAATGCAACTGTGACGAGGGACTCAAAAGTTTGCACTTGCTGCAACTGAGAAATCGGAGCCAGATTCTCCACCGCCAGTTGATGGCCACCCTCATCCAGCGCCAGCGTTTTCCACCGATCCCCGTCGATCGCGGCGTAACACACGTCCCCCGGAAAATCATCCAGATAGGTTTTCGCATCGCGCTGGCCTGAGTCCAGCCAGTGGAACTCCGACGGCGCCCGGCCGCTCGCCTTTTCCAGTGCTCCCACGAAAACTCGCTGGCTATGCGCCTCCTGCGACGCCACTATCACTCGTGATGCCCCGTACATCGACATCGCCTCGTGGAAAATCTGCTCAATCGTCCCCGTCAGGCCCGCTTCCACACGCACCCGCGACAGAGTCCCCGTCAGGACAGCTTTCTCTGCCCGCAAATGCTTCTGCTGTTCCGCCAGATACCCCAGCAATAGCCCCATCACCAGCAGGTACACCGAGAGCATGAACAGCCGTTCGGGTTCGAACTCCCGCAGATTCACCGGCAGCCCCAGCAATCCCGGTGGACCCACGGGCTTGATCCAGCGATGGATAAGAACAAAGCCCTCGATCCACAGCAACGCGACTTCAGCCGCTGCCGTGGCCAGCGTTTCCCAAAGTCCCCAACGATAAGCCGCCGCCGCCAGAACGAAAAAAAAGAAGAGATAAAAAGGCGCCCTTGGTCCCTCCGCAAAGATTGAAATCAAAGCGGGCCAAACCACGTCCCCAGCGTGCACAAGTAACCGAAAGCCTGCGGTCGACTGCTGTCTGCGCCTGAGCAGCATCAGGATCAGACTCGCGTTCGCCAAATAAAATACGAACAGCCCGTACGCCGCCCACGAGTTCCCCAATTCGGTAGGATCCATGCGGATCGCCACCAGCGTCGAGACCGCCAGAAACACCCGGGCGGTCGCCAGCCACCGCTCGATCCGGCGCGTTTCGCCAGGATCCGGCGGAATTCTCACTCTCCAGGAATGTCGGTAGCGCTCAACGCGAAGATTCAATGGACTCGCTCTCCACGGGCGTGGCGGCTTCGCTGCATATTATTGAATAAGAAAACCTTACCAGCAAGTGAGTCTCTGGGGTACTCCCCGCCCAGCCCCTTTTGGCTTAAGGTTACTACAGTAACCAATCTCCTACTGCGATCCCATCTAAAATGGCTGTTGAGGCATGTCTTGAGCAAGCGCTCCTATTTCTGGTTATTGGCGGTCGCTGGATTGTTGGCGGCCTTCGTTCTCGCTGCTCTCTTTCTACCGCGCTCGTTTCACTTGACCGCTTTCAGCGATATCGTCCAGTGCCTCTTCCTGATTTCCGGTACTGCGGCCTTTGCTCCCCTTGTGCTTCGCTCTCAGGGACGCATGCGCCTGTTCTGGGCATTGATCACTCTCGGCGTTTCTTTCTGGCTCATCTACCAGCTGCTTTGGACCTATTACGAAGTGGTCCTGCAGACTGACGTCCCGGATCTGTTCGCCGGCGACATCATTTTGTTCCTGCATATCGTCCCTTTCATGGCCGCTTTGGCCATCCGTCCCCACATTCCCCGTGACGAATATGCCGCCCGTGTCGGACGTCTTGATTTCGCTCTGCTGCTGACGTGGTGGTTCTATCTGTACGTCCTGCTCGTCATCCCGTGGCAATACGTCGTGGCCGATATCGCCGCCTATAACCGGCATTTGAATGCCGTCTATACCTCCGAGGAGGTCGCCTTCCTGCTCGGTCTTTTTGCCTGCTGGATCACGAGTAAAGCCGAATGGCGAAAACTGTACGCAGGCCTGTTCGGCCTGAGCTTGTGTTATGCCTCCAGTTCCACCGTCTCGAACTGGGCTATCGGCCGGAAGGTGTACTACAGCGGCAGCCTTTATGACATTCCCATGGTTGCTGCGATGGCATGGCTGACATGGATTGGCCTGCGGACAAAAGCCGAGAAGCCCGCCGCCGATGCCCGCGAAGTCTCCACGCTCTATGGTGTTTGGGTTGCCCGCTGCAGCATGATTGCGGTCTTCTCACTGCCTCTGTTCGCCGCCTGGGCTCTCGCCGACAACCAGGTGCCATCCCGCGTCCGCCTGTTCCGGCTGGCTCTGACTCTCATTGCCGCTTTTTTCATGGGAGTGATGGTCTTCCAGCGCCAGCATCTGCTCGATCGCGAACTGATTCGCCTGCTGAATCACTCACAGGAGTCTTTCGAAAATCTGAATCGTCTGCAGGCCCAGATCCTTCAGTCCGAAAAACTGGCTTCCATTGGTCAACTGGTTGGCGGCGCCGCACACGAACTCAACAATCCCATCACTGCCATGCTCGGTTATTCCGACATGCTTCTCAGCACGCCGCTCACGGACGATCAGAAGCCTATGGCAGCCAAAATCGGCCAGTACGTCCGCCGCACAAAATCCCTCGTTGCCAGTCTCATCAGCTTCGCCCGACAGGCCCCCGCCCCCAAGAGTCCGCTCGATCTCAACACTCTGGCGCGCACCGCCGTGAAGTTAACGCAATCCCAGTGGGAAGGTCTCGGCATCGAAGTCCGCACCCAGTTTGATCCTGCCCTCGCAAAAGTTTTAGGGGATTCCAATCAGTTGCTTCAGGTCTGTCTGCAGCTCGTAGCCAGCTGTCTGCATGTCCTCAGTGAACGGGGCGGGCGCGTCCTGATGGTCAGCACGCTACGCCAGACTAACACTTCCGTGCTGCAAATCGTCACGGACGCCACGCCTGCCACCGCCAACCCGCACACCTCTTCTCCGCTCGATCCCGAAGACGGTCTCGGACTGAGCGCGTGTGAAGGCATCCTGCGCGAGCATCGGGGTCGAATTTCACGCGAGCGCCGTGAAGACGGCACGATCATACTCCGCGTGTACATTCCGGCGACTCAGTCCTCACCTTCCAAACCAAAGGAATCTACCGTGCCGGTGCTGTGGCAATCTCGACCGTACGCTTGAGCTGCCCGCACGCCGCATAAATGTCCCTCCCCCGCGGACGCCGCACGTACGCCGGAACACCACTGTCCCGCAGAATTTTCTGAAACTCGGCCACGCGCTCCGTATCGGGAGTCGCAAACTCGATCCCCGGCCCCGAATTCAGCGCAATCAGATTCACTTTGCACCGCATCCCGCGCAGCAACTCCACCACTTCTCGCGCGTTCTCCGGCCCGTCGTTTACGCCGCCCAGTAGAACGTACTCAAACGTAATCCACTCCCTCGTCCGCAGCGGATACTCCTTCGCCGCCGCCATTAGCATCTCCAGATTCCATTTCTTGTTCAACGGCATCAGCCGCGTGCGCAGCGCATCGTTCGATGCATTCAATGAAATCGCCAGCTTCGGACGGATATTCTCTCCTCCAAAATCGTGAATCCGCGGCACGATTCCTGCCGTCGACACCGTCATCCTCCGCTCTGCAATCCCGACTTCTTCCACCAGCAACCGCGCCGCCTTCACAAAATTTTCATAGTTCAGGAATGGCTCGCCCATCCCCATAAAAACGAGGTTGATGCGATCCTCCGGCGGTGACACCTGCTGATCTTTCAGCACTGCGCAAACCTGCCCTACAATCTCCCCGGCACTTAGATTCCGCTTCACGCCCAGCAGTGCCGTCAGACAAAACTGGCAATCCACCGCACACCCCACCTGACTGGAAATGCAAATCGTCGACCGCCCCTGATTCTGCCCCTGAACGCGTCGCTGACTTTGTCCTAGATCTGAATTGTGTTGCCGACCCCGACCTGAACTTTGGGACTGACTTCGATCGGAACTCTGTTCCTGTCCGCCACCCGGTTTTTGTTTCTGTCCACACCCTGATTTCTGTTCCTCTTCCCGTCCCCACTCTGGTTTCTGTTCCTGTCTCCAACCTGGCTCCTGTTCCTGTTTCCGATTTGGGGTCTGATCGGTAATGTCGCTCTCCGCGAACCGCTCCGCCAACTCCCCCGCCTCACTCCCATCTCCCGCCTCCCCCCCATCCCCCTCCGGCATCCACACCGTCTCCACCGTCTGCCCATCCGCCAGCGCAACCAGATACCGCACCGTGCCATCCTGCGACACAAACCTCTGCGCAATCCGCGGCAAACCCACCGACACACCCTTCTCTGTAAGCTTCCCGCGAAGCGACTGCGAGAGCGTCGAAATCTCCTCCACCGCCTCCACGCGCTGCCGGTAGATGGCATCTCGCAGTTGCTGCCCACGATACGCCGGCTCACCCAGGCTCTCCACGAATGAGGTGAGTTCCGCCCGATCCAACCCGAGCAGTGCGACTTGTGACGAATCTGTCATAGCTCTGTCTTAAACATTAGTGATTGACGGCTTCCCGACAATCTCCCGCAGCTGGTATTTCACTCCGACGGGAATTCGAATCACCCCCTTAACCCACTGATTCTAAGTCACTAAACTATTCTCGCACACCCACCGCCCCTATGTGAGAATAGTAAAAGATCCTTCCGCACCACATTCCCTTTGATTTACTGGTTAGTATTTAATATCAGGAAGTGGCAATGTCCAAAGAAGTCCGCAATATTCGTCGTCAAAAGCTGCCCAACGGCCTCACCGTCATCACCGAGCAGATGCAGCACATCCGCTCCGCCTCCATCGGAATCTGGCTCCAGACTGGATCGCGCGACGAAGACGCCGAATGGAACGGCATCTCCCACTTCATAGAGCACATGGTCTTTAAAGGGACCAAGCACCGCACCGCGGAAGAAATCGCCCGCCAGGTCGACTCCATCGGCGGCAACATGGACGCCTTCACCGCCAAGGAATGCATCTGCTTCAACGTCAAGGTCCTCGACGAACACGTCCCCACCGCGCTCGACATTCTCAGCGACTTGGTCCTGAATCCCGTCTTCGCTGCCGCCGACATCACCCGCGAGCGCGGCGTTATCCTCGAAGAAATCAAAATGGACGAAGACAATCCCGACTACCTCGTCCATGAAATCTTCACCCAGAATTTTTTCAAAGATCATCCCCTCGGCAAGCCGATCCTCGGCACCAAAGAGACCGTGAAGCGCTTCGAGCGCCCCTCGGTCGTCGAAGCCTACGCTCACCGCTTCGCCCCCGGCAACATCATCGTGTCCGCGGCCGGCAATCTCGATCACGACCGCTTCGTCGAACTCGTCACCAAAGCCTTCGAGCACATGAAGCCGATGAAGAATGGATTTCACTCCACGGCGCCGAAGACCGTCTCGCGCATCATCCTGCGCAACAAGAAAGCTCTCGAACAAGTGCAACTCTGCCTCGGCGTCCCCGCCTATCCCATCGCGCATGAAAAGCGCCACGCAGGCTACATCCTCAACACCCTGCTCGGCGGAGGCATGAGTTCCCGCCTCTTCCAGAACATCCGCGAGCGTCAGGGCCTGGCCTACTCCATCTACAGCGACCTCAACCCCTACCGCGACACCGGATGCCTCGCCGTCTACGCCGGCACCTCGCTCGCCTCGGCGTCCAAAGTTGTGCAGTCAGTAGTCAAAGAATTCCGCGATCTCAAAGCGCAACCCGTGCCCGAAGAAGAACTCAAGCGCTCCAAAGCCCAGCTCAAGGGCAGTCTGATGCTCTCCCTCGAATCGAGCACCGCCCGCATGTCAAACCTCGCCCGCCAGGAGATGTACTTCGACCGCTTCTATGACCTCGACGAACTGATCGAAAAAATCGAAGCCGTCACCGCCGAAGACCTATCCAGCCTCGCCAACGAATTCTTCAAAACAGAGTCCGTAGCAGTCACAGTCCTCGGAAATCTCCCAGGACTAAAGATCACGCGCGACCAACTAGCCTGCTGATGGAGGTCCCTCTGTGTCCTCCGTATCCTCCGTGGTAACTTGAATCGGGGATTCTCATTCCTCGAACTCGGCCCGGATTTTCCTTCGTGACCTTAGTGGTTAAAGATTTTCTGCCGCCCCCGACCTTCCCAGAAAGATGCCACGAAGAAGGACGACAGCAGGAAGAAAGATGACATGAAGAAAGACGAATGAAGCAGGACTAGGCCCGTCGTCCAGATTCAGGCGCGGCCCCCAGCCCGATCTGATCTGCTCGCGTTGACCGTGGAAGAGCGGCGCTTCAGCGCTGCGTCAAATGCGGAGATCAAATGGCGGCTTCAGCCCCGCGGCTCGCATTCCCACTGCGCATGGATTTTCCCAGCCTATCTGAGGTGCGCCCGGTTTTGTTCGCGAAGTTCAGGGACAGGACGCTAGTGAGCTGCCAGCCATACCTCATGGATCGCCGAAATGATGACCTCAGGATGTTCGGTTGGCATTTCGTGGCTGCTGTCGACAACGATCTGCTTGCCATGAGTCGAGAGACGAGCCAACTCCGGCTGTAACTGGTGAACCCAGAGATCCTCATCCGCCTGTGCGTCCTTGCGCGGGATCTCCGGAGGGATATCGTCCTGTCTCGTCGCGGTAAGCACAATCAGCGGGCGATCTCCGAGGTTTCCGGCGCTTCGCACCTGTGCCGCGCTCAGAGTGGTGAATACCTGATCCTCATCGATCGTGGCGAATTGATGTTTGGTCGGAAGCATCAGGAAATTTTCTTCCTCCCTGAATGCTTTCGGCCAGAATCCAGGCGCATCGTGGTCCGCCGTCAGGCGAGCCCATCCAAGATGGAGTTGAAAGAAATATTTAAGCTTCTTCCAGCCGGGGTGTTTGCGGTCGTCCTGTGACCATTTGCGGATAGACTCTGGCGCTCTCAGGTCCTGATCTTCATGGGAGGCGTCAACCAGCACCATGCCCGCTACATCATTCGGATACTGACCGGTGTAAACCCTGATGTCGTATCCACCCATAGAGTGACCTACAAGAACGTACGGACCTTTTTCCCCGGCCGCCTGCAGCAACTGTTTCAGTTCGTGCGCAATCTGCAGGCTGCTGCGCGGTTCAGGACCCGAGTCGCTCCAGCCATATCCGGCGCGGTCGTAAGAACATACGCGCGAGAACTTCGCGACCCCGGGTTGCACCATCAGCCAGTCAACGGAAGGGCCGCCAGAACCGCTCTCCAGTATTACGGTGGGTGAACCCTGCCCGCTGCAGTCGATGTTCATACGGATCGACCCAGCCTGGACGATGTGGCCACGATGCGGGAAATGTTGCGCGTCACGCCACCTGCCGGTCATCTCGTAGAGCGCGCCGGTGATCGCCAGGGACGCGGTAACGAGCCAGAGGCCAGCGAGCGCCGCGCGGGTAATGCCCTTCATTCGCGTCAATTCTAAAGTCCAGTCAACTCGAAAATCCTCCCGTTTTGTAGTAGTAATCCGTTCCGCCATATTGCTCATTGCCCGGGTTATGAGCGATTTGTCAGAGGGCTTCTAATGCCCCGGAGTGCGAAATGCCCCCTCTCCATTCACATTCACATCCACATCCCCCTCCGCCTCCACATCCGCCTCTAGCGCAGCATGCCCCGCACTCGCCGTATGCAAATATTCCCGCATGCACCGCAGACACGGCACATACCCCTGCTTCATCGCCTCTCTCGCAGTCAGCGTTCGCTCGGTCGCCTTGTTGTGAATCACGCCGCACCCCGCCACGTGGAACACTTTGGCATCCGCCGTCACCACCACCTGCATATCGGGAGGAATCCCCCACCCCGGCTGCGCGTGTTCAGACTTCAACTCCGGCGCCGTTGTCAAAGAGTTCGCCACCCGCAGTCCGCCCGCAAAGAGCAACAGCGCCGCCACTGGAACCAGCCACGCCGACCACGTCGACCACCGCGTCCCACCGATCCGCGCACCCTGTGCCAGCCGTCTCTCCAGCCGCCGTCCAAAACCCGCCGGCACCTCGATCATCTGCTCGTCGCCGTACAACCGGATCACATTCCGCGTCCCCTCCAGCACCGACGCGCACCGCGTGCAGGTCCGGAAGTGCTCGTCCAGCACCGAGCGGAGCCCAGCGTCCACCTCTCCCTCGATGTAGTTCGAAATCTCGACCCACACCCGTTCGCAGTTCACGGATCCTCTGTCTACCATGGCTTGCTTCCCTTCTCGAATGGCAGCCGGCTGAACCACCCCTGCTTCCATCCCGCAGCCAGCAGATCGCGCAACATCAATCGTGCCCGCAGCAACCGCGTCTTCACCGAAGCGACCGAAATCCCCAGCGCCTCGGCCGTCTCCTGAATATTCAACTGCTCCATATCCCGCAGCACGAAGACCTCCCGATACTTGCGGTCGAGCGTAGCCAGCGCCGCAGCCAGCTTCTGCCGCACTTCCTTGCGCTCCAGTACCTCCGACGGAATCTCCCTCCAGTCGGCAAAGTCGCGCGGCGCATAATCGCTCTCTTCCTCCCGCCGCTCGTCGATGCCTTCCATCACGACCGTTCGCTCCCTCCGCCGCCGCATCAATGCCTCGTTCACGGTAATCTGAATCAGCCAGGTACTGAACTTTGCCTCCGCGCGAAACTGCCGGATGTTAGCCAGCGCCTTCAGCATCGCCTCCTGCACCACATCTTCTGCATCCGCCTCGTTGCGCAAAATCGCCAGCGCCGCCGCATACACCCGCCGCTCATAAGGCTTCACCAACTCATAGAACAATTCGTTCTGCCCGCGCTGCACCCGCGCGATCAACTCCTCCTCGCGCGTCGTGCCCGCCTCCCCCGGATTGTTGATGACGGCGATCAAGACCATTCTTATCTTCCGGCCCGAGTTTTTGTGCAGCAGCGCTTTCTAGAATCCTGTGCATCGCTCTTGGCAAGGGCACCGTTCTAGAAGCTCCCGATAAACTTTCAAATGCGCCGGGCCTAACGCGCCAGGCCGAACGCGCCGGGCCCGTGGAAGAGCGGCCCTTTGGGGCAGCGTAAGCCGCGAAATCAGCTTGGGCTTTACCCCCTGAGGCACGCCGCTCGTCGCGAATCAGTACTCCGGATCTTTCTTCCAACCCGTCAGCATCGACACAAAGTTATTCCACCCGTGCAGCACCACCATCACCAGATGTCCGAAGACAAATCCCAACATCGCCCACATCACCAGGAAATGCCAAAGCCGCGCCCATTGAAATCCGCCCATCAACCACGCCAGCCACGAAAACTGGACCGGCTTCCACACAGCCAGCCCGGTCAGCACCGACAGCACACCCAGCCCGATCGCTGTCGTGTATGCATGCTTCTGCAGCGGGTTATAAGCCTCATGCTGCTCCTGCTTCGGACCAAAAAAGAAATAATGCCTCACCATCGGCCACACACCCGGAATGTCCCGGCGCGTAAACAACACCTGCCGGTAGTTCCCGCTGAAGATCTGGTACCCGAGGTAGATCACCCCGGTCGCGATATAAATCCACATGAACGTGAGATGCCATTGCAGCGCACCGCCCAGCCATCCGCCAATTGCAAATGCCTTCGGCCAATTCAACAAATCCTTCTGCGGAATCTTCGCCCCAAAACTCGGAAAAGCCCGAAAAATCTGCAGCCCGCTCCCCACCATCACAAACAACGAAATCGCATTCACCCAATGACAAAGCCGCACCAGCAGCGGATGTTCATACGCGGCCCGACCCACAACCTCAGTCTCGTCGCCCTTCATCCGGATAATTTCACTCGCAACACCGCTCATGCGTGCTCCTACGTTTCGAGGTTTCAAAGTTTCAAAGTTTCAAATTTCCCTGACTGATCCGTCGTTTACCTTGAAACCTTCGAAACCTTGAAACCCTGAAACCTTTCCCATCACAGTCCATAAAACTCCGAGTACCCCTGATCCTCCCAATACCCAACCTTCTCCACCACATTGGTGACCTTGAGGTCCGTCAAATACTTCGCCTGCTTGTATCCGACTTTCGTCGGTATGTTCAGCCGCAGCGGCGCTCCATGCTTCCGTGTGAGCGGTTGGTCGTACATCTCATAGCAAAGCAGCGTCTGCGGATGCAGTGCCGTTGCCATATCCAGCGATTCGTAATAATCGTCAGCGCACGCCACCGTGAGAAACCTCGCAGACGTATCCGCCCCAATTTTGTTCAGGAAATCCGACAGCCGCGCACCTCCAAATCTCCCGATCACATCCCACCCTTCGACGCACACATGTCGGGTATTCTGCCGTACCCGAGGCAGCGCCTGGACCTGCTCCAACCTGTAGTTGCCCGGCTTCTGCACCGCACCGCTCACCTTTAGCGTCCAGCTCTCAAGAATTACGCCCGGATCATCCACGTCATAACCATTGATAGGAAACTTCTCGAACGGCGTCACCTCCGTATCCGCGAACGTCGGCGCCAGATGCCCGCGCCGGAATAACTTCTCCGACGCCCAATCGCTGAACCCCAGCCCCTTCTTCAGCAGGAACTCCTGAAACCGCGGGATCGCAAACGCCCCCAACGCCAGCACCGGAACCACCTTCAGCAGTTCCCGCCGCGACACCTGCGCAAACGTGCGCTCATCCATCCCGCGCTGTACCGGTTTCGGCGGCACAACTCGCGACGGCGCACCCTGCGGCTCAGCAACCATTGGATCGCCGCCGCCTGCCTCACCCGCCTGCGGATCGCTCACCGGCTCGCCCGATGTCGGTTTTTCGTTGTCTGGTTCCATACCCCCCACCTACACGTTCCCCGATCATGGGATTCGAGACGACCTCGAAAGTTACGGCCAATCTACCACGATCGGCCACCCTCCTCTCTGTAGGCCCCTTCGAGTGTCCCTAATTGCCGCTTCTGCTGGCCTTTCGCCAAGTTTGTAGGCATACTATCCGCAGAATCTGGAGCGGACTCGCCCCTCATGTTTGACCTCGACCTATTCTTCGCGAAGACCAAGCGTCGCCTACTGGCGGACCCGCGCTCCCAGCGGCCCATCGAGCCCAAGCAGCAGCGCATGATGGTGATCGCTTTGGCCCTGCTCATCGCCGCTTTAGCCTTCGCTCTCTATCGCGATCGCGATTTCTGGTTTCCCGCAACGCAGGAAGCTGTAGACCAATCGCAAGACCAGCCGCAGGTGCAGTCACAAGTTCAGCCGTTGCCGCCGGGGACTGCCAAGCCGGACTCGCCCGCGCACAAGAAGTCGCACGGCACGAAAGCTAAGGCAAAAGCCGAGGTTCCCGCTGATGTTCCCGCTGATGCCCCCGACGACGCCCCTGCTCCGCCTGTCATCGCTACCAGGACCGTGCTACCTCCGCTCGAAGTTGAAGTCGTCGCCGGCGACGTTCATCGCGTCGTCCGCCCCGGCACCAACTCAGTGCGCGTCGATCTGCAACCCGACTCTCAGCCTCATCCGGTCGCTCAGCCTCCCAGCCGCCCAGTCGACAGCGCAGCCAGCATCACCACGGCAGCGGCCGAGCACGTGCAAATTTCCTCCGACACGGCAGAAATCGTCAGCCAACCCGTGAAGCCCAGCTATCCGATGCTGGCGCGACAGATGAAGGTACAGGGCTCGGTGATTCTGCAAGCCATGATCAGCAAGAGCGGCGAAATCCAGGACCTCCGCGTCGTCAGCGGCCCGCCGATCCTGGCCAACGCCGCCCAGGAAGCCGTCAAACAGTGGCATTTCAAGCCGCACTTCCAAGGCACCGAACCCGTCGAAACCCAGACCCGGATCACCGTCAACTTCACCATCTCCACCAACTGAATTTCCTGGCGGCCCGGTAGGAAGCGCCACGCCTGTTCCATGCCAACTGCGAGCATCGCCGGAAAATGCCCGCCCTGCCCTCTGAAGTCCCCTGTGGATTTTGCCGATGTCCCCCATAGTCGGCGAAGTTCGCGCGACCACGCATGTCCTTATTTCATGATTCCGACATCTGCCGCAGCATTCTCGAGAGCCTGCCCGCCGGCCTCTGCGTCGTCGATATGCAACAGAGAATTGCCCTCTGGAGCGACGGCGCCGAGCGCATTACTGGACACCTGCGCCACGACGTCATCGGCCACTCCTGCGCCTCCGAGCCTTTGCTGCACTGCGATCAACCTGGTTGCGAATTCTGCAAAGAAGACTGCCCCGTCGCCCGCGCCATCAAGACTTCGCACGCCACCGAGTCCATCGGATTCCTGCATCACAAGACCGGATACGAAATTCCGGTCCGCATCCGCGCCGCCCCCGTTCACAACCCAGGGCCAGCAGAAAACCGAAGGCGGCCAGTCTGCTCCGCCGCAGGAAAAGCCTACCGCTAAGGAATAGCTTCTTTGTCCTTAGTTTGACCCGCGACCATGACTGTGCCACACTTCTCGCGGATTCTTTATGTTCCGCATGTTCCGCCGCAGCGCCATTCTGTTGAGTTCTTCCGCGCGGCTTTTGTGCGCCTCATTTTTCCTCGTTAGCCTGCTCACGACAACTGCCTTCTCTCAGAGCCGTCTCGACCGCGACTCCCAGCCGATGAAAGTCGTCACCACCTACGACACGCCGCCCGGTACCGGAGTGATCGTCTTCACCGTGTATGCCGAGCGTAAAGGCGTTCATCTCGATCGCCAGGCCTTGTTGAGACTCGTGGACCCGACCAGTCAGGCGGCCACCTGGCAGACTACAGAAGACATGTCGCGCGGAGTTTTTGTCGGCATACCCTATGGAAGTTATGAGGTGGAAGTGAGTGCCGTCGGCTATCTGAGCACTCATAAGGAAGTGCAGGTCGTCGACTCGATGGCGCCCTCATTCTCCGATGTCGTGCTGCGCCGCGATCCTGAAGCAGTCAATCTCGACGTGTCCGACTCGGTTATGTCGGCCCAAGCGCGAAAACAAACCAAGCACGCAGTTTCGGCACTCAAGTCTGGAAAGCTCAAAGACGCGCAGAAGCATCTCGACGACGCCTATAAATTGTCGCCATCCAGCCCGGAGCTGAATTTCCTTCTGGGATATTTGTATTTTCAGAAACGAGATTTCGCGCAGGCCGGAACCTACCTGGGGACAGCGGCGAATCTGAACCCCCACAACGCTCAGGCCCTCACGCTCCTCGGCCGAACCGGCCTCGAACGCAAGGATTACCCGGCAGCGCGATCTGCGCTCGAGCAAGCCATACTCGCCGATAACGAAAACTGGCTACCCCACAACTTGCTCGCCGACACCTACCTTCACCAGCAAGACTACGATAAGGCCCGGGACCAGGCGCAGATCGCAATCACCCTCGGCAAGAACAATGCCGCACCAGCCCAACTCGTCCTCGGGCAAGCGCTGGTAAACCTGGGTCAAGATCAGGCTGGAATTCAGGCTCTGAACGTCTTTCTCGATCAATCTCCGCAGCATCCCATGGCACCTCAGGTTCGCTCTCTGATCGCGGACATTCAGCAGCACCCATCTCACTCCGCCTCAATGGCCGATGCACCTGCGACCCAAGCTCGCCTTTCCGGCGTTGATCCTTTAGCGGCGCTAGCCGCGCCTAGTCTCGCCTTGAAGTCGTGGATGCCCCCGGGCATCGATGACCTCACGCCCGCCGTCGCTCCTGGAGTACCGTGTCCATCCGCGCAGGTAATTGAAGAATCTGGCAGAGGGGTGCAGGAGTTGGTCGACGACGTGGCGCGCTTCGCTGCAGTCGAAGACTTGCTGCATCAATCTCTCGACGAGTTCGGCATTCCCATCCGCACGGAAACCCGCAAATACAACTACGTCGCCTCCATTTCCGAGCCCCAGCCCGGGTTTCTCGCGGTCGACGAATACCGCACCGATAAAATCACCACCGCCGAGTATCCAGACCACATTGCCAGTACCGGCTTCGCAGCTCTGGCACTCGTATTCCATCCTCACATGCGCGATAACTTTGCCATGACCTGCGAAGGTTTGGGGGACTGGCACGGACAAGCCACATGGCTCGTCCACTTCCGCCAGAGGGATGATCGCCCCAACCGCATCCACAGTTATAAGGTCGGCAGTCAAATGTATTCCGTCGACTTAAAAGGACGAGCCTGGATTACCGCGGACAAGTTCCAGATCGTCCGCATTGAATCCGAGATGGTCAACCCCATGCCCGAAATCCGGCTTCTCAATGAGCACGAAGTCGTCGAGTACGGGCCCGTAGCTTTCCCCAGAAAGAATACTTCTCTGTGGCTTCCGAAGAGCGCAGAAATCTATTTCGATTTCCGCAAACACCGCTACTACCGCCGCCATAGCTTCGATCACTACATGTTGTTCTCTGCCGATACCGAGGAAAAGCGCAAAGAACCCGTAGCCAAGCCTGCCCTGGAGAAATGACGAAGAAAAATGAGTAAAAGACCAGTCGTGGACACGTAGCAGGCTACGTCTAGCGCCATCAGTCCCCAATTGCTTTCCTTAGAGTGAACCTTCGTGTCCTTAGTCGATTATGCACGTTACAACGAGAATTTTGTTCTCGTTGTAACGTCAAGTTGCTGCATCCGTTGAAATTCAACGGGATATCAAGGGCGAAGCCCTTGGCTAGTTAGTGGTGAATGCCTTCGTCCAGACCTTGAAATAACTTTACAATTCCCATCCCCGTTCTACCTAACTCCCGGCTGTATAATCCCCGGTTGATCCCCACTCAGGAGCGCTCCATCATGAAGAGGTCTACGCGACTCGTCTGTTCACTCGTCGTCATTCTGCTGTTCGTTCCCGCCCTCTGGTCCCAGGAGAAAGTCGATCTCGAAGCCATCTCCCGCATTCGCTATGAAGGCTTCCACAATTCCAAAGTCATGGAATACGCCACGGGTCTAATGGATTCCATCGGTGAACGCCTCACCGGATCTCCCAACATGAAGCGCGCTAACGAATGGACCCGCGATCAACTCACCGCCGCCGGCATGAGCAACGCCCACCTCGAGTCATGGGGTCCCTTCGGTCGCGGATGGGCCAATCAATACGTCAACGCTCGCATGACCACGCCTGACATCGTTCCTCTCATCGTCTACGCCAAGGCCTGGACGCCCGGCACCAACGGTGTCGTTACCGGCAAATGCATTCGCGTCACCATCGAAAAGAAAGAAGACTTCGACAAGTACAAGGGCAAGCTCGCCGGAATGATCGTCATGACTGGACCCGACGCCGACGTAAAGCCCATCGCCGAAGCTCCTTACAAGCGTTACAGCGACGAAGATCTCGCCAAGACTTCCGAGTACGAAATCCCCGGCGAGCGCCCTCCCTTCCGCATGTCCGAGATCGCGCGTCGCCGCCAGTTCCAGAGAGATCTCAACCAGTTCTACGCCGACGAAAAAGTTCTCGCCGTCATCGACCACAGCCGCGGCACCGCCGGCGGTGGCACCGTCTTCGTCCAGTCCGGCGGATCCTACAAGCCCGGCGAAACTACCACGACGCCTCAGCTCACCCTGGCCTCCGAGCACTGGACCCGCATCGCGCGCCTGCTCCAGCAAAAGAAAGATGTCACCGTCGAACTCAACGTCATCAACACTTTCTACGACGATGACCTCATGCAATACGACACCATCGCCGAAATCCCCGGCACCGACAAGAAAGATGAAATCGTCATGCTCGGCGCGCACCTCGACTCCTGGCACGCCGGCACCGGCGCCACCGACAACGGCGCCGGCACCATCGTCATGATGGAAGCCATGCGCATCCTGAAAGCCATCGGCATCATGCCCCGCCGCACCATCCGCATCGGCCTGTGGAGCGGCGAGGAAGAAGGCCTCCTCGGCTCGCAAGGATACGTCGAGCAGCACTTCGGATCACGCCCGCGCATGGACGATCCCAACATGAAGGACATGCCAACCCTTCTCCGTCGCGACGCGGGACCAGTGACGGTAAAGCCGGAGCAGGCGAAAGTCTCCGCCTATTTCAACGTCGATAACGGCACCGGAAAAATCCGCGGCGTCTACCTCCAGGAAAACGAAGCCGTCGCTCCCATCTTCGAAGCCTGGATGCGTCCCTTCAAAGATCTCGGCATGACCACGCTGTCCATGCGGAACACCGGAGGCACCGACCATCTCTCGTTCGACGCCGTCGGCATTCCGGGATTCCAATTCATCCAGGATCCCATCGAATACGAAACCCGCACTCACCACTCCAACATGGACGTCTACGACCGCCTCCAACCCGAAGACCTGAAACAGATCTCTGTCATCGTCGCCAGCTTCGTCTACGAAGCCGCCATGCGCGACCAAATGCTCCCCCGCAAGCCGATCGAAAAGCCGATCACGAGGGAGCCAGAAAAGAAGGAAGACTAGAGCAGATGTGAGAGAAAGAAGAAACGAAGTATGTAGCGCGGGCGCCCCCGCGCTTTCCCGAACAACGAGCTTAAGTAGCCCGATCGTAGTGGAAGAGCGGCCCTACTCGTACCGCAACGCTACCATCGGGTCGACCTTGCCGGCACGGCGGGCCGGGATGTAGCACGCGGCCAGCGCGACCACAGTCAGCAGCACCGCGACTCCGGCAAACGTCGCTGGATCGGTAGCTGCGACTCCATACAACAGACTCGCCATAAGCCTGGTCAGTCCCAACGAAGCAGCCAGTCCAATTGCAACCCCGAGCCCGACTAGCTTTCCTCCACGACCCAGAATCAGAAGTAAAATGTCCCCCTGGCGTGCTCCCAGCGCCATGCGAATGCCGATCTCGTTCGTGCGTTGCCCAACCACATAAGAAACGACGCCATAAATTCCCACGCTCGCAAGCAAGAGTGCCAGCACGGCAAACACTGCGAGCAGAATCATCGAGAACCGCCGCATGGCCACAGAATCAGAAATCAGTGAGTCCATCGTTTGCACGCCGAAGATAACCTGCTGATTGCTCATCTGCGCGCTGATCTGTCGCAGAGAATCGAGCAGGCTGGCTGAGTTTCCTCCGGATCGCAACACTACGGCCGAAGCCGACGGAGTCATCGCAATAAAATTGTCTGGCATCTGCATGCAAGGGATATAAAGGCCCGATCGAAGCGATTGCCGATCATCGGTGGCCAAGCCCCACTGATTGACGTGCCCAACCACGCCGACGATCTCCGCCAGTTGCGCTGAGAGCGCTAGGTTGATCCTCTTGCCGATCGGATTCTGGTTGGGGAAATATTTCTGAGCGAAGACCTCATCGATCACGACCACCCGCGGGGCGTGTTCGTCGTCGTGTTCGGTAAAGAACCGGCCCCGCACCAGCGGAATGCCCATTGCCCTCAGGTAGCTGGGTTCGACGATGTAGTCGATGGCCCAGTTCATGTCGTTTTCGTTAGCGGGCTTGGGCTGCCCCTCAAGCCAGAACAGTTGTTCGTCATCGCCGCTGAACGGAATTGCGCCCCAGGTCTGAGAAACCGCCTGGATGCCTGCAACGGAACCGAACTTCTCATCGAACTCCCGAAACGCGGCGCGGATCGCATCCGGTTTTGCATGCATCATCGTGGGCGGAAGCGAGAGCCCAAACGTGAGCACATTGTGCGGATTGAAACCGGGATCAACGCCCCACAGCTTCGCTAGACTGCGAATAGTTAATCCCGCGCCGATGAGCAGCACGAGAGCGAGTGCGATCTCGGCAACCACAAACACACTCTGCATGCGCTGGCGGTTTCCGCTTGTTCCTCGGCCACCTTGCTTCAGCGTTTCGTGCAAATCCGGCTGCGATGATTTGAGCGCAGGTGTCAAGCCAAAGAAAATTCCCGCCAGCAGCGAAATACCGGCAGTAAAGATCAGCACGTGGCCGTCAACTCCAACTTGCTCACCGCGCGGCAGAGCCGCGGGCAGCACTCCCAGCGCCGCGCGTGTTCCCCACGACGCCAGGTACAACCCCAATCCCCCTCCGGCCAGCGCCAGCAGAATGCTCTCCGTGAGCAATTGGCGAACAACTCTCGCCTGGCTCGCACCCAGAGCGGCGCGCACTGCAAATTCGCGCGTCCTGCTGGACGCGCGAGCGAACAGCAAGTTTGCAACGTTCACGCACGCAATCAAAAGCACAAATCCAACCGCAGCTAGAAGCACGAGCAGCAGAGGCCGAACGTGACCGATCATCTGTTCCTTGAGCGGCGTCAGCTTCGCAGTGATCCCTTTGTCTGTATCCGGAAAGGCTTCTGCCAGATTGCGTGTGACGCCTTCCATGTCCGCCCGCGCTTGCTCAATGGTCACGCCGGGCTTGAGCCGCCCGATCCCATGGAATCCCAGCCCAGCACCGCGTTTCAGCAGCAGCGGATTGCTCCACTGACCGATGGGCACATAGACCTGGCTGTCGCGGAAGCCTGGAATATCCAGATGAAAGTCTGCCGGAATCACTCCCACGATGGTGTAGTCTCTCGCGTCGAGGGTGATGTTCTTCCCCAGAATGTCGGGTACCGAACTGAATTTGCGTCGCCACAAACCTGCGCTGATCAGCGCCGCGGGCCCCGCGCCAACCTGCTCCTCGTCTTCGGCAAAAGTGCGTCCGATTACGGGCTTTATACCCAACACGGTGAAGAAGTCCGACGAAACAAACTCCCCACTCACCTGTTCGGCCTCGCCAACGCCGGTCAAGATAAATTGGGAAGGTCGCGCCAAGCCTACAGAAGAGAATGTGTGGTTGTCCTTCTGCCAGTCACGAAAGTTAGGATAGGAGACTGACCCACCCTCGAAGTTTGGTTTGTTCTCATGTAGCGTCACCAACTGATCCGGTTGCGGAAATGGCAGCGGGCTTAGCAATACGCCATTAATCACCGAGAACAGCGCTGTATTCGCACCGATGCCAAGCGCCAGAGTCGCAACTGCGACCACCGTAAAGCCGCGGCTCCTCGCCAGCACGCGCAAGCCATACCGCAGATCCTGAAACAAAGTCTCCATATGTTGCCTCTGGCTCCCACTCGTGACGCGGTCGTCAAGCGAACCTCTGGAAGCAAACCTCGGACCAAAGCCAATTGAGGGCAACTCGTTGATTGCGAAAGGACTCTCGAAGGCAATTGCAGGAATAAAGTGAACCGTTCTGTCCACCTATGGATATCCCTGTCCGGAAGCGAACAGCGACACGACCCAATCTAGGGCGGAGGTGTGTGGCGCGGCTCGATGTGGCGCAGGCACCCTCGCCCGCGCTTCCGAAGCTGAAAAGCGGAGCTTCAGGGCCAGGTGAGACTGGAAGAGCGGCCCTTTAGGGCCGCGTAAGGACGTCGGAATGATGCGGGCTTCAGCCCTCGAGAACCGCTGCCGCAAATCGAAACCGGCCCCCATCAGGCACAACTCTAAAATCGGTACGTCACTCCTACCGAAGGCACCGCCGTATGCGTCACCGAATTCCCGCTCAATGCCCCAAACCCGAAGTCGGGCGTTCCATAAATGAGCCCTCGATATTCCGCTCGCAGCGAGACCCGCTTGCGAATCGCATAGTTCACGCCCGCCCCATACACGAACACGCCTTTGGCCTGCGACTGGGCTCCCGACAAAGTGTTGAACTGATTTCCGCTCGGCTCGAACATGAGCGCCCCGCCTCCCGCCAATAAATAAGGATTAATCCTGGAACTCCTGCGATACGGAACATTCAACACCAAGCTTCCTGTCAGCTGATGAATCCCCGACTGAATCCGGAATGCTCCCGTGGGAACAAAATATTTCTGCGAGTTCGCATCATATCCATACGCCGCTTCCGCTGCTGCCCAGTGATTCAAGTGATACCGGCAGGTGGTCAGGAATCCACCCGTCTCGGTCGCGCTATACGCCGTGCCGTTCCCGCTCGTGCTCGCCGTGAAGAAACCTGCCCCCTGCAAACTGATTTCCGACCGGTTCTCTTGCGCCGTCCCCGCCAGTGTCACCAGAAAAACTATGCTCACCAGAAGAATGAATGTTCGCCGCTTGGATGTTCCCCACATAAACAAAATGCTCCTCCGAGTTCTGTAGTTATTTACCGCAAGTCATCCCCAAATCATGGCTCCGCAACTTCGGCGCCACCTGCAATCACAGCTGGTCGATTAAAATTTTTGGGATGCCCGCATTCTCACGCGGCGTTGCATTTCAAAACCTAGAGTTTTGTCATAAGGTGTAAAGTTTTGGGAAATTGTGTAACTCAAATTCTCACCGTGGCACGTACCGGAGAAGAGTGAGAGACTCAACCAGAAGAGTGTGCTGAACGCACGCAAGTAAATTATTAAGGACGGTCCAACCCTATGTTTTCCCCACAACCCATCGGACACATCAAGAGTCCCTACCAAAGCACAAAGCAAATCCCCAAAGGCCCCGGCGCCAAGCACGATGCCGAAGGCATCCTCGAAATCCTGCCGCTATTCACTCTAGGCCTCACCGACATCGAAGGCTTCTCGCACCTGTTCGTTCTCTGGGTCTTCGATCGCTCCCAGGATTACGAACTACTCGGCACTCCTCCCATCGACGACCGCCCGCACGGCGTCTTCGCCACACGCTCCCCGCGCCGTCCCAATCCCATTGGACTCACCGTCGTCGAACTCCTTCGCCGTGAAGGGTCCTCCCTCTATGTCCGCGGCGTCGATATGCTCGACGGAACCCCCATCCTCGATCTCAAGCCCTACCTCTCCAGCATCCCGCCCGAGCAATTGCGCCGCGGCTGGGTGGCCGAAGCCGATGCCCGCCGCGCTGGTCCGTCCCCCGCCTAAGGGCTGATCTGGTCAGCAAGTCGCCCTGCTGCAAATAAACTTGATAAGCCAGTTTCTAATCCTGCTCACCCAGAGTTTGGGAGTACGTTTTGCCGTACGGATAGAAGAGTTCCTTGCGGCCTTGCTGCCACGCCGCTTGGAGTTCCGGCGTGGTTATGTCCCAGTCCGGCCGGCATTTCTTGGTGGCCGCGCGTAAGTCCGTCGCCCGGAGACGTTTCAATAAGTCATGACCTGCGTTTTCGTGACGTCTCTAGCCTGCGCGCCGTGACCTGAGCTCTGAGTGAGAAGAGCTGACAAATCCTCCCACCAATGCGGCAATCTCATCGGCCGCCGTGTCCAACGCAAAATGACCAGCGTCGAGAACGTGAACCTGAGCGTTCGGTACATCCTGCCGGTAGCGCTCCGGCTCGCCGAGATCGAAAGAGAGGTCGTACTTACCCCAGATCACCAGCAGTCGCGGCTGCTTCCCGCGCATCCACGCTTGCCATTTCGGATAGGAATCCACATTGGTGCGATAGTCGTAGAACAGGTCGCTTTGAATCTCCGCCTGTCCCGGCATACTCAGGAACGCGAACTCGTCGGTCCACAGATCCGGGTCGTAGCGATCCACGTTCGGATCGTTTCCAACATGGCGCGTACGCGTTGTCGCCAGCGAAAGCAGATTCGTACGCAGCGTGCTTTCGTTGCTGGCGCGATCCGCCCAAAAAGCTCGCCGGGCCTTCCAATTCGCTCCCAGGCCTTCGTTGTGCGCCACCGCATCCTGAACGATGAGAGCCTCTGCGCGCTCCGGATGTGCCAAGACCATGCGGAAGCCCACCGGGCCGCCGTAGTCCTGCATGTAAAGCGTATAGCGCGAGAGCCCGAGCGCCTCTGTGAAATGATTCATGATCTCAGCGTACCGATCGAACGTATACGGGAACGTCTTTGGATCCGGCCAATCGCTGTGTCCGAAGCCTGGGTAGTCGGGCGCAACCAGGTGATAGCGATCGGAAAGCCGGGCGAAGAGCGGCTCGAACATTCGAGACGAAGACGGTAGTCCGTGCAGCAGCAGAATCGTCGGCGCGTCTTTCGAACCGGCCTCTCTGTAGAAGATGGAAAGACCATCAATCTGGATCGTGCGATAAAAAGTCGGATAGATCATGAAGAGTTTCCTTTCCGTCGAATTGGCCCAAAAGGCGTTCATTGCTGCGGGTGAGACGTTACGTTCTCTACCTCGAAAATGACTTCCAGTTCGACCGGCGTGCCGAGCGGAAGGCTTGCGACGCCATACACCAGGCGGCAAGGGCTTTTGTCCTTTCCGAAGACGGCTTGCAACAGCTCCGAAGCCGCGTCCGCCACCTTCGGCTGTTCTCGTACATCTCCTACAGTGGCCACAGCTACGCCGAGGCGCACGATCCGCTTCACTCGGTCGAGCGATCCCAAATATTGACGGGCGACACCCATGACATTGAGTGCGGCGAGTTTCGCTGCCTCTCGCCCAGCCTCAACGTCGAGTTCCGCCCCGACGCGCCCCACGAATTTTGCTTCATGGCCTTCCGTGGGTAGCATCCCGCTCAGGAATAGCAGGCTGCCTGCCTGCACCGCTTCGACGTAGGTGCCGAAGGGCTGAGGTGGCGCCGGAAGTTCGATACCAAGTTCTCTCAACCGCTGCTCCGCAGACCTGTCTCCCATTCCAGCTCCTTCCCATCCCGCAAACCGAAACATATTTTAAGAGAATTCGGGCGCTTTGGAGAATGACGAAGCAATTTGAACGTACTGCCCCGAACAATGTGCAAAGTCCTTGGGTTCTCGCCAATTCCCGAGTGCTCTTCAGCACTCTAGAGGTCGGATGCGCGGGGTCAGACCTCGCCGCCATGGCTGTCAGTTCTGCCAGTTACCCGACCCATAGGGCGCTCCTAAACTAGTTCTTCCGCCGCACCTTGGCCGCGGATGCCATCGGGCGACGTGAATGCACAAACTCGAGTGACGACTCTGTCGTGTTGCCTGCCTTCCGCCGTTCGATGTCGTTCTAGGCAACTTCTTCTTACTGAACCAATGCTCATTTTTCCTGCTAACGCGTACGCAATCGGAGGGCAACCATGAACACCCGAATGCAAAGCCTCCTCCCCGCTCTTCTGTGCGCCCTGGCTGTGACGTCGCACGCCGCCGATCCCAAGATCGCGCAGAAGCAGCAAGACATTCGCGACATGGCGCAACAAACTCTGCTACGCCTTTACAAAGCTGAGCCCAAGGCCAAGTCCGCGGTCGCATCCGCCGCCGGGTATGCCGTCTTCAGCAACATGGGCATAAAAATTCTGGTCGCAGGATCCGGCAACGGAAAAGGCCTCGCCGTCAACAACAAGACCAAGCAAGAAACCTTCATGAAAATGCTCGAAGTCCAGGCCGGGCTTGGAATGGGTGTGAAGAAATTCAGTGTGATCTTCGTCTTCGACACTCAAAAGGCCCTCGACAGCTTCATCAACTCCGGCTGGGACTTCGGCGGACAAACTACCGCCGCCGCGACCACCGGAAACAAGGGCGCAGCCATGGCCGGTGCCGTGTCGGTCGCAGAGGGCGTCTGGATGTATCAACTCACCGACAAAGGCGTCGCCCTCGAAATTACCGCCAAGGGCACCAAGTACTACAAAGATAGCGATCTGAATTAAACGCGCGACCAGTAACCAATTGAAATCAGAGAGGACACCATGATGAATACCAATACCCGCACACTTCTTATCACCGCCGCGCTGCTGGCAGCTGTCGTCCCCGCAATCGCTCAGGCCGGACCAGAGCTCCAGGAGAAATTGGCGGCGGTGAAGCAGTCCGTCGCCGGAAACCAGCAAAAACTTCACCAGTATCAGTGGACGGAAACCACCCAACTCACTCTCAAGGGCGACCCGAAACCTCCCAGCCAATCAGGCTGCCAGTACGGTCCGGACGGAAAAGTCCAGAAGACTCCGCTCACTCCCCCGCCCCCGCCTCCGAGCGGAGGTAGACTGAAGCAGAAAGTGATTGCGAATAAGAAAGAGGAGATGCAGGACTACATGGGAGGAGTTAAAGCCCTGCTCGCCAAGTACGTCCCACCCGATCCGCAAGCCATGCAACGGGCCTTCGAGGCCGGAAAGGTCTCGCTGACTCCCAATCCATCCGGTCTGGTGCAGATCGTATTCAAAGACTATGCCTTGCCCGGCGATCAGATGACGCTCTCCTTCGGCGCCGCTGCAAAAAAGATCACGGCAGTGAACGTGAATACCTACATGGACAATCCCAAGGATGTGGTCACCTTGGCAGTTCAGTTCGCCAGTCTGCCCGACGGCACGAACTATGTGGAACAGACCGTCCTCAACGCCACCGCCAAGAGCCTCGTGGTAACGACCACGAATGCCAATTACAGGCCGCTCGGGCAGTAACCGCACGATCCTGCAAGGGCGCTTGGTGAAAGTAATTTCGAACTTCGTAATTCGATATGTCTTCGGGCTCGGAGTAATGGCGGCGGCGCTGTTATCTCCGCTGCAAATGCTCCGAGCCCAGGACCTTTCACCCCGCGCCTATATCATCACCCCGCTTCATGCCAACGCCGTCACGCTGAGCTATACCTTCTATGACGGCAGCATCAATTTCAATGGCGCGCTCCCTGTAAGCGACGCCAAAGGTAGGTATAGCGTCCCTCTCATCAGCTACTACCACTCCTTCGGCCTTTTTGGCCGCTCGGCCAACATTGTCGTCGCGTTGCCCTATGGAATTGGAAACTTCACTGGAACGTTGGCGGGAGCGGGGCAGAACTTGTACCGCTCCGGCCTCGTGGATTCTGTCTACCGCTTTTCGGTCAACCTTAAAGGTGGCCCGGCAATGAAACCGCCCGAGTTCATCAAATGGCACCAGAAACTCCTGCTGGGCGCCGGCCTAAAAGTGATCGCTCCCACCGGCCAGTATGACCCCACCAAGTTGATTAACTGGGGCACCAACCGCTGGTCCTTCAAACCCGAATTCGGCTATTCCCAACGTTGGGGCAACTGGCTTATCGATGGCTACGTCGGAGTTTGGTTCTTCACCACGAATCACGATTTCTGGTCGCGTAATCCTTACTACCCGGGCACCAGATCTCAATCGCAAAGCCCCATCGCAGCCTTCGAAGCACATCTCAGTTACGACTTCAAGCCACGGCTATGGTTCTCCCTCGATGGCAATTACTGGATTGGCGGACAAACCAGCATCAACGGCATCGAAAATATGCTCACCAAGCAAGAGAATTCTCGCATCGGAGCCACCGCCGCGATCCCCATCACCAAGCACCAGGCTTTGAAATTCAGCTATAGCAACGGCACCTACATCCTCTACGGCGGGAACTATCAGAACGTGACAGCCGGCTGGCAATACTTCTGGCTCGGGCGACCCAAGTAAGGTGCCCAGGACGACTCTGAGGGAACAAAAATGCCCGACCCAGAAAAAGAAAATGCCGGGACCGTAATCGAAGAGCAGCAACAGTTCACTCAAGAACTGAAACTCGCCGACAGGCTCGCCATGGAACGGACCGTGATGGCGGCCGACCGCACCATGCTCGCCGGGGTGCGTACTTCCATGGCCTTCATCGGCTTCGGATTCACCATCTTCAATATCCTGAAGTACGTCCAAGAGCATTCCCTCGTGAAGGTCATCATGCGGCCTCACACGCCACGGAATATCGGCAGCTTCATGCTGGTCGTGGGAATTGTCCCCTTATTCGCCATGATCCTTCAGTATTCCCGCACCTTGAAGCGGATGGGCAAGAAGGAGAGCATCTTCAGCAACCCTAATTTCCAGATGGCCGTCGCAATTCTCCTGCTGGGGATCATTCTCCTCGCAACTCTCATCGGAGACATTCTCCTGCTGTGAAACATAGGACACGTTCATGAGAACGCTGCTCATCGTAACTGCGCTCCTTGAGGCCGTCGTCGGGATTGTTCTGGCGGCTGCTCCGTCCGTACTGGCTTCTATTCTGTTCGGTGCACCTCTCGACACGCCCGCCGGGTCTGCCGTGGGGCACCTGGCCGGGATCGCATTACTGACGGTGGGATTGTTCTGCTGGCTGGCGCGGAACAACCAGCAGGGCTCCGCGTCAGCTGCGCCAGTCGTGGCCATGCTCTTCTATAACGTCGCTGCTGTGACACTCTTCCTGTACGCCCGCCTCGGCTTAGGACTCTCCGGCATCGGCCTGTGGCCGGGAGTCGCTGGGCACGCGGCATTGGCGCTGTGGTGCATAGCCTGTCTCCGCATCGCCTAAAACGCCCGGCGCAGGCCACTGTCAGTTCAAACAGTATCCATGCCCGGACAGAACGACTAACCTCATGTGGAATCTCTATAAATTTGGAGGCAAGCATGAATAAACAAGCATTAGCAGTGCTGGTACTGGCAGTCATCTGCATAGCGGTAGTCCCCAACGTTGTAGCTCAGTCAGCCGCGGCTCAGCCGGCAACCACCAAGTCTTCGGTGGATCAGGATATCCAATTGCTCCGGCAGGATCTCGCATCCGACAAGAAGCAACTGATCGCCAGCAATCTCGTTTTGACCGACGCCGAGGCCACAAAATTCTGGCCGGTCTACGATCAGTACCAGGCCGAATATAAAAAGATTGGCGACGCCAAAATCGCGTTGATCAAAGACTACGCCCAGAACTGGGGAACGGTCACCGACGACCAGGCTCTGAAGTACTGGCAGCGCTCTCAGGAGATCGAACAGTCCGTTCTGGCGTTGCGCCAGAAGTACGTCCCGCTCGTGGGCAAGACCCTCCCCGGCAAAAAGACCGTCACTTTCTTTCAGATGGATCGCCGGATTGCTCTCTTGCTCGACGTGCAATTGGCCGCAGAGATTCCGTTAGTGCAGGAACAGGGCAACTGACTAACACCATCTCGCAGCTCGGTTCACAGTGCGACATGTATAGCAAGCGGACGACTCTTTGGTTCCTGGGCATCCTCACGCTCATTGCGCTGGGATTCGCCTATGCCATCACGCGCCCCTTTTTGTCTCCATTCGTGGCGGCAACTATCCTTGCCGTCGTCTTTTACCCTGCCTACCAGCGTATCCTGCTCTGGACAAAAGGAAACTCCGGCAGGGCCTCGCTCATCTCGACGTTGGCCCTGCTTCTTCTCTTTGGCGTGCCCGCCTTCATCATCGTTGTTGTGGTTGCCCGGGAGGCCGTCAACGCCGCTCACTACTTGACGCGCCAAAGTGCGGAGCAGGGTGGATTCACCCTGTTCCTCACCACCATGGCGGAGCGCGGCTTGGAGTTCCTTGGCCGCTGGATCGACATTTCCAAATACGATATCCGAGGCGCCGTCACCTCTCACGTGCAGCAGGCTGGCGTCTGGGTCTTGGGTTCCGGAGCCTCCCTCCTCAGCAATTTTGCCAGTCTGATCGCCCAATCCCTCATCGTGCTCGTCGTCGTCTTCTTCTTTTTCAGAGACGGCCGCGGCTGGATTCAACAGGCAGAGGAAACCATCCCCCTTCCACCAGGAACAGCAAGAAAGTTATTCAGCAACATCTCCGACACCATTGTCGCCAACGTGTACGGCATCGTTTCTGTCGGAGCGGCGCAAGGTGCCCTGACCGGCATCGCACTCACATTCGTGCGTATGCAGTCTCCCCTCTTGCTCGGACTCTGCGCCGCATTCGCCTCCGTTGTGCCCGTCGCCGGCGCCGCGCTCATCTGGGCTCCCGCCGGCCTCTACTTAATTTTCACTGGAGCGATTTGGAAGGGCATATTCGTTTTGGTGTGGGGACTCGCCGTCGTCAGCACCGCCGACAGCATCATCCGCCCCTGGGTGGTCGGAGGAAAGGTCCGACTCCATCCGCTCGTCCTGGTATTTTCCATCCTGGGGGGCGTCCAGGTCTTCGGCTTCCTAGGTTTATTCCTCGGCCCCGTCAGCGCATCCGTACTGTGGGTCTTGCTCGGAATGATCCGCGACGAACTCCGCCAGGGCGATGGCGAGCCGGAACTGCCCGTTGCCCCTCCGCCGACTCTTAAATTGCCCGCATCCGAAGCGGGCGCCCCACTGTCGTAACTGACAGTTCCCACATACCCCCCAACCGATTGGAATAGGGATGTTCACCTCGCCCTTGGAAACGGGCGAGTATAGATCCAAGGATCTCGATACAGGAGAGTGTCCATGCACGCGACCACCACTAGACAAGCGACGCAGTTAGCAGCCGATAGGTTTGCAGCCGTGCGCAAGCGCTGCTTGATGACAAGTGCCGTATTGCTGGCAACCGCTTTACCGCTGCTCGCGCAGAAGCCTGAGTTGCAGCAGAAAGTCGCCGCCGTAAAGCAGGCTGCCGCAGAAAATAGGCAGAGGCTGCATCAATATCGGTGGATTGAAACCACGCAGCTCATTCTCAAGGGTGACAAAAAGCCTCCCACTCAAAACATGTGCCAGTACAGTTCCAACGGCCAGGTTCTCAAAACCGCCATCGGTCCTCCGCCCGAGCCACCCAGCGGCGGCCGGCTGAAGCAGAAAATCATCGCCAAGAAAAAAGCGGAGATCAAGGACTACATGGGCGACGTGAAGGACCTCCTCACCATGTACGTTCCGCCCGACCCTGAGAAAATGCAACTCGCTTACGCGGCCGGCAAACTCTCCATCAATCCCGCTGGCGGCATCCTGAATTTCATCTTCAGCGACTACGCCCAACCCGGCGATCAAATGACGGTTTCTTTTGACCCCGAACAAAAAAAGATCATCTCTTTGAGCATCAAAACCTACATGGGTCAGGAGAAGGATGTCGTGACCTTGCAGGTTCAAATGGCGACCCTCCCCGACGGCACCAACTACGCGGGCCAGACCATCCTGGGCGCAACGGCCAAGCAACTCGTGGTCACTACGACGAATTCCGATTACCAGAGACTCTGAGGGTCTCGCTACCGCTCGAAAATAGTTACCCGAGCTTCGAGTCGGCCTCGAAGAGTTTCGGCGAGGTGAACGGATCAGTCTTCGTCAGCCATACGGAGCCCTATACACAATCCCGTTAACCTCGTCGGATCACTTCACTTCAAAGCTGTAGGAACCCGACCCAACCGTAACTACAAACGATCCGTCGACTGCCTGCGCGTTCACCGGATTTCCATCTTCGGTAAGGTGCGCGCCCCCCATGGCGGGCAAGAAGACCTTCGCCGAAGTGTTCGCCGGGATCGTGACTGTCAACGAAAATGGGCCGGCAGCAGTTCCCTTCCAATCGCTGACGATCGTGCCGTACACCGATTCATATTTCGCTCTCGCCGACGTCAGGCGCGCATCGAGATGTGGATGAATCACGACCTCCTTGAAACCTGGCGCATCGGGCGTCGTGTCAATCCCAGCGGCATACCTGTAAACCCATGCCATCACCGACCCGAACGCATAATGATTGTAGGAATTCATCGCTGGATCGCCCGTGTCTCCATTCCACCGTTCCCACCAGGTCGTCGCGCCTTTCGAGAGCATGTATCCCCACGACGGATACGTCTCATTCATCAGCAGCCGATAAGCAACGTCCGAACGTCCGTGATCCGCAAGCGTGAACAACAGGAAGGGCGTACCCAGGAAGCCGGTAGAAAGATGCCAGTTGCGCTCCTCAATATCTTTGACAAGCTTGTCAACCAGGAGCCGCTCTAAAGCTGCCGGAGCCATCTTGGTGTATAGCGCCACGACGTACGAGGTTTGCGTCCCCGTGCCAACCGTTCCGTCGTCTTTAATATAGGCCTGCTGAAACGCCACACGAATGTTCCGCACAACCTCGTCATAGCGCTTCGCGTCCGCCTCCTTTCCCACGGCGTGCGCCATTTGCGACATCATGTTCGCGATCAGAGCCCAGTACGCCGTTGCTAGCAGATCTTTATTCGTATGTTCATCAGGGGCAAGCCAGTCCGCAAAATTAGGACCAACGCCTCTCGTCCGCAGGAAATCCGGATTCCTGCTCCCGATGAATTCCATCCAGCGCTGCATCGCATCCCAGTTCTTCTCAATGACGGCCTTGTCGCCGTACTGCACCCAAGTAGTCCAGGGCACGATCACTCCGGCGTCTCCCCAACCCGGCGCCCCTATCTTGTCGCTCTCCAGGGAGAGTTCATCGGCATCATCCGCACTGGATGGAAGAGTGTTCGGCGATACATTTCGAAATGCACCTTGCCGACTTTGGGCGTCGACAATGTCCTGGATGAATTTCTGCGAAAACGCAGCCACGTCGAAGTTGTAGCTTCCAGTCCGCCAGAAGACTGCCGCGTCTCCCATCCAGCCCAAACGTTCATCGCGTTGCGGACAATCCGTGGGGATGCTCAGGAAATTGCCTCGCTGCCCCCACAGGCCAATCGACCACATCTGATTCACCAGCGCGCTCGAAGTCACCAGCTTGGCCGCAGGATTTTCACTCACGCTGCTCACGACCTCTCCCTCGATCGCGTCCAGACCCGGCGTGCCCGGATACCCTGTCATCTCCACGTAACGGAACCCGTGGAAAGTGAAATGCGGAGCAAACGTTTCTTCACCGTCCCCTCGCAAGGTGTAAACATCGGTCGCGTCCGCATTCCTCAGATTTGCCGTGTAGATCGTTCCGTCTGGATTCAGGACCTCTGCAAATCGCATTCGGACTTTGGTACCCGCCGCGCCTTTCACCTTCAGAGTCGCCCATCCCACCATGTTCTGGCCCATGTCGAAGATGTACGCTCCGTTTGCCAGCGGAGTCACGCTCTTCGCATCCAGCCTGGCGATCACTCTCGGCGGCGCAGTAATCTGACTCGTAATCACAACGGCAGGTGCGCTCGCAACCACCGCCGGTTTCCATTTCGAGTCGTCGAACCCAGACTTTTCCCATCCTGTCTGTTCGCGACGTGCGTCATACACTTCGCCGCCGTAGATGTCCGACCGAACGATGGGCGACTCCGCGGCCTTCCACGATTCATCGGTCACAATCGTGTCGTGACTGCCGTCGGCGTAATCGAGTTCGAGTTGCGCCACAAAACGGTCCGGAGGAGGAAAAAAGTGCATTCCTACCCACGTCAGTCCGCTCCCATACCAGCCGTCCCCCAGCACAGCCCCGATCACATTGTCGCCATTCACCATGAAGCTGGTCACATCGTAAGTCTGATACAAAACGCGCTTACGATAGTCGGTGAAATCGGGCGTCAGGACATCACCCCCAACGCGGCGGCCATTCAAAAATACGCGATAGCTCCCGAGCGCAGTCACATAGAGCCTCGCGCTCTGCACATTCTTCGACAGGGCGAGTGTTCGCCGCAGGTACGCCGCCGGCTGCGGCAATTCTCCCGGATCTCCCAGCCGTTTATCCGTCAACTCCCCAACAACTTGGGCGGATTTCCAGGCTGAAGTATTTTCTAGCGTCGCCTCCCACTTCTCATTCGTCGGAAAGCGCATCATCTTGCCACTCGCCCCGGCAATCTTTACTAACGCCGTCAGCGCCGCCATCGTGGTCTTCGCTCCCGCATTCGGTCCGAAGTCCGGCGGCTCAGGAGCAGTGACGGTCACTTCGATCGAGTTCTGGCCCACAACCAGTTCATCGGAAATATCCCGGCACTCGAACGTACTCCACCGGCTCTTGGCATCCACCTCGTGACCGTTTACCTTCGCGACGAAGTCTCCTCGCGTCGCGAATAACAGAACCGCCTCTTTTGCTTTCTCAGAAAGCTTGACGGTGACGCGAAAAGTGGCAGCCGTTTTCGGCACAACCGCCAGCGCGTCTTGACCCGGCAACCAAATCCAGCGCATCCCCTGGCGGTCAGCCTCGTCGTCGGGATTCTTCCAGTGAATCCACTTCGCCTTCCAGTCCGTGGGATGGAGAAGCCCCATCTCCCACCAAGCCGCCGCCGATTCCGAGCTTCCGCCTCCCGCATCCCACACCCGCACTCTCCAGTAGTATCGTTTCCGCGATTCCAGCGCCGGGCCACCATAGGCAATCCCAATCGACTCCGCGGAATCAACCTTGCCGCTGCCCCATACGTCTGCTTTCCCAGCCCGCAAGCTCTCCTCACTGCTCGCCACCAGGATTTCGTAAGAAGTCTGCCTCCAATTGCGCTCGGCACTGTCACTCTGCCACGACAAGTGGGGCGCCGCCACGTCAAGTCCCATAGGATTTTCCAGATATTCGCACCGCAGGCGCACCGGTTCAGCGAAAACGGCGGTCGCAACAACCACGAATGAAATGACCAAACTCGCGAGTCCGAACCCTTTCACCAGTCCCTCCCCTGCATGGACCTCAATTGGCTCAGCAATCGACCGACGGTAGTCTCCTCTATCTCACGTAACAAGTACAGTCCATTGTGTTTTTCTTCTACGCAATGGAGAGCCCCAGTTCGGACGAAACAAATCTTCCAGCTGGACGCTGCCCATGGCCAGCATCATCACAAAGTCGGACATCGCATCAAAAGAATGGAAAGGAGCGCAGGCAGGAGACCAAGCTGTTTGTCGCGCTCAGTCTTTTGGTGCTGGTAAGTTCAACAATAATGGCCGGCTACTGCAACTATGTCGGCGACTCTTCCCGCTAACTTCGAGCATCCCGGCTGATGGGACTCCACCCGTGTTAGGCGACGCTTTTCGCAATTGGATTCGGTCGTCGCATCGGAGCAATTGAGTTCTTCCGGTGCCGTCCGCTACGCCGTTTTCGTTTTTCTGGTGGGGTAGAGGGTTTCATCCGCAGCACCACTCTGCTTATCTTCGTCATACCCTGGATCCTTACTATCGACCGCCTGGATGCGTGCTTTTCTGCTGGCAACTTCTCCCGCCCAGCGGGCGCGATTCATGCTGCCCAGAGGCGTGCTGTCGGGGGTCGAGTGCCCCGTGACATCGATATAGGTTGCTGCCGCGGCCTCCGGTTGAAGCACCGACTTCGGGATAAGAGTGAGCCGCGCCACCGTATGGAACGGTGCCTCCACTTCGTTCCATTCGAGACTCGCATTCTCGATCCAGAACGAGGCGTCGTGCCGCTGTTCCCAATACGTCATTCTCTCGGGGTCGAGAAACTGAACTCCAAACTCGAAGCTGCTCATGGTACTGTCTTCGTTGACGTGGCGGATCAACTCGTCCTGCAAGCCGTTCGGGTTGTGCCTTTGCAGCGCACGAGCTGGATTGTCCGGGGACGGTATGACCGACTGCTTCACCACATCGATGGGTCCGTGGCGAAATGGTACCGTGCTCCAATAGCGAAGTTGTTGGTAGGGATGGATCGGTTTGAGTGACTGTAGTTGAGCTAACGTCAAGGTCCTGAGCACTCTCAACTTGTCCTTGAATGAGAGGCCCCACAGGCCGGCAGCCTGGATTCGAAGCCGTGAGCACCTTCATGGTTGCGAGAAACGCCAGAGCGTCATTAATGGGCAAAGTCGTGGCACTTTGCAGCGAGAAATCCTGCCGGTCTACCTTAACCGGAGGCGCTGCCGCACCATTCCGAGTGAGGTCGACCGAAAAAGACATAGCTCGGACGTCAGCTTTGAAATCGGAGTTTGAATTCGGATCTGAGTTCGCAAACCGCACAATGGCGGGATAGACACCAGGAGTTGCGAACATTCCCTGCGCGAGGCGGTCCGCCAGCAAACCGGCGCGTCCGACGGTGACATCAAGCACTTCAAATTGGGCTCTCACACTCACGCCCTTCGCGTGGGTTCCACGGCGCAGAGAACAGTGCGCCTTCTCCGCAGAATTCGCCTGCAGTATGAGAACCTTTTTGACTATTTCTTCGTGCAAGCCTTGCTCCGCACCGAGAATGCGCTCACTGTCGTTGCGGGTTACGCCGAAGTATCTGGTCAGGAACAGCATGAATAATCTCCGTGCAGGCGCTTGCTCATCGGCCTCATCCCAGGTTCGCAATGAATTTGATGGCGGTAACGCTGGGTAGAAAACAGTAGGCCGCTGCCTTCGTCTTGGTGAAACTTGAGAACCCTGTGACCTTGATCGGTGGCACACCATTGGTCTGGGGGATCACGAAAATGCTTTCGGCCGGATCTTGCGTGCCGATCATCGGATCCTTCGATTTAGGATTCAGCCGCACGGCGCCCGCGAATTCACTGTCATTCACCCAATGCCCCAACACGAACTCATATTGATTTTCGATGCTTGAGTTGATGAAGTAGCCGAGAAGCCCGCGCTCGATGCCGTCGTAAGGTTGTTTCGGATCGTACGTCGGCCCGTATGGCATGCCGCGACGGATCAGTCGGTGCGTGTTATTGCTGCCGCCTGGCACACCTTGACCGGTGACTGGCTGGCCCCGTGGATTAATGCGGCGCATGTGCGCTCCAACGGGACAGCGCAGCCCTCTCGGATCGCCTGAACCATCCCTATTCACATACTCGAAGTTGTTCAATTGATCGGGCGCAATTCCCCCGGGGGGACTATCCGTGTCCGGCGACAGAGCCAGCGGAACGCCATTGCGCCATCGGCCACAGATTTTGGCGGCAAGCAACTCGGGGTCGATCCTGTCCTTGTTCGACTGCAGGAAATTCTCGAAACCAGCCACGTCCGTCTCAATCATTTTGAACACAGCGAAGCTGCCGTTCAGACCGAGTTCGCGCGGCTCCGGGACGAAGTAGTTCTCAGCATCGTCTTGCAAGACGAATAACCACGGCTCGCAGGCCTCCTGATGATCTGGCGTATATCGTTCCGGACCGCCTCGAATGGTTGTCATGCTGATGCCGTCGGTGTAGCCGAAGTGAACGCGGAAAGTAGGGACGGTCTTGCCATCCACTGTCTCCATCAGCGCCATCCCGTCGGTCCTCCAGATTTCTCGAAAGCCGTTTCCTTCTGAGAACAAAGCGGACAGCGGGTCGCTGTAGGTCGTCAACGCCTCGGGGCTGATGGCGTGCAGAGTTATCATCACGTGATCGCTCCCTTTGCCGAAGCCGCCGATCCAGTTCTGCGGCGCGCTGGGTCCTGTGTCGCCTACCCATTGCGCACGTTCGGCAGCGCCGGCAAGAAACGCTCCGAAAGACTTAAATGAAATCGCAGGGACGCGATCTTTGACTTCCAACGCAATCAAGCCGGCCCAGGTAATGCCCACATTAAGGCAGTAGTCGGGTTTGTGCCGCGGCGCGTCGGCAGGATTGTCTCCCGGGCCCGGCGCAAACCCAACATGCCAGTCTTGCGCGGTCGTGATCTGAGGGACGTCAGACTCATCCCCGCTCACCAGCCTTCCGAGCAGTTTGCGCGCCGCCGCCGGGGCCCTCACCGTGAGTAAGAAATGCCTGACCATCGGCATCCGGTAACCACGCAAAATGAATCCCTGAATGTCGCCTAGATCCAATGTGGTCGTCGTGCTTCGTTTCGAGGGAATGTCGAACCCGGAGGTTTCATGTCGGTGCGCACCGAATAGACGGTGCAGGAAACTTTCTTTTTTTCCTCCCTCCGGCGTCGGTATCTTCGTTTCGCTACTCATTGCGATCCCTCTCTTGCCCGTCATCTGGTGTAGCTATGCGGCGTTTCGTTCCGGGTAATTGGGATTACCAGAATGCGCCTAGCTATTTAGCACCCTCGCCACGATCCCCTTCACGCCTGATTTCTCTCATTCACTCGCAGAGCCTCCAGAACTTCTCCCCACCAGACAATTTCCTCTGGATCCTTTCCAAGTAATCTTGTGCGAACAAACATCTGAGCCGCTTCTATGTCGTCAGAGCATTCGTCCAGCAATGTCATGGCTTGAACGACCGCGTCAGGAAAGAACATGCCTATCATCGAAATGCACCTCCGTTGCCCCCGGCTTATGCCGCTGGCGTACCGGCCTGTGGTGTCGCATCGGCGATCAGGGCGTGAATGTCCTGGACGCTCAACCCCGGATACGCCTGGTAGAACCCGACCGGCGTGCGATTTGCACCCGCTGCAAAGTCGATGAACTCCTGCAGATACTTCCTGCAGGGCGACGGCGGCGCGCCCTTGGTGAACTTGAATAGAAGATCGAAGACCTGCCCGATATTCTTGGTGAAGTCTGCGATGTACTTGTCGAAGGAGCCGTCGTACACCGTGAAGAAGCCGACCTGGTTGTCCTCCAGCGGCACGAACTGCGCGAAATGCGGGGTGCCGACTTTGTCCAAGTCTTTGGTGGTCCCGTGTCCTCTGGCACGCAGGATTAGTTCTACTTCGACGAAGGCGAGCTTTGACTTCATCGGCAGGATCACCAGGAAAGGATGTAACTCACCGGCCCCGACAATGTCCGCTGCGGCTGCCAGCACCTTAATCTCCTGGGCGGTTACGCCCGGGTACGCGGTGTAGAGATTAATCGCTTTTAGAATATGCTCCGCGGCCCATTCGACGAACGCGCGAGCATGATCCGCGACTGGTGTTGCCGGCGGATCGACCACGTGCTGGAAGATCGCGTCGAATACCGGCCCTGCGCGCTTGGCAAGTTCCCCCATGAGTTCACCGAATTCACCGTCGAAGTCGCCAAGAAATAGAAGAGTCTTGTCGCTCAGCACCGTAAACCGCGAGTAATGAATCGTGCCAATTGTATCGGCCGCCTTGAACATCGCCGGCATCAGCGGCGGAAGCTCCTCCGCCAGCGTCTTTGCATCAGCAGGCGTCTTCAATGGAAAAGCAAGGGTAAAGTGGTTCTGGCTCATAATGGATCCCCTTCTCTTAAAATACGTGTCAACGCTCTCAAGTTATTGTGAGTTCGAACGTTGCCCAACATGCTATTGCTCTTACCCGTGTCCTGGTTCTCTCTTTGCCTGCCGCTCGAAATAGAACGCAATCGCCAGCGCAAGAATCAGCGCGGCGATCCCCAGCAGAGTCATACTCGATACCGCATTCGGTTCTTCAATAATGACCTTCCGCGCCATGGCGATGAGCGCAACTTCCAGCACCACTCGCACATGAATCACGTCCTTCCGCAGGTAAGCTTTCAGCGTCTCCAGCAGTTCCACCCCGATCAGCACCAGAAGGAAAAATCCGAAAATCTCAAGCAGGCCCTGCACTGGAATCAGCCACCGCGGCGGCTTCCAGACTTCTTCTCCGATCAGCACGCCCAGGTGCACCGTCGAGAGCAACATCACCACGACCAGCATTCCGGCTAGGGCCACCACGGTTAGCTTCTGAACACCTCCGATGACCGTTTCCAATACCATCCTGTTCGCTGGGGCCGCCCCGTCGCCCGCGTTACCGCTGTTCGCTTCCATCGTGCCTTGGTCCCCCCCGACCGGTGTTGCTATCGTCAGGCGCGCTCTTCACCACGATCATGCGCACGCAAAATTACCCACTCATCGCCGTAAATGCGAGACCCTGTCACAAATTTTCGAAACGCGACTGTTGGATGAACGAACTACCGAAGTTGCACTCGAAGGGACCGGGACAGGATGCTGCTGCCCGAACTTTCGGCGCGATTCGTTGGCGTTACGTCGGAGAGGTTGGATCCTTTCAGACGAGCGACTACGGCACTTCGCAAGTTTCTGATTCAACACACCCACCCACAATTCCAGCTTTGCTGCTTGAAGTTTTAGCCCTGCGAACGGAATGGGGACAACTGGTAAAAGAAACAGTCGAATTCGGCCGCCGCACTGAAACCGGCGCCCCAAGCTTCACTACTAACAGGGATACCCGCGCACCAAACGTGTTGGCCGTACCTGCAACCGTCCTCAAGAGTGGGATTGAGAATCGAGGTGGGTAAGAGTCCTGCACCGCGCCGCTCAGGTCAGAACCGCAGCACAGCAGTTTGACCCTGAAATGTGCGACGCGCCCGCGACCCCGCCGCGCAGGGTGATGCCTCCGCGACTGGACTTCGTTCGTTGTGGTATCTACTTACAACCGCTGCAATTAGGCAGCGATTACGTGGTTTCGGACAGCGTATTTGACCAGGTCGGCGTTGCTCCTGGCCCCCAGCACTTCCATCATCCGGTACTTATGATATGCAACCGTCCGCATCTTCATGTTCAGTATGTACGCCACCTCCTTCATGACCCGCCCTTCGGCCAGCAACTGCAGCACTTCACGCTGCCGGGCGGTGAGCCGTTCCTCTTCCTTCACCAGTTTCTTATGTTGCCACCGCAAACAATCCACCGCGTCTCTCGACAGGCTCCGTGACATATAGGATTTGCCGCCTAACGCCTCGCGCACCGCAACCACCATCTCGGATGCGGCACATGTCTTTAGCAAGTATCCGGAAGCTCCCCGCTCGAACGCTTCAGCGGCCACTTCCGCGTCTGTATTCATGGTCAGATAAACCAGCTTGACCATGGGCAGTATTTCTTTTACCTTCTGCCCCGCATCCAAACCGTTGAGAATGGGCATTGCGATGTCGAGCACAATTACGTCCGGCTTCAATTCCTCGGCGGCACTCAGCATGGCGCGACCATCGCTCACCATTCCGACCACTTCAAAATCCTTTTCAAGCAGCTTCTTGCACAATTCCGCGACCAGATTGTGGTCGTCGGCGATCAGAACTCGCGCGCGTTTCATTTCGATTCACCTCTGAATTCCATCCGATTCGAGCCGTCAGCACTGAACCAGCGCCGCCGCCTGCGGTGCAAACCTTCCCCGGGGAATATTTGGATCACTGAATGCGGTGGCCTAAGCAGTTTTCTGCCAACTTGAGGTCTCGCTGCTCGATTCATCCCTCGTAAGCAGCTCCAGGTCGGCCTTTGCAATCGCAAATTCCGTAAAACCACAATCGGTACACACCAGAAGCTTTGGAAATACAAGTACGGAGGGTGTTTCGAGATTCTCAACGCCAGAGCAGTGAATGTTCGTTTCCGACGCAAATTCGCGCTGGTTCGGCGACATGCATGATTTACAGCTCACAGATTCCCCCACGCGAGCTCGGCTGGGACATTACTCGGAGTCTCGCTTTGAATCAGTCTGCCGCCCTGGTTCGCAAATTGTACCAACGATGACTAGAACAAATTCGGCTATGCTCCTTTGGCAGGATCGCCATTCCATGACGCTAGTCGGGAGGATCCTAAATAACTAGCATTAATGCCAGTTTCGCTGCAATGGTTTGTGGTCTTAAGTTTTGAGCGTGTCTGAGGCCCATCCCACTACCGGGCGAACCGTCTCGCACTATCAAGTCCTGGAAAAGCTCGGGAGCGGTGGTATGGGCGTCGTCTACAAAGCCCACGACACTGAGCTCGGCCGGTTCGTCGCTTTAAAGTTCCTGCCAGAGGATGTAGCCCAGGATCCGAGCGCCCTCGAACGATTTCGTATGGAAGCCCGCCGCGCCTCCGCACTCAACCATCCAAACATCTGCACGATCTACGAAATCGGCAAGCACGAGGGCGAAGCGTTCATCGCCATGGAGTATCTCGACGGCGCCACGCTGAAGGACTTGGTTGGCAATGGCCCCTTGGAAATCGAAACTCTACTCTCGCTGGCCATCGAGATTGCCGAGGCCCTTGAAGCGGCCCACGGCGGAGGCATCATTCATCGCGACATCAAGCCCGCCAACATTTTCGTCACCAGGCGTGGACGTGCCAAGATTCTCGACTTCGGTCTGGCTAAGGTTACGTCTTCCACCAGCACCGCAAGCCAGATCGCCGCACAGAAGACGCAAACCCTCTCCTACATCGACGCACCACTCACCAGCCCCGGAAAAACGGCTGGAACGATCGCCTACATGTCGCCCGAACAAGCGCGCGGTAAAGAGTTGGACTCCCGCACCGACCTGTTCTCGTTTGGCGCAGTGCTCTATGAGATGGCAACCGGCATGTTGCCATTTCGTGGTAACAGTACCGCGACTCTGTTCGATGAGATTCTAAACCGTACTCCCGTCCCTGTTGTACGCCTGAATCCCGACCTGCCCCCTAGACTCGAAGAGATCATCCGCAAGGCCCTCGAGAAAGATCGCAATTTGCGCTATCAGCACGCTTCGGAAATGCGCACTGACCTGCAACGCCTTCAGCGCGATGCTAGGACCGGCCGGAATGCGATAGCGGAATACGAAACGAAAACTGCGGAGATTCCTATTCCACTGTCTCCAGTCCGTCCGTTGGCAAGTAGCGAACCGAAAGCACTTCCCCGTGCGCACGCCGCGGCTGCGAAGCCGCCGCGGAATCAACGCTGGAAGCTCCAGGCCGCCGCTCTGACCCTACTGGTCGGCTTGCTCGCGTGTGCGCTCTACTTCAGGTTGCATCGCGCGAAGCTCCTTACCGAGAAAGACACAATTCTCCTCGCCGACTTTACCAATTCGACGGGGGAAGCGGTGTTTGATGACGCGCTGAAACAAGGCTTGGCCGTTCAACTCGAGCAATCTCCGTTCCTAAGTCTCGTCCCCGAATCCCGCATTCGTCAAACCCTGCGATTGATGGACGAGTCGCCCGATGCCCGGCTTACACCTGCGATTGCCCGAGAACTCTGCCAAAGAATGGGTTCGACGGCCGAACTCGAAGGCTCGATCGCGAATTTGGGAAGCGCCTATGTTCTAGCTCTTAAGGCGACCAACTGTAGCAACGGCGATTCGTTGGCCACCGAGCAGGTGACAGCCGACAGCAAAGAGCACGTCCTCAAGGCTCTCGATGAGGGAGCAACTCGCCTGCGCGGGAAGCTCGGTGAGTCCCTCAGCACAATCGAGAAATTCGATACACCCGTGGAGCAGGCTACTACCTCTTCGCTTCAGGCCCTGCAGGCCTACAGCCTGGGACGCAAAATGATGGTTGTAAAAGGAGACTCTCCGTCCGCTGTGCCGCTGTACCTGAAGGCGATCGCAGAGGACCCAAATTTCGCCATGGCTTACGCCTCGCTCGGAACCGCCTATCACAATCTCGGAGAGAAAACTCTCGCGGCCGAGAACACCCGGAGAAGTTTCGCCCTGCGCCAGCAGGTCAGCGAGCGGGAGAAATACTATATCGAGTCTCATTACTATCATTTCGTCACCGGGAATCTGGACGAAGCCCGCACCGTATATGAACTTTGGGCTCAAACCTATCCCCGAGAAATGGTTCCACTCGCCAACTTGGGCGTCGTATATCAGAGCTTCGGACAATACGATCAAGCGCTTGAGAATTTCCGCAACGCCTTCCATCGCGCTCCCGATGATGCCGTGAACTACGCCAACCTCCTAATCTCCTATATTTACCTCAATCGATTGCAGGACGCTGCCGACACCGCTGCACAAGCCCAGGCAAAACTTTTCGATTCCGTCGATCTGCACCTCTACCTCTACGAACTGGGTTTTTTGAAGCACGATGCGGCGCAAATGGCGCAGCAGATAGCGTGGGCGATGCCCAAACCCGGAGAGCGAAGTCTCCTCCTCTATTTTGAGGCCAATACTAGCGCCTACTCTGGCCACCTCAGCCAGGCTCGAGAGCTGTTCAGCCAAGCGATGGCCTCAGCGCAGCATGCCGGAGACAAGGATAGGGTGGCAAGTGACGAAGCTACCGAGGCCCTGTATGAAGCTCTCTTCGGGAATGTACCGGAGGCTCGACAACTCGCCAGGTCCGCATTATCTCAATCGATCGGAGTCGATGGACAATTTGCCGCGGCGTTGGCTCTTGCCTTGGCGGGTGACGCCTCCAGCACCCAGCGGATTGTGGACGAACTAGCTACCCACTTCCCCGAAGATACGATCGTGCAATTCAACTACTTGCCCACAATCCGTGCTCAGCTTGCCCTCCTCCGGCACGACACCGCAAAAGCGGTCGAGGAATTGCAGGCCGCCTCACCGTACGAAATCGGAGCAGCCGCCGGCACTACTTTCTCTGCCAACATGTACCCGGTTTATGTGCGAGGTAACGTGTTCTTGGAGGCAAAGCAGGTTGAACCTGCCATCGCTGAGTTTCGGCGAATCATTGCTTGGCGCGGAGTCGTAGCTAATGAACCCATCGGCGCTCTCGCTCATCTCGGTCTGGCCCACGCTTACGCCATGCAGGGCGAGGTCTTCCAGGCCCGCGCAGCCTATGTAGACTTCTTCAATTCATGGCACGATGCCGACCCCGACATCCCCATCCTCAAACAAGCCAGGGCCGAATACGCGAAGTTGTTGCAGTAGACCCAATGAAGGCAAGTCGAACTCAGCATCTTCCGAGTCCCGCAGACCTTTCAAACTTACGTCAGAAACGATATTGAAACCTCGGGACCGTGACTCTCACACCTTCTCGAGGCCGCACGAAAGCTTGTTCGGTGCGCCCGAGAACACGAAGGGGACCGACTCTCTTTCGTCTAACTTATTTGCTACTTCCACCGAACTTGAAGTTCACGCCCCACCGGCGACGTGAAATCGTTTTTTGTATTTACCATTCCGTGAACGAATTAGAACCTTCGTCGAAGAGTAAATTGCAGATCAACAACACGTTTCGGTGCTGTGTTGTCTGACACTGAAGACTGGCACTGGTCAGTCAATGAGAAACCGTTGAACTTCCCGTGTATCCCCGCGTTTCTTGTCCGAAGTGGCAATGCAGGCCGCTGATGACATGTCCCCGTGGATTCCATCGAGCATCCCCGTTTCAACTTCTGGGCTTTAGCATTCAACCACGAAAACGTCGACTACCGACGGCCTTGGCATTGTGTCAGATTCCAGGTAGCAGAGATCGTTTCTCCGGGGATCGTGGCGGGGAGGGGCGCGCTACCTCGGAGTACCCCCGGCTGGTTGGGGTCTTCACGAGCTGTCACGGCCGGAAGGCTCATCGAATACATGCCCGTGCGATTCCTGTCGGGCTCGGTCTTCATACCTTTGCAGTCGCCGGAGCAAGCCTGATGCCACAAATACACGCTCGGGATATTGGGGAACACCCCGCTGATCTGATACTTGTTGTCTCCGCCGGGAGTGATCTCGACGGTCACCTCTCCTCCGCCGACAGCGGTCGTGGTTTCATCTGCCGTGATCGTGGCAGCCCCGCGGGAGAGGCGGGGGGCCGGTGGCCAGCGGTCAATGGCTTTGTCTTTCTCATCGAAGTGGGCGGTATAAGTCCCATGCGACGCACCGCTCCAACCGGTACCGCCATCTGGGTTGCCGCGCAGATGGATCTCTTCTTGTGTGCTTTCGTTTTTGGCTTCGGTTTCGCTAAAGCCTTGCTGCGAGTTATGTACAAAATTGTAGGTCCTCGTGTAACTAATGGTCCCGCCCCATCGATGTCATGACCGCGACCACGATCCTTAGCGAAGCTGGATGGGATATGAGCAAATGGGAGACCGAGGACCATTTCGTTTCCTGGTTGCGGCTGTGTCCGGACAATCGGATCAGCGGAAACAGGATCATTGGCAAAGGGCGACTGCCCACCAACAACCGGGTGACCATCGCTTTAAAGATGGCGGCCAGCACCTTGCGGCTAAGCGATACCTATCTGGGAGCGCAGTTCCGTCGATTCAGAACCAGGTTAGGGGCTCCCGTCGCCATCAAGGCTATGGCGGCCAAGCTAGCCCGCTTGGTCTACCGCATGCTCCGCTACGGGATGCAGTACGTCGACCAAGGAGCGGCGACCTACCAGGAGCAGCACCGGCAGTTACAGATCAAGCAGCTCAAGTGGAAAGCCGCCACCCTGGGATACCAACTCATCGGAGTTCCAGCGGCTTAAAAAGCACGAGTTTCTGGGGAGTCAAACCGGACTGAGGCGGTGGGGCGAAAGCTCCGCTAATCGCCACCGGGAGGCTACCGTTACTGCGCCTCTTCTCGACTCTACTCATCTTTCGATTCCTGACGGATTGACTGGCTGCGGCCCGAACCGAAAGCAGTCGAAATTTGAGTGAGGCCTGCTTACGTCAGTTGAGGTAGAGTTTCCTCATGAGGAATCTGATTTCTCTGGCTCTTCTGGGAGTATTCGCCTTTACCGTCCTATACACCGCAGTTCGAGGAAACGCGGCCGGGCCTCTCCGGACGTAGGTTTTTGCGGTACGATGGGAGTAATTACGACCCTGGAGTTCCTCCAGCATCTTTTGGCATAGTTGGGTCACAGGGACCTCCTTTTTCTGTGACCCAACTTACTTCTTACTTTAATCCCTCACCAACTGCCGATCCTCGGATCCTCGAACACGCGGTAGCGTCCGCCGCGCCAGCGGCTTCGTACAAATCCCCGTTACACTCACTGACCCTGCATGAGCCACACGTCGCTTCCATTGGACACGTCCTGCTTTTGAATGTCGGTCGGCAGCAAGATCGCCATGCGGCACGTTCCCACCTCAGGTGTCAGAAACTCGACGGAACCGATATGGGTGTTGAGAGTGCGTCCATCTGGCGTGCGAAGCTGAATAGCATCTCGTGGCCGTATCTTGAAGTCCGCTCCTTCGGCGACGGGAACAATGACGCAACCTCGCCCATAAATCTCGAACACTTCCTCAATTTTGAAAAGGAACGTCATGGCCGCTGTTGGCTAGTTCTGGATGTCGGCGATAAGATTTGGAGCGTCGAATCCCGTGAGGTTCCCTATGATAAGACTCACGCTTACTCTGCTGCTCTTGACGCCTGCTGCGTCATTCAGCCAAAGCCCTTTCGATGGCGGTTGGATTTTTGATGAAAACTCTGTGGAGCAGTCGGAGAAACCGAAACCAGTGACGTATTTAGTTGCCAAAGGCATGCTTCGCTGCTCTAACTGTTTTGCAAGCCCGGAGATTAGTGCGGACGGGCGTGACCAAAAGGTCCATGAGACAAGCTACTGGGACACAGTGAGCGCCCGAATCGTCGATGCCTCAACGGTTGAAATCATCGCTAAGAAAGCTGGGAAGATGATGTATACGGAAATCGATACGGTTTCTCCAGATGGAGGTACACTGACGCAAGTGGTGAAAGACACCACGGAAGCACAACCGGTCACAAGTGAAACTCTTAGCAAACGAGTTGAACAAGCACCCAGTGGCTCTCACATCCTTTCCGGCTCGTGGCTGTTTTACAAGAAAAGTAAGTCCAAGGTCGTTCCGAACGTTCCAGCAATCTCGTATAGGTGTACAGCGGATGGATTCAGTGCGTGGACTCCCCTTGGTGAGAGGTACGACGCAAAATTCGATGGCAAGGACTATCCCGTAGAAGACGACCCGGGGCACACGATGACGTCTGTAAAGCTACTAAGCCCTACAGAGGTCGAGATAACCTCCAAACGCAACGGGAAAGTCGTTGGGGTTCTTGACCTCTCTGTTACGCCCGACGGTAAATCCATTCATGGTGTTTTCAAGAACAAGGAAAACAATACCTCATCGAGCTACGAAATGCGGAAACTACAGTAACACTTGCCGAAAAATCGCCTCACCGACCTTTGCAGGGGGTTTTGAGCGTTATGCTCTGGTTTCGCCAACTATCCTGCCGTAACATCTTCCGGGGAGAGTTAGACCATGAACCACCGCAGATCGTGCGTGTGGTGCATGTGGCTCGCATTCGCTGTTGGGTGCACTCATGCATCGCCGCCGAACGCACATTCCTCGCCGCAGGCAGCCCAATCCCTGTCAATTTCTACCGCATCCGGCTTGACCATTCGGGTCGCCAACGAGCACGCGGATCCAAGCCTGTGGTTGAGTGTTTCCGAGGAGGCGTCCGGCCAAGACGCGGTGCTGGTTATCCTGCCGGAACATGTGACAGTCCGAAGACGTGGCACGAATGAAGCCGAGCACCTGTACCTCTGGCGGCCAGGGCAGTCCGGTTCGCGTCCACACTGGACGCAGGTTCGTAACGCGTTGCAGTATGAGGCGGAATTCGCGCCCGGCATACATCTTCTGTCGCAAGTTTCTCTTGCGCCCGACGGCGTTCTATACCATTACGAGTTCGTGAACCGATCAGACGTAGATTTCGATTCCGTTCAGGCCGTTACCGACCCGCGAATGATCTCACCCCTTTTCCATGACGTTCGATTAGAGCGAACCTATGTCCACGGCCCGCAGGGCTTCGTTCTGCTTGCCTCCGACATCCCCGAGCGCCTCACAATGCCGCTCGACCAGTGGCTGCCTAATCGCTACCGCATCTCCTATTCTTGGCCTGCTGAAAGAACTCGCGTGCAGAAGCAGGCCGACGGGATTACGTTTCTTAACGCTTCCCAACGGGCTGATGAACCGGTCATAGCGACGGTCTCCACCGACCGCCGGTGGATTATGGCGACCTTCTCTCGAAACCCAGGAAATCTATGGACGAATCCTGAGCTTACCTGCCAGCATGCCGACCCAGAGATCGCTCTCCCACGTCACAGCGAAGGCGCTATCGAGGAGAAGACGTTACTCTTCCGGGGGACGCTCCAAGATGTAGCTGGCAAGGTTCGTCAGCAGGGACCAAATCTGAAATAGGCCGGACAAAAAACAACTGTCCATTACACTCACCATGGCCTTGCGCTGGGCCAGGCTTGTCAGGACGTGGCTGCTGTTTCGCTCCCTAACTTTGTCGCGACGAAGTAGTCGTTTTGAAGGTATCTAATTTCTTGCTTCTTCCAGAATGGATACCGGAATACGCCGACTGTACTCCCACCAATCCATCCGTCACCCGACCGAAATTGAATTGTCCAACGGTAATCAACTCTTCCACGGCTGGCGACTCTCAGGCGTACGGCGTCGCTGAGGCCGTTCAGGAAGCTGTTCACAGCCCTCTGCTCATCATAGAGCTCCGTGTGCCAGAGGGCGTAGTAGACCGTGTAACATCCGGGCCTTACCAACAGCGCGACTTCGAACCCGTTCTCCGAACTGGCAAAAACACGAATAGCGTCCTCTCTGTGTTCATACGGAACAAACGGGTATCGTTTCAAAAACTGGATGATTTTCTCAATGACAGGCACGGATGTCACGTCCAGATCATACCCCGAGGTGTGTTTTTGGCTGTCTTTCTGATAGCTCCGGCGAGATTCCGGGGTTACTTGATCGACCCTTTTGGAATCGTTGAATAAACCTGGCGATGCTCACTGAGGGTTTTGAGCGTAATGGCCTTACAACAGTTGTTCCATTTCAGAAACGAAAGTAAGGGCTGTCTGACGAAAGCGATGGCGAACCGGTGTCTATTTTGATAGAGAAACTCTATGAGGCACCACGTGCTCCTTCGGACGAGTATCGGTCCACATCGACGGCCGTTGCTTTGGACGATTGCATTGCACGCCCTTCTCATCCCGGCCTTCGCCCAAATTGGCCAGACCTACCCATCGCGTGTCGTTACCATCGCCGGCGACTGCGAAGCAGACCTGCGACCAGCCAAGGCTGTCGTTTCGGGAGGAATCGCTGTTTCTGCGCTCAAACCATCAAGTGCGGCCGACCAGCTCGACAAGCAAATGAAGCTGATTCGCGAAAGTGTGCGGCAGAATCGAGGCGAGCTAACGGAACTCGAACGGGTGCGGATGATTCACACGGAAGGCTCCGTTAATGGGCAGCCGCGTGATCCCAGCTTTCAGCTCGCGCAACGGATTCGAGCGGAATTTTCAGCCGATGCTCCGATCGACAGCATCCTGGAGCACCTGATGGAACTGGGGTTGGACCGCTTTGGCGACACCATGTCACCCGCGGAATCGCGCCAATCGATTGTTGTGATCCGTTACGAACTCGACAACTTCGACAAACAACTCAAGGAAATTCGCGACCGCTGCACCACCGAGGCGTGGAAGCGGTGGTGTGTCTCGGCGGGTGCGCAAAGCCTTTCTTGCAAGGCCGGTGATCTTCCCGAGTCGCTACAGCTGCAAAGCCTGACGCTGCGCTCTACAGAGAAGGTGATGCGGGGCGAAGGGCCGACCGACTATTACCGGATCAGCATCACCGCTTATCAATCAGGCCAGCAAGTCTCGCCGCCCGAACTGCTGGGCAACTTGCCGCTACATCTGGTAGGCAACATCGTCCTGAACAATTCCGAGCCGGAGACAAAGTGAAGCGCTTGATCCTCAGCGTCATGGCGCTGTTGCTCACCTCCACTGTGAGCGGGGCCGATGACGAATCTCTCACTCCGCGACTCCTGCGCACAGTGCAGATTGGAACTTCTCAAGAGTTGACGACCGGGCAGATCGCAGCTGTCGTTCAGAACGGACACGCTACTTATTTGGATGTGATGTTGGCACGCTCGGCGCTTGTCGTGCTCCACCAAGACAATCCCGAATGGGAGAAAGTCGAGAACCTGCTCTCATCTGTTCTCAACTCTGCGCTCAACAGCGGCAATGTGTATCTGCAGCTACCAGACTTGCACAAGGGATTCGGCGGCAAGGAACTGGTCTTCACGATGGTGTACGCCTTGGTGATGTCCGGCCAGCAAGAGCACGCCGTCGACATTCTTGAGCAACATCTTTCCAATGGTAGTCAACTCAAGCAGGCGATCGTTCTTCAGGCGCTACGGAATATCGGCACGCAGCGGGCGATAGGTCTGATCCAGAAGTATCAGGAAAAAGGCGACTACCACAACCTCGCCGAGAACACACTTGCGGATCAGGATATGCCGGTCCTGTCGGAGATTTATGAGCGGTGGAACATGGTCCCGCCAGATGCTCGCACTCGAACGAATCTGCTGAAGATCGTGCAAGGAGGGTGCGGCGTGCGCGAAGCTCTCGCGGCTTACTGGCTGGGTTACTTTCCTCCCAACCCAGATCGCGGGCAGGAACGCACCGAGCTTTCGGCTCTAAGAAGCTTGTATGAACACAACGATCCAAGCTGCGATTACATGGGCCGTCTCATTGCGTTGAAGTCCCTCGGACTGCGCTCACCGGAAACTATCAGTTACTGGTCAAACATCCTGCACAAAGAGCCAGATGCGTGGCTGCGGCACCAGGCCCTGATTAACGCGTTCGGACACTATGGCCGTCAATTCGCGCCCGCCTCGCTCGATCTGCTCGCGACCGAACCCTCGCAATACATGCAATGGCAGCTTATGCAAGGCAACATCGAGACTCGCCAAGGACAAGGCTTCCGCAGCTATTGGGACATTTGGATCCCGGTCACGCTGCAATTCATGCTCGTATTTCCCGACCCCGGACATCGTGACAAAATGAGCGTGGCGGACCAGGAGGATCTGTTGCGCTGGCTCGAAACAGGCCATCGACCGCAGGATCGCGTGGTATTCAACCACTTCATTTATGACTTTCTCCCCCACACCCGCGGTGAGAACACACGACGACTCCTGACCTTTTTCAACAACCTTCCTGACCGCAACAATAATTGGTGGATCCTGATGCCGACGGAGGACGCATCGGCCCTGCCTTTGCTCCGCTACTACGAAACGCTTCCAGCTCCCGAAGACCAGCACCAAGAGTTGATGGGCACTATCACGAATCTGGAGCGCAGACAGGCGATGCCAGAAAAGAGCGCGACGTGCTGCGAAGCCACACCGGCATGCTTCAAGAGTTTGCTTGAAAAGGAGTCGCCTCAGGAAGCAAAGATTCAGTCGGAGCAGTCGGTCCGCGCTTGGCTCAAAGGCACACTCGAACCTCAGATATCCTACAAAATTGCGTTCTTCGGTCCACTGAAGCGCTCGGCCACAGTGCATCGCTCGCACCGCCCTGATGAGCACTGGGAGTACCTCTATGATTGCTGGCGCAGAACCGACACCGCCACCTCACGGCCGCATAAGTCGTCCCAGACAGATTAGAAGAAGATCAAGGCAAGGTTGCATGCCTCCAGTTCATACACTAGCAAAGCCGGTTTGGCCGTCTCTCCAGGGATACGCCAATGTCGCTCATTCAAAGCAGTTGTTGAAAAATCGCCTCATCATTCCGCAAAAAGGCGAAGGAAAAGCGCATGCTTGGTGAAGTCGAGGGGTGGCGCGACGGTTTAGGTGCGGCCTAGCCGAGTCCGGCCCTTTCGTCTGCCGGTGCCTCATTAACCTCACCATGCCACGTTTCCACACCCCCGCTTATCGAACCGGACAGGCGCAGTTAACGCATCCGGCTCTCGGAGAAAGTTTCACGCTTTCGCCCACGGAAAACTGCGGGTCCGCGCTGTAAGTCGAACCAAGCCAAACTTCTGATGCAGGGCCTTCTGAGGAAACCGCGTATTCCCGCCAGCCCGCTCTTTGTGTTTGACACACAGCCACTGGCGAAGCCGCCGGCACGTATGTTGCTCCACGGCTCGCTCAACCGGAAGATTAATGGTTGGGCTAACTACATCGACCACCCGCCGAGCTACCGACTGGAGAAGCTCGGAATGCGGAATACTATCGAAGTAGGAGCGATCCAGTTCCCGGGCGGGCCTTTCATCCCGCTGTGGACCAGCGCTTTTCACGGCGCACTGTGAGGGCCTGATTTCAGCAATTGGCCGCTCAGACCGCAGAGGTTGTCGTGGTTTATACCTTGAAAGAGCTTATGATGAGCATTTCCTGCTCAGCCGAATTTGGCAGAACGGAGAAGATCTGTGTAGAGTGAACCGTTGGTTCAACGAAGAACCATGCTGAAAATCAAACTCATCCTTTGTCCCGTCGATTTCTCAGAGTTCTCGTCAACAGCATATCGCTATGCACTATCGGTGGCTGAGCACTATCAAGCCAAGCTGGTGGTGCAGCATATCGTAGAGCTATGGCGATACCCCTCCGCTGGATTTGCTGCCTCTGCGTCACTCTATGATGAGTTCTGCCAGTCGCTATGCGAAAGCGGCAAGGAGCATCTGCAAGAATTTGTAAAGAACTACGCTCGCGATGGAACTCAACTGGAACTTGTCGTGCACCAGGGCATGGCCCCGGACTCCATTTTGTCGCTTGCTCAGGCGAAAGAAGTGGGCGTAATCGTCATGGGAACCCACGGCCGGCGAGGCTATGACCGCCTGATGCTCGGTTCAGTGACCGACCGAGTGATGCGCAGCGCTTCCTGCCCGGTGCTCGCGGTACGTAACCCGCCACAGGACTTGATGGCTGCTGATGATAAAGACGGGCGCCACGTCCACCGCTTGCGGCAAATTCTCTTCTGTACGGATTTCTCCGAGAATTCAGAGTCGGCTCTGAACTATGCGTTTTCCGCGACGGAGGAATATGGTGCTGAACTCACTCTGTTGCACGTATTGGAGGAGGTTCCGAGTTCGGCAAAGACGGAGAAGGCCATAGCAGCAGCAACCGAGCGGCTCGATAAACTGATTCCTCCCAAGGCACGCAAGAGCCTCAAGATTAAGACAGCGGTACGCATCGGAAAGCCATACCGGCAGATCATTGAGTTCGCAGTGGAAGGGCAAATCGACATGGTGGCTATGGGGGTGCGTGGCCGTGGTGCCTTGGATCTAGCGGTGTTTGGGTCGACGACCTATCGGGTAATGCAGTTAGGACCCTGCCCAGTTCTTGCCGTCCGCGTTTGAATCATCAAAACCGCCGGTCATTACGATTAGGTAGGGGCAAAGATTCCAACTCGAAACTCCAGGTTTATCGTTGGGCGTAACATCTCGATAATGCTCATTCAGGGGGAGCGCTGACGCCTGATTTCGACAGTCTGTGAAATCTCTACTGCCAATGGATTGTTCTCAGGCGTACCGACTCTGCCGCGCTATCTTTCCGCCTGTAGCGTGGTATAGACTTGCTGGCGTTTTCGGGGGGTGTCAATGAGAATCGTGGAAATCTCGCACGATGAATGCAACGAGCTTTTGAACCGGGTATCAGTCGGACGGCTGGCGTGCTCCCTCGAAAACCAACCCTACGTCGTTCCTGTCTGCTTCGCCCATGAGCCTGAGTGCCTCTATGTCTTCTCCACAATAGGGCAAAAGATTGAATGGATGCGCCAAAACCCCAAAGTCTGTTTGCAGGTGGACGAAATAGGAAACCGTTTCAATTGGACCAGTGTGGTTGTAAATGGGACATATGTCGAATTGCGCGAACCGCTGTACACAGCCGAAAAAGAACATGCGCGGCAGCGACTCGCGGAATATTCAGAGTGGTGGCTCACGCCGCTAGCAGAAGGGCGTGAACGTACTAACGATCTGTCAATAGAGCCTGTATTCTTTCGGATCGACATTGCATCAATGAGCGGTTTGCGCAGCATCCCGGAATCTGGATCTGCATAAGGATAAAAGTGACACTCTGCCCGGCAATTTTCGCGTCGGCGATCCTCACCCCTAGAAGCCAGTCAGTTGGCGCAAAAATCTTAGACCCCTATCGACAAGTGCGCCGGCGGTGAGCTTCCGCGGGGACCCGAGTGTTTCCCGCCGGGGCACTTGCGATAGGGGGATTTGTACGAAGCCGCTGGCGCGGCGGACGCGGTGGAGCTATGGGTTTCGCATGCGCGATTCGCGATTTGTTCGTCGCAGGGTTGGGTTGAGGGGAGTGGTAAAAGGTGTGGGCGAGAGTGTTGGTAGGTCGGAGGATGCGATCCGGTGAGGGTAATTTACGAAAGTAAGTGGTGGATTGAGGTGGAGGACGGTGAGTACAGACACTACGGCTGTCGGAGCAGAAGCTCGCGTGGTGGAGAGCGACCTGGTTGGATGATTAGGAAGAGTCAAGGTACGCGCTCCTGGTCGAGAGTTGCCAAGCAGCAATGCCAGAAAATCTTTCGACGATAAGCATGGGAGTGGAACATTTTGGACAGCGGAAACAAGTGGGCTGAGTGGGGGAAGAAGTGAGGGCTGCGGGCGTGTACGGCACGGGCTGGTCGGCGAGCAGGCGTTGACAGAGGGGCAGGAGAGTGGCGCGCCGGCGATTAGCCAGGAAGCCGAACGAGCGGATGCGGACAAAGCCGCGGGGCAGGACGTGGAGCAAGAAGCGGCGTAGGAACTCTTGCGAACCGAGAGTCATGATTCGCTTCTTATTTCCGTGGGCATAATCCTTCCAACGGAAAGTAACCTGGTCATGCTGGAAAGCCACGAGGCGGTGGTTGGTGATGGCCACGCGATGCGTGTAGCGGGCGAGATAGCCGAGCACATGATGAGGACCGCCGAAGGGGGGCTTGGCGTAGACGACCCAGTTGTGACGGAACAAGGGGCGCAAGAAGGAGCGGAAAGCCTTTTCGTTTTTGAGCGGCTTGAGAACTCCGGCGAAAGTAAGTTGGTGTTGCTGGAATCGGCGCTTCAAGGCGGCGACGAACTTGCCGCGGAAGACACGACTGAGTACGTGGACGGGCAGGAAGAAGGGATAGCGGGGATGGATCCACTGCTTGCCGTCGGGCGAGAGACCTCCGGCAGGGATGACACAGTGGAGGTGAGGATGAGCCAGCAAGTTTTGTCCCCAGGTATGCAAGACAGAAAGGAAGCCAATGTCGGCTCCCAGGTGGCGAGGATCGCGGGCGACCTCTTGTAGAGTCTCTGCACTGGCGCGGAACAAGAGGTCATAGAGGACCTTCTTGTTCTGCAGCGCCAGTGGGGAGAGTTGGTGAGGCAGAGTGAAGACAACGTGGACATAGGGGACGGGCAGAAGCTCACTTTGCCGAGCCATAATCCACTTGTCGCGAGCGCCGCTCTGACACTTTGGGCAATGGCGATCACGGCAACTGTTATATGAGATGGCGCGATAGCCACAGCGCGGGCACTTATCACGATGCCCACCCAGTGACGCGGTACGGCAGCGCGCGATCGCGCGGAGTACTTTCCGGTGGGCCCAGTGGATCCAGCAGCAGTTCTTGATGAAGCGATCGCCTTGGGCGCGAACGATATCGGCCACCTCGACGAGGGGCCGAGTCATTTTTGCTTGAGCCTCCGGGAATGTTTGACGCCCTCGAGGCCGGAGACTTCCAGAGCATCGAGGGGATTGTGACCCAACTTGCTTCTTACTTCAATCCCTCACCAACTGCCGGTCCTCGAACACGCGGTAGCGTCCGCCGCGCCAGCGGCTTCGTACAAATCCCCATTACGCTCATCATGGCCTTGCGCTGGGCACTTGAGTGAAATGGTTTCAACAGTTATTTTTCGGGTCTAGCTCCTTCTGCTAGGATAGATGTCAGCGTAGAGGACGCACCCGGTCCGCGGAAAGGGTAGAAGCCCACCTTCAGATTACGAGCTTTGCGAACCTTCTTTCAGCCCGAATTGTCGGACAACGGGCGCTTGCATTGAAAGGAGGTCGCCATGCCGACCAATTCTCCAGAAGTGCACCGCCCGCTTCCCGAACGCCCTAACGTCCGTCATCTGAAAGACCAAGCCAAGGATTTGCTCAAGGGGGGCGCGGCCCAATCGATCACCGAAGCACAGTTCAAGATTGCTCGTAGTTACGGATTCACCAGTTGGCCAAAGCTCAAGGCGCACGTTGATTCACTCGAAGAGATTGGTGAACTCAAGCAGGCCATCGACACCAACGATCTCTCTCGCGTGAAGACTTTGATGACGCGCGACCCGGAGCTGCATCGGGCTCCGCTGGGCTATGGAAAGAATGGACCTCTCACGTGGGTTGCAGAATGCCGCGTACCCTGGGCGCCGCCCGGCCCGGAGAGGCTGGCCATGGCCGCCTGGATGATTGACCACGGCTCCGATGTGCATCAGGGAGGTGATGGGCCGCTCATGAGGGCCGCGCTCCGAGGCGATCGCATTCCGATGATGGAACTTCTTGTGTCGCGCGGAGCCAACGTGAATGCGTTGTGGAGCGGATACTATCCAATCATCTTTGCACCGTGTGAAACCGTCGAGCCATTGGCGCTGAAGTGGCTGCTGGAGCACAGCGCCAATCCCAATCCGCCAGGTCAGCGGCAGAAGTATCCCGGCACAGCGCTGGATTTCGTGATCGGCACGTATGGACGTTCAGCCGAGCTCGGCACGTGCATGGAGATCCTGATTGAAGCTGGCTGTCCCACGAAATACAAGGTTTCTGCCGTCTTAGATTTGTTGCGCAACCGGCTCGACCTTCTCGTCCGACACCTGGATGCCGATCCTATGCTGATGCATCGGCGGTTCCCCGAACTCACTTTCGGAAACACCGCCGAACGCCGTCTGACCTTGCGAGGAGCAACACTGTTGCATGTGGCAGCGGAGTACGGCAATGTGGAAGCGGCAAATCTGCTTCTGGATCGTGGAGCAGACGTAAATGCGCGCGCGACGATAGATGACACCGGTGTCGGCGGGCAGACACCGATATTTCATGCTGTCAGTCAGTTCTACGACTGGGGACTAGCGGTGACTCGGCTGTTGCTGGATCGCGGAGCAGACCTCTCGGTGCGAGTAAATCTTCCGGGCCACTATGAACGACCAGATGAAGTGGTCAAGTGCACGCCTTTGGGATATGCCCTGTTATTTCCCGCTACCCATGGCCCTCGCCCTAGCAACAGCACGATTCTATTGCATGAACGTGGGGCACCGGAGTGAAGCACTGACCGGCCCACATCCATATGGACGTGGGCCTGGGGTTGGTTGGCGTAACATCCCGATTTCGCCAGTTGAGCAACTCCAGCGGTGATATGCTTGCCGCCCATGTTCTCGCGCACACTATTGATCTCTGCATAAATAATGCAATACAATAATTAGGTGTTCAGGAGCAGAACACCTATGCCCAGACTGAAGGGGAGTGCCGATCTACTCGAGGATCGGCGCAAGCGTGCCCTGGCGTTGTTGGATTCTGGTGAGTCGCTTAACGAAGTGGGACGGCGCATCGGCTGCAATCCCAGTTCGGTGATGCGTTGGCGCGATGCCCGACGGCGAGGCGGAGCCAAGGCATTGCGAGTGCGTTTCTCCCCAGGACGACCGCTGAAGTTGGACCGGACGCAACGACGGCGTCTGGTCAGCCTTCTTCTGCAGGGACCGATGATGCACGGCTACCGGACTAATCTTTGGACCACGGCGCGGATTGCGGAATTGATCCGGAAGCAGTTCGGAATCCAGTATCACCGCGATCACGTCGGACGTTTGATGCACAGTCTGAACTGGAGCCCGCAGAAACCAGAACGACGCGCCCTGGAGCGGGATGAGAACGCCATCGAGCGCTGGCAACAGAAAGATTGGCCGCGGATAAAAAAAACGCTACGCGGCTGGGTGCCCACCTAGTCTTTGCCGATGAATCGGGCTTCCTTTTGATTCCTTACGTGGCCAAGACCTGGTCCCCGCAAGGCTGTACCCCAATTCACTATCATCGCCAGCGCCGGCGCGACAAGGTCTCGGTCATTTCGGGAATCTCCGTAAGCCCCGTCGCCAACGCCTGGGTCTGTACTATCAACTCTATTTCGACAACATCGGACAAGAAGAAGTTTGCCTGTTTCTGCGCGAGTTGTTGCGCCACTTGCGGGGCCAGGTGATCGTGGTCCTGGACAATTCTTCCACCCACAAGGGAGCCCCTCTCCAACAACTGCTGCGACAACATAGCCGCCTGCATATCGAGCACTTTCCCTCCTATGCTCCGGAGCTCAACCCCGATGAAGGGGTTTGGTCCCTGGCGAAACGAGCGCTCGCCAATAGTTGCCCCAATGATGTGGAGGAGTTGGTTGAGGACGTCATCGGCTCGATCAACGCGATTTGTGCCTCAACTCGGAAACTGCGCGGCTGCATACTGCAATCTGGACTGCCCTCTTTTTTGCGCTAGACTATTGCATTATTTATGCAGAGATCAATAACTTCCATTTCTCTACTGATCGCTCTCACAGCTACATTGACAGCGGACGGGGGCGCGGCGCCGCTCGACTATCCCGAGCCAAAGGGGTATGTCAACGACTTCGCAAATGTTATCGACGTCCAGAGCAGGGACCGTCTGAACGCGCTGTGTACAGAACTCGACCAAAACGCACATGCGCAAGTCGCGATCGTCAGCATTGAAAGCCTGCGCGGCGCTCCTATCGAGCCTTACGCTACTTCACTTTTCAACAAATGGGGGATTGGACATAAAGATGACAATCGAGGCATTCTGATCCTTCTTGCGTTGTCTGATCACAAGTCCCGGATCGAAATCGGACGCGGATTTGAAGCTTTATTCCCCAACGAGCGGGTGGCAAAAATCGTTGCTGACATGGTTCCCGATTTGAAGCAGCGGCATTATAGCCAAGCATTACTGCGCTGTACTCGCACCATTGCGACGACGGTGGCTCAAGAACGGGCTGTGAAGTTTCGCGAACTCGATCCCAGTTCGACTCCCTAACACCCGTTGAGGGATTTTGAGTGAAATGGCAGGTTTCGTAAACCGTCGAGAGCCGCCCGGTCTCTAAGTCCCTTGCTGCTGTAACTTTTGACAGTTCCCAAAACAACAACCACCCTCTAGGTTGAGCTTCTGTATCCATGGTTTTGCCTACGCCCCGTTCAAGCCTTTTGGATGGGGCCTTTTCGGGCCTCCGAAAGCGGATTGGCGTTCTATGAGACCTCTTGTAAAACGTGGCAATAGCAGTGATCAATGGATTCTCCAACTCAACACAAAATTTAACTGACAAAATTAAGGAGTAGAGCATGGCTACCAAGCAACCGAATATCCTGATCCTCTGGGGCGATGATGTCGGCATCTGGAACATCAGTGCCTTCAGCGATGGCCAGATGGGCTACCGCACGCCGAACATCGATCGCGTCCGCAACGAAGGCGTTAAATTCACCGACTACTACGGCCAGCAAAGCTGCACCGCTGGACGCGCAGCATTTATCACCGGCCAGAACCCGCTCCGCACCGGCCTGACCAAAGTCGGAATCCCCGGCACCGCCGTCGGGTTGCATGCGGAAGATCCAACGATCGCCGAACTGCTCAAGCCGCTTGGATACGCCACTGGCCAGTTCGGTAAGAACCATCTCGGCGATCGCAACGAATACTTGCCGACCGTCCATGGATTCGACGAGTTCTTCGGCAATCTCTATCACCTCAATGCCGAAGAAGAACCGGAACTCCCCGACTATCCAAAGAACCCAGGATTCAAAGAGAAATTTGGACCCCGCGGCGTGCTGCATTGCCTGGCGACGGACAAGGACGACGCAACCGTTGATCCCCGCTTCGGCCGAGTAGGCAAGCAGACGATTGAGGACACCGGCCCACTGACCAAGAAGCGCATGGAAACCATCGACGAGGAAATCACTGCAAGCGCTCTCGCCTGGATGGAGAAGCAGGCAAAAGCCAACAAGCCTTTCTTCCTCTGGTACAACGCGACAGCCATGCACGTGAGGACTCACCTCGCCGCCAAGAACCGTGGCAAGAGCGGGCAGGACGATTACAGCGACCGGATGGTCACGCACGACGAGCAAATCGGTGAAATGCTCAACAAGCTTGATGAGCTGGGCATCGCCGATAACACATTCGTCATGTACTCCACCGACAACGGCCCCGAGAACGACACCTGGCCCGACGGCGCCAACACGCCATACCGCAGCCAAAAGGACACAAACTGGGAAGGCGCGTGGCGCGTTCCATCGTTCATCCGCTGGCCTGGCAAGATCAAGGCGAACTCGACGCTGAACGGCATCGTATGCCACCAGGACATGCTGCCGACCTTGCTGGCAATTGCGGGAGAACCGAACATCAATCAGAAACTCCTCGACGGCTACAAGGCCGGAGACAAGACGTTCAACGTGCATATCGATGGCATCAACCAGTTGCCTTATCTCACCGGCCAGGTGAAGGAGAGCCCTAGAGAAGCCTTCTTCTACGTCAGTGATGACGGCGGGATTATGGCGGTGCGGGTGGGCGACTATAAGCTGGTATTCCAGGAGCAACTTGCGGAGAAGCTTCGGGTCTGGCAGCAGCCGTTTGTACAACTTCGGCTGCCAGACATCATCCACCTGCGACGCGATCCATTCGAGCGCGCCATCGATAACTCGAACACTTACTTTGACTGGATGTTCGATCACGTTCCACAGCTCTATCTGACGCAAGCCATCGTGGCGGCGCAGATCGACGAGTACGTGAAGTATCCGCCGCGCCAGAAACCAACCTCTTTCAACCTGGATGCAGTGATGGCGCAATTAGGGCCGGCGATCCAGGCGTATCAGGAAAAGAAGAAAGAATTGGCGGCGGGTAAAACGCCGGTTGCAGAACACGGCGTTTTGGTCGGCAAGTAAAGTAAGGTCTCACGCAAAGGGGGATCGAAAAAGGTCTCCCTTTTTTGCTAACTATTGCAAAATCGCCTTTACGCTCAAAATGCCTCGGTCGGAATTTTGAGCAGGCTTACGCATTCTCGACGGGGACAAGGTAGCCCCGTCCCCCGTGAGCACCCTCGACGCAGCCTTGCGCCTGGCAATAAGGGCCACTCTCGTCCCCTTCGGTTTGCGGCGCGAGTTGTATACCCCCAAGTCAAGTGTTCCAGCAAGACCGAGTTGTCGTTACCGAAAATCTCGTCTGCATGCCGACACTCTCTGCTGGAGAAACTGATCGAGGCAACCGTGCAGCAGCGATGCAACGCGTTCTGGATCGCAAAGCGGGGAGTGCAGAGATCCGGTCTCGGCTCGTGACGAGATTGCTTTGGTTCATCAGACGAACGGAGCAATCGTCGCCGAGGACCGCCTAACACAAAGCGGCGTGGCGTTGGTATCGGTGATGAAGTCCTCCGACCTGAGGAATCACGACGATGCGCCCGCGGTCCGGCTTCTCCACGACTCTCGACTCTGGAGCGTCCTTGGCCAGCGCCAGATGAGTTCGGGAGTGCTGGTAGTAGGCAAAATAACTTCGCAGAGTTCTGCGCAACGCCCTTTCATTCCACACGATGATGTGATCTAAACATTCGCGCCGTATGGAACCGATCAGCCGCTCCACGAACGGATTTGCCACGGGGAACGTGGTGCGGTAATCACTTCCTCCATCCCCAGGCCTTTCGTCATGGCTACCAAATCACCGCCTTAGATCGCATCTCGGTCGCGCAGAAGATATCGGCACCCGTGGTCCCAGGGGAACGCTTCCGCATCTGCTGCATCGTCCACTCTTGGCTGGGGTGTTCGGTCACCTGGAAGTGCAGCACACGACGCCGAGCATGCGACAGCACCACGAAGACAAATAGAACCCGGAAGGTTGCCGTCGGTACCAGGAAGAAGTCGATCGCGGCCATCTGTTCCATGTGATTGGTCAAGAAGGTTCGCCAAGTCTGGGAAGGTGGCTTCCGCGGGCGGCGAAGATATTTGGCCACGGTCGATTGTGCTACTTCGATCCCCAACTTGAGCAGTTCCCCGTGAATGCGAGGTGCTCCCCAAAACGGGTTCGCTTGGCTCATGTCCCGAATCAAGTGGCGAATGTCTGCGGCCACGTTCGGTCTTCCCGGACGTCGCCGCGATTCCCGCGTCCAGTACCAAGCGAAAGCTCTGCGGTGCCAAGCGATCACCGTATCGGGGCGAACGATGTGCAAACTACGGCGCCAACCGGGCCACCATCGCGATAGCAGGACCCAAAAGAGCCGGTCGGAACGCTGGAGGCGCAAACGAGGCGGCGCGTTCTTTTGGAGAACGGTGAGTTGGTGACGAAGCGCGAGGATCTCCGCCTGCAGGGCGGCACGGGTTCGAAAACTGGAGGCGACCACAGCGAAAAGGGCGACGAAAAGAGAGCTCATCGTGGTAGCAACAGGATCTCATGAATGCTCGGAACGTCTGCGTTTTCAGCTCGGACGGAGTTTTCGGTAACCACACCAAGACCGAAAGCGTCCAAGTCGATCGCCGCATGGGCAATACCCTGCCGTGCAAGGATGTCCCTAACGCCTGAACTATGGTTGCTGACTACCTTATCTTATGCAGTGTTTTTGTCCGACCCTTCGGCGGTCTTGCCGTTGACACATCAGCAACGACATCGAGCATCGAAAGATTTGCAATCGCATTGTCGTCCGTCTTCACGCCAACTCCCAACTCCCAATGTCATTTTCGTTGCACGTCAGCATAAAAGCCGACAGCCGCAAGGACATTTATCGTATCCTCGTACTAGCCGTCCGAATCCCAAGGGATGGCACCGAGCTTGTTGCACGATATCTCGGAGACTGTAAAATGCAATAACCCCTACAGCCATATCGGTCGGAAGCGTTCTCATCGTCGCGATGTGTGCACTTCGAACCTTCGGGATAAGGATCAGCCTTACTTGGAAGGATTCCTTCGTAGCATCTGCCGCGACATCATGCGCGCGAACAAGCCGTTTCCAGCTGCGAGGGTGGCAAATGTTCCGTCTTCCACCACCCGCCCGCTTTCCATCACGTAGATTCGGTCAGCATTCTGGATCGTGCTCAAGCGGTGGGCGATGACGATCCGCGTCACCTTCAGACTGTCTAGGCTCTGACTCACAATCGCTTGGGCGCGATTATCCAAGGCGCTGGTCGCCTCGTCGAACAGTAGAATCCGCGGCTCGAAAACCAGCGCCCGCGCAATCAGCAATCGCTGCCGCTGTCCCATGGAAATGTTGTTCGCGCCTTCGCTGATGAAGGTGTGCATGCCCATGGGAAACGATTCGATGTCGGCAGCCAGCCCCGCTTGGCGCGCCGCATTCCAGACCTGGTCGAGTGAAATCGCGGCCCCGGCCGAGATGTTCTCGAAGATCGAACCTGCCATTAGGTTGCTGCTCTGCAAGACCACCCCAAGCTGCTTGCGGACCGCCAGCGGATCCAGACCATCGAGGTCCTGTCCGTCGAACTGCACCGTCCCGGAAGACGGTTGCTCGAAGCCCAGCATCAATCGGAACAATGTAGACTTGCCACTACCCGAAGGCCCGACGATCGCGATGAACTGCCCCGACTCCGCGCGTAGGCTGACATCGTCCAGCGTAAGCCGCCCAGCATGCTGATAGCTAAATGTGACGTGCGAGATCGCGACTGCGCCGTGCAACGTGCCCGGCGGCGATTTGCTGGCGTCCATCTCCGGCTTAGGCAACAGAATCGGTTCCGACCTTCGCCACAGGTTCAGCTCGGTCAGCATAGCGACGCTCGTATCGCTTAAGAAGGAAATCGATCCGATGAAGATCCCAAAAGCCACGCTGAACGCGAGATAGCTGCCAGGCGTAAGTCTCGCCACTCCTGGAGTGCCTCCGAGCAACGATGTCCCAGCCAACAGAAACACCAGCGCTGTGGCCAAAGTCGGAATGGTCTGGTTCAGCGAGGTGACGTTGTCTCGCAGCCGCTGAACAGAGTAGTTCAACTTCTGCTGCTCTGCGTATCGCTTGCCCCAGTACGCGAACGCGAAACGCTCCGTACCGGAGACGCGAAGTTTCGAAATTCCGTTGATGAGCTGCACCGTGATCCCGAACAGGTGGCCTTCCCGCAATTGCAGCGGTCCCAACTGACGCAGCATCGCTAGCCCCGAAGCAATGGTGACACACAGAATCAGCAAGCCCGCCACTACTCCCACCATCGCGAGCGAAACGCTGTAATAGAACATCAGCGCCAGGTTGATCAGCGATGTGAAACTGCCGAACATCGCCCGCATGCCGGTAGCGCTTAGCCTCCGGAAAATGGTGCTGATCGCCATGGCGCGCGTCGAGAGATCGCCCGTCGAATACTGGCGAATGAACGACGGTCGCAACTTTAGCAGCCGGTCCCACACCGCCGCCTGCGTCACCGCAGTCATGCTCATGGTGATGCGTGTCGTGGCCACCGCTTCGATCAGGTCCAAGAGCGCCTTCCCGACTGCCGCCCCAACCAACCCCAGCCCCATCTGGAATAATAGTGATCGGCTGGCATCGGGAATCGCGGTGTCGATCAGCGCCATCGTCGCGATCGGCGTGCACATCCCCAGTAATGCCCCGGCGATCGCCGTAACGACCAACACCTTGGTGTCGCGACCCATGCCCCGAGCGCTGAACCGCAGCACGTCGAGCGCCCGATGCACCTGATCGGGAAAAGGACGATAAAACACGTACCCGAAAGGCTGGATGGCGGTGGCGGCTCGATCGTCCATCCGCACCTGCTCCCCGGTTGAGGGATCGATTTGGAGATATCCCTCCGGAGGCTCGGAGAGCAGCGCCAGCGGTGCTCCATCTACGATCTTGAAGGCGAGGATGGGACCGCAATCCCGCTTCCACCATTGGCCTTGCAACATCACCCGCCGGGTACGGAAGTGCGAGCAGCGCTCGATCGCGCGCAACGCTTCCACGGCGCTCAGCTCCGGATCGAGCGCCCTCGGCATCACCACCTCGAATTCAGCGATCTCTCCCAGGATCCGTACTGCCGCCGCTAGCGGCGATCCGGCCGACGGCAACAGCTTTCGCGACCGCTGAATGACCGATGCCAGCGCGCTGAACGTATCGTGAGCGGCGCTCTGCAGTTGCTCCTCGCGCTGCTGTAGGCGCGAAGCCCCTTGCACTGCATCGAACTTGTCTCGCCAACGGGCTGGCTTGGTGGTCACGCTGAGAACCCTTCCAGCAGCGCGTCTCCTTCTACTGAAATCAGCTCGGCGTAAGCGCCATTCATCGCCAGCAACGCGTCGTGCGTGCCTCGTTCCACCACCTTGCCGGCGCGCAAAACAATGATCTCGTCGCAGTCCCGGATCGTGCTCAGCCGGTGCGCCACAATCACGCAGGAACAGCCGCGCTGGCGCAGGTGCCGGTCGATCAACTGCTCCGTCTCGGCATCCAGCGCGCTGGTCGCTTCGTCGAGCACCAGCACCGAGGGATCATTCACCAATGCCCTGGCAATATCCAGACGCTGCCGCTGCCCTCCGCTCAGGTTGCGGGCGCCTTCTTCCAGTTGCGCATCGTAGCCGCCTGGCAGCCCATTGATATCCGTGTGTATGCAAGCATCGCGGCACGCCTGCATCATTTCACTGTCGGAAATAAACGAACACCACAATGTCAGGTTGTCACGCACCGAGCCTTCGAAAAGAACAATATCCTGCTCCACCAGCGCGATCGACGTCGCCAGCACCGCGCGTGGAATCTCACTGCGCGGTTTGCCGTCAAACAACACTTCCCCACTCCAGGGCTCATAGAGCCCGCACACCAGTTTGGCGATCGTCGATTTGCCCGATCCGCTCGGCCCGACGAATGCCACCCTCCTCCCCGGCTCAAGCACCAGGCTCAGGTCCTCAATTAACGGTGGCGATACCCTGTTATATCCGAACGTTAGGTTGCGCAGCTCAACCCGTCCTTCCAGGCGTACTCTCCCGTCAGTCGCGACCTCGTCACTATCGCGCGCCGAAGGATCTTCTTTTTCCAGCAGCACATCGTCCAAACGGTTCAGTCCACCTTGCAGCTCCTGGATGCTGCCGCCCAATCCCAGCAGGCTGTCCATCGGTTGCAGGAAGCTCGCCATCAGGCTTTGGAACGCCACTAGCATGCCGATGCTGAAGTGACCACTCATCACGCGTAGCCCCCCGACGATCAATACCATCGCCGTCGTCATTGCCGTCAGAAACGACGGCAAGACTCCGAACGATTGGTTGGTCAGGGTTAGTTGTTGTTGCGCGTTGACCACCTTCGCAAAGGTCCCCGCCCAGCGCGCGAAGAAATCCGACTCCAGTCCCGAAGCCTTCAAAGTCTCGATGCCCTGCAACCCGGCGATCGCCAGTCCCTGTGTCTTGCCGTACTCCTGCTGCAGGCGGCTGTTGGTGTCCACCCGCGAGCGCGCGACCCAGCGCAGTGCCAGCAGGTTGATCACCGCGCCGACCACGCCGATGCTGGCCAGCACCCGGTCGTAGCAGTACATCACGATCGCGTAGAACACGATCATGAATAGATCGATCACCGTCGTTGCCAGCCGCCCCGAGAGCAGCGACGCCACCTCGTCGTTAATCTCCATCCGGCTGCTGATCTCCCCCGCGTACCGCTGCGCGTAAAAACTGACGGGCAGCCGCAGCAGCAGCCACATGAACTGGCTCGACATCACCACCGCCAGCTTGATCTTGAGCGCGCGCAAGAACTTCAGTCGCCATAGATCGAGGCCGCCGCGCAGCAACGCCGTCAGCATCATGCCGAGCACGAGCGGTCGCAGCCAATCGTGCATGCCGCGCACCAGGATGTTATCGACGAAGACTTGGCTGAAGACTGGAACCGCCAAGCCCGGCAACACCAGTAACAAACCTAGCAGAACACAGAAGCCGACCGTCGACAACGATGCCCTCAGCCGTCGCCACAGCGCGGGAATCGTGCTCGGTTTATGTCCCGCTTTCTCGAATTCCTCGCCGGGCTCTAGGTACAATACAATTCCGCTGTACGACTCGCTGAACTCTCGGAAGGTGACTGAGCGCGGTCCACTGGCGGGATCGTTGAGAAAGACGCGATCCCGCTCCTCCTCAACTCCCTCTACCACCAAGAAGTGATTAAAGTTCCAGAAAATGATGTACGGACAGGGAATATTTTTGATCTCGTTGAGACCGATCGCGTACGCCTTCGCCTGCATGCCATAGTTGCGTGCCGCCTGCAAAATGTACGACGCCTGGCTGCCGTCGCGTGAAACTCCGCACGCACGGCGCAATTCCGTCAAGGGCACCCAGCGGTCGTAATACGCCAGTATGATGCCCAGCGCTGCCGCTCCGCACTCCAGCGCTTCCAGTTGCAGAATGGTCGGTGTGCGGACGCGTTTGCTGCACAGTCTTCCGATCAGCGGCCATGTGCTAATTGACTCCACTCATCCCTCGCAAAAACGGCAAAAGATAAGTGATCGGCGACCGCATCTCCACCGTCACGCGTCCTCTGGTCGTGGTCCCCGCGCTGACCGGCAGCCGCGGCCCTGGCGAGGACGACCACCGGTAGCCACTGTAGGTCGTCGGGTCGCGCTCCAGGTCAACCATCACCTCGATCCGTGGCTCGTCGCGCAACATGCGCTCCGCCACTTCCGGATTTCCCAGTAGGACCGCCGCTCCCTCCTTTGTCACAGGGAAACTCGACACCGCCGCCACCTTGCCCAGGATGCCGCCGAAACGTTCGCGCTTTACGTTGTCGGGCGTAACCTGGATCTTCATGCCCGGCCGAATCTGCTTCCCCTCGCCGACTGGAAAATACGTCACGCACACTAGGTCCTCGCCTGCCTTCTGCAACTCCACCGACGCCAGCCGCGATCCCGCACTCACGGCCTGCCCCTGCGTGCCGCTAATCTCCACCACTCGCCCGGGATATTCGCTGACGACTCTGGTGTTGATTTCCAACTCGACCTGGCCCACCCCGATATTCCGCCGCAATTCCAGGATTTGGTTCTTGCGCCCGCTGCTCGCCTGCAGCAGCGTCCGCGACAGCTCGGTACGCCGCGTCTCGATTTCCTTGATCTGGCTTTGCAGATCACCGCGCTGCGTCTGCAGTTCTGAAAGGTGCGATTCGTTCTCCAGGTACTCCTTCTCAGTTTGGAGAAGATCCGCCGAAACCTTCGGCTCGATTCCCAGATTGATGGCTTCGTTCACCGCGTCCAGCCGCTTCTTCAGCACTCCGCGCAACGTCTCTCCGTTGCTAATACCTTCATCGCGGGTGGCGATTTGCGCCTGCAGATCACGCTTGCGCTCTTCGAAATCGCGCCCCTGCAACTGCGATTGCTTTTTCTGGAGCTCGTTCTCTTTGCGGTCTTCTTCTTCCAGCGTCGCCAGGCGCGTGCGATCTTCTTCCAGTTGCCGTCGAATGAGCGACTGGTCGATGACCCCGAGTACATCGCCCTTTTTGACCTCATCTCCGACTCGCAAATTGAAGTTGACCAGCTTGCCCGCTGCCTGCGATTGTATGTCCACGACCTTGCGCGGCCGCACAATCATTCCTTCTCCGCTCACGGTTGTGGGTAGCTGGCCCCAAATGCACCACGCCAGGCCGAACACTGCGATAGTCAGCAGCGCTGCAAGTACTAGCCAATCTTGGGGATAAACTATCCGGATGAGCTGATCCAGTCGATCAGGCGACGACATTCTCTCCAGCGCTTGCTTTCCGAAAGTGTCCTGGCGTTCTTCCGACACCGTGAGTTTCGCCCGGGCTGAGCCGAGGGTTCCTTTCCCTGCTAGTCTCCACGCAACCGCTTCATCATCCAGTTCAATCGCGCCCCTGCCATCGACAACGTGTCGAGCACCGTCGGCCCAATCTCGTCACCCATATCGCCCTCGTGGTCTGCGACCCTCCCGTATCCCAGGTGCGCCACCGTGTTTCGCAACCGGTTCGCCAGAAAGACCGCCAACGACCGGTAAAACCTCGCGGCAAACGAGGGATCCTTGAGCCGCTCCTTCAGCGACGCGATGGGTATCGACAAGACGAGCGAATCCTCTAGCGCCACCACGCTCGCCGACGGCGGTCGCGCATCGACAAACGACATCTCGCCGACGACCTCCCCGGCCCGCAGTTGCGCGATCTCCTTCCCTTGTAGCCCCGCGGCCTGCACTGCAAACGCGCCATCCACCACGATGTACAGGTAATCGATGGTCTGGCCTTCCTTGATCAGCGTCGTTCGCGCGGGAACCCGCTGGCGCTGGCCGCACGCGATCATCCAATCAATGTCGCTGTCATCTAGTACGCCCAGAATAATAAGCGCTTTGCGCATCATTGCTGAACCATTACTTGCGAGCCCGATTTGCGCAACTGACGTTCTGTTTGAAGACGGCATATGAGCGGCCAAATGGGGAATTCGGAGAGGGGAGTGCGCATTTTAACACAATATTGGCACGGTACGCCTACCCGCGAATCGAGGCGTGCGAAATGGAATCATAGCTTTCGGCTCATCGGCAAATTTAAGCGTGAGGACTCCAGCTGGGGTTTCTAGAGCGGAGGTCTTGGAGAAAAGGGCCTCCAACGCCAGCCCCTTTTCCCCTAGACCCCCTTTTTCCCGCTCGGTCCCCCGGGTTACTTCTCAAATGTCTCGACAGCATTAGCTACGGGTACCTTTTGAAATGGCTTGATAGGACCGGCCGAACTGCCTTAACTGCCTTTGCGGCATGATCACCAGAGCCAAGGGGTAATAACGAAGCCAGCCCTCCACCTTCCTTTTTTGTTCCGCCCCCACTGGGTTGACGTGAGCAGCAGGAAGAAATAAACGAAAAAAATAAACCATCGAGAACGCCAGCTGGATCTAAGACGCCAACAGGATCCAGAACGCCGTTGGGAGCCGCCGCAGGGCTATGATTGCCCCCCTAGGATCATTCTCATCGACGCGAAACGCGAAGCCAACGACCGATGAGCTCAAAACCGGCGTCGCGATACTGTTGGCTCTCCTCTTACTGGGCTGTGGCCAGGCCGCCATTCCAAGTCTCAGTACCCGGCCCGAGCTGCTCTGCTCTGAGCCGAAAGAAGGCTTCATCATAGAGTCGCCTCGTGGTCGGCAGGACTCGGCCAGGCTCAAACCGGGTGCGACGCTTAGGCTCTCGGCAATACGCTATGAGATGTGGCCGAGTACCAGACAATCTGTAGCGTATGGCTATTGTGCCTGGCGTGCGCAGCAGGCCCTGTAAGCAGCTTCGCAGCAGATTCGGCTGAGCTGATGAACCGGTCTCAAACTGCGGACCAGGTTCGAAGACTAACGCGACAGCGCTAAACGCGCTATTGAACTCTGCAGCCGACAACCGGCGGCGTCCCCGGGCGGGGTCAACGATTCGAAACGCGAGCGCGACCAGCGCTCCAGCAGGACAAAGCATCCATGTGGATAGTACGGCGAGTTTTCCAGTTAGTGTCGATGCTCAGACCACGCGCACCGTTGGGCTGGTCAACTGCTGCTAAGTGTTGGTGGCATTCCCCCAACACCATTCGATGTGGGCCGCTTGCCGCCGTTCGGCTAGCCAGTCGTTAAAGAGAACCTCCTTAATGGCGGCGCGGGTACGATCGTTCAGCTCTGCCGGGACGATCGCCAGGACGCGTATCAAAGCACGTCCGGTCTCCACTGGTACGGGTCCGATGAGTTGACCCGGCGTAGCGGCAAACAGTTGATCACGGAGAGCCGGTTCGGCTTGCCGGCGCTCGATGGTGGCGAACAGACTAGCCTTAGGGGCCGCACCTCGTTCCTGTGCGTTTGAGAAGACGCGTTCGGCGGCTTCGAAAAAGCCCACCGCGCCGCTGCTGACCTGCCTGGCCAATTCGTTCGCCAGAGTCTCCTCCGAGACCTCCAGGCGCGCGATCTGGACGGCATCGAAGGCGGCCGAATGCCGACGGAAGTACTCCTCGACCTTGCCGGCGGCAATTCGGTCGCGGAGCTTGGGCACGATGGCAGTTTCAGCCACGTAGCTTTCCAGCTTCTCGTGCGTCATGCCGTGCCGCTCAAGCCAGCGGAGGGTATCCTCGGCCTTAAAAAGCTTCTTCCCCAAGCGGAACTTATTCATAGCCTCCTGCAACTCGGCATCACTGAGGTTGATCGGCTCCCGCTCTAATTCTTCATGAATGAGGCACAAGTTCACGAGCTGCTCGATGATTGGTGCTTCATCCCAAATGAAATCCAGGCAAGCCATGGCGGCATCCACTTGAAGCACGTTGGCGTTCACGCGCACCAGGTCGGCTTCGTTCGTGCGGTGCACGCCCCGCAACGGCCAGGGCACCACTCCCTCCGGGCAGTAGCTCAGCGAAACCGTGCCCTCGCCCAAACGCCGCCGCAGTAGGGCATCGTAGTGCACCGAGTGATCGAAGGTCATTTCTTCCGCAAGCAGGTCGATCTCCAAAGCGGGATGACAGCCACGCAACGGTTGTAGCCGGGCCCGGGCCTCGCGGGGCCGGACACCTTCGTGTTGTAGCGCGAACAAAAAATCAAGCACATCGAGTGCTGCTTGTCGCCAGGGATCGTTCATAACGCAGCTCCTTGGCCGCCCATCAGAAGGTCGCAGATGGCCGAGCTGATAGGTAGACCGGTGTTGTCCTCAATCCAGAGATACTGCCCGCTGGGGTTGATCTCAAGAAACACATAGCGGCCATCAGGGGTCAGGATCATGTCAATCGCGCCATAGCAAAGCTCAAGCCGTTCAACCAAGCGGACGCAACGCTCCTGGATTTCCGCCGGCAAAATATGGGGCAAGTGGGGTGTGCGGCTCAGATCATAGCGCCGCCAGTCGTATTTGGTGTGGCGTGTCTGTTGTGAGTGTATCTCCGCGGCGAAAACATTCTGGCCCACTACAGTGATTCGCAATTCGACGCGTTTCGGAACGTAAGCCTGGAGAATCACCGGGTCGTACTGAAGCGCCGCCGCATAAGCGACGTCGCGTTTCGAGACCACCTCGGTATAGCGGCAAAGGCCGGCGGACTCGCCGATGGTCTGGTCAAACGCATGACCAGCGAGTTTGCTGATGACGTTACCGTTGTGTTCGTCATAGAAGTCCAAGAAATCTTGCCGGCTGCTAGTGACCAACGTCGGTGGCAGTTCCATCCCTAGTTCGGCCGCCACGCGGAGTTGCGAAACCTTGAATTGAGCGCGTTTAATCGCGGCCGGATGGCCCGGCACCCAGCGGCATGGCAGGGTGTCCCACAGATCTTGCACGAAGGTCTGGCAATCACGGGTGATGAATTCACGGACAGCCGGATCCTGAATCTGCTCATGTGCTACGGGCGACTGAGGCCTTCGGCTCCAGATCGACTGGAGGCGGGCGAGGTCAATGACCTTGTCCTCCAGGCGCAAACAAGACCGCAGTTTCCCGTTTGAAGCGTAGCCGACCGAGAGACTGGCCTTCACGGGGAAATCCGCCGGGTTGAACCGAACAAATTCTGCGCCCCGCGCCGCCAGCATTTGGGCTATGTGGTCGGCGTGCGGATCAAAGGCTTGTGTCAAAATGAGGATCATCGTGCTCTTCTCTCACAGCCACCAATGGGGTTAACCCGCATGCCGCCGTCTGTTAACGTGGCGGATAAGTTGGTAATCAGGACTATACCCAGTCCACATGGTCATTCGTCTCGATTGGTAACTGAAGGCCCGACCGTCCTCAGCAGGGGAGAACACGCCATAGCACCGGTCAGCAGGCCATATTGTAGTCTACTCGGGCCATCCTTGACCCATCACGGGATGGAAATCTGCCACTGGCTGTGTCACCGGTGTCCCAGCCATCGCGTCGTTCCTCGCCAGCGCCCAGGGCAAATATTTGCCATCCGCGGCGGTCTGCCTTCCGAGGACGTACCGACCCCACGGGGTTCCGCCGCAGCGTAATTAGGATTCCCGGCCTGGGTCCGCCGAACGGGTGGATCGCCACCCCATGCCGCCGACGCATCTTTCTTCCGGTACCGGCAGGCACAGCAGGAACCCGCAGGCGAATATGTCGATGTGGTGCCCGCGTCGTGCTGCGGGCCATCACTCGCAGCTTATTTGGAAGACGTGCATGGGACTTACCACGCCATTGCCCATCGGGGCTCTTCTTCAGTCCGCTACGGGTGAATCCACCAGCCGTCCTAATCTCGGACGCGATGCTAACCCAATCCACGTATGGTTAGTCACCGTCCTTCCTGATGGTATAGTCCCGCCCCGACGTGAGCGAGGTTCAGACCGTGGCACCCATTAGGCTGTTACCGTTGCCGTAGCTAACGGCGTGCGGATCAAAAGGTTGAGTCAAAATAAGGATCATAGTGCTCTCGGCACTCACAACTGCCGACGAATGTAAACTGTCCGCCGCGATCGGTTGGTCGCGGCGGACAATTACCGTACAAAAAATCACACAAAGTCGGTATGGTCTCCGTCTCCACCGGTACCCGAGAATGCCTTCACCATAGCCGAACATGCCTTTACACTGGCTGCGAGGCCTCCGGACACGATGCGCAATTCCCTTTCCGACACTTCAACGGCGACTTCGGGAAGATCCGTGATTTGAGACCGCGTGCTCTTCTGTTTCAGATTGCTTGTCATAACTGCTCCTTTTTAATGATTCCCTTCGGGAATCGAATTTGGTTTCGAGCCGCCCGAACGTCCTTTGCTCGACATCCATCGCGGCTCACGCCATCTTCTAGTGCAACAGTCGTGCCAAAGGACAGAGCCGCAGCACCCGACCCACACGCGCAACCGTAAACGTCGCTGCCAGCTTGACTTGCGGGCGCACCGGACCGACAATTCGTTGCACAATCTCCCCGTTTGCAATTGAAATCCCTCTCCGAACGGTTAGGCCGGCGTATCCGTTCATATAGCGAAGGCAAAGTTGCAGCCAATTCTGGCCCCATCAAAGCTTGCTCATCGGATCCGAGGCAAACAGAATTGCGTTGCGTGTGCAACCCGGGAAAAATCCCAGCTGCGTCCAACTCTTTCCGATTCTTTTAAGGAGTGGCTGGCCGATCGCCGGCAGGTAGTCCATTGACAAGGAAAACGCCAATAGTAATGAAGACGCTCTCGGATAAAACTTGTAGATAAACCTGTCTAAGATGCAGACAGCTTAGGGCCCAGGGAGGATATTGTGGCCGAATTGCATGGCGGTGTAAACCCTCTCGTTTTTTTTGTTTTCTCAGCGGTGAGCTAAGAGTAGCCCCGAAACAGGAGAGGAAGAAAAATGAACAAAGTAGGAACCTTCTGGCTTCGAGATAAGGCGGCGAAGTTGGAGGCCGAACTGGCTGGCTTCGTAGCGCGCGAAAAAGATCACCCGCCTTGCTTTCTCAGTGTATCGCTCGAACATAGTCTCGCTGCTCTCAGGTTTGCAGTCGGCCTAACGTCTCCCCCCGAATGACCGGCATCCCAACTCCATCGCTACACTTCCACCCGCGACTCGAACAGTGCGGGACGCAACCGACACCCGGCCGTGGCCAGCCGCTCGGCAAATTGCGGTTGGATCCCCGAGGCCCGGAACCGCCCTCGCACTTTGCCGCTCTCGTCGATCCCCTGCCGTTCGAACACGAAGATGTCCTGCATGGTGATCATGTCACCCTCCATCCCGACGATCTCCGAGATGGTAATCACCTTGCGGGTTCCGTCGGCCAGGCGCTACACCTGCACCACCCCATGGATGGCCGATGCAATCTGCTGACGCATGGCCCGCTCCGGAAGGTTAAGATTGGCCATGGAAAGCATATTCTCGAGTCGTGCCAGTGCGTCCCGCGGCGTGTTCGCGTGCACCGTGGTGAGTGAACCCTCATGCCCCGTGTTCATGGCATTGAGCATGTCGAAGGCTTCTTCGCCGCGCACCTCGCCCACCACATTGCGATCGGGGCGCATACGCAAGCTGTTAATCACCAGTTGCCGCTGACGTACGGCGCCTTTTCCTTCAATATTGGGCGGCCGCGTCTCCAGGCGCACCACGTGCTCCTGCTTCAGCTGGAGTTCGGCCGCATCCTCGATGGTGACAATACGCTCGGAGTTGGGGATGTACCCCGAAAGCACGTTCAGCAGCGTCGTCTTCTCGCTCCCATCCCTTTAAGTTCTTTCTTGTCCACGAAACGCAGCCCAATGCATTCGCGACACCTGGCGGCAACGTCTACGTGGTGGATTCTCTGCTGTATTTTGTGCAGAACACGGAGGAATTGGACGGCACCCTCTGTCACGAGGTATCCCATACGATTCATCGTGTCGACTTCGGATGAAAGGGTGTGGATCGGGTTTTCAGTTGCCGGTGAGATCCGTCCCTAGTTATGCAGGAACCCAATCGTATCGTCGGTCACAGGGTCGCTCCCCATCATGTAAAAGTTATTTGGCCCTACGATGCAGAACACGACGTCAGTGCCGCCGAATATGGGTAGATTGACAGTTCCTGTTCCCCTTCCGGACGAGTCGACGGAATAAGTGCCGGTGACGGCTCCGGTGATGACCCCGTTATTTAGAGTTATAACGGGAGCATTATTCGGCGACGTCGAGACCGGAGGAAACCACGTTCCCCCCGCGAATGTGCCGTTGATCGAGGAATTGGTAAACGGGCTGTTGGCTTGCGCTTCGAAAAACCCGAATCCAACACTGCCGGAGCTGTCCAAGATGTAGCCGTCATTCATGTCGTCCAGGTAGAGGACAAGGTTGCGTGTTTGGGAACCAGAAGTGTAGGAGATCGTCGCTCGCCCGCTGCTGGCGATGCCGTAGGTGGCTCCGGTGATTGTCTGGTTAAGACTGGCAACTCCCCCAGCGACTGAGTCCAATTGAAGTTTGAACGTTCCAGCGGCGCTGTTGAAGCCGGACGCTATTCCGAGGGATGTATCCGAGGAGGCTGGCGTACCTGGAATTGCTCCCCAGGTGCTGAATGCCACAGGAGCATTCAAGAAACCATTACTGTAAGTCCCGGGACTATTCTGGACACCAACGAATCCCGCCAGTAGCGGACTTGCGTTGCCCGAATCCACGTCTACAGCAAACCCTATTTGAGACGAAATGACGTACACTGCCAGGCTCAAGGTCTGCGCACCGAGGTTCAAGGTAACGGTGGAACGGGAATACGGATCAGGAACGCTCACGTTGCCTGTGATTGACACACTCGAAGTAAGAGCCCCGTTGTCGTTGATATCGCCTATCCCGGAACCGAGATTGCCCGGACAACTCGCACAATTGCCGTTATTGTCGATCGCGCTGCCGAGAACCCCCAATCGGCCTCCGGCTGCGTCGCTGCCGATCAGCGCAAGGACGTAGGACCCGCTCAAGAAGCCGCCGGGCGGAGCGAACACGAACCTTCCCGACCCCGAAACCCCGTTGGTGTCTCCCGATTCTGTCATCTGACCGCGGACGCCCGGGGCGGGATGCTGTTGGGTGGCAAACGAGTAGGTTGATGTTCCGGCTGCCGTCGTGATGATGAGCGTTCCGTCGTTGGTCGTGGAACTATTTGTGCAGGAACCTCCCGTGATGGGCTGCGCGACACGGGTGGTTGCCAAGTCTTTGAAGTCTTCTTCGCCGCTGACGTTGCCGTTGGCATCCACTCCGAAGGATCCCCCAATCGTAACGGGGCCACTGCTGTCAAACCCGGTGAAGAAGAAATCGTACAAGCCAAACAGGACGCACGAAGACGAAGTGAATGGGGTGATGTTAAGTGCCAGGGCATTCGAAGGATTGGTCATCGGAGTCGGAATTGTGGCGACGATCGCGCCGCCGCCGGGATTCGCAATCAGACCCGCTCCGATCTGGATCGTAACCTGGGTGGAAGAAACAAATGTGTATTGTCCGAGAGAGGTTACGCCGTTCCAGGTGAGCGATCCTCCAGCCACGAAGCCCGAGCCATTGATGGTCAGGGTAAACGGAGGGCTTCCGGCAGGAACGCTCGAAGGCGAAAGCGAGGTTAGAGTCGCGCCTGGCATATTCTGTCCGCCACCTCCACCATGATGACCACCCTGAGTCATACAGGCTTCAGCAACTAGCATCAGGCCGGTCAAGCTGAGCCACATCAAACCCTCGCGGATCCGATCTCCCATGGGCGCCCCCGCACGACTCAAGCAGCCGTGGCCTCGGATTTTCTGCGGCGGCGACCAGGAAAACAAGCATGTTGGGGTAAAGTTACGGTAAACTGGCGCCACCAATCGTTGCTTAGGCCCCCCTGACGGCATCTAAGCAGTTCCGTGCGGAGCATGCGATGCAACCATCGCTCGCCCAAAGTCCGGCTGGACCAACGGTCCCGCAAGGGCGTAAGGACATCTTCGCAGAGGCCGACGTACTAACGGAATTGGGCAAGATTCTCTCCAGCGAAGCGTTCCGCGACGCCGAGGCCCTCAAGCGTTTTCTGCGTTATACCGTCGAACGCACCCTGCATGGCGAAGGCGACCTGCTGAAGGAATATCGGTTGGGACTTGAGGTATTCGACCGGGACTCGTCCTTCGACCCGCGTCTGGATCCTGTGGTGCGCATGGCGGCCCGCCGACTGCGTTTCAAGCTCAAGGACTACTACGAGACCGAAGGCCTACAGGACCCGATCTGCATTGCCGTACCCAAGGGAAGCTATGCAGCGGCCTTTAGCCCCAGTGCGCCGAAGGAGCTTCCAGTCGCTGTTGTTGATGCGTCTCAACTCGCAAAGTACCGGTGGCTCGCGGGAATCGGACTGGTGTTGTTGTTCGCGACAGTTGTAGCGACTGTAATTTATTGGTATCGCGCTCGCCAATCGCAGGCTGGAGTTCCGGCTCAGCCCCCCTCTCTTGCTGTTCTTCCTCTCCTGAATTTGACGGGGAATCCTGACAACGAGTACCTCTGCGACGGAGTTACCGACGAACTTACCAGCGCCTTGAGCAAGCTGCCCGGCGTGCGGGTGGTAGCTCGTACCTCGGCGTTTAAGTTTAAGAACAAGCCCGAGGACGTTCGTTCCATCGGGGCGCAGTTGAACGTTGCTTCCGTGTTGGAAGGGAGCCTGCAAAAAATTGGAGATCGACTCAGGATCACCGTTCAGCTAATTCGGGCAGCAGATGGCTACCACGTGTGGTCGCAGACCTACGACCGCGATGGCAGAGATGCATTTACCGTCGAGGATGAAATTACACAAACCATTGCAGCCACCCTGCGCGTGCGTTTGGTGCAGGCCGGACAGCCGACGGAAGCGCCGCGCCGAATTGATGCCGAAGCTCGTGAAGTCAACTTGCGTGGCCGCTACTGGCTGAACCGCAGAACTCCACCCAATCTGTGGAAGGCAATCGGCTATTTCAACCAGGCGCTGGAGAAGGATCCGTCCTATGCCCAAGCATACCTGGGATTGGCTGAAGCGTATTCGACACTCGGTGCCAATGATCAGGCATCCCCGCGGGAAGTTCTGCCCAAAGCCCGCGCGGCCGCGCAGCAGGCCTTGCGATGGGACGAGTCCTCGGGTGAGTCTCACGCGGTCTTCGCATGGATTAGCTTCCTGGATGGCTGGAATTCTGCGCTCGCCGAGCAGGAGTTCCGGCGGGCCCTCCAACTCTCTCCCAATTATTCCGCCGCCCATCAGTGGTATGGGTTGACTCTGATGCTGGAGGAGCGGTTTGATGAATCACTGCGGGAATTTGACTTGGCGCAAGATCTGGACCCGCTTTCCCTCATTTTGAGTACCGACAAGGGAGTGGTCTACTACTATTCCGGACAGCAGGATAAAGCGATCGAGCAGGCTCGTCAGATTCTCGCTCACGACGCGGATTTCGCCGATGCCCACCTTTTACTAGGCATGGCACAGGAAAGACAGAAGCAATTCAAGAGCGCCGAACGGGAAATTAGTAAATATCTGGAAGTCTCCGGCCATGATCCCGACGCTTTGATGAAATTGGGCGTGGCTTATGCCCATGCGGGCGACAGAGCCCGGGCGCTGCAGATGGTCACAAAGATGCGGAAGCAAACCACTGGCCAATATGTGCCGTTCTATTACATTGCCGACATCTATGCCGCGTTGGGTGACAAAGAAGCAGCATTTGAATGGCTTGATCGAGCGCTCGGTCAGCACTCGAATTCATGTCTCTTGCTCGCTATCGACCCGGCGTTCGAGGATTTCCGCTCCGATCCCAGATTCCAAGAGGCCACGCGAAAAATAGGCCTTTCTCACTTGGCGTTTGCGTCGCCCGGCCCAGGCATCGACGAGTGAGTTGCCGCATATCCGACTCCGCGGGTGTGCCGTTCTTTCTTGCCCTCGAAACTAGCGCATGATCCTGTCGGTCTGAGATCTGATGCCGGCTTGGCGCGATTAGTAACGACAAGTCGGCTAGTGTGGGTTCGAGATTCTGATTTAAAACGTCGCGTGTTCGCCGACCGTCCTTCCCCCTCAATGGAAATGCAATCAACTAGCGTGTTGCGCTTTGCCAGGCTCAGGGATAAGATTCCCCCAATGTTTCCGGGGTCTCGCCTTGATTCGACACCAGGGGCTTTGGTATGTCGGTCTGGATTCAGACAGCGAGTGCGGCAGCCAAACAAATAAGAGGCGCACTGCCTCCGTTAATGATGGGTCTCGTGGGGGTGGTCGTTGTTCTGGGTGTTGTTGCAACTGGCGTGTCGGCGCAAGTGCAGAACAATCCCGAAATCGCTGGTGAGGTTAGGACGTTACCCACTGCTGACGCTGACCGAATCCATGAGCGCAACGCCCGAGAGGCTGCTTCAACCTTACCGAAGAGTTCTGCGAAGGACGAGACTTGCCTTCTCCCTCCGCTGAACCTAATGAGCGGTCCCACAGTCGCAGCTGAGCCTCAAACACGATCTGTTTGCCATCCGGGGACCAGGCGAATCTCCCTGCGATCATGGAAACCGGGGAGAACACTAAACGATCAGACCCAGGCAGGATCAAACTGATGCTGGCTGTCGGGGAACAATTCCTAGGGTGGTGTGTGACGTGGCTGGGAGAATTGCCAACCGCATCGGATAGGGTGCCATGGCAATTCTACAAACGAAATGACGGGACTGTCCCAATCTTTTTCTCTCAGCTGGATTCCGGGGGCCGATTACCCGGAAGCTTACAGGGCGAACGTTCGATGCAGCGCCCGTCCTGATCCCCGGACATCGCGGTGCGTGCGCGAGTCCAGGGAAAGTCGATGAAGTTGAGAGCGAGGGCCGGCAGGATTAGGCCATGAACGAGCCTTTGACGGAGCAGACGCTCGACAACACTGCCTTGTTGATCGCCACCAGTTTCTGCGGCGAAGGTTGATGTCCCTGTAAATTTTGCCAGTATCCCCTCGTGCCAATCATCTCTACGCTGGATTGTTCGGTAGTATCGCGGGGATCTTGGTCCTTATGAACGTCCATCGGCCAGGGCGACGAGTTTCTATCAAGCCAACCGTAGTCGTGGAGATGCCAATAACACTGCAAGCGCAAGTTATCCCAACATGGGCCGGGTCAGACTGAGATCCCACCGCTGTACAGCCGCTGGGCTCTCGGTCGATGGGAATTCAAAACAAGGGCACTATCAGCCCTTTCTTGAGGAGTGATAACCATGAAAACGAAATTCGCATTGTTCGCAACGCTGGCATGTATCACGTCCGCGATTGCCGCTGGTCAACAGGTTTCAGTCAACTACAACCACAGCCAGAGCTTCACCCAATTCCACACCTACGCCTGGGGTTCCAACAACGCCAACCAGATCCAGAATTCGATACTGGCGCAGGTAGCGGTCCAGGACATCGACGCTGCTCTGCAGGGCAAGGGACTGCAGAAGGTGCAGGAAAACCAGAATCCTGACCTGATCGTCACTGGCAATGGCGGACTGAAACAGCAGACCTCCTATAGTGCATGGGGCATGCGCGGGATCGGCGGTGGTATGGGCGGCATCACCCCGGAGCAAAATGTTGAGGGAACGCTGATCGTTGACCTGTATGACGCAAAGAATCAGAGTCTCGTCTGGCGTGGGATAGCTCAGAACAGCCTGAATAACAACGGCAACAAGAATCAGCAGATGGTCCAGAAAGCCATCACGAAAATGTTCAACCAATGGCCGAAGTGAGAACGGGCACGGGCGTGCGTGAAGGCACAAGCGATCATACTGACTGTGGCACTGTGTTTCGTCGCCGCAGAGCTGTGCTTCGCCGCCGACGCCAATCTGGGCACCTGGAAGTTACACGCAGCCAAGTCCGAGTTCAGCTCAGGGTCGCCAAAGAACGATACCGGTATCTACGAGGCTGTAGGTGACAAAGTTAAAGTCACGGTCGATGGAACCGACAAGGACGGCAAGCCGACGCATTCCGAGTGGACTGGCAAGTTCGACGGCAAAGACTATCCAGTCATCGGCGACCCGAATTCAGATGAGCGTTCCTATACGAGGATCGGCGACCGCACACTGGGATTCAACTTCAAGAAGGGCGGGACGTTGCTACTGAAGAACCCGTATGAGAAGCAGAGTCTGATCATCCTGTTGCAATCCGTGCTGGCGTATACGTTCCATGATCCGTTCCCAAATTTCCGGCAAGGGTTCTGCGGCGTGTTGCGTCAGCAATTGCTACAGTTGGCGACCATTGCGGCACCCCACTACTTCTATGTGCTTGAAGAGGGTCTCTGCGACTCCCCACCACGTTTCCTCAACATTAGGCAGCGAAAAGAAAGTCTGTCTGTTCAAAATTGAACACCCCCCGCAAAGATGCCGCGAGGGCGGTCGCACCGGACTTGGAGGACGACGATGGGAGAGGCTGGCTTGAGCTACTCGTGCAGGACAACGCTAAGAAGCGAGCTATTCACCTCCAACCCGCCGTTGTAGTCGATGAAGCCCAGCTTTCTGAACTTGTTCATGAAGAAATTCACTCGTGAGCGGGTGGTGCCGACCATTTCCGCCAGAGTTTCTTGACTCACCTGCGGAATCACAGTTTCGGTTTTCGCTTCTTTTCCCACGCGAGAGAGTAGTAAGAGCGCCCGCGCCAGCCGCTTTTCGCTCGAATTGAAGAGTTGATCAACTAAGTCTGCTTGCGTGCGATTGTGGCGTTCGACCATGAACCCAACAAACATGTCGGAGAGATTACGTTCTTCGTGGAGCGTGCGCAGCATCCGGCTCTTTTCTATCCTCAAGATGGAGCAGTCCGTGACTGCAGTAGCGGTTGCCAGTCGGAGGGGTTGATCCGAGGCGATGCATCCCTCGCGCAAGAAATCGTCCTTTCCGAGCAACGCGATGGTTGCTTCCTTGCCTCGTTTGGAAAGCACGCTGAGCCTGACCTTTCCTTCCTGAATGTAGAACACAGCGTCGGCGCGGTCTCCCTGCGAAAAGATGGCTTGTTTTGGGCGATACTGACGAACCGTTCTCCCGGCACCAACATTTGCTAAAAAGACTTTCGGGTCAAAAAGCGTGGTTTGCTTTTGAGTGAGGCTCTTTCGTGTTGGCAATCTGCGAAGCGAAACCATAACAAGCTCCGGCAAGCCCTAGCGGACTTAGATTGCTAACTAATTATAAGACGGAACGCTCGACGCTTTTCAGTGACATGGATCACACCTGACAATCAGCCGTCACGAACAGGCGGGATAGCAATCCACTTTGGCGTGCGCGAAGAATTGTTCGCAGACGAGGCACTTCCGCACGTCCTGACCGACGAACACCTTAAAGTCCTAAGCGAATAATGATGTCGCGTCATCGGCTCTTCTTTGCCGCCGTCCTCCTGCGGCTGCGTCCCGTCTTGGTTCTTGCTTCCCGCGTCCCGCCGTCAAGACCGCCCTTGTTCCGCAACATAGATCGGCATTTCTTGCTGGGGCAGTTCGGCGAATTCTTCCAACCGTGTACAGGCAAGTCGAGGACTGGACGTGTGTGAGGGTCGTAGAATCTAAGAAGAGGAGCAAACCATGAGACTCAGCATAAAAGGTCTGGCTCTGGCATCAGCAATTCTGTGGGGATTCGCGATGCTGGGCATGGGTCTGGCGAACTTGATCTGGGCTAATTATGGTCAGCAATTTCTCCAGATTATGGCGTCCGTGTATCCCGGCTACCATGCCACTCGCAGCATCGGGGAAGTCATCGTCGGGACTCTCTACGGAACGGTGGATGGTCTTGTCGGTGGAGCAGTTTTTGCTTGGCTCTATAACCAGTTTGCTAGACCGAATGTCTGAGCACCGAGGGGTTCTGCGGAGGTCTACCTCTCGACTTCGCCGAGTCGGAGCACTGGCGACTCCGCTCGGCAACAGACGCCATAGCGTTGCCAGAGCCGAAACCACGGACTATGGGCTAACGTCTCGTCGTGCCTTCGATTTGCCGCAGAGATGTCGCTTGCGCTGAGCGGTCTAATGTCCGGCGCTTCGAACATTTCCTGTAGCTGCTCGATGTCGTCAATAATGCGTTCAACATCCATTCCGTCTCAATATCCAACATCAGCACGGCAACGGTCAAACGGGACGGCAACACAAAGCACCCACGTTGCACTACAGATCGGAGCCAGATATTCAGAATGTTGATTGGCTTGCTCCTGTAACTTTTACCAGTGGTCACCCAGATGATTTAGCACTAGCTTCTTCCTATTCTGGGGAAACTCGGTCGATTCTTGTCTTGAAGATGATGACGGTGACCTCTCATGCAGGATCAAAAATGGCGTGATTTGTGCTGGGAAGCGATGCACGAGAAGGACGTCAACAAGCTGTTGATGATTTTTCTCGAACTGGATCGTGCGACAGAAGGCAAACAGCTAATGGAAGTATTCACCGAGGCAGTCCGAGAGTACCGACAAATCGGACAGGAAGAAGATCGGGTAAACTGATCCGAGTGCCGAACGTTTGGACGGCATCGCACTTAGAATGACCGCAGGCAAACATCTTTTTGTGGGGAGGATGTTAAGGGCGTGGCTACCATCTCTTGCATAGAGGACGACCGTAGGATGTCATCATTCCGGGTTCTCGTAGTGGAGGATTACGAACCGTTTCGCCGATTCATTTGTTCGACGCTTGGGAAAAGACCGGAATTGCGGATCGTCGGCGAAGAGTCGGACGGATTAGAAGCAGTTCACAAAGCCGAAGAACTGCAACCTGACTTGATTCTGATGGATGTCGGGCTTCCAACGTTGAACGGAATCGAAGCCGCGCGACGAATTCGCAAACTTTCCCCCGAATCCAAAATACTCTTTGTGAGTCAAGAATCCTCTGCTGACGTGGTGCAAGCGGCTTTCCGCTTAGGGGCGCTGGGCTACGTGGTTAAGACAAACGCTGCAATCGAACTGTTAGCCGCTGTGGAAGCGGTTCGGCAGGGCAGACAGTTTGTCAGTGCTGGATTGTCGTTCCCTCGCAACCACGAGGTTCAATTCAATTCTGATGACGAATCCTTTCTGGTTGGCTTTACTCGTTTTATCGAAGCCGCTCTGAAGGCGGGAAGTGCGGTTATCGTGGTCGCGACCGAGTCCCACAGGAGCAGTCTTTTTCAGAGATTGCAGGCACGAGGCTTGAATATCGGTACCGCTATCGAACAGGGGAGCTACATTCCGTTGGATGTGGCGGACACGCTCTCGACCTTCATGGTGAATGATCTGCCTGACCCGATCCGATTCTTGAAAGTCGCGGGCGATCTCGTGGCGGCAGCCGCCAAAGCAGCGAAAGGGGAGCGTCCCCGTGTTGCAGCTTGTGGTGAATGCGCACCTATCTTGTGGGCGCAAGGTAAGGCGGAAGCAGCGATTCGGCTCGAACACCTCTGGGACGAGATTGCCTTGACCTGCGACGTGGATATTCTGTGTGGGTACGTGTTGGAAAGGTTTCAGCGCGAACAGGAAAGCCACACCTACGAGAGAATCTGTGCAGAACACTCAGTCGTTTGTTCCCAGTGAACGACTGTCAAGCAGCCTTGAGACGAATCGTAGCTTTCCCCCAACGCTCAGAGCGCTATCCTCTGACAGAGTGCGGCATTGGTCGATACTTCTTTGCGGGTTGAAGCTTTCATTGTAGGAGTATCCCCCGCGAGCAAAGCGCGTTCCCGTTCCGCGACAGTGAACCGCGAAGCGCCGCAATCAAAGCAGACCGCAACCTTCTGGAATACTAAAACGCCGGGACGGTCGATATTTCTGAGACCGGAGAAATGGATCATCATCTCGGCAGTAAATTCCGCCTCGTTGACCGACGCACATAACGCGCAGGACATAACACACCTCCCCCCAGACAATCTAAGCAGCCGATGCACGCCTGTCTGGTCAAAATTGAACACTCCCTCGGAAGATTCTGCGTACAATGAAGTTATGCAGCTTGTGGAAGAACTCGGCTCAGAATTGATCAAACGGCTAGAAAAGCAGTTCAGATTCCTGCTTAAGGCACAGCAAGCAGAACTCGCCAAGGACGCTACCAGTCATGCCACGAAATCATCGCGCAGCAATTTGATAGCTTTACAGCATACCGTTAAACAGATTTACGGAGAGGCGGTTGCGCGACATGTGGGCAATCTCGTTACACTAATCGCGTCTGCGTAAGAGCGACCGCCTTGATTGACCGCTTCGCCCGCTTCCGCCAGATCAAAATCAGCGTGATCGGGAGCAAGTTCGTGATCATTGTTTTCGTCGTGTTCTGTTTCCTGACTTTTGACGGAAGACAGCCGCAACCCCGTCGAGCAAAATTGACCATCTTCCTGCCCAGCAAACGCGCATGATGGAGTCATGAAAGTCACGGAGAAACAAGGACTAGCTGCATGGTGCCCCACTTGTGGCGCTAGACCGCTAGACCGGGAGAGAAGTGTGAGCTTAGCACTGGTCAGCCCCGCACCGAGCCGCATCGTGACCGCCGATTGATTGCAGCAGATGCCCGAAGCGAGATGGCAAGAGGTATGCGAATCGTGCCTGCGTCCCAATGGACTTCAGGGGTGTGTGCAACATTTCAAGGTGCGCGAGTGATACACTGAAATTGAGGTGGTTACAACCTTCTCCTCTTTCAGGTTCCCTGAACTAAGTCAGCCCATCTGAAGTTTTCTCTCCTTAGATTCTTGGATCAAAGATCTTAAACAAGAATACTTCAAGATTTGAATGTGTAACATCATGCAGCGGCGAGTAAGTCGACGATGTTCTGGATGGCCTTGTCGGCTTTGTAGTAGGCAAGTTCGAGTTTGCTGTTGGGTGCGTGAGCCGGGTCGGGAGTGTGGTGAAAACGGCTGTTTGCGAGGGGGCCGCAGAGGCGCTTGTGGAAGAACAGAAACAGGAGTGCGACCTGAACGCCTTTTGGGGTGAGCCGGTAGGCATAGCGGGAGCCGTCGCGTTGCAGCAGGTCGTGGCCCTTGAGTTTTCGCAGATCGTAGCGGAGTTGGTTGAGGCCGTAGGTTTTGGGGGAAAGCTGAAAGGTGGTGAGGACGGCTTGGTGGATCTGTTTCGCGGTCCATCCGCCGACGGTATTGCCGCCATGGAGCAAGACCTCAAGTAAACGGATCATGCGGGCGTCGTGGATCTTGATTCCGGGATAGCGGACCGTGCCCACGGTGAGGGGCAGGGCCAGGCGCTGCAGCAAGGGAAAGTCGACGTGGACATTGAGGCACTGGGCCTGGAAGCCGGCAAAGCGGTCGGTAATGATCTGGAATCGGGTACGCACGGCGTCGAGATGATCGAGGCCTTTCTTCAGACCAAAGTCGCGCAGATTGTTGGAGCAGAGTTCATTGCGCAGGTAGCGCGAGAACTTTTCGTACTGTTTGAGAAAGGCGTTCTTCCAATAGGCGCGGAAGACGTGATGGCCATGCTCGATCTGATCGAGGACGGTGGCCAGCTTTCCCCGTAGCCTCTTGTTCAGCCGGACGCCAAAGATCTCACTAATGCGGTTGGCGGTGAGGCGCCACAAGCCGATCTCGCAGCTGCGCTCGAAGATCTTGTGAATGGGAAAGTGGCGCTTAAAAATAAAGTTGCGGCAATACTCAATCTGAGTGATGGCGTAGAAGCGGGACAGGTTCATCTGGCTGCGTTCTTTTTTGGAGAACTTCGGGCCCAACAGGAAGGTCCAGTAATCCAGCTGTTTGCGGATGATCTGCGGGCTCAGCCGATCCGCCGCTGTCTGCAGAGCAGCCACGTCGTCGACGGCGAGAAAGGCGTTGTCACTCTTATGGAAGCCGATGCGAGATCGATTCAGTTCCTGCTCCATGAAGGAGTGGCCGTTGAGCCAGTAGGCGGCATGAAAGGGAAAGAAGGAGCCTACGCGCAGCACGATCGGCCCCAGAACCTCATCCCGGATATAGAAGTAGTAGTGCGTGAAACGGCTGCGCTGGTGGGCCAGGATGCGATAGTTCGGATCGGCAGTGGGATATTTCGGGACGCTGATGCGGAAGGTCCGACCCTGTTCCATGCTCTTGAAGATGAAATAGACCCCGTAGGCATTGTTCTTGATCAGACGATGCAGGCGGGGGGACACGTAATCTTCTTTGCGCACTCCCTTTTCCGCCCACTCCATAGGGAGGTGATGGTTGCGGGCGTAGGCTTCCACCCAGTCCCGGTAATCCCCGGTGCGTTGGCTGAGCACTTCTTTGTTCACCACCGGGAGGCCCAGAACCTGACGGACGAAATACACCACCTGCTCGGGTCGAGACAGACCGCTCAAGTAGCCGTGAATGACGATGCGGTCGAAGCAGTGATAGACGAAGGCTAGCAGGTTTCCGAATAACTGCGTGAACTCTTCCATGGTCCCGCACTATACTCGCCAGGAAGCACCGAGGAGAACCGAGAGGAGAGGCCAGAACCATGAAGCGGGGATTGGGAAAGCAATCGGTCGAGGGGAAAGGCTTCCGCTTGGCGGAGGAAGTTCGTTACATCCAGAACAAGGCTGCCGAGCATGATGGGCGGGTGGTTACTCTCGGTCAACTGATCCTGTTTTCCACCGATACCGGAGACGCCTGGTTGCTGGACGTCGCCGATCAACTGGCTGCGCCCCTGGCTCGGGATGGTGATCCGGAGCCGCTTCACCTAGAGGAGACTGACACCAGCTTCGCCATCGGATGGAAGGGGGAGTATCGCATTGAGGGGACTGCCTTCATCTACGCCGATCGTGGCTCGGGACGGGTCAGAACCATCCTCGGGTATCCCACGCAGAAGATCGCCCGAGCCGGTTAGTTCGGAAATTTCAAATATGTTTGGCTAGGCTTTCAAAGAAAGCCGCGTACCCCATGCAGTCGAATGCGATCCTGCACGAAGTTCAGCAACTCTACAGCGTGAGTGACCGTCTTGACACGCTGGCAGAGCAACATCCTCTCGTCTCAGAAGCACTCATCACCATCGCGGGAAGCGTTCGCAATACCGCCACTTTGTTGGAGGTGCTGGTGGCAACGAAAATAGCGCCTCTCGCCGGATTAGACCCAGCAAGTGCCTGATCTGCTCATTGCTGTCTGGCAGCTTTGGTTGAGGGATCGGAGGCGGACGCTAGTCGTGGAGCACGACGTTGAGAAGTGAACTGTGAACCTGCAAATCATCTCCGGCGTCATAGTCAATGAACCCCAATTCCCTGAACCTGTTCATGAAAAAGCTAACCCGCGGGCGAGTTGTGCCCACCATCTCTGCTAGAGTTTCTTGACTGATCTTGGGGATCACAGATTCGGGCTTTCCGTCCTTGCCGAAATGAGCAAGCAGAAGAAGAATGCGAGCAAGTCGCTTCTCGCTAGAATTGAAAAGCTGATCAACCAAATCCTCTTCGTATCGGATGTTCCGCGCCAGCAAATATGCCACGAACATATCGGAAAACTCGTGTTCCCGGTGAAGCACTTCCATCATTGACTTCTTCTCGATTCGCATCACAGAGCAATCGGTCACTGCGGTTGCCGAGCACAAGCGCAGAGGCTGCCCTGTGAGGCAACCTTCTCCGAAGAAATGTATCCGTGCGGCCAAGTACACGGTTGACGGCGGTGCGAGAGGGATGAGAGAAGTTTTCAGGAGTGCGTCTTGGCCGCCCAGGCTTTGGGCGTGAGTCCGGTGACGTTCTGTATGGATGTGTCGGCGAGACCGGGCAGGATGTCGGCCAGATATTGGCGCACCGGGATGGCGAGCCGGCGGCAGCTTTCGATAACGGAGAGAATGGCGGCCACGCGCGGGCCGGCTTGAGGGCTGCCGATATGGATCCAGTTCTTGCGTCCAGTCGCCACCGGACGCATGGAGTTCTCGGCCACGTTATTGCTGAGCTCCAGTTGCGGGTGGTCGAGGAAGTAGTTCAGCTTCGTCCAAAGCGCCAGCGTGTAGTTGCACGCCTGGCCCGCCTTGCTACGGGGCAGTACGGTTTTGCTCGTGGCCAGGATGTGTTCCCGGATTTTGGCGAGCAGTGGGGGAGCTTTCTCCTGGCGCAGAAGATGACGTGCGGCCTGATCCATCTTCTCCTCGCGCGCCTGGGCGTCGATCAGAAACAGCTGGTCTATCAGTTCGACCGCGCGAATCGAGCCGGCGTCCTGCGGGTTGAGTTTGACCGCATCCACAAAGTTCCTTCGCGCATGGCTCCAGCAGCAGGCGTGCACCATCCCAGGCCCGCCGAGACCGCGCTCGTAGGCTATGTAATCGTCGGTTTGGAGAATGCCCGCGAAGGCACCGAGGAACTTCTTCGGCCCTTCGCGTCCGCGGCTCATGCGAAAATCGAAGACCGCCCCAGCCCCCGGCGTTCCGTACTGCCAGAGGTAGGCTTGATGGTTCTTACCTCGTTTGTCGTGCGTCTGCACATCGATCGGGGTTTCGTCGGCCTGGATGTAACCGCTGGCCAGCAGCTCCCTGCGCATGGCCTCGACCACCGGGGAGAGCATCTCGCCGACCGTCATCACCCAGCCGCACATCGTGGTCCGCGTGATCTCGATGCCCGCATCGCGCAGCAGGATGGCGCTCTGACGATAGAGTGGGCAGTGATCGGCATACTTACTGACGATGGTGTCGATAATCACCTCGTCAGCCACCAGGCTCTTGTCGATGATGCGCGGGGGAAGCGGCGCCATGGCGACGCCCTGCTCCTCGCACTGCTTGCAGGCGCGCTTCTCGCGCTTGGTCACTTCCACGTAGTACTCGGCCGGCTTGAGCTTCAGCACTTCGCTCTCGTCGTAGCCGATCACTTTCGTTTCCGCGCCGCACTTTCCGCACACGCATTGCTCGGCCGTGCAAGCGACGATCTTCTCCACGCGCGGCAGATCTGCGGAAAAGGTCTGCCGACCGGGATGCGCGCGCCGCTTCCGCTGCTTCTCGCCCTCCGGTGCCGGCAACCCCTCGCGCTCGCTCTCCGCCTGAACTTCCTGGTTCGAGACCCCGGGCTCTTCCTCCAGTAACTGCAGTTGGAGATTACTCAGCTTTTCACTGCCTGGTCCGTACTTGGCGATCCGCCGCAGACGCAGATGTTCTTCCAGCACCTGGATCTTCAGTCGCGCATACTGTAACTCGCTCCTGGTTGTATCTAACTGCTTGGATGCAGCGCCTAACTGCTCTTCATAAGTCGCAACCGTAGTTGCAACTCTGTCGCTCAGGGTGGCAAACAAAGCCTGGGGAAGCTGCGCCTTCAGTTGTTCGAGAAGTTCGGCGGGGAAACAACGCTCTGCCTCAGCAGTGGGCCTCGCGGCAGCCGGTGGAGTCACACTCACGATGCTTCTTTGATAACAGATCTGGCTGTGGATAAGTGAGCGAAATCGCCAGTCTTTATGCTGGCATTCGTAACTTATCGGATTCTTCCATGAGCGGCTTGCGATACCATTTCCGCCGCCGCGTCTCGCTCAAATCAATGCCCCCCAACAACAGCGCTAGTTCCTCGTGGCTCAGTACGATCTTCGTGACCGAAGTGTCTGCTCCCGGCCAGCCAAACCTTCCTCCGTCCAATTTTTTCGAGCATATCCATAGTCCGCTATGGTCATATACCAACAACTTCAGACGATTGCGCCGCGCATTGGTGAACAGGAAAACGTGGCCGCTCTCCGGATCGCAGCCCAGATGGTCGCGCACCAAACCGTACAAACCATTAAATCCCTTCCTCATGTCCGTGGCTCCGGTGGCCACGTAGATCCGCGTCGCTGGCCCAAATCCGAACATCGCCCTATCCCTTGTCCAACACCGTCAGCAGGCGCTCCAGTGTGGCCGCATCGAAGCCCCGGTTCACTTCGATCCTGCGTCCGCTGCTCAACCCCACCACCAACCCGCTGCTGCTGCTTGCCGATCTCCCGCTCGCTGTCCTTATCTCTACCGCCAACAATCGATTGCCTGCCCTGCTTCCTTGATCCTGGGCACGTTGTTTTCTCAGATAACGATCGAGACTACTTCGCGAGATCCCTCGACTGCCGCAGAATTCACTCTGTGGCATGCCGCTGGTTGCAAACTCCGACACAATCTGCCGAATCTCTTCCCGCGTCCGTCGTTTTGCCGTGGCTACGTTCGTCGGATGATCCATAGCCGCATTTCACCACGGGCTCTGCGCCTTGACTAGGTGGGTTGCTCGACCGCTTACGAAGAAATCGCCCTCGTTCAGAATGCCGATTGTGGCTTCCTTCCCGGTCTTCGACACAACCGTGAGTTTTACCTTTCCTTTCTGTATATAGAAGACAGCATCGGACGAGTCGCCCTGAACAAAGATTGTCTGCTTCTTGGGAAAGGCTGCGATTGTCCTACCGCCGTCGATGGTCGAAAGGAATTTCTTCGTATCGAATTTGCTGAGTTTCTTGGCTGCTACCACGGGGTTGTGACCTCTCAAGCTTTCCGAATGTGCGGAACGCAACTTCCTATGATGAAGGATAAATAAATGCGTTAGAAGGCGGGAACAACGTCAACTTTGCGGGCAACGCTGCTCCGCATTCGACAAAATAATGATTTCACCCTTGATGTTGAATGTCAACGTCTCATCGTGCTTCCGATTCACAGAGGCGAGGTCGCTTGCTCATCAGCGTCGTGACCAGCAGAAGGGGAGAGTCCTTGCCTGCTCAAAGAGGCAACCGTAGGTCTGGCACCCATCCCACGACTGTTCAAAATTGACCAGTTTCTCAAACGGTCTAAGGCTATGCTGTCGGAATTGGAAGACCAAGGTGGTGGTATGAACGGCGAAGGTCAGATCGTTCATCGAGTTTGCAATTTCCGCCAACTTTTTAGCGATTCACACTGTTTCGCCTTGGGTGCCTAAGTGCAGCAGTTTTGTCGCTCCCGCTCCAGCGGCTTTGCACTCTCGCCACAACAACCTCAGACAGATCGCGCAGGTTTTTGTGTTGCCTTACTAAACGGAGCCCCGCAATGACGCGAATTTTGATTGCAGACGACAGTCAGCCCGTCCGATGTGGGCTACGTACTTTGCTGGGACTGAATTCAGACTGGCAGGTTTGTGGCGAGGCGGTGGATGGTGCTGATGCCGTCGAAAAGGCGCACCAGCTTGCTCCCGACCTGATATTGATGGACTTCTCGATGCCGCAGATGGATGGCGTACAAGCAGCCCGGAAAATTGTCGAATCTGGCACAGACATCCCGATTCTGCTCTTCACTCTGCATCTCTCGCCTCAACTCGTGGAATTGGCACGCAACGCTGGTTTGCGGGGTGCGATTTCGAAGTCGGAAATCAGCAAGTTGCCTTATGCGATCAGGGCGATTGAGGGCGGCGAGACTTTCTTCTCTGTGAGCTAGCAGGGAGGAATCAATGACACGCGATGTCAATTGTTCGGCGATGACGATCCAAATGTCCACGACCCGATGACAATTGGGATCACATCTACGACCTGCCCGTCCGCCTAAAGTCTCCCTACACTGCGGCTTGAAATGGCTCCGCCTCAGTCGCACGGACTTCCTTAGGCACGGGGATGTTGACGGTAACCCGTGTACCGAAGCCATTCGATTCAACAGTCATAGTGCCTCCGAACTGCCGAAGGCGTTCTTGCATTCCCCTGATGCCCACGCCCGACCCGCCTGATCGAATTTCGACTAGGCGTTCGAGCGGTATTCCTTTCCCTTGATCAGTTACTTCAACGTGGAGGCTTTCCGACTCAACGAACATCCGAATGTCGGCAGTTTTGCTTCCCGAATGGCGGTGGATGTTTGTCAAACACTCCTGCACCAACCGGAAGATCGCAAGTTCCATGTCGCTAGGAAGTCTTCCTACGTTGTCGGTAATGTCCAACTTTGTGGCTATGCCGCTGCGTTGGGCGAGTCCCTCTACATACCAGTTAAGGGCTGACGTCAAACCGAGTTCGTCCAGTAGCGGCGGATGCAAAAGGTAAGACGTGGTGCGTATTTCACGACTCAATTGTTGCACCACACCCTCGATCTCTTTTCCTTCTTTAGCCAACTCTGGTGCAATGACCTCTGCCCTCTGAACGAGTTGCGCGAGACTCAAGCCAAGAACCGTTAAGGTCTGCCCAGCACTGTCGTGCAATTCGCGGGCAATGCGCCTTCGTTCTTCATCCTGTATCTTCATTAGGCGTACCGTCTCGTCGGCGATCCGCACCTTCTCTGCCGCCTCTTTTTGGGAATGAATATCGAGACAGGCTCCAAGATACCCCTCAAACGTTCCATCCGCCGCGTAGCGAGGCACCCCACGGTCAAGAATCCAACGGTATTGTCCAGTGTGATGCCGCATCCGGTACTCCATCTCAAATGAACGGCGAGCGTTAAAGTTGCTGACGTACGTCTGCAAGCAGCGGTCGAAGTCCTCTGGATGAACATTTTCTGCCCAGCCATTGCCTGACTCTTGTTCGAGAGTGCGCCCAACGAAGTCCAGCCACCCCTTATTGAAGTAATAGCAAAGCTTATCCGTACCCGACATCCATACCATGATGGGGGAAGCATCAGTGATCACTCGAAAACGTTGTTCGCTTTCCCGCAACTCATGCTCAGTCCGCCTTTGCGCCGTGATGTCCCGCGCCACTTTTGAGGCTCCAATGATCCGCCCCGAAGAATCCCTCACGGGAGAGACGGTCAGTGACACATCGAGCAGAGTGCCGTCTTTTCTCCTGCGCAGGGTGTGGAAATGGTCAACGCGCTCCCCGCGTCGGAGTCGGTCGAGAATATCTGACTCTTCAGCATGGCGATCTGATGGGATTATCAGCGTGATGTTGTGCCCGATGGCTTCTTCGGTTGTGTATCCGAATATCCGTTCGGCACTCTTGTTCCAACTCGTGATGATGCCGTCGAGATCTTTGCTGACAATCGCATCGTCTGAGGAATCGACAATCGCCGCCAGCAAACTCCTTGATTGCTCCGCTTGCTTGCGATCTGTGATGTCACGGGCGATCTTGGACGCGCCGATGATGTGTCCCTCTGAATCCCTCACTGGCGAAATAGTGAGGGACACATCAAGCCTTCTCCCAGACTTTGTCATGCGTACCGTTTCGTAGTGTTCGATACGCTCGCCCCTTCGCAGCCGACCCAAGATTGTCGCTTCTTCATGCCGCAAATTAGGCGGAATGATGATGGTGATCGACCGCCCAATTGCCTCCTCCGATGTGAACCCGAATATGCGCGTGGCTGCGGAGTTCCAACTTGTGATTACTCCGTCCAGCTTTTTTGAAACGATGGCATCATCTGACGAGTCGACTATTGTGCCCAGTCTAAATTGCGCTTCCTCAGCTTTCCGTCGTTCTGTGATGTCTTCAACAACAGATATGAAATGTTCCAGTTTGCCGCCGTCGCGAACGCCTGCGACTGTCAACTTGACCCAAACAACCGAGCCGTCTTTGCGGATGCAGCGTTTGTCCATCGAATAATTGGCGAGTGTTCCACTCCGTAGCTTTTCCCTTTGCGCGAGATCAGCTTCGAGATCATCGGGATGCGTGATGTCCTGAAGAGTGCGGCTCAACATTTCAGGTTCGCTGTAGCCGAGAAACTCGCACAGCTTCCTGTTTACACGCAGGCATCGTCCCTCTGGGCTGATGTGCGCGATTCCCAGCCCCGCCATCTCAAAGGTCGAGCGGTACAGTTGTTCACTTTGACGCAAAGCGTGCTCGAATGCCGCGCTGCGTTGCAGAATTTCCTGAGTGTCGGTGTGAGCCGAAGGAGTCTGATCCAGAATTGCCGGGTCGAAAAAGTATTCTCGCTGGGAAGCCTTGCTGACGGCAGCAAGCAAATCTTTCGAGATTGAACTCTTGACCACGTACCCCCGCGCACCTGCTTTCAGAGCCTGACGAGCCATTTCGGGATTTTCGTGCTGGCTCAGGATCAATACTTCGCAACCGGGAAGAATGCTGCGCACTTGGCGAGTGGCTTCGAGACCGTTTAGCCCCGGCATACTCACATCCATCACGATTAGGTCTGGCTTTAACTCACGAGCTTTGTCGAGGGCATCCTGACCATCAACGGCTTCGCCGCAGACCTCGTAGTCGGCGTGCTCCAGCAGGAGCGCACGTACACCGCGCCGAACAACCTCGTGGTCGTCCACTATCAGAAGCCGCATGGAGCAGACCTCTGCTTCGGTTGAAGCTTTGCGAATCGACAACACTGCGACGATATGTTAGCGGTTTTGTTAAGAGCAGCTAAATACGGTGGAAACTGTATGGCAGAAAAGAGGCGTACAGTGCTAGAGGGTACGGTCGCGTAACGAATAGAACAGAAAAAGCCTTTGAGAAGTTCAGGATACGGCGTCGCTTTGCGATCTTCAGCGGCATTACAAGGTCGAGTTTGAGGATGAGCGTTTCGCGTAGTGCTCATCAAGTACGAGCCGGGTGACATTCCCGAATTGCCTTTCTGCGGCATCTATCCTGTGCTCTGCCATCATCAGCTAACAACGCGCCCTGACCGTTTCAGTCAGGGCGCACTTAATCAAGCAGCCCGTTTAGACTTGCTCTTGCCATCAGCTCCTTCCTGTCCTTCTTCGCTGGATTCGTTCGCTTGCGGATTGATCTCCTGAGACAGCTCAGTGAGTTTTTCGTCCGTTTCCTTCTCTTCTTCGAGCGTCTCCGTAAGCAATGATTCATGCTCCGTCTGCCCAAGTTCTTTGGCGAAAGCACAAACGGTTCCGTAAGCGGCGATTTCATAATGCTCGACCCTTTGAGCGGCTCCGATAAGGGCGGAGTCCATGAGAGCGCCTTCGAAGTCCTCATCTATGACTTCTTGTCCCTCCTCGATCAAACCCTCCATGCCCTTGCACTTCTTACCTTTGGGACTTTCCCCCAACGACTTGAAAATGTTTTCCAAACGTTGTACGTGACCTTTGGTCTGTTCCAAATGCTCCTCGAATCCCTGACGCAATTCGTCCGATGAAGCAGCTTTCGCCATTTTCGGCAGGGCTTTGACCAGTTGATTTTCCGCGCTGTACAAATCTTTCAATTCATCAATGTAAAGTTCCTTCAATCCTTCTGGCATAATGCGTTCCTCCAAAAACTCGGTTCTTAGATGCCTCCAGTGGAAATTGAGTAGCTTTCAAAATCAAAACGGAGCATCGGCGGCACCAAGCAGCTCGCGGCTGGGTTTTTCGTCTCGCGTCGATTGGAAATTCATTACCCTGACTACAATCCGAATTTAAGGATTGATCTGAAGATCGTATTGGTCGGACGATGACTCTTTCGAATCCATTTTCTTCTGTTCCGCCAGCGCCTTGATTTCTTCACCTATTTCCTGATGCCTTGCTTGACGCTGTCGATGAGCAACGCAATCAGATTCCGTTTTGGATCCACTTTCGTACTGGTTATCGAGTTCCTTGAGCATCGCAAGTTCTTTCAAAAGGGTTAGGACTTGTTCGGATTCGTGACTACTCATGCCATCCTCCCGGCGCTCGCCTTGCTATGGATGGCAATCGGAGCGAATAAGTTGCTCAGCAACAAACCTCCATGCTGTTCTGGGCATCAACCTTTGGCGGCAGTACGGAGATCAGATGAGCAAAAAGAATGGCACCCGCAGTAGCTCCATATTACTGGGGGAACTACAACGCGCTCGGGAACGCCTACTCGGAAGTCGGGGATTACGAGAGGGCACTCACGGCCTTTCAGCGCGTCATTGAGCTTGCGCCCGAGATCAGTTTCGGTTATGAAAACGTCGGAGTAGTCTACTTTGGTCAGGGCAAATTTAAGGAGTCGATACCGTACTTCCAGAAGGCCCTCGCGATCACGCCCAACCCCGATTTGTACTCCAACATCGGAACGGCCTACTTTTACCTGCAACGCTACGCCGAGTCTGTGCCGATGTTTGAGAAAGCCGTGGCAATGAAGCCAAACGAGGAATGGATCACAGGAAATCTTGCTGATGGCTATCGCTGGAACGGACAGAAAGAGAAATCGTTGGCGACCTACGACAAAGCCATCGCCTTGGCTTACAAAGAACTACAGGTTAATCCACGAAATGCCAGCACCATGGGTGACTTGGCAGGCTACTACGCAAAGAAAGGGGATCGGGCGCAATCGGTCGAGTGGATCAGCCGCGCACGCAGCATTGATCCCAATGGCGTCGAACTGATATACCAAGCTGCGATTGTGCACGCGCTTGCCAATCGCTCGGAGGATGCCTTGAAGGACTTGCGCGAAGCATTTCAGAAAGGCTACTCCACCGAACAAGCCCGCACAGACCCAGAGTTCGGAAGCCTCCAGAGCCGTCCTGAGTTTGCTAACTTGCTGGCAGAATTCAGTACCTCAAAGAAGTAAGCATCAACCTTGAAGCCCTAACACTGTCGTCAACTCCGCGTCAGCTCCAGTTCCTTCATCACGCGGAACCCCATCTCGTTGACTTCGCCTTCGCAGCACTCCTACCATGGCATCCTGAGTTCCGCCCATGGTTGGCCAAACCATTTCGCATTACCACGTCCTCGAGAAGCTGGGCGGCGGCGGGATGGGTGTGGTCTACAAGGCTGAGGATACCGAGCTTGGGCGGTTTGTCGCCCTTAAGTTCCTGCCGGAAAATCTAGCTCAAGAGCCACAGGTATTGGAACGTTTTCGCCGCGAGGCGCGGGCTGCGTCAGCCCTCAACCACCCGAATATCTGCACGATCCATGAGATTGGTAAACAAGGCGACCAGACTTTTATCGTCATGGAGTATCTCGAAGGGTTGACCTTGAAGCATCGCATCGGCGGGAAGCCTTTGGAAATCGAGACGGTGCTGTCGCTGGCTATCGAAATCGCAGACGCGCTCGATGCTGCGCACTCTGCGGGCATCGTCCACCGGGACATTAAGCCCGCGAACATCTTCGTCACGAAGCGAGGACATGCCAAGATTCTAGATTTCGGTTTGGCAAAGGTTGTGCCCGTGCTCAGCAACGCGGGAGAAGCTGGGGCGTCGGCGCAATCAACCGTGACGCTGGAAGAGCACCTGACAAGTCCCGGTCAAGCCGTGGGAACCATTGCCTACATGTCGCCGGAACAGGTCCGAACCAAGGAATTGGATGCCCGCACTGATTTGTTTTCGTTCGGCGCTGTGCTGTATGAGATGACAACTGGAACGTTGCCCTTCAGAGGTGAAAGCACAGGGCTGGTCTTGGAGTCCATCCTGAATCGGGCACCTGTTCCAGCGCTGCGCTTAAACCCCGACCTGCCGCCGAAGCTGGAAGAAATCATCAACAAGTGTTTGGAAAAGGATCGCAACCTCCGATATCAGCATGCTTCGGACGTTCGCACCGACCTGCAACGGCTAAAGCGAAACACTGAGTCGCACAAATCGAGCGCAGTGCTGGAGACAGCACCTGCTGCTCGGAATCGACGGATGCGTTGGATCGCTCCAGCAGCGATGGTCATTGTCGCAGCCGTGCTCGGTAGTTTTTACTTTTTCCGCCGTTCGGCGAAGCTCACGGATAAGGACACGATTGTCGTCGCTGACTTCACGAACAGAACAGGCGATTCTGTGTTTGACGGAACGCTGCGGCTAGGCATGGCGGTGCAGCTTGAGCAGTCTCCCTTCCTGAGCCTCATTTCTGAAGAACGAATTCAGCAAGTCCTAAAACTGATGGGCAAACCGCCAGATGCACGGCTCACCTCAGAAGTCGCTCAGGAAATCTGCGAACGCACAGCAAGTGCTGCCGTCCTTGACGGCTCCATTGCGCAGATTGGCACCCAGTACATCATTACCCTGAAAGCGGTCAACTGCGTGAGCGGGAAAACGTTAGCGAGCACAGAAGCACTTGCGAACGACAAAAACCACGTGCTCGATGGTCTCGGAAGGTCAACTTCGGAAATTCGGAACAGTCTGGGGGAATCGTTGAGCACGGTCCAGAAGTTTGATACCCCCCTTGAAGAGGCCACTACGCCATCACTGGAAGCCTTGAAAGCGTTCAGCTCTGGTCGTAAAGTTCTGAGCACAACAGGGTCTGCCGCAGCGATTCCGTTTTTCCAGCATGCCATCGAACTCGACCCGAATTTCGCGCTCGCCTACGCAATGTTGGGGCGCATGTATGGGGATATTGGAGAGTCCGGCATGGCTGCCGACCGGACGCGAAAGGCTTACGAACTCCGCGACCGAGCGAGTGAGGCCGAGAAGTATTTCATCACCGCATCGTTCCATATCACCGTCACTGGGGACATGGAAAAGGCCGAACAAAACTGCGAGCTTTGGATACAAGCTTATCCCCGCTCGGAGATGCCGCACGATTTCTTGTCGGGCATAATTTACCCGGTCTTGGGGCAATATGAGAAAGGGGTTGAGGCAGCCACAAAGGCCATCCGATTGAATCCAGACGACCCCGTCTCCTATGGCGTCCTCATGGACAGCTACATCCCTCTGAATCGCCTAGATGGGGCAGAGGCGACCTATCGGCAAGCTCTCGAACACAAACTTGGTTCCTCTAATTTCCTCCCTATTCCAGCGTACCTGATGGCATTCTTGCAGAACGATGCGGCAGGGATGGCGCAGCAAGTAGCAGGGTCAGCGGGTCAGCCGGGAATAGAGGACGAACTGCTTGGCATGGAAGCCGATACCGCCGCCTATTCCGGGCGGCTTAGGGACGCCCGCGAGTTTTCCCGGCGGGCGGTGGACTCCGCTGTAAGGGCGCAAGAGAAGGAAGCGTCCGCAATGTACTCTGTCCTGTCTGGATTGCGGGAAGCCTTGTTCGGCAACTCACAGGAAGCGCGACGGCATGCGACTTGGGAAATGGGGCGCTCGGCAGGCCGCGACGCGCAGTATGGCTGTGCGCTTGCTTTGGCGTATGCTGGGGACGACGGGCGAGCACAAGCCCTGACCGCCGATTTGGTCAAGAGGTTCCCGGAAGACACCATTGTGCGGTTCAATTACCTGCCAACGCTCCGAGCAAAGCTTGCACTCAGCAAAGGGAATTTTTCTGAGGCGATTGAAAGTCTCAGAACCGCCACGCCGTATGAGCTGGGGCAGACGACATCCAGTACGTATGGTTGGACCGCCCTTTATCCCGCCTTTGTACGCGGCGAGGCTTTTCTGGTGGAACATCATGGCGGCGAAGCCGCCGCCGAGTTCCAGAAGATTCTCGACCACAGGGGGATTGTGCTCAACGAACCCATCGGCGCACTCGCTCATCTCCAACTCGGTCGCGCCTACGCGATGGCGGGCGAGCCTGCGAAAGCGAAAAACGCCTACAAAGATTTCCTCACCCTATGGAAAGACGCCGACCCCGACATCCCCATCCTGAAGCAAGCCAAAGTCGAGTACGCGAAGCTGCAGTAATCCGCTCCTGCAGTTTGGGCATTGCGATTGACCCCGGCGAGACATCCGACCTACCATTTCTGCCAATGGGCACCTCTACCCAACTCGTTGGGCAGACCATCTCGCATTACCGCATCTTAGAGAAGCTCGGCGGCGGTGGGATGGGCGTCGTGTATAAGGCTGAGGACGTGAAGCTACATCGCTTCGTCGCCCTGAAATTCCTGCCCGATGAAGTCGCCAAGGACGCGCAAGCTCTTGCCCGCTTCCAGCGAGAAGCACAAGCGGCTTCCGCCTTGAACCACCCGAACATTTGCACCATACACGAGATCGCGGAGCAAAACAGTAAGCCCTTCATCGTGATGGAGTTCTTGGACGGCATGACCTTGAGGGCACGGATCGCGGGAAAGCCACTGGATGTGGAAAGCTTGCTTTTTCTCGGCATCGAGATCGCCGACGCTCTCGATGCCGCTCACGCCGCAGGCATCATCCACCGGGATATCAAGCCCGCCAACATCTTCTTGACCAAGCGCGGGCACGCCAAGATTCTCGATTTCGGACTGGCAAAGATGTCACCCGTCTTTGGCAACGCCGCAGTCGCGATGGCAGGTGCGCAATCGACTCTCTCGATGGAAGAGTACTTGAGCAGATCGGGAACAATGCTCGGAACAATAGCCTACATGTCGCCGGAGCAAGTCCGTGCAAGGAAAACGGATGCTCGAACTGATCTGTTTTCGTTCGGTACTCTGCTGTATGAAATGGCGACTGGGGCGTTGCCTTTCAGAGGCGAGAGTTCAGGGTTGATCTTCGACGCCATTCTGAACCGAGCGCCCGTTCCCCCAGTTCGGCTGAACCCGGAGGTGCCAGCGGGGCTGGAACGGATCATCAACAAGTGCTTGGAGAAGGATCGTAACCTTCGATACCAAAATGCCTCCGAAATTCGCACTGACCTGCAACGGCTGAAGCGAGAAACGGGGTCAGGACGAGGCTGGGTTGGAACCGACGTCGCTGACAAGACCTACGTCTGGCGGCGTCGCCTGATTGCGGCAGTCGGAGGTCTTGCCCTACTACTCGTTGTTCTGGTCGGATTTCGCGCAGGTGGGCTGCGCGAATGGCTGCGCCGTCCCGTTGCTGCCCCTCGCATCGAGTCGCTCGCCGTTCTGCCATTGGAGAATCTGTCGCATGATTCTGAGCAGGACTACTTTGCAGACGGCATGACAGATGAGTTGATTAGTGATCTGGCGAGAATCAGCGAACTAAAGGTTATCTCGCGCACTTCTGTGATGCATTACAAAGGAACGAAAAAGACTCTGCCTCAGATCGCGAACGAGCTAAACGTGGACGGAGCAGTGGAAGGATCGGTTCTGCGCTCAGGTGACCACGTGCGGATCACGGTGCAGTTGCTTGATGCGAGGGCGGATAAGCACCTCTGGGCTGAAAGCTACGAGCGTGAAATTACAGATGTCCTTGCAGTCCAGAACAACGTTGCAAGCGACATAGCTAGTCAAGTCAGGGTTAAGCTAACGTCCGCGGAACAGGCAAGGCTTTCCGATTCGCGACGGGTCGATCTGGATGCCCGCGACGACTACCTAAAAGGACGCTACTACTGGAACAAGAGGACAAAAGAAGATCTCAAGAGAGCGTTTGACTATTTTACTCGGTCTGCCAATCGCGATCAGAGCTATG
>CAVVXZ010000009.1:0-226289 GCA_963752175.1 uncultured Acidobacteriaceae bacterium
GGGGTTTTTTGCGCGACAGATGGGCTCGATTGAACCGCGTTACCACTGCGGAAGGACATCCCCAAACCGTAAAGCTACACCGCAATCTTCGCCTGCTTGCACCCGAGTCCGGCTGCACGATTTCCATCTTGCCATCTGGCGAAAGGCATGCGGCCGACGATATCACTCTGATCCCTGTAACGATTAAGATGGCAGTCTGTTTTGTACGTTATCGTACAGAGTTCACCCTATTCACTTCATCCGCATTTGGCAGCTAAGCTGAGCCGTACGCTTCATGGAAGGGGCAGTCATGGCTAGCGCTCGCTGGGCACTCGTGGCCTCGACGTGCCCCTTTTTATACCCTTCTCTATTTTCAACCGAACCAAAATGTGTAATTGGGCAAGTTTCATCAACGGTTCGTGGATGTGACCTCCGAGGCAGCGTCGATTTTTCCCCGACGGCCGCCACTTGATTCTGATTGCCGGTACTCACAACAGCGGCCCCGGGGCACATGCCAAACTTGCTATCGTCGATCTGGATTCAGCCTCAGCCTCAGCATCCGCGCCGCGCATTATCGATCCCGATCCGCGTATCGCTGCCGACTCGCTCTTTACCGGAGGAGCGCGGTTCGGCCCAGACGGCAAGTCTCTGGTTTACGTCATTAAGGATAAGGCCGCGAATCTCTGGATGCAGCCGTTCGACGGCTCACCGGGTCATCAGATCACAAACTTCACTGCGGATCTGATCACCGGATTCCGTTGGTCACCGGACTGTAAAACACTCGCGGTGATGCGCACGCACAGCACTTCTGATAACTTCTGATGTGGTCGTCCTGCGGGAAACCAACGAGTAGTCCGCACTCTCCTGGCCGGATCGCCTCGATCATCCGGCCGAGCACTCAAACGACAGAGAGGGAAATATGATGCCACGAAAGAGGCCGTTCCCTGCCGCACTATCTGGCCGTGAACCCGGGATTATTCAGCGGCTGGAACGCCGCCGAGATCAGGAGCTCTTGCAGCACTCTCCGCGGGTATCTTCCACCATGCGACACCAGCGCTCGCTATGGCGAGAGCTGCGCATACTAGGAGAATCAGGCGGAAACCAGAGATAAAGGCGTCGGCGATGGCGGAACGAATCGCCTCTGCGGACTGGGAATCCACGCCGGGCGGCGCATCGAGGCTGCCTAGCTTCGCAACGTCCGATTCCAGTTGGTGCACAATGCCAACATTCAAATTGAGACTGGCAAGCGAGCGCCGCAGGGAGTGACCAAAGGCCGCTGCCATGAGAGCGCCAAATGATGCCACTGCTAAAACGCCTGCGACTCGGGCCACAGCATTATTAATTCCCGACGCTGTGCCAGCCCTTTCCTGCTCGACAGAGTTCATCACCACAGTTGTCAAAGGCGCGATACTGATGGCCATCCCAAGCCCCAGAACAATGAAAGCGGGAAAAAACGCGGTCCAGTAACGGGCCCCTACATCAGGGACAGCAAATAGAAGGAATGCCACTGCGGCAATCAAAGGACCCACAATGAGCGGGGTCTTTGGACCGTAGCGGTTTATGAGTCCTCCGGACCAGCGTGATAGCAGGAACATCAGCAGAATCATGGGAAGCGCAGCCGCACCAGTCGCCGTCGCAGAGTACTTCTGAATCTGAATCAAGTTCAACGGAAACAAAAAGAAGAAAATTCCCAACCCAGCATAAAGAAATAGGGTTAACAGATTTGCGCCACTGAAGCTTGCCGACTGAAACAATTTCAAGGGGACCATCGGTGTTTTTACCCTCTTCTCGACAAATATGAAGAGGGTCAGCGACCCAACAGCGAAAATCAAAGCTCCAATGACGCGAGGATGCGTCCATCCGAGGACCGCCGACTCAAGAAAACCATAGATCAGTCCGGCCAAACCGAAAGTCGCGATCGACGCGCCCAGCCAATCGACACTTCCTGGATCAGGACTACGGGACTCGGGAACGTGCCAGAACGAGATGAGCAGAACAAAAGCAGCGAGCGGAATATTAAGGAAGAAGATCCAATGCCAGGAGGCATGCTCGATCAGCCATCCTCCGAGAACGGGACCGAAGGCGGTAGTGATGGTCGTGAATCCAGCCCATGTCCCGATCGCTTTACCACGAGATTTCTTGTCAAAGGATGAGCTGATGATCGCGAGACTGCCCGGCACGAGAAACGCGGCAGCGATCCCCTGAACAGAGCGCCAGACTAACAAGCCGTTGATGCTCGAAGAAGAACCACAGCCGGCGGATGCCACTGCGAAGCCGAAGACGCCAAACAAGAACATCTTCCGACGGCCGAGGGAGTCTCCAAGAGCGCCTCCGACCAGGATCAGGGCAGAAAGAAATAGTCCATAGGACTCAATAACCCATTGCACATCCACGACGGTGGCGTGAAGGTCAGATTGCAGAGCGGGCAGGGCGACATTGACGACCGTGCTGTCGATGAACGCCATGCTTGAGCCGAGGATTGTGGCTGCAAGAACCCACGTGCGCGATTTCTCCGTGCAGGGTACACCCGCCGATCCAGCCCTGATTAGTACTTCGTCGCATGGCTGCTTCATCTCCAAATCTGGATGCTTTTGGATTGCGAAGGGATTCCGGATTGTACGCAATTGGATCTCTTGCTACCTCAGACGTCGGATGACCTTTTCAGTTCGCCGACGATCCAGCAGTCGATTCACTTCCGCTGTGCTGAACCTCCCACCCCCAATCCCGACAAGTATTCGGACGAACTGCTCGACGCCTACATATTCGTCGGGGATGCGGACGCGCTTTACGCTGAGTATGCAGCGCGGAGCCTGGAATTCGCGCGAGGACTTGCCAACATGCCATGGCACTCGCGTGAGTTTGGGGTGAGGGATTGCGATGGTCGACTGCTTGCCTTCGGCTCGAACGTGTAGTCTTTTCCTGTTATCACGCCCCAAATCCTACTCTGGTCACCTTGTGAATTGGGATCGTGAGCCGACGACGGGCAATCGTGTAGTAATCCCAAGGTCCGCTTCGCCGACAATCAACGGCGGAGAGCCTGTTCTAGTGAATTCCTGTTATTGATCGACCATTTCCTCACGGGTACAGTGGCGGACACGCTGTGGGGAAACATCAGTTGGGTAATGCGGAAGGCGCAGCTGCAAACCCAAAAAATCGATATGTCTAATCCCGTAGTACTTTTCTCGAGAGACGGAGTCTATGCAAAAGTATTTCCTGCTGTTGCTGGTTCTGGCGTTAGCACTGTCTGCCAACGCACAGAGTAACTATGGGGTTATAAAGGAACAGTTACTGATCCGCAGCATTTGCCGGTGGTGGTGGTTCGTTGTTCGGATCTCCCCTTACACTCAAGGCGATCGTCAGGTCACCGGCACCGTGCTGACGTTCACGAACGTGACAGCTTTTCGCTCAAGCATTGATCGGGCCATCTACGAACGCGAATGCACCAAGGCGATCCTCAACGCGGTCGCCGAACCTCTCGTCGTGCTGAGGAAGCTCATCGGGGACGTCTATGGGTGGCAGCGAACGATGGCCCGGGAGCCACGTTTGCATTCTCTATTCCTTGCAGGCGCAAGAGCTTGGCCTGTGCCGAAACCCGCGTCAACGAGACAGATCCGTTGGCCCAAACAGCATGACGCAAGTCTGACCCTGACATCACCGGTCAACCCAATACTTAAGTACAATAGACGCCTCTCACGGAGTGGAGCAGTGTCGTTTTATGCAGTTTCACCCAGAAAGGGGCGCCACCGATCGTCCGCTTGTATCAGTTGTTGATGACGACGAGTCAGTCCGCGAGTCGCTGCCTGATTTGCTACGGGAGTTCGGCTTTGCAACGCGCACTTTCTCATCGGCGCAAGAGTTCCTCGCCTCCGATTGCGTCGGCCAAACCAGATGTCTGATGCTCGACGTTGCCATGCCGGGGATGACCGGACCTGAACTTCAACAGGAATTAATTCGTCGGCGACAAGCGATTCCGACCATCTTCATCACCGCGAATAGAGATAAGACTGTTCGCCCGCGGTTACTCGAGCAGGGTGCGGTGGAGTGCCTGTTCAAACCGTTTAGCGACGCGGCTCTGCTTGAGGCGCTCAATACCGCACTTCGATCGAGCTAACCATTCCAGTGCCCTGACGATCCACACTCGCTTACCGCGAAGGAGGGGATATAAAATGATCTTAGCTCGCGCTCTTGGCGATGCAGTGGGTTCATCAATGTCGACGGTCACGCCCATTGTGTTCATTGTTGACGACGACGTCTCGGTGCGCGAGTCGCTGGAGTTGTTGATTCAGAATGAAGGCTGGCAGGCCGAGACCTTCGCATCAGCTCACGAGTTCCTCGATCACCCGCGAACTGCTCTTCCAAGCTGTCTCATCCTTGACGTTTCACTTCCGGGCGTCAACGGTCTGGAACTGCAGCAGCGAGTAGCCGCCGACCGGACCGACATGCCGATCATCTTCATCACGGGCCACGGTGATATCCCGATGACAGTCCGTGCCATGAAGGCCGGCGCAATTGAATTCTTAACGAAACCTTTCAGTGATGAAGCGCTCCTGAAAGCGATTCGGCTAGCGCTACAACGGAGCCGCCTTGCGCTTGACTACGAAGCTGAGATACAGGAACTCCGGACCTGTTACGCATTACTCACCCCGCGCGAGCGGCAGGTCATGGCTTTGGTCGTTTCCGGCCTGTTGAACAAACAGATTGGTGGCGAGCTCGGCATCAGCGAGATCACGGTGAAAGCGCATCGAGGGCAGGTCATGCAAAAGATGAAAGCCGACTCCCTCGCCTCGCTAGTGAAAATGGCAGCCAAGCTCCGCCCTGCACCTCAGTCTGACTCTAGCACCACCCCCGCCGCTTGATCACGTCGAGGGGCGTCCCTTCGAGAGAGTCGCCCTTACACTCTGTGGCAACTATTGACCAGCGCCCTTCGCGTGCCGCAACGCGCCAGATTTCTCTTCAGCAAGTTCAAGCGCTTGGCCGTCTTTTCGCTGACCCAAATCGCGAACTTCAATCCCGTATGTCCGCGATCAAAATGCGTAGGTGCCGACGCGACTAACTGATGCGAAGGTATTGATCGATACCTTCGTCCAATAGATTTGCCGCCAACGCTCTGGCCTAATCGAAGCGTAACAGTGGGCTGTCAGCTGATTGCCCATGCCCTTGATGGGCATGGCAGGAAAAGGAGCGCCACGTGAACGCCACTCTCGAACGGCTAGAGCTAGAACAGATCCCCGCAGCAGCGCGGAAGCTGGCAGCGGAGGCAATCGGGATCGACAGCCACATTGACACGGTTCAGCGCGTGCTGGTGATGGGTGAAGACTTGGGCAAGCGTTGGGACGTCGGCCCCGTCGATATTCCGCGGCTGCGCGCGGGTGGAACGCATGCTCCGTTTTTCGCGCTGTGGGTTCCCGTGTATTTTTCGGGCGCGGAAGCGGTGCGCAGAACCCTGGATCGGCGGGATGCGATGCAATCGGTACTGGACCTACACAGGGACAAGATCGAACTGGCGACCACGGCGGCCGATATCAAACGGATCGTGAAATCGCACAAGATCGCCGCTTTTCTAACGGTCGAGGGCGGGCACACGATCGACGACGATCTGCGAGTCCTCCGGATGTACTACCAGTTGGGGATACGGTCGATGACGCTGACGCATTCGCGCAACAACAACTGGGCCGATTCGTCCACGGACGTCCCCGCACACAATGGGCTGACGGATTTTGGCAAAGAAGTAGTGCATGAGATGGACCGACTGGGGATGCTGGTGGACCTCGCGCATGTTTCCGACAAGACGTTCTACGACGCGCTCGCGGTCACCACCAAGCCCGTCATCGTGTCTCATTCGTCGATGCGGGCGCTTTCGAATGTTCCGCAAAATGTCAAGGACAAAATGCTGTGGGCGCTCGCCAAGAATGGCGGTGTGATCGGAATCAGTTTCGGGGAGGGTTTTATCAATCCAATCGACGCGGAGGCTCTGCGGTCAGATATTAAGACTGAGACGAGCGATTCGTCGCTGACCGGAAGGGCGCTAGACGACCATGCCGCGGAGGATGTGCGGAAGTTACTTGGGACGCGACTGAAAGTCGCGGCGACGGTGAACGATGTTGCGGATCACATCGACCACGCCGTAAAGATCGCGGGAATCGATCATGTCGAGATTGGAAGCGATTTCGACGGCATCTCCGGCCGCCGAACGGACTGGATGATGTTTCCAAGATGCCGGCACTGATCGCGGTGCTGCTGAACCGGGGATATGCGAAGCGCGATTTGAAAAAGATCCTGGGTGAGAACTTTCTGCGCGTGATTCGCGAGGTAACCGGCAAGTAAACCGACTGCAACAAATGTCTGGGCTCAGGTCCCAGCGGAGGACATCGACGTGGCACATCGGGTGGCGGATGAATTGATTCGCAGACTGGTTGAGGCGGGCGTCGAGAGAATTTACGGCGTCGTAGGCGATAGCTTGAATCCAGTGACTGACGCCTTGCGCATAAGCGGCAAAGTTAAGTGGATTCACGTGCGCCACGAAGAAACGGCCGCGTTTGCGGCCGGCGCCGAAGCTCAACTGAGCGGGAAGCTCGCGGCCTGCGCGGGCAGCTGCGGCCCCGGCAACCTTCACCTGATTAACGGCCTATTCGATGCTCATCGTAGCAACGCTCCAGTCCTTGCCATTGCGTCGCATATTCCAACCAGTGAGATCGGCACCGGATATTTCCAGGAAACCCATCCGGAGATCCTTTTCAAAGAATGCAGCCACTATTGCGAGTTGATCTCAAATCCGAAGCAGTTTGAGCGTGTTCTCCACATTGCCACGCAGAATGCTGTTGGAAAAGGTGGAGTGAGCGTGATCGTGTTGCCCGGCGACGTGGCTGGGATGGAGATACCGGCTGATGGTTCCGCTCGCTCGGTGGCCGGGCACAGGCCCACTATTCGTCCCTGTGAAAAAGAGTTGGCGCAACTGGCGGAGTTAGTCAATTCCTCGAAAAAAGTGGCCCTCTTCTGTGGAATTGGATGCGCCGACGCCCACGATGAAGTCGTTGCCCTCGCTGAGATGTTGAAGGCTCCGGTTGGCCATTCATACCGGGGGAAGCCCTTCGTCGAATACGACAACCCATTTGACGTGGGAATGAGCGGATTGCTTGGATTTGGCGCGGCCTATCAAGCCATGCACGAATGCGATCTGCTCTTGCTCTTAGGCACTGATTTTCCCTATGACAAATTCCTGCCGACCAAGCCCAAGATTGTCCAGGTCGACATTAGGATCGATAATTTGGGCCGCCGAAGCAAACTGGATCTAGGACTATGGGGCGATGTTGGCGAAACCATCCGCGGTCTTCTACCGATGATCGAAGCGAAGTCGGATCGCTCGTTCCTGGATGCGATGCTCGGCAAGCATAAAGAGGCGCTGCGCCGATTGAACGTCTATGTAGATCACGTTGGAAAGCAGACACCCATGCATCCCGAACCCGTCGCGGCTGCATTGAGTGAAATCGCGGCAGACGATGCGATCTTTACCGCCGACACCGGCATGTGCAACGTCTGGTCCTCCCGGTACATTCGCGCGACCAAGGACCGGCGGCTGATCGGCTCCTTCACCCACGGGTCCATGGCAAACGCTCTCCCTCAGGCCATCGGCGCTCAATTCTGCTATCCCGGAAGACAGGCGATCGCAATGGCCGGAGATGGCGGCCTCGCAATGCTCATGGGTGACTTGCTGACGGTGACCCAGTACGACCTCCCGATAAAGATCGTCGTATTCAACAACAGCGTTCTTGGAATGGTCAAGCTCGAAATGGAAGTAGCGGGATTACCCGATTATCAGACAGACCTGAAGAATCCGAACTTTGCGAAGCTTGCCGAGGCAATCGGCATGATGGGCGTAAGGATCGAAAACCCAGCCGATGTGTCCTCCGGACTGAAGAAGGCGCTTGAGCATTCTGGCCCCGCGCTGATTGATCTAGTGACCGATCCGAATGCAGTTTCGTTGCCCTCCCATATCGAGCCCGAAATGATCGTGGGGTTCGGATTGACCATGGGAAAGCTAGTCCTGTCCGGTCGCATCGACGAGGTGGTGGACACAATTGCGACCAATATTCGACACATATAGGTCTGCTGAAAATGAACATCGAATCGACGAGATGCGATCGACGCCGAACGACCTCACTTCACCACCTTGCCGGTTTATCTCTGGCGGTGCCGTTGATTTTGGTTGATTGCTCTCACGCGCCCGAATATGGCAGCTTCGGCTCTTTCTTCCCCGTGTGGATCTTCTGCTCCGTCGGTGGTCTCCTGCGGACGGCTGGGGTACGCGCCCTGATCACTCGCACGGCTATCGCCGAACACCTGGCTGCACCTGAAATCTTTGCCAATTACATCGAAATCTCCTCCCTTGTCGAGAGTCCCGTACTGCACCTGAAGTCGCCGACGATCAGCGAGTTAAACAGGGCGACTTACGTCCCAGAGATTTCGCCAATCAGTTTGGCATCTGTGCACGACGGTGGCAAAGTGGAATTCGGTTTGTTATGTTATTGGTCAAGTTGCTCGCGTGCGCGCAACCAATCTGCTGAAAACGGGAATCTCGCCAGCGAAGAGGACGGGACCGAATGGCATCACATCTAGTCGACGCGCAAGAACATTCAGGCGGGATGAGCAGGGTTGCGCAAATGGTAGCCGCTCAACTCACTCGCGCCGCGATCTTTCTCGTCGTAACGATAAAACCAGGCCCCGAGCATGCCGCGACCATTCGATCATTCTGCGGCGATCTCTCGGCATTGTTGCGGGCGGTTGAGTTTCGAGACATCGAAGGACAACTCTCTTGCATCCTGGGATTCGGATCCACAGCCTGGAATGTGCTCTTCGGGGCTCCACGGCCTGCGGAACTCCACGCCTTTCCGGAGATTCGTGCTGGGGCACGCCATGCGGTTTCCACACCAGGGGACCTACTTTTTCACATTCGTGCAAAACGGATGGATTTGTGTTTCGAGCTTGCGACACAAATCATGGCGCGGATCGGGGACGCAACAACGCCACAAGATGAGGTGCATGGATTCCGTTACTTCGACGACCGCGATCTGATCGGTTTTGTCGACGGAACGGAGAATCCTCGGGGAGAAGATGCAAGCACCGCCGTGCTCATTGGCGAGGAAGATGCGCCCTTTGCCGGCGGCAGCTACGTCATCGTGCAGAAATATCTTCACGATCTCGAGGGATGGAATGCGCTGTCTACAGAGGAACAGGAAAAGATCATCGGCCGCAAGAAACTGTCGGACATTGAGCTGGATGATTCCATCAAGCCAAGTTCTGCCCACAATGCTCTCACAACAATTGTCGAGGAGGGGAAGGAAGTCAAGATATTGCGCGACAACATGCCTTTCGGAAGCGTCACGCAAGCTGAATTTGGCACTTACTTCATCGGATACAGCCGTTCGCCCGGCACGATTGAGACGATGCTTGAAAACATGTTCGTCGGCCGCCCACCGGGCAACTACGATCGACTGCTGGATTTCAGCCGTGCAGTTACCGGAAGCCTGTTTTTTGTGCCCTCCGCGACGTTTCTGGACAACGTGGCCGCAGACCAAGACAGCGAGGTCCAGCCCGCGGTCGCGGAATCTCCAGCCTCGCCGGCGGAACCCGAACCTCCGCCATCCCTCCCATCAGACAGCGAGGGTTCGCTCGCTATCGGTTCCCTCAAAGGAGAGATACGACATGAATAACCTCCATCGCGAGCTAGCGCCCATTTCCGATTCGGCATGGGCTCAGATCGAAGAAGAAACTTCGCGCACGCTCAAGCGCTACCTCGCCGGACGACGTGTCGTTGACGTGAAGGGTCCCGGTGGGGCCGGCCTTTCTGCCGTCGGCACCGGCCACCTGCGCACAATTACTTCCCCTGCCAAGGGCATCGTCGCGAGGCAGCGCGAGGTAAAGGCGTTGGTCGAGCTACGTGTTCCGTTCGAACTGGATCGCCACGCGATCGATGACGTCGATCGTGGCGCGAACGACTCGGACTGGCAACCGGCTAAGGACGCCGCACGACAGATCGCCTTTGCCGAGGACGCCGCGATATTTGAGGGCTATGCCGCAGCCGGTATTGGGGGAGTCCGCCAAGGAACCAACAACCCGATCATGACGCTCCCCGCCGAGGTGCGCCAGTACCCGGAAGCCATTGCCCAGGGCTTGAGTCGGTTGCGCCTCGTCGGTGTGAATGGCCCCTACTCCGTACTTCTCGGCGCCGACGCCTACACCGCACTCGCCGAAACCAGCGACCACGGATACCCGGTGTTGGAGCACGTCAAACGGCTGGTCAACGATCAGATCATCTGGGCGCCTGCCATTACTGGAGCTTTCGTGCTGACCACACGCGGTGGCGACTTCGAGCTGCACATCGGCCAGGATGTTTCCATCGGTTATCTCAGCCACACCGACGTCGCTGTCCGCTTGTATCTGCAGGAGACGTTCACTTTCTTGCTGCTCACCACGGAAGCGGTTGTCGCCATGGATCCTTCAGCGAAAGTGAAAAAGACTTGAGACGAGACCCAGGGTGTTCTCAATCTGTACGCTAGCGAGGTACTGTCGGTCGCTCGTCGTTCTGCTGAATCACTACTTTCTGCGCGTGACCGTGCGCGGTAGCAGACCTCTACCCACTGTCGCGCCCATGCTCGCGCACCGAATTGCCGAAAGCTAAGCAAAACAGCCGTTTTCGATCGATTCACAGTCAGTCAACACAAACCCGGGTAACGATGAAGCGGTGCCCTCGTTGCAGAACGACTGTTTCTCTATTATTCGTGTCGCAAAGCTTGCATAGGCTCTACCGCTGCGGCGCGGCGAGCAGGAGCCCAACTCGCTAACAGTCCGACAGCCGTCAGCAGCAAAGCGGATGTTGCCAACATCACCGGATCATTCGGATGCAAACCATAAAGGAGCGACGTCACGAGGCGTGTCGATAGAAGAGTGGCGCCGATGCCGCCGGTAATCCCCACCAGCGCAATCCATGTGGCCTCGCTCAAGACCATCGTTAGCACTTCGCGCGGCAGCGCGCCGAGGGCCATCCGAATACCGATCTCGCTCGTGCGTTGCGCAACCGAATATGCCATCACGCCATACACGCCCACGGAGGCAAGCACCAACGCAAGCACGCCGAAAGACGCGGTTAGCGCCGCGACGATCCGCTCCTGTTGCATCGAAGCGTCGATCTGCTCTTGTTGGGTGCGGATCTCCTGCAGCGGCAAATCCGGATCGATCGATTGCACCGCCATGCGCAGCGACGGTGCAATGGACGCCGGACTGAGGCTGGTTCGCACCTCGTAGGTTGCTCCGAAGTCGAGGTTCGGCGTCTGCTGGTACGGCTGATAGAACATGCCGATGGGGTCCTGCTTGAGCGACCAGTACCGCGTATCGCCGCATATGCCCACTACTTCGATCAGGTCGCCTGGCCTGCCTTCGCCCGGATTAAAGTGAGCCAGGAAACGCTTGCCGATCGGATTCTCAGCCGGGAACGCCTTACGCGCCAGGCTCTCGCTGAGGATGCCGACCTTTGGCGCATTCGCCGTATCGTTCTCAGTGAAATCGCGGCCTGCCAGGATTGGAATGCCCATCGTATGAAAGAATCCGGAGCCCACGGCGTTAGTCCACGCGGACTGATCTTTGTCGGGGTTCGGGGTTTCTCCTTCAGGCAGAAAGTTTGTGTTCTCCATACTGTCGGAAATGTAGGCTACCTCCGAGAGGGTCACGTTCTGCACGCCGGGCAAAGCGCGGAGCCGCTCTTCGATCTGGTGATGCAGTTGCAGATCTTTCGGAGACGGATAACGCGACTCGGGTTGCTGAATCGCAAACAACACCAGATGGTCCGTACTGAATCCAGGGTTGACGTGGGCCAGTTTAAACAGCGTCCCCACAAAGAGGAGAGCCCCCGCCACCAGCAAGGTCGACAACATTACCTGAAAGCTGACGATCATCTTGCCGGAAAAGCCCTTGCGCCGCCGCGTGCTGCCTGGCCCTGTAGCCTTCAGACAAGCTCCGCCGTCACTCCGAGTTGCGATCCATGCCGGCACCGTGCCGAAGAGCAAGCCGCTCAGCAGTGTGACGCTCGCGGTGAACGCCAACACGGTCCAGTCGAGTGGCATTTTGAATTGTGAGGCCTCCCAAGGATTCGCCAGGAGTGTAGGTAAAGTGCGGCAGCCGGCAAAAGCGAGAGCAATGCCGAGCGCTCCCCCAAGGGCGGAGAGCAAGAGGCTTTCTGTCAGCACGCCACGCAACACCCGGGCGCGCCCTGCTCCGAGGGCGAGCCGCAAAGCCACTTCCCGTTGCCTCGCCATAGAGCGCGCAAACAGAAGGCTTGCGATGTTGGAGCAGGCCAGGAGAAGCACGAGGCCGACGACTGCCATCAGCACTTCGAGCGGCTTCGCGAACATCTGCTGCGATAGGAACAATCCCCGGCTGCCGTCCAGCAGGTCCAGTCGAGGAATGGTGGTGTTCGCGTCCGGGCGCAACGTTGAGCGCACGACCGCTGACAGTGATGCATCCAGAGCAGCCTGGGCAGTGACATCCGCAACTCCTGCCTTTGTGCGCCCCATGATATTCAACCACCACTCCTTGGGGCTCGATGCACCAAGGAGGGACCCATTCTTTCCGCGCGGCTCGACCAGCGGCTGCGAACTTAAGGGAAGGAAAAGGTCCGGGCTTGACTGCACGCTCTTAGCGCCCGTGAACCCCGACGGGACGACGCCCACGATCGTGACCGGCACCATGTTGACTTTGATCGTGCGGCCCACAACCGCCGGAGAAGATCCGAACGCTCGCTGCCAGAGTTCTGCGCTGATCAGAGCGACGGTCGGCGCTCCGATCCTGTCGTCGTCGGCGAGAATGGGGCGACCGAGTTGCGGCTGCACCTGAAGCTGATCAAAATAGTTTCCGCTGACCAACTCGCCCTGCAGGATCTGCGCATTGCCATCAATGGTTGCATTCATCCTCCCCACATCCTTGAACGTGAAAAGCCCTTCGAGCACGTGGTTATCGTGCCGAAGTTGTTCAAATGCGGGATAGGAAAACGATGCCGCTCCGATTCCTCCCGGCACGTTGTCAGACATTCCCCACATGTTTGTGACCGCCGTGTTCTTGTCACCATGCCAATGGAGTAGGCGCAGTTGCTCGGCATGGGGCACGTCGAGCCGGTCGAGAAGCAGCCGCTTCATCACCGAAAAAATGGTGGTGTTGGCACCGATTGCTAGCGCCAGCGAGATGGCCGCAATCGATGTGAATCCCCAGCTCTTGCGCAGGATGCGCAAAGAATAGCGCACGTCCTGGACGACGCTTTCGATGAAGGGCAGGCTTTTCTCAGCATGGTATTGTTCGCGAATCGCTTCCACTGCACCGAATTTCAATACAGCGTGGCGGCGCGCTTCGGATGGCGTCATCCCAGATCGGACGTTCTCTTCCGTCAGGCGGGAAAGATGCTCTTCCATCTCCTCCAGCAACCGCTGGTCGTCGCTCTGGCGCGACGCCAGATTGCGCAGTCGGGCGAGTAACCGTTTCAGCAGCCTCATGACCGTGTCTCCGCGTTGATCGCAAGGAACCGCGCTATGATTTCTGCCGTTTGCTGCCAGTCGCGGAGCTCAGCCTGCAACTGCTTTCGCCCGGCGCGCGTGAGGCGATAAAAGCGGGCGCGACGATTGTTTTCTGATGGTCCCCACTCCGACGCGATTGCGCCCTCCTGCTCCAGCCGGAGCAGCAAGGGGTATAGAGTTCCCTGATTCAAAGCGAGCTGATCTCCGCTGATCTGCTCGATCCGTCGCGCGATGCCGTAGCCGTGCAGTGGTCCGAGCACATCGAGCGTTTTCAGAACCATCAGCGCCAATGTGCCTTGTTGAATGTCCGCTCTTGTGTTCATTTCGGCACCTGTTGTTTTCCTACAGGGAGTATAGCGTGATTCCTTTTGGAAAACAACAGGTGTGCGTTTGCGGTCTTTAGACGCAGATTTACATCTCATTCGGGTACAGGGCAAAGGAGGGCATCTAGAACGACACTCGTATGCCCCACTCGATGGCGCGAAGAGAGCCTAGGCTGACAAAACGGGGGGACTGGTTTTTCCCGACTGCCGTGCAATGCAAAAGCCGGACTCTCTCGATTGCCTAAGGCCGTTACAAGCGTGCGAAGCTCGAGTTCCGTGGGACGTTTGCTAGACGGTGTCTCTGGGCCCGACAGAATTTGAGCTCCAGAGGATCACTGCGTCGGGCTAACCGAAACCATCGCCACTGGCGCTGCGGACCTCAACTGGTCCAGCGACGTCAGCACATTCTGCCAACGCACCGCGTCCCTTTTCGTATCGATCTCCGCAGACGGGTCGGAATAAAACTGCAGGATGTTATCGCGTAGCTCGGGCGAGGTCAGATTGAACTTGCGGTTGGCCAGTTGGGCCAGCAACTTCGCATAGGCGTCATCGGTGAGCGTATATTCGGCAGCTTTGGTCGGTTGGCCACTATCAAGATCGGTGTTGGGGAGCACAAGCTTGTCTTGTCGTACTTCTTCGAGAAATGCACGGTATTGATCGACGGTCAAGTTGATGCTCTTGAAATACAAGTCCTCGGTCTGAGGAGTCGGACTCTTGAAGCCTAGCCCCTTGAAGGGACCCACACGAGGCATGTATCGAAGGAGCGTCGACATGATGCGGGTTCCCGCGCCCGGCTTCTTGTAGTCTTTTCCCCACTGCTTTTCGTAATCGGAGCGGGACAGACGGTACAGGAACTTCTGTTTGGCGAAATCCGGCGTTTCGCGCATCAGTTCCTTCCTGTGAGTTTGCAGAGCTACCTGGGTCATCTCTGGAATCATGTGGGCGACCGCGTAACGGTAGGAACCTACCGCCATACCTTCGTGCGTAAGAACGTCTTTCAGTTGCATTCCGTAGACGACTGGAAAAACGCGCTCCAGTAAAGGCGTGGAAACCTCGAATCCGATGAAATCGTGGTACTGCTGCGAGGCGTAGCGATTTTTCGCGACCTGCACCGTATCAAAGCCGAATTCTGTTTTCAAGTGCGCGGTCTTGTCCTCGGCGTAGCGGACCGACTTGCCATATTTCGCCCGCAGTTTGGGAAATTCGATCGCCACGGATTGGTTGACTGCCGGATGACCGGCAATATCGGCCGCATAGTGCGACAAGGCTCCCAGGGCGAACGCATACTCATCGACGTCCTGGCTCTCGAGCAACAACTCACGAACGAAGTCTCCGCTACGGACGTAATGCACCAGATCACTGAACTCCCTGCTGCCAAATGGGTAGTAGCCCAGATCTTGGATGACGGCGCCTCCGTAGGCATAGGCATGCGCTTCTTTGAGCTGGTCTGGCGACAATCCAGGAAAGCGTTTGAGGATCAGGGGCTGGATCTCATCGCTCCATAACAGGTCGACGATCTCCTCGTGCGTGAGAACGGAGTACGCCGGCGAGGCGCTGTGGCACATGAGCGCCACAAGAACAACTGCCAGCGTTCGGATCGAAAGCAGGCGCCAACTCCGAGAGATGACACCTGCCGATCTTGGCTCGTTGCGCATGGATCAAATCCGACCGAGAACCAAGAGAATGACGACGACGCAAAGGATCAGGCCGAGACCGCCGGTTGGGGCGTAACCCCAATCCCGACTATGCGACCAACGTGGTAGGGCCCCAAGAAGTGCCAGAATCAGGATCACGATCAATATGGTTCCAAGCATCTTTTGCTCCTTTTGGATGGCGAGGGCTCGAGACAGGGGCCCTCGCCGATTCGTTAACCGTGGATAGCCGAGCTACAGCGTGACGCTGAGTACAATGTTCACGCCAGGATAGTTCGCGTTGCACAGGTAGTACACGCCGTTGATTTCCATCACATAAACGTCTTGCGTGTAGAGCCAATTGCTGGGCCAAGAGCCCTGAAATCCGAACCAATAGCCGCCGTATTGGAAGCGGCGGTTACTGTAATCGCTTTGGGTGACCCGAAACCGGTGTTCGTTTCCAAAGTTGGCCTTGTAACGGTCTTCGGGAATGCGGCCGCCACCGTTGCTGGCGTGCTGCTCTTGTTGGACAGACTTCGACTGTTGTGAATGCTCCTGCTCCTGTACGTTCTTCTCGTTTTGCTTGGCGTTCTCTTGTTGCTTAGTGTTCTTCTCTTGCTGAGCCGAGCTTTTCTCTTCTTGCTGATTGTTCTTGCTCTGCTGCGCATTTTTCTCTTCTTGCTGATTGTTCTTGCTCTGCTGCTGCGCATTTTTCTCTTCTTGCTGGTTATTCTTGCTCTCGGGCTTCACACTCTTTTCTTCTTGCGTTGCGGGTTTCTCTGGCTGTGCTTTCCTCTCGTCCTGGGCAGGCTTAGCTTTGCTTTCTTCCTGCTGGTCGTGCTGCTCCTGCTGAGCAAATGCGGGAGCACTTGCTCCGAGGGTCAAAGATAGAACTGCGGTGCTGATGATTCCAACTAGTTTCATAGGTGTTGCCTCCATTTTCGATCATTAGGTGCGGATGCATTAGCGCAAGCTTCCTGTGGTCGGATTGACCGGGTTGCCAATGGCTTCGCCGGATACAAGAAGCTCAACTCTACGGTTCTGCTGCCGTCCGGCGGAGTTCTCGTTGGATGCTACCGGCAGTGTGTTGCCGAAGCCTCTGGACGAAACCGAACCGGTCGAGACTCCCTCTTGCACCAGGTAGTCACGCACCGATCCCGCACGATTCTCAGATAGCGTTTGGTTCATAGCATCGCCGCCGACGTTGTCCGTGTAGCCGCCGACTTCGATGTTGAGTCCAGGATAGGCCAGCAGGATGCCGGCAACTTTCGCCAGCTTCTCGCGTGCTCCCGGTTTCAACGAATACTTCCCGGTGTCAAACAAAACGTCGGACATGCTGACGATGAGTCCACGTGCGCTATCGCGGGTCTGCAGTATGGAGTTCAGCTGCTCGGACAGCTTCGTCCGCAGAGCCGCTTTGTCGGCTTCCGCATCTTGGACGTTCTTCTGCGCCTTCAACGTATCTGCGCGCGATTGGTCAGCATCCGCTTGAGCGGCTGAGAGTGCCGTCGCTGACGAAGCCTGGTTCTGCGCCATGTCTGATTGGGCCTTTGCAGTCGCAGCCTGCGCATTCACGGTGTCAGATTCGGCCTGAGCCTTGGCTGCTTGAGCCTTTGCGGTATCGGATTCGGCTTGCTCTTTGCGCCGCATTGCCTCGTCGGCTTGTCCTTGCGTTCGCGCCTGGGCGTCAGCTGAGTCCTGGCGTTCATTGGCCAACCGGACTTCATCCATTTTCTTGACCGCGATCGCGCGTGCATCTTCGGCAGTCTGCACTGCTTCGCGAGAGATCGCGATCAGCGGCTTGCGGTCCATGTGTTTGTTTGTGGCTTCGGAGTCCGCGGTATCCATCAACTTGACAGCGTGCCGATAGCTGTCTGCGGCATACTGCTCGGCACCCTCGGACTGCGCGATGCGCAGAGCATTCCGCGCCTCAAAGAACTCCAAAGGCAGCTTGGCATTCAACACCACCGGATCGAACTTGTAGCCAGTGGGAATGTAGCCGCCGCGCTCCATCAGCTCGTACTTTGCGTTTACCGCCTCAGTGGTGCCCTTGGTTTCTTCACGAACTACGTTCTCAAGAATCACCACATTGCTGGGCTGGCGAACGGCGTAGTACGGCTCAGCGGTAACGATCAGCGCGAATGCCTGAAGGTCCGTGGTCACGTTGAGTTTGCTGCGATGGTTACCGCCGAGCAGGACTTCGCCCAGATTGACGGCGCGGCCCTCGGGCGAAATCGCCCAGAGAACATACGTCAGATACTCATTGCCGAACGTCGTCGGGCTCTGCAGGTTTCCGAATTCCGCTGCGATCGCGATGGACCCGCGTTTGCTATTGATCTCGGCAACGCCGTTCGCCGAGGGCATCAGGTCGGTGCCAGAGAAATCCAGCCTTGAAGATCCGCTGCGATGCTGATAATTGACGGCCTGCACGCTACGGCTGATGACGGTTACGCGGAACGTAGGCGTCGAACTCATATGCTCGACATCTCCGGTCGCTCGTGAATCAGTTTGAGCGAACGCGCTCAAGCTCAGAGTGATTCCGACTGCTAACAAAAGCTTCGTTTTCAAATTATCTCCTCGGGAGCAGGAATCTGCCCCTATCGAAATAGGTGGTCGTCTCGACCATGATGGTTGCGATGTATTCTTCACAGTCCGCGGTCGTGGTCAACTTTTTCCGATGCGAATACCGGAGAGCGAGTGGAACAGGCCGAAGACGTTCAGTAACCAAAGAACCACGGCGATAACCACGACGCCATTCAAAATGGATTTGATGGATCCCTGCATGGGAATGAACCGGTTGACCAGCCACAACAGGACGCCCACCACGATGAGAACTTCCAGGAGTTGAATTAAAGGCATGATCTTTGACCTTCCTTGTTCGGACGAGCTACGTTTCGCGAGGTAACTCCTCTCATCCGCCTGAAGGTGTTCCTCACTTCGATGTTCGAGACTCTCTAGGGTCAAATCGTGTTCGCCGCAAAGTTTGGCGGCTGGCACACGGATGAAGAATGCTGATTCGCTGGATGTGGCCGCTTTGTGTGACCTGACCAGGGCACGACCCTGCGACCTAATCGTTAAGAGCTGCGATTCAGCGTCGCCGCTCCATCTACACACTCAGAAGATAATTAAGAATGACAGGTGTGGGCAGGCGCGTCTGAGCAAGATAGCTCACATGGGACGAATCGGGATTGCGGTCCCGAACGGATCACTATTGAGCATCTTGTTCTCAAGCAACGGCGCATTGTGAAGCCATGAAGTCCGACAAGAAGCTAGCCTTGGCGGTTCGGTGTCCTACGTCCGGGGCACTACTCGAAGAACAATGTGAACTGAGCACTGGCCTACCGCGCACGGAATCACATCGGGATCGACGCTTAGTAGGCTCGGGCAAATAAGCGGACCCGGGAGCGAGAGTGGATTTCTCAAGAGCTCTCTCTTTTTGATTTCACGAGGGAACGCTCGATTCACCTCTGTGAACCTCTGGCCCATTCCGAGTTGTGCTGGGATGTTTGCTGTGCCGGTATGCTATCGAGGTAGCAGATTTGTTGCATACGCCGTGAGTGCGCGCAAACGGTTATCCGTCTCCTTCGATATTTCATTCTTGCGAACCGCAAGTGTGCCCGCGATCCCAGGGGCGGCGCATGTGTCCAGGTGTAAGCGGAGAGGCGCAGATATTGTTTTTTTCATTGAGGCCCAAAAAACACTGGAGGTACACAAGGGATGCTACGCTTCTGGCCTCGCGATATCTGAGCACAATTGCATTGCTGCGGGCGATCTCGAAGGTTCGATCGACGTGAGCAATTCTGGGCAGAACTGCTCGACAACCTGCGCATATACCTGATGCATGACAATGAAAAGCACACTGCTCTGCATCCATCGGGATCCGACTCAACTGGACTTGCTGCAGGAAAACGGATACCAACTGGTCACGGCGACCAACGGGGCGGATGGATTGCGGCTTCTAATGTCGTGCCCCGTAGATGCGATTGTGCTTGAATACCATCTAGGCCTGCTGAATGGCGCTATCGTCGCGGCTGAGATCAAGAAGGCCAAGCCACAACTCCCAATCGTCATGGTGGCCGATGATCTGGAACTGCCCGAAGGTGCTCTAAGATCCGTCGACGCTCTTGTGACCAAGTCCGATGGACCTCACTTCCTGTGGGCCACTGTTCACTTTGTCCTGAACGTGAAGCCGACCCAACGCAGAGAAGGAACTCTGAGAGCACAGAAAGCGGCGCATCTCAGGCGCACGGGCAGATCGCGCGAGGGCACCAGCAATTAGCTGCTCCTCACTCGCGGTTAGCCCGAAGGACACTCCCTTTTTGGTGAACGTTTGAAGAAGAAAACGGACAGCGTTCAAGCTCTGAATGGATCTCGTGGCGCTTTCATCTCGTGTTGCGGAAAGGTCAGGCCGCGCTGCGTCCAGTCACTAGGTTAATCACTACCATCACCACGACAACGACCAGCAGCAGGTGAATCAGACCGCCTGCCACGTGCAAGCTAAAACCCAAGAGCCATAAAATCAACAGCGCTGCGACGATCGCCCAAAGCATATCAATCTCCTCTGTTTATCCTTCTTGTTTCGCTTCTTTCACTTTCGGAGGAGCAGGGCTGAGCGACTTGCCGCACTCCAGACAAAATCGTTTGGCACGCGGAGTAATCAACCCGCAGAATGGACACATCCTCTGTGACTGGAATTGCTGAGACTGCGGCCTGAACAACGCCATCAACTTTGAGAAGAAAGCAAAAACGGCTTTCATCGATTTCACCTTCGCACTAACGATGCCAGATCAACGCTGATGATTCTGTGCAGGATTGCTCACATTTCCGCCGGCCGGGAGGGAGGCACCGGGCATCTCTGCTCTGACCATCACCCTTGAAGTGAGCAATTCAGACCAGCTATTGCGAAAGGTTTGACCGATAATGGTTCTCGAGATGAGCTCTTCCTCTCTCTTTCAGGTCCTCTGAGCTAAGTCAGCTATCTGAAGTTGTCTCCTCTTAGTTCCGCAGAAGCCAAAGGAAATCTTTCAATGAAGAAAACAATGACACTGCTGTTGATGGGCATCATGGGAACGTTTGGCACGTACGCGCTGGCTGGTTCGGCACGCGAAGACTCAGTAGCACGCCTGCAATCTTCGGTCGATGTGATTAACGCCATTATGGCGACACCGGACAAAGGCATCCCCGAAGAAGTGCTGAACGACGCCAAGTGTGTCGTGGTGGTACCGAACATGATCAAAGGTGGATTCGTCTTTGGTGGCAAGCATGGACGTGGCGTGGCCTCCTGCCGCACCGCTGAAGGCTGGAGCGCGCCGGCATTCGTCTCCGTCGGCGGCGGCAGCGCTGGATTTCAGATCGGCCTCGAAGGCGTGGACCTGGTCATGCTGGTTATGAACGACAAAGGTCTGCAGCAACTGCTCTCCAGCAAGTTCGAACTGACTGGCGAGGGATCGGTAGCAGCCGGCCCGGTAGGCCGTCATGCTTCCGCGGGAACAGACTGGAAGATGACCACTGAAGTGCTGACCTATTCCCGCTCCAAAGGCGTGTTCGCCGGCCTCACGCTCGAAGGCGCAGTTGTGGAGCAGGATAACGACTCCACCACCGCGATCTACGGCAAGCACATGGAATTCCGCAACATTCTCTCGGGTAGGGTAGCAACGCCCAAGAGTGCGGAACCATTTATGAAGGCCGTAGCCGAGGCCCGCGAGAAAGCACACATTGCAGAAGTGAAAGAAGACACGAAGTAGCCGCAACAGGAACCTGTCAGCAGGACGGATTTGTGACTGGCCAGAACGCATGCTGGTTCTGACCAGATCAACAAACGCATGCTCCTCGGTCTCTGGTCAATGGTGGAAACGAATCTTTCGGAAGGCGGAAAAGATGAAAGCAAGTCTCCGGAAATATCTTTGGGCGCAAGTAGCCTGTCTTAGTCTCTGTGTCTCGCCGCTTCTGGCGTTTGCTCAGTCGTCTGACCTCGTACAGAATCTGGATGCCTGCAAGGCAGGTCGTGAATCGTGTGATCAATCCAAGTTGAGCGCCGTTCAGTCGGCGGATGTAGCCCTTGCCGCTCACGGGCGCAATGTTGCGAACTGCAGAAATGGTTACGATTCCTGTGATCGCTCAAACCTCTCCGAACCAGAGACGATCGCATTGGCCGTCGCCGACCACCAGAGGAATGTGACCGACTGCAACGACGGAATGCAGTCTTGCGACCGCTCCAAACTGACCGCTTCTGAATCCCGCGAAATGGCGGCAGCCGAGAAACAACGTAACCTTGCTGCCTGCAAAGATGGGAGCGGCGCTTGCGATCGCTCCAACCTGACCGTTGCGGAGACGGCCGAAGTGAACATTGCCCGGAGCCAGCTCAACGCATCCGACTGCGAGAACGGTTCTGGGAAGTGCGATCACGCTAAGTTATCCCCTTCGCAAACCAAGGATACGACTGCTGCGGAACGCCAGCGCAACGCGCAAAATTGCAACAACGGCTGGAACGAGTGCGACCAATCCAAACTCACTCCGTTGGAGGCAAGGCAAACAGCCCAAGCAGAACACCTACGCAATCTAGCGGCGTGCAAAGAGGGGCAGGAGACTTGTGACTACACGAAACTGACTCCCGCGGAGGCCAAAGCGCTGGCGGCTGCCGAGCACAAGCGCAATTACGCAGCCTGCCTGAAGGGGTACGGCTTTTGTGATCCTTCCAGACTTACAATTGAAGAGGCGCGCACGATTCACCCAGGCAACTAATGCTCCGCAGCGTGAGGGGCGTTCCCTCAGCAGAACCCCTATGATTCAACGACAGTGTCCACAGTGCAGTTGCGAAGTGGTGAGGGCCAGGCGGGTCGATCAGCAGGGAGTGCCTGGAATCGCACACACCTCGTCCGCCGGCTGGCGCTGCAGCGTGTGTGGAGGCGAGTTCACCACAGAGCAGATCCGCGACAGCAAACGGGCGAAATCCGCCGCCATCGAGCACTCATAAGGTCGCGATTAGGATTACCAGTGCCACTTTGAATGCGCATCGGCGCGATTCGAACAATCTCGAATTCTGTTCAACTTCGTGAGAGTGCCATTCGCCAGTTCCTGGACCCTTCGCATCGACCTATGCTAAAACGCTTAGGGATGGCGTCTCTCCCCAGCATGTAACCCGTTCTACCTGTGACGAGGTGACGATCTCGCAGGCACGTGCGGACCTGCGACGCTTCGCGTCGGGTGGAAGCCCTTTATTTTGTTGGCGTCCCCGACGGGATTTGAACTCGTATTGCCGCCCTGAAAGCGGGGTAGCTAGACGTACCCCTAACAAACCACGGGAATGCGGACGCGCTGAATGACGTTCTAGGAACAGCAGGAAACACCTTATAGTGTCCCCGATGTGTCCCCGGCCTGTCAGATATTCTGGACTTCCCTGCCCGTTTCTGACCCTCTTGAAACAATGGCAGAGCGCAGCTCCGCTGTGGGTCTGCCTTGTATCTCTTGATATGAGAGAGTGGATTGACAGCACACAATGACTGCCTTATTGTCTTGCCCAACTAGCGAACTGGAACTGGAAAGCTTGTTTTCTTGTGTTCTAAAAAGACGAAATTTATGAACGACGATGCCAAGAAGGACCAATTTTCACGGCGTGGATTCCTCGGAGTTGGGTCGGTCGCGCTAGCGGGCGGGATCCTATCGGCGGGGGCCTCAGCGGGGCAAGATCAGAAGCCGTACCCAACTAAGACTGATCGAAGCGCCAGCGCTCCGGGCCCAGGGAATGCCTCGTTGGATGCCCAAAATCCAGACTCTTTCCTACCTCCACCCACCGATGCAGGCGGCGTAGCCACGTTCAAATACCCTTTCGGAATCGCTCACAAACGGATGCAGGAGGGTGGATGGTCGCGCGAGGTTACAGTCCGGGAGTTGCCGGTTTCCAAGTCGATCGCGGGAGTCGACATGAGATTGACGGCGGGAGGCGTTCGAGAGTTGCACTGGCATACGGCTGCAGAGTGGGCCATTATGCTCTACGGAAACGCGCGGATCACCGGGCTTGATGCAGACGGCAAGAGCTTCGTGAGCGATGTGACCGAGGGCGATCTCTGGTACTTCCCCACTGGGATTCCACATTCCATTCAAGGCCTGAATCCCGATGGTGCCGAGTTTCTGCTGGTGTTCGACGACGGCAACTTTTCCGAATACGAGACGGTACTGCTCACCGACTGGATGGCCCACACGCCCCACGACGTGCTCTCGAAAAACTTCGGTGTGAGTGAGCGGGCAATGGAAAAAATGCCGCGGAGGGAGAAGTTCATCTTCCAGGCAGCAGTTCCCGGCCCGCTTGCGGCGGACCTGAAGGCGACGGCTGGATCCCTGGGCCTATCGCCGCTGAATTTCGCATACCGTACCGCGGAGCAGCCGGTAACGAAACGCACCCAAGGCGGCGAGGTGCGCATTGTCGATTCCAGCAAGTTCATAATCTCCACGACGATAGCGGCGGCGATCGTCACGGTTCATCCGGGAGGGATCCGCGAACTACACTGGCATCCCAATGCCGACGAATGGCAGTACTTCATGAGCGGTACTGGAAGAATGACTGTGTTCGCTACCGGAGGCCGTGCCCGCACCATGGACTTTCAAGCCGGGGACGTTGGATATGTCCTCAAGACTCTGCCCCACTACATTCAGAACACCGGCGACAACGACCTCAAATTCCTGGAGATGTTCAAGAGCAGCTTCTATCAAGACCTTGCACTTTCGGAATGGCTCACCCACACACCACCGGAGCTTGTGATAGCCCATCTGGGTATTGATAGAGCTACGCTCGACGCAATGCCGAAGGACGAAGTTGTTGTGATGCCCAAATAGCAGGGTGGGTCCTAAGCAGCCCTCGCTTGAGGTCGGGTTTAGCTGCATCAGTTCTGTAATTGGGGACACGGGTTGAAGATTGATGGACCGGGTCAATGAGCTTAATGGAGATTTTGCTACAACCACTGCGGAGTTTCTTTCGGAGTCGCGGTTTGAGCCCTCGGCTTGCTCGATCGGATGAACAAGCGGCGCTATTTAAGAGAAAACAACTGCCGATCTCATGCGATTATTAGTATGCCTCGCGAGGACTAATTGTGCCGAGCTTCGTTCAGGATTTCCGCTATTCGCTGCGGCAACTCTCCACCAATCCAGGGTTCGCTCTGACCGCGATTCTCTCGCTGGCGCTCGGGATCGGAGCCACCGTCTCTGTGTTCAGCGTGATTTACGGTGTGCTGCTGCATCCCTTTCCGTACGCGAACATTGATCGCCTCGCCAACTTAAGCATCAGGGATACTCGGGGAAACCTCTTCGATCCCTGGTTCTCAGCGCCGCAGTTGCGTGAACTGCGGAAGGCCCGTGCCTTTGAGAGCATCGCTACGTGGAATTCATCGAACCTGACAGTTACAGGGCGAGACCTTCCAGAGGACGTCGTCGCTTTCTTTGGAATAGGAGAGACCTTTCCTACGTTGGGCGTTCCTGCCTTGCTCGGCCGCGATCTTGGACCTTCAGATTCGACTGATGGACAGGAGCCTCAGCCAGTTGTGATGCTGCACTACCGGTTCTGGCAGCGTCACTTCAATGGCGACCCCTCCGTCATCGGCAAGTCGCTGGAACTGAATCACAAGAACTACACGATTGTTGGAGTCACTCCTGCAAATTTCACCTGGGGCTGGGGAGCCGACGTTTATTTGCCGCAGGAGATCGGCAACGACCAGGGCGGTGGTGTCGTCGCGCAGCTGCAGCCGGGGGTCAGCTCTGCAGCTGCAGACGCAGAACTGCAACTGCTATTGGAACGCCTTTCTAAAGAGCGGCCACACAGCTTTCCTGAGGGATTCAAGGTTGACATCCGTCCGCTGACCTTCGAAGTAAGGCGCAACATGGGCGGCACGCTTTACCTACTGCTTGCGGCAGTCGGTATGCTGTTGGCGATTGGTTGCAGCAATGTCTCCATACTCCTGTTAGCTCGTGGCACGGCCCGGCAGCATGAGTTTGCGGTGCGATCGGCGGTGGGTGCCGGCGGCGTTCGTATTGTGCGGCAGTTGCTGACGGAGTCGCTAACACTGGCGCTAACTGGCATGGGGCTCGGCATATTGATGGCGTACCGGCTTGTGGGCCTGATCGTTGCCTGGATGCCGAGCCGGATGTATCCGCCCGATGTGGCCGTCGGCGTTAACCTTCCTGTGTTACTGTTCAGTGCAGGATTGGCTTTGTTCACGGTTGTGCTCTTTGGCCTCGTGCCTGCATTGCAGATGGCGAAGCCGGATATCAGGCAGGTCATGCAGTCCAGCGCAAAGAGATCTGCTGGCAGCGTGCGCGGTAGACGTCTGCATGGCACGCTCATCGCCGGACAGATTGCACTCACTCTGCTTCTGCTAACTGCCGCAGGCTCAGCCATGACAGGATTCATGCGCTTGATGCGTGTACCGCTCGGTTACGACCCGACGAACGTGCTCTCCGTGGGGATTCCCTTGCAGGAAAACACGATGACGACATGGGAATCGCGGGCGAACTATTTCGAGCACCTTCGCGCCACCATTGCGGGCTTGCCGGAAGTTGTCTCCGCGGGACTATCCTCGAGCGCCACTCCTCCAATCAGCGGATGGGAACAGCGATTCGAACTGCTGGGCCAACCCACTGCATCGCCCGAGTACCAAACGGCCAGGATAAGTTTCGCCGATCCTGCCTACTTCGGCATATTGCGGATGCCGCTCTTGCAAGGGCGCATCTGGAACCCTACCGAAGTTACACGTGGGGCTTCGCTAGTCATCGTGAACCAGTCCTTTGCCAAACGCTACTATCCGCAGGGCGGTATCGTGGGACATTCTCTGAGAGTGCCGACTCTGATAAGCAAGCCGCCCGACTCGCTAACCGCTCCCGGAGCCGATGGCTGGAAGGAAGTGATTGGCGTCGTGGCCGACGCCCTCAATGACGGCCTTGATAAACCGGTCAAGCCCGCAATCTTTGTCCCATACAGTACTCTGATGCTGATGGGAGCGCAGGTCCTTATCCGGACGCGTGCCGCGCCGGAATCCATCGTCCAGAGTGTCCGGAAGCAGTTGGCATCGGTCAATCCCGATCAGCAGATTTCCAGCCGGATCGAAAACTTGGAAACACGGATCAAACAGCGGCCGGAAGTTGCGAGAGGACGGCTCATCGCAGCCCTCTTCGCTGGATTCTCGATTTTGGCGCTCGTTCTGTCGGCGGTTGGTCTGTACAGCGTCGTTTCCTATTCAGTGGCGCAGCGCAGCAACGAGTTCAGTATTCGCATAGCGCTCGGCGCGAAGCGCTCTCATGTTCTGAAGGTTGCCATGGCTTCAGCTGGAATTAGTGTTGCTTTCGGCATCGTCGTCGGGCTTACATTGAGGGTCGGCATGAATCGGATTGTTTCCATCTGGGTTGGTAATAGCGGCAGTCATCCGCTGATTGTGCTCGGTTCATCATGCCTGCTGCTGCTCGTTGCAGCGACAGCCTGCCTCGTGCCCGTCCGCCGAGCGCTATCGGTCGATCCTATGACCGCATTGCGATGTGAGTGACTTCTGGTGAGGGCAATGAGACGTGGTTCTTGTTGTAACCAGGCGTAGGTGTTGAAAAAGTTATTCCCGCGAAATTCGCAAAAACACAATTGCGTCGGGAAGCTCCTCCCCGGCCCACGAACCACCCTGACGAAAAAATGGTTTTCGCCGAAGCGAAAATCATTCAGCGTCGAAGCGTCCCCGTCGACCGCTCAGCCGCGAACTAGACTTTCTCTTAGCCATGGCGGGATCATCGTTTCCATGGTGACGCGAGTCCCCGTGATCTTGCCGACGATGATGGCCGTCGCCCCCCCTGTGGCATCGGTGGCTCTCAGCCAAAACGTGCTGCTGAAAGAGTTTCCGTCCGCTGACAAAGCAACCGCTTCGATGATCCGGGTCGGCCCAGAAGGCCAACATAGAGCTTGCTCTCCAGCGGGTACCTAGCATACTTTCGCGGCGGGGCGGCGGGCTTTCCCATGAAACTCTCGAACCGCCTCCATGCATCTTCCAGATCGGCCCGGTCCGGCCAAATCGACCAGAAGGCCACATAGAAGGTCGCGTGGACGATGTGAAAGAGAATCGTCCGGCACGGCGAATGCTGCGGATGCACTCTCGTAGTGAAGGAGCATCCTTAGTAAATTCCCTTCCCCATCTGCGTACTCTCAATCTTCCCGTGAACTACCGACAATGAATACGCAGTCCCTCCGTCACCGGTCCACGAGGGCAAATCAAAATGACCACCTGCAGGAACGCGGTAAACACTGACACCGCGAAACGTAAGCGGCGCGCCTTTCTCGCAAACTTCTGGCGCCTGTGTCGGACGTAAGAAATACGCGCCCTTCCCCGTGCCCAGAACACGCGCCTTCCCATCCGCCTCGACCAGCACCGCCGACTTCTCATCGATCGCTACTTCCCGCGGAGATGAACTCCATCCATCCTTCATGATGCGCGCCAGAAATCCCAGCGACCGCCCCATACGATCCCGCCTGGCAAAATGTGAATCCGTGATCACATTCTCCAGATGCGGAACCTTCAAGAACTCTCGCGCCAGCGTCACTCGTTCAAAATAAGGATCCGCCAGCACATCCGCCGATGACAGATTCTTGTCATCCGGCTGATCCCCCGTCGCGCTGTACACGAACTCGCCCTCAACCGCCAGCCCAGCGCTGGTCCCGCCAACCGGCTTCCCGGCTGCGATGTTGTCGTTGATCGCGCTCTCGACCGGAGTTCCCTTCCATCCACGAACGTAGTTCGCTTGATCGCCGCCTGCGATGAACACAATCTCTGCCTCGCGAATAATCTTCGCCACTTCCGGATCCTCTGCCGCCTCGCGATCGGGAATAATCAGGGTCGCCACTGAGTTGGCTTTGCAGAGTCCGTTGACGTACGAGTTGTAATCGTCGTCGCCACGCGCGCGCAGAATCAGAAAATCTCCGCCACTACCCTTGTTGCACAACCAGCGGAACGCCTCGTCCAGATCGTCCCCACCGCCCATCATGGCGATGCCCGCAACAGGTTTGGTTTGAACATCTTCTTTATTTCCGAGTCGGAAATATTTATAGGATTCCGCGTGCCCAAGATTCACCACGCACGCCACAACAACTAAGACGAGAAACCACCGCAGATGTGTGCCGATCACGCTGAGAATATACCGCAACTGAATTAGGAAAAGTTGCCGAATCGAAACCGAAATGGCCTGGCGGCCACTCTCTACTTCAACCCCTGCACCAGATACAAATCCGACAACGTGCGGCTGTAACCGTAAACATAGGCCTTGTTGTCCGCCGAAACCAGCACCCCTCGAATTGTATCGATCCCCGCCGAATCCGCGGGCTCAAACGATCTCCAGAAGGTTCTCTGCCCGCTGCCCACGTCCACGCGAAACACTTGCGCGGGAATCTGTCCTCGGGTCATCACAAAAAGCGAACGTCCATCCGAAGACCACGCCGTCGGAAACTCGCCCGGCTGCACCCCCGGCACCAACTTTGTATCTCCTCCCGCCACGGGGAACAGATAAATCTTCTGATCCGGACCGCGCGCCGCCGCTATTGTTCCATCCGGAGACAACATGAGCGTCGCGACTCCCTCCATGCTGAATGCATGTGGTGTGGCGTCGTCCAGCGATTCCAAGTAAAGCCGTGCCCCATGTCCAGTTTCCGACCCGAGGAAGACGAATCTCCTCCCATCCGGCAGGAAAGCTGCGGCATTCATGTGATTCAGGCCATCGCTTTTCAGCTGTTTCATCTCGCCTACACCGGTCGGATAAAGCACGAGCGGCGAAGGCACCACGTTCAACCGCGACAACGCCCACTGCCCATCAGGCGAAAGTGCGACGCCGCTTCCTTCTCCCAGCCGAATCGCCGGCGATCCGTCTGTGCCTCGTAGATAAACCGCGTAATGCGGTCCTCCCCCTTCGCCGGACTCGAAAAACAGAATCATCTTTCCATCGGCCGACAAGCTTCCTGGCGCCGACCAATCGAGCCATGAGAGATCCTTTTCTTTGGGTTCCCCGGGTGCCAGCCCGATCATGCCCGCGCGATCATTGCCGCGGGTCAAAAGCACATTCCCTTCTTTGCCCACATCCAGAATCGTCAACTCGCCTGGCACACGCGCCAGCAGACGCACTTTGCCCGACAGATCCGTGGCATACAGCGAGCGGTCACCTCCCGTGCGCGTTGCCGTGAACCAGATTTCGCTGCTGTCCGGAGACCACGCCAAGCCCTGAAGGCTGTCCCATCCGTCCGAAAGGATCGTTTTTTTTCCCGCGAGATCAATGACGGTGACTGCCCCGCCGTCGTCCCCAGCCTGGGGATGATCCACGAATGCAATGGTTTTTCCGTCTGGCCTGACGCGCGGATTCCCCATCCACCCATCGGCCTCGTAGAGTACCTTGCCCAGCGGAAATTCCAGCCGCTTCCGTCCTCCCACTTCATGGATCACAACCACGTTGGTTCCGTCTGGCGACCAGTCCGCCCACTCGACGTCATTCAGAATCTCGCGCGGCGCTCCCCCCACCAGCGGCACCCGGGCCAATGTGCCCGCATATAGAAACGCAGAATCCCGCGGCTTGCTGTGCAGCGCCAGCAACATCTCTCCCGAGGCCGACACCGCCAGCACATCGGCGCCTTTCGGTTCCAACAACTGCGACTGCGGACTCTCCGGACGCGTCGTGTAAAGATCCAGCGGCTTGCCTTCCCACGCGGCGCTGTAAATCACCGTCTTTCCATCCGGCGCAAAGCGCGCCGAATGCACGATCCCGCGCCGGAACGTCAGCGGATGGTACGCCGCAAATTCCGTCTTACTCGAACCCTTCAGCAGCAGTGCTCCTGCTCCCAGCCCAACCAGCAAAGCAAGCACTCCGGCCACCGCTGACACGGTCCACACCCGTCCCTGAGGAACCTGCCTCGCGCTCACCCGCGGAGTCGCAACATTCGCTCCCGATACTGCTGAAATCCCCGACCCGCTTCCCGACCTGATCCGCGAACTATCCAGTGCGCGCTTGATCCGCTTCAGATCGCCGCGCAACTCCGCCGCCGTCTGGTAGCGCATGTCGCGCTCTTTCTCCAGCGACTTCAAAATCAGATCGTTCAGCTTCTCTGGAATCGCCGGGTTCACGTCCGACGCCGGTGGTGGCATGCGATTCAGAATGCCCTCGAACACCACGCCATTGCTGCTCCCAGAAAATGCCATGTCTCCGGTCGCCATCTCATACATCACCGAGCCAAACGCAAAAAGATCGGTCCGCGGATCCAGTTCCTCGGCCCGCACCTGCTCCGGCGACATGTACGCCACGGTCCCGATCGTCGACCCCGGACTCGTCATCGGACCTTCGGGCGTGGTCAACGTGTGTTCCGTACTCTGCGCCAGCTTGGCCAGTCCGAAATCAAGCAGCTTGCTCTGTCCGCGCTTGGTGACGAAAATATTAGCCGGCTTGATGTCGCGGTGGATAATTCCCCGGCTGTGCGCAGCGTCCAGAGCATCCGCAATTTCGATGCTGATTCCCAGCATCGTCTCCACATCCATCGGCCGCCCGCCGATGCGGTGCTTCAATGTCTGCCCATCGAGAAACTCCATCGCGATGAACGGATGTCCTTCGTGCTCATCAATCTCATAGATAGTGCAGATGTTCGGATGATTCAGTGCGGATGCCGACTGCGCTTCGCGCTGAAAGCGCGTAAGCGCCTGCGGATCTTTCGCTACATCGTCGGGAAGGAACTTCAGCGCCACAAAGCGTTTCAGCTTCGTGTCCTCGGCCTTAAAAACCACGCCCATTCCGCCGCCGCCGAGCTTCTCGAGAATCCGGTAGTGGGAAATGGTCTGGCCGATCATTCCGTAGGGCCTGTTGCAGGCGCAGCTATCTTATTGATCCCGAGCGCCCCGCGCAAGCCTCTTCAAACCGCTTCGAGCCAGGCGACCCCCAGTGAATGCAGGAGCAATGAATCTCCAGCCGTGATCTTGGACGCATCGGCGACGATCTGGTACACGTACGCCATCCGGGCATCTCGAGTCGCACACCACAGCTCGTGCTCGAAGATACCCTCACAATGGGTACAGGCGGACTGGGCATTATATTTGCTGCCGAAATACGCAGAATTGTTACTCATGGCTCTTGTCCTCACAATACAAATTCACTTCCGGCCTAAGGTCGCGGAACTTGGATGTTCACAGCCCTGCCCGCGCCAGAGACTGCATGGCGATACCACCGTCGATACTCTGAAAAAGATTGGGATTTAAAACTCTGAGGGCCGCCGGGTCCGGCAAAAACAGCAGTGACCAAGAAGTGGCCGGCACAACGCTAGGTGGAAGCGGAAGAAAGGATCCTTCGATCCGGCGATTGCGGACGGAGGTGGAGCATTCCCAAAATACTTGCGGAGTTGCTTCAGATAGACAGCGGCTTCGCTCGCAAATACCGACGACGAACCGAGCGGATTCTCTTTTTCATCAACCGAAGCCGGGTTGCGGGGCGACAGCTCACTTGGGCATGAACGTAAGAATACCGACGCCCGCGCTGGCTAGCACCAGCAGAGCCGGATTTACTTTGTATTGCAGCAGAATCAGCAGCACAACAACCGCAATGGCTGCGGTTTCGGTTCCGGTAATGGCCCCTTTGGCCATGCTGAAACAGCCGGCCAGCAGCAACCCGATCGATACCGGCGCTAGTCCCTGCTGAATCGACGTTCTCCACGGCCATTTCTCGAGCTTTTTCCACCCTTTGGCAACGATGAACGTGAGCACAGCGGTTGGCCCGAAAAAGGCAGCCAGGACAGCGATCGCACCCGGGATTCCGCCCGCCCATTGTCCAATCGACACAATCATCATCATATTGGGGCCGGGTGCCATCTGGCCAACGCTGTACAAGTGAATTAACTGAGGGAACGTAAGCCACTTGTGCACATCGACGGTCAGGATCTTCATTTCGGGGAAAGCCGCCATGCCGCCACCGACCGTGAGTATGGATAGGTAGGCAAACACGCGAATCAAGGCTGGAATCTGATTCATGGCTTCACACTCTCTTTTTGCGCCTTACGCGGATGGTGGAAGAGAATGGCCAGAGCCCCGACCGCGACTAGGGTACGCGGCACTCCCAGATGCAACCGGTTCACCGCAATCACCGTTGCTGCGATGAACACGAAATCGAAATTATGGGAAAGCGCCTTTTTGCTGAGGCTTACAACAGTGGACAAGATCAACCCAACTGCCGCAGCCGCCACCCCTTTCAACGCCGCCGTGATAAACGTGTGGTCACCATGGTGGCGGTAAAAGATGCCCACAGCGAACATCAGCAATCCACCAGGAAGGCAGATGCCGATAATCCCGGCAATTGAACCCATTACGCCGCGCAGCTTCTCTCCGACCAGGACCGCCATGTTCGTGGCGTTGAGTCCCGGCAGGCTCTGGCTGATGGAGAGCATTTCAACGAATTCTTTGTCGTCAATCCAGTGGCGCTTCGTAACCAGGCTGCCGCGCAAATAGGGCACGACGCCGCCGAAGCTCGTGGCGCCGATGATAAGAAATTCCAAGAATATCTCCCAGATGGAAACTGCTGCCGCCTTGGCGGCAGTTTCCCCGGGTTGAAGTGCGAGTTTAGCAGCAGTTTCAGTCATGGCTCACGACTATGATCCGTTCATTCGGACAAGAAGCTTGCGGCTCATTCATGAGACTTGGGCGGATTGCCCAGTAGCCGGTAGACAGTGGCGGTCTTCGTCGCATTCAGCGCGATGTAGTCCTCGGCCGCATACTGCAGAGCGATAAAGAAGGCTTCCGTTCGGCGCAATGCCTCCGGGCTGAGCTGCGCACGGTCTTTAAACTTGAACTGGTAAGCGAACTCCCCGATGAGCGGACGGTGCTCACCGCGGGTACGCCAGATCGCCACGTTGGCCTTGCAGGTGAGCCCCGAACCAAAATCAAGCAGGCCGATGTCCTGAAGCACTTCCTCGACGATGGTATTGCTGACCAAATGGATCTCTTCTTTCGGGGTCTTCCTGACTCTCCCAAGCACCGGGAGCACGTCGATTAAAGAGTCCATGTCGTGGATATTCTCGTGGCCTAATCCGATGGCTCCGCGCATGAACTGCACGTTGTGTGAGAAAAGCAGACGGATGCCGCCTAGCTTCTCCTTCAAAGGCAGGGCCTGGACCTTGAACTTGACGCGATGATCGCCGAGGATATTCGGCCGGACGTCGGTCTCGGCCGCGGCCTGCAACTCAGGATGCCTGTACTTGAAGACGATCTCAGGCTCGCCGATTGGGAAACCATCCTTGTACGGAATCCGGCGGCGCAGAATGAAGGCGTGGTTGTAGAGGCGGAAGTCATCCGTGTCAATAAAGAGCACTTCGCGGATTTTGACGGGCTGCTCCAGGAAGCCGTCTGTCGTGTATTTCACGCCATGCTCTTTAGCTGGCTCGCGCATGACCTTGCCGAAGTCAAAGAAGCTCTCTCGCGAATGGAACTTGTTCGGCCGCAGAATCAGCTTGCAGCAGATGTATTCCGGCGAATGGATGGGCATGCCATCGGCATACTGCCCCGGCCTGAGTTGGGGGACGCGCCCCACCCAGCTTGGGGTCACCGGCTGGCGACCCTTTCGCGGGGACGCGGCTTTTCCATTTTGACGGCTTAGTGCGACTGCTGAGGCGGCTGGCATGTTCGTCCTCCCAAGCGATGACTCCTTGGTCAAGAGTTCATCGGAGTGTAATAAAGGACAGACCAAGTTGATACTGTAAGAATGACTAGGGGTGGGCGCTGAGCATTCGTCTCCGGGGAGATGCACTTTACCGGCTGCATGCGCTGCATCTAGGTAGATTGGCGCTTCGAGTCGACCCGCGGCGCAATCATTTGTGTGCGACCATCGTTTTGCAGATTGTTTGTCAGGAGAACCGTTGCGAGGGCACAATAGCTCGGGACTTTGTAACGAGTGGGACAGCAGGTAGATCGCGAGAACTAACTATCAGATTCTCTTCCGTCGTCACATCCGCCCCGTGATCGAGAAATCTCTGGAATCAAGAGCAGCAAGGAAGCACCGATCGGATGGCATATGCTACGCCGGTCGCTAGCGACATTGCTGATCTCAAACGGGGAGAATGTCAAAGTCGCACAGTCACAGCTTCGGCACACGACCCCAAAGATTACGCTGGGACTCTACGTACCAGCGGTTTCAGCCGATCAGCAGGAAGCCCACAAGAAGGTCATGCCAATGGTGCTTCCGGCGAGGTTCTCAGAGAAGTTGAAGCGCGGAGGGTCACCACAACCGCGCAGAAACCAAAACCCTACTGGCTCTGGGTGTCCGGGGGGGGGTGCCCCGAAACCAACCCTGCCGAAATCGGCCAAGTACTTTGAAATCTTGGTGAGCGCGGCAGGACTCGAACCTGCGACCCATGCCTTAAAAGAGTCGCCAAACCAATCACAATCAACAACTTGCACGTCCAGCTTACTCCATGCACGGCATAACAAAATCAAGCAGATACGAACAAGACTTCCGCCTGGGTGCCCGGAGGGTGCCCGGAATCTGGCCTAAGCGGCCTTACACCGTTCCGCAGCCAGAAAGACACGAACTGGGAGGGCGCATGGCGCGTTCCTCGTTTCCTTTCGAGGACCTTATTACCGCATTAGCGCCGCGAGTCCTGTGGCACTAGGTTGTTCGCACGATAGCGTGCAGCGCAACGCAACGGGACCGACCAGCTTCTGTCACATGTCAAATGCGCAATTTTGTCGTCTTGCACTAGAAAATGATTTTTCCCGCAAGCTGCATGTTGAAGGGCTCGCCGGGCCCAATGCCAGGACCGCCGAAGAAATCGCCGATCGTGTCGGTCACAAAGCCGTTGGATCCGACGGATCCACCTCCGGTCGCGAGGTTGATCCGGTTGAGGACGTTGAACATTTCCGCACGAAGCTGTAGCTTCACCTCGACATTAGCGAACAAGCTCCTCATCTTATCGTTGTCATCTATTACCACATTTGTGGTATATTCCTACCACAATGCTTGACCTTCGCTCTAAGGCGCGCCAGCAACTGCTGGCTTATTACTTCACAAACCCGACGGCCCGTCACCACTTGCGGGACTTGGCCGAGAGGTTGAGCATCGATCCGTCCAACCTGTCGAAAGAGTTAGGACGCCTGGAGCGCGACGGTCTATTTCGGTCGGAAGTGATTGGCCGCCAAAAATATTTTCAACTGAACCGGGAGTATCCGCTTTTTAATGAAGTGCGCAAGATCGTTGCGAAAACCATTGGTGCGGCACCGCTGATCGCGCAGTCCGTCAAGAGAATTGAGGGAATAGACGAGGCTTATCTGTACGGCTCGTTTGCAAGCAATCAGCAGGACGCTGCCAGCGATATAGACGTGCTCGTAATTGGTACCCCTCGCGCGGAAGTCTTAGCGCAGGTCATGCGAAAGCTTGAGCAGCAACTCGGACGCGAAATCAACTACACCGTCCTCACGCCGAAGGAATTCGGGTCGCGCCGCGCTCGGAAGGATGCGTTTCTGGAAAACGTCTGGCACAATAAGCGTGTTTCACTCATAGGTCCGAATGAAGAAACTGAAGCCCCACAGCGTTGACTGGGCGCAGATTGAACGCGTTCTCACGAGCGCGGACAAGAAGCTCGCCTCGGCTCACAAAATTCTGGCTTTTGACGAGGAGGCTTGCCTCCAGCAAGCCTACGAAGCAATGCTCAAATCTTCCCTCGGGTTCATGTTCAGCTATGGATTCCGTGCGAGAAGTCAGCCTGGGCACCACATCGCCATCATCGACTTTGTGCGGTCCCGCATCGATAAGAAGCATGCCGGTCTGCTGGCCGTCTTTGATCGTCTCCGCCGGAAGCGCAATTTGGCCCTTTATGATGACACCGGGTTTGTTTCTCACCATGAAGCCGAACAAGCTCTCGAATCCGCCGGCGACTACTTGAACGTGATCCGAGGTGATAAATTGCAGGCCGAAAGCCTTGAATAAGGGTTCTCTGAAATCGCTCTTGGAGTGTCGGTATCCTCGGAAGGTCGAGTGCCGGGCCTGTGACACAAATCACAAACAGCGCCCCTGGTGAGTTCGCGGCGATTGGTAGCTCCGTTTTTTTCACTTCGTGATTCTCTTTCCATGCTCGGCAGAATATGCCTTCCTTTTTTTGGCGCGACTAGCCTTCTGACGCTTTCTAGCAACCCTGACGTGGACGGTGGCGGGTTTAGAAGAGCCGACAGCGGCAGCGAACGGAGCGGGACTGAGCGCGGAGAGCACGGCAGCGGGATTCTTGTCGATGACAGTGAGCAAAGTGCGAGCCGGCGCTTCTGGCGTCCTCCGCCCTCCCTCCCAGTGCTTGATAGCATCAAGGCTGAACCCAAACGTGTCAGAGAACGTGGCTTGTGTCATACCAAGTCGATTGCGGATCGCTTTCACGTCAACGTCCTGGGGCACGTGTGCCTTGAAGCCTTCTTGCTCCCCAGCAAGAAAAGCCTCAACATCGTTAAGGCCATCCATCATCTGCTCGAATTGCTTTTTCATGCTACCTCCCGTAGGTCTCGAAAATACTATCGGCCCGTTTCCGTAGCTCGTTGCGTTCTGCCATCGACAGGTTTTCTTTCTCATTCTTCGGAAAAACGGTGATAAGAAAAACCGGAGATCGCTCGCTGCGCCAGATATCCACAACCCGTGCTCCGCCCCTTTTCCCCATTTCTTTGCGTGCAGCCCGGACCTTTCGAAATCCACCAGTTCCACGGATCACGTCTCCACACTCCGGGTCAGCCGCAACGAGTGCCACGATGTCCGCACGCTCCTCCTCGCTAAAGAGCTTGTTGGCAATTGCGAGATAAGTACGTGTCTCGACACCCGTCTGCACAACTCTCTTGTACTCCATTGGACACCATCAAGTACAATTGTATGCCATTGGACACCAACAGGTTTAAGAGAGTTCAAATGTGCAGGAGGACTGGCTTGGGGAGAACGGGGACGGAAGGTTGTGTGCCATGCAGCCCTGGAACAAGTCTGAAGATCCCTGCCTTAGTAGGGTCGCCAACCCAATTACAAACAACAACTTGCACGTCCAGCTTACTCCATGCATAGGGCGTTCGTCTTCATTGATCTGTTTCTTATGCTCCCAGCGCAAGGAGTTGATCGCGTCGCGCGACAGGGTCTTATACAAATAGATTTTGTCTCGCAACGCCTGTCGAACCGCCAGCACCAGTTCTGACGCGGCACATGTCTTGAGCAGGAAGCCTGAAGCTCCGGATGCGAAAGCTTCAGCTGCTACTTGGGCGTCGGAATTCATGGTCAAGTAGACCAACTTGACGGCGGGCAGCATTTGTTTCACCTGCCGGCCCGCTTCCAGGCCATTCAGGACTGGCATGGCGATGTCGAGCACGATCACGTCCGGCTTCAGTATGCCGGCAGAGCGCAGCAGTGCTCGACCGTCGCCGACCGAGCCAACCACATTAAAATCCTTGTCCAGAAGTCGGGTGCACAACTCCGCGACTAGATGGTGGTCATCGGCAATGAGAATGCGGGAGTGGCTGGTCATAGTGTTCTACACTCCACCACTGATCAACAAGGGAGATCCCTAACAGTGCCCGCACCGGGGCGGTGGTAGGGGAGATCCCCGCGTCTTAGTTGCACGAAGCGTCATTCTGAAACGTGGCGCTTCCGAGCATCTGGGCCAGAAAATGTCCGCAAGTTATGATCTTCTGCGACAGAGGATCTTCGCGCAAGGCGTTCGGGGATGTGATGTACTTGGCCACGTCCATTGATTTCTTCGCGGACACTAGCTGGTCGCTCCACTGCTGAACCAGGTCAAATGCATGATGGAGCAACTGAGCCGCATTACGATCGCCGTCGGTCGAGGCCGCGACTTCCGCGATTTGCAGGCTCTGCGACGCCTGGTCGCGATAGCCGTTGACCCACTCGTCCGTGACGCCGTACCCACCCCGAATGGCTGACGCCAGTGTTGTGGCCCACTCCCGCAGGCGCGCGATTTCTTCGATCCCCGCCTTCGTAAAGTCCCGCGACAACGCGGAACTATTCGCTGGCTGCAAAGTGGCAGTAGGGGGCTCCATGCTGCGGCTCGCCACCGCAGGGAGTGTTAGGACGATGCCTGGCCCAGTGAAACTCACCGAACCCTTGCCGATGCTGGCCAAGGCCGACAGGTCCACGAAGAACCGGCCATTCTGGTCGATCACTTCGGCTTTTCCGTTCTGTCCGTTGACCACTATGTTTCGCTGTCGCTGCTTCGTTTGCCCGAAAGTAGCGCCGCTCAGTAAGGCCATGAAAACCAGAACAAGAATGGTTCGAGAATGTCGTTTCATGAGGCTCAACAATACTGCACAGGCTGCCCAAGCATCCACTACCGGTCAGACGATCACCTTCAGCACCGATTGTCCAAATCCTATTTCTTCTTGGGTGGGTAGTTCTTTAAGAGCTTAGTAACAGCTTTTGCAATGTTCTTTTGTTGCTTTTCTGGCTTGGCCTTGGGATCGATGGTTTGCGACGCGATTCCTCGCCACACCAAGTCCTTATTAGCACTGTCATACATGTCGAGGCCCAGTTGTCCGACATAGATCGTGGTCGTCGACCCGGTAGTTGTCGTTGAAGTCATGCCGCCGCTATATCCATACCTGCCGCCGCCATATCCATACCAGCCGCTGCCCCAGCCTGGACCATAACCCCAGCCCGTGTTGTACGAAGTAAACTGCTTCTCCGTGCCGATTGCAGTTTGAATATCGATGTACAGATCGGCCGTATCAGAATCGGTTTTCTGCAAGCCCTTCGTTGCCAACTCAGTATCAATTGCTTCCTTGATTTGCTTCTCTGTCAGTTGATTCGTGTGATCGGCGCCCTTCACGTCGACCCATTGGTAGGTCTTGTACTTGGTAAAATCTGCGCCGCTGGCAAAGTTGTAACGAACATCTTGAGCCCCGGCGGCTGTAACGCCACCCAACAAGAGAGCGGCAGCAAGGATGAGAGACTTTTTCATAGCCATTTCTCCTCTTTTGATTCCCTAAATCGGTGCGGAAATAAGCCCCAGAATTTCTCCCTTTTGCTTACTCGCGTCATTCTAAATGGCAGCGAGCGTGTCTGACGAAGCCGGGGTTGCCCCTTAAAATAGACGAATAGGGACTCTACGTTCTCAAACCTAATACCGCACCGAGTTCTGGCACAACTAGGGAAATGCCTAGTTGGCCTAGCCAATCAGGGCGCACCTCAACCGCAAGTCAGCATTGCCAGCCTCTGGCTGAAGTCATCATGAAGCTCGGACGCGATGCAGCGGCGCTCCTGTTCCTGGGCATTGATCAGCATGCCGCTGAGTTGCTCTGGACCCTTCTGGGCCAGTTTGAGCCGCCGCTGCTTGTAGAGGAGGTACACGATCAGCCCTTTCTACAATGTCCGGTTCACCGGCTGCTGCGAGCAGCGTGGGAAGGATGTCCCGGTGCGAGAAGAGCTCATTGGAAACCGTGCCCGGCTTTGATCACACCCGGCCATCGGATTGCGCACGGCACGCGCCAGCCGCCGTCCCAGTTCGTATCTTTCTCGCCGCGGAACGCGATCCTTCGAGCCCGGCAGATTCGGCGGTTTGATGGGCTTAGCCACGGAGACGCTGCAGAACGGACTATCCGACTCCCTTGCTGGCGTGGAGCAGCGCTTAGGGTTTTGGCCGAGTGGCTAAGCAGGTCAAACGAGTAGTAGTAGTCTGCTGGGTTCCCCCACCGATTGCTTAACTGCCGCCAGCTTCTCTTGTAGCTCTGCGTCTGCTTCGCCCCCGGCCTAAGCGATCGCAGGGACGATCGCCGCCAGGGCAGCGAGGATTAGCGTTCGTTGATTGCCAGAGCGAAGCGTCGTGTCAGCGATGCGGGCCTCGACGATCTGTTCGTGTGCCCGGTGGCTTGTCCGCCAAAATCCCAGCCGGAGTTCACGAAGCTGTTAAGCGCCTTTTCGTTATCGAACGTGAAGATGACGCTGAATTTCTTCACGCCCATACCGAGCCCGGCCTGCACTTCGAGCATTTTCATGAAAGTCTCGTGGTTAGTTCTGTTGTTTACTGCGATGCCCTTTCCATTGCCGGATCCGGCAACCTGAATTTTTACACCCATGTTGCTGAAGACCGCATAACTCGCCCGGCTTTATGTTCGGGAACTGGGCAAAGCTCTTCTCGTACTGGAAGACGGGCGGCAGAACAACTGCCAACTCCCAACCGATGTCCATCTTGTCGTTGAAGAGGTTGTTTCTCTCGTTGGGGTCGCTCCCGAGGTCGAAGACGATTGGGATCTGTGGCTTGACGATCGGCTTGTCGAAGCCTTCGCTATAGCGCAACCATATTTTGATGTTATGTGCTTTGACCGACATAACCGATTCATCCGGCCCGAAGAATACGATGTTGTCCCGGCCGGTGTGCTCGCTCTCGCCGAGCAAGAACTTGGAGGCATCGATGCCATCCATCGGACGATCCGTGGGCACCTTGTCCGATGCTCCCGCGAGGGCCGCAAACGTTTTGTACCAGTCATGGGATGAGAGCATCTGTTCAGTGATCACCCCCGCCGGCACTTTTCGCGGCCAGCGAGCCATGGCCGCTGTTCGCATCGACCTTCCGAAGGCGGAGTGGAGAAGTCTCCACGCCAGGGGCCGTTCGAGCCGCCAAATGCGAATGACGCGACATAGCATGTTGCGTTGTCGCTGGAGAAAACGATCAACGTGTTGTCGGCGATTCCTGCTTGCTGCTCTACTTCTATAAGGTGTCATGTTGAGCTAGAACACGCGGCCCAGATTAAAGAACCACGTGGCATGCCCTGTGTCTCCGACACTTCCGCCAAGGAACAAGGGCCCGAGCGGCGTGCGCGCGATGAACCCTGCCGCACCGTCATTGGGAAGTTTGCTCACGCCCGGATCGTTGTACATTTTTCCTACCTCATACAATGCCGTGCCGTAGATGCCCCCGCCGAGAAACGATGGGAGGGTAAATATCCTGTGGAGGTATCCCCCGCGGAAGAGAAAAAATTGATTTCCGCGCAGCTCGTTCTGGCCATAGGCTAACAATCCGTTGGTTGCCCCAAGGTAGTATTGAGGAATGCCGGTCTGTTCGTAGCCCAGAGTCGACCCACCCTCAGCGATCAGGAAGACTGAAGAGGTATGGGAGATGCGTTTGAAATACTCGGTTTTCAGTTCGAGACTTGGAAACGCTGCGGGGGCTCCCGGGCTCGTATCCAACCAGTGGAAATTCAACTCTCCCGAGTAACCGTAGTGCGGAACGATCGGATTGTCCCGGTGGTCGGTGATGAAGCGAAATCGCGACGCGCCCACTCCTCCTTTGACCGATGAGAATTGCGGAGTGCCCAGCTTTAAACTCGCATTCAGGTAGCCGATTTCGTAGCCGGCGCGGACTTCGCTGAACCGGTCCAGTGCGTAGCCGATGTCGCCTCCAACTCCTGCCCTCCCGATCCGGTAGTCAGCCTGAGGGTTGCCATTGGAATAGAACCAATCCCCACTATTGCTGGCATTCACGCGTGGCGCATAGAACCACCGGGAAGTCTGGGTGAATCTCTTGTAGAACTCGGTGGAGATCCCGTAGGTGTTCCCAAACTCAAAATCTGTGCGCAGCTCTGAGCCAAATCCTGCGATGTCGAGGAACGTTAGGCGCCCTCCCATCCCGAAAGTGACGTTGTCGGGTTGTGTGCCATTCACGTCCGCAGCGAGTTGCAGAACAGGCGGCGCATAGTTCTTCTCGTTAACAGTGACCAATAAGCCGACTTCGCCGTCATTCTGGGCTAAGCCATAGGAAGTGCTTTCGAATCTGCCCACTCCGGTCAGGCGGGTCAGGTAGGTGTCCAGCACGTGCGTGTCGATCGGCTTGCCCACGAGGGGCTGGAGAAACTTCTCGATCTTCTGCTCCGCGTAACTGCTGGTGCCCTGCACCTTTACAAATTGTGGAATGCCAACGGCTCCTTTCTTGCGCGCATCGCGATGGGCTACATATGCGTTCCATGCGGCCTCATCGAGGGCATATGTCTCCAGAAGTTTAGATTTCTCCTCTGCCGCTTGCATTCCTTTCTGGATGAGAGCATCGGCCTTCTCAAAGTCCAGGCTGGTGAATTTCTGAACGTCCACTTTGACGACGATGTCCGCCGCCTCCATCCCGCGCAACTCGGTGGCTGCGCTGTCGACAGTGATTGACCGGCCAAGGACACTGAAGAGAGATTGGATTTCAGCGGGAGTAGTGGGGGCAACCTGAAGATGAATCGCAATAACCACGTCCGGACCCATCTGGCGCGCCAAGTCCGTCGGCAGATTGTCCACCAGAGAACCGTCCACATAAATGCGGTCTCCGTCACGGATAGGAGCGAAGATCCCCGGCAGCGACATGGAGGACCGCATCGCCAGTCCAATCGGACCGGTAGAGAACACATGGGCCTTTCCAGAAATCAGCTCGGTAGACACGCAGCGGAACGGAATGGGAAGGTCGTCAAACGATTTCACCGAGGAGTAGGCCAGTGTTTCCCGGTCAATCACCAGGTTGATTTGATGTCCCGCACTGAACCCAGACGGAAGCGACAATCCGTGTTTGAAACCGATGACCACCTCGCTTTGAACCGCGGCCGCATCCTCCTTGCGCCGGAAAGACAGGTCTTGGTAGGGGGTCCCACCCCCAAGCACCATTGGCCAGTCGATTCCTTTGACGACTTGTTCGAGTTCATCCGGGCTCTTGCCGGTCGCGTATAAGCCGCCCACCAATCCGCCCATGCTATTTCCGGCGACATAGTCGATGGGAATGTGGTGTTGTTCAAACCACCTGAGCACTCCGATGTGAGCGATCCCGAGCGCACCGCCGCCTTCGAGCGCAACCCCGATCGTCAATCGCTTGGGAGGAACCGGTGGCTCGTTCTGCGCAACAGCGACGAGTGACGACATGCTCACAGTCAAGAGAACGAGCGCGATCGTCAACGATGGATAAGAAGAACGACGGTGCGTTGCTTCCAATGAACAAATGCGTTTCATGGCGACCTCAATTTCTTTAATCTCGATTCCTCAAAACCCAATCCGCCCCGCTCGAATCATCGAGGAGAAGTCAAGAGACTGGCCTGCCGCTTGGGCCGCGGCGTTGATGTGCTCACGCTGCTTCAATTCTGGAAAGGGAAGTCCGCCAGTGACCAACCGTCCGCGGTCATACAGCAACTCATCCAGCGTCCCGTTCAGCAGGAATTGGTAGTTCCAGGGCTGCGGGTTGTTAGTGTCCTCAGCAAGCGGCTTTTGGAGAGTGGTCGTGCAGTTTCGTGTCACCTCGTTGTACCACTCCGGTTGGTCTTTCAATTTGTTCAGGTAAGTCACATAAGTGAGGAACATAGCGCGCGTTACCTCGGGCTGTACACGGATGCGGTACATGTACACTTCTTCATCTTTACGGTAGTTCGTTCGCAACCGGATAACGTCGCGTTCGTCCGCCGCTACGAACATCAGTCCGTATTGTCGAAAACATCCAAGAATGGTCGAGTACGCCTGGCCGACTTTGTAGCGTGCCTCAATGGAAAAGGCGACATGCACGTTGTCCCCAAATTGAAAACTGACAATCGGGTGACTGGCAAAACGTATCCCCCAATTCGTGAGGAATAAATCGGCTGCCCGAATCTGTGAAAGATAAACGGTCCGGTCGCTCCAGCAATTCGCGTAGTCGGTTTCGGTGCGATAGTCGCAGTTGCGTAAATTGTGAATTGTGACTCGATCTCCGTCGATTTCGGCCCAGGCTGTTCGAGCACTGTCAGCTTCCCAATTGCCTTGGTTCGAGGGCTTTAGGGTGAGCCACCAAGCGAGCACACAACAGAAGCCCGCGAGACACAGGATGGCAGTCCAACAGGATCGTTTGAACTTGAATAGAATTACGACGATCCCGAGAACGTAGACCACAGTCACCGGAACGCGCCACGAAGCAATCCGAAAATCGACGTAAAGAGCTGCGACCGCCCACAAAGTAAGCAGCGCGATAATGGACCACACAATCGTGATTCCAATCGCCCGCAGGGCTCTCAACCAAGTTGGCAATGGTGAAAGATTATGTGGGGACGGATTACCGCTCATCTCATTAGTTGTCATCGCTCGCTTTGCCTCCGCCGCCAAACGACGGCGGCCTGCGGTTTCTTCCCGTCATTTCACCCTTTCGGTCGATTCGGATGAGATCTGTGTTTGGGCAGCAACAAGTCGGGTCACGATGGCGAACAGCAAACTCACCGAGAGACCACACATCAGTACGCCCGTCACACTTTCCATGGGGCCCAAAGTACGCCAAAATCCCAGCCGGAGTTCACGAAGCTGGTAAGCGCCTTTTCGTTGTCGAACGTGAAGATGACGCTGAATTTCTTCCCGCCCATACCGAGCCCCGCCTGAAGCTCAATCATCTTCATAAAGGTTTCATGTTTGGTCTTGTTGTCCACTGCGATGCCCTTTCCATTGCCGGATCCGGCAACCTGAATTTTTACACCCATGTTGCTGAAAACCGCATAACCAGCCGCTTCCTTAACCGCCAATCTGGCATTTAGTTGCGCGGTATAGAGGCGCTGAAGCGTGTCATGCGCCATGCTACGGATGTCTTTCTGTTTCTTTTCGATCTTAGGATCTGTACTAGCAAGTGCAGTCACCGCCAGCGCGCAAACGAGCGCGGCGGCGAGGAGGTTTTGGAGCTTTGTTGTCATATTGCCCTCTTGTGGTCTTTCGCTAGATGTAAGGATCCCCCCAGGCGGACTCGAGGTCCGCCTAGGACCTGCTGAACTAACTTGCCCTGATCGCAACTCGATACGATCTAGTGCTTGGGGCAGCCTGCTTTATTTCACCCCGGCACCCGAGCCGGATTCCAGAGCCGCCTCGTGGCGACGAAGCGTCTCCATCGTCGCGCCGGGACTATTGATATTTCACCTTCTTCTGGCCCACCTGATTCCAGGTAGGCACCTCGAACGAAACTCAGTGCTTCTGACCGGCCAGCTATTGCAGCCTCGCGTACTCCGCCTTGGCTCGGTTCAGGATGGGAATGTCGGGGTCGGCATCTTTCCAGAGAGTCAGGAAGTCTTGATACGAGACACGCGCTTTGGCCGTGTCCTTTTGCAGCGCATAGGCCCGGGCAATGCCGAGGCGCGCCAGCGCACCCAGTGGGTAACTATTGACCAGGCTCCTATGGTCCACGTATTTCTGGAACTCGGCAGCCGCCGCGCCCCCCTGCCTCAACAGCAGATACGCCTGCCCCCGCAGGTAGACAGGGTAAAGCGAGCTCCCAAATCCAGTAGGGGCCGGATCACCCAGTTCGTAGGAAGCGGCAGTCTCGAGAATCTGGATGGCTTTCTCGGGGTTCTTGCGGTCGATCTCAACAGCGGCGCGGATAGTTGGGACCCAGTAGCCGTTGATCATTGTGTTGAGCGGATTTTCCTTTTGCAAGTCATCGGCGATTTTTTGTGCATGATCTGAATCCCCAGCCCTCGACAGAGCCAGCGCGGCCAGGATGCGGATGTCCGTCGTAGAGGACCGGCCCAACGCCAAAGCAGTCTCGCTGCGGGCCTGTGTGCTATTTCCGAATTCCACTTCTCGCAGCGCCGCGTTCATTTGGTTCTTGGCGGCATCTTCCGGCTCGCCGGCACGTAGGGCGGATTCGACCGCACGTTGGGAGAATTCCCGCGCTTTTACGAGATGCCCGGAAAAGGCCTCGACATCGGCTCGATGAGCAAGGAGAGCATCCTCCATGCCGGGCTTGCCGGCCGCCCAGCTCAACTGGCGATCCATCTCTGCCGCGTCGCCCTCCATGAAGGCAACGGCAAAACGGCACTCATGCAGGTAGCCAGTCTCCGCTTTGCGCACAATCGTCTGCTGGTAGGCGAGTTTGGCTTCTTCGAGACGATTCGTGAGGCAATAGAAACCCACAAGATTGCTGCGAGATATCGTACTTTCCTCCGGGTTCAGACGAATACTTTCCGCGGTCTCCACAAGCGCCTTGTCGTATAGTCCCATGTACTCGTAATTTAGCCCCAAATTATTGTGAGGTACGTCATCCCGGGGATAAGTCTGCGTCCACAGTTGGTAAGTCTGGTTAGCCTTGTCCAGTTCTCCCGTTACCCAGGTAAAGTAGTAAGCGGAGAGAGTCAGCCTCTCTCGCTCGCTCACGCGCTCGCGCAAGCCGTAAGCGGTTTGGAAGTTTTCGTTGGCCAAGCCGAACTGCGCCAAGTTCAAATAGGAGATCCCCAAACGGGCGGAGGCCATGGCGAAACTGGGATCGAGTTCAATGGCACTCTTGAAAAGCGGAATAGCGGCAGCGTCGCCTTGCAAGGATCGGACCTTGATTCCCAACGAGTAGGCTTTCAAAGCGTCTAGAGAAGGTGTGGTGGCTTCCTTGATGGGTGTATCGTATTTCTGAATCGTGCTGAGCGATTCGCCAACTTTCTTGCGCAAGCTCGTCGCCAAGTCGTCGAGAGCGTCCAACACGTCATCTTTCTTCGTGACCTGCACTTGTTGACTCGCAATCGAATCTCCGGTCTGGCAATTTGCAGCGTTGAGGCCGAGTAAATACTTGGTGCCAAGAGTTGCAATCGAACCCGTCAGCGCGAGTTTGCTTTCCGTCCGCTGACAGACTTCTTGTGCCACCTCAGGTGTCAAGCGCTCTTCAAGAGAGTGACCCATGAGCTTGAGAGTATTGCGCACTCTCCGATCGGACAGAACACTGAGGAATGGCGATTGCTGGAAATCAGTGGCCAAAGCCTGCTTGAGCGTGTCATCGAAGACCGCGTCGCCTGTGCTGTTGGCGAAATCGGCGAGAACAATGGTGTCTTTGTCGGTCAGACTGATCGCTGGATTACGCGAGCGAAAATACAACACTCCCGCAATCGCGAAAGCAAGAACTATCACTAAGGCTGGAACTAGAAGCTTCACAAGTTTTTTGCCAGCTTCCGCAATATCGGTGACCTTCGCCGAGCTCGATGACGAAGGCTGGCCACGCGCAGGCGAAGAACCAGAAACTTGCGGTGGCGGTTGGCCCGCCTGCGCACTGGCATCTCGTACCACGGGGACCGTCCCGGAACTTGAGGCTGCCACTCGACCGGTGCCGGTGTCCCGCTGTAAGCGCAACAACTCGGAATGCATCTCCGCCGCGCTCTGATAACGCAACTCCCTGTCTTTCTCCAGCGCACGGTTGATCACCCGCTCCAGATCGGGCGGCAGGTCAGGATTGAAGCGCACCGGAGCCACAGGAGCGCGGTTCAGAATCGCATCGAAAAGGATCGCGCTCGTTTCCCCACGAAACGGCAACTCGCCGGTTGCCATCTCATAGAGGACGGCTCCAAAGGAAAACAAATCCGTGCGGGCGTCCAACTCCTTGGCTCGCGCTTGCTCCGGCGACATGTAGGCGATCGTTCCCATCGCCGTTCCTGGGCTGGTGAGTTGTTGCTTGTCGAGATAGGAGAGAGTTTGCGTGTCCTGGGCGGCCAACTGGCTCGCGGTATCAGGCGGGACGGTCACTTTGGCAAGACCGAAATCGAGCATCTTGGCGTGGCCGCGCTTAGTAACAAAAATATTCGCGGGTTTGATGTCGCGGTGGACAATCCCCTCGCTATGCGCGGCGTCCAGCGCGTCTGCAATCTCAATGGCCATACTGAGCAACGCGTCATTCTCGACGGGCTTTTCTCCGATGTATTCCTTCAGCGTTAGCCCATCCAGAAACTCCATGACGATGAACCATCGGCCGTCATGCTCGGCGATCTCATAGAGCGTGCAAATGTTGGGATGATTCAGGGCGGAGGTGGCGCGGGCTTCACGACGAAAGCGTTCGAGAACTTCCGGGTTATGGGAAACGTCCTCCGACAAGAACTTCAGAGCAACGAAACGACCAAGCAAGGTGTCCTGGGCCTTGTAGACGACTCCCATGCCACCAGCACCGAGTCTAGCGAGGATGTGATAATGGGAAACCTTGCTGCCGATGAGCTTGCTTTCATTGTCGAACGTTCGAGGATCGCGAGCAATCACCCTTCCCATCACCTCCAGCGCAGGCGAATCGAGGAAATGTGTGGGATTTTTCTTGTGAGTGAGCAGCAACTCGACTTCTCGTCGCAGCTCCTCGTCGTCCCCATAGCCGTGCTCCAGGAACTCGGCGCGTCGGCTCTCGTCCAACTCGATTGCGCGGTTACACAAATCCGCGGCTCGATTCCAGACTTCAGGCTCCACGTCCATCCCCTTGCTCAACTACCGCGGTAGCTAAGCTTGGCTAATTTCCAATCTCGCAAAAGCGGTGTCACTCTGTTTTGTCTATTCACATCGCGTAACGTACCTCCGGGCCTGGTTCAGCAGAGCTAGTTCTCCAGCAGATACGCGCGGATCGTACTCCCGCGACAAAAGGATTGGCGGGCGAGGAGCTTTATCGCGATCCAAGTAATGCTCTCCTTCCACACCTAGCGAGGACTCCGACTTGATCGTGCGAGTAGCCTGGAACCAAATCGCGCCCTTGATGTGCCGAATGTCAAGTCAACAGGCACCCAAGCGGTTTGTGAACCGGCAGTACTAACAGCCGCCCGATTAGAAAATTAGTGGTCCTACCGCGCCGAGTCTACTGGGGATTTCCCTAGTTGTGACGGAGTCTTGCCGGTAAGAAACTGAAGCGAAGTTCTCACATCTCAAGTCGCGCCGCAGAGTGTAAAACGCTGAGGATACCCGCGCGCTCTGGAAGGAAAACCGTATCTGAGAAATCTCTTCCTACGCGAATCACACGTCTGGCAGCGAGTTGGAGCCGAACGTGAAACGTTGAACGGCCGCTGTTTCAGCACCAGATGAGGTCGATGAATATTGTCTGAAACCAACCCTAGTTGTTGACTCGACCCTACACAACTAGGCAAATCCCTAGTAGTGACGGGAGCGCCGGTGCACATATCCTGCAAACAACGCACTCCGACAACCAAGAGTGCAGTTAATAGCGAAGTCGTAACAACCAATGACCAGATACTCCCGCGTTCTCATTGCCGATGACCACAGTCTTGTGGCGGAGTTGTGCACCGGACTTCTGCAAAAAGATTTTGATGTGGTCGGCTCTGTCGGCGACGGTCGAGCACTGGTGCGCGCTGCCTGCAAACTGAAGCCAGACGTGATCGTGCTCGACATCGCCATGCCGATCCTGAATGGCCTGGATGCGGGGCGGCAGGTGAAGCAAATGCTACCCGCCGTTAAGTTGATCTACCTGACCATGAATTCCGACGCGCATGTAGCAGCTGAAGCCTTCGGCTGCGGAGCTTCAGCCTTCCTGCTCAAGACATGTGCCTCGTCAGAATTGGTGCTGGCGGTTCAACGAGCGCTGCAGGGCAAAACCTATTTGTCTAAAACCCTGTCGCGTAGCGCGATCGATTCTTTGCGATGGGAGCACAAGAAACCGGGCAATGAAGACGAACGCCTCACCGATCGGCAGCGTGAGGTGCTGCAGTTGCTAGCGGAAGGCAGAAGGATTAAGGAAATCGCAGGCATCCTACATCTGACTCCCCGGACCGTGGCGTTCCACAAATACCGAATGATGGAAGCACTTGGCATCGGAAGTAGCGCCGAGCTCGTGAAGTTCGCCATCAGGAACCACATTGTGGCAGCTTAGCCTGTGGGCCTGACAACTACGTCGCTATACTGGACTTGAAGACCTTACGGGTCACGAGCCACATCGACGTTGGGGGCGAACCGGACGGTTTAGCTTGGGCGATCCGACCGTAGCTTAGTATGGCAAACTTCCGGGTGGTCGGCGAACTCTTCCACAATCGGGATTGGGGACGCCTTGCCCGTGCCGTCAGGCACGAGGTCAGCTGAACACTTAGGGCCGTAAGCGACCACAGGCGTGAAATCACAGGTGTGAGATTTCGGGCTGGTCTACTAAGTCACTGATAAATATGGTGGCCAGGGACGGAGTTGAACCGCCGACGCCAGCTTTTTCAGTCTGTAGCTGTCCTGCACATTCAACAACTTGCAGCCTTCGGACGGCTGCGTACGTCCTTCCAAATACGTGCAAGGTAGACCTATTGTGGTTCCCGTTGTGGGTGCGGATCAAGATCCCTCTCGTCGGAGGTCAAAAAGCGATATCGGGATTTTTCACCAGCCATCTCGCAAGTTCGAAGCGCCGCGACTTAGTCATTGGCGGACATGCTAGTACAATTGCACGCATGAAGTTGACCATTAACACGATCGCGTCGGCGTTGTTCGTCATTCTCGGTTCTCTGGTTCCCCTATTCGCCCAAGCACCTGCCCAGCACCAACAACTTGAGGTCGTCAATCATGGCCGGAAGCTGGCGCAAGCAAAGGTCCCAGAGGTGCGGGTAGCCGTTCTCGTTGCGGCCCCGATGGTTATGGAGCAAAACGGGTCGCTCACCGGGTTCAGCATCGATCTTTGGAATGCGATTGCCACACGGTTGCAGGTAAAGACGAGCTATCAGATCATGCCTGACGTAAGAGCGGTGGACCAGGCGCTGCGATCCAAAGCCGCCGACCTCACCCCCGCGATGTTCATAACGTCGGCACGTGATGCGGATTTCGATTTTTCGTATTCAACATTGGAGGCAGGCCTGCAAATTATGGTGCGAGAGACTGGTGAAACCCGGGGGACCGCAAGCCGCCTAAGCCCGGTGTTAGAGATGCTCCGCCTGCTGTTTTCGCGAACGACCATTGAATGGTTCGGCGTAGCCCTGCTGCTAGTCCTCATCCCGGCCCATTTGGTTTGGTGGCTCGACCGGGGGCGGCAAGACGGCATCATTTCGAACCGGAACTATTTCCCGGGCATCTTTGAGGCATGTTATTGGGGGCTAGCGACTCTGGCGGCCCAGGCGGAGGTAATGCCTCGTCAATGGTTAGCGCGTGGTCTGTCAATTTTCTGGCTGTTCGTCAGTGTGGTTTTCATTGCGTCCTATACCGCCCAGCTAACGACGACCTTGACAGTCGAGCAGATTCGCGGGGCTATCGAGGGGCCGGACGATTTGCCCGGTAAACAGATCGCCACGTTAGCGTCTTCACCTGCAGTTGATTACCTTCGGGAGCAACATTCACAGGTGCAGGAGTTCTCGACTCCTGATCAACTGTTTAAGGCTCTGTTGGACGGGAAAGTGGATGCCGTGGTCTCCCCCGCTCCGGTGCTCCTTTATTATGCGGCCCATGACGGAAAGGGACGGGTAAAGGTGGTCGGTCCCGAATTTGACAGTAGGTCGCTCGCCGTCTTAGTGCAGTTGGACAGCCCCCTGCGCAAGAAGATTGACCGTGCGTTGGTCACTCTTCGTGAGGACGGCACGTACCGGCAAATCTATGAGAAGTGGTTCGGCGACACGGCCCCATGAGCCCAGGCGTTCAGCGCTTCTGCGCGATGCTTGTCGCCGCCGCTGCCTGCCTGGCACTCGCTGGCCCTGCAGATGGACAAAATTCGACTCCGCAGGACGCGACGCAATCTCGCGCCAACGTACCGGTGAGTCCGGCTCAAACCGAGGAACATCTGGCGGAAGAAGTGCGGAATCCCCTCGCCGCCCTGACTCAGGTTCAGCTTTCTAACGATTTCGATTTCGGCGCTGCGGGAGGCAACGGTTTTCTATACACCTTCATGCTCCAGCCGATCGTCCCATTCAAAATAAGCGACAATTGGAATCTCATCACTCGATCAGCGTTCACGGCCACCAGCGTTCCGGACTCCGAGGGATCAGGCCGGACCACCGGCACCGGCGATTCCGACATACAATTTTATTTTTCCCACGACCGGGCAAGGTCGTTCATTTGGGGCTTCGGCCCGGTTCTTGGCATTCCCACTGCTTCAAATTCCCTTCTTGGATCGGGCAAATGGACGCTCGGCCCGGGCTTCGCTATCGTCCGTCAAACGGAAGATTGGACTTATGGAATCCTCGTCAACCAGTTTTGGTCTTTTGCGGGCGGCAAGAATCGCGACTCGGTTACCCTGATGCTCCTCCACCCAGTGTTTTCCTACACATGGAAGAGCGGTTGGTCGCTCGGCCTCGATTCCGAGTCAACGTACGACGCGAAAGCATCCAGCAGTGACAAGGTGGACTGTGCCTCTCCAGATATCGATCAGTAAGGAAGCGAATTTCGGAAAGCGCCCCGTAAACCTCAGCTTCGGCGTAATTCCCTATGCGGTTGCGCCATCAGGTTCTCCGAGCGTGGGGTTGAATTTCACCATCACACGGTTGTTCCCAAAAGAGGGAGCACGATAACTGCTGTTAACAGATGGGATGAGAAGGCCGGTCTCCGACGGGATGCTGTACGCTCCCAAGTTATCGACGCGCTTTGAATCGCAATGCCTATTGCTTAAAGACCAAGGGAGGCCCGCTAACTCGCTTCCCCTCAAGGTCGACGGTCACTTCGATCCTGTCAGCAATAGTGACGAAGGGAATGCCTTTAGTCATGCCGTAGCCCAAGTAACCTGATTCAGCCTTACTTCCGTTTCACATCCACGCAACTTTCTGGTTTACGGAAACTTGCTTCCCAGCGGGCCCCGCGGCGGCGACTAGTCTAACTGGTCGACGCGCATAAACTCGATACGATGACTTGCGTCGGGATCCCGTTGCGATGCTGCGGCCACAAGAAACGCTAGATTTCCCTTTACGTAATGATTTCGCAGCCAAGTGCTAGCGAAGTCGCGCCAGTTCTCGGGATCCGCTTCGAGATGAATTGGTTGAACGCCATATGAAAAGAGAAGCCCTTGCATCGCTGCGGCGTCTGTACCGACGGCAACGATCGATACGGTCGGCTTGAAGCGCGAGATCATGCGCGCAGTGTCGCCGCTGCGCGTAGGTACAAAGACGGCAGCACAGGGTGCAGTTTCGAGTGCATGTTCTACTACGACGGCCATGGCTTGCGCTGGCGTTAACGGCTTCTCGGTGATGCCCTGCATGGCCTTCCGCCATGCGCGTGGGCGACGATACTCGGTCGCGACAGCTATCTTGGCCAGCATCGCGACCGCCTCTTCCGGGTATTGGCCCATGGCAGATTCGCCGGAGAGCATGACGCAATCGGTTCCGTCGAGGATGGCGTTGGCAACATCAGTCGATTCAGCGCGAGTCGGAAGTCGGCTGGAGACCATGGATTCAAGCATCTGGGTCGCAGTAATGACTGGTTTGCCCGCAACGTTCGCTTGAAGGATCAGTTGTTTTTGAATTATCGCGATCTCTTCGACCGGCACTTCAACCCCGAGGTCGCCGCGGGCCACCATAATGCCGTCCGCCGCGAGAAGGATCTCCTCGTAGTGCTCAACGGCATGAGAGCGCTCGATCTTCGCGATGATGAATGGCCGCTTGCCGACGGCGAGGGCAGCGGCACGAACCTGTTGGATGTCCTGCGCACTTTCGACGAAAGATTGACTGACGGCATCCACACCAAGCTGAAGGGCGAACTCGAGACAGCTGCGATCGTGCTCCGTGAAGGCACTGATGCCAAGATTGATGCCGGGGAGGTTGAGTCCCTTGCGCGAGCGCAGTTCGCCACCGACAGCGACCTTGCAGCGCACCTCATTGCCCGCGACGAGTTCCACAAGAAGTTGCACTAGTCCATCGTTCAGATAAAGCCGGTCGCCAGGTTTCACCACGCGCGGTAGCGGCCCGAAACTCATGGAGGCGCGATGGTGGTCACCAATGATGTCTTCGCTAGTCAGCGTGAATGCATCGCCGATGCGCAACTGGATAGGCTCGGGATAGATCTTCCCGAGACGCATCTTCGGGCCCGGCAAGTCGGCCATTATGGCGACACTTCGTCCGACCTTCTGCGCGGCTGTGCGGATGCGAGAAACCACCTCGCCATGGCGGGTGAACTCGCCATGCGAAAAATTCAACCGAGCGATATCGAGTCCGGCGCGTATCAAGCGCTCGATCATCTCCGGTGAGTCGGAGGCTGGGCCGATGGTAGCGACAATCTTCGTCTTGTGTTCACGGAGCGATGTCATTGCTCATTTGGCCAGTTTCAGTTTTGTCACCCTTGCCGCCCGCTCCTTTAGTTCTTGAATTTGGAATACTGCAAGCAACTCTTCGGCAAATTGAAGATCACAAGAGGCTGCACCGCAACATCTCTTAACTTGCGGAGGGAACACGCATGTTGCCGTTGGCTCTGCGCGGTGAGGCCTTTCCACGCCAGTCGTGCCGTAAGTGACGAGTCTGTTTCTTTCATGTGCGTGCCTGCCTCCGCGCAAACGAACTGCCAGGGAGGGTGATGCCTGTGATCAGCAAAGGATCCCAGAGGCGAAATCCTCCCACGAACGCGTAACTGTTGTCGCCTAATCGGCATCCGGGCGGCAGTTCCCTGAGCTTTCTCGCGTTGCCTCCCCCAAGCACAACGTCGTCGGGATGGATTCCCTCGATTAGACGACCCACCACGAAGGCAACGTGTTTTTGCCATTTCTTCTTGCCAAGCCGCTCGAGTCCACGGGCACCGAGGTAGTCCTCGTAGGTTCCTTGCTTGTAAGCGAGGTGGCCGAGTTCCATGGGAACCACCGCTCCTTCTGCTACCAAGGCGGAGCCTAAGCCCGTTCCCATACCCAAAAAGAGCAGAAGCCCACCTTCATAGCTCCCAAGCGCTTGCATAGCCGCATCGTTAATGATTTTCACCGGAGACTCGAAGGCGGCTTGAAAATCGAAATCGCGCCAACCAGGCCCAAGGTTACGTGGTTCCGCGGCTATGCGACCGCTCGTCACCACGCCGCAGTAGCCGATCGATACAACGTCATACTTCCAATCCTTCGCGAGCTCCTTGATTCCTGAAATCATGCGTTCCGGCCGCAACTTCGGACCGGACGGAAAACTCCGGGGATGGTTCTGCCCAGTGGTGAGGATCTTGATGTTAGTTCCACCGATATCGACAACGAGCACGTTCGAGGCGTTCTTCATATCACTTGATCGAGTATGCCAATACGTCTGGCATTTCCAGACTGAGTTTTGCAGTTTCCCCAAGTCACTCGGGGTCGCTACGATTTCGCCGCCTAGTTTCAATCTCCGATGCTCGCTTAACCTCTACCGAGCAACTCTTTAGCAGCTGCAACTAGCCGATTCGGTTCGAATCCGAAGTGCCTTTGGAGCTCTTTCAGCGGTGCTGAGGCCCCGAAAGTTTTCATTCCGATCATGCGGCCGGACGAGCCGACGTATCGCTCCCATCCGAAGGTCGAGGCCTGCTCGATGCTGACGCGGGCAGTCACGGCGGGCGGCAACACGTGGTCGCGATACTCCTGTGCCTGATGATCGAAAATATCCCAGGACGGCATGGAGACAACCCTTGATCGGATTCCCTCAGCGAGCAGCTTTTCATGCGCATCCACTGCAAGACTAACTTCGCTGCCGGTAGCGATGAGTATCACTTCGGGAGTGCCGCCGGGCGCATCAGCGAGCACGTAAGCCCCGCGCGCGACTCCTGATGCTGGAGCATATTTCGTCCGATCGAGTGTGGGCAGAGGGTGACGTGACAACGCCAGAACTGCCGGCTGGTGGCGGAGTTTCATGATGTAGCGATAGGCCTCGACGACCTCGTTCGCATCGCCGGGCCGTAGCGTGACAAGTCCGGGAATCGCCCGCAGGGATGCCAGATGTTCTACAGGCTGGTGCGTGGGCCCATCTTCCCCGTCGCTCATTGCGTCGTGCGTAAAAACCAGCACTACCGGGAGTTCCATCAGGGCAGATAGCCGGATGGCGGGTCTTGCGTAATCGGCGAAGACGAAAAAGGTCGCGCCGAACGCACGCAGTTTGGACAGCGAGAGCCCGTTCAGTACCGCGGACATGGCGTGCTCGCGAATGCCAAAATGCAGATTCCTGCCACCCGGAGAATCGGCCTGCAGGTCTCCCGCTCCTTCGAACTTTAGCGTGGTTTTATTCGACGGACCAAGGTCGGCCGAGCCACCAAGGAACCAGGGGATATTCTGTGCGAGCACGTTAAGCACCTTGCCCGACGCCTCCCTTCCGGCGACACCCTTCGGATCGGCCGGAAACACGGGGAGACCGCAATCCCATCCTTGTGGGAGTTCGCGCCGCTGCATCAAGTCGATCTCCGTCGCCAGTTCAGGGTACCGGGCGCGATACGTGACCAGGAGTTTCATCCAGTCTTCACGGGCTTGACGGCCACGCGCGCCGATGGCGGCAGCAAAGTGCTCGTAAACGCCATCCGGCACCAGGAATTTCGCGTCTTCGGGCCAGCCGTAGAATCGCTTAGTTAGGCGAATCTCTTCATCTCCAAGAGGCTCGCCGTGAGCTTCCGGTGTGCCCTGTTTGTTGGGAGAACCGTAGCCGATATGGCTATCCAACACGATAAAGGTCGGGCGGCCTGTAGTGTTTTGGAAGACTCGCAGCGCGTGTTCGATCCGGTCGACATCGTTTGCATCCACCACCCGCAGAACGTTCCATCCGTAGGCAAGAAATCGTGCGGCGACGTCCTCAGTAAACGTCAGCTTTGTATCGCCTTCAATCGTGATGTGGTTGTTGTCGAAGATCCAGCACAGGTTGTCAAGCCCCAGATGAGAAGCGAGCGAAGCTGCTTCCGACGCGACGCCTTCCATTAGGCAGCCGTCGCCGCATACCGCATAAATGTTGTAGTTGAAGATATCGAACCCCGGCCGATTGTAGCGATTCGCCAGCCACCTCTGTGCCACGGCCATGCCGACGCTCGTCGCCACGCCCTGGCCCAGTGGACCCGTGGTGGTTTCGACACCCGAGACCCAGCGATATTCGGGGTGGCCAGGAGCGCGGCTCTCCAGTTGCCGGAAATGTCGAATGTCGTCAAGGGTGACCGATGCGTGCCCCAGCGTTTCGTAATCCGCGTCAACGGCCTGCGTTTGTGTCAGATGGAGCACTGACCAGAGCAGCATCGAAGCGTGCCCATTCGACAGCACGAAACGGTCGCGATTGGGCCAAATCGGATCCTGTGGATCGAACCGCATGACCCGGTTCCAAAGGGTGTATACCAGCGGCGCCAGTGCCATCGGTGTCCCCGGGTGCCCTGATTTGGCCTGCTGAACCGCGTCCATGGAGAGTGTTCGGATGGTGTTGACAGACAATTGCGCAGCGGCTGCTTCCGTGATTGGTTCGACCATTGTCGATGTCATATGTTTGCTCGCTCGAGTTACTTACTCATGAGCTTACGGACTATTCCGAATCAAGTGATAAAACGCCCGCGCACCTAAGGCGATAATCGCCGCCGCTTGTACCAGAACTGATTCGGCATCGTCATCGCGGTATCCGCTTATCCGCTCCTCACGCCGCCTCGACCACCGCCCCGGGCGCTGGAGTCGTCGCAGGGTTATGCCAGCCGCCGGGCGGTAACACTCTCTGGTCGACATCTAGTGGTCCCCAGGTACCCGGGTTGTACTCAAAGACTGGCGTGCGCGATTTCAATAGCGGGTCTACGATGCGCCACGCCTCTTCGACGTAATCCTGACGTGCAAAGAGTGTGGCGTCGCCGTCCAGGGCGTCAGTTAGCAAACGTTCGTAGGCGTCCATCTCTTCGGCGTGGGCACTCCGGACCGCCAGCATTTCGGCTGGTTCTCCTACCATCTCGTCTCCGAGAGACTTCACCATCATGCCAAATCCAAGGGCCAATTCTGGGCTGAGCCGCCACCTCATATAATTCGACGATAGGCCGGGTATAAGACTCCTTGTTGGGGGCTGGCGAAGCCGTACGAGGATCTCCGTGCAGGTCAGGGGAAGACACTTCCCAGCCCGGAGGAAGAAAGGAACGCCGTGCCAACGCTGGGAGTTGATCTCAAGCCGCATCGCCGCAAAGGTCTCCGTCGTCGAATCCCGTGCTACACCCTTCTCCGCTTTGTATCCACGAAACTGACCGCGGACTATGCTCTTCGCATCCAGCGGCGGGATGGCCTTGAGGACCTTGACTTTTTCGTCGCGAATGGATTCGCTGTCGACCCTGACGGGCGGCTCCATCGCGAGGTTGGACACAACCTGGAAAACGTGATTCTGCATTACGTCGCGGATGGCGCCGGTTGCATCGTAAAAAACGCCACGCCCCTGGATGCCGAAATCTTCGGCCATCGTGACCTGGACACTCTCCACGTGATTGCGATCCCAGAAAGTTTCCGGGAGCGAATTCGCAAAGCGGAAATACAGCATGTTGCGGATGGGCCGCTTTCCTAGGTAATGGTCGATCCGGAAGACAGACGTTTCGGGAAAAGCTCCAAGCAGTATGCGGTTGAGTTCCCGCGCCGAAGCCAAGTCCGTTCCGAATGGCTTCTCCACGATCACCCGGGCGCTATTGGCGCAACCCGACTGACCCAACTGCTCGACAACCTCACCGAAGAGAAGAGGCGGGATCGCAAGGTAGTGCGCCGGTTGCACAGCCGGCCCGAGTTCCTTGCGAATCGCCCGAAACGTCGCAGGATCTTTGTAGTCACCATCGACGTAACGGAGCAAATTGCAAAACTGATCGAACACGGAACGGTCAGAGCCTCCGCCGTGTGTCTCGAGGCTGTCGTGAACCCGCGTGCGAAGTTGATCGATACTGGAGCCTTTCGCGACGCAGATAACAGGCACCTTGAGGTTGCCGCGTTTCAACATCGCCTGAAGCGAAGGAAAGATCTTCTTAAACGCCAGATCTCCGGTTGCGCCGAAGAAAACTAGCGCATCCGACTTTTGGGTCGTCATGTCCTCTCCCTTTAAGCTGCGTGCGGCTTACTGCTCGGCTTCTCATGATGCCCGCCGAATTGAAATCGCATCGCGGACAGCAACTTGTTGGCGAAATCAGCTTCGCCGCGCGAACTGAATCGTTGGTATAGTGCCGTCGTCAGCACGGGCGTGGGAACCGCTTCATCGATGGCGGCCTTAATGGTCCAGCGTCCTTCACCCGAGTCCGACACCTGACCTGCAAACCTCGAAAGATCTGGATCTTCGAGAAGGGCGGTGGCGGTCAAATCGAGTAACCACGAGGCGATCACGCTGCCCCGCCGCCAAACCTCGGCGATGTCACGGAGATCGAAGTCGTACTGGTAGTGTTGGGGATCACGCAGCGGCGTCGTCTCGGCGTCAATCGCATGTTCCTTCTTGCCAACATTTGCGGCACGCAAAACTCCCATCCCTTCGGCATAGGCGGCCATGGTGCCGTACTCAATGCCGTTGTGGACCATCTTGACGAAGTGGCCAGCGCCACTGGGTCCGCAGTGCAGATAGCCAAGTTCGGCGGTGCCGCCGACCTTGTCGCGTCCCTGCGTTCGCGGTACGTCGCCCACCCCCGGAGCCAGCCGGCGGAAAATCGGATCGAGGTGTGTAATCACTTCCACCTCACCACCGATCATCATGCAGTAGCCGCGCTCCAGGCCCCACACGCCGCCGCTGGTGCCTACATCCGCGTAGTGGATCCGCTTTGCCGTCAGTTCCTCGGCCCGACGGATGTCGTCGACGTAATAGGAATTGCCGCCGTCGATGATGATGTCGTCGGTCTCTAGGCTTGGCAGTAAGTCGGTGATTGTTTGATCGACCACCGCCGCGGGAACCATCAACCAGATCGCGCGTGGTCTCTCTAGTTTCTTCACCAGATCCGCGAGCGATGTCGCGCCAGTGACTTTTTCCTGAACGAGTTCTGCGACCGCCTTCGAGGACCGATCAAATACCACGCACGCATGACCTCCTCCAATCAGCCGCCGCACCATGTTGGCGCCCATTCTTCCAAGACCGATCATTCCGAGTTGCATAATTAGGACTCCTTTTGTTTCCGATATCGGCGAATAAGGTTGTTGGTTGAACTATCGTGGGTCAGCTCGGGTTCGCCGGAGCTTTCTAACTCCGGGATGATGCGCTGGGCCAGAACCTTACCCAGCTCCACCCCCCACTGATCGAACGAGTCAATATGCCAGATGACGCCCTGCGTAAACACGGAATGCTCGTATAGGGCGACAAGCTTTCCCAGTGTTTCCGGCGAGAGCTGTTCGGCGAAAATAGTATTGGATGGCCGGTTGCCTTCGAACACCCGGTGCGGGACCAGCCAGTCCGGAGTCCCCTCGGCTTTGACCTGCTCAGGCGTCTTGCCAAAGGCCAATGCCTCAGTCTGGGCAAACACGTTCGCCAAAAGCATATTGTGATGCCGACCGATTGGGTTGAGGGGTCGCCCAAACGCTATAAAGTCGCAAGGAATCAGCCTGGTGCCTTGATGGATGAGTTGATAAAAAGAGTGCTGTCCGTTGGTGCCGGGCTCACCCCAGTAAATAGGACTGGTCTGGCACGATACGGCGACTCCGTCAAGATTGACGTGTTTGCCGTTGCTCTCCATCGTCAACTGCTGGAGGTAAGCCGGAAATCGCTTCAGATATTGCTCGTAGGGCAAAACCGCGACCGTCTGTGCACCGAAGAAATCGTTGTACCAGACCGACAAAAGGCCCATCATGACGGGAAGATTTTTTTCGAAAGGCGCCGTCCGGAAGTGCTCGTCCATCTGGTGAAATCCATTTAGCAATGCCTCGAAGTTATCCGGCCCAATCGCCAGCATTGTGGAGAGTCCGATCGCAGAGTCCATTGAGTAGCGACCCCCGACCCAATCCCAGAACTCGAACATATTGGCGGTATCGATCCCAAATTTCGCCACCTCGGCAGCATTTGTAGAGACTGCGACAAAATGCTTGGCGACCGACCTATCGTCGCCCCCCAAACCTGCCAGCGACCATGTTCGGGCTGTATGGGCGTTGGTCATTGTTTCGAGGGTCGTGAACGTTTTCGAAGAGACTATGAAGAGAGTTTCTGCGGGATCCATGTCGCGGATGGATTCGGCAAGGTCCGTTCCATCGATGTTGGAGACGAAACGGAACGCCATGTTCCGGTCGCTGTAATGCTTGAGCGCTTCGTACGCCATGACTGGGCCCAGATCGGAACCGCCGATGCCGATGTTGATAACGCTGCGAATGCGCTTTCCGGTGTGACCCTTCCAGGCGCCGTTCCGGACCCGGTTAGAGAAGTTACTCATCTTGTCGAGCACGGCGTGGACCTGCGGGACCACGTTTTTGCCATCGACCACAATGGATACTCCACGCGGTGCCCGCAGGGCGACATGCAGGACGGCTCGTTTCTCTGTGATGTTGATCTTTTCACCGCCGAACATGGCATCGATCCGGTCCCTTAAGCCGGCTTCTTCAGCGAGCCGAAGCAGAAGACTCAAGGTCTGACCAGAAACATGATTCTTTGAATAATCGAGGAAAATGCCCACCGCCTCCGCCGTCAGGCGCTCGCCTCGATCTGGGTCCTCGGCGAAAAGCTGTCGGAGATGGACGCTCCGCATCTTCTTATAATGGTGGTCGAGCGCCTTCCATACAGGGCGCGCGGTAGCAGCGCAATTCGCGGGCGCTTCCAGCAATGTTCCCATGTGATTGTTCCTTTTTCTTCCTATCGGCCATTCGAAGACGGGTCGGTATATGTGTGGCTGTCGTCCAACGACCGTTGCTGTCCCACATTCGAAATGCGCCGAGGAACGCGTTAGCGTTATCACCTGCCCGGCAACGAGGAGGCAACACCTTCAACCTTGTGGCATTGCCTCCCCCAAGCGCGAGAACTACTTGGCTAACCCGCTGTAAGACTAACTGGCCTTCTTCAGCAAGACGTCCTTAGAAGCGATTACTGCGACCAGTTCGTTCCAGGACTTAACGAACGACTTCGCCCCTTCGTCCTGAAGCCGGGCGGCGAGGGCGTCAATGTCGACGCCAGCCTTGGCGAACTGCGCGAGTTGTTCTTCGCAATTGCCGCCATCTGCCGGCAGAATTGAGCTAATCTGGCTATGTTGAGCGAGGGCTTTCAATGTGGCTTCGGGCATCGTGTTGATGGTGAATGGGGCAGCGAGGGCCTCGACGTAGAGAACGTCGGAGGCATTCGGATCCTTGGTCCCGGTACTGGCCCACAGAAGGCGTTGCGGACGAGCACCGGCGTTGTACACGCGCTGCCAGCGCGGCGAGCTGAGAAGTTCGCGGGCCGACTTATAGATACGCTTCGCGATCGCAATTCCCAGCTGGTTTCGCAGACGTTCCGGTACCTTACTGGCGACCGCCGTGTCCCAGCGGCTGATAAACACCGAAGCTACGGAACCCACGTTAGGATTGAGACCGGCGTCAATGCGCCGCTCGATCCCGCGCAGGAACGCGTCTGCGGCCGCCAGGTAGTGTTCTCGGGAAAACAGAAGTGTCACATTGACAGGTATTCCGGAGAAAATCGCTTCTTCGATGGCAGGCAAACCTTCAGTGGTGCCGGGAATCTTGATGAACAAGTTCGGCCGCTCCGCACGGCCAAACAGATCCTTGGCCGCAGCGAGAGTGTGTGCCGTGTCGTAGGCCAGAAGCGGGGAAACCTCGAGCGATACCCAACCATCCACGGTGTTGGTCCGGTCGAAGATCGGACGAAACAGATCGGCAGCTCGGGTGAGGTCCTGAAGCGCAAGTTCGAAGAAGGTCGCTTCCGGTGATTTATTCTGGGCTAGATTCTCCTGGATCGTAGCATCGTAGGCCGAACTATTTTTGATTGCTTGCTCGAAGATCGTGGGATTTGACGTAAGCCCGGTCACCGAGAACTCTTGGATATAGCGCTTTAGCGTGCCGCTCTCCACGAGATCGCGTCGAATGTTATCGAGCCAAAGACTTTGGCCGAGTTCATGCAGCAATTCTGTCGCTTTCATTTTTGCCTCCGCTACTTGCTGGTTGGTGTTTCCTGTCTCTGCCAGGCAGGTTGGTTTGCTTGCGACTGGAAAGGCAATCGGATTACCCACGTGATGGGCGTCATTCCAAAGCCGAATGACCGGTCGCGATAAGTCGTTCTCATAGCCCAACGCGCTCAAGCTCGCCGTGCTCAGCATTAGAGACCTGGCATTCTGCGTTGGCTCGATTCCAATCCAACGAGCCGCCAGCACGCGAATAAAATGGCCGCTGGAAAAAAGGAGGACGTTGCCAGCAACGGCCCGTACCCTCTCGATGACGCGATTCGCCCGCGCGCTAACCTGCTCCGGCGATTCACCTCCGGGGCAGCCGTCCCGGAATAGTTGCCAGCAAGGGCGCTCCGCCCTGATCTCGTTTCCACGAAGCCCCTCGTAGTCGCCGTAGTCCCACTCCACGAGATCGGGATCGATCTCAGCCGCTCCTTTGAATCCGGCCAATTCGCAGGTGCGGACCGCTCGCTGGAGCGGGCTGGTAAACACCTTGGCGAACGTCAGACCTTTCAGTCGCTCCCGAAGGCTGCGGGCGTTACCTTCACCCGTCTGAGTCAAGGGTAGATCTGTCAATCCGGTGTGTTGGCCTGTAAGGCTCCACGCGGTTTCACCATGCCGGGCAACGTAGATGACAGGAACTTCGTTTTTCAAGCGTCACCGCCTTCGCTATAGTCCTCGCGCAGGGTTCCCAACTGCCCATCACCGAGGTAGGCCCCACTTCTGCCAGTTCGACTTGCCCGCGCGGTCTTCTCGCAAGCGAGACTCTTCGTGTGCCATAGCGGATTCCCAGACCCCGGAACAAGCAGGCCTTCTTGCCTAAGCCAGTTCCACGACAACCCTAAATACTGGCTCGATGTCTCTTCAACTAGGGAAATCCCTAAGTGTGGATCTCAGTGCAGTTTAATCATCAGAGGAACCTGCGATTTGTTTGGGCGGCGCCCTGCGTCGGAAGTGGAGAGCAAGCCTTTCGTCGCATCGAACGGGAACTCGACGGCGATCGCTGTTTACAACATGCTTCAACCAAGTACCACCGCCGGGAGTGAACAGTACCCGCGAGTAGGAGCGTTGAAATGCCCAGATGATTTCTGTGAGGCTGTCAGTTCTGCCAGTTTCCGGGCCGGTTCGGTGCTTCTACCCTACAATGTTGCGCCAACCCCGGCCTATGCGCCCATCGGGCGACGCGAACAGACAGGACCGAGTGACCTGTTGTGGTGCCTGCCTTCCGGGTTCGATGCCGTTTTTCGGCAAGAACCTGAGGCTAAGCTCGTGCTTGTTATCAAGAGGAGAAAGAAATCATGGTCGAGTCAATCGGTTCAGTTCTGGGAAAGAAGGGACACGAGATCCACTCGGTTGCTCCTGAAGCAACTGTGTATGATGCCATCTCGCTTATGGCCTCGAAGAATGTGGCCGCAGTCCTGGTCATTTCTGGCGGCAACATGGTCGGCATCATCTCTGCTCGTGACTATGGACGCAAGGTGATTCTGGCAGAGAAATCCTCGCGAGACGTGCGTGTGCAGGAGATAATGACAACTTCTTTGATCACGGTAACTCCGGAGACGACGGTCCTCGATGCCATGGCGCTCATGACACGGCACCATATTCGGCACCTCCCGGTATTGAAGGAGGGCAAACTCGATGGATTAGTGACCATGGCCGATCTGGTGAGCGAAGTAATCTCAGGACAAGCGTTCACCATCGATCAGTTGCACACTTACATCTCGGGATCGCAACATTGAACCTGCTACCGCCTGGACTGCGATCTGGCTCTTGGTGAGAGTCTGCGTGTTCTTATTCCTGTTCGATCCTTATTCGTCGGACCCGCTGTCTCCTTCGTAACAAAGGTGCGAGGCGAAGCGGTCAGGCTACAGTAAAACTTGCACAGACAAAGTGGTCATCCTCTGTCTCGTCGTTGGCAGCGTCAACGCCAACAAACGGCATTGGTACGGCCGGCCAAGCCCTCGCTCCGCGCGCACCGTTTAGCAAGCCTGTTGACGCGCCGCGAGCGACCCGGAGAGATTCATGTGCGCGCTTGGACGGAAACCCGACGACATCAAAATGATCCAGTTCAAGGCGTGATCCCCTCAAATCTCGTAACAAAACCATGAACGTGCGAAGCTCTTACGCGTCGCTCTCGGCTAGCCTAATTTGATTCGGATTTCTTCGACGATCGCCTGGGGTGACTGATCCACATCAACCACCACAGCGCCCTCGTCTACCGGCTCTTCCAGCGTCGCCAGTTGGCTCTCAAGCATGCGTACCTTCATGAAGTGGCCGACCCGCTCACTCAGGCGTTGCTGGAACAGTTCCGGCGTTCCCTTCAGATAAACGATTCGGACTTCCGGTGCGACACGCAAGCTGTCTCGATAGGTCCGCTTCAAGGCAGAGCACGCCACAACACCGTTTTTCTTTCCCGCGACCCATCCGGCAATCAGCGCTCGCAATGACTCAAGCCAAGGCGCGCGATCGGCATCGGTCAAGGGAATCCTACTGCGCATCTTCTCTATGTTGAGTGCAGAATGATAGTCGTCGGCGTCGGCGAATTCCCATCCGAGTTGCGATGCTAGCGACTGGCCGACTGTCGTCTTGCCTGAACCAGACACGCCTATCAGCAAGAGAACCACTCGCCCTCCATCGGTCTCGCCTTGCAAAATAGCGCTTGTACCCCGATCTGTGGTCTAACTTAGTGGCCCATGAGACGGCGGGCTACTGACAGAAATGCCAGTGCGAACGTGAAATCCGCAAGCCCGAAACGACTGTGCTGAGGGATCACAGTCCTTGAACCCTGATCTTCGACATGAAGTTGACCCTGGGGATAGACGTCGCCGAGTGAGGGTTTGTCCGCGAAGCCGACCCGTCCTTTGCGAACGAGTTTGGAAAAGTCGCGAGAGTCGTCGGCATCTCTTGCTGCGGCGTTAATATGTGCTTGCTCCTTCAGAGCAGGCAGCGGCAGCCCACCGGTGACCAAGCCACCATGTTCGTACATCATCTCGTCCATTTTCCCGTTGAGTAGGATGCGCCAGTCGAAGCGCGTGCGCACGTCGCGGGCCTGGGCGGCGGAGACCGCGATGTTGGTGGTGCAGTTGTTGGTCAGCGCGTTGTACCACTCGGGACGTTGGTGCAGGCTGTCGGCACGTTGCAGATACTCCAGGAAGAGGCTGCGCGCCACCGGCGGAGTAACCGTGGTGCGAAAAAGGTACACCTCTTCGTCCTTCCGGTAGTTGGTGCGCAAGCGAATGACATCGCGCTCGTCGCTGGCAATGTAGGTGAGCGCGTACTGGCGGAAGAATCCGCGGATGGCGGAATAGCCTTGGCCAACAACATCACGGGTCTCGATGGACATGGCGACATGGCCTTGGTCGCCGAAATCGAAGCTGACAATGGGATGCGCGATCCAAGCCGATCCCCACCAGGTAATAAAGATGTCAACGCCGCTGAGGTTCGCCAAGTTGTACGAATGGGTCTCCCAATGGCAGGTGTAATCCGTCTCGGTGTGGTAGTCGCAGTCGCGGAAGTCGTGGATTGTGGCCTGGTCTCCGATGATGTCGACGTAGGCGGTGTTGGCGTTATCCGACTGCCAGTCGAGATGGTTTGAAGGCTTGAGCGAGAACCACCAGAGGGCGACGATCACGAATCCGGCGAACGCCACCACGAGCCCTGTGCGGCCCCCGCGGTGAACCCGCTGGGTTGCGAATATCACAATGAGGTAGAACACTGCGGCAGGCGTCCGCAAAGACGGGAACGGCAAGTCAAAGTAGAGCGCCGCGGCCGCCCACACCGTGAACAGTAGGGCGACCACAACTGCCAGCGCGAACGGAATCCGACGAAGCCACAGCATGCGGGTATCTTTCTTGTTAAGGTGTTGCTTGCTGCCCGTCTGGCGGAGTGTTGACAGGGTGCCCGCAGCCCCTTTTCCCGAATATTAGATAAAGGTTGGCGGGGGTACGGTATTTGGATCTATCGATCATGCGCTTGTAGCCTGCATGCTCATCGCGGATGTCCATTCACTTCCGAATCGACCTGGGGAGGCCCCGCGTGCGAATGACCACCTTATTATGCGGCAGGGTTGCGCGACGGGTCAGAATCGAATTTGTAAATGTAGGACCCTCCGGCGAGTACCGCTTTTATCGCAGGCACCAAATGCTTATTCATGCAGGACTTTTGCACGTACCCTAACGCTCCCGCTTCCAGGCATGCTTCGACGAACTCTCCTTCCGAATGCACCGTCACGAACACAACCTTTGCCGTAGAGCCCGACTCCCGGAGTTTGTGCGCAGCTTCAATTCCGCTCAGAATCGGCATGCTGATATCGGTCACAATCACGTTGGGCTGGAGCCTGTAAGCCTCCGACAGCAATGCTGCACCGTTCGCTGCTGTCCCTACGACATCAAAATGAGGAGACAAGAGAGCAATCTCGGCTTCGAGCAGAGCTGGGTGGTCATCGGCTAACAGTACTCGTGGAGGATTCAAACCATTCCCTCCCATCAGGCTGTCGGCAGATTCAGGACAGATAGCAAGGGTACCTGCCGGGATGAATGACGGCTACTAGTGAAATCCCTAGGTGCAGGTGACACCGAAATGAAAGGGCTCTTAGCCGCTTCTGTGGAGGGGATTCGCGAGAGGCAGTTCGAGAGGCAAGGGCATAAGCCTTAGCAACTCACTCGATTGATGCGAGAACCCACCGGACGACTGCTTGGTCGTCGTTCGATAAGTCGGGAAGCCTTGTTTTCAATGCTTGGAGCAGTTTGTCATCGAAGAGTTCAGCGCGTGGTTTCTCGCCACTCTTCTCGAACAGCTCCCGGTATGCTCGTACGAAAGCAACTGCTCCTGCTTGAGAGGATAACGCGCACTCTCGAAAGGCTTCTATGACGAAGCCGCCGCTTCTGGTGCTTGTCCACCAAAAGAGGCAAGTTCGACCCAATAACGATTCGCCACTTCAAGATTCGTGGGGTCGGAATTGAGAGTCGCCTTGAGCTTCGCCAGTTTCTGTTGAATTGGATATTTGTCTTCCGTCATGCCCCTTGGCTCTTCGCTGAGTGCCTCAGTTTCGCACAGAGTACCCAATTCAGGAAATGCCTTGCTTCCAGCGACTGGTTGACCGGAGAGGAAATTGATTATTGCTGTAATCGCATCAAAAAAAGCGCCCTTTTATAATGTGATTTCGTGAATTGTCGGGAGCAGCACGTCAGCCCGACCGTCAAACCGCCGGTAGAGTCTGCGGTACCTTCCCGCAGTGCCCGCAACTCAGTTTCTGGAATTCGAAGAAAAAAATGGCCGCACAAGCTTTGCACGATTCGAACGATGACACCGTTTGGACTTCGCGGAGTTGAATTCGGCGGACGCGCCGCTGTCACTTCTGCCAGTACCCACGCCAAAGACTAGTCCTTAGTATTTTCTGGCACCAACTACAATTTTTACAAAGGACAATCGTATGAAACCACATAGCAGCAGACACATTCTAGCCTGCACCGCATTGCTGTGCATTCTGAGTGTCGGATTTGCGTTTGGCGCGTCGAACGACAAAAAGGTCAAAGTTAGCGGGTTGATCGTTGGCCGAGACGGGGAAAGTGTGACCCTCAGAGCGACCAAGGGGGCAGCCCCCATAGTTGTGGTGCTCACCGATGAAACCAAGGTCCAACAGCCCAAAGGCTTGCTAAAGATCCGGCACTCGGAGCAGTCCATGACCGCTCTGATCCCTGGACTGAGGATCACGGCCGAAGGCACGGGCACCGAAACCCGAGTCGTGGCAAAAAGCATCACGTTCAATAAGGACGACCTGCGCCTTGCCGAGACGATTCAGGCTGGACTGACTCCGACGCAACAACAACAAGCGACCAACACAGCCAATATTGCCGCCAACAAAGAGGGCATTGAGGCGAATAAGGCTGGCGTCGCCGCCAACCAGCAACAGGGCGCAGCCAATGCCGCAGGCATTGCTGCAAACCAAGCCCAGATCTCGGCAAACCAGCAGGAAATCCAGGAAGCCAACAAGCGCTTCGACGACCTCTCGGAGTATGACACCAAGGCCAATGCGACGGTCTATTTCGCGAGCGGAAGCGCCAAGATTTCCGCCAGCGATCAAGCGGCTTTGACATCGCTGGCTCAAGGCGCCACCAGTCTGACCGGCTACATCATCGAGGTAAAGGGATATGCTGACTCGTCAGGCAACGCTGCCATGAATCAGCAGTTGAGTATGGATCGATCCCAAGCGGTTGTGGCCTACCTGCTGCAAGATTGCCACATCCCCATCCGCCACATCGTGGCACCAGGAGCCATGGGGGAGACAAATCCAGCAGCACCCAACGAGACCGCGCAAGGACGTGCCGAAAACCGTCGCGTAGACGTTAAGGTAATCGTGAATCGAGGAATCGCTGGAGGAATGTAGGACGTTCGCTTGGAGGAATGAAGTCTTAGGTACCGGTGGGTGCCGCTTCGCTGCCGGCTCGGCGCGGAAACGGGGGCGTAATGGTCTGGGAGTGCTGAGACAGGGGCGGGATATGATGCCCCTTGGGTTAGCGCTTTCACTTCACAAGGAAACGTGTGATGCTCCTGCGTCGATTAGAAATGCGCGAAGGAATGGTCCAGAGCCGCACCCGGCCTAGAACACCAGACTGTGACTTCTGACAGTTTCCTTACACCAAACAAGCCGTAACCTTAACTTATCCTTTCGGATGTTCCGCCTCGCCCAATTCCAATTCGGGCGAGGCTTTTTTCGTTTATCAAAATCGATACTGTCCGTGGACAGTATCGGCCAGTCAACTGGCGAAACAGGCTGTCCCGCGTTGGACCGAATCGGTTCATCTGCTCGTAATCCGATCCCAGGACCGGACGCTACTTGCGGATAATTTTCCCTGGCGATCTTCTCGATCCGCTGGTCGTATTCGTAAATCTGCTTGGGGTGTGAATTCCAGGTACGGTCCCCCGAAACTGGGATAAGCCTTACTTGGTGAAAAATCGTCTCTCTTCGAGGTAGCGGCGTCCCGATAGGCTGTAGGTTTTCCCTTGGCTGTGTCCGCCGGTTCCAGATTCGTGCCCGTTTAGGTCCACCATTGCACCACCGGGATTCTCCCCCCTCACAGCACCATCAGAGCTGACTGTGAAGACTGACAGTTGTGTATCCGCATTCAATCGCCGAGACTGCTCGTGATTCACGATTGCAGCGTGAGTTGCCTGTTGCATAAAGGAAACGATGGAAGAGGAGAGGATCCGCGCTGAATTGAAAGCTCCGCGCGCCGGTGCGATCGCCGGTATCGTGTTCTCGACCCTGCTCATCAGCAGTCAGGCGCTCATCCGGGTTTCCGTCCCTGCTATGCCAGGAGATGTGGGGGCGTGGCTTTCCGCTGACGAGAAGAGTGTCCGTCTGGCCCTGATACTGCAACCATTCGCAGGCATCGCGTTCCTGTGGTTCATCGGGGTGCTCCGCGACCGAATGGGGGAACAAGAAGACCGCTTCTTTGCCACCGTGTTCCTCGGCAGCGGGCTCCTGTTTCTCGCCATGACCTTCGCCTCTTTGGCGATTGCTGGGGCCTCCATGACGGCCTACGAAGTGGTCGCAGGCAAATTGATGGATTCTGGTATCTACACGTTCGCCCGGGCCCTGGCCTACCAATTCGGAAGCGTCTTCGCAATAAAGATGGCGGGAGTATTCATGATGTCAACCTGCACTCTCGCGATCCGCATCCAGATGTTCCCGCGCTGGATGGCATTCCTCGGCTACGCGCTAGCAGTTTCGCTGCTTCTGAGCAGCCCGCATCTCTACTGGGCTCCGCTGATCTTTCCGTTATGGGTGCTCGTGATCAGCGTGTATATCCTCGTTGCTAATCTTCGGTCCAGTGCACGTGTGCGAAGCTGAAATTGCGACGTCAGCAGCTTCCAGACATAGGACGGGCCAACTGTTGAAGTTATGTTTGGCCCGCCGCTCGAGTGCACGAAGAATTGGGTTAGACGAAAAGCAGTCTGTGAAAATGTATCCGGCCTCCGGCCTCTAGTGGAAAGTTCTCTCCCGGCGCATGATGATGATCCGCGCGTGCCCGTCCTTGCTACCGCGACGGTCATGAATGACCCGTATTTCAACGCAGGTTATCGGGCACGCCATGCGACAGTGTTTCCGCCCTTCCTGTTCCTCTGCAAACTTTTGAGAAGCGAACTTCAAAGTCACTCCGTCTAGCTGGCACGTGCAAAGGAAGGCATCGGGTGACAGTTTTCTCCGCTCGATAGCACTGCCCAACTGATCCGGGCTCGCTTGCTCGCCGCAGCAATAATCATTAAGTCGCGGGCGGCTCTACCTTCCAAGCCCTTCATCCACTATCCCAGATACGATCCTTCGCGTTTAGCGCGCGTAACACCACAGCCCGGGCCCCGTGGATGAACATCTTCTGCAGATAGGGATTCCCCGTAACTAGGGAAATCCCCAGTAGACTCCGCGCGGTGAGAACAGTAGTTTTCGAATCAAGCAGCTGTCAATACTGCCAGTTCACAGGCTGCTTGGGTGCCTGTTGAACTTGATATTGGGCACGTCGAGGCTCGGGATTTTGTGCCAGGCAACGCGCACGCTCAAGGCCAATTTCCCGCAATGTGCGGAAGGAAAGCATTACTTGGATCGCGATAAAGTGCGTCGCACGCGAGTCGTTTTGTTGCAGAAGGACCCGGCGTGCCTGTGCACTCGCACCTACTTGCTTTCCTTGGTCTTGCTGTTGTGCGCTCCTGCGTGGGCTCAGCTCAGCAACCCGGTCCCTGCGCCACCTGCGGCTCAACCGGAGCTTCCGAAAGACGCTCTTGGCCGCACCACCCCACAAGGGACCGTCATGGGGTTCCTGATTGCCGCTCGCAAGGACGATAACGAGCTCGCCGCCCGGTATCTAAACACTCGCTTTCGAGGTGAACGGGCGACCACCCTCGCTCGCCAGCTCTACGCCGTTCTCGATCGTCGCCTGCCCCCGAGACTCAATCAGCTCAGCGACAAACCCGAGGGCTCACGCACGGATCTGCTGAATCCGGAGCAGGAGCTCGTGGGAACCATCAACAGCGACACGCGCAGAGTGGACATATTCGTCGAACGTGTGGATCGCGGGAAATCCGGATCTGTGTGGTTGTTCTCCAGCAAGACCCTCGAGGCCATTCCGGTCCTGTATGAGGAAATCAACGTCGTACCGGTGGACAGCATTCTCCCGGAAGTACTGGTGAATGCTCGATTGCTGGATATCCCCCTGTTTGAATGGCTCGCTGCTTTTGTGGGGATGCCGCTCTTCTATTTCCTGACAGTTCTGCTGAACCGCCTCCTGAAGCTCCTGGTCGCCTGGTTGCGCCGACGTCTTCAAAGGAAGCCGAATCTGCATGTACCCGATATCTTGCCCACGCCGGTTCGCCTTCTCCTTCTGGCTGGGAGCATTCACTGGACAAGTTCCAAGGTCGGCCTTCCGTTGTTGGCAAGACAGTTCTGGGCCGGCACGGCCACCGTCATTACCATCGCTGCAAGTGTCTGGCTGTTGATTCTTTTCGCCAGCTGGGGCGAGGCATATTTCAGTCGATCTCTCCGAAGTCGCAACCTTACCGGAGCCACTTCGATGCTGCGGCTTGCCCGTTGGGGTGTCAATCTGGTGATCATTTTCGTGGGCCTGCTGGTGACCCTGCACTACTTCGGAGTGAACCCAACCGGCGCACTGGCCGGCCTCGGCGTTGGTGGCGTGGCCGTTGCACTCGCCGCACAGAAGACACTGGAAAACGTGGTCGGCGGGATCTCCCTCATCTTTGACCAGGCGGTGCATGTGGGTGACTCTCTGAAGGTGGGTGACACGGTGGGGACAGTCAGAGAAATCGGCTTCCGGTCGACTCGCATACTGACTCTCGACCGAACCTTGGTCAGTGTTCCCAACGGGCAGATCGCCACCATGACCCTCGAAAATCTCTCCGCCAGAGATAAATTCTGGCTTCACCCTATCCTTGGCCTGCGCTACGACACCTCCTCGCACCAGATGCATGCCCTCCTCGATGGCATCCGCAAACTGCTAAATGAATGCAGGCATGTCGAACCCAACTCGGTTCGCGTGCGCTTCCTTCGTTTCGGTGCATCTTCTCTGGACGTAGAGGTTTTCGCATACGTCATGGCTCGGGATTGGAGCCAGTTCCTCGAGATCCAGGAAGAACTTCAACTCCAGATGATGGAGTGTATTGAGTCGACTGGAGTTCAGATTGCGCTTCCGGGGCAGAACCTACAGCTCTCGGCGCCGTTCTCTCCCCGCGAGACCGGTATGCAGGCATTGCTCAAAACACCAACTCCGGAGACGCAGCCTATTAATGAAGCAGCAGTTAGATCCGCATGAAGAAATGAGAAGGAGTCCACCATGACACAAGAAGCGTTGCGTTTGCAGGAGGCCCGCAAAGGCACAACCAGCTGGAAAAAGTGGGGACCTTACCTAAGCGAACGACAGTGGGGAACGGTCCGTGAGGACTATAGCAAAGGAGGTGACGCCTGGGATTATTTCACCCACGATCAGGCGCGCTCCCGCGCCTACCATTGGGGCGAAGACGGCATCGCCGGAATCAGCGACGAAAAACAGATCCTTTGTTTTGCCTTAGCGCTGTGGAACGGTGCGGATCCGATCCTCAAAGAGCGCATGTTCGGACTCACTAACAGCGAGGGCAACCATGGCGAGGACGTGAAGGAATATTACTTCTATCTCGACAGCACGCCCACGTACTCGTACATGAAGTACCTATACAAGTACCCGCAAGCGGCGTTTCCCTACGGTGATCTGATTGAGACGAACAAGCGCCGCAATCGCAACGACATGGAATATGAGCTCCTGGATACCGGTGTCTTCAATGACGATCGCTATTTTGACGTGTTTGTCGAGTACGCCAAGGAATCAGCGGAAGACATCCTGATCCGGATTACAGTGGCGAACCGTGGGCCGCAAAGGGCCAGCCTCGCGGTGTTGCCGACCCTGTGGTTCCGCAACACCTGGTCGTGGGGGCAAAATTCCGCCAAACCGCTCTTGGAGCAGAAAACCGAGTCAGGGGACTCGTCGGTGATTGCCGCTTCCCATCCCGACCTGGGCGTCCGCTATCTCTACTGCGAAGGCTCCGTGCCTTTGCTCTTCACCGAGAACGAGACGAATCAGGAGCGCGTGTTCGGCCAGGCCAACCACACTCCGTATGTGAAGGACGGAATCAACGAATACATCGTGCAGGGCCACTCTGACAAGGTGAATCCGAACAAGGCGGGAACCAAAGCATGCCCGCATTATCAGTTGGAGGTACCGCCGGGAGAGAGTCGGGTGATCCGGCTGCGCCTGACGCCCGTTGCTCCAGACGCGGATAAGAAGACGGGAGCGTTCGGTGACCGCTTTGACCAGCTCATGGCGTCGCGCCTGAAAGAAGCCGACGAGTTCTATGCGTCCATCACGCCGAAGTCGGTGAGCGAAGATGCCGCCATGGTGATGCGGCAGGCACTAGCCGGCATGTTGTGGAGCAAGCAGTACTACGGTTACGACGTCGAGCACTGGAGCAAGGAACATCGCGGACAAAAATACCAAGGCCGGAATCGTGAGTGGACTCACCTGGAGAATGCTCACGTTATCTCGATGCCGGATAAATGGGAGTACCCATGGTACGCGGCTTGGGACCTGGCATTTCACAACATCGCTCTCGCCATGGTGGATCTGGACTTCGCGAAGCAGCAGATGCTCCTGCTACTGGACGATGACTACCTGCATCCCAACGGCCAGCTTCCGGCCTACGAGTGGAATTTTAGCGATGTCAACCCGCCAGTGCACGCGTGGGCCGCGTGGTACGTCTATGGAACCGAGAAGAATGCCGAGGGCAAAGGCGACCTGACGTTTCTCAAGAAGATCTTTCAAAAGCTCGTGGTGAATTTTAACTGGTGGGTGAACCGTAAAGATCCCAGCGGGAAGAATATCTTCGGGGGAGGCTTCCTTGGGCTCGACAATATCGGCGTTTTTGACCGTAGTTCCCCACTCCCCACGGGCGGTCATCTGGAACAAGCGGACGGCACCGCGTGGATGGCCTTCTTCTGCCAGTGCATGTTGCAGATCGCCATCGAACTCGCGATGCACGATCCAGCCTACGAGCCCATGGTGGTGACGTTCTCCAAACAGTTCGTTTCGATTGCCTCGGCCATGGACCATGTCGGGGATGAGAACGAGAGCATGTGGGATGAGGAAGACGGGTTCTATTACGACCTCCTCAAGCTACCGGACGGGACGTCGACGCGTTTGAAGGTGCGGTCACTGGTTGGCCTGTTACCCATCTGCGCCGCAACCGTTTTCCACGGGGAGGTCAGGAAAGGCATGCCGGATGTTATGCGAAAAATGGCTACCTACCTGGAAAAACACCCCCACATGGCATCATCGATGTCTCTCGAGTCTGCAATGACGGATGGCGTGGGTGGCACTCGGCTGCTCGACTTAATGACGGAACAGAAGTACCGCCGGGTGCTGTCAAGGATGCTGGACGAGTCGGAGTTCCTTAGTCCGTACGGCATTCGGTCAATCTCCCGCTACCATCTGGAGCACCCCTATGTTTTTACAGCGGGCGGCCAGGAATTCCGGGTGCAATATGCGCCAGCAGAATCGGACAGCGGCATGTTCGGCGGCAACTCCAACTGGCGAGGACCGATCTGGATGCCGATCAACGTGCTGCTCGTCCGGTCCTTGGTAAACCTGTACGAATACTATGGAGACGATTTCCAGGTGGAATGCCCAACTGGTTCTGGAAAGTCGATGAACCTCTTTGAGGTCGCCCAGGAGATTAACCGCCGCCTACAGGGCATTTTCGTGCGCAATGAGAATGGCCGCCGCCCGGTTTTTGGCGGAAACGAAAAGTTTCAAACTGACCACCACTGGAAGGATTACATCCTGTTCTACGAGTATTTCCATGGCGACAACGGCGCCGGGATCGGAGCGAGCCACCAGACCGGATGGACAGGCACGATCGCCAAGGCGATCCAAGCTTTCGGACACCTGACGAAGGCCGATGTTCTATCGGAGTTCAAATCATCGAAACGGGTGCCAGTCGCGAAACCCGTAGCCTAGCAATCGGGACACATCGTTGCTGAGGCTATGACTCTATCTGAACTGATCCGACGCCTGAGTTGTTGGGAAGCGGGCGGGATCGAGACCGTCGCGTCACTTCGGAGTACGTATTTGTACGAACGGATTCACCGCCGCAATTGTGGCATGCAGGCGAGAAACCGAAAGAGGCATAACTATGTCCATCTGGCCAAAATATCCCACCTTGTACGAAATCAATACTTGGGTTTGGCTCTCTGAGCTCAGCCTGAAAACTGGAACGTCCGTTGACTTGGGTTCGGTGCCATCAACCGAATGGGACGCCATCGCGAAGTTCGGTTTCGATGGCGTCTGGTTCATGGGGGTCTGGGAGCGAAGTCCTGCAGGCATTGCAATTGCCAATAAGAATAGTGGACTGCTCGATGATTTCCGCAGAGCCCTACCCGACTTCAAGGCAGAAGACAATGTCGGGTCTCCCTATTGCATCAGACGCTACGTGGTTGACAAACACCTCGGAGGTCCCAAAGGTCTCGCTACTGCACGGCGGGAACTTGCGAAGCGAGGCATGAAACTGCTCTTGGATTTCGTGCCGAATCACGTCGCGCCGGATCACCCGTGGGTCACCGACCACCCTGAGTATTTCATTCGTGGGAGTGTCGAAGATGCCAGTAAGGAACCGGCATCCTACGTCGAGGTGCAAGGAAGCGTATTTGCCTGCGGGCGCGATCCTTATTTTCCTGCATGGCCAGATGTTCTGCAGCTCAATGCGTTTCAGCCTGGGCTTCGGCAAGCCGTGATTGAGACCGTCTCCAGTATTTCGGCTCAGTGTGACGGCGTCCGTTGCGACATGGCCATGCTCGTGCTGAACCAGATCTTCGAACGCACGTGGGGCAGTCGGGCAGGGCAACGGCCACGAACCGAGTATTGGGACGATGTCATCCGCGCCGTTAAGACAGAGTATCCGAATATGTGCTTCATTGCCGAGGCTTATTGGGGCCTGGAGTGGGAACTGCAACAGCATGGGTTCGACTTCTGCTACGACAAGCGGCTTTATGATCGTTTGGAGCATGACAATGCGGAGAGTGTTCGGCTTCATCTTTGTGCCGATCTTGCCTACCAGAAGAAGTTGCTCCGTTTCATCGAGAACCACGATGAGCCTCGGGCCGCGGCGACTTTTTCGCCCGCAAAGGAGCAGGCTGCTGCAGTCACCACGTCCTCTCTCCCGGGAGCAAGACTCTTCCACGAAGGACAATTCGAAGGCAGAACGGTACGGTTACCGGTCTTTCTGGCGAGACGCCCCCCAGAGCCCGTGAACAAAGCACTGCAGGCCTTCTACGTCAGACTCCTCGCAGCTCTTAACGCTCCGATATTTCGCGATGGTGAATGGGAGCTGTGCGAGCGCAGTGGATGGCCCGACAATCAAAGTTGTCAAAACCTGGTCGCTTGGAGTTGGGCCAAGGACGATGATCGGCGTCTCATTGCAGTCAATCTCAGCGATCACGCCGTTCAAGCCCGGGTGCGCGTCCCTTGGGAAGAAGTGCGAGGGGAAATATGGCGTTTAACTGACGCACTTTCGGACGCGAGCTACGACCGAGACGGAAATGAGCTGGCGGCTTCCGGGTTGTATGTCGAATTACAACCTTGGGATTACTGCTTCTTCCAGTATCAGCTCGCCGGCAAAGGGGTCACGACGAACCGCGTAGCTCGACTGGTTGGAGTGTGAAATGCTCGTTCTGGCTACAACTGCTTCTCACAATTACCAACGCGGGAGGGAGAAGCGCACATGAAGTAGGTTCGTCGAAATGCGCAGATGATCTCGATCAGGCCGTCAGTTCCGCCAGTTACCGGGTAGCAACGCGGTCGTAGACCAGATGTCCGCTGAACCCAGGCGTGGGCACGTTGGCGATGCGAATAGACAAAGCCGAGTGATGCCACTTTTGTGGTAGCTGCCTTCCGCTGTTATGCCGTTTCTCGGCAACGTCTTCATATGTGACAAATGATCACTTTTCCTCGCTAACAAGAACGCAAACAGAGGTTAACCATGAAAACAAACTTGAAGAATCTCGTCATCGCAGCCACGCTGATTTGCGCTCTGGCAGTAACCGCACGTGCTTCCGATTCCAGCATCGCGAAAAAGCAGCAAGACATTCGTAACATGGCGCAGAGTACTCTGCAACGGCTCTATAAAGCCGAGCCAAAAGCCAAGGCCGCGGTGGCAGGAGCCGCGGGGTATGCGGTGTTCAGCAATATGGGGGTAAAGATTCTGGTTGCCGGCTCCGGCAATGGAAAAGGTCTCGCGGTGAACAACAAGACCAAGCATGAGACTTTCATGAAAATGATTGAAGTGCAGGCCGGGCTCGGCATGGGGGTCAAGAAATTCAGCGTGATCTTCGTCTTCGACAACGAAAAGGCGCTCAATGGCTTCGTGAACTCCGGCTGGGATTTCGGCGGGCAGGCTACGGCGGCTGCGAAAAACGGAGACAAGGGCGCTGCAATGGGCGGAGCGGTGTCAGTCGCGGACGGCGTTTGGATGTATCAGCTCACGGACAAGGGACTCGCTCTCGAAATCACCGCGAAGGGCACCAAGTACTACAAAGATGGTGATCTGAATTGAAGTTTTTCATAGTGGCGGTCGGAGTGGGCCTGACGCGCGTCATTCGTGCATCCCGAGAGATGCGACGGCGCAGATTGTCTTTGGGAGGCGACATGGCGATAGCGAAGATGGATCCAGTACTAAAGTTCGACTTGGGGACCAAGATGGTCCCGTGGAAGCAGCGGCACGCGGAGGGCAAGGAAGTTCGCCGTGCCGTCCCGCGCGAGTCGCATGCGGAGTGGAAACCGGGGAAGAACCGGCCTGATCCACTGAAACTCCTGGCCATCAGCAACAAGGGGAGGCAGGCGCATCTTATCCCGCTGCGCATGGGGCGCATGGCGGCTTCGCCCTTTGCATTTTTGCGGGGCTCGCCGTGCGTAATGGCCGCCGATCTCTCCACTGGTCCCATCTCCGGCATTCCCGTGGTCATGGACGGCGACGCCCACATTAATAATTTCGGAATGTATGGCACGCCGCAACGGGACGTGGTTTTCGACCTGAATGATTTTGATGAGGCTACCGTCGGTCCCTGGGAGTGGGATTTGAAACGACTGGTGGCTAGCGTCAACGTCGCGGGCCGGGAGAATGGCCTGAATCGGCGCGAGCGCGCTGCTGCGGTAAGGCGCGGCGTGGAGGGCTATCGCTTTAATGTCAATCGCCTGCAGAGCATGGGAGTGCTGGACGTCTGGTACTTGCACGCGTATCCGGGACGCGACAATCCCATCGCAAAGGTCGACCCGAAGTCGCAGGCGGTTTTCGCCAAGACTGTCGCCAAAGCCCTGCGCACCGACAACCGTACCCTGATGCCGAAGGTGGCTGATCAGCAGGGCGACGGAAAGTGGACCTTCCGAAATGATCCCCCCGTTCTCACCACCGTCCCTCGTGCCACCAAAGAGAAAGTAATCGAGGTACTGAATCGCTATTCGCTTACGCTGTCGATGGAGCGGCGCTTGATGCTCGGCCGCTATCACGTTGTTGATGTGGCACACCGAGTCGTCGGTGTCGGTTCGGTGGGGACCAGGGCTTTCCTGGTACTGCTGTTCGGAGTTGGTGACGACGATCCCTTGTTTTTGCAGGTGAAGGAATCGGTCTCTCCCGCACATGCTCCCTACCTTCCGCCTCTTCCCGAGGAGTTTCGTCACCAGGGCAAACGCGTCGTGATCGGACAACGCGCGCTGCAGGCTTCCTCCGACCCGATGCTGGGCTACACCGAGTGGGACGGTCGCGACTATATGGTGCGGCAGATGAAGAACCTGAAAGCCTCCGTGCCAGTCGAATTCCTTACAGGCGCGTCATTCAACTTCTACGCATGGGCGTGCGGCGCAATCCTGGCCCGAGCCCATGCGCGAACCGGAGATCCGGCACGCATTGCCGGCTACTGCGGTAACTCAACGGCCCTAGATGACGCTCTGGCCGACTGGGCCGAGAGTTACGGAGATCAGACGGAGCAGGACCACGCTAGCTTGGTGGCGTCCATCAAGCGTGGGGACACCAAAGCCATTCAGTCGGACGATGGGAGTTAGGAGAACCGGCATTTGACCTCGCGCGAAATCGACTTTGCACGAATTCGGAGAATGTGAAATAGCGGTAACCAATGGAAACGAGAGAGGACATTATGATGAATACCGACGCTTCGCACGCACACGAACACGCCGTCGAGACCCGCATCGCTGGTACGACGCTTCGCGCTGGCAATCAACGAACGCTAGTCCTCGCTGCCGTGACGCTGGCGGCGATATTCCCTGCGATCGCCCAGGCCGGTGGCGGAGCAGGCGCAGAGCTACAAGAGAAGCTGTCAGCAGTTAAGCAATCGGTGGGGGAAAACCAGCAGAAACTGCACCGGTTTCAATGGAAGGAAACAATGCAACTCACACTGAAGGGCGATCCTAAGCCTCCCAGCGTATCAGCCTGCCAATACGGTCCGGACGGGAAGGTGCAGAAGACACCGCTAACTGCACCCCCTCCACCTCCGGGTGGAGGACGTATGAAGCAGAAGGTGATCGCAAACAAGAAGGAAGAGATGAAGGACTACATGGGAGATGTGAAGGTCCTGCTCTCCAAGTACGTGCCACCCGATCCACAGAGCATGCAGCAGGCCTTCGGGGCCGGAAAAGTCTCGTTGGATCCCAACGCCAGTTCCGGCGTGGCGCAGATTGTTTTCAAGGACTATGCACTGGCCGGCGACCAGATGACAATCTCTTTCGACACGGCTGCAAAAAAGATCAGCACGGTGAAGGTGAATACCTATATGGATAATCCGAAAGACATGGTCACACTAGCGGTTCAGTTTGCCAGCCTGCCGGACGGCACGAACTATGTGCAGCAGACTGTCCTTAATGCCACCGCCAAGAATCTCGTGGTGACGACCACCAATTCCGACTACAAGGCGCTGGGGCAATAACGAACTCAAGAGCGGGTGACTCAATGCCGGTAAAGTCGCGGGTAACTGTGGACAGTCGCATCCGTCCATTCCAACGACGATCCACCAAGTCAAGGCCCGAGAAAGCCGAGGACAGGTCCGCAAACTCAACGCGAGACCGTTGATGCTGCGGCACGCGCCTGCGTGGAATCGAAGAGTTCCAGACGATCGTGGAAGATGCGCAGCAAGATCAGCACTGCCAACGTCATCACCAGATTGAAGATCAGTTGAGCCCACGCCACTGCCATGCCTGGTTCGCCAGCGAAGTCCACCACCTTTGCCGCGAACCAGCCAAGAAAGGGAAGGAACAGCACGACTCCGAAAGTATTGAAGCAGAGGTTGGCCACTGCTACCTGCCGGGCCGCCTTCTGCATCTTGATGCTGGCCAGCAACGCAGTCGATGCTGTCCCGATGTTCGCACCGATCACGATGGGAATCGCAGCCGTTGCCGGGAGAACTGACTGCTGCACGAGAAGTATGCAGAGTCCGGTCGTGATGCTACTCGACTGAACGATCCCGGTAACAACCATCCCTGCCAACACGCCCATCAGCGGTGTTCTCGATCGACTCAGTACCTCCACGAATAGCGGACTTTGAGCCAGCGGCTTCAGTGTGAGGCTCACTAAATCAAGACTGAAGAAGATGAACCCAAAATAGAAGGCAGCTTTTCCCAGTATCTTGAACCGTGTCGGAATCGCGCTCAGCACCGTGCCGAAAACGATGAAGAACGGTCCGATCCCTGTCAATTTCAGCGAAACCAGCCATGCCGTGGAAGTCGTTCCAATGTTTGCTCCAAGCAGGATGCCCAGACTGGAGCGGAGCGTCATAGTACCGGCATCCACCAGCGCCACGGTCAGTGAGGTGACGGCGCTGCTGGACTGAATGATCGCGGTCGCTACAGCACCCAGCACCACTCCCCGCCATCGACTCTCGGTGAGGCGGCCTAGCCATTTCCGGAGCGTCTCACCGCCAACCTCTTGGATCTCGCGACTGAATGCCTCCAGGCCGTACAGAAACAATACGATCGCAGAAATGGCGGCGAATAGAATCCTGATGTTCGACATAAGTCAGTCTCTGAGGGACACTCCTGCTACAGTAGTTTCATTCCTGTGACGGGCGCAGTCGACTGTCAAATGAAACAGTGTCGGTAGGCGAAATATCTCCTCTCTGTCAACGTCGACGGCGTCAAGCTATTTTCGAGGTAGATGTAATAGGAGGCGTCGGGAAGGTACTGCTCGACACCATCGATCAAAACCCAAGCCGGGCTTAGTCTTGCCGGTACTTTACCAGTCAGCGAACGGGCGTAGTCGACATGGACAAAACCTAGTGAGATTTGCATGCATGAAGTCGACCATGGGCACTGCCTCGGCGTTGTTCGTCATTCTCGGTTCTTTGTTGCCACTATTCGCCCAACGGCCTGTCCGGCAGCAACAACCGGAGTTCGTCAAGAGCGCTTTCGTCGTGACGTCGCCCCCGACGATCACCATTCCCATGGTGACATAGGACTCGCACGCCACGCGTGACATGGGATCGCGCCGCAGGCATTCGTCCAGCACCGTGTCCGAAATCAGGTCGCAGAATTTGTCCGGATGACCTTCGCTCACCGATTACGATGTGAAAAACATGCTCTTTGGATACATTGACATCGTTAGCTACCTCCTAATCTCTCTTCGCGAAGCAAAGTCAGTTCACCCGCGGGTTTCTGGCCGCCTCGGCCGAAGGCTTCGTCAATGATGGCCTGGAGATGCCGGACGACCTCATCGGACGGGGTTTTGTAATCGTCCAGCTCATACACCTCGCCCAACAGCTCGTACTTGCCCAAGCCAAAGCGGTGATACGGCAACAGCTCATAGTCGATTACGTTCTTGTGGGGGCGAATGAAAGCGAGGACGGCGCGGATATGCTCCTCATCCGCGTTCACCCCGGGAATGAGCGGCGTGCGGGCGATGAAGTCCGTGTTGGGGAAGGTTTCGTAGGCCTTCTTGAAGTTCGCCAGGATCCGCTCGTTGCCCACCCCGGTCCACTTCTTGTGCCGCTCCGGGATCGTCATCTTGTGGTCATGCAGCATAGTATCAACGTGGGGCAGCACCTTTTCCACGAACCGCCAGGGCACGTTGCACGCCGTTTCGATCGCCGTATTGAAGCCACGCTCGTGGGCTCCTGCCAGTAATGCCGCGGTGAAGTCGGGCTGGAGCAAACACTCGCCGCCGCTCACCGTGATGCCGCCCCCGGTATTGCGGTAGAAGGACGCATCTTTCTCCGCCTCGTCCAGCACTTCGTTAACCGTCATCGGTTTGCCGAACATTTCCAGCGCGCCGGTCGGGCAGAGCGAAGCCAATGCCTCATCGCATTCCATGGCCAGGTGCCAGTTGACTTTTACGCGTTCATCGTCGCCCTCTGCAAAATAAAAGGCGCCTTCCGGGAAGGGTGGCTTAAGACACAGGCTACACTCCTTACCTTTGCACTTTTTGGGGTCGTAGGACAGTTCCGGCTTCGGCGCGATGCTCTCCGGATTGGAGCACCATTTGCAGCGCAAAGAGCAGCCCTTCAGGAAAACATTTGTGCGGATGCCCGGACCGTCGTGGCTGCAATATCGCTGGATATTCAGCACCGTGCCGGTTATATCGGATGGGTTGATGCCTTGGTTTTTCATAGTTCCCTCCCCAGAAAGATGCCAAGCGATTGGGCGATCTTCACGAATAGGCTGTCCGTGGGCACGGTTCTGACTTTGTTGATCGCGTCCGCCAGCGGGACGAAATTTATGTCTGGTGGAGCAAAAGCCACCATCACGCCAGTTTTGCCGGCACCCAGAGCGCGTACCGCCCCAGCCCCGTAAGCCATCCCTAGTTGGCGGTCAACGGCAGTGGGGGCGCCGCCCCGGGCCCAGGGACCCAGGACGAGCGGATAGGTTTCCTCGGCGATCAGCAGTTGCAGCCTGGTCGCCACGGTCTCGGCGGCCTGACCCGATCGCTGGATGACGTGGTCACTGGCCTCTCCCGTAGCCAGCGGCGACAGCGAAGCTTTGAGTGGGTGAACGGATTTCTTCTCCGCCTGGGCAGGCGTGTCATCGACGAACTTCGTCCCCTCGGCCACTACCACTAGCCCGCGAGACCGCCTGGCTGATGTCTTTTCCTTCAACCTCGCTGCCACTATTTGCAGGTCGCAGGGAATCTCGGGAATCAGTACCACATCGGCGCACACGGCAATGCCGGCCTGAAGCGCCAGCCATCCGGCCTGCCGTCCCAGGACCTCCACTACACCAATTTTGTGGGCAGACTGGGCCGCCTGCCGAACCCGGTCAAGCATTTCGATGGTGAAACTCAACGCGCTGTTGAACCCAAAGGACAACGCGGTGGCGGCAATGTCGTTGTCGATCGACCGTGGGATGCACACCGTGTTGAGCCCTTTGCGATGGAGTTTATGGAAAATACTCAGCCCCCGGCCGCCCACGACGGAAATCAGGGCATCAATCCTCTCTTCCGCCAGCCTTTTCAAAACCAGATCGGACAGGTCCACTTCTTCCACCATGCCGTCTTCATTGACTTTGCGGACTTGAAAAGGATCCACCCTCACCGCCTGGCCCAGGATGCCCCCGCCGGCCGGATCCAGGTCCTCAGCCACTTGGGAGTTGAGGGTCACCAACCCACCCTTGGGATAACGCTCCGGGCGCAGCAACCCATCAAACCCATCCTGGATGCCGACAAGTTCCCATCCCAAGTTGCCCGCCGCCAGAGCCGCTCCCATAATCACAGCATTCATCCCTGGAACGTAGTCGGCCCCCACATTGATGGCAATGCGTTTGACAACGCTGGCATGACCTGCTTCTATGCTCATATTGTGCCGTCCTTATTAATGCGTGTTTTGTTCGTATTCATAGCACTCCTACAATCGGCTCCACGGAACATCACTGTAGCTTCACGGCACATTTCCCTTTTTCGGGCACTAGGATTTGCCGCAAACTGACCTTCAAAGTGGGCTCAAGGATAGGGGCCGCTACCCCTGACTTGGGCGCGGGTTGGTACCCTCTCGGAGTCATTTGGCTCTCGCCGACATGTCTTTTTCACGGCCTAGACCGTCAACAGCTGTCCGTCTTTGACTTCGTATTCCATTGGGACAAGCCAATCTGCAGGCTCATAATGTTCTGCCGCCATCCAGCGTTCGATGGTTTCACGATCCGGAGCTTCCCAATCGAGCAACAGTTTGCCCTCAACCAGGTTGAGTAAAGCGCGTTGAACCTTAAGACCCTTCGCGGCACGGAAACGCTCAGCTAGGTTTTGTGCTGCCCGGCGGTCCAGGTGATACAGCGTGTGTAGAGAAACAAAGTACGCCATAGGTTATCCTCCACTACTGTTATGACGAGGAAGTTAAATCATTCTTGCGACTGTCCTCTTGGCCTTCCCGACAATGACGTTGTGGGTGCTCATCAAGCAACCCTCCGGTACGGAGTGACGGAGGGCCACTCCGTACCGGTTAGATTGCACCTCAGCACTAGGCGAATTGCTGCAGGGTGCGTTCGATGATCTCGTTCTGAACGCCCACGTGCAGCCGGGTGAAGAAAGCGCTGAAACCGGCCACCCGGACCACGAGGTCGCGGTAGTTCTCGGGGTGTTTCTGGGCATCCCGGAGGATGTCGGTGTTCAGCACGTTGAATTGGATGTGATAGCCATCATTGTCAAAATAGGTCTTGACAAGATTCAGTACGTTGTCCCGGCCCTTGCGGGTCTTGAGCTGATCAGGAGGGACTTTCATGTTCAAGTGCGTTGCGGTGAACTTGACGGCATCCTGACCTTTCGCCGCCGACATCACCAGCGCGGTCGGCCCGTGGGTATCGGTGCCAGGCATGGCCGACAGACTTCCATCCGTGAGTGCCACGCCGGCCCTCTTACCGGTCGGCAGCGCCCCCGTTATCTTACCCATTTGGTTGTGGAAGCTTTTGGTGTAGGTATCAAGTGTCGATTTGATGTCTCGGCTGAGGTAGTTGCCACCTCCATCGACGTTCTGGAAGGCCTGGAAGAGGCTGCCGTACACCCTGCGGACCATCCTATTCACCTCGGGAATGTCGTTGCCGTGCTTGGGAGCCTCGTAGCACAGCTTCCGAACCTTCTCATATTCCCCCTCGAAGTTGGCGGCCAGGGCCTTCTTCAACTCGGCCATGGTCAGCTTTTTCTCGTCAAAGACCAGGTGCTTCACCGCCATCAGGCCGTTCGCGGCGTCGACGCCTCCGACGGCGACCTGGGCGACCGTGTAGTAGTTGGCCCCACCATTCCAGCTCTCGAGACCGCGCTCGATGCAACTTTCGGTGAGGATGGAGCGCCAGGTGACCGGCAGGTACTCGGCGCACAGGATGGTGCCTATCCAGGACTCGCGGCGGGCGACGTCCTCGCAGAACTGGAGTTGCTTCGCGAAAGCTGCGTACAGCTCTTCGAAGTCCTTGAAGGTCTCGGGATCTCCGGTCTGGGGTCCGATCTGCTTCTTGGTGCGAGGGTCAAAGCCGTTGTTCATCGTCAGCTCGAGGACCTTCCCCAAGTTGGGCTGGCTTTCGACAGGGTGGCCGGTCTCGTACGGGATGAAGCAAGGCACGCACCCGCCGATACACATACGCCTTGCCTTTTCGAGCGTGCAGCCCTTCTCGGAGCCGCCGAAGAGATCGAGGGCTCGCTCCACCAGCAGGCTGCCGTTGATGAACTGGGGCATGCCGATACCGGTGTCGATCATGTTGAGGACCTTCTCCAGGAACTTGCTGCTAGTCTTATCCGTGTATATGCATGTGAGCGGGGGTTGTGGCAGTTTCAGGTACGTGGCCGCATCGAGGATCAGGTAGTCCATCTCCACGGTGGCGTCGTCGCCGGCTTCGGTGAACCCTCCGAGGGAGATGCTCTGCGCCACGTCGGCGGAGTTCGACAGGTGCACAATCTCTCCGAAGTAGTAGCCGACCTCGTTCAGCTTGATGAAGAGGTTCCTGAGCATGAAGATCGCCTGCTCGGGGTTGACCAGGCCCGCCGCCTTGTCACGCTGATAGAACGGCTCCAGGTTCTGGCCCAGGTAGGCCTCCGAGTAGCCGCAACCCACCTGCTCGATCTCTGCTGCGATGTGACAGAGGAAGTGGCTCTGGATGGCTTCTCGCAGGTTCCGGGCGGGATGCTCGGGAACCCATTCGCAGGTCTCGGCGATGGCGATCAGCTCCGCCTTGCGGGCTTCGTTCTTCTCCTTCGCCGCCATCTCCCGGGCGAGCTCGGCATACCGGTGAGCCAGCCGGATGACGGCCTTCATCGTGATCAAACAGGCCTCGTAGAAGTAGAACTTGGAGGCATTCGGCAGCCGTATTTCGAGGGCCATCTGCCGCTCTTTCACGTCCTTGATCATGCTGGCCAGACCCTCGTTGTAAACCTTGGGGTTGTTCAGGTTGCCGCCGCCACCCGGCCAGGACAGGAACTCCGTGACGAGACCGGCCTTATAGATGGGGTCCGGATCAAAGCCATACTTGGTGATGAAGATCTCGTCGGCCCGGGGCCGCAGCGCCCACTTACCCCAGTACTCGAGCGCCCACTCGTTCGCCTTCCGCTCTTCGGGGGTCTTTGACTTTTCGACCGTCTTCTCCGCCTTCATCCACTCCACGTTCCATTCCGGATAGGTGTAGACCGCGCTGACGGAACTCGCCATGCTGCCGACGAAGAGGTTCTCGTCGATATAGATCGTCTTCCTAGCCATCAGCTCGGCGAAGAACTTGGCACGTCGGATGATCTGCTGGTAGCCGGCCGTACCCTCGTAGACGTCGGCCATGATCACGGTCCGCTCGTGGTCGATGGTCTGCGGCGTGCTTAGGAACTGCTCTTTCAGCCGATCTACCCGTGCGTTATCGACCGTGACTTGCCCTGTGGAACTCTTCTTTGCATCCTTTGTCTCTACTGTCTCTACCATTTCTGCCGTTGCCATTTGTTTTCTCCTGTCGGTTAATTTTTTGAAAAGTACCTCGTCGATGTTTTGCTGCGCATCGCCGGCGCGCCTACAGGCCTCGTCGACCGGGCGGCGGCACGGGCTCCCTTCGTGCGGGAGGCGGTATCGTTGGCGACAAGTATGGTGCTCTTGTCGATGAACATTGTCTGAAACCAACCCTAGTTGTTGGCTCGAGCCTACACAACTAGGCAAATCCCTAGTAGTGCCGGGAGACCGGTGGACATATCCTGCAAACGCGACTCCGAAAACCAAGACTGCACTTACTGGCGTTGTCGCAACAACTAATGAGGGCATCACGAATCACCATAAGTATCAAGAAATGAGGAATTATGAATTTGCACTGCAAGAACATCGGGCTGTTATATGCCGTAACCCTGACCCTGCTATTTTGCACATCTGTCTTCGCCCAGGGGCCGGCGGACTTGACGGTCGCGGGCCCGCCTGCCGCATCAAACGCCGCCCCCGCGATTCCGGACGCACCCGCGCCGACGCCACCTCAGGGGCCTGGTCCGGTGTCACAATACCCGACAGGAGGCACCGGCGGTGATTGGCGCGTCGGGATCACAATTTACGGGTGGTTTCCCGGAGTGCACGGGACCGTTGGAGCGCTGGGCTACAATGCGAGCATCCATGTTCCTTTCTCCGATATCTTTCAAAGCTTAAAAGGGATCATTCCGATCGCAGTCGAGGCTGATAAGGGCCGCTTCGTGATGCCGGTGGATTTCCTATGGATGAAGTTAGGTGTCGACAACGGGCTCCCCATTAACGAGTTGGGCCAGACATCGATCAATACTCGCTTTACACAGTCGATCTTGACACCGAAGGTGGGATACAGGCTCTATGACGGCGACAAGTTGAAGATCGACGCACTCGGCGGAATTCGCTATTGGTATGTGAGCCTGAACAACACTCTGGACCCCTCTGGGCTAAGCCATTCACGCTCGACCAATTGGGTCGATGGCCTGGGCGGCGCCCGGTTCATAGTACCCTTCGGCGAAAAAGCGGCATTGACAGTTGCCGGTGACGCGGGCGCAGGCGGATCCACCCTGGACTATCAAGCCATTGGCCTGCTGAACTTCAACGTCACCCCCAAGTTCGGACTGGCGGTGGGCTGGCGCTATTTATATGAGGACTACAGACCGACGAATAACCAGTACGTTTATAACCCTACGATGAGTGGCGCGGTTGCGGGGTTCTCGTATAACTTTGGCGGCAAGCCACCGGTTCCACCGAAGGCTTCGTGCTCGGCTTCGCCGACGCAAGTCTTCCCGGGTGAGCCGGTCATAGTGACGGCGACCCCCGAAGGTCTGAATCCGAAGATGAACACGTTGTACTCGTGGAGTGGCAACGGCGTTACCGGCACTGGAACAACGGCGAGCATTGATACCAGTGCTTTGAAACCTGGAACCTACCAGGTGGAGGGCACCCTGAAGGAAGGGAAGCCTGGTAAGGAAGGCCTGAAGCCTTGGGAGGTTGCCAACTGCTCGGCCACTTACACCGTGAAGGAATTCGAGCGGCCGACACTGAGCTGCTCGGCGAACCCGACCGATCTCAAGCCGGGCGACTCGTCGACCATTACGGCCCAGGGTGTCAGCCCACAGAACCGTCCGCTCAGTTACAGCTACCAGGCTGCGGAAGGCACCATGAGCGGCAGCGGAGCAACGGCGACTTACTCTTCAACAGGCGCTTCCACCGGTCCGGCGCAGATCACCTGCAGCGTATCAGATGACAAGGGCCACACGGCGACGGCAAACATCAATGTCACCATTCAGTCGCCGCCTCCTCCGCAACCCTCACCTGAGCTGATAGCTCGGCTGACATTGCACAGTGTGTACTTCCCAACCGCCCGGCCGACGGAGAAGCATCCCGAGGGCGGCCTGGTGGAAAGCCAACAGGCAACTCTCACCGCCCTCGCAACGGACTTCAAGAGCTACCTGCAAGTCAAGCCGGATGCGCGTATAACCTTGACCGGTCACGCGGATCCGCGTGGTACTCCGGAATTCAATCAGAAACTGTCCGAACGTCGTGTTGCTCGTGCCAAGGCTTTCCTCGTTGAACAAGGTGTTCCCGAGGCGAACATTGATACGCAAGCGGTGGGCGAAGAGCATCAGCTCAGCGAGGACGAGGTCAAGAATCTGATCGATACCAATTCTGACCTGACCGACGAGCAGAGGAAGAAGATTCTGCGCAACCTGAAAGTGATTGTTCTGGCTCAGAACCGTCGCGTCGACGTCAGACTGAACGGATCGGAGCAGGAATCTACGCGGCATTATCCATTCAACGCTGCCGACGCCTCGACTCTTCTCGATCTGAACAAGCCGGTTCACAAGGCCGGGCCGAAAAACAAATAACCTCACCCCCCGGAACACGCCTACCGAGACCTGTTCCGGGGGTTGGCTGTCATCAGAAGAGGTTGGCCGGATCGCACATCCGCTGATGCTGCGAGCCATCGCGGCCGCCACACCGAGTTGACGCCAGGGCGAGCCGGTATGGATTAGACACTGTGCACGGGCATCGAGATTGTCCTGTGAAAACGAAGTACCTCGTTGTCGGGCAAATTATCATGTGCCGAGGCTGTTGTTGCGACAATACAGAGCGTGGGTTTTGGGAAAGCACCTTGATCCGCGAGTTGGGAACGATTGCGCGACTCGATGAGCGCGACGAGATTGCTGTACACACCGATTCAGGAAGACTGGTGGAATTCCAACTGAAAGACCACCCTCATCTCGACTATAGTTTTTGCAAAACGATCAGGCTGAGCACGACCGCTACTTCGATGTTTTCGTGGAATATGCCAAGCTGTCGCCGGAAGACATCCTCATGCCCGGATTGCTTTTCACATAGCCTTCCGATCAATTTGCGATCTTTACTCCCGGAGAGGGACGATCAGCCCGCAGACGCGCACACGACTGACAGAGTTCGCGCTCCTGGACCGCCACCATGTGATCCTGTAGTCGACGTTTGATGAACTCGCGGTGTGCAGGCGTCAAAGTTGGCGCACCGCATTCACTGCAGACCAACACTGGCTGTTCGCGAACGACAGTTCCCGTGATGATGGTGCGCCGCACACCGTCTATATCCTCGATGCGGATGGCGCCCGTCGGGCAAACCTGCGTGCACGCGCCGCACCCAATACACAACTGCGCCGGTCGCGTGAAGTCGAAATAGGCGAGCCGGCCAGCCGTCGTGTCCGCCATGCGCAATGCCTCTATACCCAATTCGCTACAGGCGGCCATGCAGAGGCCGCAACCGATACAGAGATCGCAGCGCAAGCAGCGGCGGGCTTCGTCGTGTGCCATCGCATCGGTAAGGCCCTGCTCAATCCGCACGTAGTTTCCTTCGCCGACTGTCTCTTCAACACTCCGCTCGGGCATCGCGGCTCGGCGAAGGTGCGTGCGATCGCCAGCCAGAACGGTGAGGGGCACTACGTCAGCACGGCGCACGGCTTTGCCGACGGCGTCCGTGGACTTCCGCCGCAACCAGGCATCCATGGAAGCAGCAGCGATCTTTCCAGAGCGGATTGCCTCCACTGCCGTCCGCGGTCCGTACTGCCCATCGCCTCCGGCGAAGACGCCAGGAACATTGGTCATCTGGGTCTTCGGATCCGCACAGATGAAGCCACGTGTATTCGTGACCTCACTGCCTTCCAGGCATGCAAGGTCGCTTCCCTGGCCGACGGCGAGGATCACGTGATCGACTTCGAGCTTCAGCAAGCGATTAGGATCGAACTTCGGATCGAACTTGCCGCTCTCGTCCTTAACGCGCTCGCAGAACTGGAAAATGATCTCGCCGTCCTCCTCGACGCGGACGGGGCCCCAGCCTGGCTGCAGCTGGACCCCTTCGGCGACTGCAAGCTCGATCTCGTGCGTGCTCGCGGGCATCTCGCGCCGCTTTTCCAGCGAGACCATGTCTACGTGCTTCGCTCCCTGTCGCAGAGCCGTCAGGGCTACATCTATGGCGACATTCCCGCCGCCAACGACAACCACTCGCGGCCCGACTCTCATCGGCTCGCCACCGCGAACGGCGCGGAGGAAGTCGATTCCACCCAGGACGAAGGGCAGATGTGCGCCCTCAATCGGGATGAGGCGTGTGCGTTGGGTGCCGAGTCCAAGGAAGACGGCGTCGTAATTCTCACGGAAGGCTTCGACACTACTGATCGGGGCACTGGTGTGAATCGTAATACCCAACACACGAATCTGATCGATTTCCTGTTCGAGCAGATCGGGCGGCATGCGGTAGGCTGGTATGCCGTAGCGTAGCATCCCCCCTGCCTTCTCCTGTGCCTCGAAGACTTCGACATCATGGCCAAATGTCCGCAGGTAGTAGGCAGTCGTAAGGCTGGAGGGACCTGAACCGACAACGCCTATCCGCTTGCCCGTAGCCAGGGCAAGCTCTGGCTTCGGGTAACCACCCTCGGCGAGGCAGTGTTCGGCGGCCTTGGCCTTGAGCGGGCGGATAAAAACGGCGCCATCACTGCCGCCGCGAACGCAGGCGGATTCGCAAGGCGCGGGACAAACTAACCCGCACGTTAACGGCAACGGGTTGTCGCGTCGGATGACCTCAATGGCGGATCGATAGTCGCCATGGCCGAGGTGGGCTATGAAGCCGGGGATATCGATGTTGGCCGGGCACGTCCTGTGGCAGGGCGCCGCGTTGCGCTCCAGGCAAAGTCCTTCCGGGCAAGACTCGCGCCGGACATGGCTTTCCCACTGGTCGCGAAAGTAGCGCAAAGAGCTGCCCAGCGGCCACGCGGCTGCCAGCCCTTCGGTGGAAAGCTTCAAAACCAATTCATCGAGAGCAGCGAGATGTTCTGCGTCGCCCCGGCCGAGCGTGATCTCGGCCACTAGGCGGCCGGCACGTGCGAGCAACGCACGCACATGTATCGCTTCATCTTCGGCGAGCTGCCAATAGCGGTAGAGCGCACGTCCGGTCTGCTTGACGACGCACACGCCTTCCGCTATTACCATCAGGCTGGAAGGCACCGGGTTGATTGCTGCAGAGGCCAGAGACAGCGGGTTGCACGACAGATCGGCCTTCGAGAGCGGCATAAATCCGCCCAGACCGTCGTCGAACAGAAGCACAGGATCCTCGCCCTGCACCTCTACGCCGCCGCCCCAGCTCTCGATCTGGCTGCGCAGATTCTCGGTACGCGCGAACTCGACCAGGCCCCGCTGTTTCATGCCTCGCCGGAGCGTCAGCAAAGATGCATCGCGGCCCGTTGTGCCGGCGAACAACATCGCGATCCGGCACCAGGTTTCCGGCGAGTGAATCAGCCGCGACCTGTCGATGGCATGTTCCTCACTCCAGCAGCTTGGGTGGCAGTTGCGCAGCACTTCCAGCTGTATGCGAGGATCGGCAATCTGTGCGAGCGAACGGATTGAATCGACCACATTCAAGAGCGCCGCTTCGTGGCCGGTCAACTCGGACGGCAGGCGCAGCTCGACCTTGCGGCTGTCGCGGAGACCAGCAGCGATCAGCACTCCCTCAGCTAGCAGCCAAGGAGCGCCATCAAGAACGGCAGTTGTTCCGCGTGACCGCAAATCCAGGGAGGTAGCGTCGATTACCAGAACTGAAGGCCCATGCCCGCGCAGGAATTGTCGCCATGCGAGATAGATCGGTTCGCCCGCTGCTCCGCACTCGGCGAGACCCGACTCCTGCAGTCGCTGTAGCCGCCGCAGGGGCGTCATCTCTTGAGCCTTGGCAACGCCTGGCAGCGCGTCCTTGAGAGTCGCTGCTGGTACAGCACCCGATTCGAGCCAAGCCGGCAGCATTTGGAGTTCGCTCATCATCCCTCCTTACTGCTCGGCGATGATCTGACGCGCATAGCGCTCGCGGCGTGGGTCCGGAAGTTCAGTGGCGACGCCGAAGGAGAGGCAGCCCGTTACACATTTAGTGACACAGGCGGGTGCCAGCCCGGCATCGAGGCGATCCATGCAGTAATCGCACTTGACTACTTTGCGCGTGGCCGGATTCCACTGCGGCGCACCCCATGGGCAGGCGGCAATGCAGCTCTTACATCCCACGCAGAGACTGAATTGGGAGAAGACGATGCCGTCTTTCTCGCGACGCTGCATTGAACCGGTCGGGCAGGCTTTGATGCACCATGCGTCTTCGCAGTGGAAACAAGGCATGAAGACAAAGCGCATGCGCGGTCTTCCTCCAACATCGATGGGACCTATTGTGACAATTTTGTTCGGCGCGGGGCCGGGGCCGAGGTCTTTATTGGTCCTGCAGTGCACCTCACAGGCCTGGCATCCAATGCAGTTGGCTTCGTCGTGACGCAAGATGTATTTGCTCATTGCTTGGCGCCTCCGTTCGCCTGGCGCGTAACTTGAACAATGGATTCGGTCAATGCGTTTCCACCGCCAGCTGGATCGAATTCGAAGAGCTTACCGTGCTGCAGGCGCTGGTCGGCTACGCCGAGGCCTCGGGCGCGAGTGGCGAGGGGTACAGTGGCGCCGTAGCCGTGCAGCATGAAGACCGCTTCGGGATGGATCCAATGCGTCACCTTGGCCACAATGTCGCCCGAGTAGTCTCCACCTCCATTGATTGTCACATCGTCACCGTCTGCGATGTTAAGCGGCTTGGCACGATCGGGATGGATCCAGAGGACCTGTTTCGGTGCGATGTCGTTGAGTAGCGGATTATTGAGGGACTGGCCGTGCGCCAGTGTAGCCGGCCTTCCGAACAGCAAATAGAAGCGGTCGCCTGTTGGCGCAGCTTTGGGCTCGAAGGGTGCGAGGCTGGGGAGCCCGGCCTTCTCAAGAACTTCGCTTTCGATTTCAATTTTCCCAGAGGGCGTCGGAAATTTGAGTTCATTATGAGGAGTCAGCCTCACCGTGTCGGCCAGGTTGGCGATGCCCGACTCGCGCATTTCGGCAACGGTTACGCCGGTGCCCTCGAGCTGATAATTCCAGAGTTCCTCGATGGTCTCGAAGTCGAGCGCCTCCTTCTTACCCATGCGGCGCAGAATCTCGCGGAAGATCCACCATGCGGGACGACTGTCGAAACGCGGCACGATCGCCTGGTCGCGCATGGCGAAGACCGGTACCGGAAGATTCATCTGGCACAGGATATTGGCACGCTCGAGGTAGGTTGCCTCGGGGAGGATAACGTCGGAGAACCAGCCTGTCTCCGAATAACGCACGTCGATAGAGACGACAAGCTTCAGTTTGTCGAGCGCACGTTGCGTAGCCTCCGGATCAGGCATGCCCGTGAGAGGATCGTGACGGTAGGCGAAGTAGGCGCCGACAGGGTATGGCTTTCCAGTCTCAGCGGCGGCGAACAACTGGTGCAGCATGCCGATGGCCGGATCCCACTGCGGCCGGGTGCTTCCGGCACCGTCCACGCGCGGCTCTTCGACCTTGGGAACGCGGTCAGTCAGGCGCTTTAGACCCTTCCGGCCGTAATACTCCGGTGACTTTGCCAACACGCAACCACCCGGGATCTCAATGTTACCCATCAAGGCATTGAGGATCAGCGCCGTGCGGCTGACGTAGAAAGACTGCTTGTGACGCGCTGTCATCCAGCCCGGATGGAAGATGACGTGGGGCACATCGGCAGCGATCTCCTGAACGAAGTTGCGAATCTGCTCGGCAGGAATACCGGTGTGCTTCTCCTGCCATTCCGGCGTCGTGTGCTTTATTGCTTCCTGCAAGTAATCCATCCCGGACACGTAGCGGGCAACGAATTCCTTGTCGTATACGCCCTGGTTAAGGACTTCGTGGATGATAGCGAGGTTGAGTGCGTAGTCGCTGTTCGGCCGCACCTGCCAATAGCGGGTCGCCTTACAGGCCGTGACGCTGGCTCGGGGATCGATGTAGGTGCAACGCATCCCATTCGCCAACGCGCCCATGAAGACTTTGGCCTCCTTGACCATGAGTGATTCAACGATGTTGCGGCCATAGAGAACCAGGTGCTTAGTGTTTTTCAGATCGAATACGAGTCCGGCATGGCTGAAGCCGAAGATCGAGCGCGCGGCGTTGTGGACGTTGCCGCCGCAGGAGGCATCGTGATTGAAGTAGTTTGGCGAGCCGAGTGCGTTCACGAAGGTCTTGGTCAGGTCCGTGAATAACCCGCCGCGGTCGGAAACTGCGATGCCGCGTTCGCCGAAGGCCTCGATCGTCTGGTGCAGCTTGTCGGCAATGTAATCGAGGGCTTCGTCCCAGGACGCGCGCCTCCATTGGCCGGCGCCACGCGGGCCTGTGCGGATCATCGGCGTGTGCGGCCGTTCGTCGTCGTTTTCAAGGGAAAGGCCGGCAGAGCCCTTCGCGCAGAGACTGGTACCGAGGATTGTGTCGTGTGGATTGCCCTGCAACCACGTCACCCGTCCGTCTTCAACCGTGACTTCGATAGGGCAACGCACCGCGCACATGCCGCACATGCTGTAGACTGTTCGTCGGCCGGGGGCGCTCACGCCGCTTACGTTCGGTGCCATGCTGGAACTCATTGCAGTCTCCTCTTCCCTCTCCGGATTCAGGGCGCAGACGAAATTTCCCGATGCGGCATTCAGCCTTGTTATCCTGCCAGCCTTGCTGCGGTAACACGAAGCGATCCGCGCATAGGCGCGAGCAACAAGGTGCGCACTCCCTGCTTTTCCGAGGCCGCCGCAAACCCTGCGATGCGCGTGAACCCAAGCACCATGATCAAGCCAGCAATTGCTTCTTCCAATCGGTTTGCCAGGTCTAAGTAATTCCGTACAAACTTTGACCATGTATGATGAGAATGGACCACGATCCCTCCTCTCTATATCGACGCTTAAACAGATCTTCAACGGTGCGAGATCAATTGTGCCTCTTCGCCAGCCGGCACGAAACCCTAACTCAAACTAGAGTCGGGTCTGAATGCGAAGGTGGAGGAGCAATGTTGAACTTCTGCCGGTATTGCTTGACGACGTCCTCCAGCCTGTCGTACCGGGCATCCTCGCCAATCAACTCCCACATCTTGTAGTGTGCTCTGGTATTTAGGTCATCCATGATTTCCGCAACGACCAGCCGTATTCCTCTCGCCTTCAACTTCTCGTAAACCGACCGGAGCGTCTCCGCCGCGGAATAGTCGACATCGTCCACCGCGGACGCATCGATGCAGAGCCAGCGCAAAGGCGGCTCCACGGTGTTCGCGAGAAATGAGATCTCATCCGCGAGCTGCTGGCAATTCGCGTAGTACATGCTGTGGGTGAATCGGTAGACTACCAGTCCCGGTGCCGCCGAAGCGGCCTTGGCTACTGGCTCCGGCTGCCAACCACCCGATTCGCTCGGTCGAAGCACCGCGTTCTTTGGTCGATACCCGTACCGGGTGTGACCGATGAGCGACAACGCGATGGCGAGCAGTATCCCCTGTTCGACGCCGACGATCACGACCGTCAAAGCGGTGATCAATGCCAACCAGAACTCCGATCGCCTTTGATCGAAAACCCTCCGCATCCCAGCGACATCGATCAAGCCGACCCCAATGAGAAACACGATGGCCGACAAGGCCGCTTCTGGCAGGTAGGTCAGCCCTCCGGTCAGAAAAAGCAGGATTAGCGCCACCATCGCCGACATCACCAGGAGCGACAGTTGGCTGCGGCCGCCGGCGTCATCGACAATTTGAGTCTTCGTTGGGCTGCCGTTGACGACGAAGGTACCGGATAGCCCGGCACCAATATTGGCCATGGCCAAACCGACCAGGTCGGTGTTCTCGCTGAAATTCTCGTCATAGCGCGTGGCGAAGGCGCGGGAGGTCGCCGCGCTCTGTGCCAGGATCACAACGAACATCGCGAAGGACGTGGGAAGCAATGTCGCCATGACTGTCCAGTTCCAGTCCACCTTGGGCAGGCCGAGAAGTGGCAGACCACTCGGAACGGCTCCGACTATATGCACTTGCTTGTCGAGTCTGAGCGCCCAAGTTACGACCACGGCGCCGATCGCCGCGATAAGGGCTCCCGGAATCTTTTTCGAAACCATTTTGAGGCCGACGATGATCACCAAGACGCTAAGCGCCACCGTCAGTTCGTAGCGGTTGACCTGCCCAAGCTGTTGAAGGTCGTTCCAGAACTTCCCCAAGGCGCCATGGCCGCCACCCTTCAAGCCCAACATACCGGCGATCTCCCCCAGCGCGACCTGAACACCGACCCCGGTCAGGAATCCGATCAATACGGTGCGCGAGAGGAAGTCCGCCAGAAATCCGAGGCGCATGAAGCGCGCCAGAATTAGGAAACCCGCGGCCATCAATGCCAGCACGCCGGCCAATGCCATGTATTGCTCCGATCCGATGGCAGCGATCCCCACCATGGCGCTGGCAAGGATCGCCGCCGTTGCCGAATCGGCGCCAACCACAAGGTGCCGCGAGGAGCCGAACAAAGCAAACAATGCCGTCGGGATGAGCATGGTGTAGAGACCTGTGATCACCGGCGTGCCGGCGATCTTGGTGTAGCCCATCACTTCCGGGACGGCAATTGCGGCAAGCGTGATACCGGCAAGAATTTCGGCCGGGATCTGAGCGGTCGTAATCGGCAGCACCCCCTGAAGGATCGCGAAGCGATGGCGAGCGGGATGATCGTGTACTGACGTCATGGCAGTCCCCCCCAAGTGGTTAGGAGAATGTTATTTGGGATAAAACTCTCATTTATGCGGCCACTGGGTTGCTAGTGCTGGGGGCGAGTGTGCACTTCACTTCGGCGTTGTTTTGCCGCGTCACCCGTTCAATCGCGCGCACAAGCTCGTCCGGCAGGTCGCTCTTACTTACGTATTCATCTACCAACCACAAAATCCGCTCAGGCATCTCATCGTAGGCAGAGAGCAGGATGGTCGGCACCTCTGGAAACCTCTGGTCAATCTGAGAGGCGAGGGCTTCCGCGTCCATGCCTTCCTCTTTGTACTCCAAGAGAACCACAGCCACCGACGCTTCTTCCAGTATCTTGAGCGCGGCATGTCCGTTCGTCGCCGTCTCGACGCGGAAACCCTTCGCCAGCAGAGCCAGTTTGCGAAGTTCTAACTGTTCTCGACGGTCGTCGATGCGTAGCACGATAGGGGAATCCGTAGCCATATCTCCTCTGAAGGGCATGAGGATTGTCTCGCCGTCAGAACAGACTCGTAGCGCCTGACGAAACGCATCGCGGTCTTTGCGGTCTACAAATAGTCATCAAGATCGGACTGGGATTCGACGAGATGCAACGCCGAATCCAGACTCCTAGCATGCGTCGTCGAAACAGTCTGACAGAACTCTATGTTTCACTCGCCGTCTGCAACAACTAGGGAAATCCCTAGTGCGGGAGGGCCGATTCTCCCGCTTGCAACGGTGGCTGCGCGGGGGAGTCCCGTCGCAAATTGATGCTCCGGACCATTACGCAACGGTTCGTGGGTGCCCCCGTTGTTCTCTGTCAGAGCCCCCGCTTAAGACTTGAGGTATGCACGCAGCCCGAAGCGCAAGGCAACGGATAAGGTTTCTCGGAGCCGACTGCTTTACCACCATGACACCTAGGCTTCGTTCCTGCGCAGGCCGATTCCGGGAAAGTGGTCGTTGCCGCTTAGTCGATTGCGTGCTGTTCGATCGACGTTATTTCTTGGCCTTCTTAGCCCACTGCAGGTTCAGTCCGGTGAACAGTTGGAAACTCGGCAGCCCGGAACCGCTGTGGTATACCGTGAACTGCGGCTCCACGAAGGCGTTGACCATGGCATTGCCCACTTTGAACACCTTGCCGAACCCCAGGCCGGCGGGGATCAGGGTGTTGTTCTTCTGGATATCGAAAACCATAATGGCCGTAGACCGGACGTAGTAGCCCCCGCCAATGCTCAGGATAGCGAAAGGTTGCAGGGTCGCGAGATGCGCGTCGGGCCGGTCCTTTTCCCCGGCGAAGGAGTGCTGCCAGGTAAGCAGGCCTCCGAGTATATTGCCGCCCGGAATGGAACGGACCGCCACCGCCGCCACGCCGGCCTGCCACTTGCCCTGTCCCAAAGCGCTGTTGGTTGCGGTTGGTGCGACCAGCAAAGGACCAACGGCAAAGTCAGTCGTCGCGCCTTCCGGAGTCAGTTTGATCGCGTCGAAGACACTGAAATCGCCCAGACCCGAGGCATACTGCCCTTGGCCGACCGGAACCGTCGCAATGGGCAGAGTTGCCCGAATAATCTGGCGCCCGGCCACCATGACCGGCCGAAGGTACAAGTTGTCTGCCTGCGCGTTCGGAACGCCATACAGAGATGCAACGTAGTAGTTGTGGAAATTCAGCGCATTCAAATCGGCCAGCGGGTTGTTGGCTTTTGCCACCTGCTCCGCGGAGACACCGGCGGGGGCGCCGGGCGGACCGGCGGCGGTCGGAGGAGCGGTTGTTGGAGGGGCGGCAGGTGATGGTTGCCGTTCCTGCGCCGTCAGACTAACGGCAAACAACAGCGCGCAAATAACCAAGAGTGATTTCAAGATGCTTCCTTACCCGCTTTGAACTAAAACCTGATCTGTGCACGCAGCCCGAAGAGCACTGCAACCGGATAAGCTCTGTTGGCTGGTTCTATGACTTGTAAATCAGCGCTCACCAGGAACCACGGCGTAACTGCGAAGTTGTAGAAAACCTCTCCGCCGCATTCGTCCCCTACAATCACCGTCGGAGCCAGGCCGTTAATCAGATGACGGCTCAAACCGTAGCAAAAACCTGCCGCGCCAAATTTATCCCAGCCGCGTCCCCGAATTGGACTGGTGCCCCCGACCCCTCCCATAACAAGCCATCTCTGCGGATTCGGGTTTCCGTCTGACATCGATGTTTGGCCGAAGAACCCCCATGCTTTCTTCTTATCCTCCTTGCTCCGCCAAATCGCCTGCTCAAACGAGTAGCCGACGTACCAGCGCCCAGTCTTCTGCGACAAATCACCAATTGATCCAGGCGGAAGGCTAATATCCGGGAGATCTGCGAGATTGATTCCTTTTTCCGTGCTGGTGGAGGCGGAAAAAGTGTGCTTGGAGGAGAGACCATGAAACGTGCGGGCGAACAGCATAGACCCGTAGAACGTCACGCCCTCCCTGAAGGGGTGCTCCAATCCAGTGTGGTTCTGTTGATCTTCCGGGTCATAGAACATTAGCGTGACTTGGGCAAGCCGGGTTTTCATAACAGCTATCCCACCAAATAGGCACACCGGAACCGTGCCACTGGGTGTGCCCTCGAAGACGATATTCTGGAATTTATCAAGCCCCCCACCGCCGTGGAATTCGTTGCCAGCGGCGTAGACGTCGAACGCGTTAAACTTGCCGAACAGGACTGCGAGACGCTCCCCTAAACGCTGCGCAACAGCGACGGTCATCAAATCCCCACCGTTCTCGTTTAGAGAGGGAAAGGTCATCGCCGTGTTGGTAGGGAGGAGTGTGTGCCCCGCATAAGATGCGGTGCGTCCAAAATTGTATTCACCACTTACGACGACACCGAAGCCTTTCCACAACCCGAGCTTGCCGGCATCCACGAGAGTCGTGAGTTTAGCCTTGCCGCCATACTTGAAAGTGTTGTCGCCGGAGCCGGCCACAAGGCCTTGATAAAACTGCGTGAGGGAAGCGGAAAAGAACACGCCGTGGGCTGCGAGACTGTCCCGAACGCCGCCCCAGTTTCCAGTAAGGTTTCGGCGCTTATCCCACGGACCAGCGTAAGAGCGCACAGGCGGAGGCGGAGGTTCGGGGATCGCGGATGGCGACGAACTATCGGGGTCGCTCGGTTCCTGACTTGCGGCTGCGAGATGTGAATCGGTTTCGTCTTCTATCTTGAGGCCGCCGAACACAGGCTCGGTATCAACAGGATCAGTGCTGTAAGGATTGCCCTCGAGCGAAGTCTGCAGACCGTCGAGAGATCCCGCCGAGAGAATCGTTCCAGCGACGGCTGGTACCTCTCGCCATCCTCCATCCATCGGGATGATCTGGTTGGCAACGAAAACCGTGTTCGCTCCAGGCTTTGGTTGTTCTTGTGCCTCTAGCGTAGCTGTGAAGGGCAGTATCGCGCAGATTCCCAAAGCACACGCCAGCCGCTTAACTTGCTCTCTCACAGACCATATCCCCCTACGACAGGCTGCCATGGTGTTCCTGGCACTTTCGTCAATAAGTTCTCAGCGGCAACGACTTGAAGGCGATTAGTCTCAGCATTCCTGGCGAGTCCTGCCGCGCTCACCGGCCGAAACGATCCCGGGCCCTTCGAAAGAAAATCCTAGTAGCGCTTGCCGCGCCCGCGAAACTCGGCCCAGGTTCATCTCTTGTGCGACTTCACGTACTCAACAGCGGACGCCTTCAGATCCGCATGTGTAAGTCCGATCGCCTCGGCCTCTTCCTCGGCTTTGTCGATCTCCCAGCCGTCCTCGAGCACGCGTTTGATCATCCAGAGGAAGGCTACGCGGTTCGCCGAGGCGCAATGAATGTAGATAGGCTGGTTGGCCTTGTCTGTGAAGGGGATCTGCAGATTGTCGAAGAGCTGTGGATCCGGGTTCTCGATATTGAAGGGCAGGTAGATGTAGTTCAGCCCGGCTGCCTGGGCCGCGGCCCGACTGGCATCTATGTCGACGCTCTGTTCAGTCGCGAGGCGCAGGCTGATGACCGACGCGAACCCTTCTTTCTTCAGCCAGGCCATCGCGGACGGCTGGGTCGCGCCGCCGAACCCCACCGTGCCATCGTTGAGTCGCGAGAAGTTCATGATGCCGGGCGCTTCGGATTTCTTCACATCTACTGGCATTTTCGCCAGAAATTCCTTAGCGGTAGCGAGTTCAGGGAGATCAGAGTCAGCATTCTTCCAGATTGCCAGAAATTGCTGATAGCGTTGTTGGGCCGTCACCTTGTCGCCCATTGCCTGCGCCGCCCGAGCGATTCCATAGATGGCTTTAGGCCGTCCTGGAGTACGTACTAGAGTTTCCGTGAAGTGCTTCGATGCTTCCGAAGGCCGATTCATCTCCATCAACATGCTGCCAAGGATTTCGTGAGCGGGGATAGCCGGATACGGTGGTTGCGAGAGAGCATAGATTGAGTCTTCGATGGCGATGGCCTCGTTCATCTTTCGAATCGCGCCGTCTTCATCTTTCGCCGCGTGCGCTGCAAAAGCCTCGGCTTCCTTTGCCTGGATGGTGATGATCAGCTTGACAAATGGATCCTGGCCGGGTTCGTTCGACAGCCCTACCAGCTTGTCGGCCGCGGCTCGAGCGGCGGTAGAATCGCCGCGTTTGGCGGCCGCGGCAGCTTCGAGCTGTGTCTTCATCGCCACGAAATCACGTGACGGGGCAACCAGCGGAATCGTCGAGAAACTTTGCCAATCCCCCGTCTCGATCAGGTAGCGGGTCAACGTATCGAAATATCCGTACGCCACGCGATCGGGGAGTCCGAAGATCGTTCGGCCTTTGAGGTGCTTTGCCTGCAACAGGGGCGTATCCGGCGCGGTTTTCTTGTTTGCCATGCCGTCATATTCCGCCTGGAAAATATCCGTCAGACGCTTGGCGTCGCGATACCGGCCAAGCTGGATATACGTGTATTGCAGATAGTTCAGTGCATGAAAATCGCGATGCCCTCCGTGTTCTCCTGCGTGCTTCACATCCTCTTCGGAGATGCGCCACGCGCTCTCGTTCGCCTCCGCCGCTTCCTCCCATAGCCCGAGCCGCACGAAGATGTGCGAAGGCATGTGGTGCGCGTGGGGGACGGCAGCAGCGGATTTGCTGTAGGCCCGCGCTGCGACGAGGCCTTTTTCAGCATTAACCGGATCGTCATATACGTGAGTGAGATAGTGCAGCACGCCTGGGTGCGTCGGCTTCCGCGAGTAGATTTCTTCTAAGATGTTGGCTACGACAGGTTGTATTTCGTCGTCCACCTGTCCCTCCGGCATAGTGCTCAAGAGCATCTGACCATAGAAAAGTCTCGTCTCGTCGTCTGGGTACTTATCGGCGGTGGCTTTCATCAAGGCCAGGTACGCTTGGTCTCTCTCTGATTTCGGCGAGTCGGTGCCTGCGTTCTTGTACAGCGCAGCCACCGCATCGAGATACATGGCCTCGCGAGGAGTCATTTTGCTCACCTGAAGTCCCTTCTGCACCAGGGCCCAGGCAGCCGACAGATCCTCATTGGTTGGCGGATCCCAGAAGGGGTGGTAGTAGGTCATCGCGGCGCCCCAGTAGGCCATTGCGCATTGCGGGTCAGCTTGGATGATCTTATTGAAGCTCTCCAGCGCGCGTGCGTACCAAAAGTTGTGTAGCAACGCGAGGGCAACGTCGAAGTCGGCGGCTACGGATGGCGAACACGTCACATCCATATGAACGTCACCAACTGCTTGGACTCCACTGGGAAGCTGAGCACGCAACGGCGTAAGCGACAAGAAGAAAACGACCGCCACCAATGACATCAGTTTCATTTGGAATCACCTTTTTGGTTCAAAAATGTCGCTGATCATAGATTTCATTCCGCTGTTGGCGGCCGTGCTGTGCTGCATTATGAAGGCGTGGGTTCCAGTTCATAGCCGGGATCAGTGACGAGAGGCAGTTGCTATGCTTCAGCGCAGGGCTATGGAGTGGCAAGGATCCGATTCTCAAGCAACGTCTCTTCGGGGACAGCAACTGCGGTTGAATCGTTAAGACGTCTTCCAAGGATGCATTCGCGAGACCGTGTGCGATGACCCATACACTTGTAGTGCCCGATGGGGATGCGGCACTACTGTCAGAAATAACAGGCAAATCGGTGATGCGCTTATATATCCATAGCCGCTCTAGTTGCTCTTTCACAGACCATACCCCCCTAAAACGTGAAGCTGGGAATCCGCGAGCGTCTGACCATAACTGGAAGTCACCGGCTCGTCGCATTCGGGCGGCTCATCCTGCGAAACAGCCTGTCGTGGTCGTTTTCGAAGTAATACAGCTTCGCTACTGTGATTCGCTTCGCGAGAAAACTACAGACCAGGCATGCTGCGATACTTCCGATCAGCGGGCCGACCCAGTCGATCCACCAGCCGGCCCACTTTCCCGAGACGAGTGCCGGTCCAAAGCTGCGCGCAGGATTCGTGCTAGTTCCTGAGATCGGCGACTCCACGTACACCATAACGGCATACAGAAACGGGAACATCGCGGGAGTGAAAGGACGAATTTGAGGAAAGCCAAGAAAAACAAACAACCCGGTGACCATGGCGAACGTAGTAATCACTTCCCCCAGCAAGACAGTTTTGATGGCATAGCCTTCTCCCGGCAACGTGGCACCGAACGCCACGCTCCTGCCCATCGCGCCCCATGCAAGGAGCGGCAGAGCCCCCAGAATCGCGCCTGAGAGTTGCGCCGTGATGTAAACGAGTGTGGTACGCAGGTCGAGCTTGCCCATCAGGCGAAATGCCAGTGTGACGACCGGGTTGATGTGCGCCCCGCTCCTCCTCCCGACCGGCGAAAGCGCAATCAGTGCGCCGGTGGTGCCGAACAGAAAGCCGGTGATCAGCCGCCGCCAGCCTTCACTGGGCAAGACTTCTTTGATGGGGCTGCCTTCCCCGAACATTAAAATGACCAACGACAGACCCACCAACACTAGTAGCGCCGTACCAACCAGCTCGGAAACGAATAGTGGCCAAGGTAAAACGCCGACTGGTCCACCGTTCTCTTCGATTTGATCCTCACTTGCATGCCCAGCCCGGTCCACATCTGATCCTGATCTGCTCATCGTGATCATGCCTCGCTAAACTGAATGACGACCTTGATGTCCTCCGGCTGTCGCTGGAGAGCGCGCATGAACTTCTCCGGAGGCTCGCGCCGGGTGACCAGGCGTGCAAGCCACGAAGGGTCCGCATTGGCTAGTACGTGTCCCGCCTTGTACCAGTGCCGCTTGTTGGCGTTGACGCTGCCGACCACGACGTTGTTCTTGAGCACCGCCGCTGCTGCGACGTCAGCCACGGCAGGGCCGACCGTGGATCCGCCCCTGCCAACACCCGTGAGGCACACCACACCTCCCGCACCGATTCCCGTTATCGAGTCTTTGATGACCTGACCGGCGCCAGTGCATTCGAGGATCACGTCCGGCTCGAAGCCCACACCCGCGACGGTGCCGGTGTGGTAGATTGCCCCCAGTTCACGAACAAGATCCGGCTTGGGTCCCGATGCTGCCCGGTCGAGGACGTGCACCTCAAGCCCGCCCTGCTTTCCGATGAGGGCGGCAAGAAGACCGATCGGCCCAGCACCAGTCACGAGCACGGTACGCGGCTCCCAAAAGGCGCGCTGACCGACCGCGCGGACCTGCTCCCACGCCTTGGTGACAACTGTCGTGGGCTCAAGCAGTACTCCCAAGAGGCCGAGTGAGCTGTCGACCTTCATCGCGTACTCGGGCTCGATCCGCCAGCGCTCGGACATGAAGCCGTCTATCTCCTTGATTCCGCGCTCAGTGTACTGGCCGTTCCGACACATGTCCCACTCACCCACCGCACAATTGGGGCATGGCGCGGGGTCGGGACGCCGGACGATGCCGACCACGAGATCGCCTTTCTTCAGCCCGCTAACCGGGCCAGGATCCAGAACGCGGCCGAGCGATTCGTGGCCCAGCACCAGGCGTCTCTTGCCTGGAGGGGCCCAGCCGTACTTGCCCTCCACGATTTCGACGTCGGTTCCGCAAACGCCGACTGCGATGGCTTCCACGAGGACCGACCCTCCATGCATGTCCGGCTCGGGGATGTCTTCCAGGTTTGCGGTTGTCGGCTTGAGCGGTTCTACGGTAATCGCTTTCATTTCGACCTCTCCATGGTGGCGCGTGATGTCGGCTCTGGCTGGAAAGCTTTACCGATTCGCGCACCTATCATCGTCGGAAGAGCTTACTCGGCAGTAGTTCCCCGTTTTGTTTGCGCGTCATTGGACTCGGTTCCCGTTGTTATCAGGAACACTCCTCAGCTAAGGCACTGTGCGACTCACTGCCGAGCTGTGATGGCTATTACCGACAACAGGGTGGTCCCAGCAAAGCAACTGCTTCAACCTTGGTCAGAGGCCGGTGTACAAAGACAACCCTAGTTTTCACTCGCTGGGTGCGCAACTAGGGAAAACCCTAGAAAGTGCCGGAGCGGCGATGAACCCAACTTTTTGCAGCCGTGACCACGCTTACCGAATCGCAGCCGAGGAGGACCACAGCAGTCACAGAAGATTCAGCACAGCCTCCTGATCACATCTCTCGCGGGTTGTTGGAAAACCGCCCACTGCCAAGCAGGGAATTAGGGATTTCCCTAGTTGTGGCGGAATCTGCTTGTCAGTAAGAGAACTGAAGAGAAGTTTTTGCGTCGATCAGCTGACTTGTCGTGCGGGCGAGAAGGCTTTAGTTGCCGGGACCTAAGAGGATTTCACTCACGAATCAGACCACACCGCAGGATGTAAACCCTGAACAGACCGAGTTCATTCGATGGAAACGATTTTTGATGAATCCCTCTAGGTGAATCCTGCACGCGTTTGACATCGAGTTGACGCCGGAAATCAGGGAGGCGTCCAGCGGGAACATGATGTTGCATTCGTCACTCGCTCGATCAGACTCCGCGGGGGGACACCTGGCAGGGAGGCGCAGGGATGAAAGGTTACAGGTCGTTTTTCTGGGTGATGGTCCTATTTACCTCGCCAATGTTCGCGAGGGACAAATCCGACACACTGGTGATGAGCAATGGTGATCGGCTGACGTGTGAGATCAAGAGCCTCAGCGCGGATGTTCTTTATATCGGACTTGACTATGCGCTGGGCACCGTTTCCATCAGTTGGTTCAAAGTGGATCACCTTGAGAGTCATCAACTATTTGTAGTCAAAACGCAGGATGGCGAGGTCTATTCCGGAAGACTGTCCATGTCTCAAAGTGCGGGCGAACGGCCGGTTTCAATCGAGGTAATCGAAGGGCCCGATAAGACCGTGGAACTGGAACGAAGCCAAATCGCCGACATGGACCAATCTTCTCAGAATCGTCGGGAACGTTTCAACGGCAGCGTCGGTCTTGGCGTCACTTATAACAAAGGGAATCAAACCACCCAATATAACCTTTCCACCGATGTGAGTTACCCCCGGGATCGTTGGAGCGCATCCGCTAGCTATAATTCGAATCTAGCCGCTAACAAAGGAACGTCCCCATCCTCCCGCAATCAGATTGATATGTCTGCGCAACGCCTGATGCCATGGAGCAATTGGTATTACACAGGTTTCGCCAGTTTCCTACAGAGTACAGTGCAGGGCATCAACTTATCTTCGTCGTACGGTGCGGGCGCCAACAGGTACCTGAAAAACAGCAGCCATTTCTTTATGTCGGTCGGAGAAGGTTTTGCTTTTCAGCACATTGACTATGGGCAGAGTGCCCTCGCGGCTCCGGCTCAGAATGTGAGCGCCGCCTGGCTCAACACACAGGTGAAGTTGTTCCGATTCGACCAGACCAATGTTACCGTCACAGCAAGCCTTCTACCCGCCATTTCTGAGCCAGGGCGTTTGCATTTTAATCTGAACAGCGCCTACTACGTCAAAATCTTAGGGAAGTTCAAGTTCAACGTAAGTTTCTACGGCAACTGGGACAATCAACCTCCGCCTGGTTTCTCTGGAAGTGATTACGGCACCAGTGCTGGGGTAAACTGGACCTTCGGCAACCGCTAGCATCACGGAAAGTATTATCTCGCCTCTTGCGTTCACCATTGTGAACGTCATGTTGCCCTTCGGCCCGGGCAGAGTTGCGCTGCACTCGGGGGCTGCGTCCAAGGTGCCTCACCCAGGCATTTTGCTCATGATCGGCAAAGAGGAAAGCGCAGTCTGCCTGCCGTTCGCTCTGCTAGGGAATTCCCTAGTTGTGGCTGATCGCTCCTTAATCTAGAAACAATCTGATGATCTTGGTCCGCTGCTTCCATTGGCGGATCGAGCCAGCGTTCAAACATGTTTCGGTTCTCAACAATGCCAAGCCGTGCTCTGCGAAAAACGGTCTAAGGCGCAAGCCGTTATGAAATTGGAATCGTTTCGCCCTGAGTTGGAGATGGAGAACGCGTTTGTCTGCTAAGGCAGCGGGGCGAATGTACGGCAAAGAATACAAGCACGGCTTCGGAGACTGTCGCTGAAGCGAGCTTATCGATGACCATGCCGCGACAGGAAAGGGAGACGAATTATGAAAGTCATCATCGTTGGCGCAGTGGCCGGTGGCGCGTCGTGTGCAGCCCGCCTTCGCAGGTTAGACGAGAAGGTCGAAATCCTTATGGTAGAACGAGGGCCGTATGTGTCGTACGCGAACTGCGGCCTCCCCTACTATGTCGGCGGGGTGATTCAAAAAGAGTCAAGCCTCCTGGTCGCGAGTGAGCAATTATTCCGATCTCAGTTCGCCATCGATGTGCGCACGAATTGCGAGGCGATCTCTATCTCGGTGAAGAAGAAGACCGTTGACCTGCGCAATGTCACCACCGGCCAGGTGACAACCGAATCCTATGACAAGCTAGTCCTGTCACCCGGCGCTCCTTCGATTCACCCGCCCCTTCCCGGTATAGATCTGCCGGGCATCTTCCAGGTTAGGACCGTGCCTGACGTGAGGGCGATCCGCGAATGGATTGAGGGAGGCACCACGTACCTTTCCGGGATGTACAACTACACCGGCATCCAGATGCTGAAGCCCGCGCGGCGCGCCGTGGTAGTTGGAGGCGGCTTCATCGGCCTCGAAATGGCGGAGAATCTCGTCCATCTCGGGTTTGAGGTCGTCCTCGTCCAAAAGCTTGACCAGGTTCTGGATCCGCTGGATCAGGAAATGGCTCGACTTGTTGAAGGTCACATGACCAGGCATGGCATTCGCCTGGCGCTCAATGACGGAGTGTCCGGGTTTGCCCAACTGGACGGCGGCGCGCTCGAGGTCCAGACAGGCTCCGGCAAAAAATATCCCGCCGACATAGTCATTCTCGCAATTGGCGTGAAGCCCGACACTAAGCTGGCCAAAACGGCCAACCTTGAAATTGGGGAACGTGGCGGGATACGGGTTGATGAGCACATGCGCACCAGTGATCCGGACATCTTCGCCGTTGGCGATGCTATTGAAGTCAAAGACTTCGGAACCGGCCAGTGGAGTCTGGTGGCACTTGCCGGCCCGGCTAACCGGCAGGGCCGCATCGCAGCGGATGTGATCGCCGGACGTAATTCCCGGTACCGGGGCACCCAGGGCACCTCGATCATCGGCATGTTTGGCGGGGCGGCAGCGTGGACCGGCATCAGCGAGAAGACGCTCAAGAAGAGCGGCGACAAGGACTACGAGAAAATCTACCTCTTCCCAAATTCCCATGCCGGTTACTACCCGGGCGCAAAGATGATCGGGTTGAAGGTTATCTTCCGCAAATCTGACGGACGTGTTCTCGGGGCGCAGGCGCTGGGGGAAGACGGACCGTCAGTCGACAAGCGCATCAGCGCCTTGGCCATGGCTATCCAGATGGGCGCGACGATCTACGATCTCGAGGAGGCCGAACTCTGCTACGCGCCCCAGTTCGGCAGCGCGAAGGATCCGGTCAACTTCGCCGGCATGGTTGCTGGGGATGTCCTTCGTGGCGACATGCCTCTCACTCACTGGGACTCTACTGACGGTGCATTCCTTCTCGACGTGCGCGAACCGATGGAATTGGTTGTCGAGAGCGTGCCGGGCGCGGTCAACATACCGATGGGTCAGCTCCGCTCGCGGCTCGGCGAGCTTCCTCGCGACCGCGAGATCAACATCATTTGCCGCTCCGCGCAGCGGGCCTACATCGCAGGGCGCGTCCTCTTGCAGAATGGCTTCAAAGCGAGAACCATCTCCGGCGGAATGCTGTCACGCGGGATGTTCTCGCTCCAGCGAGTCGATGAGAATTATGGGGATGAGGTTTACGATGAACGAAGAGCGGTCAAGGCTTAACGAGGCTCGGAACCAGAGGACGTTGTGGAAGAAGTGGGGGCCCTACGTCAGTGAACGGCAGTGGGGAACCGTGCGCGAGGACTACAGCGAAGGAGGTGACGCCTGGAACTACTTCACCCATGATCAGGCGCGGTCGCGCACCTACCGCTGGGGCGAGGACGGCTTGGCAGGCATTTCCGATGACAAACAGCGACTCTGCTTCGCGCTGGCCCTGTGGAACGGCAAGGACCCAATCCTGAAGGAACGGCTCTTCGGCCTTACCAACTCCGAGGGTAATCACGGCGAAGACGTCAAAGAGTACTATTTCTATCTCGACTCCACGCCCACTCACTCCTACATGAAGTATCTCTATAAGTACCCGCAGCAGGCCTACCCTTACGCGGATCTGGTAGAGACGAACCGCCGCCGCTCCCGGAACGAGTTTGAGTACGAATTGCTCGACACTGGCGTCTTTAATGACGATCGTTATTTCGACGTTTTTGTGGAGTACGCGAAAGGCGACGCGGAAGACATATTGATACAGATCACGGCTGTGAACCGGGGTATGGAAAAGGCCGAGTTGCACCTGTTGCCGACGCTGTGGTTCCGCAACGACTGGGCGCCGTGGATCTCCAAAACGAATCGAGTCGACAACAAACCAAACCTCAGGCAGATCGAGGGGCCGGTGGGCACGCGTGCGGTTGCTGCGACGCACCCGCTGCTGGGCCAGTACACGTTTCTCTGTGAAGGTGACGTCCCGCTTCTTTTTACCGAAAACGAAACGAACAACGAGCGGCTGTTTCCCGGGCATCCCAACGCCAGTTCCTACGTCAAGGACGGTATCAACAATTGCGTGGTCCAGGGCAATCCGGGCGTAGTGAACCCCGAGAAGCAGGGCACCAAGGTTGCCGCACACTATCGGGCGATGATAGATCCTGGCCAGTCGGCAACTGTGCGGGTGCGCCTGACCGGCACGGCTGCTGCTGACAATGGCGGAAAAACTAGAACCATTCCATCAAGCTTCGGCCCGGACTTTGCCAGAACTATGGAATCCCGTCTGCGTGAGGCCGACGAGTTCTACCGTTCTGTCACGCCGACATCGTTATCCCCCGACGCGGCCAACGTAATGCGCCAAGCCATCGCCGGCATGCTCTGGAGCAAGCAGTTCTATTTCTTTGACGGTGACAGCTGGCTGAAAGAACATGGGACATACCCTTTCCAAGCAGGAAGCCGCCGCTCTCGAAACTCGGAGTGGTTCCACATGGTGAATGAAGACATCATCTCTATGCCCGACAAGTGGGAGTACCCCTGGTATGCGGCTTGGGACCTCGCCTTCCACGCGCTCCCGCTCTCGATCGTCGACCCGGATTTCGCCAAGGAGCAGATGGAAATGATGCTCCAACCGTTCTACCTGCACCCCAACGGGCAAATGCCCGCATATGAGTGGAACTTCAGTGACGTGAACCCGCCGGTTCACGCCTTTGCGACAATGTTCCTCGATCGCGCCGAACAAGGTCAGCGGGGGGAGCCAGACCTCGAGTTCCTCAAGTCGGCATTCGGAAAGCTTTTGCTGAACTTTACCTGGTGGGTGAACCGCAAGGACCGCTCCGGAAAGAACGTCTTTGAGGGAGGGTTCCTCGGCCTCGACAACATCGGCATATTCGACCGCAGCGCGCCCCTTCCCACGGGCGGCCATCTCGAGCAGGCAGACGGAACGGCATGGATGGCCCTGTTCAGCCAGAACATGTTCGAACTGGCGGTGACGCTCGCTGCCTCCGATCCGACTTACGAGAGCTTTGTCGTGAAGTTCGCGGAACACTTCTGTTTCATCGCTGCCGCTATGAACCGTTCCGGTCAGGAAGGCATGTGGGACGAGGAGGATGGTTTCTACTACGACCTCTTGCGACTCCCCGACGGTAGCGCCACGCGGCTTAAGGTCCGATCCCTGGTGGGACTTCTCCCCTTGTGCGCCACTTCGGTGACCGAGTCGTGGGTTAGGACTCGCCTTCCGAACGCGATGGCTCGGATCTTTGAACGCCAGCGCCGAATGCCCGAACTGATGGAGACCATCCACCCAACTGGACCAGGACACTTTGGCGTTGCGGACAGGGGGATCCTGGCTTTGGTCAACCCGAACCGGCTCCGCCGGATTCTCGCGAAGATGCTCGATGAGAATGAATTCCTGAGCCCTCACGGCATCCGCTCGCTTTCCAAGTTCCACCAGCAGCACCCTTATGTCCTCAGAGTCGGAGGCCAGGAGTACAGGGTGGACTACCTCCCGGCCGAGTCCGACACCGGCATGTTTGGCGGGAACTCCAACTGGAGGGGGCCGGTTTGGATGCCGATGAATGTGCTCATCATTCGAGCGCTGGAGAACTTCTACCTGTACTACGGTGACAACTTCAAAATCGAATGTCCTACCGGCTCGGGAAACACGATGAACCTCTTCGAAGTGAGCAGGGATATCCGCAACCGGCTGACCCGGATTTTCACCCGCGACGAGCGCGGACGCCGACCCGTCTACGGAGGCAATGAGAAGTTCCAGACTGACCCTTATTGGCGCGATTACCTGCTCTTTCACGAGTACTTTCATGGCGACAACGGTGCCGGCTTGGGTGCAAGCCATCAGACAGGCTGGACCGGGCTGGTGGCAAAACTCGTGCAATTTGACGCGATTATGGATCCTAAGCGCGCCCTGGACGTGGGAAGGCAGGCCGCGTTCAGCAGTGCTTCCGCAGGAGTGAAAACAAGATGAAGCACAGTGGACTCTGCGCGTAAGAGCAGTATCTTTCCCCGCCCCCACGGTGGGGCCAGCAAAAACAGGCTAGACGGAGGAACTTATGAGAATCAGTCGCCAACTCTTAGCAATAAGCATTCTAAGCCTGATGCCGTTGGCATCTATGGCCCAGGATGTTGTCCCGTACCCGAAATCTGACATTAAAGTGGACTGGGTGCGAGGAACGGATTTTACCAGGTTCAAGACCTATGCATGGGGACCCTCGCATCTGGCGACACCGAGCCTGGAACATACCGTTCAAGGCTTGATTGACGCTGCTCTGCAGGAAAAGGGATTGCAGAAGGTGGAGATGGACGCAAATCCCAGCCTCTTGGTCGCTTTTAGCTCTGGAAACAAGCTCGTGTATTCGATTCAGGGCTATCTCAAAAATCCAATCGTGAAACAGGGCACTCTCGTCATTCAGCTCGCGGATCCGCAGACGAAAGAAGCGGTATGGTGGAGCATTGCGAATGACACAGTGACCGATAATCCCGATAAGGATGTTCCTTTGATTCAAAAGAGAATTCCGAAAATATTCGAGAAGTACCCGCCGCCAACAAAAAAATAATGAACTGACAGCGGAGTGCGGGTAAGACGTGTAACCAGCCATGTGTCCGTCTGTGTGATTGTGATTGCGGGAAGAGGGAATTCGGGAGGCGATGCCGCGACAAGGGGCGGCGGTGCCTCCTGAGAGATTCCGTAGACTTACTTACGACGAGAGCGACGATCATTACCATACGTCGTCACCAGGACAGCGCAACCGGCGCCGGAGAATTATTGAGGGCAGTGGGGATCAACGAATGCCAGGACGTGGGTCAAGTCGACGAACTTCCCCAAAAGACTGACATGAACACACCCGAATCCAGAAATGGGCCGGGTGTGCGCAATGCCGTCGGGACTGTCTGGAAGATCCCAGCACTGCCGCCGCGCCTCGAAGACGCCCGGCTCCTTGAGTATCGCTACCCCACGGAGCTACCGATGCTCTGGCTTGCGCTCGCGACGCTCGCCATCCTGCTGGTGGGAGCCGTCGTGTTCAAGCACAAGGGGATCATGCTCGGCATCGTCGGAATCTGGGTGACGATGATCTTCACTTCGCTCCAGGCAGTAACTTATAACTTGTTGCGCGGCGTGGAAGTAACGCCCACCCAGTTCCCGGCCATCTATCAGATGGTTCAGGAACTCCGCCGGCGTTTTCAAGCGCCGCCGACGCGGGTGTTCGTGGTCTTTCAGCTCAGCCTCGAAGTCGAGACCCTCGGGTTCAAAGCGCCCTATACCATCGTGTTGCCGTCCTTACTGCTCGATTCTCTTGAAAACGACGAACTCCGCTACGTTCTTGGGCGGGCGTTAGGACACATTCGTTTCGGCCACACTCGAATCGCGATCCTGCTCGGCGGCGACGAGGCGACCTTGCACGATTTCCTCTCCTGGATGGCTCAAGCGCGCAACATCATCTTCAGTGGTTACCGACGGGCACAGGTGTTGAGCGCTGACCGGGCTGGCATCCTCGCCAGCGGCTCAAGAATAGCGATGGAAACTCTGGGTAAGCTCTCTCTGGGCAACTCCCAGGTGCGCGAGGTACGCGAGGACGATCTCATCGATCAGGCTTATGAACTCAGCCGGGGTGTGAAACGGCTGCAGGCCTGGATGATCATCCTGCTCCATAGCGCCACGCCGCCGATGTTCCTTCGTCTGCGGGCAATGCTGGAGTGGGCGGGACTGCCGCCTCCGAAGCTTGGCGTGGCACGGGAGGGAAGTCCGGATGTGCCCTCTGATGGCCCGAGTCGAGCACTTGACCGGTTACACACATGACCAGATGCTTCGCTGTCGCGTGTAGCTCATCAATCGCGAGTCAAAATGACTTTTCTTTATGCTCACTTGCGATAAGCCCTAAATACAGGAACTACCACACTCCACTCCGGATGATGCAGCTAAGAGCGACTACGCGGCGATCCCAGAGCGGCGCTGGATCTCCTGGTAGACCCGCCAGAATTCCTGCACCTCAGCGTCGCTGAGCACTTGCCCTCGAGCTTGGGTAAGCAAGCCAGCAAGCACCTGCTCTAGCTGCTCATCCGTACAAGCATTTGGCTCTGTGATCGAACGCTTCATTTCACTTTCCTGCATAGGTCTCGCTGGTTGTTGTTCGATTCCCCAACGAATCTTGTAGGGCCAGATGATTTCCCAGAGTTTGCGAAGGATTGTTCTCAGGTCGGCCATATCGTTCGTGCTCCTGTTTCGCAGTCAAATCAAATGCTCTTGATCGGGAATCGTAATCAATTTCTAAGGCGACTTGTCGTTCGTTCTCCTTCGCCCGGTTCCCCACTTCTATGGTTGACTGATGTCGAAAGCTAAGCCCAACCTTTGTGCGACGCCTGCCCTGTTCGCGATTAGCCGCGCGGCGGTCACCGAGCGGCGAAATCACAGACCAGCTCACACAATATCAAGGGAAATGCGCGGCACTTTGCCACTAGGGAAATCCCTAGGATGAGAACAACGCGCTCACGATTACGGGATCTCGGGGCTAGGCCGAAGGCAAACTAAAGGCCGTCCTTGAGTTCTGCCGCGAGAGCATCTTGGGTGAGAAACTTCGCCTTCAGGAACAGTGAACTCCGTCGAGCCGCAACGCGATCAGACAAGAACTTCGGAGACAACCAGACCATAGGGCGGTCCAGGTTTTAAGGACGATCGCGCGTGCCGGACCGCTCCACAAGATCTCCTGTCAATTTGTCAATTTCACCAAACTGAGAAACGGCCCGAAGGGCATTCCTGTGGTGAGATGCCCATCGCTCAGTGATCATTTCCAAAGCAAAGGAACCCAGCTTTGTTCTCCTCAGCTAGGGATTTCCCTAGTTGTTCAGCCGCGAGTCGGAAGTCTAGGATTGGGCCTCAGACAAGTGACAGCAACAAGGCACGTTGCGGGACAAATATCCGCGAACTCACACGCCGACTATTTTGACAGTTGCCGGGCGGCACACGTCGTCATAGTTTGAAAGGTCGCGTGTACGAAGAATTAGACCAGAGTCCACGCGCCAAGAGTTCAACCATGAATCGTCCGCAGCCGCGCCTAGGCTTTTCAAAGAAGAGGCTGGCCCTAGCCTTCGCTTTGGCAGTACTCTCCGACGGACTCTCGTTTTTCTTGACGTTCACGCCGCCGTTCCAGTGGGCGCTCGATCTGGTGACAGCCCTTTTGCTGTTCATCGTGCTGGGCTGGCACTGGGTCATGCTGCCCGGCTTGATTCTGGAGGCGATTCCGGGCGTCAACATCTTTCCATTCTGGCTGCTGGTGGTGGGGGCCGTCGCCCTGTTGGGGAGCGCCCGGCCGAATCCGAAAGCACTGCTCCACGCCAGCCAAGAGGTTGGAAAGTCTTTCTGGCAACGACTTAGTGGGCAAGCTCATCGACCGTCGAATCTGCCGGATTCGAAAGAGGTCCCGCACGAAACTGGATCCCCAGATCCGAAAGTATGACGCAACCGCAAAGAGGTCATGAACATGAACACAGGGCAAGCCGAGTTGCCACTTCACCTTCAAGAGCGGCATTCCCTCTGCCCTGTTTCTTTTGACAGTTACTCGGTCGCCGCGCTCTTTATAGACTCGCTCGTTCAGCACAGGTACGTTTGGTCGAAGATGCGCCGCACAGTGCTTATGACCCGTGCGCTAGTAGGTGCGAAGAAAAGATCAAATTGAATGCTTGATACGGACGCAGCGATGGGAACCTCACTCGAAGAAACTGTACTCCCGACCGACTCACCTTACACGCTTGAGCGCGGCTTTCCAGCCCCCGGCACCGCCGAGGTCGCTTACGACGCTGCCGACCTGAGCTGGGCGATCGAGGCTTACAAGTTCTTCTACCCCACCGTTTCCACCGAGGCCGTCATGCTCGCCGTGCGCGCCAAAGTCAACAACGTTGGCATCGTGATGGCGACTTCTCCTCGGCAACAGTTCGGCGGCGCCAAGGCCGACATGCCCTACGTCGGGGCCGATGGTGGTCGAGCCCGCTCGACACCGGGACGTTCGGAAAGATGGACGAGCGTGACGCCACGGCCATTCTGTTCGCGCAGAATTTCGCCGACACGGTTCGCAAACCGACCCAGGAAGCACGCGACGCCCTTGCGAAACGGTTCACGGCATATGAGCGTCGCGAGCTCATGCCTACATCCACGCCGTTTATCTCGGTAGCCTCTGCGGAAATAGCGCGGACGCGTGGCTAGCCCGGCTTTCGGGCCGGACGGTCGATGACGGTCATCCGGCGCCGGAAGCACTCGCTGCCCTCTTGGCTGCTCCGCGCTTTCGATCGGCTGGCTTCGAAGCCATACCTACAGGCCGCAGGCCATGGAGAAGTTGTGAGCCTAAACTGAGATGCCCGCGACGTGCTTGCGCAATCTTATGGATGCAACGAATACGCGACTTCGGGGGGAGGATCAGCACATACGGCAGCGACCTGGGGCTGACGTACAGCGGATGCTTATCACGCACGCGGTGCTGATTGGCCTAACGCAACTCGTACCTGTCCCTGTACTTGGCAACCTGGCAAAGGGCTATTTTCGCAAGCATTTGGTAAAGGGTCTTGCCGCTGCCGAAGGGCGAGCTTTGACCGAGAGCGAGTTGAATACCCTTGCCGCCGGGAGCAAGGGTCCTGGCGGATTTCTATGGATGGCGCTTGCTTATCCGGCAAAATTGGTCTTTCCGATGCTTTTCTACTTTCTGGATTTGAAGCGAGAGCCACTTTGGCCAGCCGAACGTACCTCTTCGGGTACCTAGTCGACTACGCGATGCAAAGTTGGGTGGGTAACGGGAGCCTGCTCGATATGCACGGAGCACGCGAGGTGAACGAAGTAATACAGATCGTCTCCCGCGAGGGCCCGATCAAGCCTTTGGCGTCGGCTTTCGACGGCACCTTCCGCCAGTCCAAGCGCGCTCTGCGGGCGGGCGCGGCGCTGCTCGCCGGGAAGCTGCGCCAGCACACCGGGCTCGCGCTACCTGACCAGGTAGCCGAAGCCATCGCTCACATCGAGTCCGACGAGGAGCGCGAGATCGAGCCGGTCGTCCTGCGCCTCCAACACTCAATCGCCTCCGTCCCTGACGAGTACTTCCGAGCTTTGCAGGCAAGGCTTGACACTCATCTAGCGGCGTAAGCCTTTCGGCCCCGACGCCCGCGTTCATTCTCGAAAATCCCTTCGACTCGTTGCACATTGGAGGTACGATATTATGCCTGAACCGAGCCAGTTCCAGGTTTGTCGGCGGGAGGAAACTATGGCTTTTTAGTCGCGAAATCACTTGACGCTAATACCCCGGTCGCTTGAGTCTATGAATGCCGGCTGTTCATAGGCGCGCTGATGCTGCGACCCTTGCCTACGCGCAACGTCCCGAGGTCCTTCCTGATTGCCAGAGGGGCACTGCGATCCCCTTCAGTGTTGAAAGTGAATGGAGCGCGGGCCGCGCTCTGGCTCAAGAGACGATACCCAGCGCTGCTAGTGTTTCCTCGAAAGCCACTCCGAGTCCGTGGGCATTCGTGCTGACAACCAGCGGCTATGTTGTGCCCGGCGGCCAATCGTATGTGTCTCCGGATTTCACCGCCGACGTGGCTGGCTGCACCTGGAAGCTCGTTACAATTACGAGGCTCTGGAGACAGGGTCGGTGTGGGCTGGCTACGACTTCAATGCCGGGAAGAAACTGGTGCTGGACCTGACCCCGATGGTGGGCGCGAATGCGTCATGAGGGGCCCGGGTGCACAATGCGGCATCTCGGAACGGAAAGAACGGAGCGGCGGTGGAGACGAAGCTAGGTTCGATGCTTTTTTGATCACTGAGGCATGAGGATCTTGCCATTAGAATTCCCTTCGGCCGAGTGTGCATGAAGGGTGTGAGAGAGCCTAATCAGATTTTGCGGCTGCACGCGAATCACGCCCCCACGCGGGCTGTCAATGTCAGCTATCAGAAAGAATGACAGAGAAACAGCCAGGGGAAAGACTGTTAGCAGCGGGCTAGCACGATGTGCACCGTATCCGATTAGCAAATTGCAACAGATAGAGATCCCTGCCAACAGGAGCCAGCTCTCGGTTGGAATGCGGTTCCACCAGGCAGCCTGAGTGTACCCTTCGGAGTTCAACACATCGTTCATGCCGGTGGCGGCTACGTAGGTCAGGACGTCGGTTGGGCTACAGCGCGAGTCTGGACGGCGGACCAGAGTTCGTCCTGCAACTGGGCAGTAGCGGCATCGATTTGCTGAAGACGTTGCGCATCGCGGATGGTGTAGAACAGCACACGCTGATCGAGATAGTTTCTCAGTAGATCATGCAGCCTTGCCGCATCTGCGGCAGGCAGCAGACCGGCGCGGACGTACTCCGTACCAATCGCATTCGCCTCAGCCTCTTCGTAGTTCTTACGCTGTTCGTACCGGCTCATGGCCATCGAAAACGTGAACCCGATCAGGAGGCCCAGAAGTGTCATGGCGGCGCCTTGGATAACGCCGACGTCTTGCCGCCCGTCTGCGTCTAACGATCCCAGTTTCTTGCGCGTGGCGGTGCCGATGTAAGCCGAGAGCCAGAGTGCGACGAAGGAGAGCGCGAAGAGCGGAAATGGATAGTCAAAGAGATTATTCATGTTTCCATCCGTGGATGGCGGGCGACCTTCGCTGCTTTACTGGTCGATCAGGTGGCACTGGAGTTCACCGAAGATCCTCCGACACCCCAAGAGTAGGAGAGACGAACAGTCTGCCCATCATGACTGCATCGATAGCCGGAATAAGATCATCGTTTATGCGAGTCTTAATAACGTAGCCCAATGCCCCTTCCGCGAGGCACGCGCGAATGAACTCGCTTTCGCTGTGAATCGTTAGAAACACCAGTCGTGCAGGTAGCCCAGCCTCTCGAAGCTGATGCGCTGCCTCGATTCCGGTCATTAGGGGCATGGTGACGTCTGCCACAATGACGTCCGGAGTCAGGAGCAACGCTTTAGAAATCAGATCCTGTCCATCGTGTGCTATGCCAACGACGTCGAACAATGAAGCCAGCAACTTCGCTGTCACTTCCAGAAGTGGCCTGTTGTCGTCCGCTAACAGAATACGGGTGCGATTCACGGTTGTCGCCGCTGAGGTACTTTTGGAGAATGAGCCCGACGCTGGAATGGAACAACTAGGCATATCCCTAGTTCAATCAGTCGAGAGCCCATCTAGGCCTTGCAGAACTCGGCTTTCGTGGTTGGGAGTGTCCATCAAAGCCCCGGTGTCTCCCGTCGAGAACAAACACTTGCGGATATGGTCCTCGCCGCAGTTTCGACCAATCGCGGTATGAGGATCAGTTCTCGATTCGTGAATCCTAAGTTGGGAGTCACATGGTTCTCGGCTGTCTTCCATCACCCCTCTACTGCTGCACTTTGGAAGATTTCTTTTGAGGTGCGGCTCGGCAGGTCAGCTCAGCCCTCTAGCTAAAGGCTGTTGCGAAACGCAGAGCATTTTTAGGCCAGCGCCGCGGCAGAGATAACTTGCGGTTTCATTGACGAACTTGAAGGCCGCGGCGGTGGGCTAAAAATGGGTTGGACTAAACCGGGGCGATGCAGCTGGCAAGCGAATTGCTTGGTGGGTTTTGAATAGTCGCCAGGAAGTCAGAAGAGAGCCGTGGGCTGGGGAGGATACGACGACTGAGTGATGGGTGCGAGAGCGAGAGTATGCGGATTGAGGACGAGGAGCGCGGGATAGGCTGTTGTGCGAGCCTCGGAGTCTACGCAGGGACGACGTCCCCGACGACTTGTGTGGTGCAAGTTCGCGGAGACCGGAATGTAAAGCCATGGCAGTTGTCATGAGCTGTCTGCGAACGCTGGGTGAGCGAAGGGATGGATCACCCCGATCATAATCATGCGCCCCCGGTGACAGACCGGGCATTCCCAAAGAGATGAACCAGTAAGGGCCTCGTAGCGGTCACGATAATCTTCCGGTACTTTCTCCGTGGGAGTAGTTTGTTCCGGAGATACCATGCCCAGGAGTTGGCGACACTGTTCGAGTTTTTGTTTTCGGTAACGGTTGCCAAGGAAGCCGTAGTACCGGATGCGATGGAAGCCGTCAGGCAGTACATGGAGCAAAAAGCGGCGGATGAATTCGTCCGCTGACAGGGGCAAGATTTTCTGTTGGCTGCCATCGCGATAGTCCTTGTAACGGAACTGGACCTCGCCACCTTCGATGTCCAGCAGGCGATTGTTGGAGATGGCCACGCGGTGGGTATAGCGGCCGACGTAATCGAGAACTTGCTGGGGTCCGGCCAAAGGGGCTTTAGCGTAGACCACCCATTGGCTCTTACCGAGTGGTGCCAGGTAACGAAGAAAAACTTGGCGATTCTGCAGTTCTTTCAGAGCGGAAAAGAACTGCAGCTGGCCATCATCGAAGGCCTTTTCCAGCAACTCCAGAAACAAGCGGCGGAAGAGGCAAGAGAGCACGCGCACGGGCAGGAAGAAACCCGGACGACAAGGAATCCAGCGGGTACCGTCAGGAGACAGTCCGCCACCGGGCACAACACAATGAAGGTGAGGATGAAACATGAGGTTCTGGCCCCAACTGTGGAGCACAGCGAAGAATCCGATCTCCGCGCCGAGATGCTTGGGATCGGCCGCAATCGTGCGCAAGGTATCTGAGGTGGCGCGGAAGAGAATGTCGTAGACCACTTCTTTATTCTGATAAGCGATAGCGGCAATCTCTTCCGGCACGGTAAAGACAACGTGGAAGTATTCGGTATCGAGAAGCTCCGCTTGGCGAGCCTCGATCCACTGGGCACGGGCCAGAGACTGGCATTTTGGGCAATGCCGGTCGCGGCAACTGTTGTATGCAATGCGTTCGAACTGACACTGATCACACCTTTCAACATGGCCGCCCAGGGCGGCGGTGCGACAGCGCTCGATGGCGCTCATGACGCGTAGCTGAGCACGGGACAAGGAGCCGGCATGCTGCTGGCGATAGACATCGCCGTAGCGGCGAAACACGTCCCCGACTTCCAGCTTGGAGCGATCCATCGGGTGTGGCGCTCAGACCTGCTGGGGTGGGTTGAGTTTCGGATTTAGGGGAAGCGGGTTGGGTAGTAGATCGAGAGGACTGGTAGTGGAACAAACTTTGGTGGTAGCGATCCGTAGGTAGCGAGCTGTGGTATCCAGACTGCGATGACCGAGCAGCAGTTGGATTGTGCGTACGTCGACACCTTGCTCGAGCAAGTGTACGGCAAAGGCATGCCGAAAGCTGTGAGGGCTAATAGGTTTGCGAATGTGGCACAGGCTGCGGGCCTCCTGGCAGGCCACCTCCACTGCCTCTTTGCCGATGTGACCGAGTTTCTTGCCGGGAAATAGCCAAGTCTGGGATCGCTCCACGCGCCACCACTGACGAAGGATTTCTAGCAATTTGGGAGAGAGCATGACATAGCGGTCTCTTCTCCCCTTCCCTTGCTCAACGCGAATAACCATCCGTCGGCTATCGATGTGGGGTACTTGCAGAACAACCGCTTCGGAGATGCGCAGGCCGGCAGCATAGCAAGTGGTCAGGATAGTGCGGTGCTTGCCCTCAGGGACGCAGCCGAGAAACTCCAGGACCTCCTCCGGACTGAGGATGACGGGCAGTTTCCTGGGCGTCTTGGGAGCGGGGATGATTTCGTCGAAGTTCCACTGCCGACGGAGCGTGACTTTGTACAAGAAACGCAGAGCGGAGACGGCGACGGTGATGGTCGGGGAAGCTAGCTTTTTTTCTTGGGTGAGATAGAGCTGGTAAGCCCGAATCTGTTCCCAGCCCAAAACGTCGGGCGGTTTGCCGAAGTGGCGAGCGAACAGCGCGACCTGTAACAGATAGGCGGTTTGGGTGCCGGGTGCAAGATTACGAATTTGCATCTCTTCAATCATCCGTTTGCGAAGCTGCGTCATGGAACGCTCCTTTGCGACATGGAATGTGCTGCAAGCAGCCCAACCATGATTTCGCAAGGGACCGTGTAAGGAAAGAAGAGGGGTTGACGTGAACTGGTACAGCTGAGCGAGAGGTGTCCAGAACCCAACTGGACTCCTTCCGCTACGTCATACCGCGTAGCGGTTTAGTCCAACCCCGATTCTTCAATTGTTCGGCTGAAAACCAGCAATTTCGCGGACAAGGTTGCCCGATGGCGTTGATTTGAGTTGCCGGCTTGACCGGCAACTTGCCAAGGCCCCATCGGTTCCGGGGGCCCGTGGTTCTCCTGGCTGGGTGGACCAATATTGCCCACAGTCAATCCACAATCCAGGCCCAGAGATCCGAAAGGTCCGGCGCGAGCCAGATGGAAGGCCATGCTTCCGACAGCTGAACTGGTGGGCGAGTCGGATGTAGCTTTGGTACCTCGATCGAATAAGCATCCCGAGCTGACGACAGGCTGGTACTTCCAATCGACTGCCTGAGTAAGGCCGACGAACAGACATAGCAGTATGCAGCAGACCAGGGTTAGACGGAACCAGGGCGTCATTGCGAATCGGCCTCGCGGGCGCGCTGCAAATTACGCTCCTTATTCAACTCCGCCAGTTCGCGCAAACATTGCTGCATTTGTTGCCAAGCGGCCACGCCTTCTCGCGTGGCCTCCTCCGCTCCCTTGGGAACATAGTAGCCAGTGGTTGTGCCCTTCTCCCCGCGATAACTCACATTCAGATGCGGACCATGCTTGGGTCCATCGCCCTGACAATGACAGCCCGCTCGTCCGCAGGTGCGGTAAGTTTCCGACAGCGTTCCAAAGACCGCGATCTGGGCCAGACGTTCGATCTCGCCCAGCAGCTTGCGTCGTTGGGCAGTACCCTCAACTGACTTTGTCATGCTCCCCCCGACGCGCTTGATCGCGAGCGATGGAAAATAGATTCTTGGTTATCACGCACCAGCCCACGTAACGCTGAAATCCATGATCTCCTTTATAGGTGGCTCGCCGCATGGAGAAGGGATGCTTCAAAGTGCTCATGGTGGCTTCAATGCCGGCCCGCCAGCGTAGCCCGCGCCGGAACCAGCGTTGCTTCTGTTGCTGGGATCGGGTGGCCGATAGACGTCCGCGCGCCGGCAATGCCACCTTCTTTACCCCAAGGGCGTGCGCCGCCTGCTCGTTTTTGGCGGAAAAGAAACCGCGGTCGCCGGAAGCCATCTCCGGCGCTCGCCCGAAGCAAGCTTGATGTTGCTCGAGAGCCGGTATCCAGGCCGCCGTGTCGGCCGGATTGCCCGCGAGAACTTGGTAGCCACTCACGATACCGTTTTCCACCTCGTCAATCCGCACCAGCCTACCAAACTCGTTGGGCTTATGCGCTTTGCCTTTGCGAATGACTTCGGTGTGCGCTTCGAACAGACTCAACACCTTGCCCTCCGCGTGGTTGTCGCCGCCCAACACTCGTTGCTTGGTTTGTCTGATCACCTGCTCGACCAAAGGGAGAAAGTGTCGGAGCTGGCCGATCTGCACTTCCACCCGCAGCCGCTTGCCTACCACCTTCAGTCGTTTCTTCCCCCATCGTTCGATCACATTGCTGGCTTGTCGCACCACGCTCCGAGTCAATGCCAACAACTTCTGGTAGCTGTCCCGCATGCGCTGCTGGTTGGCCTGGGTCAGGCACTTGGCGGCGCGGCTGATCTCCAGCAGACGATGTTTCACCGCGCGCCCGTGATGCACTACTTCCACGGCTCCCTGCTTACACTCGCCAGCGATCCGTTCGAGGCTGCGGCTGAGCACCCGGATGCCATCGCCCAAAAGCGAGCTGTCGGTGGGGTAGTGAACGTTGCTTTCGACGACCGTGGTATCGGTTCGAATTTTTCGTCCTTGGGCTACGCCTTGCTCGCAGGCCAGGCTGACCACCCGCTGATGAATCTCTGCGGTGACCGCCGGGCTCAGTAGGGCAAAGGTGCGGCTGAAGGTAGTGAAATCGGGGGTAGCCTCGGCATCGAAGTGAGTGAGGCGGCGGTAGACCAGGTTGCTGCGCAGCTCCCGTTCCAGATCGCGGAAGCTCCAGCCTTTCAGGTGCTTCATGACACAGCAGCGCAGCAGACGATCGGGGGCGATTCCGCTTCGCCCAGTGCGTTCCGAAAGCGGGCTGCGTGTGGCCAGACATTGGCGGACCAAGTCCACCAGAGCGGTATCCTCGAGGAGCTGATCGACGGGATCGAGCAAATCGTCTTTGAGCAGAGCCGCCTGCTGGGCCAAGGGGAAGTAGAATAGCCAGTCTTGGTGGGAAGTAGAGTCGATCATTATCGTACTCGAGTGTATCGAGTAAGATCAAAACGTGTCAAGGAAAAAGCGCGCGCGCCGTGCGATTTTCTTGGTCGGATTGAATGAACGGTAATCCTGACCATGGAAGATGGGAAGAACCAGGAATTCAAGATTCCCAATGGCCAGAAGTTCAACGTAGATGGACAGATGGTCGATGCTTGGGGTTTGAAGAAGGGGATGAAGGTCGCTGCGACGAAGGTCGTTGAGGCGCCCGCGGTCGTGATTGCCCAGCACAAAAAACTAACGGGCGAAATGCCACCGCCGCCACCACCACCGCCGGCTGATGTTCCGATCCTGATCGTCGAAGAAGTGCCGGCTCCTGTGCAAGTTGCACAAGCGCCAACCGTAGCCCCTGTGCTGCCGAAGACCGGAAGCGAATTGCCTTTGATCGGATTGCTGGGTCTTCTGTCCGTGGCGTCCTCACTCGCGATGCGGGCCGCTCGCAAGTACCGATAACCGTTGCCCTAGTAATCTTCCCAATCGAGGCTACAACAGTATGAGCCCCGAAGGAGTTGCCAGGTTAACCGGCTGGCAACCCCTTTTTGTTCTGCAAAGCATCAAAATGCTCGAACCCCTGTCCTGCGATTACGGCAATGCCCGCAGCCTTTCTTTTCCTTCTGCCCCATTAGGGATTTCCCTAGTTGTGGAGACATCGATCCAGACTTAGGTTGATGTTGAGCTCTGCTTATGGACGGAAGCTTGCTCGTTCAGGCTCCAGGAAAGAACTAGGAGGCGTGGTGCATTTGAATCCAAGATCCAGAAACGTTCAAGTGCTGGCTGTTGTTTGCGCGCTGTTGCTTGCGCCCGGTGAGATTAGCTTGTATGCACAGGCCGCGCCGCAGGCCAGTTCAACAAAGGGCCAAGAGGCTGGCACGATCCCTGCTGACCAGTTGGATTCGCTGGTCGCCCCGATCGCGCTCTATCCAGACCCTCTGCTCGCGCAGGTGCTTGCTGCATCCACCTATCCTCTCGAACTCGTTCAACTGCAGCAATGGCTGTCGAAACACGCTGACTTGAAAGGTGAAGCTTTGACGGCAGCGGTGCAAAAAGAGGACTGGGATCCGAGCGTCCAAGCCATGTCTGCATTTCCGGACCTCGTGAAGCGACTGGTGGAGAGTATCAAGTGGACCACGGACCTGGGTAACGCATTTCTTGCGCAGCAGAGCGAAGTAATGGACGCGGTACAACGCATGCGCATGAAAGCCAAGCAGGCCGGGAACCTGAAATCCAGCGAGCAGCAGACCGTGGAAACGAAGGTGATAGAAACCAAGACGGTCGTGGTCATTGAACCGGCCAGCACCCAGGTTGTCTATGTCCCCAGCTATAACCCGGTCGTCGTGTACGGCCCGCCTATCTATCCCTATCCTCCGATTTACTACCCACCTCCCAGTTATTACGCGGCTGGCGCCGTCATGGCTTTTGGAGTTGGGATAGCTATCGGTGCGGCCTACCATGGTGGCTGGGGTTGGGGCTGCGGATGGGGGCGCGGATACAACAACGTAAACATCAACGTCAACAACAATTATGTAAGAAACAACAACAACAGGAACAACATTAATACCGGCAACATCAACAGAGGGAACATCAATAGCGGTAACCGTACCGGCGGTGGCAACTCTTGGCAGCACAATCCGCAGCACCGTGGTGGAACTCCTTACTCGAATCGGGACACAGCGAGCAAATATGGCGGCACAGCTCGCGGAGACTCCATGGCAACACGGCAAACAAATGCGCGCCAGGGTCAGGCTCGACAAGGTACCCAACAACAACCGGGCAACGTGAATCGCGGAGCCGGAAACGCAGGCACCTCCCCGCGACCCTCGGGCGGAGGAGCGAGCAATATGGGCGCAAATCAGACCGGCGGAGGGAACCGCGTCGGTAACCGACAGGTTCCCAGTACTCCGAGTGCGACAAATAAGAGCGCATTCGCTGGTGCATCGAACGGGACGAGCGGCAGTGCGGCTCGAGCCAGCAGCCAGCGGGGCGCCTCCAGCGTGAGCGGCTCCCGCAGCAGCGGCGGCGGTGGGCGGAAAAGGTGAGCAGACTCATGAGCGAGGAGAAACACATGAATTTAAGATCAGCCAACGGTTTTTCGTCGACGATTCCCTTCGCCGCCTGCGCGATCATCATTTCTTGCTTGCTAGGGTTCACGGTGTCGCCTGCCGCACATCAGGCGCAAAGCGGCGCTTCGACGGGAACGCCTGCAGGACAAAGAAGCTTTGATACGCCGAAGCAAGCCGCTGATGCTCTGATCCAAGCCGCGAAAAGCTTTGATGTGACGTCCTTGAGAGAGATTTTCGGGCCAGATGGCCAGGATTTTGTTCCCAAAGCGGATCCCGTCCAAGACAAGAACCAGGTTGCCGCATTTGTCGCCAGGACTGAAGAAAAGACTTCGGTAACGATCGACCCGAAGAACTCCGCCCGAGCCATACTCACGGTCGGTAACGAAGCTTGGCCCTTCCCCGTTCCACTCGTCAAGCGCGGAGGAGAGTGGTATTTCGATTCGAAGGCCGGTCGCGATGAGATCCTCTACGAACGCATCGGAACGAACGAGTTGGATGCAATCACCGTGTGCCGGGGCTTCGTGGAAGCGCAAGAGGAATACGCCTCCGAGATTCACGATGACTCCGGCATCAATCAGTACGCGCAGCGGGCGATCAGTTCCGACGGAAAGCATGATGGGCTGGCGTGGAAAAATTTGGATGGAAGCTGGGCAGGTCCGGTGGGCGACACGGTTGCGATGGCGATCGAAGAGGGCTACGCGACTCGCAGCGAGCCCTTCCATGGCTATTATTTCAAGTTGCTGAAAGGGCAAGGCCCGGCCGCCCCGCACGGAGAACTGGACTACGTGATTGACGGCGCGATGATTGGCGGCTTTGCGTTGGTAGCATGGCCCGCCGATTATGGGATAACGGGCGTAAAGACTTTCGTCGTCAGCTACAGCGGAATCGTCTACCAGAAGGACCTCGGGCCGGAGACTGCGAGAATCGCCGCGGCGATGGAGCGCTACAACCCGGACAAAACCTGGCAGCGCACCGACGACAACTGGTAATGCCACAGAAGGCTATCGAATTAGGGAGACAACCATGGCTACAGCACTAGTAGGTGGGTTGAAGCGCATATCTCGAGTCTCGCTCGTGTTGTCGATCTTGTTGATCATTTTCGGAGTTCTCGCCATCACCTTGCCGATGGCCACGTCCGTTGGCGTCGTCATCATAATCGGATGGTTGGTAATGTTCGACGGGCTTGCGCAACTCGTTCACGCCGTTCAGTCAAACGGCGTCGGCCACATTGTTTGGAAGATCCTGGTCGCATTGCTTTACATGGTGGCTGGAGGCTATCTGATCGCACATCCGGCTCTGGGGGTCGCCGGTTTCACACTCGCGCTGGCGATCTTCCTATTCTCCGAAGGAGTGGCCGATGTGATCGCCTATTTATCCACACGCAAAAGTGGTGACACTTCTGCATGGATGTTGCTGGATGGAATCATTACGCTGATCTTGGGTTTCATGATCTGGAAGCAATGGCCCGTCAGTTCGCTATGGGTCATTGGCACACTGGTAGGCATCAGCATGGTGATGACTGGCACCTCCCGCCTCATGATGACCTTGGCAGTTCGTAAGGTGGCCGAGAGCCTGACAGTTAGTCCGAGTACGCTTGGCTAGGCGGATTGTCGTGGGGGCCTGGAAGAAGGTCTGCTGGTCGGAGCTCTTTATGAACGTCAACTACCTTTCCCCTACGGTGCGGGCGATGCTCCTTTTGGATGCGGCCGGAGATAATTTGCAGGCTGCAATAGACGTGGCCCTGACGAACGCGCGGGAGAAAGATATTGGATGCGACAGGTATTGGATCGCGGTCGCTGACGCTCTGACGCTAAGAGATCAAGAAAACTAGTGCAATACCTCCCAGGAACGCTCATACTTCCAAGTGCGGCAGGATCCCGACCCAATAGCCGAAACCACCATCCACTGTGCGATCAAAGCACCCCAACAGAGTGTGATTTCAATCACAGCGTTGGCCAGTGCGAACTGTTGTAATTCACAACTAAGAGAGCGTGCCAGAGGAGGAATCATGACACCGTATTGTGAAAAGGGCCCCTTATCCCGCCGCCCGTCCCTTCTGATCGCTGACGACCACGCCATCTTCTCAGATGCTCTCCGATCTCTTCTGGAGAAAACCTATAAGGTAATCGGCATGGTCGCGGATGGACGCGCGCTAGTGACTGAAGCCCTCAGACTCAAGCCCGACGTGATCATAGTCGACGTGGGTATGCCACTTCTGAATGGGTTCGACGCTGCCTGCCGGATCCGGGAGCAACTCCCGAAAGTGCCCCTGGTGTTTCTGACGATGCAGAACGATCCGAACTTGGCAGCCGCGGCGCTGCAGTTGGGTAACGTGGGCTTCGTGCTCAAGAGTGCGGCGTTTGAGGAGTTACTGACCGCCCTCGACCACGTGAGGCAAGGAAAGTCTTTCGTCTCCCCGAAGCTCCGGTCGGTTGATTGGGTGGAGCAGCGATCGCGCGCCGTGCAGTTCTCCAAGGATCTGACTCCACGCCAGTGCGATGTTGTGCAGCTTTTTGCGGAAGGCTACTCGATGAAAGAGATAGCAGACCGCCTGAACCTGAGTACGAAAACAATCGAATTCCACAAGCACCACATCATGACGGCCTTCAACCTGAAGACGAACGCAGATCTTATCTTGTTCGCCATCAAGGAGCGGCTCATCTCGGTCGCACCCGACGTCAGTCGCGCTTCGTGAGAACTGCTAAAGTCGCGTGCGCAACGAGTCTCTCCCCACACTTAAGCGGCCGGCAATTGTGGTTGCAGCGGTAAGCGCGCATCGACCTTCGTACCCATTCGAGGCTCTGATTGAATCTCGAATCTCCCGCCCAGCAGGCGTGCGCGCTCTTCCATGCTTCGGATGCCCAGCCCTGGGCTCTTGGTAAGATCCTTGCGATTGAAACCCACGCCCTGATCGCACACAGACAATTGAATCGCGCCGTCCGCCAAGTGGAGGATGACCTTGGCTCTCGGTGCGCCGCTATGCTTTTTCACGTTGCGAAGGGCTTCCTGCACGATCCGAAAAATGCAGAGCGCCACAGCCGAGTCTACCGAGCGGGGTACGTTGTCAAACTCGCTTTCAATCTGCAGACCTTGTTGAGCGGCGAACTCCTTACACAGCGCATCGACGCCCGCCGTAAGGCCCAGCGTCTCGAGACTGGCTGAGTGCAGGCGACGCGAGAGCGAGTGAAGATCGGCACCGAGCTCGCCGGCTGCGTTGGAAAGCTCGTGCAATTGAAGGCTTGCCTCCCGAGGGGACTCCGGAATGTGCTCGGCGGCGGTTTCCAGACCGAGAGTCAGCAATGCCAGCCGCTGGCTGTAGTCATCATGGAGCTCGGATGCGATGCGGCGGCGCTCCTGGTCCTGGGCATTGATCAACATGCCGCTTAATTGGTCTGGAGCCTTTTGGGCCAGTTTAAGCTGCCGCTGTCTGTGGAAGAGGTACACGATCAGCAAAACCAGACCCACAACGAATAGCAATCCCGTGAGCAAGGTCAACTTATATCGTTCCCAAGGAGTGGGCTCGCGAAACAGAATAGTGCTCCCCGCTGGGAGCTTGCTTTCATCTAGATTCCATCGGCGTAATGCACGCCAGTCGAACATGTACAGACTCGGACCATGCACGACGGGAATATCCCGTGGCGACTTTCCGGCCAAGATCTCCAGGACATCGCGGCTCGCGATTTTGCCTTGCTCTTCTACGCTAACCACGAATCCGCCGACGACGCCGCGGTCGAGATAGGTGTCAACCACACCAAATACCGGAGCATTCGAGGCCGCTACGACCATAGGAAGGACTTCTGTCGTGCTGAGGAACTCCCGCCCCTGCACATCCTTGAAGAAGGTAAGAAAAAGAACGATGGAATGGCTCGGAAGACGACCTAGCTTTTCTTGCAGTTGCTTCATCGGAAGGTCCGTCAGGTAGGTGACATCAAACCTAGCCTCGTAGGAAGTGAGCGTTGCCTTCGCAAGTGCTGCTACTCCCTTGTCAAATCTGGATTGCCCGGTGACGATAAAGACTTGGCGTGTGTCCGGCAGCAACCGGAGGGCAGCATCCAGTGTTTTTCCGGGATCGAATTGGAACCACGAACCCGTAGATCGGGAATCGACGACGGGTTGCCCAGGTTGACCTCGAGTGGAGCAACAGAAAACGACCGGAATACCGGGGTTAAACGCCTTCGACCCGTCCGCTAGGAGCCGGATCGGGTCCGGACCAACCAGCACAATCAAATCCAGGTCTTGCCCGAGATATCTCCTGGCAATCAAAAGATGCTGTTCATCCAGCGCATCATTCGAGAGATCAATCGCATCCAGGTTCTCCCAGTAAAACTCAACCTCAAAACGCCGGTCGGAGTGCAGCGCTGAACGGATCTCATTGGTCACGAGCACTGAGACAGGAGAGGACTGTCCGAACTCGTTGATTACGAGAATTGTCTTTTTGACCTGCGCCTGGGACACCGGTCCTAGAGTGATCAGCCCGAGAGCAGTCACAGCCAGCCAATTCTTCGCGCATTGCTTCCGGAGAAGCATTGTCAAGGCGAAGGGTCGATTTGAATCCACGCGCTGCATAGGACGCTGGTTGTGTGCCGATTCGTCAACTGAGTGAGCCTAACTAGCCAAGGGCTTCGCCCTTGATATCCCATCGAATCCTATCGCTTTTCCTGGCTAGGGTGAGTGATGCCGTAGAAGCGTTCATGGCAGTAATCTTCTGGGTATTCCACTACACAGGAGACAGCCATGAACGCTTTCTACGAGCACCACAAGAATAGCATCGAGTTCGGATATCGATGTTTCGATCGCCTCCTACTGAACGGACTGATTCAACCCTTCCAACAACCCGAACGGGTACTCGGGTTCTTCAACACCTATCGAGATGGAAAACGGGTGACCCGCCACACCCTGACCGAGATCGCCGACCAGTTCCACCATTGGGTTACCAATCGTTCCGAGAAGTGGGGTGCACCCATCGTCGAGGCACCGCAACACGAACGGCGCGACGATTTCGTGCACGCCGTACTTGCAGAAGACCGAAGCCGATCATGTGGCCGTCATTCTGAAGGCTCGCGAACCCGCCCGCATCCTGGTCGCAATTGGAGGAAAGCAGAACAACAGCCCTCACCTAGAACTGAAGCAGCGCTGGGTGAATCAATACAATTTCTATCTCAACGACCCACAATGGGGGCCCATGTTTGTCCGCATGTGTCCCTACTTTCCTTTCTCCGCCCGAGTATGCCTGAATCAGCATCATTGGCTGGCTCTTCGGATGCAACAGCAAGGCATCGCCTTTCGGCAATGCAAGAACGCCTTCTTGCATTGCTCCGACCCGCAACGATTGCAACAGCTCGCCGACTCTCTGACCGCCCAAGATTTATTGCGCTGTGGGCAGAAGTGGCTGACCGCCTTTACTCCCTTCTTCACCTCCCAGGAACGACGACAGGCTAGCTGTCAACACCGGCTCTTCTTTTCCCAGGTCGAGCTTTGCGACAACCTGATCTTCTTCCGCCGCGCCGCCGTCGACCAGTTCGCCGAGCGCTTGCTCGACATGAACCGAACCATCGGACAGCCCAAGAAAATTACTCTCATCTTTGGTCGGAAAGTGACCCGGCAATACAAAGGCAAGCTGCAAACTGAGCTCGAAGACCTCGATCTTCCCAATCCCGTCATTCGCAGTCACTATGCCCATGGATTCGCCAAGCAATACGTCCGCGATGACCGCTTACTACGAACCGAGCCGGCCACCAATGACGTCACCGACTATGGGGTCAAAAAGAACGTCGAGAACCTGCCGCAGTTGCGCCAGCGCATGTCCGAGATCATTGACCACTACCACGATGCCCAGCAAGACATCCTACAGTACTAACGATGAAAAACTAGCAGCGGTTCGCGGCTGCGTATACTGACAGAAATAACAGGGGCGAAGAAGACATCCCCAGACATAGCGAATACCGTCCTGTCGGCTGTTTACGCACGGCATCCGGGCTCTCTGGGCTCAGCAAGGTTTGATAAGACGCGGCCAGTGGTCGTACTGACTTGGAACCCGATAGACCGGCAAAACCTCCACCTTTCTGCGCCTGTTCCCGAAACACGCCTTTGTCTCTCTCGATTTGCCCGTCGAAGCAGAGCAAACTGAAAAGGGAACCGAGCACTTTTCTGCAGCGACATCCGGCGCGCCCGTCCTCATTGACGAAGTCCAATATGTTGTCTGGTTTGTTTCGGCACCTCAAGGTGGCAGTCGATGCCAACCGCATACGCAACGGACAATTTCTGCTTAGTGGTTCGCAGAAAGTTCACCCTGATGAAGAATGTTTCTGAATCGCTCGCAGGCACGGCCGACAACCTGGAACTTGAGACCCTTTCCCTTGCCGAGATTCAATCGGCATTGCCGCAAACTGGCGTCGAATCAGCCATCGTACACGGTGGCTTCCCGGAGCTCTACGCCAACCCGGACATTGATTCTGTAGCTTTTTACAATTCGTATCTCGCTACGTATCTCGAACGCGATGTGCGCTCCTTAGTCATGGCATAGCCGTGGTCGAGATGCAGATGCTTACGCGGATCGACGCCATTAGCCACAACCTAGATCGCGTCGGGGTAGGAACAGGCGTCTATTCCCTGGGTGCCCCAGGCAAATCGAGTTCGGGCTGCGGATTACCTTCTAGGCTCAGTTGCCCGGCCTACTATGGACTGCCTAATGTTCCGAGCACACCGCAGGGCGGTCCAACTTCCCAGATCCTCGAGAAAAAATTATTTTGTCAAATACCCCTAACGGCGAGCGGCAGCAACCGCTCCCATCGCCTTCACTTCCAAGGTCGGTGGTTTCCGGCTGGAATGGGGTTTGGGTGTAACGGTAATCTGCACGTTATGGTCGAGTAAAAGCAGGAAACCAACAAGCCGCTCGATGGAGAAATCAGTCAGACGGCCCCGCTTCAAGGCGGAAACTTTGGGCTGGTCCACACCTAAAACCTTCCCGGCTTGTACCTGTGTCAGTTTGCGGGCTTCAATGATGTCAACGATCCGGTGAGCCAGATCAGCCTTCGCACGTGTCTCTTGGGGATTGATAACACCCAGATCGGCGTACACGTTGCCAGTGCCTTCCACGTACCCATGCTTTTTCATCGTGATTCGCCCCCGTTTATTGAAATTCGTCTTGTTCAACTTAGGTACTTCCGGCTCGCTTCTCCAGTTCCACCACCTTCGCGAGGCGCCTTTCCACGAGTTTCATTTCATGCTTCGGTGTCGCGATCCCCCGTTTGGATTTCTTCTGGAACACATGCAAAACGTAAACGGCCTTTGGGAACCTCACGGTATAGACAGCCCTGAACGTATCGCCCCGGAAGTCGGAAACAATCTCCAGCACACCCGGTGCAATACCTTTCAGGGGCTTCGCGTTCTCCGGCATTTTGCCCCTCTGGACGCGCTCCAACGCAAACCCAATCTCGTCCTTGACCTCTTCCGGCAGTTCGCGCAGCACCTCCAGCGAATCCCCTACGAAACGTAGCGGCCTCATCGGAGTGGCAGTCATGTTCAACTGTAGAATATGCTAGTTGTAGCATAATGTCAAGGTGAACAACTCGGACGCTCAAGGAAAGTGTCTCTTGGAAGAGTGGGACAAGGGACCATGACAGATTCGGCGTTGACTGCTCAGGCGTCTGCTCCGGTACATGCTGCCACGTACGGGGACGCGTGCTTACCTGTCAGCAGAAAATCAGCGAATCCAGTAACTTCCGTGTATACACGCGCGCATTGAGGTGATTGACGATCTGAGCCCCAGTCCTGCGAAGCGGGATGTTTTGGCGCAGGGCCACCTCGACCCAAGGCCTCGTCCCCGAGCGTGCGGAGCCCCACAATCTAGCTGGCGGCAGAGCGGGTCGGAGCAAAGTCGGTGGAGAACTTATGGAATGTCCATTTTCGGCAGAATGCACAGCATGTTGTTTGCCTTCATAAGGTAATTTCTTTTCCCGCTCGGGGCTAAACGCCTACCTCGACCGGCAGACCCACTTCATCAAAATCCTTGCATTCAAAACCGCCAAGATTGCCGGGATATCCGAGTTGATTTGAAATGATCCGGGTCCGGCCGATCGTCTGATCGTCGCATTCATGCGTATGGCCATACACCCAGAGGGCCGGCTGGTGGTTCCCAATGATCTCGACCATGTCCAGGGAATTGAACGCCGGCGTGAGAGGGCCGCCCTTGTATTTGGAGTTGGGATTGATGACCGGTGCATCATGGCTGATAACCACGCGCGGACCGTTTAGATTCTTGCCAAACCAGTTCAGCAATTTCGACGCGAAGTTTTTATGTAGCGCAATCGAATCTGCTGGCGTGAAGACCGTTTCGTCGGAGTTATAGATGAGGCGGTAATCATTCATTTGAGAGCGGGCGGTCTCCATGGCGCGCAAATTGCCGCCGTTGAAATCCGTCCACATCGTGCCGCCGAAGAAATTGACACCCCCGATACTGACCTCTTCATCAAGCAGCAGTTTCACATGCGGATGTCTGTCTTCGAGCCACGCTTTGAATCTATTGTCCACTTCGTTCTTTGGCCGCCGCGTGTAATATTCGTGGTTTCCCGTCACATAAAGGACTGGTTTCTTCCACTTCCGCAGAATCTTGTCGAGCGGGTCATAATCCCTGAGCGTGACGATATCGCCTGCCAGGATCATCACATCTCCATTGGCATCTGGCGGCAATATCCAGCCCGAGCCAAATTCAAGATGCAGGTCGCTATAAGTAATGATTCTCATGCTCGTAAGAGAATGCTTGTTTCAATACGTCTTTCTCAAGTGCCAGATCTCCTCCTACCGGACAGCGGTTTCTGCACTGTCTCAATGTGTAAGAGGACAATTGCCATCAAGAGCTGTTCAACTTTGGGGGGAGCCCGTTTCGTAGACCTAGAAATCTGACATCCCCCGGATAGCTGAATAATAAGCCGAGGCGCAAAGGCCAGTGTCAAGGCTCTTCGACCGCGAACGCGGCGCGCGAAGCGCGGCCTTGACACTGGCCGGGCCTCGGCTACGCTCTGGCTATCCGGGGTATGTCATTCGGGAATGCTGCATCAAAGACCAAGGCCGAAACCCTGACTGATCTGATTCGTGTGCGTGGTTTGTGGTTCTATCTTTTGCGCTACTGGCTCTTGCTGAATCGCAGGGGAATGGGACACGTCGCGGCTGAGTTCTTGTCCGAGCGTCTGTGTGTTGTTCGTATAAATCTGTGCGTCATAGCGTCCACGGGAGACAGAGACATAGGCCATGCGGCTGTTGAGCAGATCTTTAGCGCCCAACTCGGTGTCTACGTGAATTAGGACACGGTCGGCAGTCTGTCCCTGGCTGGAGTGGCTGGTCATGGCATAACCGTGGTCGAGATGCGGATGCTTGGGCGGGTCGAGTTCAACGGTGCGGCCACCGTCCATCCTCAGGCACAGACGCCTGTCTTCGTCGATGCTTTTGATGGTGCCCAACTCACGGTTCGCAACTCTAAGGTCGTTGGCCGGCATGGTGAACTGGATGCGGTCGCCCACTGAAAAACTCCGCATCTCCTCGCGGAAGACCGAGACGCCCCGCTGTCGGCGTGGATCGTAAGTGCGCTGCGTGCCATCCTGCAGCTCGACTGTGAGCCGGTTTCTCGGAGCGTCGATGCTCTTCACCTGTGCGTACGCGCCCTTCCCGATGCCGGTCTCCTTCGATGAGCGCGAATAGCGCAGCACATTGCCCACCTCATAGCGCTCAGCCCATGTCCGGTCCGCGCCGGTGAGGTCTTGGCGCGGCACTAGCGTCCTGATCCGGTGCTCCTCGTTGCTGACGAGGCCAATCCGCTGCAATTCCGAATGGACCCGCTCGTTGATCTCCATGCGAGAGCGATTGTCGGGAGAAATCACCAGCGCGTTCTCCGGCGATTTTGCGTACTCCTTCGCAATAGCGGCGATGCGCTCGTCGTGGCCTTGAATTTCGTGGACTCGGCCCTGCCGGTCAAGATTTTGTATCGCCTCACACACTTCGCCGCGTGCCATCTGCTCAACAACCTGTTTTAGTTCTGGTTCTTTCTGCCGCACGATCTCTTCGAGCTTCACCGTTCTCATACCGGCGTCCTGGAGCTGCGCGAAGGGCCGCCCGGCCTCAACTGCCTCGTGTTGACGCCGGTCGCCGACGAGCAACACACGGTCAGTCGGATGGAGCCGGTTCACAAACTCATGCACTTGCCTGGTCGATGCCAGAGAGGATTCGTCGAGAACATAGAGCCGTTTCTCCCCGCTATCCGGCTGCGGTCCACGTACCAGATGCTTCTGTAGTGTGGATGTCTCCATGCCTGCTTCCCCGAGCCTCTGTGCCGCACGGGACGTTGGCGCGAAACCTTCCACCCTGTAGCCCTCGGCCTCCGCGCCTTCGCGGATCACGGACAGAGTTGTTGTCTTGCCCGCGCCTGCAATGCCATCTAAGCCGACAACCTTCTCGCGCGATAGAAAGATTTCGTCTACTGCTTGGCGCTGCGACACATTCAACTCAGGGTGCCGGTCTTCGGTGGCGATGCGCACTTGCGGCGAGACCAGCATGGGATCACTGTAGTCGCGCCGATTGCCTTCCTGCATCCGGCCAACGATCTCACGCTCCATGCGTACCATCACGGCGGTTGTGTACTGTCTGCCAGCACCAACGTGCGAGACTTCGCGGAACTCCCCGGCCTCGATCCGGCGCTCGAATTCCTGCCGGACCTGGGCATAGGTGGTTTCTCCCATACCGCGCACCAGCGCTGTTTCAAGGATCGCGCGGCGGTCCTGCACAGCCGATCTCTCGAAGACATGATCGCGCGCCCATGTCACCGCCTCCTTCGCCTGAACGTTTGGCTCCGGCATCTGGTATTGGCCATGTAGGCGTGCCTGTGCCACGACGCGCTCCGCCTGATGCCCGTACCGTGCGGCCAACTCGCGGTGCCGCTGTAAGACTTCTTCAGGCGACAGCAGTTCCTTGTTGTCGCGCGTATGGTGGGCTGCGATCTGCGCGGCCGCCGCGCCGTCGATCCCTTGTTCCCGGAGATGGTCTTTGATCTGTCCACGTCGCAGACTGGAAGCCTCCAGATATTCCTTCGTGTAACCTTTTACTTCCGGCTGTCCATGCTTGCCGCGCTCTACTTGGTAGCCCAGCTTTTCCAGACGCAGAGCCAACTCGGATCGGTAGACCGCCGTGGCGTAGCGCTGTGACACGAACATCTCGTGCGGCTGCAAAGCTCGCATCTGTTTTCCGTTTTCGGGGCCGTTCTCCCGCTCCGTCATATTGAAGATCACGGCATGGGTATGGAGCTGGGGCGCAGCATAACCATCGACGGGCCGCGCGGTGTCGTGCTCGAAAGTGGCGGCGATAAATTTCCCCGTCGTCTCCGGGGCATGCACATTGCCGATCCGCGCCTGCGTGTATTGTTCAAGCTCCTGAAGTGCTGCGCGTACGCTCTCCCGATGGGCTTCCCGCACCCGATCATCGCCGCCCACGAGAGCGATAAGCGATACCGACTTCGGCGCAGAAAACGTGGCATCCCACCCGGCGCGGTGCTCTGCGCTGGTCACCTCCTTGCCGAATTTCCCTTCATAGGTTCTCGAAACCTGATGCCGGACGAGCTGCTCCTCGGTGTGCGGCTGTTGGCCTTCACTCAGTCGTGCAAATTGTTCGGCACCAACGCCACCTTGCAACCCCCACTGCTCGGCGAGTCTGCCCTGCCACTCACTGTGACCCTGCTGATCGCGGCTCCAGTAGTTCTGTTCCTGCGAGGCAAACTCCCGCACATGGTAGGTCTGCGCCTGGCTGGCTGACAGCGGTTTCGAGATCGTGAGCATAGCGAGCGTTCCTCAAGCGTGAAGTGGTGTTCTTGGCAATTTGTCTCTCATTCGATTCCCTTCGTTTTCTCCCAGGCGAACGCCTCTTTGGGTTTGGTCTCGGGTGCACCGATGGTCGAACCATTGACGGTCGAAACAAAGAGCGCGAGCATCGGCTGGGTAGGCTTCTTTGGGGGATCGGCGGGAGCATTCGCGGGCACTGATGGCGCTGGTTTCGGCGCGATCTCTGGCATCTGCCGCTGCGACAATCTCGGCAGTCTGAATCGGATTCTGCCCATCTTTATCCTCCATCTCTGGATCAAACTTGGCCGAGGTCGGCCCCATTCGGTCGTCTCCCTATCCCGCCCCCTACGTGAAGACCGATTCTGCAACAGACTCCGCACAGCCAGCAGCAAAAGGAACATCGCGGCTACCCAAAGCAACGGCGTCAAGAGCGAAAAGATTCCGGGAAGAAGCATGGCACTCATGGCATACGAGCTCTTTCGTTGCCCTCGCGGACAAAGAATTCTTCGAGAAGTTTGCGAGCCTGATGGAGCTTTCGCGCGTCGGCTTGGTCGCGGATTGTGAGGACGGAATCAGGCGACAATTGTCTGCCTTCCGATGCCGCCTGAGAGGCTGCATGGAAGAGATTCAAGAGCGTGTAACGCACCGCCCAGACTTCGGCCAACACTAGTTCGGCGGGATCAGCGGGCCGCCGTCGAGCAGCGGACAGAGCGGTTCCGCGCATCCACTCGGAGAGAGCCTGTCCCGCGCTTTCGGCGGCAGCTTCTATTTCTCCCAGTTCTTCGGGAGTCAGTCTCGTGGCCGCCGTCTTGGTTCGGAAGCCGGGCTTCGCCTCTTCTCCGAACGGCAAACTGGACTGGGGATTAGCTTGAACGCGGGGACTACTCATTGGACGAACCGCCTTGTTGCACTACTGCACTTAATTCCGCTGCGACTAAACTGCGCAATTGTTAGTTCACACCAAGGTCTTGCGCTTCAACGCGTTTACGTGATCGACGATTGGCAGCGCTTGGTCGCAAACAAACGTGATCGTTCGCTACCGCGCTCATTCAGCCAATCACCGAATTTGTTGATGCAGCGAAAGTTAACCTGCGTAAACGCGGAAGTTTCATCTGGCTTTCCGCAGTTCCCAACTTGGGGGTGACGTGTCCACCCTTCTTCCGGTGCGAAGCACCGCGCCTTTCACAGCTCGCCATACTCCCTCGCCAACGCATTCCACAGACGGACCACTTCCGGCGCCTGCCAGCCGCGGCGAAACAGACTCTTAATCGCCTGCCAATCATCATGGTGAAACAAGATGCGGATCCCATTGTCCCGAGAGCGAAGATCGACGCCGACCCTTTCTTCTTCGTCGAACCACGTAGACGCGAGGAAATAGCGGCCTTCCCAGAAGATCAGTGTGTCGCGGAGATCAAGCCCTTCAAGGATCGTCCGAAGTTCCGCAATTCTCGGGTAATCGAAGAGCGGATATTGCAGAGCAAATCTTCCGGGAAAATACAGCCAGACAGAAAACTCCGTCTCCGGTCCCCGGTGAAATTCGAGGCGGTATTCTCCCTCCCGGAACGACGGCAATGGCCCAGGATTTCTCAACCTAGAATCGGCACCCCAAAATGCACCATCTTTCAGGGGTTGTCCGTGGCGGAGGAAGTGGCCACGGGCGCACACGCGCCAGAGAATCGGCCAGTACGGTCGCAGCGCTTCGTTCAGTTTCTCGATGTTTAGAAATCTTTCGTTGTCCAGAATCATGTAGAGAAGTCGAGCCGTATGAATCGGTCGCGGGGTCTCGCGGTCAGCGTTCTTTATCGTGTGAATTGTTCGGTTCACGGCCCGTCGTACCTCGTCGTCTGCAATATCTTCCGAAGGCTTCGCCGCCGTTTGCCTTTCAGAGGGCAGATTGGTGAGGAGATAAGGGGCCATCGGACCCCTCTTTCTCTGTTTGGATACAAGTCCATAAACGGCAAGGAAAGCTTCAAGAATTGCGGTGAGAGATTCAAAGGAGATGTCCGTCTGGCCGGTATTCGCGAACAGCTCCGCACCCTGCTGACAGTAGTAGGCAACCAGGGTCCATTCGGCTTGTGAAAGCGGCAGCTTTGCGTCTACCTTCCCGCGAATCTTAACCAGGGAATCGGTTGGCTCCGAGAGTAGATTTACGAACTCCAATCGCTCCTCTTTAGAGGACTCAAGGAGCTGCTTTGCCGCCTCCGAGGTTGAGACGGGTTCGCCACTCTTGGCGGCCATGATTTCCTTCAAAGTGTCGAGCCTTTGACGCAGCTCGTCGGAAATCCGGATGGAGATCACTGGCTGCTGTAGGATTGGGGTCTTGTCTGCCAAGGGGTCAGCCTCACTAAATATCGTAACGTTACGTATTGGCTGTATTGGTACACATGCGTTAGTACACCGTACAGTTAGTTCTTTGTATTATGCTGGCGGGCTTTCCGTTGCTTTGTCTGCTTGGGATGGGCTGCCTGATACTGCCTGGTGGCTTCAATGATTCGCTGGAGATGTTCGGGGCCCTTGGTCCAGGTGAACGGCGTGGGGTTCTCACTGTATTGCTTGAGGTATCGAATCAGAAACTCCTTCAGTTCCTTTTTGGAACGGTGCACGCTTTGCGTCAATGCCTGCCGGGTGAGAATGCTGAAAAAGCATTCGACCATGTTCATCCAGGAAGCGTGCGTGGGGGTATAGTGAAAGTGCACTCGGGGATGACTCAGGAGCCATTGTTTGGCGGCTTCGTTCTTGTGGATGTTGAGGTTGTCCAGCACGACGTGAAGGGCGCTTACGGGGTAGGACTTCACGACGTCGTCCATGAAACTCAAAAAGTCCACCGTGGTCCGCCGGTCTCGCACATGGGCGACTACTTTGCCGGTGGCAATCTCCAGGGCGGCCAACAAGGTTTGTGTGCCATGACGGACGTATTCGTTGGTCCAGGCGCCGGGTTTGCGAGCCCTCAGCGGGAGCCCCGGCTGGGTTCGGTTGAGCGCCTGGATGCCCGTTTTCTCGTCCACACACAGCACCAGCGCATTCTCCGGCGGGTTGAGATACAGCCCAACAATGTCCAGCAGCTTGGCTTCAAAATCAGGGTCCGGGCTGAAGGTGAACGTGCGGATTCGGTGGGGCTGCAGTTTGGCGGCAACCAGCATGGCATGCACCGTACTGGCGGGTAATCCGACTTCGGCGGCGAGCGTGCGCACAGTCCAGCGGCTTTGATCTTCCGGCTGCTGACACACTCGCGTTTGCACTTTGTGCCGGGTGTCGGAATCATGCTTGGGAGGCCGCCCTGAGCGGGGCGCATCGCGCAGGCCCTCCAGACCATGGATGGCAAACGACCGGCGCCACTTTCCCACCGTGATCGGCGGAATCTTCAGCTCGGCCGCGATCTGCTGGTTGTTCGACCCGTCGGCCGCCGCCAAGACAATGCGGCTACGTTGTGCCAATGATTGGGGCGTCGAGGAGGAATGGACGAACTTGTCCAAAGTGCTACGCGTCTGGACATCGAGTTGGAGCGGAAGCGCGACTCGGGCCATGCCCCAGCGTACCAGAAGTTATTGTTAATATAAATAACTATCTGTACGATGTACTAGTGTCAAGTGAAATACCAGCCAGGAGTAGATGAACCATGTCCCAGCCCACAGCAATGAAGCAACCAGCCATATCCCAGATCGTAAACAGAAACAGGACTACTGAGACCTTTGATCGTTCACCTTCGTCTGAAGGATGGACTACAAGCAACCCCAAACCTGTTAGACGCTCAATTCCGCAACGCGATGCGCAATCCGAGACACTCGAACCCTTCGTCGAAGCCAACGCTGCCGCTGAATTCTTGCACTATTCGGCTCGCAGCATAAAGCAGATGGCGAGAGAGGGACGAATTCCCGCTCACCCATTCGGCACTGGTTCCCGCAAGAGGTGGTACTTCCTGATTTCGGAGCTTGCGGAGCATCTTCGATCTCAGGTAAATTCCGGTCATGGAGAAGCTGGTCGTGACAAGACACAGAGGAGGGTCATTTGAGTCACGATCACTGCAAGCCTGTCCGCTACAACCGCGGCATGCTGCGCAAGGAAAAGAGAGCAATGGGAACGGTTTGGGTGTTCCGCTGGAGCGAGGAAGTGAACGGACGGCGGCACCAGCACAAAGATGTAATCGGCACAACGAAAGAATTCCCTACCGAAGCGGCAGCGAACAAAGAGGCCGATCGGCGACGATGCCAGCTCAACGAAAACAAACAGTACTTGAGTCTAAAGGCGATTACCTTTGGGGAACTCATCAACCACTACCTCGACCACGAACTATCACGTTTATCGAAATCGGCTCGCAAAGCAAACAAGTCGTACATCAAGAACTGGATCGAACCGAATTGGTACGGTCATCTTGCCGCCGGCATGAAGACCATGCAAATTCAAGAATGGTTGGACAAAATCCAGCGCCCGGATGGAACCAAGCTGAAGATCAAGAATGTGCTGTCGGCGATCTTCTCGCACGGGGTCCGCTGGGAGTTGGTAGAACGCAATCCAGTCTGCGGCCAAGGAGGGAGTCCCGGCCATCGCGGTGCTTCAACGGGCGTTCGCCAAAGCAGCAGAGTCTCAATCCGGCGTGTGGCTCTTGCCCCAGGTGTCGTTCGTCAAACGCTGGAGCAGTTGCCGTTACGAGAGGCGACGATGGCGCTCGTAGATGCAGTCACGGCTCTCCGCGCCTCAGAGTTGATCGCATTGAAGTGGAAGAACGTCGGGTGGGGGACAGGAATCCTTCAGTCCGAATTTGCACTGGTCGAAGGCGAATTGAAGGAGACCAAAAGCCGGAACAACCCCCTGCCACTGGCGGAGTCCGTACTACAAGTGCTTCGTCTTTGGCGCGAAAACACGGCCTATCGATCGGACGAGGATTGGATTTTTGCCAGTCCGCATTATCATGGCAAGACTCCATACACCTATCAAATTCTCTTCCGTCGTCGCATCCGTCCCGTAATCGAGAGAATCGCTGGAATCAAGAGCAGCAAGGAAGCACCGATCGGATGGCACACGCTACGCCGTTCGCTCGCGACTTTGCTGATCTCAAACGGGGAGAATGTGAAGGTCGCACAGTCACAGCTTCGTCACACAACCCCAAAGATTACGCTGGAGCTTTATGCACAGGCGGTTTCAGCCGATCAGCAGGAAGCCCACAAGAAGGTCGTGCAGATGGTGCTTCCGGCGGACTTCTCAGAGAAATTGAAGGCTCGGAACCTTACCGCAACAGCGTAGAAACTAGAGTCTCACTGGCTCTGGGTGTCCGGGGGTGCCCGAAACCAACCCTGCCCAAATCAGCTAAGTACTTTGAAATCTTGGTGAGCGCGGCAGGACTCGAACCTGCGACCCATGCCTTAAAAGGGCATTGCTCTACCAACTGAGCTACGCGCCCAACCTATTGCAGTACAACTACTTGTTGCGGCTGCACTGACTCAGAAATCTGCTTTGTGTCAGTGTTTGTGTCAGTGTCAGGCCCGGTTGAAACCAATCTCTCTACCGCGTCCAGCTTGTGCGCCGGGGCGAGGCGGGCATAACGCATCGTCATCTGAATTGTCGCGTGTCCCATAAGATCAGCCACCGTGCGCAAGTCCACGCCCGCCATCACCAGCCGCGATGCGAACCCATGACGCAGCGTGTACCACGTCACTCCAGTATCGCATAACTTCGCAGTTTCCAGCGCCGGGCCAAACCAATGTTTATAGCCTACGAGCGGGCTTCCATCCTCGCTGAGAAATACCCTGCGCCCCCGCACCGGGCGCGCCTCTACTGTGCGCAATGCGGACACTACTTCGCTATTCATTGGGATGTGGCGGGGCTTGCCTGTCTTCGATCTCAACACGCTGATTTGTTTCCACTCGAAATCCACATTGCTCCATTCCAGTTCATACTGTTCGCTGGGTCGCATCCCGGTGTTGAGCGCGACCAAGTATTCCGGCAGATGCCAGGGATAGGAATTCGCGATCTCTGCCCGCAGTGCCTTCTCCTCAGACGGCGACAGGAAGCGCAGTTTCGTGTTCTCCTCGCGCCGCCGTTTGATGGCGCGGGCCGGATTGGACTTCGCCTTGCCGTTTTCCATCGCCAGTCGGTATACCGTGCTCAATACCGACTTCATGCGGTTCGCGCTGGACGGCTTCCATGCGACGTTTTGGCGCTGCGCTGTTCCCGTCGTTCTTTAATCCACGCAATGACCCACCCGATGATTCTGTCCAGCGCACCGCCCGCGAGGGCCGCAACTAGAATTGTTTTCCAATCCAAATGGGATATCATTAGCGCCTGAAGTCTAAACTCGACACCAACACGACGCCAGCGCAAAAGACGGGTGGTGGTATCATTTCGGGCAAGGGAGGAAGTCATGTCCGCGACTCTCGAAATCCATCTGGACCCGGAGACATTCAAACAACTGGAGCAGGCTGGGTTCCTTTCCACTCACAACCTTCAAGAAAGAGCGCTTGAACCAAGGAGTTGGACCAAAGTAGCCCACTACCGCCCGGTGGTGTCACGTCGCGGCTGTCAAGTCCGCAGGCACGGAGATGTTTAAGGGGATGTAGTATGGGGATGAGCGACCCAGAGGTTCGAAAACAGTTGTCTGAAGCTAGATTTCTTCAATATAAGCATGAGTCTGACAAACAGAACTGGCCGTATTGGAAGCGACTGATCCATCTCTTCCAGCGCTGCCCGATTTGCAGGTCGGAGAAGCTGAAGCAATAAAATTCCATCTTCACGAACAAGAACACAAGCAAAAAAGCTGCCTGGATGTTTCGGAGGAGGCCATGAAAGATCCCCATTGCGTTTTGCGTGAGAAAGAGCAAGATGTCGAGCGGGTCCGCAAGGAAATTCAGGCGCTGCACACGGTGATTCCGTTGCTTTCTGATGACCAGCCCTCCTCTGATGACCTAATGCCCGCAGTGCTGTTGTCTGTTTCCCGAGAATCAGTGGATTCTCCTGACAAAAGTATGGCTGACCTGGAACCCTTCGTCAGGCACTTGCGAAATTCGAGCGCGCCAAGCCGGCGGATCACCATCTAGGACGTTGTCGGGTCCGAAACATCTTAATCGTCAGTACCGAAAACCGATCCTTGTGAGGTTAGCCCCGCAGCCGAGGTTTTGAGCGTAAAGCCATTACACTCAGAATCCCTGCTCCGGGCATTTTGAGAGTAATTGATGTTTCGCCAGCTAGGCTCAGGTGTTCCGGCCACCCCGTTCGCAAAATCTGAGCTGCTGTATTAATTGGACGGCCGGCGTTTCGTGGGTGAGGGCTTCTCCGGGATGTTGTCGTCGACAATGACTCTTTTCGGAGATCGGCCAGCCGAAGACGCTAGCTGAGCATTTTTGCTCTCCATCGAAGCCGCGGTCTGCTGAATATAGGAAGACAACTCTTCCTTGAGCCGGTTCATGTCGGAAATGTCGTTGCTCAAAGCTGTCAGCTCAGTTCTACCTTCCCGCGAACCGCTTGGGAGCAGCGAATCCAGAGACTCGCAGACCACCGTCAAGTCTTTATACAGCTTAAAGGTCGTGGAGATGCTTCCACCAGAGGCTTGGGCATCATGAATTAAATCGGGCACAGCCAATTGGAGATTGCGGCGCAATGCGGCTGTCATCTCGGCCTTCTGGACTTTGTCTCCCCGCCAGAATGTGACCCGATGGAGTATCCCGCCCGGTTGCTGCAGGTCCGTGAGGTCCTGGCTTGTTGCCGGAGACGCGCGCATCAACTCAGCCAAGATCGTATTCAGGTCGCGTGCAACTGGAGAGGGTGAAGGCGAGACTGCGGCCGATCTTGATTGTGCGAACAAGCCAATGTTGAAAACAAGGACGAAAACCATGACGAGAAGACCCGAATGCGCCTGGCGAATGGTGGTTGTCATAAAGCAGACTCCTTCGTCCAACCGCCCAAGGATAGACTGATTCCAAGAGAGATGGGCCGTTACCGACGTCTAATTGCCCAAATGTCAACGGGTATTGTCCGAATGGTCGGATCGGTTATTGGCCTTGCGGGCGGATGAAGATTGGACTATCACTGCGATAGCGGCATAGTGCAACCGCGTGGAAACGTGGGCATAACTCAAACCCTTGCCAAAGGCATTCTGAGTGGAGTCGAGAAGAGGCGCAGTGACGGTAGCCTCCCGGTGGCGATTAGCGGGGCTTTCGCCACGCCACACGCGTCGATTCCGACGAGAAACTGTGCCCTCAGTACATGCTCCGCACCGATGACATGGAGTACCACGTGCGACCGCTGGACCACAAGCATCCCGTCATCCTGCCCGTGGGCAAGGAAGGCGAATTTAAGATTTCCAAAGATGTTATGGAAATGCGCATCCCCGACGGCGATCACAAGAAGCGACGCTACCAGGTGGTCGCCATGAAGCCCCTCGACCATTCGGAAACCGCGGAAACCAACTCCAGGTATGAACCGCAGAAGGACTATGCAGACAAGCCTCTCGACACCAAGAGTAGCGCGCAGAAAACGGGTGTGAAGACTCCAACCGATCCGCCATCTTCTTCTCCACAGTAGCGCTAGAAAAGTCCCCCAGAAAATAGAGCAGGCCGCCTTCGCAGGCAGCCTGCTGCCTACACCGGGCCCGACTTCAGCCTCTCCGGAACGCGTGAAAGAGCCCTGAACCAGCTGGGCGAACCTCGGCTACCTCACCTCGTCACCTCACTGAACAACGGTAATCGTCCCGAACGTTCCTGCAACGTTATTGCTGGGCCCCGCGGTAAAGAACAGCTGGTTGATTCCTCCGTTCTTACCGGCCCCGTCGCCGAATCCGATTCCCCACAACTGATCAATCGAGATCACTTTGCCCTGTGCGTCCTTCACCGTGCCCACGAAAGCCCCGTTACCAATGTCAAAGGCGTTGATTCTCCCATTGTTGGTGTTGTTCGAAACCAGTAGAGTATTGCTCAGCGGTCCAAACCTCCTGGACGCCAGCGTGAGTCCCCAAGGCTGGTTCAGCGGCGCCCCGTGGATCAATGGCCTCCCCGGTGTCACCGGCGTACCGTCCTCCGTAAACCGCTCCACAAAACCGCCGCTGCCGCCCGTCGTGCTGGCGAACGTCACGTAAACCAGTCCGTTGAGATCCTGAATACCGAAAGGCGCAAAGCCCGCCGGAATCGACGAATCGGTGAACGCGCCTGCCGCCAGCTTCACCGGAGTGAACGTGCCGTCATACACATCCACCTTGTTGTTCGCCATATCGGCAGCGTACAAGCGGTTCCCCGAAGCATTGTTCGTGATTGCAAGGCCGGTGTACACCGCTGGATGCGGATTCTTGTTGGCCGTAGTATCCACCCCTATAACCGCTTGGTTGAAATTCGTCTGCGGCGTCCATCCGCTGATGGTTCCGTCCAGCGTCGCAAACAGGAAGACCGCCGGCCATCCGCCCACCTGGAACTCCGACGATCCGTTCCACACAATCCCCGTCGGCGAGCCCGGGCCGTTTAGCCCACTTGGCGAACTCGGACCATTTCCCGCAGTCGGTATCAATACCTTCAACTGCTTCACCTGATTTCCCCCCTGATCGTACAAGGTCGACCACCCCGAGTTATTGTCACTCACCCACCATGGTGACCCGGGTGCGTGTACCAGCCCCCAGGCATTCACCAGCAACGGATCGTCGTGACGAGCCTGCTTGACCTGATTCGAAGATAAATTTGTGAGTTGATACTGCGCCAGGGCCGCGCTCGAAACCAACATCAGCGCGAACCCCAGGGCAAGTGCGAAGGCAATCGTGCGACGCTGCATGTGAATCTCCTTTGTATGCCAGGTCAAAGGCAGGGGAGTGAAGGTGGCAGATTTCTTCGCACCCAAATCACAATTCTCTGACCAGCCAGCTCAATGAATGTAGGGTTAGGCATCCTGGAAATTGTCAGAGCAATGTCACGAATTTGTACATTCTTGGCTGATGCGTCTCAGCGTTCCCGCCCAACTTCGGGGTCGCCCCCCGTTCGTTGACGGCCCCACTCCACCTCCGTAAGATGAAGCCACGAAAGTCGGGTCTCCAGAGTGATCGATCAGACCATCTCGCACTACCACATCCTCGAAAAGCTGGGCGATGGCGGCATGGGCGTGGTCTATAAAGCCGAAGACACCGAGCTCGGACGCTTCGTCGCCCTCAAGTTCCTGCCTAACGAACTTTCTCGCGACCCGCTGGCCCTCGAACGCTTTCGTCGCGAGGCCCGCGCCGCGTCCGCGCTCAATCACCCCAACATCTGCACTATCTACGAAATCGGCAAGCACGGCGACCAGTCGTTCATTGCCATGGAGTTCATGGACGGCGTCACCCTCAAACACCTAATCGGGGGTAAGCCGCTGGACATCGATCCCGTCCTCTCGTTTGGCATTGAAATCGCCGACGGCCTCGACGCTGCACATTCCCAAGGCATCGTCCATCGCGACATTAAGCCGGCCAACATCTTCGTGACCAAGCGCGGGCACGCCAAGATTCTCGACTTCGGTCTGGCCAAAGTCGCTCCCACCGCCAGTTCCTCCACCCAGACTCGCTCGACTAACTCGGCGGCCGCTACCGTCGACGATCAGCATCTGACCAGTCCCGGCTCGACCCTCGGCACGATTGCCTACATGTCCCCCGAACAGGCCCGCGCCAAGGAACTCGATGCGCGCACCGACCTGTTCTCCTTCGGCTCAGTTCTCTACGAGATGGCCACAGGGCAACTCCCCTTCCGTGGCGAAAGCACGGCAACAATTTTCGAATCCATCCTGAACCGTACACCCGCACCCGCCGTCCGCCTGAATCCAGACATCCCACCCAAGCTAGAAGAGATCATCAACAAGGCTCTGGAAAAAGATCGCGCCCTGCGCTACCAGCACGCCTCTGAGATGCGCACGGATCTGCAGCGCCTGAAGCGCGATACCGGATCCACGCAATCGGTCGCTGCGCAGCCAGCCACTGATCCCCACAGGCCGATCCGCAAATCTCGCACTGCCCTCACTGCCGCGCTCGTCCTGGCGGCAGCGGTCGGCACATGGCTTTGGCGCGACAGAGAGCGCACTCCACAAATCGGATCCATCGCCGTTCTTCCCTTCGCCAACGCCAGCGGCAGTCCCGACGCGGAATTTCTAAGCGACGGGCTCACCGAATCCTTAGTCTCCAGCCTCGCGCATCTTCCCAATTTGAAAGTGAAATCCCGCGATTCCGTCTTCCGCTACAAAGGCAAGGACGTTGATCCTCAGAAGATTGGCAAGGACTTGACCGTCGACGCCCTGCTCACCGGCCGCGTAGCGCAGCACGGCGACACTGTACAAATCACCGCCGACCTCACTAACGTCGCGGATAACACTGAAATCTGGGGAGGCCAATACGAACGCAAGGCGTCTGACATTATCTCTCTGCAACAGCAGATCGCAGGCGACATCGCAGACAAGCTGCGGTCCAAACTTAGCCGCGAAGAAAAACAGCAGGTCACTCACCAGGGCACACAGAACGCTGACGCCTACCAGCTCTACGTAAAAGGTCGCTATTCCTGGAACAAGCGCACCTACACCGATCTCAACGCCGCCATCTCTTATTTCAATCAAGCGATCGACAAGGATCCCGCCTACGCCCTCGCCTATGGAGGATTGGCCGATGTCTACGCCGTGCTCGGATACTTCGGTGGCGATCCCAACGAGGTCGTCCCCAAGTCGATTGCGGCCGCTCAGAAAGCTCTCGAACTTGATCCCACGCTGGCGCGCCCCCACGCCAACGCCGGTCTCATGAAGATGCTCTACTACTGGGATTTTTTCCGGGGTGCGGCCGAGTTCCGCAAAGCCTTCGCCATCGATCCCAGCGACGCGACCGCTCATCAATGGTTCGCCGAAGTCCTCGCCTATATCGGTGGCCGCTCGCAGGAAGCGATTGACGAAGCGAACCGCGCCCATCAACTGGATCCCCTCTCGCCCATCATCGCCGCCGTGCAATGCGAGGTCTATAACTACGACCATCAATTCGAGAAGGCGATTGCGATCTGCCAGAAAGCCATCGCCGATAATCCATCCTTCGGGGCAGCCCATTACCGCCTGGCGTGGTCGTACTGGGGCGAGCGTAAATATTTGCTGGCCATTCAGGAATTTCAGCTTGCCGGCCAGCAGATGGATGACAAGAATCTTGCGGACTTCGCCGCCGCCTTAGACCAAGGTTTCCACTCTGGTGGATGGCCTAGCGCTCTCCGCAGCGCCATCAAGGTCTCGGTCGCCCAACGCGACGCCAAGAGCAACTATCTCGGCGCCTTCTGGATCGCTCAGTTATACGCAGAACTCGGTGACAAGGATCACGCGTTCGAGTGGCTCAACACGGCCTATAAGGAACGCAACCTCTGGATCCCCACGTTGCGCACCGACTTTACCCTGGCCCCCCTGCACTCCGATCCGCGATACACAGATCTGGTACGAAAGATAGGATTCCCCCAATAGTCTTGGGAGACCGAACATGTGGGAGGGGTGGCGTGGGACCGACGCTGAATTCACGCTCTCCACATGGTCAGCGGCTTGTCGTCTTGCAAAACGGGGTGCCCCATTTCTCGCGTCCTTTGCGGGAAGTGGGGATTTTGATCGGGAAAAATTGCAGACACAACACTGCGGCTCAAACTGATGATCCCGCGAGTTTATTCAGCCCATCCCAGACCATCCGCAAACTTACCCGCAGCAATCAACTTTTGCACAGTCCATTCCGCGAGATCGATCGCCGCAACCTTCCCACTCGTGTTGCACGACACGTACGCGATTTTCCCGTCTGGACGTATCAGAATTTCCTGCGGGGTACTGGGCACATCAATGCGACGAACCAGCTTCATGCTTCCCAAATCAACGACCGCCACCTGATTCGTGGAAGGAACCGCGACCAGCAACCAACGACCGTCCGAAGTTGCGGCCGCGCCATACCCCGTGCCCGGCAGCGTCACCCAGGTTTTCACTTTCTGCGTCGCCGTATCGATCACCGCCAACTGTGGTTTCGTCTGATCGGAGGTAAACACCAGCTTGTCATCCGCTGAGATGGCAATCCGCTGCACCTGCCCCGACACGGGAATTACCGCCACCGTCTTTCGCCCCACCATATCGAGCACCGACACGGTGCCCGGGCCAACATTAGCCGTGTAACCGCGCTTCCCATCATGCGACAGGGCCAGCATGTGCGACTCTTCCTGCCCGGTCGGTACTGCGCCCAAGATCTTTTTCGTATTCGGATCAACGATCGTCACGGTCTTATCCAATTCCGTTGTCACATAGAGCAATCCACTCGTCCGATCCAACACCGCACAGTGCGGCCGCACTCCGTGCCCAAAATCGATGTTCCCTACGATCTCGCGCGAGGGCAAATTAATCACCAGCATCTCGTGTCCATCGATCCCCGGCTTTCCCACCCCGGTGCTGCCGTAGATCGGGACAAAGGCCGTGTGCCCATCCGCCGAAACGGCGACCTCATGACCATGCACCCCGGTTGTCTTCTCCGCAATGGTCGCCACTTCTTTAGCAGCGGCAGGATCGACAACGCTCACGTTCGTATCGCCCTGATTGACGACCAGCAACGCTTGAGCATGAAGGCTCGATGGAACCAATCCAAAACAAATCGCGAACGGCAATAGAAGCTGGAAGACAAGTTTTCGCATAGGTCCGAAAGTATACCGCCCCTATCGCATTATTTCCCGGGCGTCATTCTTAGCGGAGCCGTTTCTTCAGGCGAAGCGAAGAATCTCGTGCGGACTTAAGGCGAAAACCACGCCCAGGTGGTCTCTTGTTGACAGGCTCCCAGCCGTGTTCTAACGTGTTGCTGATCATCGGGCGCAGACCTCCCGAAGAGGGACCGGGATTTCGTACGCGTCGTCCGTTGCTTTCCCCATTCAACTGAATAAGCGAGCGTGTCCGACGGATGCCTTGTCCGCCGCGGCAACTTGCTCATGGGAGGCAACTCTCACACACGTCCGGCTTCGTTGCCTGGCACCGAAGAAGCAGGACTTCGCGAATTCCTCTCCAGAAACTCCCGGATTTAAGCCGCTGAAGCTTCGATGATTTGGAATCCGAGCTGGCTGGCTTTCCGCTTGAGATGGCTGATCTGTAGCTTGCGGTGTTGGGCCTCGTAGAACTCCGCTCCCTGATCGACGTATTGCATCCCGAAGCGCAGCATGCGATATATCAATCGGGCCAGCTTGGCGGCCATGGCTTTGATGGCCACCGGAGACCCCAGTTTGGTTCTGAGGCGGCGAAACTGTGCTCCCAAATAGGTCTGGCTGATTCGGAGAGTGCTGGCTGCCATCTTGAGGGAGATAGTCACCCGGTTGTTGGTCGGGAGCCGACCTTTGCCAATAATCTTGTCGCCACTAATCCGGTTGTCCGGACACAGCCGCAGCCAGGAAACAAAATGATCCTCGGTCTTCCATTTGCTCATATCCCATCCCACTTCGCTGAGGATCGTCATCGCGGTCATGACATCGACGCTGTCAATGAGCGTCAGGTCTGTGCCTGCCATGCGAAACAAAGCGGCGCGTAACTCGAATTGTGGTTTATTGCCTTTTTTCTTCTTGCGTCGTTCCTTTCGCTTCTCGACCGGCAGACTTGCACCTTGGCTGCGATCTGCCCTCTGCTGGAGACACTCCTCGAGGTGGCGATCGCACTCGGTCATCTGCGTCTGGCAAAACTCGTATCCGTCCTGCTCCTGCTGCAGCACAAAGAGCAGATCGTCTTGCCAGTTGCCCTCCAGACTGCCGGCTACCTCCTCCTGGCTCGCCTGCACCCGGCCATTACAGAGCGCTGCCAGCTCACCAGCATCCCGCTCCCCCTGCAAAATGGCCTTGATAATGGCCTGCCCACTTTTTCCGCTGATGTCACTCAGCACGTTGGCCAACTGAATATTCATCTGCGTAAGGGCTTTCTGCATGCGCTGGATGTGCCGCCCAGCCGCCCGTATCAGGTCACCGCGCTGCCGCCAGTAGGTCCGCAGCGTGCGAATTTCTTGCGGCGGCCGAAACGAATTCCGCAACAGTCCATAGGTGTGCAGCTTCATCAGCCATTGACTCTCTTGCACGTCGCTTTTGCGCCCGGGTAGATTCTTGGTCTCTCGCGCATTCACCAGATAGACTTCCAACCCGGATTCTTCCAAGATATCGAATACCGCGATCCAGTAAACTCCGGTTGATTGCATGGCCACGGTCCGGATCCCGCATTGCTTGAGCCAATCGGCCATGGCTCGCAGTTCGGCGGTGGTGCATCCGAAGCGACGTACGGCTTCGCCGCTTCGGTTCGGTGGTACCGCCACATAGTGGACTTCGTTACCGATATCAATGCCGGCGGCATCGGGATGCACCACCTCCAAGTTGAGGTCTTGACTCTGGATTTTTCGCTGCATCTCCCGCCGTTGCTTACGGTTCATCTCGCTCCAAGGTTTCTGGCTGGTACGTTGACGGCTGCCTTTCTTGCCGCTTTGCGGTAGCTGGTTTTTCATGTGCTACTCTTTCCCGGTTGAATTCAACGCGGCTCGGCCCGGTCGGCGAAAACTCTCAATCTCTCCATCGGGGTCGGGATTTGTCCTTTTCAGGACAACACCGCCACCATCTATACAATCGCCAATGCCGGAGCCATGCTAAGAATCGGGCACAAACGCTCCATAGAAAAGACGGCCTTAACTGCCGAGCCAGGTTGTGCTGCAGATTCTAATTCGGATGAACTGAGATCAAAATACCGCCCTGACCAGAGACCACTCTGGACGAGTTTCAGGCTCACACAACCACCCCGCAAGGGGTGGCCGCTGCTAAGAAAGGAACTCAGGGTACACACCCATGGACCTTACCCAAGCGATCCTCTATGCACAGTTGGTAAATGCGGCCTACGCCACAGATCCCACAGACGTCGCGAACCACACCGGCCAGACCATCAACGTCGGCGCGGCGAATTATCAGGTCGTCACCTCCATCTTTGCCAACGACCTCGCCACCGACATGAATCCCAGCCGCGGACAAGCCCGCGTCTCCATCGGCCTCATCCTCCAGGCCGCCACTGCGGGTGATGTCGTGATCGCCATTCGCGGCACAGAAGGTATTCAAGAATGGGTTCACGATGCCGAATTCCTTCTGGTGACGTGTCCATTCTTGCCAGGCGCGGGTCATACCGAAGACGGCTTCACCGCCGTCTACATGTCGATGACGACCACCCTCGATCCCAAATGTCCGCGCGTCACGCAAGCATTGTCGGGCTTGAATTTCCCCAGACCCGTCACCTCCGTCACCATCTGCGGACACAGCCTCGGAGGCGCGCTCGCAACCCTTCTCGCGCTCGACGTTGCCGCCAACACCCCGTTCAAGAACCCCGCCGTGTACACCTATGCCAGTCCGCGCTCCGGAGGCCCGCAGTTTGCCGCCACTTACAACCAAGTCGTACCCAACACCAACCGCATCGCCGGCCGCCTCGATCTGGTTCCGAAGCTGCCGCTCCCTCCTCTGTACGAGCACGTCCTCGGCCTCAACGAAATCAACTCCGTCGAACTTGCCATCCCGCCCAAGATTCTGGTCAAGCCAGACCTCATCTGCCTCCATATACTGACCACCTATCTCTACCTGTTATCGCTCCAAGCTGGCGGCGCAGCACTGCCCCTTCAACCAACCTGTGTCCCATGACGGAACCGGGTGCCCCATTTCTCGCGTTCTTTGCGAGAAGTGGGGTCTTTGCGTCGCGCTCAAGCGAAAATTCGGGATAGGGGGGACGATCGCCCCTTAACTCTGTGTCTCAGTCCAAGGGTGCACCCCAACTCGTCCTCCCCTCCCACACCACCGTACATGCGGGTCCGCATACGGCGGTTCGGCGGGTTGAGCTAGATGTGGGTAGCCGGGCTTTCGATGCAACGCGTCGCCAGAGAACGATTCGGTCCCTTCGTAGACGCCCCTTGGAGCTTCACTCCGCCTGGAATCCGGAAGGCCAGGCTATTGGATTTTCGGCCGCGGGTCGTTCCTGAGATCGCGCGATGTACTCGCCACTCCCTTCCGTTCGGGCCTTCGATCACCGTTCCCGGCTTGGCCTATCTGTGCTCCGCCTTTCGGCATTGGAGTGCCTCAATAGCGGGGGGCCCGCCGAGTGGTCGGGGCAAAGCGGAAAGGAACTTGTCTTGGCCGAGTCATTTGTGCATTCTGCCATGGAGCGACAGGCAACCGGAAGTAGGCCGTTGTAAGCAGTGGTGTGTTGTTAGAACGCCGATCAATAGCGTGGCTCCAAGCTCCGTGCGCAGAGCAGTGGTTAACAGTTGGGCGACCCAACTGATTCCGTTTGGAAGAGTATCTTCGATTGCGCAGCTTGGCCGTTGCTTGCAGCTCAGAAAGCGAGCAACCAGTGAACAAGACACAGGGCAGTAATCTGCAGCCGCCAAAAGCGAAATCCAAGCGGCGGAGACGAAACAAAGGGATGTGTTTGGAAGACCGGCCGGTGTTAGAGCCGAATGCAGCCGGTGTCGACGTTGGCGCACGCGAAATGTTTGTGGCCGTACCTCCAGGGCGGGACGACAATCCCGTGCGGGTGTTCGCCACCTTCACCGAAGATCTGGAGCGCTTAACCGATTGGCTCGAGCAGTGCGGGTGACCACGGTGGCGCTGGAGTCTACCGGGGTGTATTGGATTCCACTGTTCGAGATTCTCGAACAACGAGGCATACGCCCCTGTTTGGTGAATGCCCGCCACATGAAGAATGTGCCCGGACGGCGCACTGACTGGCACGAGTGCCAATGGTTACAGTTCCTGCACTCCGTGGGATTACTGCGGGCTGCCTTTCGGCCTGGGCAGGACATCTGCGCCGTGCGCACCCTACTGCGGCATCGTAACGAATTGGTATCGGCGGCCAGCCAACACATGCAGCATATGCACAAGGCGCTGACGCAAATGAACCTGCAAATCCACCATGTCATTAGTGACATTACCGGGTTGACAGGCCGGGCCATTGTGGACGCTATCCTGGCTGGAGAGCGGGACGGCGCAGAGCTCGCCCAGCTGCGGGATCCACACATCAAAGCCGACATCGAGACCATCCGAAAATCACTGGAAGGCAACTGGCGACCTGAGCATCTGTTTACCCTCCGTCAATCGCGAGATCTGTACCGCATATATCAGCAACAGATCGTGAACTGTGATCTGGAAATCGAGAAGATGCTGCGGGACTTCGAGCCCCGCACCGACCCCGTGGAAAGACCGTTACCACCCGACCGGAAACGAAATCGAGCCGGAAGCAAAAGGAGAAAGAAGAACGGGCATCCCCATCCAGAGTTCGACCTGCGTACCGAAGCCTATAAACTCTTCGGAGTCGATGTCACTCAAATTCCAGGCTTAGAGGAAAACGCGCTGCCCCTGTTCAGTGAGGTCGGCCGCGACATGTCGCGGTGGCCCACCGCAGGAAACTTTATCTCCTGGCTGGCACTCTGCCCAGATAACGATATCAGCGGCGGAAAACTGCTGTGGCGGGGAGCACGAAAGGTCAAGAACCAGGCCGGCCATTTATTCCGCATGGCCGCCTTTTCCCTCCATCATAGCCTCACGCCATTGGGCAACTATCTACGCCGAATGAAAGCCAAGCTCGGTCCCAAAGCGGCCACCATGGCAACCGCCCACAAGATCGCAGTGATCTTTTACACTATGGTCAAAAACCAAGTCGAGTATGACGAGACCATCTGGAACGCCAGGGACGCCCAGAGGGAAAAACGATTGGAAGCAAAACTCAAACGGCAAGCCAAACAATTGGGCTACGAACTTGTCCCCATCGAAGCCAAGGCTGCATAACGAACCGGTTCACCGTGCGGGAGTTCCTTGGAAGCCTTGCCGACTGCATGACCTACTTTGCCCTCTGCTGACTTCTACGACACGGTCAGGACGAATCGCTTCATCCTCAGTCACGATTCCGTGACATGCCGCAGATCTCCCGAGGTAAGTTCGACCGCCTTCGATGCACAACCGCCGGATTTACCACCCGTGAGCTTGATGGATATGGGCTTCGCAATCATTGGCCCGCTCGCCCGCCACCGTAGGCCTCGTATCCGGTTCTTGTTCATCGGCTCGCATCTTTGCTCCGCGCTTCTTTCCGGCCCCGCCTCGCGGCGAGTGTGATTTCACCGTTGCGCTTCGCTATCACTTCACGTCCATCACGTTGTGAAGAGGACTTGCACCTCCAAGCTGTCGCACATGCTCGGCACACCAAGAAAACGGACCGCCGGAGCGGTCCGTTGGTTTTACTGAAAGCTGACAGCCGAGAACTAGTCTCCTGCCACTGGCTCGGCAATCTCCGGCTTCTCGTCCTGAGCCGCGTGCCCATTGCCGTTGCCGTTCCTGTTCGGTTTCGTCAGCGCTCCGAGCGGAATGAATCCGTTCTCGGCGACAACCGGCTTCTCCTTCAGCACGACTTCGCGATACATCGCGGCCATGCGTGCGTTGTAAGCCTCATCGTTGATCTGCGGCCCCCGCGCCTCAGCTTTTGCATCGGCAGTCTGCTTCTGCTTCGCATCCCGCGCCCGCACCTTCTCTTCGCGCGCGTTCTTCGCGATGCCCAGCTTGTCGAGATCGTGCTGCAGTTCGTTAGTCACAATCTCGTCACGCAGCTTCAGATACTCCGTGGCGGTCTCCTGATTCTCCATGTTCACTTTCTTGCCGCCCGCGAAAATCTCGTGCCGCCCGTGCTCTTCGTACCACTTCGTGAGCGTGGCAGTCATGTGCATCTTCTCGATGATGTTCCTCCATCCCACGCCAGTGTTGTAGGCGCAGAACGAAATCTCACCCTCCTGCGTCGCGTACGGGATAATGCACTGCTCGGTCCGCCGGAAGTCGTAATTGAAGAGATCCTGAAACCACATTCCGGCAATGAACAGGAAGTTCCACCGGTCCGTCGTGCGCCGCTTCATCACGTCTTCCACCGTGCGGTCTGGACCGACCTTGCCGTAGTCCTTTCCCGTAATGTGATAGTTCTTGTCGAACTTCTTCAGCAGGTCCGTCAGCTTGAAGTGCGTCGGCGACTGGAACGGATCGTAATTCTTCATCAGGCACAGCGCCATTCCAAACCCAGTCCAGAATTTTCCCCGCGCCGCATCGTTGACCTGGGCAATGTCCTTCGCCAGTTGATCCCCGTGCAAGAATGCGGTGACCGGCACAGCTTCCTTGGTTTCCTTGTCGATCATGATGGCCATCCCTGTGCCGCAATTTGGATGGCAACCGCATGACAATTGGCCCCAATCGTTCTTGACGTCGTTGACGTGCATCAGATCGGCCCAATCGCTGAAGGTTCCCATGAATGAAATCGGGAACCAGTCGCGTGTCGGCTCGCCGAGGCCCGTCTGATTCTTCACGTCGTGCGCCAGGTGCGAGAGCGTGTAGCGCTGGGCGGCGCGGCGATCGTCGGTCACGGCTTCGTCGCGGCCGGTGAAGCTGACCGGCTGGAAGCTGAGGAAACTGATCGTCTTCGGATTGTCGAGGGCGAACTTGATGATTCTTCCGACTTGCTCGTTGTTGATGCCGTTCACGATTGTCACGACGGGAACGATTTCCACTCCGGCCTTGTGCAGGTTTTCGATCGCCTTCAATTTCACGTCGAACAGGTTGCCGACCAGGCGATGCGCGTTGGCGGCGTTGCCGATGCCGTCGAACTGCAGGTAGGCGTAACGCATGCCGGCTTCGACTGCCTGCTGGCAAAACTCAAAGCTCTTGGCGAACTCGATGCCGTTGGTCGCAGCCTGCACAGAGTTGTATCCGACTTTGCGGGCGTAGCGCACTGCGTCGAGGAAGTAGGGCGACAACGTGGGCTCGCCGCCGGAAAACTGCACACTCATCTGTCGACGCGGCTTGATGGTGATGGCGTTGTCGAGCATGGTCTTGATTTCTTCCCAGGTCAACTCGTGGACGAATCCCACCTGGTTGGCGTCCATAAAGCAGGGATCGCACATCATGTTGCAGCGGTTGGTCAGATCGATCGTGAGCACCGAACCGCGGCCGTACTTCACTGTGGACGATCCGTGATGATGCAACTTCTCGTCGTTATGCGCTGTGATGTCGCGTCCGGGGAACACTTCCTCGAGATGCTGCGAGAACGCGGTGTCGATCGACATGACGTCTTCGAAGTGACCATGGGTCGGGCAATCCTTCACCATGAGAATCTTGCCGTCGCGCTCGACGATCTGCGCCTTGATCTCGCCGACCTTCTCGTTCATCAGCACTTCATGCGGCAGGTGCCCATCGAGAATCTGCTGCCGGATCTCCGGCACGCACTTCGGGCACAGCGAATCGGTCGTCCGCGGCCAGCCTAGCGGCGGCTTCGACTTTTCGTACGACTTGAGCAGCGGCTTTTCCGACCACTTCGGCGTGGGCGACGGATTCGGATTGATGCGATTCACGCGCTCGAATACTGCCCAAGTCCCCTTGGCGGCGATGACGACTGCTTTTTCAACGTACTTGATCGGCTTGCGCATGGTAGCTTCTAGCTCCTAGCTTCTGGGTTCTAGCCAAAGCTTCTCGGTCCTGGCTTTCGTTTCATTCGGATGGCACTTAACACCTACCAGTTAGTGCTATCGCTCAACTTGCGAGTTTGCGACTGCTTTTGCCTCGCTCTGGATGAACCTGGAAGATCACCCAAAACCTGTGGCACTCCCCAGAATGGCCCCGGGTCGAACCGACCTGGTGCCGGACTACACTTTTCCCTGGGTATTGGACTGCGCCTATCCTATTGGAACGCCTAGGAATGGTGCATCCATATCCCAACGAATGGTGCAAAATTGGGGTTTAGTGGTTCTGTGCGGGATTATACGGAGTTAAGTCGTTGAAAGCAAAGGGGGCTGCATATTCGATCATGGCTCCGTGCGCGACTGGTTGCGAGAGCGTGCTCTTTACTGACTGTATTCCTTCGCAAGCACAATCTGTTTCCGCCGATGGCGGTAGTGGCTCGTCAGATCAGCCTCTACTCGGCAACATCCTCGCGATAATAGCGGCTACAGTGCTCGGATCATGCTGTCCGAGCGCGCCCTCCAGCGTATAGGAGCGCTCGAACTCGTTGGGGCCGGTAATCTTCATCTCCCAGCAATCATTGGCTTGCGAGCCAAGAATCACAACCCGCCAGTCTCCGGGACGGTCCGAGAGGACGTGCTCGATCATCGCGATTACATCCCGCCGCGACTCGGCGTCGGCGGTGTTGTGCATTTCCACCGTCACAGGCATAGCCACAGTCTACGACATTCCCCGAGCTGCTCGCGCTGGCCGGTTGTGGCGACAGGCCATCCACAAAGGTAATTAGCCCCGGGAAGGATGGGAGCCAATAATTAAAGACGCGATGGCGAAAGTCATCCTTGGAGAGGGAGTGTCATCCTACAAAATCTTCGCTGTATTCGCGCTTGTGTTCCTAAATGCCGGGGCTGCCTTTTCAGCCGATAAGCTCATTGCACTCACCTTTGACGACGGCCCGCGACCCTATGTTTTGTTTGGCACCAAAGGCGAACATCCCGGTCCAGCCTTAGTGAACGTGCTGGACCAGAATGGCGTCAAGGCGACGTTCTTTGTCGTGGGATGGCGGCTCACCCCGAAGACCTGGGGAGAACGGCGTTACGAAGAGAACATCGGAATCACATGCATCGACGCCGCCGAGCAATTGGTTCGGCACGGCCACGAACTGGAAGACCACACTTATAGCCACATCGAATTGCGCACGGCAGAGCGGAAACGCGGAGAGCAATGGGTCATCGGTGACGTGAATCGAGGTGCGGAGGCGATCAAGGCGGTCACCGGCACGCAGCCGCACTACCTCCGTCCTCCAGACTGGATCGTTCCCGACGATGCCCGCCGCGACCTCGAGCGGCAGGGCTATCACTTGCTGACCATCTCGCAAGAGAACCCCATTGCATTGCGCGACGTGAACTCACTCGATTATTTGTGCACCAGAAATGCAGTTGAGTGCCCCAAGCCTTCCCTCGCAGAGGCAGTCTTGAAGCAGGTGGAACAGCGGGAAAAGCACGGAGTATACACGCATATTCTCGCTTTCCACGAGTTGTCCACGACCGCGGCGGTCATGCCGGAATTGATCGCAAACCTTAAAGCGCGCGGCTACCGCTTCGTGACGCTGAGTCAGTACATGCAACTTGTCGGGGCACGGCCCTAGTCGACGAATGCAACCCGAGGAGTGTGGAGACAGACGCATTCGTCCGTCCCCGAGCGAAGCGCAGGAAGGTTTGTCTGGCCGCGCTTCCCCGCGAGCTACAGCCATGGGCAACTATCCCGATCTTCATCTTGGGATGCCCCTTCATAATTTTCGGCACCCGCCTTGTTTTCTACCGTGATACTCCTCCCAAATCACGAAAGATCGCCCTCCCGCGAACAAAGAAATCTCAAAAAATGCTTGCATTTAGTATAGTGATATAGTTAACTATATCACCATGGCGAACAGACGTGATTCGCTTTGAACCTTGTTCTTAGCGAACGCAAAATCTGCCGCCGAGAGAAGTAATGAGGAGAATGCAAATGAAATCCATTCGGTTACTGGTGCCCGTGGTTCTACTGTCGCTCTCCGCCATGGCTGTGGCGCAGTCCGACGCGCAAAAGTCTTTCGACAAAATCAAAACGTTGGAGGGCTCGTGGGAAGGCCACGTGACTACCACCCCACCGCACCCCGACATCGACGGCAAGGCCATACAGGTCTCGCTTCGGGTGACGTCAATGGGGAACGCCGTCGTCCATGAAATGACAGGCATGGGCAGACCGGACCACCCGGTCACCATGGTCTATGTGGACGGCGACCGGCTGGTGCTGACGCACTATTGTGATGCCGGCAATCGGCCGCGGATGGCGGGCAAGATTTTGGCCGACGGAAAAACGGTGGACTTCGATTTCCTCGATGTCTCCGGCAGCTTGCAATATGGACACATGCACCATGCGGACTTTACAGAGATCGACGCGAACCATCACACCGAGGATTGGACTTACATGGAGCCTGGGGATAAGCCGGTTCGCGCGCACATGGAGTTGCAGCGGGCGAAATGACGGAGCCTATGTTCAATAAGGTGATTGGGAACCCATGATGGACCGTGAGTGGAACGATAGTCAGCCGATTTACCGCCAGCTTCGCGACCGCGTGGTCGCGATGATCCTCGACGGCGTGCTCAAGGAGGGCGATCCCCTGCCCTCGGTGCGCGCGGTCGCGGCGGAATATCGTGTGAACCACCTCACGGTCCTGAAGGGGTATCAGCAACTGGTCGATGAGCAACTGGTCGAGAGCAGGCGAGGTCGCGGCATGTTCATTAATGCGGGTGCGCGCAATCTGCTGCTGCAGGGAGAGCGCCAGAAGTTTCTTGCGGAAGAGTGGCCCAGGGTGCAGGCGACTATTCAGCGGCTCGGACTGAAAGCGGAAGAACTGCTGGATGGCGGCGGCAAGGGCCGGCCGGCGTCCGAGCCTGCAAAGCCGGATGCCGCGAAGTCGAAGACCTAAGCGTAAAGAGAAAGAGAAGGAGCGCCGACATTATGGCATGCATCGAAGCACGCGGACTCCGCAAATCGTTTGGCACGACGGTCGCGCTCGATGGCGTTGACTTGCGGGTCGAAGAAGGACGCATCCTCGGTCTGATTGGGCCCAACGGCGCAGGCAAGACGACCGCGCTCAACGCGATTCTTGGACTGACGCCATATCAAGGAGATCTGAAAGTGCTGGGGCGCGATCCGTGGACCGAGCGCGAGCAGCTGATGTGCGATGTGTCGTTCATGGCCGATGTTGCGGTGTTGCCGCGCTGGATACGGGTTTCGCAGGCACTGGAGTACGTCGCCGGAGTGCATCCGCGATTTGATCGCGCGAAGGCGGAAGGATTTCTGGCGAAGACCACGATCAAGCGCGACAGCAAGGTCCGGGAATTGTCGAAGGGCATGGTGACGCAGCTGCATCTCGCTCTGGTGATGGCCATTGACGCGAGATTGCTGGTGCTGGACGAGCCAACGCTTGGATTGGACATCCTCTATCGCAAGCAGTTCTACGATTCCCTGCTAAACGATTACTACGATCGCAGCCGCACGATTGTCGTGACGACCCATCAGGTGGACGAGATCCAGGATGTGCTCACCGATCTGATGTTCATCGACCGGGGCCGCGTCGTATTCAGTTGCAACATGGAGGAGTTCGAGTCGCGCTACGTGGAAGTGATGGTGAATCCCGAGCACGTCTCGGCGGCACGGGCGCTCAAACCGATGCATGAGAGGCAGATGCTCGGGCGCAGTATTTTCCTGTTCAGCGGTGTGGACCGGCGCGCACTCGCCGCGCTCGGCGACACGCGCACGCCCAGCATCGCGGACCTGTTTGTCGCGGTGTTGGGCAACACATCGGGAAATACGTCGGGCAGTCCCGCCGGACCGGCGCAAGGAGCAGTCAGATGAACACACAAGCGAATGCGATGAACGGAACTCCACTCGAATCGCAGAGAGTCGTGCCCGCGGTTCTGTCCGCGACCCACCCCTTCTATTGGTCAGTGAGGCGGGAACTATGGGAAAACCGCGCGATCTACCTTACGCCGCTGGCAGCAGCCGGAGTTTTTCTGATCGGATTCCTGATCAGTTCGGCACATCTGGCGAGACATATGCGCTCGGCATTAGCGCTCGATGCGATGCACCAGCGTGAAAAGATCGCCCAGCCGTACGACTACGCGGCGGGTATGGTAATGCTCGCGTCCTTGCTCGTCGCACTCTACTACTGCCTCGAGGCGCTGCGGAGCGAGCGGCGAGACCGCAGCATTCTGTTCTGGAAGTCGCTACCGGTGTCTGACCGCACCACGATCCTTGCGAAGGCAACCGTACCCCTGGTCATCGTGCCGCTTCTGGGATGGGCCATCACGACGGTCACGCAATTCGTCATGCTGATCGTGAACAGCGCAGCGCTGGCGGGCAGCAGCCTGAGTGTCGCGACACTGTGGACGCAGCTATCGCCGTTTCAGATGTCGCTGCTGCTGCTCTACCACCTCATCACGGTCCACGCGCTTTGGCAGGCGCCGATTTATGGATGGCTGTTGATGGTCTCAGCGTGGGCGCGGCGCGCAGCATTCCTGTGGGCCACCGTGCCGTTGCTGGCGATCGGCATCGCCGAGAAGATGGCGTTCGGCACTTCCTATTTCGGCAGAATGATAGGAAACCGCTTTGCAGGCGGCCCGGAGGCGATCCCTATGTCGGATAGCTTCCCGACCAATCCTGCTATGCACCTCACTCCGGGACATTTTCTGAGCAGCCCGGGTCTGTGGTTGGGACTGGCAGTTACCGCCGCATTCCTCGCAGCAGCGGTGCGCCTACGCCGCTATCGCGAGTCTTGAGTCGTGGGTGTTGATCCAGTTGTTTTTCGAAGCGGTTTTTTTGCAGGGGGTCATCATGATTCGAGAAAGAGCGTTAAAGGTCGCGTTGGTGCTGGTGGGGTTGCTCTTCGTGGCTGGGGTTTATCCCTTGTTGAGGATGCAAGCCAATCCAGGCGAGCAGATGCTCGGTATCGTCTATGTGACCCTGGGAGTTTTCCTGCTGCTCGCGTTTCGCAACCCATCGGCGAATCGAAGCCTGATCGCCTTCACGGCATGGTCGAGCTTTGCTCACGCGGGCATTATGGCCGTGCAGTCATTCCGTGACTTGATCCCTCGCGAAGATCTGCTGCGCGCCGTGCTTCCACTTTTTGTGATCGGTTTAATACTCATCGTTCTCTCGCCAGCAAAGGTGAGGGAATCGGTGTCGTAGCCGCAGGGTGCTCCGGCCAAGCTCTGCATCACCACGAAGGGAGTTCTGCAACATGCGATCGCCAATCTTGCTTCTTCACATTGTCGCTGGCACATTAGGAATGCTGTCTGGATTCGTGGCAGTCTTTCTGCGCAAAGGATCCCGCCAGCATGGCCTCGCGGGGAGCGTTTTTTTGATCGCGATGCTCTGCTTGTCCTCAAGCGGTGTGTTTTTGGCGATCATGAAGCACCAACCCGGCAATATTCTCGGAGGCGCCCTGACGTTCTACCTGGTGGCGACGGCATGGATTACCGCTCGGCGCAGAGATGGGGAACCCGGCATTTTTGATTGGGGAGCGTTCCTGTTTGTCTTGGGACTCGCCGTTGTCGAAATAACACTTGGGTCAGAAGCGGCGATGAGTCCGACTGGCATGAAGTATGACTATCCCCCTGGCCCGTATTTTTTCCTCGGTTCTGTGGCTGTGCTTGCTGCCGCGGGGGATGTTCGCATGCTCGTGCGCAGGGGCATCTCTGGCTCGCACCGGATCGCGCGCCATCTCTGGCGCATGTGCTTTGCGCTGTTCATCGCTGCAGGCTCTATCTTCCTGGCGCGGCAACAACTCTTCCCCGAGTTATTGCGGAGGACCGGCGTGCTCCTCTTCCTGAGTTTCCTGCCGCTGATCTTGATGATTTTCTGGATGGCACGCATTCGCTTCGCAAATGCGTACAAGAGAATATCAGCTGCAAGCAGCGGCTATGCTCATTCTGCGCGAGCCTAGCATTCGAACCGAGGTCGCCGCGATTGTTGGGTCTGGCTACTGGAGTGGCTGCCCCTCCGCCAGCACGCCTTTGCCGGTGGCCCAGGGGTGGATTTCCGTTTTAAGTAGACCAGCTTTCATGCTTGGATCTTCTTGCAGCAGCTTGGCAGTCTGCTCTAGCCCGACCCGGTAGATATCGACTGCTCGTAGCTCCCCTGGAACGCTCAACGGGAATAGGCCAGCAACAGCCAAGTATTGTTCCGCCATCATCTTCTTGACGAAAGCTGGACGCTGCTCCAAAACGGTATTCAACGCTGGTGCGTCGGTTTTCCATTTTTCGCCCCTCTTCCACAGAACCAGCGTGTAAGTCTCCATGCCCGGAGGTTCGGACGGACTGTGAATGGCACCCGGATCGATGAGCCACGGCCCGTGCACTTCGGCCGCCAGGCGGCCTGCTTTGACCGCGGGATCGGCGTTCGCCCACTCCTGCACCTGCTTCGCTGAGTCCGCCTGAAACACGAAGATGCCCCGGAGCACCGTGTCATCCATGAACGGTCCGGCGACCAGCATTTTGTGCTCCGCCACCATCTTGCGGATGTTGGCCATGTGCTCTTCCTGCAGCTTTTCGCCAGCTTCCTTACTCAGTTGAGGAGCATTCGCGGGTCGATTCAACAGGACAAAGTAACACTGCGCAGAATTGGAGGTCGCAACCGCTTGCGTGAACGCAAGGTGTGTCGCTGCGAGCACTGCGAGAGCTATCACAGGAGCGAGAATGTTTCTCTTCATAGCGAGGTTCAGAATACACCCGCTCACGCAATCGTGGTCGAACGCGGAGCGCGTCCGCGCCACATACTTCCCACAAATGCCGAGCGAGACTCAGACTCTGTATATAATTCGGACGCTTGGCCGCTGTCTTTCCAGGAGTGAACAACATGCAAGGAACCGTCGAGTGTATGAAGTGTCACACGCAAATGGAACCCGGATGGGTGGTGGATAAAACACACGCCGGATACGAGCAAGAAAGCTGGACTCCGGGCGCGCCCCACCCAAGTTTCTGGACGGGCCTCAAGTTAGAGAAAGACAAGATCGTTCCGGTCACAACGTTCCACTGCCCGAACTGCGGCTACCTGGAATCGTACGCACTCCCTCAAAGACTCTCCGACCGATAGCAAGTGTTTCGACCCGCGACTAGCCCCACGAGTCTAGAGGCGGGCAGCGGCGGCTAAGAGTGGGTGTGCCGGCACGTCCGCGGCCGGCAATTTGATCGTTACACGCGCGCCGTGCGGCTGCACGTTTTCTATTGCGAGATCTCCGCCACGCTTCTTGATGATTCCGTAACAGACGCTCAATCCAAGTCCGGTTCCTTTGCCCGCCGGTTTGGTCGTATAGAACGGATCCAGAGCGCGGCTCAGATTGCCAAAGCCCGGGCCTGTATCCTGCACTTCGACCACCACCCAGCGACCGTCCTGATAGGCGCGAATACTAATCTGCTGGCTGCCGGCCGTTCTCTCCAGAGCGTCGCTTGCATTGTTGAGCAGGTTGAGGAGAATCTGTTTGATTTCGTCCTCGCTGACTGCCAGCAGGGGCAGGTCCGGTGCAATGTCGAGTTGCACTCGAACGTTGCGGCTGCGCGTGTAATATTCACGGAGCGTCAGCACCTGCTGCACGACTGGCGCGAACGGTACTGACTGATTGTCACGCGCACCTTGTCGCGAGAATCTAAGGAGGTTGTCGATAATCCGATTCATACGGCGGGCTTCACTCACTAGATTTGCCAGTTGATCGCGCGCTTTCGGGGCCGCGACGGCATCGTTGATCAGTTCGCCATATCCCATAATCGCGGTGAGTGGATTGTTGAGTTCGTGGGCGACACCCGCCAGCAGTTGGCCCAGTGCAGCCAGTTTCTCGGAACAAACCAGTTGCGCATGCAGGGACCGCAGTTCGACGGCGAGCGCAATGTCGGTTGCCAGACGTTCGATGTGGGACAATTCGAGTGCGTGGATGGTCCTGGTATCTCGTGGCGCAGCCAACTGAATACAGCCCAGGTATTCGCCACCCTCCGAGCACAGAGGAATCAACAGTTCTTCGCCATTCCTCCAAGGCGCATTTGGATTCTCGCGCAGCCCAGACAGAATTGCTTCGTTCCGGAGCAGGGCGTAGGAATTCTTGCCCATGCGGCGTGCGTTGGCGCACAAACTCTTGATGAAGTTGAGCGTCCAGTCTCGCGTTTGAGACTGCAGATTCCGCACACTCTCAGCCCGCAATCCGCTGGAGCCGGCCACCTGCAACCTGCCGTCCGCATCCTCCAGCTGGATCGCCGCCACACTGAACGTGCTGACGTCGGTGATGGCCGAGGCAATTTCGGGACAAATCGTATCCAACTCGGCCCCACTCAGGAGCCGGGAGGTAATCGCCGAGAAACGCACCAACCGCCGGTCGAGCCGGTCTGCCTTATGTTGCATTCCGGCGATCGACTCTGACTTGTCTTCCACGACTGCCAGAATCATTCCAAAAGCAACGAAGATCTTGGGAGTGTTCCACAGTTCGCCTGGAACAATCAGATGCGGAGCGAGGCGATCGAGCAACAGACGGATCGGAAATGCCGCTCCCCAGCTAACAAATCCGCCAGCGATTGTCAGAATGGCGGGCGACAGAGGGCGGTCGTTCTGGCAAATGAACACGCCCGACAAACCAAATCCGATTGCAATCAGAGTAATCGCACCTTCTTGAAAAGAGCCGAGGATCGCGGCTCCAATAGCCCAAGCTCCGGCAAGCGAGCACAAGAACGTTGCCGCCGCCAAGGACGACGACAGCCGCCTACCCGCCTTGAGCGAGAAATACGCGGCTCCGCCGAAACACGCTATCAGGCACAACGTGTAAGGCCAGCGTGCGTGCACCTCGTAGGAGGCGCACACCGCATACGCTACGGAAGGCACGCCCAGAATCGCTAGCTGGAAAATCCGGTTCTCGTAGTCTTCAGCCACCGAGGAGACCGAAACCAAAAAAGCCACCACAGCGGCTTGCAGCGATCCGCAATCGATCGCCAAGAGAAACGAACTGGCGGGAGCGTGATCCGGTTCGAGCAATTGCGCGAGGAAATGTGTGAACACCAGTGCCCAGCCCACAGTCCACAGGGTTAGGCGGGCGCTGCGCGCGTGGCGTTTCAGGCACACAAAGATAATGACCAGCGCGCCGGTGATCAAAAATGTCGGGATCTTTTCGAGGACCATTAAGAACGCATAGGGGGAAGAAAGTATAGCTCCGCAGTAAATAAGGGTAACCAAACGTAAGTTGTGGGACAACGCCAGAACGTGCCATTGGCATGGCACCGAAGTTAGGGCTTGTGCACTCTTGTGCCAAACCGAACGTCACAACCGAGGGTGTCAGCTTTCGAAGAATCCGCGAAAGCTGGGACCTCGGCCGCATTGTCTCTTGTGCTGAAAGCTGAACCCTAACGGCTGCGCTTTAGAACCTGACGCCGGCGCCCCCGGTGATCATGTTGCTCTTCCAGTTGTACAGGAGGCTGGGATTGCCGCCATTGTTCCAGAAGGCGAAGTAGCGGGATTCGTAGGTGCCCTGGACATACCACCACTTGCCGAAGTTGCAGCCGACGGTTCCCCGCAGGGTGTAGCCGTGGTCGAAGTTCGGATGCGGGGTTTGGACGGGTGCCGATGTTTTGTAGTGCGGAGTGAATTCCGGCCAGCCCTGTGCCTCAACGAAGGCGCGCTTGCCATTGCCGAATCGGTACTTGATGACAATGGGCAGCTCGAACAGGTTCATGTTGTAACGGTTCAGGATCTGGTTATTCTCCGTCGCCGGGGGAATGAGAATCTTACGGACCTCGCCGTTTACGCCAATCGAAAGATTGCGGAAGCCCCAGGCGACGCCTCCGTACACGGCGTATTCCTTGGAATGATTCGAGGTATCGGAAGGAGCCCGGAACTCGCCTCCAGCCACCACACTCGGGCGTCCAGTTTTGGCGGAGGCCGGGATGACCGTCACCTCGCCGTTAATGTCGATGACGGCGCTGGAGACGGACGGCAGGGAACCGAACCGGTCGGAGGTCTCTCCAACATTGAGGTCGAGGGTCCCTCGTTGACAATAGGCCGGGACCGTGGCCAAGAGAAAGACAAACAGAAAAAATGCAATCGTGCGGACTCGATCCGCCGTGCCGGGCTTCATCAATACGTTTCCTCCCCTAATGGGCAGTGTACACTTCCGCGAATCCCGCCGGACAGCGAGCCGGGCTTCGACGAATCCTTGAGTTTAGCTGGTGTAGTGCTAATTGTCTGATGCCGCGTGGGAAGGAATCGTTTTATGGGCGGCGTGGAAGCAACGATGCGAGTTTCGCGGACGGGGGAGTCCGTCCGCGCCACGCAGCCGCCAGGCGCCTGCCCGGCGGTCAAAAGCCGAACCTAGGAGCCTTGCTTCTCGAAAACCTTCTCGGCTTTCTTGGCGGCTACCTTTTCTTTGCGGTAGGCCCGGGCAACGTCGCCCAGGGGAGCGGGCTCGGGATACGGAGAGCCAAACTCCCAGAGAGGAACTTCTCCGCGGGCGTAAGAGTAGGTTGTCGGCCCGCCGCCAACCAGAGATCGCTCGGCAGCCAGGGCGGTGAAATCAGCCCGCAGAGGATGGTCGGGAAGCGAAAGAATCTGTGGTTGGTTGGAAAGCACGGCGACTCCAGTCTGTCCGAAGGCCGCGGCGGTACATAAAAGGAAGAGCACAAAGAATGTGATTTTCATAGGTGTTAGGTCCCGAATTCACAGCGGTAAGTTGCAACCCCGATTCCAACCTAAAGGGCTTATTTTTTGCAGACTTACAAGGCGCATCTGGGAGCCGGTGCAAGACTTTGCACAATTAGGGAAGGGCGCTCCCAGGGCCAAAAGCCGCGCTGGACGCGGAAAGTAGCGAGCGGCGGCACGCGGCAGACTCTCGCGGGCAGATTCCTGCGTTGCGCGGAGTGCTTTTGCAGTGTATGTTTCCGCTGACAAACTCGAGAGCCGAGGCGCATGGACATGCGGACAGGGCAGAAGCAAATGCGGCAACCAGCGGTACTGTTGATCGTCCTTGTGAGCGTCTGGGTAGTGGGTGCACGGGCGCAGACGGACTGTGCCGACGGGAATGGTGTGTTGGACACGAATCCGCCAAAGAATATGACGGTGGTGGAACTGATCCAGAAATTTTCTGCCGAGGAGACGAAGGTCAAAGAGACGCGGACGCATTACACCTATACCCAGGATGCGCTGGTGCAAACGCTGAACGACAAATCGTCGGTCGACGGGCAGTTTCACGAAATCACCACGGTCTCTTACGACGACAAGGGCAGGCGCCTGGAAAAAGTAACGTTCGGCGAGCAGTCGACGCTGCGGGCAGTGCAATTGACCCAAACTGATTTTGACGACATTCGCATCTTCATGCCGTGGATCCTCACCGCCGACGAGGTGCCGCAATACAACCTCACCTACGCTGGGCAACAGCATGTGGACGATCTGGATACGTACGTGTTTCACGTCGAACCGAAAAAAGAGGAGAAGGGGAAGCGATATTTTCAAGGGCGGGCGTGGGTCGACAACCATGATTTTCAAATCGTGAAGCTGTGCGGCAAGAGCGTGCCGGACGTGATCACCCGGAAGAAGAATCAGCCGATGGATCTTCGGCCGACGTTTGTGGGCTACCGGCAACTGGTAGATGGGTACTGGTTTCCAGCATACGCACGCGTCGATGACACGTTGCACTTTGGTGTGCAGGCGATCCACTTGCGGGAGGTCTTAAAACTGACGGGCTACAAACGGGCCGGCGCGGCCGCGGTGTCGGCAAAACCTTGATGGGCCAGTCGTCAGGGGAAATCAGCGCGGCACTTGAACCAAATCATGAGGTATGTTGTACTTCGTCTATGGCAGAAGAAAAGAACCGCAGTAAAGACATTGTTCTGTGGATCATCACCGTGCTCCTCGTGGGGCTGGCGATCTTCTGGTACATGAAGCCTCGGTAGTTTTTCCTCGAACATTCGCGTCCGCCAGAGCGCGGGCATTTCCACGTCTGAACAGCGCAGTTGTGACAAAGTTCTCCGCCTGACGAGAAGGCCACGCTGCCATCGAGAGCCCGCTCCCCAAAGGGCGGCTTCTTCTTGTCGAACCTCACAACAACAGGGCGAGCGTGCGGACGCTGACCAAACGTGTTGAGATGCGTTGTGCGGTCCCCACGATTGCTCACCGGAAAATCCCCTTCCGTCGACGCCGCATGGCCAATCCCTACTGCTTTTTGTACATGCCCTCCGGGAAATCATCGGCTAGCGGCTTCACATAACTCAAGACATTTCCTCAAGCGCCGACCCACGCTGAACTTACGTCGGGGATGTTATGGAAACGGATTTGCCCCTTCCTGTTCCGTAGCGAATTTCTGCGGGGAATGGCGCTTAACACAAGACAGTGCAAGACAACTGGATCGAACAACGCCCTGCCGGTACGAAGGAGAATGGAATGAAATCCGTCTTTGGGGGCAAACGTTCTTTGGCGGTGGCGCTCGCGGGGTTGATTTTCAGTGCCACGTTTTCACTAGCACAAGGAATCGTGACCGGAACAATTTCCGGCGTGGTGGAGGATGCGCAGGGCGCGGTAGTCCCCAACGCCAACGTCACCGTTATGCAAGTCGCCACGAATCGTGTCTTCACCACGCAAACTACTTCGGCAGGAATCATTGCGCTGCGCGATTTGCCACCCGGATCATACGACCTGAAGATCGAAGCGCCGAGCTTCCGACTCTACGAATCGAAGAACCTCGTCGTGGCCGTGGGCAAAGACACGAGTTTGGGAACCGTGAAGATGCTGGTCGGCGCATCGACTGAGTCGGTCACCGTGGAAGGCACCGCGCCGCTGATTGAATCCACCACGGATCAAATCTCGGAAACGTTTACCGCAGACAAAGTTGCCAGCCTGCCGATGGGAAATACGTTTGATTCTCTGGCCATGTTCCTGCCGGGTGTGGTCACGGTAGGCGACGCCAGTTTCAGCAACAACAACGGCGCTGAAATGTCGGTGAACGGGCTCCGGGCTCGCGCCAACAATTTTCAGATCGATGGCCAGAGCAACAATGACAACTCCATCGCCGGACCGTCGATTTTCTTTGGCAATCAGGACGCGATTTCGGAACTGCAGGTCGTAACGAACTACGACGCCGAGTTCGGCCGCAATACGGGCGCGGTGATCAATTACATCACCAAAGCGGGGACCAACCAGTTCCATGGGACGGCCTACGAATTCTGGCAAGGTTCCACCTTCGATTCGTTGGAGAATAACGAAAAGAATCCGCTCCTCGGTTTCTGTTTGCCAAACCAAACAGCGGCAGACGGCTGCATTGTGCCTAAGGTTCCCGGCTTTGTAGACAATCGTTTCGGCGGAACAGTAGGCGGCCCGGTCAAGAAGGATAAGATATGGTTCTTCGGCTCCGCCAATTTTGAGCGGCAGCGCTTCGCGGGCTCGCCCGCTTCAACCGCCAACGGGCTGGTCCCCACACCCAACGGAGACGCCCAGCTGGCGGCAGCGTTCCCTGGCAGCCCCATCGGTTTAATCGAAAGCACAATCGGGCCCAACGCCGTCAAGGCGGGTAATCCCGTGTTTACCAATATTCAGAATGTGCTGATCACCAACCAGATCGATCCTTCCACAGGATTTGCATTTCCATGCACCACGGCGGGCTTGAACGGCTGCACACCGATCGAATTCGGCTCGATGACGCGCTTCGTTCCCGGTCCGTTCAACGACTACGAAGCTACTGGACGCCTCGACTTCAAGCTGTCGAACAGGGACAACTTCTTCGGTCGTTATGTCTACCAGAAGACTTTCAGCGGGGGCGTGAACTTCGGCAACGGAATCCAGGTCGGAGACTGGCAGAGCGTCCCGGGATTGAGCCAACAGATCGGCCTGGACTGGGTGCGAAACTTCAGCAATGTCTTTGTCAATCAGGTTCGCTTCAGCTTTTCGCGGGCCAGCAGTTTCTTCCAGGAGCAGTCGTTTCCAAATTGCAATTCGAACAACCCGACGAATTGTCCTGCCGATATGGTACTGATTGGCTCTGCGCCCCAGGACAGTGTGACCTTTGGCGTCAATGCCGGCTTCCCACAGGGACGAATCATCAATGTGTATCAACTGCAGGACAACGCATCGATGCTGAAGGGAAAGCATTCGATCAAGTTCGGCGGCGAAATCGATCAGCAGCGCTCGCCCAACGTGTATCTACCTGGAGACAACGGGATCTTTCTGTTCCCCTCATACAGCGACATGGTCGCCAACAACCCGTTCGGAACCGAAATCGCGTTGGGCAGCCCAATCCTGCCGTTTAGCGAGTGGGACCTGGGCCTCTATGTGCAAGATGACTGGAGAATCAAAAGCAACCTCACTCTGAACCTGGGCATGCGGTGGGATTGGTATCAGCAGGCAATCAACCTGCTGCATGATCAGAGCGTCAAGCAGCAAACAGGTTCGAATCCGTTGTGGACGCCCAGTTTGCCGCTCAGTCAGACGACGGTACCGACCGTTCCGCAGGCGTTGAAGAATTTCGCTCCAGTGATCGGGTTCGCTTGGACGCCCCACATCCTGACTGGATTGCTGGGCGCAGACAAAACCGTCATTCGGGGTGGATTCCGTATCGCCTACGATCCGGCGTTTTACAACATGTTCCTGAACGTAGCCACAGCGGCGCCGAAGGTGAACTTCGCCACCCTCGGACCCATCGTTGGAGGTGCAACGACCGGTCTGCCGCCCACCGGTCTGTTCGGGACGCAGGTTATTCCCTTCCTGGAGCCGCTGGCGGCCGGAGGAAATCCGGGTTTCGCCAACCAAACGCAAGTCCCGCAGAACTTCCGCAATCCCTACACGGAACAGTGGAACCTGGGCGTCCAGCACTCGTTCACGCCCCGGATCGTAGCTGAGGTTCGCTACGTGGGCAATCACGCTGTCGGCCAGTTCCAGGAACTCAATGGAAACCCGGCACTGGGCCCGCTCATCAGCGCTGGCTTTCAAAACGTAATTCCTGCCGGACTGACGCCCTGCACCACAGCCGGAGCTCCCGGATTTAACGCCGGCAATGCGAACTGCAACTTCAGCAATGTAATCCAGTACGCCAACACTTCCTCGTCGAACTACAACGGGCTGCAAAGCGAGTTGCGGATCGCAGACTGGCATGGACTGAGCGCAACCGGCTCTTACACGTTCAGCAAAACGATCGACAACGCGAGCGAGGTCTTCAGCACACTCGGAGGCGGCAATACGCTGGCCTACGCGCAGAACCCGTTCGACACGAGCGGCGCGGAACGAGCCAATTCAGGCATCGACTTCCCACACGTTGTCGGGGTTGCCGTGGTCTACGACTTGCCGTTCTACAAAGCGCAACGTGGACTTCTGGGTCATGTGCTGGGCGGATGGCAGGCGAATACCACCTACCGCTATACCAGCGGGCAACCCTATACCACGATCCAGAGATATGTGTCTGGAAGCTTGTGCGATCCGACGGGGAACTTTGGCGGAAATTACGATGCTTGCCGCCCGATCGTTTCGAACGCGGCAGCGCCGCTCGCGACCGTCGGCCAGTACAACTGCACGGGAACGACGGCCTCGACGTGCAGCCTGATTGACTTCGTTACCCAGCTGCCCACAACCCCGAACGCGGTGCACTGGATCCAGAACAATCCGTCAGCCGCCATCGTCTACGGCACGCCGTTTGCGGGAGTCGGCCGCAATACGCTGCGCGGACAGGACATCAGCACAGCGAACCTGGCGTTCTTCAAGAACACCAAGATCACCGAGAAGCTGACTGCCCAGTTCCAGGCCCAAGCGTTCAACGTGTTTAATACGCAGTTCCGTGGTGTGCCTGACCCGATTCTGGATGATGTTACCCGCGGCAGCTTCCAGAATACGGATTACAACAGCAACGGAGGCCTGACCTTTGCCGGAAACATCATTACCGATGGCATTGGCCGGCGGCGGCTGCTCTTTGGCATGAAGCTGATTTTCTGAGCTTTGTTTTAGAGCTCTTCGTGGTGGCCGGCTCAGACGAGCCGGCCTTTTTTTGTACGGGGATCGCAACTCTTTGTGGAACTTTCCCGAACGAACTGGTGTCTACGAATTCTAGGTTCGCTTCCCGTTCGCAAATTAATTTCAAGGAGTTGCATATGAGGACGTGGCTGGCTGCATTGGGCCTGGTGATCTGTATTTCACTGGTTGCTTTCGGACACCCAAGTGCCCGGACAACCATTGCAAACCCGGGCGAAGATGACTTCAGGAAGATGGAACAAGCATGGCTCGATGCTGCGTCGGTTCCGGACTTGCCGGCGCTCCGGAAAATGTTTTCCGATGATTTCATGGGGACCTCATTCGGCGGGGGAGTGCTTAGCAAGAGCGATGTGGTTCCCGCGGACGGAATACAGGCGAATCACATGCCGAAATGTATGTTGAAAGATTCCACCGTGAGGATTTTCGGGGACACTGCTGTGCTGATGGGCGACGTCGAGATGCAGGTTCCGCAGAAGGCGCAGGAAATCCGCATGACGACGGTGTTCAAGAAGAATGCGAACGACTGGCAGATTATCGCAGTACACATGTCGAAAGCGCCGGAGGGCCAGCAATAAGGCGTGGGGCGGCGGTCGAACTGCAATCGACGGAAAGCCGACAGCCTTCCCTGAGCGAATTCGAAGGGGCAGCTGTCCCCACATGAGCATTCCAAGAACCACGCGAGCCCTCTCCTCTAGGGAATTCGGGCATTCATCGGGTAAGATACTTCGGCTGCGGTAAGAGACGTTGCATGCAACGTTCCTGCAGCGGCAGGGGACATCTTTCCGCTCACGATGAATCGCGAATATCACAAAGCTTACAGCCAGGAACTGCACCGGGACATGGAAGCTCTGGTGTTCGGGCATGGCGGGATGCCGTTCCTCGTCTTCCCGACCTCGATGGGAAAATTCTTCGAGTATGAAGACCGGGGGATGATCGGCGTGCTGGCGCCAAAGATCGAGCGCGGCGAATTGCAGGTTTTTTGTCCCGACGGTGTGGACACCGAGAGCTGGTACAACAAGGGCGTGCATCCGCGCGTACGGGTGCTGCGGCATTTGCAGTATGAGCGCTATATCCTGCATGAGTTCTTGCCGTTTATCCGGTGGAAGAATCAGGCGGGGAAACTGGCGGTGACGGGCTGCAGCTTTGGCGGGTATCACGCGGTGAATTTTGCTTTGAAGCATCCCGATGTGGTAACGCATTGCGTGAGCATGAGCGGGGCGTTCGACATCCACCAGTTTCTGGATGGGTATTACGACAATGATTGCTACTTCAACAATCCTCCGGACTTCATTCCGAACATGACGGATGACTGGTTCTTGAGCCGGTACCGGCAGATGAAGATCGTGCTGGGATCGGCCGACTGGGACATGTGCCTGGATCAGAACGTGAAGTTCTCGGCGATTTTGGATGCGAAATCGATTCCCCACTGGCTCGACGTTTGGGGGGATAACTCTAAGCATGACTGGCCGCTTTGGTTGAGGATGGCGGCGAAATATTTCTAGGGGTCCGGCGAGGTTCCGCGTATGGGCTTCGTTTACATCTTGGCTGGTTTTCTGATTCTGATCTTCGTTTGGTCGGCCGTTGATCAGATTCGCTTATCGCGTCACCGAGGAGTCTCACGTGAGTCTTTCATCGGAGAATTTGCTGCGGCTGGTGTTCCAGCACAAATCCCGGCGGCTGGGTACGACCACTACGTGTCCCTCTCTGTCTCGAGACATTTCAGCGTCGCTCCCGACGATTCATTCCGTGGGACATTTCGCCAGGCACACGAGGATGTTGATGACGATGCCGAGGACTTAATCAAAGCACTCAAGATGGAACTGCCGAGTGAGTCGGTGCTTTGCCAGCGGGAGACACGACACCTTTGGAAACGTTGCGGGATATGGTTCTGTGGCTCAATTGGATCCGACAGCGGCAGGCCTGAATAGGCTGCACGGGGGAAATGCCCTGCATCGCCGCTGGTTCCGCGAAGAGTACAGGGATCCTTCGACTGCGTAAATGCTTCACTTCGTGAAGCACTTACTTCGCTCAGGATGACATGCTTGCAAAGATTAGGAATGGAGATCACGTCGTGAAGAAGATTGGTGTTCTTTTTGGAATGGAGAATACGTTCCCACCGGCCTTGGTCGAGAAGATCAACGCGATGAAGGTCGACGGCGTCGAGGCAGAGTTTGTGAAGATCGGCGGGATCCGGATGGACGAGCCGAAAAAGTATGACGTCATCATTGACCGAATTTCACAGGACATTGAGTTCTACCGCGCCTATCTGAAGAATGCGGCGTTGCACGGGACGGTTGTCGTCAACAATCCGTTCTGGTGGACGGCGGACGACAAGTTCTTTAACTACGCGCTGGCGCACAAGATGGGCGTGGCCATTCCGCCCACGGTGATTCTCCCGCACAACAAGCATCCCGAGGGCACGACCGACCAGTCGATGCGGAATTTAATATTTCCGTTGAACTGGCAGGAACTCTTTGATTATGTCGGCTTCCCTGCTTTCCTGAAGCCTTATTCCGGCGGTGGGTGGAAGCACGTATATAAGGTCCATTCGCCGGATGAGTTCTTTCATCATTACAACCAGACCGGCCGGCTGTGCATGACGTTGCAGCGCGGAGTGGAGTTTGACGAGTATTTCCGCTGCTACGTGGTGGGGCAGGAGAAAGTGCACATCATGAAGTACGACCCCAAGGCGCCGCATCACGAACGCTATGTGAAGGGGAATCCGCCGCCGTCGACTCCGGCTCTGAAGGAACGCATTGAGAAAGATGCTCTGTCGCTGTGCCGCGCATTGGGATACGACTTGAACACGGTTGAGTTTGCGGTGGAAGGTGGCGTGCCCTACGCGATCGACTTCCTGAATCCCGCCCCGGATGCGGAGATTACTTCCGTCGGTCAGGAGAATTTTGACTGGATTGTGAATGCGGTCGCGGCGATGGCGGTGAAGATGGTGGTGAGCGGGGAGAGCGCGGTGAAGGAACTGCGGTGGTCAGGATTTCTGGCGGGGGCGGACGGAAAACCGGCGCGTAAGGGCGAGCCGGAGTGGGTGGCGGCGCGGAAGCGCAAGCCAACAAAATAAGCGAACGAACGCGCGGTTTGAACGGGGCGATAGGCAGTGTCGTCTGCACAAAGCAGTTGTCATCCTGAGGACCGCGCTTTTCGCGGGCCGAAGGGTCTATGCAATCTTCCGACTGCTGGTGCGGTGCAGGCGAGTTACATAGATCCTTGCTACGCTCAGGATGACAGAGGGATGAGAAGTAAACCTGCGAAGACTGTGGATGAATATCTGGCGGCGGTGCCGGAGCCCGCGCAGAGCACGCTAAGACATATCCGCGCGTTGATTCGATCGGTGGTGCCCAAACAAACTACAGAAGTCATCAGCTACGGGATTCCGATGTTCAAGTTCAACGGGATGCTCGTAGGCTATGCGGCGTTCAAGAACCATTGCAGCCTGTTTCCGACAGGCTCGGGTGTACTCGACCAGTTCGGGAAGGAACTCAAGGGCTACCGCACATCTAAGGGCACGATTCAGTTCCCGCCGGACAAGCCGTTGCCAGACGGGCTGATCAAGAAAATCGTGAAGGCGCGGCTCAAAGAGAACAAGGAATGGGACTGAGTTACCACCGTGTCGGAAGCGTGATTCGAGCATTGCTATACTGTTAAGACCTTTTGCCGCTGCTTTCGTAGCAAGAGTGGTCCGTGGAGTCCGGGGTTCAGATTCCTCGTTAGATTGCGCGGGCGAGGGCGCCCGCGCCACATAGTTCGAGCTTGTTATGCAGCCTACTTTCACCATCGGAATTGAAGAAGAATATCAAACCGTCGATCCCGAGACCCGGGATCTGCGCTCGCACATTCACGCCGAGATCCTGGAGAAGGGGAAGATGATTCTTCAGGAGCGCGTGAAGGCGGAGATGCACCAGTCGGTAGTGGAGGTGGGGACGTCGGTCTGCAGCAATATTAAGGAAGCCAGGGATGAGGTCAAGAAGCTGCGGCGCAACATGGTGCGGCTGGCCAAGGAAAATGGGCTGCGGCTGGCGTCGGCGGCGACGCATCCGTTTTCTGACTGGCGCACACAGGAGATTCATCCCGACCAGCGCTACAAGAACATCGTTGAGGATTTGCAGGTAGTCGCCCGGGCCAACTTAATTTTCGGGCTCCACGTGCACATCGGGATCGAGGATCGCGAGACGGCGATCCACATGATGAATCACGCGCGCTATTTTCTGCCGCACATTCTGGCGCTGTCGACCAATTCCCCGTTCTGGCTGGGCATGAACACCGGGCTGAAGTCGTACCGGTGCAAGGTGTTTGACAAGTTTCCGCGGACCAACATTCCCGACTATTTCCCGAGCTGGGGCGAGTACGAGAATTTCATCAAGCTGCTGATCAAGACCAACTGCATCGATAACGCAAAAAAAATCTGGTGGGATATTCGGCCGCACCCATTCTTCAATACGATCGAATTCCGGGTTTGCGACATTCCCATGCGGGCCGACGAGACCATTGCGCTGGCGGCTTTGATCCAGGCCACCGTGGCCAAGTTGTACAAACTGTATACGGCGAATCAAGGTTTCCGTCTGTACCGGCGCGCTTTGATCATGGAGAACAAGTGGCGGGCATCGCGGTATGGGCTCGACGGCAAGATGATCGATTTCGGCAAGCAGACGGAAGTGCCGGCGCGCGATCTGGTGCACGAGTATCTGGAGTTCATCGACGATGTGGTGGACGAACTGGATTCGCGCGAGGAATTGAATTACATCCACACTATTCTGGAAAAAGGCAGCGGCGCTGACCGCCAGCTGCGCGTGTTCCAGGAGACTGGGGATTTGAAGAAAGTAGTCGACTACATTATTGAGGAGACGGAGGCGGGACTGGACGAAGAGCCGGCTGCCGTACGAAAAGTAGGGTAATGAGTTTTCCTGTGGAACATACTTCAGATTCAGTCAAAATCCCTACCCTCTCGCAAAAAGCGCGAGAAGGATGGGGCACCCTTCACATCCCTTTCGACCCCGAGTACACGCCGGGGGCTTTCAACGCGGTGAATGTCTGCCTGCGTATTCAGCCTGGCGAGCAAGTGTGCGTGATCACCGACGAGGCGACGATTGAGATTGCCGCGGCGATCGCGCGCGAACTTGAGAAAATCGACGCGCCTTATCATGGCTGGGTGCTTGAGGAATTGGCGGAACGCCCGCTGACCGATTTGCCGCACCCGATTCTGGACGACCTGGAGAGCAGCCAGGTTTCGATTTTTGCTGTGCAGGCACAGACCCGCGAACTGCGCTCGCGCATTCAGATGACGGACGTCGTAAACCGTCGCAAGATTCGCCACGCACACATGGTGAACATCAACCGGCAAATCATGCTGGAAGGCATGCGGGCAGATTTTGCGCGTGTGGACAGGCTCAGCCAAAAGGTTGTCGAGATGGTCCGCAAAGCGTCGAAGATTCGAGCTACGACTGCGGCCGGAACTGATCTGACCGCGGATTTGAATCCGAATTACAAATGGCTGAAGACCAGCGGGATTATCAGCGCCGACAAATGGGGAAACCTGCCAGGCGGCGAGATCTTCACGACCCCAGGCGAAGTCAATGGGACATTTGTAATTGATGGCGTGGTCGGCGATTATCTCTGCGCGAAGTTTGGAGATTTGAAACAGAATCCCTTGACTGTGCACATCAAGGGCAACCGCCTGACCGAGGTACACTCGGAGAATCGCGAACTGGAAAGCGATTTCTGGAAGTACACCCACACCGACGAGAACAGCGACCGCGTGGGCGAGTTTGCGATCGGCACCAACATTGATCTAAAGGAAGTCATCGGGCAGATTCTGCAGGATGAGAAGTATCCCGGCGTGCACATTGCGTTTGGAAATCCCTATGGCGCACATACCGGCGCCGACTGGGATTCAACCACGCACATCGACGTCGTCGGACGTAAGTTCAATATCTGGGTCGATGACGAGCAGATCATGCGCGAGGGGAAGTTTTTGATAGAGCCGGAGCACCTTGTAGAAACTTCTTTCTGACCGCGGGCGATGCAAATGGATGGGGATCCTTCGACTTCGAAAAGCGCTCACTCTTGTGAGCTCTTTTCTCCGTTCAGGATGACATCGCTAACAATATGATTCCTTCCTTGCGTCAGCAATTCAACGACAGCTTTACTCCCGCGAAGTATCGCTCCTTCTTGCGCCGAGTGGATGAGGCTTGCGGGACGCCTGTGCAGTTCCGGCTGTCGGAGACGCCCTGCTTTTTCCCCAAGCCGCTCCTTGATCAGATGGCGTCGGATGGGCAGGAATTGATTCGGCAGTTGGTTGACAATCCTGCATATCTCGCGAAGTCGGACGAAGCGGTCCCCGCAGAGTTCAGGGTTCCCAATGAAGCTGCCCATCCCATGTTTGTGCAGGTGGATTTTGGGCTGGTGCGCGATGCGCGCGGAGAGTTGCAGCCCAAACTGGTCGAGTTGCAAGCCTTCCCTTCCCTCTATGCGTATCAGCCTTCCCTGGCTGACGCTTACATCGACGTGTATGGGCTCGATCGGCGACTCAAGTATCTATTGAGCGGTCTTGACAGTCCTTCTTATCGCGCGCTTTTGCGGCGCGCGATTGTCGGCTCACATGATCCCGAGAATGTGATCCTGATGGAGATCGATCCGGCGCATCAGAAGACCCTGCCGGATTTTCTGCTGACCGAGAAAATGCTGGGCGTGAAGACCGTCGATATTGTGGACATCAGGAAAGATGGTTCGCGTCTGTATTACGAGCGCGGCGGGAAGCGGATCCCCATCCGGCGAATCTATAACCGCGCGATTGTCGACGAACTTGAGCGCAAACATGTCAAACTTGCGTTTGGCTGGCGCGACAATCTTGACGTGGAGTGGGCGGGACATCCCAACTGGTACTTCCGGATCAGCAAGTTCTCGATTCCCTACCTGAAGCATGCGTCCGTTCCGAAGACGTGGTTTCTGGATCGACTCGAGGAGATTCCTGCGGATCTTGAGAATTTTGCTCTGAAACCGCTGTATTCTTTTGCAGGGCTGGGCGTAATCATTGCGCCGACGAAAGAAGAGATCACGGCGATTCCTGCCGAGAGACGACCGAACTACATTTTGCAGGAGCGCATGAATTTTGCGCCGGTCATTGTGACTCCGTTCGGCGGGACAAAGGCCGAGGTACGGGTGATGTATGTCTGGCTCGATGAACTGATGCCGGTGATGACGATTATCCGCACCGGACGCGGATTGATGATGGGCGTGGATCACAACAAAAACATGGAGTGGGTGGGAGCCTCCGCGGGGCTGTATCTCGACGAATAGCGGTTTGATGCCTGGCCACGACGGCCGAGCATGTGGGGCTGCTCAACTTTCACTGGGAAGGTAGAAAATGAAGGACCTTCGAATAATGTTGTGTGCGTGTGCTTGTTTGCTGGCGGTTCCGGCATTCTCGCAAGGCGGGGTCAAAGCGACGGAGAAGATCGTATTTGTGCGGCCCGACCCTCTCGTCACGACGTCACCGGAAGCCGTGCACATGTCGGCTGATCCCGTGGGCGGAGCCATCCACGCGCAAGATGACCCGGGGGTGCAATTCCACGCCGCTGCGGACGCGAAGATGAACCTGCTGGCCACCATGAATCCCGATGGCAGCGGGATCACGGACCTGCACCTCAACGGCTATGACCCGTCGGTTTCCCCGGATGGCTCGAAGATAGCGTACTGTTCCCTGCGCGACGATCAATACTCACAGATCTATGTGGCCAACGCGGACGGTTCGAACGAAAAACGTATCACCAAGATTACAACTGGCGACTCCTGTGGGCCTGTGTGGTCGCATGATGGGAAGAAGATCGCCTTCTACAGCTTCGCGCTGCCGCACCCGAGCCGCAATCCGGCGGTGTGGGCCATGGATCCAGATGGCACAAACATGAAGCGGATGGCTGAGCATGGGCTGTCGCCTTCATGGTCTCCCGACGACAAGCAGATGGTCTTCGCTTCCAACCGCGATGGCAAGTTTCAGATTTACGCCATGAACTCGGACGGATCGAACCTCCGCCGGCTCACCAACAATAGAGCGGAAGAATCCGCGCCGGCGTGGTCGCCGAACGGTCAGGATATTGTCTTCGTTTCGGATCGTGAAGGCGAGCATCCTGCGCTATTCACGATGGCGCCGGATGGTTCCGGACAACAGAGGATGGTGTTCTCCAAGCGCCAGGATTTCTGTTTTCCGGCGTGGTCGTTGGATGGGCAGACTATTGCGTTCACTGCTTTGAATCGCGTTGGCACTCAATACAGCGTGGTGGGCGAGGAGCGGCCGAAGTGCGAACTATGGACCGGCGAGTATCAAATGTTTACCCTCGACAGCCAGCTGAAAACGCACCTGCTGACGAACACCAAGTACATGGCGATGAAGCCCACCTATGGGCGGTTGGTGATAGCTCACTAGCGGGTTGCGAAAAAGGCCTGTTACACGGAGCCACGCTGATCCCAATAAAAAGCCCCGCCCAAAATGAACTTGGACGGGGCCCAAAAGGAATGCACAACCACTCTGTTTACTGCCGAGCCATGGCGATGTGGATAGCTTCCTCCGGCGAGACAAGGTGATCGAGGCTTACGGCATCTTCGGCAATGGCCAGTTGCACGCCCTTGACCTGACCCGTAAACTCGTTCCCCCGCGATCCGTAATCGGGTGACACCGGGGATCCGGTATCCACTCCTACGTCACAGCCGTCGTCAGCTGAGAAGACCATAGCCGCGGTGGCCGCGACCTTGCCCTCGCCAACTTTCTTGCCATCTACAAACAGCGACGCAGTACCACCCTTTCCCAAGCCACCACCAGCGTAGGCAAACTCCATCCGGACCTGATGCTGACCCGGAGGCAGCGGACCGCTGGACTCTGCATAGAACTGATGGATGCCGAGCAGGTTGTAACAGTACTTGAGCTTGCCGCCCTTGGCGTAGAGACTCCAACCACCGATGTTGCCGCCTTGAGCGACGATCACGCCCTCAACCCCAGTTGTCGGGACAACGATCTCCGCTGTCACCGCATGCGACTTGTTCTTGAGATTCAGCACGGAGTTCTCGGACAGGCGACCCATGCTCCCAAACAGGATTTGGGATTTACCCGTGATCAGCACTGGCCGGCCTGCTGTATCGGAGTTCAACCGTGCACCGAGGTTGTCATCGAGGGGTAACACGTTGTAGCGTGTCGCTTCGATCAGCCAGAGGCGCTGCAGTTCGTGCAACTTATCCGGCATCTGCTTGGACAGGTCGTTCGCCTGGCTCCAGTCTTTCGTAGTGTCGTAGAGTTCCCAAACGTCGTCGTCGAACGCAGGGGTTTTCTCGCCGATGAGAATCCAAGGCGTCTTATGCCGCGTCACCGCGGTCCAGCCGTTGTGGTAGATACCGCGGTTGCCGAACATCTCGAAGTACTGTGTCTTGTGGCGCTCGGCTGCCTTGGCATCGTTGAACGCGTACGCCATGCTGACACCCTCGATCGGGTGCTGCTGGACGCCGTTGACGAAAAGCGGTTGTGGCAAACCCGCCACCTCCAGGATGGTCGGGGCCACATCAATGCAATGACAGAACTGGCTCCGAAGTTCGCCCTTTCCCTGGATCCCCTTGGGCCAGTGCACGATCGTCCCATTGCGTGTTCCGCCCCAATGCGAAGCCACCTGCTTGGTCCACTGGTACGGCGTATTCATGGCGTGCGCCCAGCCCACGGCAAAGTGGTTGTAGGATTCCGGACCGCCCAGCTTGTCGATCCTCTCCATCAGGAATTCAGGCGTCTCCAGTGCCGAGGCGCCGTTGAAGTTGATCATCTCGTTGTAGGTACCGTGCAGCGTGCCCTCGGCGGACGCGCCGTTATCACCGATGATGTAATAGATCAGCGTGTCGTCGAGAATGCCAAGCCTCTTAATGGAATCCACCAAACGACCGACATGGTAATCGGTGTACTCCATGAACCCGGCGTAAACCTCCATCTGCCGGATGAGTACAGGCTTAAGGGCGGCAGGCATTTCATCCCATGACGGGATTTCCTTGTGCCGTGCCGTGAGTTGGCAATCGGGCGGAATGACGCCGAGTTTCTTCTGCCGTGCGATGGTCTCTTCCCGCAGCTTGTCCCAGCCCTGGTCGAACTTGCCTTTATATTTGTCCGCCCACTCTTTCGGGACGTGATGCGGAGCGTGAGTCGCGCCGGGCGCGAAGTAGACGAAGAATGGCTTGTCGGGCATGAGCGCTTTCTCTTGCCCAATCCAGTTCATGGCCTTCTCGGTCATGTCTTCCACCAAGTGATAGCCCTCTTCCGGCGTCTTCTTTACCTCGACTGGCGTGGTTCCTTCATACAACGATGGGTACCATTGGTGCGCTTCGCCGCCGATGAAGCCATAGAAATACTCGAACCCTCCTCCGCCAGTTGGCCAAGCATCAAACGGCCCAGCCGGACTGGTCTGCCAGACTGGTACTTCGTGGCACTTCCCGAACTGCGCGGTCGCGTAGCCGTTGAGCTTCAGGGTCCGGGCAAGGGGCGAGCAATTGTTCGGCAGGATCGAGTTATAGCCGGGCGACCCGCTGGCAATCTCGGTGATGCCTCCCATAGCAACTGTGTGGTGATTGCGTCCCGTCAGCATAGCCTGTCGCGTGGGCGAGCAAAGCGCAGTCGTGTGAAAGCGGTTGAACTTAAGGCCACCGGCGGCAAGAGCTTCCGCATTGGGCGTGGCGCATGGTCCGCCAAAGGCGCTGGAGGAGCCAAAACCGGCATCATCAATCAGGATAACCAGAACGTTGGGTGCACCCTGGGGCGGGCGCAGCTGGGTGATTGCAGGATACTTGTTTTCCGGATCTTTCGCATCGTATAGCATCAGCCCGGTACGTGGCGGATCGGGGATAGGAAGAACTGTTCGTGGAATATTGTCTTGATCATTCATGGGAGCTTCCTTTCGTGAGGGTCTGAAGTCCTGGCGCAAGCATGGTGAGAAGAGGGCGTACTCGTTCGATTCGATTCGATTCGATTTCACCCTAGAAGTCGCGCGTCCGCAAAGGAACTGTCAAAACGTACAGTCGTTCGGGCTCACATAACTTGGTATCAAACAAAATGGCCTTAACCGGGACGGCAAGCGACCCGGCGCATCAACCTGGGGAGAAGGTAGCTAGGAACGGGGTTTGGGCGCGTGTTCGTCGCAGACGGCGGCCTTGGCCCCGACCTCTCTGACGAAGCCAAGGGCATGGGTAGCGATATTAGGACAGCCCGGGTGGTCGCACAAATATTCCGTGAGCAGTTCTTCGCGCCCGTCCGGCGTCTTAAGGCCCGTCTTGATGGTTACCTGAGGAATGGAAGTGCCCTCACCATTATAACTAGAGCGGACCATCTCTTGCAGATGCTTTTCTAGGTCCCCGCGAGGTTGATCGATGAGATTTTGAGGCCGGCCGACAACACTGCCGTTCACTCTGCAGTGGCCGTTTCTAACCGGCGGTTCAGCAGAATCCCACCGGCGATTAGCGCAATCGTGATCGCCACAAACAGAACCAGCCATCCCCAATACTGTGTGGGATGACGTAGCACTCGGATAAAGTGGCGCCCGTACAAATCGGCAACTAAAGCAATCGCCGAATAGCGAACTGCCCGGGAGATAGCAACCACGGCGAGAAACTTTCCAAGAGGGTAGTCAGATGCCCCAGCAGCCGCGAAAAACATGCTCGTCGGGGTTGGAATGGGGATAGCAGCCGAGGCAGCGAGAGTTCCCGTGCCCCACTTCTTAAATAAGTTCAGGAACTTTGAAACTTTGCCTTTCTTGAATTTTCTGTCCAGGAAAGCCGACCCTGCATGGCGGGCGAGACTGAACGTAATGTACGCTCCGATAACCGATCCCGAAGTTGCCATGGCCGCGTACTCGTACCATGGGTTGCGATGACTGGCAGACAGAATGGCAGTGAGAATATCTGGGCCGCCGAAGGTCGGAATCGGAGAACTGTCGAGGATCGCGAGGAAGAAAAGTCCCAGCGCACCCAAGTGGCGCAGGGTCGTGGCAAAGCTCTGCGTGCTCCGTCGTCTTGGGGCAGGAGCCAGCAGGCTCAGCAGGTCAAGCATTCTCCCCAATAGTACCAAGACGATCGGCTAGCACTCGGTTGATGGCCTTTATCGCCAATGGCACGAAGTCGAGCCAAGGCCTTATCTCCGGGGGGTTCCTTCGTGATCCGTCGCGTCCTTAGTGATAAGAGTTTTATTCAGCATCCGATTGAATCGTGCTGAAATGACTCAGCCGTTTTTCTTGACGATGGTGGTCTCAAGGATTTTTCCGTTGGGGCGTTTGACCAGCATCTTGTCGCCGTGAAAGCGGACGGGGACCGAGGCGCCCGCTCCGAACTCGCCGGGGAGATAGCCGTCAGACGACGCCGGGTTGTACTCGCCGACATACTCGACGCCATTGACTTTGACGATAATCGCGGTCCGCCGGACCTGGGCCGATTCGCGGGCGATTTCTTGCTCCGCTTGCGCCCAGTTTTCGAGGTCGCGGCCCGGGACCCTGCCGTTGCGGATGTAGATTTCTTCGGCGCGCCGGCGGATGGCCTCATGCTGGTCTGCTGGCGCCGTTGGCCATGGGTTGGGAGTTCTTGCCGCCGCGTTCATGAAGGTTTCCTCCTACGGGCAAGTGCCCAGCAGTTTCGTACTCTCTCCATCATATTCGCGTAAACCGCGCTTGCGTGGGTGGGCATCTCATCGTAAGGACGTAGATGAGGACAAAATGGGAATCAATCATAGCGCGGTCACAAATGGGAGATGCGGGAATGTTTTCGTCGGTGAATCCCTCCAGCGGCTAAAACCGGAGCTGCTACATGCAGATGGTTAACGGCACGACTGGAGGTCGCGCCGCCTTCCCTGAGTCGCTCCCGTCCCAGAAGTCCCGCCTGTTCGTTGAATCACCCCATTCGTCATTGCCCCCTACGTTGCGACTTGGAAGCTCACGAGCATCCTCCGATCCCCGCCGTAGGCCTCGAGAAATAAGGGAGTTGACCGGATTCGACTGGGGGCCTAACATTACCGCCGAGCAAGGTCGCGCGCTCTCATGATCGGCCAGCAGGTCTCCCATTATCGTATCCTTGGCAAGCTTGGGGGCGGGGGTATGGGCGTCGTCTATGAGGCCGAGGACCTCAAGTTGGGTCGGCACGTTGCCCTGAAGTTCATTCCGGAAAATCTGACCGGCGATCCCAAATCACTGGAGCGCTTTACCCGCGAAGCGCGGGCGGCATCGCAGCTTAACCATTCTAATATCTGCACGATCCACGGCATTGAAGACAACAACGGCCATCCCTTCATCGTGATGGAAAAGCTCGAGGGCGAGAGCCTGAAAGCGCACATCGCCGGGCACCCTATGGCGATGGAGGAATTGCTCGACGTGGGTGTGCAGATAGCGGATGCACTGGTGGCGTCGCACGCTAAGGGGATCGTGCATCGCGACATCAAGCCCGCCAACATTTTCCTCACCCCGAACGGGCAGGTGAAAGTACTCGACTTCGGACTGGCGAAACTGGTGCACGCCGAGGACGACGGCGCTGCCGATCTCTCGCTGACCGCGGTTGGAATAATTCCCGGGACCGCGGTTTACATGTCGCCCGAGCAGGCGCGCAGCGAGACTATCGACGCGCGCAGCGACCTGTTTTCCTTTGGCACCGTTCTGTATGAAATGGCCACGGGAAAGAAGCCGTTCACCGGCAATAACTCGCTGGTCACACTCGATGCGGTGCTGCACGCGAAGCCCGTCCCTCCGAAGGATTTGAATCCGAAAATTCCCGTCGAACTGGAAGGCATCATCGGCAAGGCGATGGAGAAGGATCGCACGCACCGCTACCAGAGCGCGGCCGAGATGCGATCAGACCTGGCGCAGTTGAAGCGCGAGACCGAGTCGGGGACGGTCAAGAGCGGAAGCGCCACCGTGGTAAAGCTGCGAGCAGCCTCGAGGACGTTCGGCAGAAATTCGAGCCTGCAAACCTATCTGCTGCTCGGCATGGCTGGCCTGCTGCTGGCAGTGCTAGGGTCGGTAGGAGCTTGGTGGTACAAGCACCGGGAAGTGGCCAACGCGGAGCAGCAGAATGCGATCGCGGTGCTGCCGCTGCAGAATCTCAGTGGTGACGTGAATACCGACTATCTGCGGTTCGCGTTGGCCGACGAATTGGCCAGCGTGTTGACCTATTCCCGCTCGCTCGAAGTGCGGCCTTCCTCCGTAACGCGAAAATATGTGTCCCCGGAAGTCGATCCGAAAAAGCTCGGGCAGGAACTGCGAGTGGGGCGGCTGCTGCAAGGGCACTTCATGAAGCAGGGCGACCAGCTCACGGTCACCCTCGAAGCCATCGATGTGCCGACCGAGCGACTGCTATGGCAGGGCACAGCGACGGGCAAGGCCGAGGATCTAATCGGGCTGCGGGAACAATTGACGAACCAGGTGCAGCACGGGCTCCTGCCGATCCTCGGAGGAGCTGCCGGCACGCTGGATTCGGCGACATCGCGACCCAAAAACCAGCAGGCGTATGACCTTTATCTGCGCAGCGTAGCGGTGCCGCACGATCCGGGACCAAACAAGGAAGCGATTACGATGCTGGAGTGGTCCGTGGGGATTGATCCCAGCTACGCCCCGGCGTGGGAAGCGCTGGGACAGAGATATTATTTCGATTCGGCCTATGGTGGCGGGGGTGAAGAAAAATTCCAGCGATCGAGCGCGGCTTACGAGCGGGCCATCGGCCTCGATCCGAACCGGGTGATGGCGGCCAGCCTCCTCATAACAAATCGCGTGATGCGCGGAGAACTGGGCCGCGCTTACGATGCGGCGACGGAATTAGTGCGGCGGCGTCCGCAGAGCGCGGACGCCCACTTCGCGCTCAGTTACATCCTGCGCTATGCCGGCATGCTGGAACAATCGGGGCAGGAGTGCAACACGGCGCGGCAACTCGATCCGGGAAATTTTGCTTTCCGGTCCTGCGCGTGGACGTTCCTGGAAATGGGCAAGACCGACCGCGCCATGGATTTTGTGCACCTGGATGCTGGATCGGAATGGGCTGCCTGGGTGACTCCTTATGTGTATCTGGCGGAGGGCAACATCGGCGAGGCGCATTCCGCGGCGAAGAATGTGGGAAAGGCCACGACGTATCACCGCGAGTTGCTGGATGGGTGCACGGCGCCGCAGCGTCCGCCCGACCTCGCGAAGATTGTGCGCGAAACCGAATCGTCGGTGACGATGGAGCCCGATCCTGAACTGTGGTATCACCAGGCTGCCCTACTGGCCGCATGCGGACAGAGTGAACCTGCACTCCGGCTTCTAAAGCTCGCAGTGCAGCAGAATTATTGCGCGTATTCGGCGTTGCTGGAAGATCCGCTGCTGAAGGACCTGCGGAAAGAAACGGCCTTCAATGAAGTCCTGACGGCGTCAAGTAACTGCCAGGCGGTGTTCAAGGAAGGGCGCAACTTCTAACGTAGGGGCGGCGGACGCATTCGTCCGCCCCGCGAGCGCAGCAAGCGCCCACTGGATGAATGCTCTGAGCTAAGTTGTCGGCATCAGTTCTCAGCTCTCAGAAGAACTTTCTGCTCATCTTATGGGAAATTTCACTCGCCGGGCGCTGCTGAAGTCATCCATCGTCGGGGCGGCAGCGACGGTTCTTCCCGTTCTACCGGCCAGTGCTGATACAGCCGCTCGCAAGGGACGCATTCACCAGTCGGTCTGTCAGTGGTGTTACCCGCACATTCCTCTCGATCAGTTGGCGGAGTACGCGGCCAAGATCGGTCTGCGGGGCGTCGATCTGCTACAGCCCGACGCGTATGAAATCCCGCGGCGCTACGGACTGGTGTGCACCATGGGATACGCCGGCGGCGGAGACATCGGGAAAGCGCTGAACCGCGTGGAGAACCATGCCGCGATCGAGACGGCCTTTCGCACCAACATTCCGCGGGCAGCGAAGGCCGGCGTGCCGAACGTGATTACCTTTTCTGGCAATCGAGCGGGCATGTCCGACGACGAAGGCGCACGCAATACGATTGCCGGGCTGAATCGTGTCAAAAAGATCGGCGAAGATCACGGCGTGACGATCTGCCTGGAGTTGCTCAACAGCAAACACGACCATCACGATTACATGTGCGACCGCACGGCCTGGGGAGTGCGCGTGGTGCAGGAAGTGAACTCGCCCAATGTAAAGCTGCTCTACGACATCTACCACATGCAGATCATGGAAGGCGATCTGATCGCTACGATCCGCCCAAACATCCAGTGGATTGGGCATTTTCACACCGGTGGCGTTCCGGGAAGGCACGAACTCGACGGGATGCAGGAAGTTCAGTGGGATGGAGTCATGCGGGCCATCGCCGACACGGGGTTTAGGGGCTACGTGGCGCATGAGTTTGTGCCGACAGGCGATCCGCTGGAGTCGCTGCGGAAGGCGGTGGAGTTGTGTGACGTGTGAGACGGCTTCCGGCTTTCGGATGCCGGCTTCCAGAGCCCATTAACGGGTACAGGGCTCACTGTTGGCCTTTACGGGCGTCTAATCTGAATCAAGATCGGAAAGAATTTGCGTCAAACCGGGGGTAGGCCCCATCCTTGTAACGTGACACATTCCGGAACCCCTAGCCTGCTGCGGCCCCGTCAACGCCGCGCTTCCTTTATCTTTCAGCGCCTGCAATTTCTGGGCGTGAAGCTCGTCTGCTTCCTCTCTGTTCTTTCTCTTCTGGCGACAGTTCCCACCCTTGCGCAAAATGCGCGCAAGGATGGGGCACCCGCCTCCTCGAACAACCCGTCGCCGAGTTTGGACGTTCTGGCGGATCCTCCCGGACTGCTGTATCAGGGCGTTCCAGCGGAGATTCCGCAGGATGAGGGGATGGCCGGTCTGCGCCTGGAGCTGCTGCGACTCCGAACTACGGCGCGGCTTATGCAGGTGGTGGCGCATCCGGACGATGAAGACGGCGGGATGCTCACGCTGGAGGCGCGCGGCCGCGGCGTGAGCACCTTGCTCATGACTCTGAATCGCGGCGAGGGCGGGCAGAACAAGATTGGGAGCAATCTGTCGGATGTGCTCGGCGTGCTGCGGGCCGAGGAGTTGCTTGCTTCGGATCAATACTACGGTGTGCAGGAACGGTTTTCGCACGTGGCTGATTTTGGATTTTCGAAGAATCCCGAGGAAACATTTCAGAAGTGGGGCGGACATGATACCGCGCTGGCCGACGTGGTGCGCGTGATTCGGACATTCCGTCCGGATGTCCTGGTCGCGCGCTTTTCCGGCACCGAGCGCGATGGCCACGGTCATCATCAGGCCTCGAGCATTCTGGCGAAAGAGGCGTTCCGCGCGGCCGCGGATCCCAAGCGCTTCCCCGAGCAGATTGCCGCTGGACTTCAACCGTGGCAGGCGAAGAAGTTTTATATCGGAAACGTCTGCGGCTTTGGCGCCATGACTTGTCCGGATGCAGACTGGACCTTGAAGTTGAACACGGGGGAGAAGAGCGCGGAACTCGGCATGGGCTACGTGCAGTTCGCGATGCAGGGACTGCGGCATCAGATGTCGCAAGGCGCGGCGAACTGGACGATTGATCCGGGAGACCGGTTCACGTTTTACCGACTGGTGGATTCGGTTGTGCCGTCGACCCTGGGCAAGGACGGACACGAGAAGAGTTTCTTTGACGGCATCGACACAACGTGGGTGGGCTTGGTGGCTGGGCTGGGAGCGGAAGAGAAGAAGGTTCCGCGGCTGCGACAGGAACTGACTGACATTGCGAAGCAAATGGAACAGGCGGCAGGTTCTGCGAGAGGCAGCGATGCTTCCGCGGCAACGGCGCCGCTGACGAAAGTGGTCGCCGACTTGAATCGGGTGTCCGGCGAGGTAAGTGGAAGCGCCTTGGGCAAGGCCACAAAACTTGATCTGCTCACGCGGATTGCGGAGAAACAGCAGCAGGCAGAGACCGCTCTGAATCTCGCCTTGGGCGTGGGCCTCTCGGCGGATGTGTCTTCCGACGGCAACCCCCAGTCTCACGCAGCGAAAGAAGCGGATGCACTGACTACGGTTTCACCGGGGCAAGAGTTCACGGTGGCGGTGACGTTTCACAACGGATCAAGAATGCCCTTGCTGATCGATCGCATCAAACTGGAGGTTCCAGCCGGATGGAACACGATCAGCGGCAAGACCAAGCCCGAGACCGTAAAAGCCGGGGAAGACCTGCACGCAAACTTCCGGCTGCGCGTGCCGAAAGATACGAAGTACACACGGCCCTACTGGCATCGGGATGATCCCGAGACCGAGGCCGTGAATCACATCGACGATGCGAAGTATCTCACTCTTCCCTTCCCACCCCCGGCGCTGAGGGCGCGGGTAGAGTATTCAGTCGGCGGAGCAACTCCAACAAGAAATGGAATCAATTCAGTCGTGGTGACGCCATTTATAGACGAAGCCGGGAAGCAGCGCGCGCGCCCATTGGCGATTGTGCCTGCATTCTCGGTGATGCTGGAGCCCGGGACCCAGGTGATCTCGACCCACAACGGATCAACTTCCACCGTTGCAGTGGGCGTGACCAGCAATCTGCAGCGCGAGGTGAAAGGTGTACTGCGCCTAGAGTTGCCAAGTGGCTGGCGCTCCGAGCCGGCGCAGTTTGCCGTTGAAGTGAAAAAGCGCGGCGAGAAACAAGATTTCCAGTTCAAGGTCTTCACCACCGGATTGCAGCAAGGCCGCACCACGGTCCGTGCCGTACTTGAATCGGAAGGCGAGAAATACAGCGAGGGATACACGCTTGTCGCGCGCGAAGATCTCGGTAGCTTCTATTACTACCAGCCCGCGCGACAGCGCGTGAGCATTGTCGACGTACAGGCGCCGCACGACCTGAAAGTCGGCTACATCATGGGCGCGGGCGATGATATTCCCACTGTGCTGCGGCAGGTAGGAATGGACGTCACACTCATCCCGGCGGAGAAGATCGCAACCGAAGATCTCAGCAAATACGGAACCATCGTACTGGGCATTCGCGCCTACGACACGCAGAAAGATGTCGTCGCCAATAACAAGAAGCTCCTCGATTTCGTTTCGGCCGGTGGAACGCTGGTGGTGCAGTACAACACGGGAACCGGCGACTTCAACACCGGCAAGTTCACGCCCTACTCCGCGGAACTGAGCCGGGCGCGCGTTTCAGTGGAAGAGGCTCCGGTAGAAATTCTGGCGCCGCAGGATTCCGTCTTTCACTATCCCAACACGATTACTGCGAAAGACTTCGACAGCTGGGTTCAGGAGCGCGGCCTCTATTTCATGGACAAATGGGACGACCACTTCACGCCCCTGCTGTCGTGCCACGATCCCGGAGAAGATGCGCAGAAGGGCGGGCTGCTGCGAGCTCAGTATGGCAAAGGCACCTATATTTACGCTGCCTACGCGTTCTTCCGCCAGTTGCCCGCGGGCGTGCCCGGCGCGGTGCGGCTGTATGTGAACCTGCTGAGCGCGGGGCATGAGAAGCGGTAGCAGTTCTTGCTTGGCAGTTGAATCCAATGGACCCTACAAACAGGCGGCACGCGGCTGGCGGGGCTGAGGCGGTCATGCGGGCGATTCGAATTCATGCGCACGGCGGGCCGGAGGTCATGGAGTTGGAAGAACTCCCTGCACCGCTGGCACGCGCTGGGCAGGCGGTGGTTCGCATCCATGCAGCGAGCGTGAATTTTCTCGATGTGCAGAAGCGGCGAGGCGAACTCGTGGGGCAGAAATTTTACCACCGGGCGGCCGCAGGAGGCAGTGAACTCCCCGCAACGCTGGGGAGCCAAGGCGTCGGCATCGTCGAGGCGATCGGGGCCGATGTTAGCAATATCGCTGTCGGCGATCGTGTGAGTTTCGTTGGGGAATCCTATGCCAGCCATGCACTGGTACCGGCCGTGCGGTTGATCCGAATTCCGGAGGGAATCAGCTTTGAGCAAGCGGCGGCGGGAATGAACCAGGGCTTCCTCGCCTACGCTTTCACGCATTTTGCTTATCCAATCAAGGCAGGTGAATGGTGCCTGATCCAAGCAGCGGCCGGGGGCCTTGGTCTCTTGCTCTGTCAGATGGCGAAGATTCGCGGCGGTCGCGTAATTGGCGTAACGTCTTCCGAAGCAAAAGCCAGGTTCGCCCAAGAGGCGGGTGCAAACGAAGTCATCGTTTCCACACAGTCCGACATCGCGAAAGAGGCGCGGCGAATCACGGAAGGCCGCGGGGTGAGCGTGGTGTACGACGGCGTCGGCAAAGACACCTTCGCAGCAAACCTCGACAGCCTCGCGCCGGGCGGATATCTGGTGATTTACGGGCAAGCCAGCGGATACGTGCCCCCGTTCGACGTGATGACACTGCAGGAAAAGGGCTCCCTGTTTCTGACCCGCACCAATGGATTGCCCTATCTCAAGGAGTATCCTCACTACCTTGAACTATTCGCAGCCTGGGTACGCCAAGGAAAGCTCTCGATCAGGATTGATCGCACATACCCACTGGCGGAGGCGGCCTCCGCGCACGCAGCCTTTGAACAGCGCCGGGTCAGCGGGAGGGTCCTGCTTCTGCCCTAGCGGCCGTTGCTCCCTCAGGCATGTCATCTTCCACGCAAAGCAGTCCGAGTTCTCCCAGCCTCATCCGTGGGATGGGGCTGTGGAGCGCGACCGCGCTGAACATGATCGACATGATCGGCGTGGGACCATTCATCACCATGCCTCTGGTGGTGAGCGCCATGGGCGGACCGCAGGCGCTCCTAGGTTGGGTAGCAGGGGCGCTGCTGGCCGTTTGTGACGGACTCGTCTCCGCAGAATTGGGTGCGGCATTGCCGGCGTCGGGCGGATCCTATCGCTACTTGCGCGAGATGTACGGACCGCAGAAATGGGGACGGCTGATCTCGTTCCTCTTCATCTGGCAGGTTTCGTTTTCCGCGCCTCTGTCGATCGCCACCGGATGCATCGGGCTGGCGGGATACGCCGCCTACTACTGGCCCTCACTGGACACGGTGCTCGCGCACCACGAGGCGGCAGCACATCTTCCATGGGTGGGAACCCTGCAAGCCAGTACGATCGTCACGCCGGGAACGGCGGTTGCGGTGTCGATCTGTTTCTTCACCGTGCTGCTGCTCTACCGCAACATCACGGCCATCGGGCGGCTGTCGAAAATACTCTGGTTTGGCGTGATGGGCACAATCGGCTGGATCATCTTCGCCGGGTTGACGCACTTCAACGCCGCACGCGCCTTTGATTTCCCTCCAGGCGCATTCACGATCTCCCATCACTTTCTAACCGGGTTGGGCGGAGCCATGCTCATCGCCACCTACGACTATTGGGGCTATTACAATGTCAGCTTTCTCGGAGACGAGATCAAAGACCCGGAAAAGAATATTCCTCGCGCCCTATTGCTTTCTATTCTGCTGGTCGCCTGTCTATATCTCATGATGAACGTCTGCGTCCTCGCAGTCGTGCCCTGGAGGGAGATGTTGCAGGCGGGACAGAACAACACTGGCCTGTATGTTGTTTCGTTATTCATGCAGCGCGTCTACGGAGCGTGGGCGGCCCGGCTGGTGACGGGCATGGTGATCGTCACCGCCTTTGCCTCGGTCTTTTCCCTGATGCTGGGCTACTCCCGGGTTCCTTATGCCGCGGCGAAGGATGGCAACTATTTCAAGGCCTTCGCCAAGGTTCATCCTGTGCACCGTTTCCCCCATATCTCCCTGCTGGCTCTGGGAGTCGTAGCGGCGGCCTTCTGTTTTCTGCGCCTGAAGGATGCCATCGCGGCGCTGGTCGTGATCCGGCTGATCCTGCAGTTTCTGGTGCAGGCGGTAGGAGTGATCGTGCTGAGGTTTACTCGGCCGGAGATGCGCCGGCCATTTCGCATGTGGCTGTATCCGTTACCGGCGTTACTGGCATCAGCGGGCTTCCTCTTCATATTGTTTAACCGGGAGAACTGGCAGAAGGAGATGCGGTACGCCGCGGTCATTCTACTGACGGGCGTGATCATTTACTTGATACGGGCATGGAAAGATTCGCAGTGGCCGTTCAGCAGGCTTCAGGAACAAAACCTTAACCACTAAGGACACGAAGGTTCACGAAGGAACCCTTTTTCTTGGCTGACCAGATTTCAGTTCCGATTCACGGTCCGGGAATGCGGCGCCCGGACGCCGCTTGGACTCCCTTGGGCGAGCCGCTGTTCCGGTCGCTGTGGATTGCCGCCGTCATTTCTTATACCGGGACCTGGATGCAGAACGTGGGCGCGGGCTGGCTGATGACGCAGCTCACGACTTCTCCGCTGATGGTCGGCCTGGTCCAGGCAGCCGCCGCGGTGCCGGTATTTCTGGTGGTGCTGCCGTCCGGAGCGCTGGCCGACATGGTCGATCGGCGGCGGCTTCTGTTGTTCACCCAGGGCTGGATGGTGGTAGCATCGGCCGCGCTGGGGGTGTTGACTCTGCTGCACGCGGTAGAGCCATGGATGCTGCTGGGCTTCACGTTTCTGCTGGGGCTGGGCGCGGTGATGAACGATCCGGCGTGGCAGGCGATCACGCCCGACGTGGTTTCTCCGGCGCGGCATGCTTCGGCCGTGGCGCTGAATTCCGCAGGGTTCAACGTGGCGCGCGCGGTCGGTCCCGCTCTGGGCGGAATCGTCGTCGCGACCGCTGGATCGGGATGGTCCTTCCTCCTGAACGCAGCATCGTTCTTTGGCGTGATCTATTTTCTATGCAAATGGAAACAAGCCGCACACGAGCCGTTGCCCCGGCAGCGTGTATGGGACGCAGTCGCCGAAGGCATCCGCTACGTGCGCGGAGCTCCTGAGGTTCGGTCCGTGTTGATTCGCACCGGAGCCTTCAGCTTTGGAGCAGCTTCCCTGCTGGCCCTGCTTCCCGTGGTCTGCCAGCCGCATGGAGCACAGGGATACGGGTTCCTCCTGACCTGCTTCGGGCTAGGCGCGCTGTCGGGCGCGGCGCTGCTACCTCGGCTCCGGCTGCGCTACTCCGTGGATGGGCTGGTCATGGGCGCGACCGTGGTGTTCGCCGCCATGACCTTCCTGGCAGGGCAAGTGCACGTGTTTGAGTGGCTGTGTCTGGTATTATTCAGCGCGGGCGTGGCATGGATCGGCATTCTGGCCTGCTTCAATGTCGTGGCGCAGACCATGTGTCCGTCGTGGATGCGGGCGCGTGCGCTCTCCATGTATTTGCTGGTTCTGCAAGGTGGCATGGCCGTGGGCAGCGCGGTTTGGGGATGGCTGGCCGTGCGCCAGGGCGTGCCCGAGGCGTTGGCGTGGTCGGCCTTAGCCATGATCGTTGGTCTGACGACGATCCGGCGGCATCGTTTGACGGCGTCGGGGCTGAAAATGGCTCCGGCGGTAGTGCGAGACTAAGTGCGAGACTAAGACAAATTAAAAAACAAGAATAAGGGGCCCCGAATGATGAAGCGACTGGGATTGGTGGTGTGCGGTTTGCTGGTTTTGACCATGACGGCGGCAGCACAGGCGGCCAAGCCAAAAGAAGAACACCGGACGGTAACCGAGGTTTTGGATCACACCGTCCTGAACATGGAGAACGAGTTCGTACCCGCGGCAGAGGCCATGCCCGAAGATAAGTTCGGATTCGCTCCCACCAACGGAGAATTCAAAGGCGCGCGGACTTATGCCGAGCAGATCAAGCACGTGGCGGCGGTAAACTACATTCTCGGGGCTGCGCTTCTGGAACAGAAGCCCCCCGTAGACACTGGCGGAGAATCCGGACCGACCTCCATCACCAGCAAAGCAGATGTCCTCAAGTTCCTCAAGGAATCCTTTGCATACGTCCACAAGGCGCTCGCCACGGTGAACGAAAATAATCTGGTCGGCACCGTGAGGAGTCCGTTTGGAGAAGGTAAGGTGTCGCGCCTGGGATTGGCGACCGTCATTTCAACGCATGGATTCGACCACTACGGTCAGATGGTGGTGTATCTGCGCATGAACGGAATTGTGCCGCCGGCCAGCCGATAATACGGGTCGCGCGGCACTCGCACTGAAGGTTGCGAACCAAAGTAAACGTTAAGGGCACGGCCGAAAGCCGTGCCCTTTTCGAATTTGACGATCGCTTCGTGTTAGTTCCGGCGGGGCGGATCACTCTTGGCAGCAGGACTCAAGCTGCTGCAGTGCTCCTCGAAAGTGATATCTGGGTTCCTGGCGAATCGGTCAGGATATGAATTGACTGCCTGAAGAAACGTCTGTATCTCGACACGGACTTGCTCGTTCCCGGACATCTCGTCTTCCCCCAACACAGCCTCGTGCATTTTGGACTTCATCTCAGCGCACCCCAAGCTAAACCGGAAATCCCGCCTACTTCAGATGCTGGGGTACCCGATTCCGCCGATGACAAAAACACGATGCGCAAGAATTAGTTTCGCCGTGGAACTCTTTAAGGTATCGGTCGTAGAAGAACACATGAATGGCACGTTCCGGCTACAGTGTTTCGTGTAGAACGCAGATAGTTACTACTTGAACGAAGCGCGCGCTCCGCGCAGAGTGATCGAAGTGGGAAGTAACTCGGCAGCGAGGCGGCATTGCGAGAGATGAGCGGCAACCACTTTGTGCGCCTTTTTCAGCGATGCACGCGGGTCGAGAAAGATCAGCACCGAAGGGCCCGCACCGCTGAGGGCGGCCCCCAGAATGCCTTCCTTTCCCTTCAATTCCTGCAGACTCGGCAGCAACGGACAAAGCATCGCACGATAGGGCTGGTGGATGCGGTCTTCGAGAGCGGCTGACAGAAGATCGGGGCGTCCCTGCGTAAAAGCCGCGAGCAGCAGCATGGAATTCTGTACGTTCGTGACCGCGTCCGCGCGCGAATACTCCGCGGGAAGAACGCGACGGGCTTCTTCCGTCGAAAGACTCTGTTCGGGTATGGCCAGTAGCAGCGGCCACTTCCCTTTCGGACGGACGGAGGCCACCTGAGCCTCCGATTCTCCAGACATCCGCGCGACGGTAAGGCCTCCCATCCAGCAAGCGGAGGCGTTGTCGGGGTGATGCTCGCGGCGAGAAGCTTCGTCGACGATTTGCGCGTCAGTCCAACGCAAGCGGCCGAAGCGCACTGCGAGCGCGATGCCGGCCAATCGGGCAGCGGCCGACGAGCCACAGCCTTTGCCGATAGGAATATCGTTCGCGATGCGCAGCGCCAGAGGCTTGACGTCGCGGCCCGCGGCTTGCAACACCTCGCGATAGGTGTTGAGGATAAGATGGTCCTCAAGCTTTCCGCAGATCTCGCGGTCGCGGCCGGTGGCGGCGATGACGAATTCCACCGCGGCTCGCGCGTTGATCTTAATATAGAAGTCCATCGCGAGAGCGGCAGCATCAAAGGCCGGCCCGAGATTGGCTGAAGTGCCCGGCAGAGCCAGGCGGAGTGATCGGCGTTTTTTGCTTTCGGGGGACATGCTTTCGATCAGGACTTTTCCGCGTTCTCCAGCGTTCGCAGCACTGCATCCAGCGTGGCATCCAGAACCATGGGCGGACGGCGCAAGGGGTTCAATGCGGCGCTGGCGCCCTCGTCCGGAGCACCCTTAAACAATTCGCCCCGGTGAAAGTTGATCGTGAAGTCCGGATCCTTGAGCAGGTTTCCGGTCAGCACCAGCACCACGCTTTCTTCCGGTTTCACAAAGCCCTGCTTCAGCAATTTCTTCAAGCCAGCGAGAGTGACCGCCGACGCGGGCTCGCATCCAATGCCTTCGACTCCGATCTCAGCCTTGGCCTGCGCGATCTCAACCTCGGTGACTTGCTCACAGGCCCCCTCGGTAGCTTCGAGCACGTGCACCGCCTTCTTCCATGACGCCGGATTGCCGATGCGAATCGCGGTGGCGCGAGTCTCAGCCTGCACGCCAACCAACTTCTTGCCGCTAGCCTCGCGCAGGGTGCGCACCAGCGCGTTCGCGCCTTCGGCCTGAATGACGGACAACTTGGGCAAGCGCGAAATCAGCCCCAGATCGCGCATTTCCACCAGCGCCTTGCCTATTGCGGAACTGTTCCCCAGATTTCCACCCGGGACAATGATATGGTCGGGCGGCTGCCAGTCGAGTTGCTCCAGCAGTTCGAAAGCGAGCGTCTTCTGGCCTTCTAGCCGAAACGGATTAATCGAATTCAGCTGGTACACGGGCGCGCGCAGAACCAGTTCCTGCAGCAGGCGCAGGCAGCCATCGAAGTCGGTGCGCAACTGGCAGGTGACGGCTCCGTAGTCGAGCGCCTGCGAGAGTTTACTCCAGGAAATCTTTCCATCCGGAACCAGCACCAGGCTCCTCATGCCTCCGCGAGCGGCATAAGCTGCCATCGATGCCGACGTGTTGCCGGTGGAGGCGCAGGCGACCCAGCGGAATCCAGCCAGGCGCGCGAAGGTCGCAGCCACCGTCATGCCGGCATCTTTGAAAGATCCGGTGGGATTCAATCCCTGATGCTTCGCGAACAAACGCGGCACACCAGTGATGCGCGCGCACTGCGGCAGTTCGTACAACGGAGTGTTGCCTTCGCGCAGCGTGATGGCTTGATCGTCAGCTTCAAGCCGAGGCAGCACATCGCGGAAGCGCCAGACGCCGCTCAGATCGACGGCCGACTGAGAAAGTCGCCGCTGGCGCCAAGTGGACTTCAGGTCCGGCCCAGCGCCTGCAGATTCCTTCCACTGCGGGTAGGTAATCTCCAGCAGATCGCCGCACTGGGCGCAGCGGAAATCCTGCCGGGCGTGATCGCTCAGATCGCCGCACGCAATGCATCGGAAGCGGAAGGCTGTTTGACGCACGCCCGGCGTAGAAGTGGAGGTGGAAGGCATGGGCCCGGAATTATTTCTTTCCCCGGAGATACTGGTCGGTCTTGTTGATCCAATCCGCACGGGGCGGATTGAAGACGTCAAGGTCAACCGTATCTTCGAGCGCCTCAGCCCTGTGCGGCATATTCGAAGGAATGCAGAGCGTTTCGCCGGCGTGGACGACGATCTCTTTTCCGTCGATCCAGAACTTGAGCGCACCCTCAAGGATGTAGGTTAATTGCTCGTTGGGGTGGCTGTGCTCGGGCACGATGCAGCCTTTTTTCAGCAGCACTCGCGCCAGCATGATTTCCTGACCCACGACGAACTGCCGCTGCAGCAGCGGCGTCAGATCCTCAAGCAGAACGCTGTTCCACGGAACATACTGGAGCACAGACGGGCGCGCAGCGCGCTGGGACACGGTATTTTTCAGACCAGCGCCCAGCTTGGTTCGAGAGCGCGAACTGGACTTGCCCTTTGACGTCCGCGTGAGTTTCTTTTTCGACTTACTCTTCTTGATCAATTCAGGCGCCCTCCACAATTCGTATTTCGCGCTTCGCTCCATTTCCTAAAAGCCGGAAGGCAGCCTGATAGGCGCCGCTCTCGTAGGCCGCGATTGCCTTCTCCACGCTGTCAAACTCAAGAATGACCACCCGCTGGGCCTCTCCTGCCTCGTACGTCTTGGTCGGCACTCCTCGTGCCAGGATGCGGCCACCGGCGGCCTCGATCGCCGGACCGCATGCTTTGCGTCCTCAGAGAGCGCAGCGGAATCGGAAACAGCGTGATAGATCGTAATCCAGTATCCCTTGGCCATCAGACCTCTCCTCGAAATCGTCCGGTGGACGTCTAGTGTACCCGTCCTTCGTAAAGCTTGACGGCTGTGTCGTGCAGGTAGGCATGGGCCAGTTCCAGCGCCCGAGTCTCGGTGATCTCGTTCTCCGAAACCATCTCGGCCAAGGCCGCAGCTAGCGCGGTGCGCGACGACTGCACCCCCAGCCAGTAGCTCTCCTCCGCCCCCAGCACTTGATTGTAAGGGAAACAGTCGGTGCCGAAAGTGATCTTGTCGGGAAAAGTTTCCAGCCACATCTTCAGCGTCTCTTTGAAAGCCGATGGATACTGCGCCAGTTCACCGAAGGAAGAATCGAGATAGACGTTCTTCATGGCCGCAAGCCACACGGCTTCGCGCTCCAGCGGATAACCACCGTGAATCATGACGAACGTGGTTGAGGCATAGCGCGGGTCGCGCAACACGCTTTCCAGATTCATGATGTTGCTCTGCGACAAGTTGAAATAGTCGCCGATACCGACGGCAGTATGAATGTGCACCGGCAAGTGCAGGCGCCCGCCTTCAGTGACGAGATAACGGAAGATGTAGTCCTGAAACGTGCGGTATTCCCGTTCGCTCGGAATTCCACCGGTCACGAAGCGCTGGTAAATATCTTCTGCCTGCGCGCGCGAGGGATCGCTGAAAGTCGTCGGGCGGAAATAGGCAACTTCAAACTTCATCGCGATACCGCCGCGTTTCGAATTCTCTTCTAGCACCTGGCTGATGAACTTCAGGTAATCGGAGAAGGTCGCGGGAAGTTTACTGACGTTCTCCTGCTGCATCCAACGGTGCAGCATCTTTTCCTGTAGCGGAATGTAGACGCCTTCGTCCGGATTGCGCGCCGTCTCACGCTCATTGTTGAACGGCCACATGAACGAATCGGCAAAGAAAACCCAGGGAAAACGTTTCTTGTCGAGGTAGTCGGGCATGACGGCGCGGTTCGCCACCGAGCTCTCAATGTTGATCTTGTCGAGAATCGTGTTGAAGTACGCTGTGCCCGCGAGTTGCTTCTTCAGTTCGGTCTTCTTGTCGAGCAGCCATTTCGCGTGCTCGGGCGAGAGATCGGTATAGGGATATCCAAACAGAGCTTTCGCCGCGACTGCGAGTTCGGGGTTGTCGTCGCGCGTGCGCAGCGCTTCGCTCGCGTTCGGAGGCGCGGCCATCGCATCGACGTCAGGATCGTCGGCGTAGCCAGGGTGCGCGTGATGATCGAACGCCGGAATCTTTTCAATCTGCGGCAGCAGCCGCTGGTAGATCTGCTGCACGTCAGGACCGGGGAACGGGCGCGCCTGGGCGGCCGAGAATGAAGAGACAGCGACAACAGCAGCGAGAAGTAATCCTCGAATTGCAAGTTGCATGCAGTTCCTCAGGGCTAAAGCCCACAGTCATTGGTGGCCGTTACCGCAGCGCTGAAGCGTTGCGCCACCTAGAAACAACACTACGCTAACTGGCTCAGAAACAGGCTCAGATGCTCAGCCGTTCAGCGAACGGCAGCAGTTCCCTGCCACGCCGTCGACACTCTCACTATCCGCTCGGCCGCCTCGTGCAGAGTCGCCATCGACGAAGCGAAGGAGAAGCGGATAAACTCTTTGCCGGCCGGTCCAAAAGCTGCGCCGGGAATGGCCGCGACACCCGCATCTTCGAGAAGAATGCGACACAGGTCTTCTGCGCTCATGCCCGTGCCGGTGATATCCACCCAGGCGTAGAATGCGCCTTCCGGCGGATGGCAGCGGAAACCCGGCACGCGATTCAACTCACTCACGAACTGTTCGCGGCGGCGGGTAAACTCGTCGACCATGTATGGCGTGTTTTCTTCGCGGTCGCGCAGCGCGTCAATGGCGGCATACTGCGTGAACTCGGCGACGCAGGTGTAGGTGTTCACTGCCATCATTACCAGCGCCGAGACGACCTCGGGCGGCGCAACCGTATATCCCAGCCGCCATCCAGTCATCGCGAAGCTCTTGGAGAATCCGTCGATGATCAGCGTGCGCTCGTGCATACCCGGATAGCGAAGCATGGACAGATATTCGCCGCGATAAATAATGCGCGCATAGATCTCGTCGGAGAGCACCCACAGGTCGTGCTTCACCGCGAGTTCCGCCAGAGCACGCTGCACGGCATCGGTATAGACGGTCCCAGTCGGATTGCCCGGAGAATTCGGAATCAGCATGCGCGTGCGCGGAGTAATCTTCGACGCGATTTCCACCGGGTCCGGCTGAAAATGATTGCGCGCGGAAAGCGTGAACGGCACTGGCACCGCGCCCAGCCCCAGCGTGATCGATGGATACCCTGGAAATCCTGGATCGGGATAGAGCACTTCGTCTCCCGGTTCGAGCAACGCCATCATCCCGAGGAAGAGTGCGATCTTACATCCCGGCGCGAGCACGATGTTGGCAGGCGAAACTGAAATGTTGCGCGTTCGCGCCAGATACGCGGCAATCTCTTCCCGCAACGCCGGGACCCCGGCGACCGCGCAGTAACGGTCTTTGCCGTCCGCCAGGGCTTTGGCTGCCGAGTCGATCACCGACTTGCCGGGATGAAAGTCCGGCTCGCCCAGTTCCAGGTGAATGATGGAGCGCCCCTGAGCTTCGAGTTCCTTGGCTCGGGCGAAGACGGATAGCGCGCCTTCCCCACTCATGACGGACATTCTTGAAGCAATCGATCGCATAGGTTAGCCCTGAGTTCCGAGCTTTGAGCTGCGACCGATCTCGTTCGGCTCGAAGCTCGTGACTCGTGGCTCGAAGCTTTCTTTCTCACAAACCTTTATACATGCCGCCATCTACCAGCACGGTCTGGCCGGTCACGTAAGACGCGCGCTCCGACGCCAGCCACACTACCGTCTCGGCCAACTCACGCGGCTCGCCCAGTCGCTTGAGCGGAGCATCGCCGGCCCAGCCATCGAAAATCTCCCGCTCGCTTTTTCCCGACGCCGCCGAGCGGGCCTTCGCCAGTTCCTTCAGGCGATCGGTCGCCGTGAAACCGGGCCCAACATTGTTGACCAGGATTCCGTCTTTGCCGAATTCATTTGCGAGACTCTTCACCAACCCCACAACCGCCGCACGAACTGCATTCGACAGCACAAGATCAGCCACCGGCTGCTTGGTCGTGATCGATGTGATCGTGATGATGCGGCCCCAGTGTTTGCGCTGCATGTGGGGAATCACTTCACGCGCGAAGTAGACCGTGCTAAGAAAGTTCAACTCGATCGCTCGTTGCCAGTCGTCAAGCGTGGCCGCCAGGAATCCTTTGGCCGGAGGGCCTCCGGCGTTCGTCACGCAAATATCGACACTGCCAAACTTGTTCGCCAGGGCTGCAACGAACCGACTGACAGCGACCGGATCGCCAACGTCGAAAGCTTCGGCGAAGACTTCCACGTTATGCTGCTTTCTGATTTTGTCGGCGGCGGCCTGCAGCGTCTCCTGATTGCGAGCGCACATGGCGACACGGCACCCTTCGGCGGCTAAGGCTTCAGCGGTGGCGAGGCCAAGTCCCTGACTGGACGCGGCTACCAGGGCTACACGGTTCTTTAGTCCCAAGTCCATGGTTGAGTAAGAAACCTTGAGTCAAAACGATTGAGTACGAATGGGGCATTATAAACGGTCGCGCGTCGAGCTTTCGCTTGCCCCAGCCGAATCCCCGCAATTACTCTGGAGGACGTGAGGCAACCATGAAACGGAACACCCGCCGTCCTGAGACCGCCGCTGTCCACGGAGCATCTGACCTGGAAAAGAAGAACGGTCCGGTCGGCACGCCGATCTACCAGACGTCGACCTTCCAGGTAACCGACAACGACGAGCAGCAGCGCGTAACCACGACCGACCGCTACTACACGCGCTGGGGAAATCCGACGAACACCGTAGCCGAGCAGGCCGTGGCTGCGATCGATGGGACAGAAGGCTCGCGCACCTTTGCCTCAGGCATGGGAGCGATCACCACGACGATCCTGGCCTTCCTTAAAGCGGGGGACCACATTGTTGCGCAGCGCGACGTCTACGGCGGGGTCATGAAGTTCTTCTCGCAGTGGTTACCTAAGATGGGCATCGAAACCACATTCTTCGATACCAATGACTTTGAGCAGGCCGCGCGCGCCGTCCGGCCAAATACGCGGATGCTCTATCTCGAGTCGCCGACCAATCCTTCGCTGCTCGTTGTCGACGTCAAAAGAGCCGCGGTGCTGGCCCGGCAGCACAAGCTGCTCAGCATGATCGATAGCACCTTCTGTACGCCGATCAACCAGCATCCCGCGGAGTACGGCATCGACCTGGTTATGCACTCGGGCACGAAGTACTTGAGTGGACATGCGGACCTGACCTGCGGCGTAGTCAGCGGGCGGCAGGAACTGATGGACCAGATTTGGGAGACGCGGACGACCCTGGGCAACTGTATGGACCCACATGCCGCGTGGATGCTGATCCGAGGACTCAAGACGCTGGCGGTCCGGGTGGCGCGGCAGAACGAGAATGCACTCCGTGTGGCCGAATTCCTGGAGCAGCATGCCAAGGTCAAGCGGGTGCATTATCCGTTTCTAAAGAGCCATCCGCAGCACGCCATTGCGCGCGAGCAGATGCAAGGTGGCGGCGGCATGGTCACGTTTGAGGTTGACGGCACAGGAGAGGATGCGCGCTGCGTCAGCGAGGCCATGCACCTGTTCACGCTGGCGACGAGCCTGGGAGGAGTCGAGTCTCTGGTGTCGATCCCAGTGCTGACCTCTCACGCCATGATCTCAGCCGAGCAGCGCGCCGAGATGGGCGTCACCGAGCAGATGGTCCGGCTGTCGGTGGGAATTGAGAGCGTCGAAGATCTGATCGCAGATCTGGAGCGCGCGCTGGAAGCAGTGGGCACGCGGCAAACGGTGACGATGGGGTGACCTGCTTCCGTCCGGAGTACAATACCCGCAGATTCGCCTTTTGATTCGGAGGCGTGCCGTGACTAGATCTGTTTTTCTCTCCATTATCCTGCTCGTCTGCGTGCTTCCCGTCCGCGCCCAGATTAAGGACGCATATATCCCTGGAGTTCCCCCTCCGCCCGCCTCCATGGACGCGGATCACGGGAAGACCGCTCCGGACGCGTCGAAGGTGCAGCATCGCATTGACCTGGTGGAACTGCAGCGGGAAGCCGACGACCTGGCGCGCACCGCACAAACTATCCCCTCCGATGTGGCCGATGTCCGTCGAGGCACACTGCCAAAGGACATCATTGAGAAACTGAAGCAGATTGAAAAGCTTTCGAAACGGCTGAGGAGCGAACTGAACCCCTAGACGGGGTCCCATCCCTTTTGGCGTCGTCCGAGCGAAGGTTCAGTCGTCGATCACACAAAAACCGGCCTCTTGCGAGGCCGGCTTGTTCAGGCTGTCTTCGGTTAGAAGATGAACTTCGCTCCGAGCTGCAGAATTCGGGCAAGGTGTGCAGAGCTCATCTCAAACAGGTTCGCTCCGGCGCCTCCCGCAGCTGACGACTGAACGCAACTGGGGTCGCCAGCCGAGTTGTTGGACCCGCCCGTGCAACTCATCGAGCCCGAATATCCGGCCCACTCCGGGTGGTTGAAGATGTTAAAGGCTTCGGCGCGGAATTCGAAGGCCATGCTCTCCTTGATGGCGAAGTGTTTGAACAACGCCATATCGAAGTTGACACGGCCCGGGTTGCGCAGCGAGTTTCTGCCCGTGTCCCCGAAGGTCAGACCCGTTGGCAAAGCAAAAGCAGCCGGGTTGTACGCCCATTTGGAGTAGCTCCCTGAGTTAAGCGCGCTCTGCGGCGGGATGTTCGCGTTCGGATTTCCAATCAAATCGGGATACGAACCGGTGCCCACCGCGTTGCCGACGCCGGCATTGTCGCCATAAGTCGTGCCGTTGCTGATGGTCAACGGTGTTCCCGTCGCAAAAGTTGCAATGCCGGAATACTGCCAGCCACCAATCAGGGCATGCTTGAGTCCGGCCTTCCGGAAGAATGGAAGGTCATAAACATATCCAACGTTCAGCATGTGGCGTTCGTCAAAATTCGAACTCGCCCGGCTAGAGGCGACATCGTAGGAGTTGACGAAGGTGGCGTCATACCGATCGGAAGAATCGTCGATGCTGTGGCTGTAGGTGTACGCCGCCGAAAGGCTCAAGGAACCGACCGTCCTGCGCAGCGAAACCTGCAGCGCGTTGTAATTGGAGGATGCTTTGTTCTCCAGGCCGGTGATCGTCGAAACGCCTAGGTAGGGACGATACGGGTTAGCGTCATTGCCGCAAGCGGTCTGCAAGTTGATGGCTGTTTGACCACTGACCGGCTTCCCGTTCGCCGTGCCGCTCACATTGGGGAGTCCGACGTTAATGAGACTGTTGCAGTCCGCCGCAGTGATCGGCTGGCCATAGCCGTACGGATTCTGCGATGCAGGTGTCGGATACAACTGGTTCAAGTCCCGTTGCCGCCCCAGATGTGTGCCCTTGCTGCCCACATAGGAAACGGTCAGCACCGATCGATCCGGCATTTCGTGTTGAACGTCGATGTGCCATTGCTGCATGTAGGGCCATACGACTTGGTTCGGAATCGACAAGAAGCTGTACGGGAATAGGGGCGCCAGCGCTCCTCCGCCGATATTGGCATAGCCGACGACGTTGTTCTGCGAAGAACTCTGCAATAACGGTGAGGACTGACCTTCCATGCCCTCGGTGTTGGCTTCGTTTCCGTTGGCGTGCTCAAAGAAGATGCCATAGCCGCCGCGGATTGCGGTCTTGCCGTTGCCACGCGGATCCCACGCGAAGCCGATGCGCGGCGCCGGGTTGAACAGGTGGCCCTTCGAACATCCCACTGTTGGAGTTCCACCTACCGACGCATTCGGGAATCCATTCAGGAACGTGACCGGACCACCACTACCGCCGCACTGTACGAGGCCAAGGAACGGATTCGCGGTTGCCGAGGGAATCAGAGCACCCTCCGTTCCTGTGATTGTGCCATCTCCATCAACCTGAGCTACATTTGCGATCCCGGCGTTGTAGACCGCCGGATCCCAGTTATAGGCATGCTGGTAGCGATCGCGGTAAGTGCCTTCCAGGCTGATTCGCAGACCCAGGTTCAGCGTGAGGCGGTCGGTCACGCGCCAGTCGTCCTGGAAGTAGGGCTCGAGAATCTTGTACCGGTTGTAGAACTTCAGCTGGTTGCTGCCCTGACTGAAACTGGCGATGTTCCCCATCAGAAGATCGGCGAACGCATTTCCTGAGCTGATCGGCGAGGAAGGATCGAAATTGAGCGAGCCATTCACTTGCACACTGCTCAATTCGTTCTTCTGGGCGGCTACGAAGTAGGCCCCGAATTGCAGGTTGTGGCGACCTACAATCTTCGTCAGGTTGTCGCGATAGGTGTATGTCGGATTGGAGTTGTACGGACCCTCAGGCCAAACTCCGTCCGGATCCTCGTAGAATCCACCGCCATAGGCCGCGCCGGCGCCGATGTTGATGGCCGGCAACTTCCCACCCGCTCCGTTGTTGTAGAGGTAACCCATCGAGAAGCCGGCCGGCGGCGCATATGCTCCCTGCGACTTGAAGGAAATGTGGTCGGTCGTATAGCTGGCTACGAATTCGTTGAGCAGCGTAGGGGAGAGATTGCTGGTCAGGCGCGCCACCATGCTGATCCCGGGCCCGTTAAAAGCCGTCTGCACGGTCGGGAATGCCGATCCTGTCCAGATCGTGGTGGGTTCGATCGTAAACCAAGAATCGTGAATGTAGCGAAACGTCAGGCGGTTCTTCTCATTAATGTTGTGGTCGATGCGGAACAGTTCCTCGCGCCAAGTCGTGGGCTGCGTGGAATTGGAATTGAAAATAGCCGCCCCGGGTATGTCTGCCGTGGCCACCGGAATCAGCGGCAATAGGGCCGCTCCGGTGGGGTCTACCGTTACCTGGTTGTTTGGAAAAGTGGCCAAGGTTCCAGTCGTTGCTCCCGCGCCAATCGACGGACAATCGGGATACGCTGAACGTAAGAAATCTGTACCCGCAGCGGGGCAAACATCACTGAAGTTGCCGGTGCGCTCTGCGCTGTATGGCACTGGAGTATTAAAAGTCGCCGGAACCCGCTCACGACGCCACTCCTGGGACCAGAAGAAGAACGTCTTCTGCTTGTCCTTGTTGTAAACGCCCGGGATATACACCGGACCGCCGATCGTGTAGCCGAAATCGTTCTTCTTGTATGGAGGAACCACGCCCGTACCGCCGGCGCCCACACTGTTGAAGTAGTTCTGCGCGTTGAAAATATCGTTTCGCACGAATTCGTAAGCGTCACCGTGGAAAGCTTTGGTGCCGCCCTTCGTCTCAACTTCCACCGTGCCCGAACCATTGCGGCCGTATTGAGCGCCGTAGTTTGAAGTGAGCACCGTGAATTCGGCAATCGCATCAATGCTGGGATACACGTTCAACGTGCCGTTACTGCCATTGTCCATGTTGTCGCCGCCATCGAGTTCCCAGGCGTTGTACTCGGTGCGGCCTCCGTTCATGCTGAACGACACGCTGCCGTTGATGCCAACCTGCGGCTCATCCATGCCGGTCTGGTTGCTCACGCCCGGAACCAGGGAAACCAGCGACGTGAAGTTTCTGCCGTTCAATTGGAGCTGCGTGATCTCCTTGCCGCTCACGGTACCGGCGAGTTCAGAGGATTGGGTCTCGACCTGAGCGACGGTCTCGCCTTGCACGATGACCTCCGTGCTGATGGAACCGACTTCGAGCGAAACGTCGATACGAGCCTTCTCGGCGACGTCGAGTTTCACCGCCTTGGCCTGGTATTTCTTGAAACCAGTGGCGGACACGCCGACGTCGTAGGTACCTGGAGGCAAGGAGGCCTCGTTGTAGTCGCCAGCCGAGTTGGTCGTTGTCTGACGAGTGATCCCGCGCTCCGGACTCGCGATCACGACGGTCGCTCCAGAAATCGCGGCGCCCGAAGGATCCTTCACCGTCCCTGTGATCGACCCGTTTTGAGCCCAGGCAGCTCCGCAGAACGTTACGACCAACAGCACGACCTGTAACAGCACTCGATGAGATTTCATGGTCAGGCTCCCCCGTGGGCGCAGGGAGTTGTCCTGCGCTGGTTTACTCAGCTTTGCCCTACTTCTTCCGAGCCTCGCGGCCCGGGGCTTAATTTTCGACGGACACTTCGACCCGTGGTGGCTTGAGACCCAGGACGGGCGTATTAAAACGTATGAATAGTGCTTTTAGGCGACGTCCGCTGTCAAGAAAAAAGCGAAAGAAAGTGACCCAGATCACATGAGTTTCTGCGCTCATCCGTCGGCACTCATTCCCGAATGATTGCCGCCCGACTCTCGTCCCGCCCCCCTTCAACCGCTTATGACAGGCTGCGCGTCGACTCCCGCACTACCAACTCCGGGGCAACCTTGCGATGCGTGGCACCAATCTCGCGCTTCTCCAGCACGCCGTTGATGCCGTCGACCACGATTCCCACGGCCGACGCACCCATGGCTTCCATGGGCTGGCGGACCGTCGTGAGCGACGGCGAGTACAGAGCGGAGGTCGCAACGTCGTCGAAACCGATCACCGAGCAATGCTCCGGAACCCGCACTCCGGCCCGGTTGAGCGCGCGAATAGCGCCGAAGGCGCTCATGTCATCGAAGGCCAGCAACGCGGTGAAGGGGCGCTTCTGCTTGATCAGTTCGTCGGTCAGCTTTTGGCCCGATTCGAAGCTCGACACGGGATCGCGCGACTCCGGCAACTCCATGATCAGGCGCGAGTCCAGTTCCAGGCCGCATTCCTTGGCGCAGTTGCGGATGCCACGCCATCGTGGAGAGCTATCGGTCAGCGCTTTGGGGCCGCGGATGAATGCGATCTTGCGATGCCCCATCGAATGCAGATGTTCTAGCGCGAGGTAGCCCCCGACTTCGTTGTCGACGATGATTGAGCTGATCGTATCGGTCTTGAGTTCGCAGCCGATCATCGCCGTCGGGATGCTGCTTTTCTCCAGATCGCCGAGCAGGTTGATATCGAGGAAGAGCCAGTTGGCGAGCACAATGAGGGCTTCGATGCGGCGGTCGAGCAGCATCTCGAGATAGCGCTCGAAGCGGCTGCGCTCGTTGTGCACATCGGTGAGAATCGGCAGATACGACGACTGGTAGAGCGTGTTTTCAATGCCGCGCAACACCAGCGTGCAGTAAGGATCGGTCATGTCGAACACCATGACGCCTACGGTGTGGCTCCGCTTGCTGCGCAGAGAACGCGCAAACTGGTTTGGACGGTAGCCGAGCTTCTGCGCGGCGCGTTCGATGCGCTTCTTGGTGACCGCGGGAATGTAGCGGGCCAGCGGCGCGTTGTTCAGCACGATCGACACCGTGGTCGAGGAAAATCCGCTTTCCTTCGCCACGTCACGAATGGTCACCATCGCCAGCCTTTGCGCCGGATCGGAGTCGCAGCGCGGTTCTGAAGCTATGTGCCGACAGCCGCCCTCGGCTGTCCGTCGAGCGCAGCTCGACGATTTTGCTATAAACCGTCCATCAGATGATCGATGATCAGTGATCGGGCCTTCGGCCCGACGGAAAGCCGAGGGCGGCTCTCCCCACATGTCTCACGTGTACTTTCAAACTCGGCCTTGGCCCTTGTATTGAAAGCGTACACTGGCGGACACTACAGCAGAGAGTAATACCAGTGTCAAGCGCACGAATCACATCGCTAGGTTTCGTTTTGCTTCTGCTGGTGGGGTTCGCGATCGCCAATCCGCCGCGGCAAAGCTCGCCTGCGCCCGCGGGAAACGGACACAGCGGCGCAGTCACCGGCCCTTCGGCGAACGCCGATCCAGCAAAACTTTTTCAGCTCGGGCAGGATGCCCTCACTTATGACCAGTTGGACGAAGCCGAGCGCGATTTCCGTGCCGTACTGCACATCGATCCGCAATCGGGCGGAGCCTATGCCAACCTGGGCGTGGTCTACATGCGGCGCAAGCAGTGGAACAAGGCTCTCGAAGCGCTGCAGAAGGCAGAACACTTGATGCCACAGGTCGCGGGGATCCGGCTCAACATTGGGCTGGCCTACTACCGGCAGAGTGAATTTCTCCAGGCGATTCCACAGTTTGAGTCGGTGGTACGCGATCAACCCGAATCGCTACAGGCGCGCTACTTGCTGGGACAGTGCTACTTCTTCGCCGAGCGTTGGGCCGACGCGGCCAACACGCTGGAGCCGCTCTGGGCTCAAGAATCGGGGCAGTTGCCGTATCTGTATGTGCTTTCCAATGCAGCCCACCGCTCCGGACAGAAGGAACTCGACGACCGCGCCACCACACAACTGATCAAACTTAGCGATGGCTCACCTGCATATCATCTTTTCGTCGGAAAATCGTATCTGAATTCCGAACAGTACGACGCCGCTCTAAAGGAATTTCAAACCGCCGCCGCCGCCGATCCCAAACTTCCCTTCGTGCACTTCAATCTGGGATACGCGTATCTGAAGCTGCAAGATTTCGCGCGCGCCCGGGATGAGTTCCTGAAAGACGCTGCGGTCGAACCTGACCTCGCCCTCAACTACGACGAACTGGGAGAAGTCTACCGGCTCATGCAGGACGACAAGAACGCCGAGAAAAGCTACCGGGAGGCGCTACGCCTCGATCCTCGTCTGGCCAATTCGCATCTCGGGCTGGCGAAGATCTACCAGCATCAGGAGAAATATGCGGCGGCGCTGGTCGAGATCGACGCCGCGGAGAAAGTCGATCCTGAGCGCTCCGACGTGCATTACGTTCGTGGGCGAGTACTTCTTCAGATGGGACGCAAAGCAGAAGCGAAGAAAGAAATGGAGGCGGCCCTGCACATCAACCGCGCACAGATGAACGCGGGAGCCGTCCCGGCTCCTGAGGTTCTGCAGGACCCGCAGTGATACACTCAACCTAAGCAGGTCCCGCCCCAAACCCGACCGCACTTTGCCGTTCCGGCAGGAGGTACAAATCATGAAACGCATCCTGAAAATCGTTGCCATCGTCGTTGGCGTGCTGATCCTCATCGCCATCGCAATTCCCTTCTTTATCGACGCGAACACCTTCCGCCCAACGCTGGAATCGAACCTGACGAGTGTTCTAGGCCGGCAGGTCAAGGTGGGCAATCTCTCGCTTCGGCTGCTCGCGGGTGCAGTATCGGCGGACGACATCTCCATTGCCGACGATCCAGCATTCAGCAAATCGCCATTCGTGCAAGCGAAGTCGCTCAAGGTGGGCGTGGAGATGATGCCGCTCATCTTCTCGAAGCAACTGAATGTGACGGAGCTAACCCTGAACCAGCCCGAGATCAACCTGGTGCGATCGCAAAACGGAGAGAAATGGAATTTCTCGAGCCTGGGCGGAAACAACAAGTCCGCGACGAAACCCGCGGCCTCGTCCTCGGGCAATCCGAACCTCTCGGTTGCCAAGTTGAACGTGAGCGACGGCCAACTCACGGTGTCACGAGCAGGATCGGGAGAGAAGCCCCACGTATACGATAAGGTTAATATTGAAGTGATTAACTTCTCCTTCACTTCCTCGTTTCCGTTCACCATGTCGGCGCAATTACCAGCCGACGGCAGCCTGAAACTTGATGGCAAAGCCGGACCAATCAGCGCCAACAACGCCGCCGAGACTCCGCTCGAAGCCAAGGTCACGATCCAGAAGATGAATCTGGCGGAATCAGGAATCATCGATTCCGCCGCGGGGATCTCTGGAGTCGCGGATTACGACGGAACGGTCACTTCGGACGGACACCAGGCAAAAACTCAGGGCAAGCTGACAGCCACGAATTTACAGGTCGTGAAGAAGGGATCACCCGCGGGTAAACCAGTGACGGTAACCTACACTGTGATGCATGATCTCGACAAACAGACCGGCACCATCCCGCAGTGTGAGATTGCCATGGGCAAGGCGGTCTCACATATGACCGGAACTTACGACGCACACGGGAATGTCACGGCCATCAATTTGAAAATCAACGGGCAGGGCATGCCCGTCGACGATCTCGAGGCCATCCTTCCCGCCGTGGGCGTCATATTACCTCCCAAGGCAACACTGAAAGGTGGCACCCTCGCGACCAACATGGACATCTCGGGTCCGGTTGATAAGTTGGTTACGGTCGGGACGGTCAAACTGGAAAACTCCACGCTCGCCAACTTCAACCTGGGATCGAAACTCTCAGCGATTTCCGCGTTGTCGGGAAAGAACACGGGCAACGACACCACCATCCAGAATTTTAGCTCCAATGTGCGCGTGGCTCCCGAGGGAACGAAGGCCGACAACATCAATCTCAACGTGCCGGCCATCGGCGTCGTCACCGGGGCCGGCACCGTGAGTCCATCCAACGAACTCGCCTTCAAAATGAACGCTGAAGTCGGAGGCATGGGCATTCCGTTCGGCGTCTCGGGAACCAGTTCCGATCCAAAGTTCGTTCCCGACGTAAAGGGCATTGCCACCGGACTGCTGAAAGGACTCAGCCAGGGCAACCCGCAGCAAAATCCCGTCAACAACGTCATGGGCCTGTTCAACAAGAAGAAGCCGCAGTAGGAATTTCAACCAACAAGCGCTGGTGTTCTGTAAGCCACGTCCTCCGAGGCGTGGCTCTTTTGCGTGCACGCCAAATTTACTATAGAGAATAATTGTTTTATCATAGAGAAATGGCAACTGGCATGACCGACACGATTTCCGAAGGCTTGGGGCGGTATTCGATCGGCGAAAAACTGCGTTCCATGCGCTTGCGCAAAAGCATGGGACTGGTGGAACTGGGCAAGCATACGGGCCTCTCGGCCGCGCTGCTTTCGAAGCTGGAAAGAGGAAAGTTGTTTCCTACTCTGCCCACACTCTTGCGCATCTCCATGGTGTTTGGCGTCGGTCTCGACTACTTCTTTACCGACGAACGCAAGCGCCGGGTGGTCGGGGTGGTGCGCAAGGGCGAGCGCGTGCGCTTTCCCGAGCGGCCAGGCGCGGCGGATGTGCAGTACTACTTCGAATGCCTCGATTACCGCGCGACCGAGCGCAAACTGAGCGCCTTTCTGGCTGATTTTCAAGAGGTTCCGGTCGGAAAGCTCAAGCCGCACCAGCACGCGGGGGTCGAATTTCTCTACGTGATCAAAGGATCGCTGGCCATCAAAATTGGCAACGAAGAATTCGTACTCGAGCCGGAAGACTCCATCTATTTCGACTCGGCGGTGCTACACAGCTACCGCCGCATCGGTTCGAAAGCTTGCACTGGAGTGATTGTCACGATGCCGTGAACTCTTGTGTCTTCTGCGCGATAGAAGCACCAGACACAATCCAGCGCCGTCCCATCTGCCCTTGCCAGTGGTACCTCAATTGCTATCTACCCTTAGATTGACACGGCTCGGTTGACCATTCCATACTCGCCGCCAAGCTGCAAAAAGTTGCAACCTTGCTGACTCAGGGCACAGAGCCCGTGGTTTCGAGGGTGGTTTTGACTGCAGTCCGAGTCGATTTCACAGAACGGTTTTGCCAAGGTTCCATCACAGGAGGATTCTCGTGTCGAAGCCATTTGCCTCAAGAAGATTTGTGCCTGCTGGTTGGGTTCTGCTCGGCTTGATCGCCACTGTCGCCCTACTAGCAGCCGCCGGAATCGCCAGCCTGCGGGCGCATCGCGGAAGCACCGCGGCCAAGCCGGTTGCGCCGGCACAGGCGCCAGTCCGGAGCGCGGAACAGCGCGGCCGGGTGCAGGCGAGTCTGGGCGCTCTTCCTCTTGCCTTTGAGGCCAACCAGGGACAGACCGATCCGCAAGTGAAATACATGGCGCGGGGCAACGGGTACACTGTGTTCCTCACCGCCAACGACACAGTTTTCGCACTACAAAGCTCTGCAAAGGCAGCCACCAGGCGGGCGAATGGCCAGCAGGCATTCGGCAAGGCGCTTCGGACGCCAGCGGCCAAAGACGCGACGGCCGCGATCCGCATGCATCTTGTGGGCGGCAACGCGCAGCCGCAGATCTCCGCGGGCAATCAGCTTCCCGGACACAGCAATTACTTCATCGGCAATGATCGCCGTCAGTGGCACTCGAACGTGGCGCAATTTGCCCGCGTCTCCTACCGTGACGTTTATCCCGGAGTAAACCTGGCCTTCTACGGGAAGCAGAAGCAATTGGAATTCGATTTCATCGTCGCTCCCGGCGCAAGTATTACTCCGATCCGTCTCGGCGTTTCGGGCGCGAAGCGCGTCGTCACAGATGATTCTGGAAACCTGATCCTCGCTTCTTCTGCGGGAGACGTTCTGTTGCACAAGCCCGTCGCCTACCAGCAGAAAGACGGAGCCCGCCAGCCCGTCGATGCTCGTTTTGTCCTGCAGGCCCGCAACCAGGTCAGCTTTGAGTTAGACAACTACGACCGCAGCCGCGAGTTGGTCATTGACCCCGCAGTCAGCTATGCGACGTACCTGGGCGGTACGCTAGAGGATGACGCTTACGGCATTGCGATCGATACCAACGGTGATGCTTACGTAACCGGTCAGACGACGTCCACCAATTTCCCCACGGTCGCAGGCGGCTTCAAGACCACTAATAGCGGCGTCTTCGACGCATTTGTGACCAAGGTCTCAGCGAACGGTTCCTCTCTTGTCTACTCCACCTACGTTGGAGGAAGCGGCCAAGATAGCGGGAATGCCATTGCGGTCGACGCTTCCGGCAATGCTTTTGTAGCCGGCGGCACTGGGTCCACGGACTTTCCGCATATCGGCGGCTTTCAGACGAGCCTGAAAGGAGGCCTCGACGCGTTTGTCTTTGAGCTCAACTCCAGTGGCACCGCGCTCACCTACAGCACCTACCTCGGGGGCGCCGGCAACGACTACGCCTCAGGAATCGCGTTGCATGGCGGTGACGCTTATATTGTAGGTTCGACGTTTTCCTCCGACTTCCCTACCGCGAATCCAATTCAATCGATGCTGAAAGGAAGTTCAAACGGGTTTGTTGCCGCGGTAAACAGCTCCGGTAGCGCGTTGGTTTATTCGACTTACCTTGGAGCAGGCACGGGCGACTTCGCTTCGGCAGTAGCGGTTGATTCGTCCGGAAACGCCTATGTAACAGGCGCGACTCCGAACCCTTCGTTCCCTGTCACAAGCAGTGCATTCCAGAAGACCTGCGGCAGCGACGGGACATGCAACGGTGGTCTGCCTGACGCCTTCGTGACGGTCATCAATGCCGCCGGGAACGCTTACGTTTATTCAACGTTCCTCGGAGGCGAACGCATCGACCAGGGTCTCGGAATTGCTGTCGACTCCGCCGGCGACGCGTATGTTACCGGACTGACGCAGTCGAGCGGACACTTCCCGCTGAAGTCACCTCTGCAAGCGACGTTTGGCGGGGGCACGCAGGATGTCTTCGTCACCGAACTGAATCCCACTGGAAGTGCGTTGGTGTATTCCACATTTCTGGGCGGCAGCCTGTCCGATGCCGGCACCGCCATTGCTCTGGATGGAAGCAACAACGCGTATGTCACGGGCCAAACCAACTCGACGAATTTCCCTCTGAAAAACGCTACCCAAGGCTCCCCGGGCGGCCTTTACGACGCATTTGTGACCGAGATTAATGCGTCCGGAGCGGCATTATTATTCTCCACATACCTTGGTGGAACCCAGAACGAAAATACGAACTCGTCGGGCGCGAACCTCGCTAGTATCGGCGCGATCGCCGTCGACAGCGCCGGTGCCAACGTCTACGTCGCTGGCAACACCGCTTCGACAAACTTTCCCGCGACTCCGGGTTCTAAACAGACTGCCAATGGCGGCGGGACCGATGCTTTCGTAGCAAAATACTCGTTAACCTCAACTGGCCCAGACTTCACCATCGCGGGCTCACCGCTTCCGACGACCACCCAAGGCGGAACTTCTACCTCTACCATCACGATCACTGCGGTCAACAACTACTCGGGCACAGTAAACTTCACCTGTTCCGTCGCCGCCGGCACCGGTGGCTCACCTTTGCCTACTTGCTCCGTGCCCAACGCCACAGTCACCGGTGCAACGGGCACGTCGACTTTGTCAGTCACTACAACCGGCACAGCAGGCGCGATGAACCGAGGGACAAGCAGCCTGCTCTATGCCATGTGGCTGCCCGTCGTTGGATTGTCACTGGTGGGCATGCGCTTCAGCACCGCTGGCTCGCGGAGAAAGAAGCTGCTGGGCTTCCTGCTGCTTGGCTTGATCATGGCCGCCCTGTTCTTCCTGCCGGCTTGCAGCAGCAGCAACAGCGGCGGGGGTGGTGGCGGCTGCCCGGGTTGCACCCCCCAGGGCAGCTACACAGTCACGGTCACTGGGACTGATTCCCAGAACCCCGCGCTGACGCACTCCGTGAGCCCGGCACTCACCCTGAACGTGAACTGAGACTTACCGCCGCTAACTCGAAACGGCCGTCTGCGCACACGGAAGACGACCGTTCCTCTTTGCGCGCGAACCCACAACGGGGCAGCCCCCGCATGATGGTAGTATGGGAGATTCCGTGAGAGTGATTCCGGGGGACTGTGTCCCGTGGCTCTTGGGGAAATGTCTGCGGTAAAATAAAGCGCAGATTTTTGCGCCGTTTGGCGTGCGTCCGCCGTGCAGGTGAGGCGATGGACGGTTTGTCGGCGGCCGGGCAGCCTTTGGCTTGTCCTGGGAATCGAAGATACTTGAACCGAACCCTGCTCATGTTGAAATCCGAAACCTCGAAGTCCGGAACCTCGCAATTCGAAACAACGTCCGAAATGGCGTCCGCAACAGCACCGCAAACGTTCATCCGGCGCGGCGCTCGCGCCAGCCTCGCGGCTCTTTGCCTGTTGGCAGCGCTATTCAGCCTGCCGATTTCGGCGTCGGCGCAGACCTTCACCCTGCAGGCATCGGAGTTTTCGCCCGTTGCGATGCCTCCAGAGGGCACTTCGTCGGCAACCGTTACCGTGGGGTCGGTCAGCGGCTTCACTGGCACCGTCAATCTGAGCTGCCAGGTCATACCGACGACCTTCACGGATCCTCCAGCGTGCTCGGTCAGTCCCGCAACCGTAAACGCCCCTTCGAGCGCTTCGGCCACAATCACAACTAAGCTCGACACCACTACGATTGCTTACGCCATCACCATCACCGGCACCGCACCTTCGATCTCACAGACCGTCACTACACAGGCACAGACGGTCACCGTGCTGGCCATCGCTCCCCAGTTCACTATCTCTGTAACCAGAGCCGTGACGCCCAGTTCGGTGCCCGCTGGCAACGGGGGACAAGGGACCATCACCATTAGTCCGATCAACGGATATGTCACGCCCCCGCAAGACGTTCAGAACGACCACGGCATAACGCTTTCGTGCAGTTCGATCACTCCCCTGGTAACAATTCCTCCCATTTGCTCATTCACCTATCCGAAGGGCGCCACCCTGGTCATATCGGGAACGGGAGCCCAGACCTCCACCATCACAATCAACACGTTCGGCCCTGTGATCACGAGTTCCGCGGCGCCTCCCCGAACTTTCTACGCTCTGTGGCTGGCCGTCCCCATGCTGGGAGTGGTGGGCTTGGGCGCAGCGGTGGGCGGAAAGCAATCGAGAAAAGCCTGGGGGTTGCTGTCTCTTTTTGTGATCAGCGGTGCACTATTCCTGATGCCGGCATGCGCCAACACGGCAACGACCACAACCACCCCCAACGGAGTGACTCCCAACAACAGCTACACGTTCACCGTGACCGGCATCGACCACGAGGGCAACGCCGCGAGCAATACCAACTCCACCACCAGCGCGAATCCGTCCGTCACCCTGACGGTCACCTCACCGACGACGAATTGAGTTATGCGTCAGCCCTCGCATCGTAAGCCGCGGGTGCTGATTGTCGTGGTAACACTGGGTTTGGCTGCCGCTTCCCTGTCGCGGCCGGACGCCGGACATGCGGGCCCGCCCAAAGACAAGTCAAAGATTCCTGCGGTGCGCTGGGATGAAGATCGTCCCGGCTGCACCTTCACGCGCGGCGATGATGGCAAATACCGCTACGGACTGTGGTCGGACGATGGCGGCATTACGCTGGCCGTCGATTCCCAGGAACTGGAAAAAGTCCACCGCCGGCATGAGCCATTCTTCGGCGTGCTGCTCACCTTGCGCTACCGCGGACAGGGAGAGCTCGATTTCGACACGAACAATATTTCTCTCGAGTTCGTAAAACACTTTAAAGTCGTGCATACTTCGCTCGATCCCGACGACTTCTCGGCAAAAGTCCAGAACGATGCCGACGAACTCGATCACCAGATCGCCCGCGAGATAGAAAAGCACCCGGAAAAGAAAGCAGAAAAAGAAGCCCTGGTGCAGGCCTTTCTGAAAGACTCGACGGAACTGCAGGAGTTCGTGGGGAAAAACAGTCTGCGAGCGACCAGGATGGGGCCGGGCAACCCTGAAATCAGCGGATGGGTTCTGTTCAGCACCGAAAGCAAGTGGATTGGCGCATGGAAGAAGCAGGAAGAACTCATCCTGCGCGTACCGTTCGGCGGAACAGTTTTCGAGTTTCCCTTCAAGCTTCCGCCCAAGCCGGGAGAAGTGCTGCTCAGGAAACGGCAGTGAAAAGACGTCTTCCGGCGCTCGGCTTCAGGCTTCCGCAAGACGTGACGGCGGAGCTTGGATCTGCTCTTAACCTTGAGCTTCCGGAAGCCGGAAGCCGCCCTAGCTCGCGGCTTTGCGAGCCGTGCGCTCCATCTCCGCCGCCTGGTGGTTGAGGACGTCGCGCAGCGAAACCAGTCCCTTCAAATCCTTGCCGTCGACGATAGGCAAATGGCGGAATCCGAACTCCCGCATGATGAACAAACACTCCTCAATACTTTCGTCAGCCGGGACGGCGCGCGGGTTCGCGGTCATGACTTCCGACACCGCAGTCGTGCCCGGAGTGCGCCCCACGGCCACGACGCGATTCATGATGTCGCGTTCCGAAAGAATGCCCGCCAGTTCGCCATTGCGCAGTACGGGCAGGGCGCCAATGTTGTGCTCCATCATGAAACGCGCAGCCTCCAGCACGGTGCGGGTCGCTTCCACGGAATAGAGCTTACGGTCTTTCACGAGTTCGCGGAGGGTCTTCATGGATCACTCCTTCGGCACTGCGGAATCTACGTGGATTCGGCCAGCCCCACGGCCAGCTTTGGGGTGGGAAATACTCTATCACAGGCGGCAGGCGCGAGTAGACATGATGCTTGCAGCCTGGTTGATCAACAATCAGGCGTGTCACTTCGATTGAATTTTGCTAGTGTGTGTCTATAATAGCTAGTATAATATAATTGTATGGAGTAATTAAATATTAGTATAGAAGTGAGTGAAATATTAAAAAATTTTTAATTAAAATTGTTTGAAAAATTGTTTGTATCGGTAAGATATAAAAATAAATATATAGAATAAAATGGAAAGACTATTGGATTAAAATGTAAAAAATTAATATGTAAGTATATAAAATAAAATTTAAATGTTGATGGAAGTTTTTAAAGTAATAGTCAATAATGGAAAAGGGTTGTGTGATAAAAGAGAATTAAGCTCTGGATGAACACAGATTGGCTAAAAAAAGGGCTGCGGAGATCGTATGATTACAAACGCAATGGGCTACGACGCTATTTGCGTTGGAAGTGGCTAAGCAAGTGGTGGACAGTGCTTGAGATGATCGGAGTTTTTGAAATTTCTGCGAGTTTGGATAAAGTTTAGGATATACGCTGCATCTGGTATGGAAATTACGACTACAAACATAAGGTTCAGGCTTGGTTGAAGACGCATGGTTTTACCTATTTTGTTATGACAGCTCAGTTGGTTAAATCTGGTGGAGCGGTGGTTTAGGAACTGACGAGCAAGCGCATACGACGTGGAACGTTTCTAATGTGCCTGAACTCATCACGGCTATTGAAGAGTTTATGGACACCTGGAATCGGAATCAAAACATTTGTCTGGACAGCTACGTGGATTCGATCGTGAGAAACTGCAACGGTGCCGCAAACCTGAAACATCAGATGCCCGGCTAGTTGCTAATTTTTCCGCCACGTCGAGAGCTTCGGAGGCCTTTGCCGGGACATCGGGTGCAACCCCGGTTCCTTCCCAATTCGTCTTTGACACTGGGTTGATGGCGCGGGCGAACGGCACCCCGATCGTAAAGTGATCGTCAATGCGGTGGCCGGCCACCGGATGCGCGCCACCCCCAGTGGTTTCGCCAATAATGGTGGCCCGCTTGAGGTTCTTCAAGTTGTAGCTGAATTCCTCCGCGCCAGAGAACGTCATTTTCGATGTCAGCACAAAAGCTGGCGCATCCGGCAGCCTGGTCCCCGGAACGTAAGGCAAGGTCCAGTATTGCGTCGTTTCGTCGTCTTTGCGGTTGTAGAGATCGTTCAGATGAGTAGATTTATCGAAAAGATAGGTCGAAATTAGCGCGATCATTTTGGGATCGCCTCCGCCGTTGTCGCGAAGATCGAAGATGATGGCGTCCACGTGCGCGAGAAAATTCATGGCGGCGATGGCGGTCGGACCACACAGTTCAGGGTCTGCGAAGAAGTTGAATTTCAAATAGCCAATGTTGCCGGGCAGAATCTCGATTTTTACGAATCCGCAGTTGCTACGTTCCATCTGCTTCCGTTCCCTCTCCTTTTGCTCGGGGCTGGGCCCATGATCATCGTCTTTCGGGAGTTTGTAAGGGCTGTAGTTAACGCGCAGGTGCTTGTCATGGCTGACATCCTG
>CAVVXZ010000010.1:0-294866 GCA_963752175.1 uncultured Acidobacteriaceae bacterium
TAAACGGGTGACGTAGTGATTTTCCAGGTCTTGCATATCTATGCCATAGCATAGATATAGGATTTTGTCAAGATATTTTCGTGCAACCAGATATTTTCGTGCAACCGCCCCCAGTTTTTCTTGGGAAAGCCGTCAGGCTGATTGGAACATCCTTCCCCGTTGGGGGGCTTTCCGGATGAGTCTCTAGAAAGCATCGGCTAGGCGAGACCACCTCCCGAGGGTGGAGAGTGGCCCTATCCAGAACCAGGGGTCTTTATCACCCCAGATGGAAAGGGCACCCGCCTTGGATAGAGCTGTATCTAGACCAGATCTTTCGTTCGTACCCCAGATGGGAGCTTCGGATCCCTTTGATCCGGAATCTTGCCGTCGCCGATGTCCTGTACCACGAACTAGGTCATCACGTGCATCTGTTTATTCGTCCTGAATACCGAGAAAAAGAGGATGTCGCAGACGAGTGGAAGAAGAGGTTCACGACAATCTTGATACGGCGCAGATATTGGTATCTAATTCCGCTGATTCGCACTCTGAAAATGTTTAGGCGCAAATAGACATTTACGGCGTCGCGTGCGCCTCCGCCAGCGCCTTTCGCACCGCCAGCAATTCCTTCAACACTCCCCGTAGATTGGTCGACTCCAGCGCATTTGCCCCGTCCGACTTCGCTTCCTTCGGATTGTCATGAACCTCCATGAACACTCCATCCACGCCAGCCGCGACCGCTGCGCGCGACAGCACCGGAATGAACTCAGGTTGCCCTCCGCTCACTGCCGGACCATCGCCATCCGACTGTGACGACGGCAACTGCACCGAATGCGTCGCGTCGAACACCACAGGTGCAAACTTCCGCATGATGGCCAGCGACCGCATATCGACAACAAGATTGTTATATCCGAAACTCGCCCCGCGTTCGGTCAGGAAGACCTGCGTATTCCCCGCGTCGCGGCATTTCTCCACCGCCTGCCGCATATCCCATGGCGAAACGAATTGTCCCTTCTTGATGTTCACCGGCCGTCCGCTAAGGGCGGCCGCTACTACCAAATCGGTCTGCCGGCTGAGAAATGCCGGAATCTGCAACACATCCGCCACCTCGGCAACCTTGCCCACGTCCGCCGTCTCGTGCACATCGGTCAGCACCGGCACCTGAAGTTCGTTCTTGATTTTTTTCAGAATGCGCAGGCCTTCCTTGATCCCGGGCCCGCGAAAGCTCCGGATCGACGTGCGGTTCGCCTTGTCGTAACTCGCCTTAAAGATGAACGGGAACCCCAGCGCCCGCGTCACGCCCTTAATGATCTCCGCCATGCGCATCGCGTGCTCTTCACTCTCGATCACGCACGGCCCCGCAATGAGAAACAGATCGCCGGAACCGATGTGAATGTCGCCGACTTCGAAAGAATTGATCATTGTTCTTGTGGTCGTAAACACATTTCACCACAGAGTCACAGAAACACAGAGAAAAACTCTTCATCCTCTCTGTGTCTCTGTGACTCTGTGGTGAATTCTGCTCTTAGCGCCCCGCAACCCGTTCCGGCCGGTGGAACATCTCCACCGCCGCCGTTTCCTTCTCGGCGCGCCGCTTCATCCCATAGGCGTACGCCGCCCCGATAAACCGGCTGAACAGCGGATGCGGCTCCAACGGCTTCGACTTGAACTCCGGATGAAACTGGCACCCTATGAAATGTGGATGATCCGGCAGTTCAACCATCTCCACATAAGTCCCATCCGGCGTCGATCCCGAAATCCGCAGCCCCGCGGCAGTCATCGGCTCTTCATACTCGCGGTTGAACTCATAACGATGCCGGTGCCGCTCGCTGATCTCCAGCTTCCCGTAAATCGAATGCGCCAGCGTGTTGGGCTCAATCTTGCAGGGCCATGCCCCGAGCCGCATTGTTCCGCCCAGTTCCTCCACGCCACGCAACTCGCGCAATTTATAGATTACGCGATGCGGCGTCGCCGGATCGAACTCGCTCGAATTCGCCTCCGCCAACCCCACGACGTTGCGCGCAAACTCAATGCAAGCCGTCTGCATCCCTAGACAAATGCCAAAGTATGGAACCTTCTTCTCGCGCGCATACCGGATCGCCAGCAGCATCCCTTCGATCCCGCGCTTGCCAAATCCCCCTGGTACCAGGATTCCGTCATAGCCTTCGAGTTGCGTCTCGTACCCGTCACCGTCGGCGGCCTCTAAGCCCTCGGCTTCAATCCAATTGATCTGCAGCTTCAGATTGTGGGCCAGCGACCCGTGTACCAGAGCCTCCTTCAGCGACTTGTACGAATCCTCATACTCAACGTACTTCCCAACGATTCCAATCGTAACCGTGTCCTTCGGGTTGTAAACGCGGTGGACAATGTCCTCCCACTTCGACAGGTCGCGATCCTTCGCCTCCAGATGCAGATTCTTCAGCACTAGCGTGTCGACGCCTTCATTGGCGAACACCAGCGGCACTTCATAAATGGACGCCACATCCTTCGCCGTGATCACCGCCTCATCCGGCACGTTGCAGAACAGCGCGATCTTCGACTTGATGTCCTTCGCCAGAAAGCGGTCAGTGCGGCATAACAGAATATCCGGCTGAATCCCAATGCTCAGTAGTTCCTTCACCGAGTGCTGCGTCGGCTTGGTCTTCAATTCCTGTGCCGCCGCAATGAACGGAACCAGCGTCACGTGCACAAACAACGTATGCTCGCGGCCTAACTCCTGCCGCATCTGCCGGATCGCTTCCATAAAAGGCAGCGACTCGATATCACCCACTGTTCCGCCAATCTCCACGATGGCGACATCCACGTCCTGCGCCACCTTCTTCATCGCCGACTTGATCTCGTTGGTGACGTGCGGAATCACCTGCACCGTCTTTCCCAAGTAGTCCCCTCGCCGCTCCTTGGCGATGATCTGCTCGTAGATCCGCCCGGTGGTCCAGTTGTTGTCGCGGGAAAGTTTGGCGTGGGTGAAGCGCTCGTAGTGACCGAGGTCGAGATCGGTCTCCGCCCCATCGTCGGTCACGAAGACTTCGCCATGCTGAAACGGCGACATCGTCCCCGGATCCACGTTCAAGTACGGATCGAACTTCATAATGTTGACCTTCATTCCCCGGCTCTCTAGCAGGCAGCCGATGGACGCTGCGGCCAATCCCTTGCCGAGTGAAGACACAACTCCGCCCGTTACAAAGATGTACTTCGCTGGCATCTCTTCCTCGCTTTAAATTGTTTTTGAAAAATGGTGCAGGTGGGGTGCACGATCAATTATGCCAGAACTGCCCTGTGGAAAGAAACGGAAGAATTCCGCAGCCCGTGGTAAATTTCGGCATGCGTCAACTGCTTATCCTCATCGTGGCCCTTCTCCTGCAGGCATCTGCCGCAGCGCAAACCACGGTGTCTTTTGCCACCGAGGACGGAGGCCTTGTGTACGCCGATGTTTACGGAGACGGTGACCGAGCCGTCGTGCTGGCCCATGGCGGCCAGTTCAACAAGGAGAGTTGGAAGAAGCAGGCCCAAGCCCTAGTCGCGGCAAAATTTCGAGTGCTGGCTCTCGACTTCCGCGGCTACGGAAAATCCAAAGGCCCAGGCGACTCCGATCCAGTGGACGCTCCACTCTATCAGGACGTCCTCGCCGCCGTCCGCTATCTCCGAAAAACCGGCGCGAAGTCCGTGTCGGTAGTGGGGGCCAGTATGGGAGGATGGGCCGCCGGCGACGCTTCAATCGCCTCGCAAACCGGTGAGATCGATCGCGTGGTCTTCCTCGGCGCTGCGCCCGGCGGCCCTGCCGACAAGCTCAAGTCCCCATCCCTGTTCATCGTGGCACGTGACGATGCCAGCGGAGACGGACCGCGTCTCCCCGGAATCCGCGCACAGTACGAGAAGGCCCCCGAACCAAAACAGTTGATTATTCTGGATGGCTCCGCCCATGCCCAGTTTCTCTTCCAAACGGATCAAGCGGACCGAGCGATGTACGAGATCCTCCGCTTTCTCTCCGCGAAGTAGTGCCTTCGCTGGACTAAAACCAGAAGGGACACGAAGTGTCACGAAGGTTGCATTACCAGGTGTTTCCTTCATGTTCTTTCGTGTCCTTCGTGGTAAAGGTCTTCAAATTAGTCCCTCCGAGAAAACATCGTCGCGTGTCGCGCGACATTGATAATGTCCCCATACGGCGACAATAGAAATGTCCCCTTTTGGCGACGTTACGACAATAGAAATGTCCCCTAATCTGGAGGTCTCTACGAGAGGCGGCCAGATTGGGAAGGACAGCGATGAGCAGTAAGGAGATGCGACGAGCCGGGGTATTGGCCCGAGTCGAAAGCGGGGAACTGAAACTGGTAGATGCCGCAGTGCTGATGGGGATGAGCTATCGGCAGAGCAAGCGCTTGGCTAAGCGCTATCGAGAAGGGGGAGCGCAAGGGCTGAAACACGGTAGCGCGGGGCGGGAGTCGAACCGCAGGATGCCGAAGAAATTTCGCGAGCGCGTGTTGCGGTTGGTGGGCAAGAAGTATTCCGGGGAGGAAGGCGAGCGGTTCGGGCCGAGGTTAGCGGCGGAGCAGTTGGCGAGCGACGATGATGTGGAAGTGAATGCGCAGACCCTGCGGCGCTGGATGTTGGCCGAAGGGCTGTGGAGTCGGGCGCGGCAGCGGCGCCTGCACCGCAAGCGGCGAGAGCGGAAAGACCATGTGGGGGAACTGGTGCAGATGGATGGAAGTTTCCACCCCTGGTTGGAGGAACGAGGGCCGCGAGGGTGTTTGATGAACATGGTGGACGACGCCAGCGGAGATACGCTGGCCCGGATGGGGAGTGAGGAGACGATCTGGGCGGCGGCGGGAGTGTTGCGCGCCTGGGTCAAGAAATACGGCATACCGGTGGCGCTGTATACGGATTGGAAGAATGTGTATGTGCGCGAGGCGAGCACGAAGGAGCAGTTGCAAGGGGTGGTGCCGGTGACGCAATTTGGGCAGATGTGCCAACGGCTGGGGATCCGCATCATTGCTGCCAATTCGCCACAAGCGAAGGGAGGGGTGGAGAGAAACCACGGCACCCACCAGGATCGCTTGGTGAAGAAAATGCGCCTGAAGAAAATCAAGACCCATGGGGAGGCGAACCTGTTTCTGGAGAAGGAATATCTGCCGGAACACAATCGGCGGTTTCGGAGAACCCCGGCGCAGCCCGAGGACTATCATCGAGCGGCCCCGCGGGCCGCCGAGTTGGAGGACGTTTTTCATCTGGAAACCGGACGAATCCTGGGCAACGACTGGGTGGTGCGGCACGACAACCGCTATTTCCAGGGGAAAGCGCAAGCCCGGAATTATGCGCCGGCCAAGAGCAAAGTCACGGTGTGCGAATGGGAGGACGGGCGCTTGCAGATTCGCTATCGCGGTCGGGCGGTGAGTTGGGAGGAGATTCCAGGGCCAGCTCAGGCTGCAGCCCTCGAGGCTACGGCCCAGAAACAAAAGCCGCCCACGCCCAAAGCGGATCACCCCTGGCGGCAGGGTTTTATCGCACGCTGCGCCCCTGGAGCAAGCCCGGAACACCGCCCGTGTCGTTGATCCATGAACTGTCCGATCGAGATAGCACAGGAAGTGTCCGCTTGGCGGGCGCAGGAGAAAGATCACGGTGATGATGAGCAACAGAAAAAATGACGGCGCGACGGGCTGTGGGAGATTAACTAAAATCGAACATTCCCTTTTCTACGAAAAGGGGACATTTCTAATGTCGTTTGACAAGAAAACATCGTCGCGTTGACTATCTCCGTCCGCTCAGCGAGAATACTTAAGGCCGTCCGCAACGGATAGCTCGTAGTGTCCCCCAACAGTGGGCCTGTGGCGCAGCTGGGAGCGCGCTTCCATGGCATGGAAGAGGTCGTCGGTTCGATCCCGACCAGGTCCACCAAGTCTCTCAGCAACTCAGGCGTGGCGACGGCTGTGGACAGCCGCTTGTGCCATCGTTTGTGTCGTAACCTATCGTTTTAGTGCTCGCGGCGCCGACGTCGTATGACATCGGCCACGGATAAGACCAAAGCCGGAGAGCGCATTACCGGAGTGTCTCCAACGTGGGCTATGCCGCTGAGAATCCTAGCCTAGTCAGTGCACGTTCAGCTTCGTCGGCGACTCCTCACACTTGCTCAGCTCCTGCTTGACGGACTGTTCCGTGACATCTCCGCTAAGAGGATCTAGCGACTTCGATCCAGGTTCCTGTCGCAATGTGGTAAGACTCTTCTCGTACCAGGATTGCGATTCGCGCAGGAGCCTGGCTTTATTGCGCGTGTTACTCTGCCCAGCTAGAGTGCACAATGCTTTTCCCAGCGATGCATACGCATCTGCCTGGCCAGCGATTTCATAACGATTCTTGTGTTCGATCTTTTCAAAGGCAGCAATCGCGTCGCGGTTCTGCGCCATCGACGGAACAGTCTTTCCTTTTCGCAATAATACGTCACCAAGATTGATCTCCATCAGAGCAGCATTGTCACGGGCCAAAGAATTCGTGGGGTCAGCACTGCTCAACTTGGCAAAAACTTCGTGGGCTTTGGTGAAGTAATCGAACGACTCTTCGACTTCACCCTGCTTCAGGAAGATTGCAGCGGTCATGCTATAGGCCTCACCCAAGAATTCCTGAAGCGTTGCATTGTTCGGATCGGATCGAGTCAGTTGCTCCAGAATTTCCTTCCCTTTTTGTGAAACCTCTGAGGCGCGGGGTAGGTCACCAGTCGCCGCCAGCGCCCTGCCCAAACACATGTAATCTCCCGCCATATGCGTACGGACCAAGGAACTCGCGTTCACATCCTTCGCGATCGCTTCTCGAATCGAAGTACCCCGTCGGAAACTCTCCACGGCTTGCGCATAGTCTCCCGTTTGCGTCGAAATATTGCCCGCCTGCCAATAGAATCCCGCCAGAAAATCCTTAAATATGGGCTCTGAATGGTTTTCTACGATTCGCTGGGCCAGGGTTGTGCCCTTTTGCACGTGCTTCAACGCCTTGGCGTAGTCTCCCGTGCCTTGAAGGGCAAAACTCAAACGGAAGTAGTCATTGAGCAGATCGAGTTGCATCTGGCGATCGTCGGGATGAGCGGCAGCGGATGATTCGCGAATCGATAGTGCTTTCTCATAGCTCTGGAGTGCGCCCGCGAAGTCGCCAAGATTGGCTGCGCCCGAGTACCCTAGAAGGTCTCCCACCCGGTCATAAGCGGCTGCCAATTCGCGCTGCAGCCCGGCATCGCCGCTTGCTTCCTGCGACAGGCTGTCTAAGTATTCCAGAGCGCGATTTACCAGCAGCTTCCTCGCAGGCAAAGTGCCGGGCAAATCCACGATGGAATCATGCACTTCGAACATGAGGGAGTTCGCCAGCTTGCGGACGTCGTTAAAGCGCCGTTCGGCCCGGGCGCGTTCCGTGCGAGCTACGCGGGCTTCGTGCAAGGTAACAATCAGCCCTGTCAGCATCGCCAGCATCACCAAGACGGAAGCCCCAACTCCAGTCTTATGTCTGGCCACGAATTTTGTGGTCCGATACCAGGCACTATCGTTGCGTGCGTGCACCGGAATGTTCTCCAGGTGCCGCTGGATGTCCTCCTGCAGGTCGTTCGCCGATGCATAGCGGCGAGAGGGTTCTTTCCGCAAAGCCATGAGGACAATGTTGTCAATATCTCCCCTGAGCTGCCTGCTTACCTTTTCACGAGAAACTTCTCGAAACGCGCGCGATGCATTTTGGAGAATCCCCGGCTGCGAGTCTTGGGAACGAAGAACTGCCAGGCTTGGCTTCTGCGGTTCCCTTACACAAACTTCCTGAGCAAATTCCTGCGTGGGCCCATTCACGAGCTTGTAGGGACTCCGATCGGTCAGCAACTCATACAGAACCACACCCAACGAGTACACGTCGGTAGCGATCGTCATCGCCTCGCCGTTCATCTGTTCTGGGCTCGCATAGCGTGGGGTCAGGATCCGAAAACTGGTCAGGGTTGCATCAGGCATGCCCGCGTCCTGGCTGGATTCGACAATCTTCGCAATCCCAAAATCGAGGAGTTTCGGGATGCCATCGGCTGTAACCAGAATATTCCCAGGCTTGATGTCGCGATGAATAATGAGGTGTTGGTGCGCATAGTGGACGGCTGCGCAGACCCGCAGAAACAACTTCAGGCGCTCGCCAATCGTGAGGTCGCGCTGGTTGCAGTACTCGGCAATCGGTTGACCTTCTATCAACTCCATCACAAAGTACGGCATGCCTGCTTCGCTGGTGCCGCCATCGAGAAGCTTCGCTAGATTGGGGTGATCGAGACCGGCCAGGATCTGGCGTTCATTGCGAAAGCGCACCACGATTGCGGCCGAGTCGAGTCCGGGCCGGATGAGCTTGATGGCGACCTGTTTGTCATACTGGCCATCGGCACGCTCAGCGCGGTACACCTCGCCCATACCGCCCTGACCGATCTGCTCGATCAGGTGGTACACGCCGATTCTCCGACCGACGCGACTGCCATTCAACGCTTGGTCCGATTGCGGCGCACTTAAATCGAAAGCTGGTTTCTTAAGAAAGACGCTGCCTGCTTTCTGGTGGGAATGCAGTAAAGACTCGACCTCAGCCCGCAGTTCTGAATCACCCGAGCATGCCGCTGCAAGGAGCTCGGAACGCTCGGTTTCGGGCGCGGCAATGGCGAGGTCGAGGAGTTCGCGTACCTGCTGCCACCGCTCCGGGTTCATAATGACGCGCTCCGGTCCAGTTCTCGGTGAAGCCATGCGCGTGCAGTAATCCAGTCGCGCTTCACGGTGGAGGAGGAGATCCCCAGCACCTCTGCTGTGTCTTCGATGGAGAGACCCCCAAAGAACCTGAGTTCGACCACCTCGCCTTGTTGCGGATCCATGGCGGAGAGAGTTTTGAGGGCATCATCGAGTGCAAGGATGTCTACATCGACCTTAAGAGCATCCTCTTGGGCTTCGTCCAAGGCAACGTTGCACACGCCGCCTCCGCGCTTGTCGGCGCGATAGGCCCGAGCATGGTCGACCAGGATCTGGCGCATCAACTGGGCAGCCACGGCAAAGAAGTGGGCGCGATTCTGCCAGTCTGGCAGGTCCTGCTGGATCAATCGAACATAGGCCTCATGCACCAATGCTGTGCTTTGCAGAGTGTGCCCGGGCCGCTCATTCCGAAGATAGTGCTGGGCAATCCGCCTGAGTTCTTCATAGACAAGCGGGATCAGAGAGTCGAGGGCCTCGCGGTCTCCGTTCCGCCAACGACCTAACAATTGTGTGACCGGACTGGACGAATCTGCGTGCACAGGAATTGCCCCGAGCCGTTTGGGGGAGGCGCGTTTGGGGGAAGCGCGGTTTGGGGATGAAGCATATTTCATTCGCCTTAAACTGTCAAGGACCTGAAAACAAAGAATTTACCGCACCTGACGTGCGGCATATAGATACTGCTGAACACGAACCCACCGCAAACCAAGAGCAAGTTTCACCGGTCTTTTTCACCGATCTTTGAACTGGATGTTCTTACTCCGTTAGGCCGCTTCATGAAAAAGGTTAGAACCCGCGACTTTCGGTGAGCCGATTCGAGCCTCTTTTCCGCCTCTTTGGATAGAGGGAAGCAGTGAGCAGGGCGACACGGACGTCTCGCAGCGCTAGATCGATGGCGAAACTGAAGGTTGGCCGTGACGGCTGCCGAGTGCTGACCCAGCAAAGTCCCAGCGAATTCTAAGGAGCTGAACATGCCTACCCTGATTTCACGCCATCTCTCATGGACCGTGGTTCTGCTGTTAGCTGTGGCCGGACACGCTCAGGATCTGCAAATCAAGAAGAGCATCACTGTCGGGGGCAACGTCGTCTCCAGTACGGAAACATCGATTAAGGGCGCCCGGGAGCGGACCCTTACGCAGTCTCCAACGGGGAATACCATCACAATCCGACAATGCGATCTGAAGCGGACGGTCCACATCAACGAACAAGCGCAGGCGTACTTCATCGCCAATGATGCCCAGGATGACGCGGCGGCCAAGGCGGCCGCGATGTTTGGCGGCACGCCGGCTACCCAGTCGGGGGGCTACATCACGGAATCTACCGCGATCACGGACACGGGAGAGCGCAAGACCCTCAATGGATACTCCGCCCGTCATCTGAAGATGAAGGTTTCCGTCCAGCCCTCGAAGAACGCCTGCTCGCAGGAGAGCCAGGAATTTGAAGTTGATGGATGGTACGCTGACCTTTCAAAAGAGATCAGCGCGTGTCAGCAGTATCTGCCGCCGGTCCAGCAGAATGAAGGCTGCAACGACCGCATTATTCACAAAGTTAGCGGGAGTGGAAAGCCGGGGTATCCGCTTAGCCAGACCGTAACTGTGCATACGGGCGACGGCAACACCATGCAAATCGGAGTACAGGCTTCAGAGATCACCAAACAAGACTTGGCCAAGGAACTGTTCGACGTTCCGCCGGGCTATCACGAAGTGAAATCGCTGGCTGAGCTGAGCAGCGTTCCGGCAGTGCAGGCACTCCAACCGGCGGCCACTGCCGCGACTCCGCAGATGGCCATGCCAGCAGCAAAGCCAGGGATGAAGAGTCTGGCGTCGATGATGTTCAATCCTGGAGCGCAGCTCGCAAAGCCACAGAACGCTGCCATGATCCAACCGATGACGGCGGCCAACATGGGCGCGAGCAGCAACGGCTACATGGCGGGACAAGGCATGCAGGCTTCCGGGGGCGCGTCGGTTGCCGCACCTCAACAGCTCGGACCGAAGGCGCCGGGAAAGATCCGGGTCGGGGTCGCTCCACCAGACGCGCAGCTGGGACAAGGTAACAGTGCGGGAGCGGACTACAGCACGCCCATCCGCAACGTAGAGGTGGCGCTGATGAGTGGTCCGGCGGTGGAGATCGCTGCCTTGGAGTCGCATGTTGCTTTGCAATTGCAAGCCGAGGCCCAGCAGAAACAGTGTGACTACATCCTGCTTTCCGGTGTCACAGTGAAACACAGTTCTGGCGGGACCTTCGGAAAGTTCATGAAGATTGGAACAACCGCGGCCAGCTTCAACCCGGCCGTAATGATGACGAAAAGCGTCGGGAGCGTAGTTGCAGCGCAGGGCGCGGCGGCCGCATCGCAAATGGCAGCTCAGCAGATGCAGCAGCAAGCCATCAGCCAACTCGCCGGCTTCAATGGACAAATTAAATCCAAAGATGACGTGACTGTGCAATACGAGCTCGTCGCCACCGGACAATCGGCTCCGATCTTTCAGAACACACTGGAAGGCAAAGCGAAGTCTGATGGCGAGGACGTTCTGACGCCGCTGCTGCAACAGACGGCAAACGCGGTTCTTACGCAAGTCAGCAAGAAATAGACAGGGGGGCAGGGCACCATTCCCATTCAGTTCGGTGGCAGTGGTGCCCTCAGCTTTCTTGCGAAAAAAGGCGCCGAAACCAATAACGCAGGGGCCGCCTAGACGTACCTCAGCCGGAAGGGCATCGGTGCACAAATGAAGAAGCTTGTAAGAATAAACTCTTCGAAGTTCTGTCTATCGCTCCTTCTTAGCTATGTTTTGACTGTGCTGTGGCCACCGCAGGCTTTCTCGCAGTCATCTTCGAGCCCGGCATGGTCCGGCAGCGTGACCTGCCAGCTGAATGAACAGGAGACCGGAGTTTTTAATCGCCAAGAGACCCAAACCTGGACACTTATCGGCGGCGGCCCCGTCTCCCCAACCGGAATCCTGACTTACAGTGCGACTTGGAGCGTCACGGGCCAGGGACAACTGCAGAGAGTTCAAGGCGCGCAAACGACGAACATTCAATGGACCGCGAACGTTCCTCCGCAGCCAACAACCCTTGCAATCTTCGTGCGTGGCTCCGACAACCGCCTGATCATAATTCCGCGGCATTCTCAGCTGCGTATGGACAATGCCACCACCGGCGCGCGACAGGTGATCGTCAACGGAGCGGCGCAGCAACCAATAAATATCAGCCATGCGGTATGGGAATGGCAATTTCCTCACATTGAAGCTTCTGCCACCGATACCTCCGTTTCTGGTTCGACGCAGTCTCAAGCCGACGCCGGGGACGCCGAACTTTTGCACCACTTTGGCGCTCCGCCGCCTATCGCAGTGTGTCAGTGGCAGCTCACAAAAGGAGGCTCAGCGTCCTCAAGTCCCAATCCATCCCACATAGGGGGCGGAACTCAGAATCGGAATCCACAAAGTAGCCAGAACTGCCAGTCTCCCGCCACGGTTCAACAATCGTTCGAGACCATGAAGGCGAACCTCAAATCGCAATATGACCAGTTGATTCGAGGAACGACTGATCCAACTGAGATTGCTTCTCTTAGCAATCAAGAACAGACGATGCTCGCGAACCTGAACAGCCAGGAACAGCGGGACACGACGCTGGCCTCTCAGGGCTGCTTGCAAGCAACGAACAGCCAAGGAAACAACCCGTACTCGGGAGGTGGCCCAGGCGGCGCAAGTGGGCCGAATGCCGGCAGTAACCCGAATGCAGGGGGCGGAGCGAACGCGGGGAGTAGCTCGGACCCAGGAGGCAGCCCGGGCGGCGCAGCCGGCCCGAATGCCGGCAGTAACCCGAATGCAGGGGGCGCCCCGAATGGATCAACTGGATCCGGTGGTCAGATGTCCACTCCGCAACTCGTCTCTCTGTCGCCCAGCAGCGTTAGCCAGGGCAGCACGACAACGGTACAGCTGCTCGGCCAGGGCACACACTGGCAAAGCCAGACGACCAACGTGAGCTTCGGTCCACAAATCACCATCCAGTCTTTTACCGCCGACCCAACTGGCACTTCTGCCACCGCCAACATCACGGTGGCGTCGAATGCTGCTACGGGTTCTAGACCGGTGATGTTGATGACTGGTGCAGAAATGGTTGGTTTGCCGAGCGGCCTTAGCGTCACTGCGCCTAGTTCGCAGCAAGGCTCGGGTTCGACTGCCACGACGGGCCTCGGGACACCGGTTCGCCAGCTCCCATCCACGGGGATTCTGGTGGCCAGTCCGGTTACGAATTATGGTCAAACGAGTGTACCGGTGACCACTACGCCGGGCTTCACCGGGGTTAAGACGCCTGTTGGCACAGGGATTGCGAAGAAGGCGGGCTCAACATCGGCAAGTGCGGCCCCTACATCCGCAACTTACCTCGTGACCATCACGGGATTGATGTGTATGAGAGCGATCACTGGCGGAGGAGACGCTATCTACGCTGCTGCCGCCATCCGTCAATATGACCGCCGTAATGGTCAGGCAACGATGTTTACCAACGCGAATACCTGGGTTTACGGTGATGTTAACGGAATGATAGGTCAACGCAAACAAGCCGGATCGCGCGGCCCAATGGGAGGGATTGGGGTAGGGGACTTCGTTCCTCCTGGCTTTATCGTAGGCCCTAAGGATACCTTGCCCCCGCAACCGAACTTGTTTCCTATGGTGGTGTGGCAAGGAACACTGACCGATGGCGTTGACGCGCTCGTGATTTCGCCGAGCCTCTGGATCTCGTACGGCGACAATTCGATGTTTTTTACCTGGAATCAGAACCAGCAATCTCTCACAAATTCCATATTGTTGGACAGCAAAGTACTAAACCAAATCAATACCCAAACATTCGGCACGTTGCTTCTTGGAGCGAGTGAAAATATCTCAGGCAGCGCTGCGCAAACAGCTGCGGGTGACGCAACTCTGACGGCGGTTGAAACTTCGATTCAAGCAGCCGGCCTTACCTTCGGTATTCCTGTGGGAGTCTTTACGGGCGGACCATCGCACGACCGACCCATCGGAGTAACCGGTGCAAGTTCCGATCCGACTTCTACCACGATACTGCCAAACGCTACGCTCGTTCTTACCCGCGAAATGATCGAGAAACGTTTGGGAAACAACACTTGGACCACGACGTCCTTCGATTTTAGAGACTCGCCACTCTCATTTTCGAGTCTTCCTGGTGCGGATCGCCCTGGTGAATACCAGATGTTTATTCAGATTGAACGGCAGTGAGACGGTCGCACACAGAGTTTGAGCCTCAGACTTCTGTTGCAAACAGTAAAATCGCGCCGTGATCGTGTCACTCTGAAGACTCAAACAACGCCACCGGAAACTGGCGGAACAGATCTGTGGCAAGGACGCACGTATCGTCGTTTTGATTAAGGCATTGAATCTCGCCACTGGTAAGAGTATTCCTCCATCGCTGCGGCAAATCAGGCGGCAAGACCACCCGTGTGTCACACCACTCAAACTGCCCCGCCTGGCGCCCAGCCGGAAGTTGAGAAAGCCAGCGCGGAACGGCTACTAGAACGGATTTCGAACCGGCCCTGCGAACAAAGCTGATCACATTCTGAGCACTGCATCCGGCGGCCGGCAGAGGCAGAAATTCCCCCTCGTGAAACAGCGGCGCGTGCTCGCGACGGAAGCAGAGAGCCTTCCTAATCAAAAAGAGCTTGATGCGTCCATCGCACCATCGATCGAGCAGACTGCGGAGAAGAGACTCGGGGGCCTCCGCTTCCGCGCCTGCGATCCCCTTCAGCGTGCCGGCTCGGATTGTGAAATCGATCGGTCCGCGATTGTCGGGATCGACCATGCGCAAATCCCACAGTTCGGAGCCCTGATAAAAATCCGCGACCCCCGGCGCGGCGACTTTTACCAACGCCTGAGACAACCCGTTAATCATTCCGAAGTAGGCGATCTTGGTTTCAAACTCGCGGAAGTCGTTCAGGAATTCAGCGTTACCTGGAGAAAGGATCCGGGCGGCGAAGTTCCGTAGCGCATCCTCATGCACCTGATTCGGACGCGTCCACCGCGTGTGTACCATGGCTTCGCGCGTTGCTTTGAGGAGATGCGCCTGTACGCGTTCGAGCAGAGTTGAAAAGCCTCGCTGTTCGAGAGGCCACACTCCCAGAAGAGTTTGGTACAGATAATATTCCTCGTTGCGATCTGGGGTGTGCTGTGAGCCCGTCTGCTCCTTGTACTTCGCGTTCAGATTGGCCCAACGTTCGAGCCGCTCATTCCATTCGTGGGGAATCTCCGAGAGAACGTTGAGGCGGGCGCGGACATCCTCGCTCCGCTTGGTGTCGTGAGTGGAAGTTGCATTCAGGCTGTTCGGCCACTTCTGGCGCCGCTGTTGCAGAAACGAGAAGAACATCTCGGGTGAAGTAGTTTCGGATGGCCTTGGGTTTCCGCCGACATCATTGAGTGACAGCAAAGGATGGTAGACGTAGAGAGCTGTGTCCTCGAGACCCTTGGCCACGATGGGACCGGTAAACTGCTGCCACCGCATCACGAAGGCAAGACGTGCCTCGCGCTGGTCGGGAAGCACGTGCGTAGGATTCAATAGCAGCAGCACTTCCCGCACAAAATTGAAGTATCCCGGAGTGAGCTGGGGCGCTCTCTTGCGCGCCGCTTCAACCGCATCGTCGATATGGCTGGTCGCCTCAGGCGGCACCTCCATATTGCGGATGTAGGTTCGGTACACCCGAAGGCAGGCTGTGACCTCGATGAGCGCGTCGATTAAGAATCTACGTTCAAGTTCGCGCGCATAGCGGTCCTGCGCGGCGAGTTCGGCCAGATGCCGCCCCAGCGTGCGCATCTCGACGCCAAGAAGGGTGTTCATGACCAGCTTCTTCTTTTGATAAAGCACGTCGGAGAAGTCCTGCCGACGGCCGATGAAGCTGGCATAAATCTCTTCGAGCTGACGTGCTCCTTCCGGATTTACGAAGATTCCGTTGGCTCGATTTAAATAGTCGTAGCCGGTGGTTCCGCTGACAGGCCAATCTTCGGGTAGGCTTTCATGAGGCGCAAGAATTTTCTCGACCAGCACATACGAGGAAGAAACCCGATCAGGCTCGTTCGCAGCTAGACGCTCTTGCAGCTTGTTGAGATAAGCCAGCGGATCGCGCAAGCCATCGATGTGATCAATGCGCAATCCCGCGAAAGGAGTTTTCGATACCAGACGCAGGATGTAGCTGTGCGTGGCCTCAAACACAAAGGGGTCTTCGACCCGCATTCCTACGAGGTCGGCGATGGTAAAAAAGCGGCGGTAGTTGATGCCTTCATTCAGGTTCTGCCAGAACGCGAGCTTGTAGTTTTGCTCAGCAAGCAGACGCTGCAAGAATCCGAAACTGGCGGGATCGCCTTGCCTTCCGTTAATCTCAGCGATATTTCCCGCGACGAGCTGAGCGATTTCAGAACTGCTGTTCACAATCGCCCGCAGGCGATCGCGTGCCGACTCGAAGCGCATGCGGCGTTCTGCGGCTGTGTCGGCGGCGCGGCGATCGGCGCGTGCGAACTCTAGCGCGGAAGCGAGGATGCCAGCGAATTCGTGATACGCCGGATCGTCTCCTGCAAGCTTTTCCTTCAGACGCTCCACACGATGGTTGAGAATCTCGTAATACGAGCGGGGAGACACGGGCAGGAGCGTCTCAAAATATTGAAGAACGAAGCGGCCATCGGCGTAGACGAGGGTGATCTCACCAGAATCCAAAGCTTCTCCAAACGGCCGGCCAAGAATCGGAAGCAGAATTTTTCCATCAAGGCTGCGGGCATGTGGATGCCATTCGACGTCGAAGAAGCTTGCAAACGCCGACTGTGCGCCATTCTCCAGAACGTCCATCCACCAGGAATTCTCGGCGCTAGCCGCCATATGATTGGGCACGATGTCGACCAGAAGCCCCATGCCCCGCGCCTGCAGATCGGTTTGCAGTGCGACAAATTCTTCTTCGCTGCCCAGATCAGGGTTCAACCGAGTGGGATCGATCACGTCGTATCCGTGATTGCTGCCTTTGCGGCTTGCGAGTATGGGAGATGGGTACAGATCGGAGATGCCAAGCTCGTGCAGGTAATCGAGAATGTTGCGAACGTCGCTAAAACGAAACTCCGGATGGAGCTGGATCCGATACGTCGACGATGGAATGCGAGTCGGAGGCATTTTTGGCTCTGTGAGTTCTAGCCCTGCGGCAGCAAAATGTGCAACTGGTTCGCGAGACGATTCAGCTCCTCGTGGCGTGGCGTAGCAACGGGATCCACTTTCGGCTGGTGCCAGCCGTTCTGCTGATAAGCAGTAAGTAGCGGGCGGTAGACCAGATTTTGGGCCTCCCATAGAACGACGGAAAACGGCAACGACGGAATTAAATCGAGCAGCTTGATCAACCGCAACGCGGCATCGAAATCGGAAGGATTGGCGGCAAATGTGGCCGCTTCGTGTTCGATGCGCTTACGAAACTTGTATTCGAGTGTCGTAACATCCAACACAATCTTGTTGGCGGCGGCTTCGCGCAGCAGCCCATGAATGCTATCCGCATCGAGTTCCGGGCGATCCAGAGCATGCTGCAATTGATTGTTTAGGGCAATTTCAGCAGCGGACTTCAGCGCGGCAGGAACCGGTATCTCAAGCCCATTGAGAAAGCGAATCAGGGGGGCCTGATTCTCAAAGACCGAGGTGTACACGGCAGCCGCAGAGTTGACTGACTCCTTCAAGATGAGACCTGCAATCTTGCGCTGCTCATCGCGGAAGAGCAGGCGCAACGAGAAGATGCCTTTGCCGTAAATCTGATCGAGCATGCGGATCACTTCGGCCGTATCGGCCTGGGCGAATGCTTCCATCAGTTTCTTCTGATTCTGTTCCGAGAATTGATCTGCCGCCTGCACCCCGGCGGTGACGTTGTGGTCTCCCAAATGAAGAACTGAAAACTCGAACGAAGCTGATTCCCTTGTGATCTCAGACTGGAACTGAGCGTATCCGGTGGCAAGCCGCATTTTGCCTTCTGCGTCGAGCGCGTAACCCAGCCGCTTCGCTTCGTAGCAGTAAATTCGCGTTTTCTCCGGATAACTTTCGAAAAGCGAGCTGATCGCGTAATGGCCGGCGACTCGCTTGATATCGATCACCGCAGGCTTCACCCATTTCTCGTAGATTCGCGCACCGTCTCCATTTTCGGGCAGGTTGCTCTTGGCGCTTGCCAGATGCTGCAGGAACTCGGCTTCGATGGGTTCACCGCACACGTCTTCCGCTAATCGCAAGGCGCGTCCCGCGTAGTGAATGACCTGCACCGTTTCGATCCCAGAGAGCTCGTCGAAGAACCAGCCGCAACTGGTGAACATCAGCATGGCGTGACGTTGCATTTCGAGAAGCTTCAGCGCCGTCACCTGCTCTTCTGCTCCGAGCTGGCGCACACAGTGGTCGGCGAAAAATGCGGCACGGGACTCTTCCGAACGGTCGAGGATCACGCGAATGTAATCGTCGCGGCCTGCCCACGGATCCTTGAACAACGGCTTCATTCGCGATTCGAAAATCGGCGCCAGCCGGTCGCGCAACCAGTCAAGAGCGGCGCGCAAGGGAGCGCGCCACTGCTGATTCCAGGCGTGCCCACCGGAATTGCAGCCACAATCGCTGCGCCAGCGTTCGACACCGTGCACACAACTCCAGGAACTGTTGTCGACGACTTCGACAAAATCCTCGGCAGGATGTTTCCCCAAAAACTCCCCGTAGTTCGTAAGCCGGGTAAGATCATTTTTCTGAATATCCTCAAGAGCATAGCTGAGAGCCATTTCTCCGAAGCGGTGATGATGCCCATAGCTCTCACCATCAGTGGCAATGTGAACCAACTGTGGGCCCTGGCGCGTGGACGAAAATCCGCTCATCAGGCGATCGGCGAAGCGCTTGCCGTCGCTAAGCAGGCCTTCGAAGGCCACAGCCTGAGAGATCGGACCGTCATAGAAAAACACGTTGATGCGCTTCTTGGATGGAAGCCGGACAATATAGGGGTGCGCCGGATCGATCCGGCCTCCGCTTACATCGTGATAGCGACTACTCTGCTTGCTGCGGACACGCTTGGCCTGAGGAGGCGCCAGGATAGTGAAGCGGATTCCATTTTCGGCCAGGACCTCTAGCGTTTCGGGGTCGACCGCGGTTTCGGGAAGCCACATGCCTTCCGGCCGCCGCCCGAATCGGCTTTCGAAATCTTTAATTCCCCATTTAACCTGCGTAACCTTATCTCGGCGGTTGGCCAGCGGGAGAATCATGTGGTTATAGCCCTGCGCAATCGCGGAACCGTGACCCGAGAATCGTTCGCCGCTTTGTTTATCAGCTTCGAGAATCTCTGCGTAAACTCGCGGCGTCTGCTCCTTCATCCATGAAAGCAAGGTCGGGCCGAAGTTGAAACTGATGTGCGCGTAATTGTTGAGCACCTTTACGATGCGATTTTCCGCGTCAAGAATGCGAGACGCGGCGTTGGGGGCGTAGCACTCAGCAGTGATGCGCTCGTTCCAATCGTGATATGGATAGGCTGAGTCCTGCAACTCGACGGCCTCGAGATAGGGATTCTCTCGTGGAGGCTGATAGAAATGTCCGTGAATACAGATGTATTTCACTTCGCCTCCACTTGGTCGTGTTGTTCAAGAACCAGAAACGAACGGGCACAAAGGCGGAACTCACTCGTTCCTGTCAACCTCGCATCAAAACCCTCACCCTCTCGCAAACAATGCGATACGGGTGGCTCACCGCTGTGATCGAGATTCGTGTCGGAACCGTTCCAGCATGCGGCGGCAGAGTCCAGCCGTGCTAGCCAGTTCCCACCCAAATCCGGAGCGTCTAGAGTGACGGGAAACTCCGCGAAATTAAACAGGATTGCTAGGCGTTTGGAATTGATGTTGAAAAGAAGCAAAAGCGCGTGATCGCCCAATTCGCGGACCGTGTGCGATACCGCAGATCCCAAGCTAAATTCCCGGCGAATTCGGATCAGTTGCTGGTAGAAGCGGAAGAGAGTCTTGTGTTTATCCCTTTCCTTCAACGAATGATCCAGGTGTGAGCCCTTGTACGTTTGTTCGGCTTGCGGGTCCGGAACGCTTTGCTCCCAGCCGAAAGCTCCAAATTCTTCGCGGCGGCCGCGACGAACTGCCTCAACCAGCGCGGGATCTCCGTGGCTGGTGAAGTATTGGAATGCCGCTGTCTCGCCGTATTCTTCGCCCATGAGAAGGAGTGGTACGAACGGAGAGAGTAGATTGATTCCGGCGGCAAGCTTCAGCGATTCGAAATCGACAAGTGCGGTCAATCGCTCGCCGAATGCCCGGTTGCCCGCCTGATCGTGATTCTGCGTACAGACCACGAACTTCGAAGCAGCTAGCCCACGCGGCGAGTTGCCGTGGCGTCGCTTGCGAAAATGTGAATACTGGCCGCTGTAATACCAACCCTCTTTCAGCGTCGCGGCCAGCGCTGCCACGCTGCCAAAATCGGAATAATATCCACGGTTCTCTTTGGTCAGCAAGCTATGAACCGAATGATGGAAGTCATCGGACCACTGCGCGTCAAGGCCGTATCCACCGTGTTCGGGGTCGTGCAATAGTCGCGAATCGTTCAGATCGCTCTCGGCGATGACGGGGAGCGGCCGCCCCAACCGGTGCGAAAGTCGCGCAACGCTACTTTTCAGCTCTGCGAGAAAGTGGCGTGCTCCGAAATCGAACATTCCATGAACGGCGTCGAGGCGCAGGGCGTCAAAGTGATAATCCTCCAGCCAATAGAGTGCGTTCTCGATGAAGAACCTCCGCACGTCGTCGCTGCCCTGACCATCGAAATTGATCGCCTGACCCCAAGGAGTGCGGTAACGATCGGTAAAGTAAGGTCCGAATGCACTAAGGTAGTTGCCTTCCGGGCCGAGATGGTTGTAGACCACGTCGAGCGCAACGGCGAGACCGTGAGAGTGGGCAGAATCCACGAGCCGATGAAGCGCGGCCGGACCACCGTATGAATTCTGCGGCGCGAATGGGCAGACGCCGTCGTATCCCCAGTTGCGAGAACCCGGGAATTGCGCAATAGGCATCAGTTCGATCGTGGTGATGCCGAGAGCAGCAATCCGGGAAAGATAAGGAATCAACGCGTCGAACGTGCCTTCCCGCGTGTAGGTGCCGACATGCAGTTCATAGAAGATGCTGCTTTCAAGGGGAATGCCCTTCCAGTTTTGATCGGTCCATTGAAACGATCCTCGGTCCACAATTTGCGACGGGCCGTGTACGCCCTGAGGCTGAAAGCGTGAGGCGGGATCGGGGAAGCCACGCTGGTCATCCAGCCTGTACAAATATTGAGTGCCCCCGTCGATTTGCTTGACCTGGGCACGATAGTAGCCGTGTAGCAGTGGCTCCATGTCAATGAGTTTATCGCTTGGACACAATTGCAGGCGGACGGATCGCGCATTGGGAGCCCAGAGCAAGAATTCCCAGCTCCCGTCTGGAAGGCGATGAGCCCCAAGGTCCTGCTCTGCCATAGGCGCCTCTTCGATAACGAGGATCGACGGTCACTTCGCATTCAAAGGCCGCCGCCTTCCTCATTCCTGGGGCTTCATCTGGCCAGCGTACCCCTGCCGTTGACTCCCCATCTGTCCACGGATATATCCAAAGGAGCGGCCGCACTCAGCAGCAAATTTCGAATGATCTTCTTCTTCATAGCAAACTCTCGACTCCACGTGGGCTGCAGCTTTCCTGACGCTAGCCGTGTCGCGGTCGAGCGGTCCATCGGGTAATGTCTGTAAGCCCCCCCGCGACTGGGGGTTCGAGCCCATGGCCTGTCTTCAACAGTTAATTCGAATTTTGAGGTGTAATTCAGCTGAACGGTCCTGCAAGGAACACAGCGCTGGGGGGAGGACAGTCCCTGCAGGGCCGGAGCTGTTGACACCCCAAAAGATACTTCGAAGTTCATAAAGAAGTCGTAAAAAGAAACGCTTAACCGAAGTCCTGTTAATGCCAGTTCAAAAACAACTAACTTCCTTGACCGAGCGGTCGAGGCACTTGTAGCGGCTCGATTCATTCTGGCCTAATGATTTTGGCATAATCCGCAACAGCCAATGAATCGGCAGAGAAACGCAGTCTCGGTTCTGCTGGAAACTGCAAAGACAGCAGGACGACAGGGCAATTACACTGCTGCATTTGATGCGTGGGAACGCCTTGCATCCGAGACGAACCGGCCTGACTCAGGCTGAGGACGAGTTCAGGCGCGCTATCGAGATTGATCCTACCGATGCAACCGCCAGTTTCCATTTCAACCGCGGTGGAGCAGGATTTCTTCGTACCGACAGACGCGACCTAGCTGCGCCTTGCCTTTCGCGACGTGGCTACAGGCCGCCTGGGCAGTGGAAATCCCCCGGCCGCTCTCACCCGAACCCGGTGACGCCGCAGCTCATCGCAAACGATTTTCTTGCGTGCGGCAAAAAGATCCACTCAGCGGACGAAGCCCGCCTAGCCCTTCGGAATCACAATCGCCGTGATGGTGTAACGCGGCACTACTACGGTAAACGTTCCACCCAGACCGTCGATCGGCGCCTCCGTGATTCCCTTGCCCGCCTCGAGGGTTTGCTTTCCCCATTCGTAGCGCGTCCCCTTCGAGCCGTAGCTGTAGCCATCCACGGTCACGGTCACTGCGATGTTCTGAACGGGATCTTTATTCACGAACAGCAATCCCAGCCCCCCATCGCGACGCTTCACGGCGTGCACGCCTAAGGTGTCCATCGGCGTACTGGCGGCCACAAAAACATCGCCCGGCTTCGCCACCTGGTGAAACATCTTCAGGCCGTAGTACGCCGGTTGCGGTTCGTTATCGTTACTCAACAAAGTCGGGCTCGGAGCGTGGATGGGCGACCATTGCACCGTATAGACGCCCTTCTCCACCAGCATCGCCGTTGCGTCCGCAGCGTAGAGCCCCGTGACTGCGGGGTTCTTGGCGGGCAGCCACTGTGCGATCCCGAAGTTCGTGATCGCCAATTGCGGGGCGTGCCCGGAGGGACACAATTTCTTGTACTTCTCCGAGAGATCCTTGATCAGCAGACCGTAGTCGTTGTTTAACGCAGACACGTTGAAATGCTTCTGGTTATCCAGAGGATCCCTTCCAGTTCTCAGCAGATCGTCCTCGTCGATATTAATGTCATAGTTCGGCGGTGCCCCTTTGCCCTCAAACAGCGAGATCGCCGCGAAATCCATGCTGGCGCAAGCGGCCTTCAACACTCCGGCGTTCCAGTTCTTCCCCATCGGATTCGGGCTGTTGTCGCCCGAGGTGGTTAGGGGCAGCGTTAGCGAAGCCCCCACGAGAATCGTAGGATCGACGGCCTTCATCGCCTTGGCAAACTCTACGACGGCCGCTCCGTACACCTGCGGCCCGACCTTGCCATTCTCGGAATGACGGCCCCAATCTTTCGACGTCGGTACCGGCCCAAGATGCAGATCAGGCTCAGGAGAGCCGCTCTCCTTGTACCGACCGGCATTGTCGGCATCGGATCCGAGCGTGTGCGCCTGCCCATAGAAGCCGTTGTTCCATGGCTCGTGACCGACCGCCCACAGCAGAATCCCCATCGGCTCGGGATGTTTGATGCGCAGCGCGTTAAACCCATCGTCGGTGGCGAGCGGAGCGCTCGCGCGCATCGTGGCCCAATACCCCACCGTCTTCCAGTCGTTGCCCTTCGAATCCTTGCCGATGCCTTGTGTGCTGTCGGGCTTGCCGTTGACATACGCCACCCAGGCCGCGGCTTCGGCCGGCTCGCCACCGCCGCTGCCGTCCAGATTGCTTCCATAGTTCACCGTGATCAGCGCCGTTCCCAACTGGTCGATCACCGGCACCGTCGCGGGCAGTTTCCTTTCGTTCGCGAACCCCGGAGCTCGGTCGTTGGTGTACGGATTGATCACTGCGCCAGTGGACCAGTGATACAGCGCATCAATCCCATTGTTCCCCGGAAAGCGAAGGCTGGTGATCCCGATATCCTGCAGCAGTTTCATCGTCGCAGGATCGAAAGCCTTGAGGTCCCACCGATCGCCAACAGCGCCGATCGACGTTGTGTAGAGCACCGCTTGCCCTTTTGCTGGCTCCACGTGGGCTGTGGTCTTCAACTGTGCATGGGCCGGCAAACACGCGGACAGAATGATCCCCAGCAGCAAGAAAGAACAGCAAAAGTTCCGGACTCGTCCATTTCGATCTAGCCGGAGAGCTGAGACAACGCCATCAAGCCCGGACCGGTACATCGGCAAAGCCATAAGAGCCCCCAACGTCAGAGATATTTCCGAAAACACAAAACAATACGCTGGCGTGTGGAGGGTTGGAAAGAGAAATCAACAACAGTGAATGGCTCAGTCTGGAGGCAGAGTTTCCAGGACCGGTTGTCCTGCAGCGCGCAACTGATAAAGCCAGAATATCCCCATCACAAAGATGGTAGCCAATACCAGGAATTCCGCGGGAAACCACGACGGGCCCACGGTCGTGATGATGTTGGGAATCAGGAAAAAAGATATGGATCCCGCTAAAATCTGGATTCGAGCAAGCGGGCTAGGCCTGACCGCGGTGGGATTTCCTGTGCCTGGGCGTCCTGAGTTCCACCACATCCGCAGCACTCGCGCTCCGATCAGCAGCATCGGAACTGTGAGCGCGGCAAGGTCATACTTCATCACGCGCGGGTTCAACAGCGCCGTTCCCACGAATGCCACGGGAACCCACCCCTCGCGCGGCAGATTCCATTTCCGCACTCTACCCGCAAGCACCAGAAGCACAATTCCAATCACGCCCGCACAGATGACAAACAGGACCGTGGTCGGAGTCGCGGTAGGCCTCCCTCGCCTCCATAGATACAAGCCCAAGACACTCGCCGGACCAAATCCAAAGTCGTGCAGCCAATCAAATACCAGCAGCAGGCTCTTCAGATACTCGCGAAATAGACCCGGCCATATCCGCGCCTGCACGGCAAAAATCAACACTCCCGCAACTGCGGTCATGCCCGAACGAATCCATTGCCGCGCATCGATCAGAACCGGGAAGGCCAGGAATGCCAGAAACGGCGTCTTGAATATCGACGCGATCAGGACGGCGATGTAATACCAGGTCCACTGGCCGCGCTTCCAACCCGCCGTCGCGCCGAGTAGGATCCCCCCATAAAGCAGGTAGGCCACGTTGCCACTCAGAATGACATCGTCGGTCACAAGTCCCGGGAAGAAAGCGACAGCCGGCAACGCAAACACCAGCCATCGCCGCTCGCGTTCGTCTGCCATTTGGAATCCCGCCCACAGTTGAATCGCCGCTCCCACAGCGACCGCGACCGCATAAAACAGGCCGACGAACCAGCCGGGAAACACACCCAGCGCTCGCAGCAAAGGAAACGTCAACGGAGAGTACACATATACAAATGGCCGCGGCTCGGCTGGGTTCGTCGCCACGCGTTCGTGAAACTCCTGCAGCACAACAATGTCCTCAGCGTATGGATCGGAATGGTGATGAACTGACTGAATGGCCTTCCAGTAGCCTTTGGCATCCCAGCCGACCGCACCCATGTAGGCCATGGCAGCCAGCGCAATCACCGCGGCAGTCCAGAGTAGAGTGATCAGGCGTGGGCGGGAAAACCAACCAGCGGAAAAATCAGGCTTATCCGTCGCACTTCCGCGCCGATCGTTCATGCCACCATGCAATTACACCTGCGGAGAATTGTCCAGTGCCTTCCCGTGCCCGTTTCTTAATCTACGGATCATCCGTGTCGACAATCGGTTTTCCGTTGCCGATTCAGATTCGCGCGATTGAGAAAGTGGAGGACACTCGCAATACATTCCGTACTCTACGGCCGGATCTCAATCGGTGTGCCATTCCCTACCGCGAGCCAGATTTCGTCGATCTCTTCGTCGGTGACCGCAATGCATCCGTCCGTCCAATCCTTCGCTCGGTGTCCGGCTCCAATCCAGCCGTAGCCGTTCGGCAGTCCATGCACGAACACATCGCCACCCGGTGCAACGCCGCTCTTCCTCGCCCCCGCGCGATCCCGCTCACTCGGATACGAGATATGAATCGAGTTGTAAAACTGGCTGTGTGCATTCCGCGCATCGAGAACGTACAGCCCCTCGGGAGTCTTGTGATCACCCTGCCGCGTCTTCGGTCCCACCGGATCTCCGCCCAGTGCAACTTTGTACGTCTTGATCACCTTGCCCTGGCTAAGCAACTGCAGCGTCCGCTCTTTCTTCAGTACTACGACTCTGTCAGCATGCAGCGGTTTGTCTACCGCCTCCACCGGTCCCATCCCGCAGAGCAACAAAATCAAGCCAGTAAGCACCCGGATACGCATGCTCCGGGATTATAGCGGCGCATTTTCCGCACAGTGCTACGCTGGAGAGGTGAAGTTCCGGAACCATCAACAAATCATGTGGGGACAGCGGCCTGGGCTTTCCTCGGTTCAAATCGCAGCGGTCATCGCGCTCCTCTTGTCTTGTTCCGTCCTCCCCGCCTCCGCCGCCACCTGGACCATTAACGCCGAGCCCACCCGCCTGGTGAACGGCGCTCCCGTTCTGTTTCAAGTAAAGCCACCAACCAAGCTCGAATCTCTCACCGGCACGTGGCTCACACACCAACTCACCTTCAGTTACGACGCGTCCACGAAAACGTGGTTCGCGCTTGCGGGCGTAGCCTTCGAAAGCACACCTGGCAAATACGCACTCGAACTATCCGCCCAACCTGCAGCCGGCAAAGCTCCGCTGACTTTCACGCGCACCTTCACCGTCGCCCACTTCCAGTACCCGCAGATTAATGTGGAACTCACGGTCGAGAAGAAATTCACCGAACCCAATCCTGAGCAGCTACAGCAAGCCGAGGAAAGCAAGAAGATCAAGCAGGACTATCTGAGCCGAGTGACCCCAGACCGCGAATGGGACGGCAACTTCGCAGCGCCCGCTGAAGCCGTCATCTCCGACGTCTACGGTTCCCAACGCATCTTCAATGGCAAAGCCCAGCGCGAGCACCAGGGACTCGACTTCCGGGTCCCCACCGGAACCCCCGTCGCCGCCATGAATTCAGGCACCGTGCTTCTGGCGCGCTTCCTTTATTTCGAAGGCAACTGCGTCGTAATCGACCACGGCCAGGGCCTGCTCACCCTCTATTTCCATCTCTCCGAATTCAAAGTGAAAGAAGGCGATCCAGTGAAGCGTGGACAAATCGTCGGCCTGAGCGGCGGCACTGGACGCGCCACCGGCCCTCATCTCCACGTCGCCGTCCGCTGGCAAGGCACCTACCTCGACCCCGCCCGCCTCATGCAACTACCCCTGCCTTGAATGCAGTAATTTTACCCGGTACGTTTTGCTTTGTTGCGGGTTTGCTGTGTTGCAGTTTTGCTTCGCGCGGTTCGCGCTGCGCGCTTGCTTTGCGACGCTTGGCTTTGCGCGGTTGCCTTTGGGGTGGCGCAGCGCTTTCAGCGCTGCGATTCGCCTTGATTATCTCTGTGGGCTTTAGCCCCTGAGGCTACGCCGAAAATTTACTCCGTCCCCTTAACCCCTCCTGCAACGTCTCTTTCAATCTCAAATTCCGAATCAGCCGGTGCAAATAATTCGGATGCACTCCCAGAATCCCCGCCGCCTCCACATAATTCCCCCCCGTCTGCTCGACCGCGTCGACAATCAACTGCTTCTTCAATTCCTTCATGCTCGCGTGATATTTCCCCTCATGCATCTCCGCCGGCGATTCCTGTTCCAGGAGTGATTCCGGCAAATCCTCCAGCAACACTGCGTCTGACGATCCCATCACCAGAGCCCGCTCAACGGCATTCTCCAACTCACGCACATTGCCCGGCCACTCATAGTTCACCAGCGCGGCCATCGCCTCGCGCGACACCGGCTTCGGCTTTACCTTGCTCCGCTTCGCGTACTTCTGCACGAAATGCCGTGTCAGCATCGGAATATCGTCCCGATGTTCGCGCAGCGCGGGCATTGTCAGCTTCACCACCGCCAACCGGTAATACAAATCCTGGCGGAACTCTCCCTTACGCACCGCTTCATCCAAATCGCGATTGGTCGCAGCAATCAACCGGATGTCGACTCTGATCGAATGCGTCCCCCCCACCCGCTCAAACTCTCGCTCCTGCAACACCCGCAAAAGTTTCACTTGGAGCGCCGGCGCTAACTCCCCGATCTCATCCAGAAACACGACGCCCCCATCAGCAACTTCGAGCCTTCCTTTCTTCAGCACGGCCGCACCGGTGAACGCCCCGCGCTCGTGCCCAAACAAATCGCTCTCCAGTAGCGTCTCGGGAATCGCCGCACAGTTAATCGCGACAAACGGCTTCTCAGCCCGGCGGCTGTTGCGATGCAGCGCGCGTGCCGCCAACTCCTTGCCCGTGCCGCTCTCGCCTTCAATCAGCACAGTCGATTCCACGGGAGCGACCCGCGCCAGAAATTGGAAGATCTCTTTCATCCGTGCGCTTTCACCGACCAGGCTTTGTTCCTGCCTGACTTCCGTGGTGAGCCGCTGATTTTCCTGCTCCAGCCATTGCAACCGCCGCGCGTTGTCCAGTGCGACCGCAGAAATCCCGGCAAGCGCCGCCATCAATTGCAGGTGCTCTTCCTGAAACCGGCTAGTCGCGCTGGTATTGTCGAGGTAGATGCACCCAATCACCCGCTCAAACACAGTTAAGGGGACGCACACCAGCGACCGCACGTCCGACGCCACAAGACTCTCCACATCGCGGAGCGCTCCACTCGCGGCCACGTCCACTCCTAGAATCGCGACGTTCTCCTTCATCACCTGGCGCGCAATCGTGCGGCTTACCCGCACCAGTTGCGGCTGTCCTGCCTGCCGCGTCCGCGCATACAGGCAGTTGAACTCCAGCCCCGGACCCTCCGCCAAAAGAATCGCTCCCCGCCCCGCCGGCACTACTTCAAAAATCAGATCCAGCAACTGCGCCTGCAACTCCTCCAACCCGCGAATCGCATGCACGACCCGGCTGATCTTCAGCAGCGCATTCAAGTTGCGCGCGACCTGTGACGTCGCCGGCAACTCCCGCAGCAACCGGTCCGGATGCATGTACAGCACTTCTCTGGGATGAATGACTTTAGTCTCAGCCGTGGGATGGCTGTCGTCGAACTCGATGCGGCTGGCGGGAACCGCCTGATCCACATCTTCCAACAGGAACAGAAACACCGAGTCGCCGGTTGCGATCTCGTCTCCGTGCCGCAGCCACTGTTCCTTCACCACCAGGCCGTTCACCAGGGTGCCGTTTCGGCTGTCCAAATCTCGGATCTGAAAGCGCCCGTCTTCTTCTCGCCGCAGCAGGCAGTGTTTGCGCGACACCGATGCATCGGCCATCGCTACCGCATTCGTCGGATCTCGGCCGAGCGTGGCTTCGCCGTCTGGTAGCGGAATGGTCGAATCTTTTGCGGGGCCGGCTATCACCAAAAGTCTAGGACGCAATCAGGGTCTCCCATCCCGTGCAGAACTTCTTACCACAGCAGGGCCCGAAATGCATGCACGATATGCAACCGTTCCAATATCCGAACGGTTAGCAAGACTATCCAATCAGATAGGGTTTCGCGCGTCCGTTCGGCAGGCCTGTAGCTCGCCCACGCCCGAGCAAGCCAGCTTTAACTATCTGTAAACAAGATACTTACGTCGCACCGTCAACCGCTAGGTTCGATTGCCGAAGAGATTGGAATTCCACATGCACGCTGAAAGATTGCGAATTCTCGGCAAAAAGCGACGGGGGAAGCGCTTTCAGAAGTACTCGCCGAGACCGCGGTCAGAAGCTCGGGGGACCCCCTCATCGAGCTTCTGACTTTTTTCTGCGCGCTAGCCGTCGCACTCGCAGTCAGACTCCACACCCTCCGCCTCAATCGGAGCCCAATCGAACGCGGAGCCGGATACGCACCCGCTCTGGAGACGCAAGCGCAATCCTTAAACAGCCGCGGAGCGGCGAAACAATTTAGCCCAGCGCTTTAGCGCTGGGTCGGCCACCGCAAACGGCAACAAGTCCCGGAGGGACGACACAACCTCCTTCGTACGTCTCCGCCTCACCCTCCGCGCCGAATCAACGGAACCTAACTCGCCGCCGCTTCGCGCGACGCGCCCTGATCCCCGACAATCGAGCCCGCCGCCAACACGGCAACCCCATCCCGATAGCTCACCGTCCGCCCCGATATCGCCGGCACTCTCTCCCCCGGCACCAGAATCCCCACCAGATTCAGCGGATCCGCCGCCGACAGCGTCATCATCTCCCCACTCAACGGCAGCCCTCGCATCCCTCGCACCGATTCCACCGCAACCGGCAGAGCGAATTGTTCACCCAGGAAACCATCCACAAACCGTCCACCACGAATCTCCCCGCGATCTTCCAGTCGGCGGAACCCCATTAGCAACTCGCGCCACGGCGGCAAGGTCGACTCCCGCGCCAGTAGATCGCGGATCACGATCCCATAGCGTCGCAACAGCATCCAGCACGCCGCCTCCACCGCGCGTGGTCTCTCCGCCGCCGCATCCGCATGCAGCAGCGCCCACCGCCCGGAACTGTGTCGCGGACGAGTAGTCTTCCCACTACCCTGCCCCCCCCGCCGCTTCGGATCAATCAAAGCCCGCAGATTGTCGAACCCATCCGCAGTCACCAACCCCGCCGCGACCAGCTCCCACAATCCGGTCTCAATTTCGGCCTTGAGCTTACCCGTCCCGCGCACAATATCGGCAAAAAACGAAGCCCCACGCTGCCTCAGAAATTCCAGCACCAAGTGCGCCCCATGACTCAACCCGCGCGACTCTTCCGCAGCAGGGTGCCCCACCCTTGTCGCGTGGTTTGCGACAGGCTGGGGATTTTGACGTATGGCCATCCAGTCCGCTTCCTCCCGTACAAAAAATGTAATCGGAGCAACGCTGGTCGGAATCACTCGCCGCTGCCGCCCCGCCGGCGCATCTCCGTTTCCGCCCGCAGTCGCAGCCGCATCCAGCGTCGCCGGATGCGGCGACAATCTTCCCCACCCCACGGCCCCAGTCAGGCAAAGCTGGTCCAGCCACGCCGGCTCGTAATCCACAATCCTCCGCGCCAGCACCTGCCGCTCCCACGCATTCGCCGGAATCTCAAATCCCTGCATCTGTCGCAGAACTTCCAGCGTCCCACGTTCTCCCGCCACCTGCGTCCCCGGAGCCGCATGCTGCCACCGCATCAGCCACCGCATAAAAGCAGCCGCAGTGACCGGCTCAATCTGCTTCCGCAACATCCCTACAGTCAGCCGATGAATCCGCGCCAGCAACCTCCGCTCGCACCACTCAATCTCGTTCGCGTCAGTAAGAGATTGTGTGGGGACAGCCGCCCCCGGCTGTCCAGTCGAGCGAAGCTCGACAGGGTTATGTAGCGCGGACCCGCCCTGAGCGCTAGTCGAAGGAGCCCCCGCCCGCGAAGCAGCATTAGTAAACTTGCCCCGCAGCACAGTCCCGCTAGCCTCCATGCGCAGCAAAGCCTTCTCAACATCAGAAGCCGCCAGCCCCAACGAAGACCCAAGTTGCGAAGCCGTAGCAGGCCCCACATGCGACATCCACCCGGTTACCAGCGTCAGCAAAGCCTCATCGCGAGAAACATCCTCCGACTCGACCTCAGCCAAGCGATGCTCAAAAACCGCCGCAGGAAACAGCGCCGCAAAACTCCGCCCCCGCTCAGCCGCCACCCAGTATCGCCGCCCATCAAGCGCGGCGATCCCCGCGCGTCCCTCGTTCACTAATCGTTCGAAATATCCCGACCATAAGCCGTCACCATGATTCATGTGGGGACGGCCGCCTTCGGCCGTCCAGTCGAGCGCAGCTCGACTCTCCGGCAGCGCCACCAGCGTATGCAGCACATCATGCAACTCATCCGCATCCCGCACATCGGGCCAAGCCTCGTCCCGCACCTGCGCGATCGCTCCCGCGTCCAGCCCGCCTACCTCCTCCAGCACCGACTCCGGCAGCACCCGCCGCATATTCACGGCGCGCGCCCGTCGCTCCTCCAGCGGCGCGTCATCTAGATACGCATACGGATTCGCATTCAGAATCTCATGCGAAAACTGCGACGGCACCGGCGTATCCACCGCAATCACGCGAATCTCTCCCGAAGCCATCCCTCGCAGCAGCGACTTCAATCCCTCCACGTCCATCGCCTCGGTGAGCACATCTTTCATGACTTCGCCCACCAGCGGATGATCCGGAATCTGCCGCGCTCCCTCAATGTTTTCAAAACAAGCCGCCGCGTCCGGAAATACCGACGCCAGCAGATCATCCGAGCGCATGCGCTGAATCTGTGGCGGAACTTTCTTGCCATTCTGAAATCGCAGGAGCGCCAGCGCCCGGTTCGCATCCCACCGCCAGCGCGTCGCAAATATCGGAGAATCCAGCGCCGCCTGCTCCAGAATCGGCTGCACTGTATCGGCCTGCAGAAAATGAAACACATCGCCCAGCGGGAAACTGTGCTGCTCGGCCAGCGCAATGTTCAGTCCGTTATCGGTCGCCGCCGCCTGCAATTCGAAATTGAATCCCACGCAAAACCGCTTGCGCAGCGAAAGCCCCCACGCCTTGGTGATCCTCCCGCCAAACGGCGCGTGGATCACCAACTGCATCCCGCCACCCTCATCGAAAAAGCGTTCGGCAATCACTGTCGTCTGCGTCGGCACCGCTCCCAACACCGCGCGCCCCTGCAGCACATACTCAATCGCCTGCTCCGCGCCAGAATCATCCACTCCGCACTCTTCTTTGAGCCACGAAACCGTCGCAGCCACCTCCGGCTGCGTTGCCGAAAATCCCACCGGAGAAGTGTTCGGCAGCCGCTCGCTGATTTCTTTTCGCAGTTCACCCACATGCGCCGACAACTCCTGCGTCCGCGCCGGAGCTTCTCCCCGCCAGAACGGCACGCTCGGCGGCGCCCCGTGCGCATCCTGCACCAGCATCCGCCCCGCGTTGGTCTCAATGCGGTGAATCATCCACGAGGTATTTCCCAGCAGCATGATGTCGCCGCGATTGCTCTCCACCGCAAAATCTTCATCCACGGTTCCGACCACCACGCCGTCAGGCTCGGCAACCACCGTATACAAAGAATTGTCAGGAATCGCCCCACCGCTCGTGATCGCCGCCAGCCGCGCCCCACGCCGCGCCCGCAATTTCCCGTTCACCCGATCACGATGCACATACGCCCCATACCGCCCGCGCTTCGCGGCAATCCCCTCGGACAGCATTTCGAGAATCGAATCAAACGTATCGCGTTTGAGCCCTCGATACGGATAAGCCCGCCGCGCCAGCGCAAACATCGCATCCTCATCCCACTCTTCGGCCGCACACGCCGCCACAATCTGCTGCGCCAGCACATCCAGCGGAGCCTCCGGAATGATCAGCCGATCCAGATCCCCCTGCTTGATCGCGCGCACTAGCGCCGCGCATTCCATCAAATCGTCGCGCGTCGTACAGAAAAATCTTCCCTTCGGAACCGCGCCCCGCCAGTGTCCCGACCGACCTACGCGTTGCAGCGCGACCGCAATCGCCCGCGGAGAATTAATCTGCACCGCCAGATCCACCGTCCCCACATCAATTCCCAGCTCCAGCGAGGCCGTCGCCACCAGCACCCGCACCTGACCTTCTTTCAGCTTCTTCTCCGCCGCCAGCCGCAACTTGCGCGACAGGGACCCATGGTGCGCCGCCACATTCTCTTCCCCAATGCGCGCGCCCAGTTCATGACACAACCGCTCCGCCATCCGCCGCGTATTCACAAACACCAGCGTCGACCGATGCTGCCCCACCAACTCAACCAGTCGGTCGTAAATCGCATCCCACAACTCATTTGAAGCCACCGGCCCCAGCGGCATCGGCGGCACTTCAATCCCCAGATCCAGCTTCCGCTTATGCCCAATGTCGATGATCACGGGATCACTCGGGTGCCCCATTTCTCGTGCGCTCTTTGCGCGAGAAGTGGGGATTTCCCCCACGGAGGATTCAGGGTGCCCCATCCTAGTCTCGCCGTCTTCTGGCGAGACTAGGATGGGGATTTTCGATCCGGAGGAATCAGACGCCGGCCCTTCCCCAACTTCCGTTTCGCCTTGGGAAGGGCACAACTTCAGTCGTGCCGTAAGCTCATCAGAATGATCGTCGGCTTTAGCCGCTGATGTTCCCTTTTCCTCGCCATTACGATTCCCCGTCAGAAAGTGCGCCACTTCCTCAATTGGCTTCTGCGTCGCGGACAACCCAATTCTCACCGGCGGCCGATGACACAGCGCCTCCAACCGCTCCAACGACAGCGCCAGATGCGCCCCCCGCTTGTCGTCCGCCACCGCATGAATCTCATCGACAATCACGGTCTCGACACCTCGCAAGATCGCTCGACTCTTGTCAGCCGTCAGCAAAATATAGAGCGACTCGGGAGTCGTCACCAAAATATGCGGAGGCCTCTTCAGCATCGCTCGCCGCTCCGGCTGCAGCGTGTCCCCGGTCCGCACCGCGGTGCGAATCTCCGGCATGAGTAAACCGCGCTCGCCCGCCAACGCGAGAATCTCCCCTAGCGGAATCTCGAGATTCTTCTGGATGTCGTTGCCTAGCGCTTTGAGCGGAGAAACGTAAAGCACTTCCGTCCGATCAGACAGATTCCCCGCCAGCGCCTTGCGCACCAACCGGTCAATGCAAGCGAGAAATGCTGCGAGCGTTTTCCCGGATCCGGTCGGCGCGGAAATCAGCGTCGTCCGCCCGGCGAGAATGTGAGGCCACCCCTGCTCCTGTGGCTCGGTAGGGGTTGCAAACTTCCCCACAAACCACTCCGCCACCAGAGGGTGCGCCCAGGCCAGCGACTCAGGAAGGGACTGCATCCGGATATTCTAGCCCGAACCGCAATTTTCGCCAAATCTTCGCCGTCGAGCCGAACTGGGCCACAAAGAATCACAAAAGCGTATTCTTGGCTGTCCTTCGTGGACCTTCGTGCCCTTAGTGGTAAGAGGTTTACTTTGCTGCAGGAGGTCGAATAATGCGCTCTGCCAACCGCCATCTCGTGGTGATATTGTGTGCCACAGCGCTGTTCGGAGGTCTCTTCTCAACCGCTAAGTCCGGCGAGGTGTCCATGAACCCGCAAAACGTGCCGTCTGCGGAACAAAATACGCGCACGGCAATCAACAACTTCAACGAGGCCTTCAACCGCCACGACGCCGACGCCCTGGCCACATTCCTGACCGACGATACCGTCTTCGAAGATACATCCCCCGCCCCCGACGGACGCCGCATCGACGGCAAGGCCGCCGTCGTTGACTTCTGGCGCGGATGGTTCGCGCGCAACGCCGACGCTCACTTCGACGCGGAAGAAACCATCGTCAGTGGCAATCGCGCCGTCGTGCTCTGGATCTATCACAAAATGCGCAACGGACAGCCGTGGCACATCCGCGGTGTAGACATCTTCACCGTCCGCAACGGCAAAGTAGCCGCAAAGCTCGCCTACGTGAAGGGCTAACGATCGCCACGACTTCTGCTTCTAGAGGTCTTCTGTATTGTCTTCTATTGACCCCGGTCGCCCTTCAATAAGCAGCGGGCCTGATATCGTCACAAAGCGGAAGGTGTTTTGGTCTCGGTAGCTTGTCCCCGGCCTTAGTGTTAGTCTTGATGCGAGCAACTGCGTGCTCGTTCGATTTCCGCGAATACAACTACGATCACCCCCGCAGGTTCGATCATGCTCGACGCCGTCGCCGACGAAAAACGCAAAGAGCTAGTGGCCTGCCGTCGAGAAAAATCTTAGGCCTGCCATGCTTCGTATCAGTCACATCGACTACCCCTTCGCCCGCGTACCCTCCGTCTTGTTAGTCGGGTGCGCGCTCATTGTGAACGTTTTCGCGCAAGTCCCAGCCAACAGCCCGGGCGAACTTGCAAGAAATCCTGACAACATTCCAGCAATCGCAAGTTACCACACCGCGCCAGGCACCGGAGTACTCGTATTCCATGTGTTCGCCGAGAAGAAAAGCGCTCGCATGGAAGGGCCGGTGCGGCTGGAACTGATGAATCTCGCCAATCACATGGGCGTGTTCCAAACGATCGAAGGCGACGCAGACGGCGTATTCGTCGACACCGAGTTCGGAAACTATGAAATAGAGGTCAGCGCGTTGGGATATATCAGCGCTCGTCAACAGGTGCAAGTGGTGAGCACAATTCACCCGCAGCCGATTGACATCGTACTGGAACGCGATCCCTCGGCTGTCAACCTTGACGTCGCGGCCGCCATCATTTCTGCCAAGGCGCGAAAAGAAGTCAGGCAGGCCGTATCAAAGCTGAAGGTGGGCGACCTCGCGGCAGCACAGAAGCATCTCGAGGCCGCGTACAAAATAGCCCCCGCCAGTTCAGACTTGGATTTTTTGTTCGGTTATCTGTACTACCAGCGAAAGGACTATGCGCAAGCACGAACCTATTTGACTGCCGCCGCATCCCTCGGCCCTCACAACGCTCAAGCGCTGACTCTGTTAGGCAGAACCAACTTGGAACAAGAAAACTATCCCGCGGCTAGATCCGCCTTGGAGCAAGCCGTTCTAGCTGACGATGGCAATTGGCTGCCTCATAACCTGTTGGCGGACGCTTATCTTGGCCAGAACGATTACGGCAAGGCCCGAGACGAAGCACTGATTGCAATCACAAAAGGCAACAAGAATGGAAAGACAATTGCCGGCCCCGCCGAGCTGGTCCTCGCGCAAGCGCTCATCGGACTCGGGCACGAGCAGGAGGCTATTCAAGCGCTCGAGGTCTTCCTGAGGGATTCTCCCCAGAATCCCATGGCCTACCAAGTTCACAACTTGATAGCAGATCTCAAGAAGAACCAATCCGGTTCCGCGGATAGAGACGCGAAGAATTCAGGGATCACTGTGTCCCGCGCTGATCCACTTGGAGCCGTTCCCGATCCCACCCTTACAACTCAGACCTGGCGGCCCCCTGACGTTGACGATACCAAGCCAACCTTCCTCCCCGACGTTTCGTGTCCCGCCGCGCGAGTCATCGACGAATCAGGGAGGAGAGTACAGGAGTTAGTTCGGGATCTCGCCCGCTTCGCCGCCAACGAAGAGTTATTCCATCAGTCGATCGACGCGTTTGGCTTTGCGACGAACACTGAGACGCGCAAGTACGACTACGTCGCAACGATGTCCGAGTCCGAGCCGGGCGCCGCTTTCATTGAAGAATATCGTGCAGACAAACCCGGGCAGAAAGGCTATCCCGACGCCATTTCCAGTACAGGCTTCATGGCCCTGGCGCTCGTCTTTCATCCCGACATGCAAAAAGACTTCGATTTGGATTGCGAGGGTCAGGCCGACTGGCACGGACAGGCCACCTGGTTAGTGCATTTCCGCCAGCGCCACGACCGTCCAAATCGAATGCACAGCTATTCGCTTGGCGGTCAGACTTTTCCTGTCGATCTCAAAGGCAGAGCATGGATTACCGCCGACAAGTTTCAAATCATGCGCATCGAAGCCGACATGGTCAAACCCATGCCTGAAATCCAGTTGCTCAGCGAGCACCAGACCGTGGAATACGGGCCGGTTCCGTTCCCCAAGAAGAATACGACTCTCTGGTTGCCGAAGACTGCAGAGATCTACTTCGACTTTCGCAAACATCGCTACTTCCGTCGGCACGCTTTTAATCACTTCGTGCTTTTCTCTGTCGATACCGAGCAAAAGGAAAAGGCGCCGACTGCCACCCCTCAGAGTAACTAACACCAAACCAGCAGGTAGTAGGTCAAACCTGCCACGAAATGCAGCGTCTCGGTGTATCTTGCCGGCACCGCGGCTTACCGATGCTTGCGGAAAATTTCGAAGATCAGATTGAAGAACTGCACTAGCGTGATCCCGATCGTTACATAGACCGCAATCTCCAACCGTCGACCCGCCTCTTGCGTCCCACGCAACAGGTCGGCAACGTCTTTCGTGGCCTGGTGCAGAGTATCGGCTAATTGCTCGAAGTGCTGCACCGAAGCCCTCATTTTGTCCGACGTCCTCGACATGGCGAGGGCAGCTTCACCGAACTGTTGTCCATTGCGCAGATCAAGCTCAGTCCGGCACGCCGTCCACCACGGACTCCCGGGAGGACTGTCATACATCCGCTGCCGGATCTCCACATACGAACGGTTGCGCAACAACTCCACGAGCGCCGACACTTTGTCGGGGGCCGGCGTCTGCTCGCTAGCGTTGCTTTCGGAAGATCTCGCGTCATTGGCGATAACCGGCATACCAAGAAGCTTATCAGCGGGTTCCTCCGGAATTGAGATGCCCGAAGTGCATATCCCTTCGACTTCTGCGCACTCTGGCGATTGGTAATGACGTTACCCCTGCCCTTTCAGCCATACTGCACTTCGGCCTTTCGTGTGGGAACAAGCGCTACGCTGTGCTTAGAGGACCGGGGCAAACACTCTGAAAACCGATTCGTGTACCTGATGCACTATCGCCATCGCACTTGACCTTCGCGGTTCGCAGCCTCCCGGCAAACGCTGCTAGAATTCCGCCCGATGCCTAAACTCTCCCCTCAATCCCGCGCCCGCAAAATCAAACTTCTCCTCTTCGACGTCGACGGCGTGCTCACCGACGGCAAGCTCTTCATCTTCCCCGCCCCCGCCGGATCGCAACAGACCACCCTCGACCAGCGCACGCAAGAGCGATCCGCCCAACACGCCGGACAGGCCGGATTCGGCTTTCAAAGCCAATCCCTGATCGAAGCCAAAGGCTTCCACGCCCACGACGGTACCTCAATTTCCCTCGCACGCCTCGCTGGCATCAGGACCGGACTCATCACCAAGCGCATCTCCGAAACCGTCGCCCTCCGCGCCCGCGACCTGAAACTCGAATACGTCTGCCAGGGCATCCACGACAAACGCACTTGCTTTGAAGAGGTAGTGAAAGAGGCCAGTCTCAAGCCGGAAGAAGCCGCCTTCATCGGCGATGATGTTATCGATCTCCCCGCCATGCGCGCCGCCGGGCTGGCCATCGCCGTAAAAAACGCTCGCGCCGAAGTAAAGCGGGAATCGCACTACACCACGCCCCACGCCGGAGGCGACGGCGCCCTCCGCGATGCCGTAGAGTTCATCCTTAAAGCACAAGGTGTGTGGAAGAAAATTCTGGAAGCCTACATCGGTGAGAGAAGCCCGAAAAGAAGCCGTCAGCTCTCAGCTGTCAGCCCTCAGCAACAATCAAAATCCCGTTGACGAGAGTTGCGACAGCATGGCTGAGGAAGATCCGAAGGAAATTCGCCCTTACTGACAGTTCAGAGCTGACAGCTGACGGCTCGATAAAAAACCCACCGGATGCTTGCTTGGGGCGTGCTCGGGTCAGCATCCGATGGGCTACCGTTTCTCCTTACTCACCCTGTTGTTTTCAGGAGTATGTAGGAAAATTAAACACCGGAACCTGCCAAAGTTCCGTCTATTTTTGTAAAGCTTTGTAAAATCTCGAACCCCCAAAAATAACGGCGCCCGATTCGCAACGACTCTAGCGCAGCGCATACAGATTCCCGTCCGCGCTGCCCACATATACCGCCGCGCCCGAGACCACGGGTGACGACAGAATCGCTCCCATACTCATAACCCGGTCGACCCCAGCCACCATGTCGTCGTAGAAATCAGAGCGATAAATCACATCGTTATTGGGCGTGCCATCTGCTTTTGTATAGGTCGACCCGCGTTCCTTCATCCCATCGGTTTCAAAGCTCCACGCGGGCTGAAATCCGGTCAGATCGACCGCGACCAGCTTTCCCTGCGTCAACCCGACGTACAACATCCCACCCGCTAGGGCCGGCGACGAGTACAGATACCAATGGTTGAATTCCACCGAATGCAATACCGCCCCCGACTTGGCATCCAGCGCATACAAGAGGCTTGAGTCGGAAGTTACGAAGTAGACTCTGCCCTCTTTCACCGCCGGCGACGACACCACCCACGAACCCTCGCCTGAAAATGCCCATTTCTTCTGGCCGGTGGCGGCATCGAGTGCGTACAGATGCGAATCCCGGCATCCGAAATAAACAATTCCATCCACCACCGCCGCCGACGACTGAATGCCCACCTGATTGTGAGTGTCCGGATCTTCTCCGGTCTTGAATCGCCATTTCTCCCGCCCTGTTGCCGCATCCAGCGCGTAGAAATAACTATCCCAACTGCCCAGAAACACCGTACCGTCCGCAATTGCGGGCGACGCATGCACCACATCTCCGGTCTTGAACTTCCACTTCAGCGCACCCGACGCTGCGTTCAGCGAGTAAATGTACCCATCGCCACTGCCGAAATAAACTGCTCCCTTCCAAACCACGGGCGACGAAAGATAGCAGTCGAACGGATCCGGCATGGTCTCGCTGACCGGCTGCACTCCATGCAGGTGCTTACCCGCGAATCGTCTCTCTCCTCCGGTCCGAAACTTCCACTTCAACGCTCCCGTGGCAGCATCCACCGCATAAAAATTCCCGTCGTATGCGCCGAAGTAGACGACTTTCTCCGCTACTGCCGGAGACGACGGAATCCGGCTCTTGGCATCGAACTTCCACTGCAGCGCTCCCGAGTCTGCATTCACCGCATAAAGATTCCCATCGGTGCTGCCGAAATACACCTTCCCCTCCGACACCGCGGCCGATCCAATCACCATCCCCCCAGTATGAAACTTCCACCGGACGCCGCCGAATTGCGCCAGCCCCGCCCCTTCGTAAACTCCGCTGTGCGCCGGATTTCCCCGAAACATCCAGGGATCTTCAGCCATCGATGGCAAGCACCAGCACAAAAGAAACAGAAGAATCAAACTGTTCGCGCGCACCCCTCGAATCCGCATAGGTGAGTTGAGTCCTCACTCATTAGACGCCGCAGGTCAATTTACGTGAGAAGGTCCGATGGGAAATCTAGATGTGCGATAAGCAGCGAAGCGGCGCAAGAATGCTGCCCACGGCTCAAGCCGTGTGTGCGAAGTAACATTAGAGGCAAGCCCCAGCGGGGGCGAAAGATCAACTCTCGTGTATGGACTTTCCGCGCGCGACGGGCGATGCGAGTTCCTACAACACTGGCGGCTTCGACGCCACCAACTCCGCGAACCGCTTATCCTTCCGCAACGTGGCGAACTCCTCGTCCTTATACACGTTGTTGAAGTCTTTGTATCCCTCTTCCAGCGCCTTCTTCAAATATTCCAGCGACCGGTCCGAGTAGCCCATCTTGGCGTACAATCTCGCCACCGTGAAGTCGTAGCGCGCCCGGTCTCCCGGGCTGGGCAACTGCGCTTGTACACCGCCACGCGACGTCCGCTCGAAAACGTCCGGATCAATCACGACTGCGCGCTCGTATGCCAACACTGCCGGCTCGAACTCCTTCTTGGCAAACAGCGCCGCACCCAGATTGCTGTAGAACGACGCCGACGAACCGTCGATCGCGATCGCTCTCCGGTAATCCTTTACCGCCGCACCGAATTTCTGTTCTTCGTAGAAGACTACGCCCCGGTTGTTGAACGCATCCGCAAACTTGCGGTCGTACTTGATCGCTTGATCGAACGACTTTTTCGCCTCGCGATAGCGCTGCATCATCAACTGGGTGATGCCCACCTTATTCAGCAGACTCGCTGAATTCGCCTGCTTCGCCATCGCCGCCCGATAGTAGTCGAGCGCATCCAGATAGAGTTTCACCGCGCGCAACTGGTCTGCGCGCGCTTCCAGCTCAGCCGCCGTCGCGTCCGGCGCCGGGGGATCAATCATCCTCAACAGCGGCGGCTTAATCTGAACTTGTTCGGCGTGAGAAGCTTGCCCCCAGGACACACCCGTTAGGGCGCAAACGCAAATGGTGAGAAGCGAGACGGGAACCAGCAACCTCGGGCAGGACGTCATAGGCCACCCCCAGCTAGTGGACACATTCTGGCACAGTTTTGGGCAGCCGGCGAAGGAATTTGTGACGAAATCCCCCATCCTGGTTGTTAGGTGTTGGGCGCGTTCTCGCTTGCCCTAAAGCCCGGAGCACCTAAGACCGAGCGCCCTCAATGCGGCGCTGCCTGCCCACTGTCTGCCGGTTTAGACACCGGAGCCGCCGTTTTGTCATCCTTAAATATTCCCGCAATCTTGCCGAATAACCCCTTCTTTTTCTTAGGGTCTTGCGGATTGTTCGGGTCCTGCGCAGGATCGGCCTGGGCCTGCTGCGGCTGCACCGTCTTATCACCGCTAAACATGCGCGAAAAGAACCCTTTCATCCCCTCCTGCGCGTCGCAGGTGTCGCGCGGCTCGGTTCCGGCTACGAACGCGGAGGTATAGTCATCCGGACAGGTGGGCGTCGCCAGCCGGTTCGTGGCTTTATCCAACTGCACGTCCACCACTCCCGTCGGCTGCTGGAACTCCTTCATGTCGGCATACTGAGGCAGGGCCGATGCCTTCTTCATGAACTCCGTCCAGATCGGCGCCGCCGTCATCGCGCCGCTCAGCCGCAAGTCGCTGTAATCGTCGTACCCTACCCACACGATGCACAGCAGGTTCGACGTATATCCCGCGAACCACCCATCGTGCGAACTGCCCGTCTTGCCCGCCGCCGGCAGAATAAACCCACGCAGCCGGACCGCCGTATATCCCAGCCCGTTGTTGATTACGCCTTCCATCATGTTGGTCATGACGTAGGCAATCCGGGGATCCAACACCTGCCGCTGGTCCGTCGTGTAGTTCGCTATCACGTCGCCCTTGCCGTTGCGCACCGAGCGCAGCAGGATCGGCGACAGTCGGATTCCATTATTCGCAAACGATGTGTACGCCCCGGTCATGTCCAGCGGCGACGCGTCGTACGATCCCAGCGCCATGGCCGGAGTCGCCTTCACGGACGCAATCCCTGCCAGCTTCGCCAGGTCCGCCACCTTATCGTACCCAACCTGCTCGGCCACTTTGACCGTCGCGTTGTTCAGAGACATAGCCAGGGCGTACCGCAGCGACACGTCGCCTTTGTATTCCTCTTTGTAATTGCGCGGCTCGTAAATCTGATCGCCATAGGCGAAGCTCGAAGGCGCATCCGTCACCACCGACGCCGGAGTCAGCACCGTCTGCGATCCATCGAGCGCCGTGTTCATCGCCGCCGCATACACAAACGGCTTGAAAATAGATCCCGTCGGCCGCTTCGCCACCGCATGATTCAACTGGCTCCAGCCGTAATCCCGCCCTCCCACCAACGCCAGCACCGCACCCGTGTGCGGATCGAGCACCACCATCGCGACCTGCGCCTGCGGGCCCGGCGCCACCGTCGTCTCAAACTTCTTCCCGACCTTCACCCTCTTCGTCCGCAGCTTCTTCACCTGCTCGTCGACCAGCTTGATGCCCATCTCTACAGACTGCGCCGCCGCCTTCTGCAGATCCGGATCGAGCGTCGTATAAATCCGGTACGACTGGTCGTTCAACTCGTTCTCGTTGAACTTGCTGATCAACTGGTCGCGCACCATATCCACAAAATACGGAGCGTCGCTGGCTTCCACGTTCGGCGGCGCCAGCTTCAGCGGCGCGGCCTTGGCCTTATCCGCCTGCTCGCGCGTAATCGCGTGCGTCTCCACCATCGATTCCAGCACCAGATTCCGCCGGTCCAGCGCGCGCTCTGGATGGCGATAAGGCGAAAGATAGCTCGGCCGTTGAATGATTCCCGCCAGCAACGCCGCCTCAGGCAGCGTGATGTCTTTCAGATCTTTATTGAAGTACGCCTTCGACGCCTCCGCGAAACCGCTGATCGCAAACGACCCTCTCTGCCCCAAATCCACCCAGTTCGCGTAGAACTCAAAAATCTGCTTCTTCGTGAACTTCTGCTCCAGCTCCTCGGCGATCAGCATCTCCGTCAGCTTGCGCTTGATCGTCTTCTCCGGCGTCAGAAAGAATCCGCGCGAAAGCTGCATCGTCAGCGTCGACCCGCCCTGCTCGTGCCGCCCCCGCACCACATCGATCCACGCCGCTTCCGCCATGCGCAGAAAATTCACGCCGCTGTGCTCAAAGAAGCGCCGGTCCTCGATCGCCAGCACCGCCTGCACCATCTGCGGAGGAATGTCGTCGTACTTCACCAGCTCGCGTTTCGATCGCTGCTCCGCGTCAAACAACGCGGTCACCAGCTGCGGTTCCAGTTCATACGCTGAAAGATCGTTCCCGTTGCTGCTGATCTTGTCGACCTTCCCGTCCTGAATACTGATGCGCGCCGGCTCCGGGCTGTGGTACGACTCCGCCCCGGGCGTTATCTCAATCCCGTCTTTCGACACGTGGAAAGTGCCCAGCGTCGACTGCCCTTGTTGATCCGAATACCCGGCCCGACGCAGCTCGGCGGCAATCTCCTTCGCCTGAATCTGCTCCCCATCCCGCACCGTCTTCGGCAGTGCGTAAATCTTGGCCGAATTGGCGAATATCGGAGTCCGGAACCGTTTCTCGATGATCCGGTCGTACTTGATGTAAAAGTAAGAAAACACGACCGTAAACAACACGGCCAGAATCAGAAATAGCACCACACCCGCGCGCAGCACCGGGTCGCGCGGCAGGCCGCGGATCTTGTTACCCGCTTCTCCCCCACTCGCCTTCGGAATTCTGATCTTGATGGTCACGGTTCGAGACTTTCACCGGCGAACGCTACGGACGGAACTATTCCTCACTCACTCAGACGTCAGGAGCCGCCAAAAGGTTTGTATCGCACTCTTGTCTGCCCAAATCCCCCAGAGACACGCCGTAGCACTCACAAATCGGCCACGCTGAGAAGTTCCAAGGGATGCCCTTATTGTACCCCTCCCCACAGAAACGAAAGAGACCCGCAGTACATGCGGGTCTCGAACCGTTAACATCCGTTTTACTCACTCATTCTCCCAAGGACTCTACGGAACGTCCGATACCGCCCAATATCCGCCAGTGTTCAACGTCACCGGTGTTCCCGTCGCCGTAAGACCTCCAGTACTGCCCACCGTGAGTGCAGCCAGGCTGATGGCGGAACCAGAATTACTGTAAGAGAACAAGTAACTTCCGGCCGGATCAAACTGCCCCCAAGCCGTCGGCGTCGATGTGCTGAGAGATAGTGCGCTAAGGGTGCCGGAGGTGGTGCTTATTTGGTAGCCCTCGATGGGATTGTAAGCTGTACCGAGGTCGTTGATGCTGAAGGTGTAAACAAATTCTCCGCCCGTAGCGCTCGGCCGCACCGCCATGTTGAACGGCGCGTAGGTCGTGGCAAAGGGTGAGCCTGCAACTGGCGAAATCGCTCCCGTGCTCTGGTTAATATTGAAGACGTACAGGCTGTCGTCGTCCGAACCGTACCAGTATGCCGTCTTCCCGCTGATGCCAATCAGATAGCTCCCACTCGGATCACCCTGCATCTGCCAAAGCGGATAATTGAAGGGGCTCCCTGAGATTTGCTGGAGCACTCCTGTACTCGAGACGCTGAATGCCCCCACAACCGTGCCCGCGTGATCGAGCGAACTCCCCTCGCTGCTAACGTATAGATATCTGCCCTGCCCATCCATACCCATATTCTGGGGCTCGATGCTGCCTGCAGGGAACGGCGATCCCGGAGCCTGAGTCAACGCGCCCGAAGTGTTGATTTGATACACAATAATCTGATTGATCCCTGCATCGGAGACGAAGAGCAGAGTTCCCGCTGGGTTCGTGATCACCGCGTACTGATTGAAAGCCAGCAGAGTAGGGATCGTGAGCGAAACCGGGATGGGGAATCCGCCTATTGGTGTCAGCCCGCCCGAGGAATCAATCGTCCATCCATAGATCTCGTGCAGATCCGCATACACCGTATAAAGATATTTCCCTTGTGCGACCACCATGCCCACGCCACCGGCGTTAGCGGCGGTCGTTGCCGCCGTGTAGTTTGGTGTAGCGGTGAGAGTTGACGCCGTCGCGCTAAGGGTGTAGCCGTCAATGGTGCCATTACCGTTGACCGCAAATGCGTATGCAGACGCAGCCCCGTTGCTGCCGCCCCCGCCCGAGAATCCACTGCCTGACGGCGTGCACGTCGCACTTCCAAACGTGGTCTTACAGACGTAGTGACCGCAGCTGCTCAGCCACATCGCGCTAAGCACCACACCAACACTGAGGAGCGCTCGAACCTTCATGCTCATGACTTCTCCCAAAATTAATGGAATAACCCTCGCCGACCGTGCCAAAAGACCACTTTCCCACGCCGATGTTAGGTGCGACGTAACCAACTGACAAGGTTACGAACGTCATTGTCAGATGACGCATGGGGCCACGCGCGGGTGCCCCACCCCTGTCTCGCGATTTTGGCGAGACAGGGTGGGGATTTTGAATCTTGAATTTTGAATCTTGAATTTTGACTCTTGGTTTTAGAGCTCGTTTTTTGGACTGTAGATCCGTGCTCGGGAAATCTAACTTCTGACTTGCAGGGGAAATGCAGAAGCGGGAAACCGAGCCCGTTTAGAAGCCCTTGTTCCCGCTCGTAGGAGTGAAATGCAACGTGAAAGAATATCCCGGCAAACTCACCGGCACGCTATAATCCGCCGCCAAATACACCGCGAGCGCTCCCGGCGATCCGATCCTCTGCACCGTTACGTTCTCCGGAGCCAGCGGAATCTGATGTTCCTGCGCCTTCTTGATCACGGCGTCGATCAGTTCCTGGTCGGTCGCGTGCGCATTGGATCCGCCCATCATCGCCACAGTCTTCAAATCGTCCTGAAACGAATAATTCGTTAGCTCTGGAGGCACGATCTGAAATCCCGCATACACGCAGGCGATAATAACCAGAAATCCGAGAAGTGCTTTAACTGTTCCCATGTCCCACAATCCGCCCAGCGGGATCGGAAACCACCTCACCCCGTCCTGCCGAGCAACTCCCGAAAGGATTCCACAACTGCGCCGATCCTAACATCGCGCACTTCCCGCGTCGAACGTAAAACGACCTCCACGGTACCTTCGGTAACCTTGTTCCCGACGGTGATTCTAAAGGGGATACCGACCAGATCCGCATCCTTGAATTTCACTCCCGGCCGTTCGTTTCGGTCGTCCAGAATCACATCGAATCCCGCCGCCCCCAACTGCTTCGTGATGTCCTCCGACGCGGCACGCACCGCCTCGTCCTTCACATTCACCGGCGCCACCACAATCTCAAACGGCGCAATCGATGGTGGCAGCCAGAAGCCATTCTCGTCGTTGCTCTGCTCCACCGCCGCCGTCAGAATGCGCTCAATCCCAATCCCATAACACCCCATGATCGGCATCACTTCCTTGCCGTTCTTGTCGAGCACTCGCAATCCCATCGACTCCGAGTACCGGTACCCAAGCTTGAAGATGTGCCCAATCTCCACTGCCGTATCAATCCGCAGCGCCTGCCCGCAGTTCGGACATCCCTCGCCCGCGGTCACCGCCCGCAAATCCAAGTACGCCGTCGGATGAAAGTGCTTCCCCGGCGTGATGTTCTTCATGTGATAGTCCTCTTTGTTGGCGCCCGCAATCAGGTTCACCCGCCCTTCGAGTGCGTTGTCGACAAACAGCACCGCCTTGTCGGCATCCTTCTTGCGATCGCGCGCCCACTCAATCCCCACCGGCCCCAAATATCCCGCAGGAGACTTGAACAGCGCCTTGATCTCGCTCTCTTCCATCGGACGCGTCGCCCCACCGACCGCACCATTCAACTTGGCCTCGTTCAGTTGATGATCCCCGCGCATCAGCACCACGATGCCGCGCAGCTTTGTCTTGCCGGTCTTCTCATCCTTCTCTTCCGCCATGTAGGCCAGAGTCTTGATCTTGTTCTTCGGAGACACTCCCAAAAACCGCGCCACATCCTCAATCGTCTTCTGCCCCGGCGTGTGCACGTCGAGCGGCTTGCCGTCTCCCTCGGGCGCAAGATCTCCCCACGCCTCCAGCTTCGAAGTCGCCTTCTCCATGTTCGCTGCGTAATTGCATCCGTCGCAGCTCACAATCTGATCTTCCCCCGCCGGAGTCCGCACCATAAACTCGTGCGACTCCTTCCCTCCCATCGCCCCCGAGTCCGCCTCGACCACCATGTACTTCAACCCGCACCGGTCAAAGGTGCGGCAATACGCCTCATAATGCTTCTTGTAAGAAACGTCGAGCCCGGCTGCATCAATGTCGAACGAATACGAGTCCTTCATCATGAACTGCCGCACCCGCAACAGCCCCGACCTCGGCCGCGGCTCATCCCGAAACTTCGGAGCAATCTGATACCAGATTTGCGGCAGCTGCTTGTAACTCCGCAGATCCTTCAAGGCGATGGAAGTCATGACTTCTTCTTCCGTCATTCCCAGCGCCAGCTCCGCGCCCTTCCGATCCTTCAACCGAAAAAGATTCTCCCCCATCAACGCCCACCGCCCGCTAGCATCCCAAAGCTCCCGGGGATGCAGCGCCGGCAAATAAAACTCCTGCCCGATCTTGTCCATCTCCTCGCGCACAATGCGCACAATCTTGTTAAACGACCGGTTGCCCAGGAAAAGATATGAATAAATCCCCGCCGCAAGCTGCCGAATATACCCCGCCCGCACCAGAAACTTATGCGAAGCCACCTCCGCGTCCGCCGGCGCCTCGCGCAATGTAGGAATAAAACTTTCAGACCATCGATGCATAGTGAGCTTCCCGATAGAAAGTAGAATTTTTGATTGTAAATGATGCAGCAGAACAACTCATGTATAGACGGCCGCCTGCTTTATGTGGGGACAGCCGCCCTCGGCTGTCCGCCGAGCGCAGCTCGGCGAGGTTTAAAAGCCCGAGAACGAAAGGACCTTCTTAGAAAATTCTAATTACACAAGGCTACCGGGTTGCCTTAGCAATTTGGCGCCGCGCAAGAAACATCTGCACGCCACAGCGCTGGAGCAATCTTGAAACGCAGAATTTTTATCGTCTCGCTTCTACCTTTTATCGCCTTTCTAGTTGGCACGATACCGTGTAACTGTCAGGAAACTGTCCCTCCTTCTGCGGAATCAAACAACGCTGGCCTGCCGAACGCCCCCTCGTTAACAAAGGCGACCACATGCACAGAAAAAGATGGTAAACCGTGTTCCGCATGGTTGCATAAGTTGATTGGGCAGTATCCCCCGTTGCCAGAATCGGCGACACCGCAGACCGAACGGGACCCTTCCTCCGTGCACTTCTGGACATACCGAAGCTGGCAAGATCCACCCTTGCGAACAAACAGACAGGTTTTCCATTCGAGAATATTTCTCGGGGCACAGGTTGGCGGAGCGGTCGCCATGATCGTGGCCTGCCGCTCAACGCACTCTGGTGAAAGTTGGCGGTCCGAAGTGCCCGCGGTTTCCGCACTGTTCGGGATGGACTACCTGCAGTTCCGTTTTGTGGGCGGCCCGAACGACGTAGGACCCGCCATTTACGAGATCATCCACTACAGCCGGGCGAGCACGCGATAATGATTGCCGAGTACCCGATTTCTCGGGTGCCCCATTTCTCGCGCGCTCTTTGCGCGAGAAGTGGGGATTTCGCTGGACGCGAGAACGCCTGCCGTGAGCTTGCCGAAGGGGGATTTTCGTCGGCGAAGCGCGAGAAGAAAGAATTTTTCTTGAAGAACTAAGAAGCCAACTGCTGCAGAATCTCTTTCCCCAGCTTTTGCGCCTCGCCAAAGAACTTCTGATACTCCAGAAACAGCCGGTTCAGCTCCAGCGACTTGTCCGCCGACAGATGCTTGCGCAGCATCATGTCCCGCACATGCACCGGGTTCGGCAACGTGGCGTCCTCATTCAACTCTTCCAGCGCGGTCTTCGGATCATAGTGATACATGCCCGTATTGTAGCGCTGGCGTCCGCCGGCTGTCGGGAGAGCGTCCTCCGCCCTCGCTGCCGCAGCAAACCGACCTATACCAATTCCGTACTCCACAGATCGTGTAGATGCACGATCCCTTCTAGCTTCCCAGTCGAATCGACAACCATCAGCGACGTAATCCTCTTCTCCTCCATCAACGCCAACGCCGTCGCTGCAAATTCCCCGCCAGAAATCGTCTTCGGATCCCGCGTCATCGCCTCCCCCGCGGTCAGATCCATCACGTCCTTCCCGCGCTTCTCCAACAACCGCCGCAAATCCCCATCACTGACAATGCCCACCAACTTCTCGCCCTCCACCACTGCGGTCACTCCCAGTTTCTTCCGCGACATCTCATAAATCACATCCAGCATCTTCGTCGAAGGCTTCACCCGGGGCAACGCCTCACCCGCATGCATCAACGACTCCACTCGCGCCAACCGCTTCCCCAGCTTCCCGCCCGGATGCAAATTGGCAAAATCCTCTTCCTGAAACCCGCGCCGCTCGCTCAGAGTCACCGCCAGCGCATCCCCCAAAGCCAGCATGGTCGTCGTCGAAGCCGTCGGTGCCAGCCCCAGCGCACAAGCCTCCTGCGCAATCGAACAGTCCAGCGCCACATCCGCCGCCGCCGCCAAAGTAGATATGGACGAGGGTGCCCCACCCTTGTCTCGCGATTTTGGCAAGACAGGGTGGGGATTTTGACTTTGATTCTTCGGAACCACTCCGGGCGTCCCATTTTTCGAGCGTCCCTTGCGCGAGAATTGGGGAGTCTTAATGCCCGACCGCACGGACACGGCTGCCCCACCCTTCGCGCCTTTCGAAGGATGGGATCCGCCGCAGATCTCGTCCCCCGTCATCGCGATCAACGGCACCCGCAACCTCTTGATCGTTGCCAGCAGCGCCAGAATCTCCTCCGTCTCCCCCGATGCCGACAGCGCCAGCACAACATCCCCCCGCACCACCATTCCCAAATCCCCGTGCAACGCCTCCACCGGATGCAGATACAGCGCCGGAGTCCCCGTCGAACTCAACGTCGCCGCAATCTTCCGCGCAATCAGCCCGCTCTTCCCCATCCCCGTTACCACCACGCGCCCCGCGCACGAAAAGAGCAACTCAACCGCACGCTGAAATGGCTCCGCCATCGGACCGCCAATCCGGTCCGCTAGCGCCCGCAAGGCCTCCGCCTCAATGCGCACCACATTCTCGCCAGTATTTTTCATGTCTTGAGTTCTGCTTCTGGGGTTCCAGAAAGAAGGATGTTAGCACGCACCACGACGAGGACGTCGCCTAGAGCCATCGCTCGCAGCCTCAGGTCTTGGTGCGGAGCTTTTGGGTGGGGGGAGCTCTTGGGTGGGGCCGAGCTTTTGGGTGGCGCAGCGCCTCTAGCGCTGCGATCAGCGCCCAGCTTTGATTCACGGCTTCAGCCGCTGGGGTTGAGGTCACATCGCTCGCACAGCACAATAAAAAACCACTCTGCCAAGAACTGATTGAGTGCAACACTCGCCCGCCGTCCCCTCAGAAATGATCCTCCCCCGGCGGCGTCGCCGTCGTTTTCTGGCCCAACACCGCCAACCCCCGCGCCTGGATCAACAGATCCCACGGCCCCGCCTGCCAGTTGTCCCGTGCCTTCTGCGCAAACCGCCACGGCGGCAGCGTGAGCATTAAATTCCGCGCCGTCGAGTGCACATACGGCTCATACATCGAGCGCAACCTGGTCAGCTTGTCCCGTGCATATTCATCGCTCCGCAGCCGCAGGCCCGCCGCCCCCAGCACATCCCGCAACTCCGTCCACTCCGCTTCGGTCAACCGATCCGGAGCCTCCGAGTCGTACTTCGCATTCACCACCTGCGCCAGATCCACCGCCGCGTGCCGCGCCATCGCGAACGTCAACTTCGCCTGCCCCGGATGCACTCCTTCAATTCCCGTCAGCACCAGCGACGTCACGTCCAGCATCGTCGTCAGCGCGCCCACCCACGACTGGTTACTGTGCTGCGACCGAAAAAACGTCAGCACCGGATACGAAATTTGGCTCTCCAGCAACTCCCCCGCCCACCGCTCCCACTCGCGCAGCACCTCATCCAACACCTTCTGCTCTACACCCGGATCTTCCGACCTCCCCGCCAGCCTCACCAGCAGCTCCGCCGCCGATGGAGGCGATCCCGCCCGCGCATCCAGCATCGAAATCTGAATCTCCCGTCGCGAAAACGACGCATATACGACTGGGATATACCCAATCACTACGCCCAGGAATGCAAAACCCATCCCGGCTTCGAACACCGAAAGCGCCCGCGCCGGCCCCGATGTCGGCACAATGTCGCCATACCCCAGCGTGAAAAATGTCTCCCCGCTTTGGTAGAGAATCCGGCCAAACGTGATCGGCTCATTCCCCAGTTGCTCGTGTCTCCCAATGCCGTGCTGGATCAGCGCAAATCCCAGGATCAGCCCCGCCGCCCAGAACGCGAGCAGCAGAATCAGCGAGAGTGGCCCGAAATATCCCAGAAAATTCTGCTGCCGCGAAACCTTCTTGATGCGGCCCGCAAGCCGGCGCCAGGGAATCCACGTCCGCCGGTAAAACCACGCCGTCAACTTGAAATGCCGCGTCACCCGCCGCGGTAAAACCACGGTCTCGAACGCATCCAGCAACACCACCCAAATGATGATGACGCCAAACACAGCCGCAACCACGCTGCCCTGCGAGTTCACGAGGAATGTCGAAGCACGAAACATTGCGATGTAGATGCGGCGGAAAGAGTATCAGATTCGCGTACAAGGTGGGTGAACAGATGATGCGCTGGGTCTAAGTCGTGAGTGGAAGAGTTAAGGGTCAAAGCTGAGCGTGCCCCACCCTTCTCGCGTCTTGTGCGAGAGAGTGGGGATTTTGACTTCGCATCAGTTACGGCATCGGGTGCCCCATCCTAAGCCGCGTTCTTTGCGGCTTAGGGTGGGGATTTTGATTTCGACTACTGAGGCTTCGTCGCGGGCGGCTGCGGCGCCGGAGCCTGCGTCTGCCCCGGGGCAGGTTTGGCCGTGGTCGGTGTCGTCGTAGTCGGCTTCGCCGCTGGCTTCTTCTTCGCCGCCGGCTTCTTCGGGGGTTGGGTGTCATCCACCACAATCTTTGCCGGCGGAGCTACCGGAACCGCTGCCCGCGCTGTCTTCAGATCCTCGCGCAATCGCACAATCTCCGATTCCTTCGCGGCCGACAAAGTCTCCATCCGCTGCGCCAGTTGTTTGCGCGCACTTTCAAAGCCGCTCAAATCGTTCGCCAGCGCCTGCTGCTCGTCCTTGGATCCCAGTTGCTGTGTGCCTTCCGCCACTGACCCGACTACGTCACACAGGGCATCCAGATTGCGGTAGAGCTTGAAAGTCCCCGGGAGATCCTCGGGGGACGTCCGCAATTGCGAAATGATATCCGGCAGAGTACCTTGCAGATTGCGCTGAATGGAATCCACTGCGGCCAGTGCGTCCTTCTTCCCCGCGTTGCTGGTCTTCCAGTGCTCAATCCGCAGCTTCACTAGGTCGGCCTGCGTGTCCTTGGCAGTCGCTTCCAGTTGCGTCAACAACCCGTTCAACTGTGTCACCGAAGCGTACGAAACCGGCTGGCCGCTCTGCGTGTTTGCCGCAGCCGCAGTCGGCGCCGGCCCCGCTTGGCCCAGAGCGGCACTCATGCACAATAAAGAAGATAGGAAAACCGACAGAAGAAAAGTTCGTTTCATTGTTTGGGGCGCTGGCGCTCGCGAGCAACAGCATACTATATCAGCCACCCCCCGTTCATCGGGTGAATCCCCGGCAGCCCCACGGGGCGCATTTCACCCACTCGGGGGCGTCATCCTGACGGAGCCGTTTTTCAGGCGGAGGAAGGATCTGGCGCAGATCGGCAACGGCGGATGCCCCATTTCTCGCGCGCCTTTTGCGCGAGAAGTGGGGATTTTCAGCCGTCCCAGCGCAACGGAAGGTTGGGGTTCGATCCGTACAACCACCATTGGCGAAGGCAACTCCAACAGATGATAATGAGGTAGTCTCATGTCCCGCCGCCCGCACCCGCGTTCCCGCCATCAATTCCGCGCTGTGGTCCTCATTCTGACCGCACTCCTCTTCTTCCCCCGCCACTGTCCCGCCCAGAGTCTCTCCCGCCGCCTCATCCTCAAAGACGGCTCCTACCAGTCCGTCACCAAATATGAAGTGAAAGGCGATCGCGTCCGTTACTTCAGCGCTGAGCGCGATGACTGGGAGGAAATCCCAACCTCCCTCGTCGACTGGCCCGCCACTGAAAAATACGAAAAGGATCGCGCCGCCGGATCCTCGGTCCCCGAAGCCGCCCAGCTCGACAAGGAAATCGAGCGCGATCGCGAAGTCGAGGATGCCCGGCTCCCCGAAGTCGCCCCTGGCCTCCGCCTGCCCGAAGACTCAGGCGTATTTCTGCTCGACAGTTTTCAGGGCGAGTCTCAAATCGTAGAGGTGCAACAGACCGTCGGCGACGTCGCCCACAACACCAAAGCCAACATCCTCCGCGGCGCCATCAATCCTGTCGCCGGCACGAAACAATCCATCGAACTCGAGGGCGCCCATTCCGCCGTCCAGGCTCACGTCGATTTCCCCGCGCTCTACATCAAGATCGACGACGACCCCACTCACCCCGATCAAACGGCGTCCAAAAATTCCGCTAGCTCAGCGCAAGTCCCCCAGCAGCCGCAACAACCCGAAGGCCCGGCGGTTCCGTTCGACCGTTTCCGCATCGTCCGCACCGAGGTCAAAGGCGGCAAGCGCATCGTCGGCGATGTCAAGCGCCAGGTCACCGGCAAGATAAGCCAAGAGCAGCACCTAGCCAAGACCACCGTCACCCGCGTCAGCGGCGGCTGGCTGAAACTCACTCCCACCGAGGGGCTTACCCCTGGAGAATATGCTCTCGTCGAAATGATGGAAAAAGAAGGAACACCGGGCAGCGCGAGCATGAACCTCTACGTCTGGGATTTCGGTGTCAACCCCAAAGCCCCCGAAAACCGCAACCCCTGGAAGCCGATCGCCCCAGAGCCGAAACCAGCCCCGAAACCAGACTCAGACGCAAGTCCAAAATAAAACTGGAAGACAGCATACGACCGCGACCGGAGAAGTCTCGACGCACACAAGCCGCAAAGCCGACGCACGCGAGCCGCGGAGCGGCGAAAACAATTTAGCCCAGCGCTTCAGCGCTGGGGTAGCCCGCCGAAAATGGAACCAAGTCCCGGAGGGACGAAAGAAAACAACTTCCGCGCAAGAAAAGTGTTGCAGAGCTGAGAGCTGCGTACCGTCCCCTACTCCTTCAGCATCCCTCTCTGCGCAATCCCAATATTATCCCGCGACGAATTCTTCACCACATACATCATCCCATCCGCCTGCCGGATCACATCATGCGCCGTGCGCGCGTCGTGCGGATACGTCGCCAGCCCAATCGATGCCCGCACATTCAGATTCAATCCCTCTTCGCGGCAGAAGCAACTCGCCCGCAGCCCATCGCGCAAACGTTTCGCCACCACCAGCGCCTGATCTTTGCTAGTCTGCGGCAGCAGCACCACAAATTCATCGCCGCCATACCGAAACGCGAAATCAATCAACCGCAATTGCGCCTTCACCAGATACCCGATCTCCGCCAGCAATTTGCTCCCAATCAAATGCCCATGGGTGTCGTTCACCGACTTGAAGTGATCGAGATCAATAAACAGCACGCTGAATTCATATCCAAATCGCGACGACCGGTACACCTCGGTCTCCAGCGTCTTATAAAGATGTCGCGCGTTGTACAGGCCCGTGCAGTCGTCGGTGATTGTCAGTTCCTGAATCTTCTCGACCCAGCGCGCGTTCTCAATCGCAATCGCCGCGTAGTCGCACAGTGATTGCAAGAAGAACAGCTCCGGCTCCTTGAACCGCTCCATGTCAACGTTCACCAACTGGATCACGCCCAGCACCCGCAGCTTCGACCGCAACGGCACGCAGATCACCGACCGCGTCTCCCACTTCGTCGCATCATCCACACGGCTCGCAAAAAACGGATCCGCCCCCACATCTGGCACCACTCGCGCCTCGCCGTGTTTCGCAACCCACCCGGCGATCCCTTCGCCCACTTTCAGCCGGACATTCTTCAGCGCCTCGGCCTTCGCTCCGACCGCGATTGCAAAATAAAGTTCCTCCCGCGCCTCGTCGACCATCAGCAGCGACCACGTGTCCGGACGGAAATATTCCGCCATCTTTTCCATGATCGTTTGCAGAATGGAGTCGAGATCCAGCGACGACGTCAGCGCCTTCGCCACGTCGTGAAAGATCGTCAGTTCCTGGTTCTGGCGCGTCAATTGGGTGCCGGCCTCAGGCATGCAGAGAATACCGTTGTTCCTCACTAGAAGGGTGGCGTTCGAAAAATTATAAGCGTCACTTTCGTACGCGGGCAATGAACGTTGGTAACAGGAACCCCTAAAGCCAACGAGATGAAAGGTTTCCAGCCATTTTGGATCTCGCCCATATGGAGCACGAACCGTGTGAAGCGATCAATCCTGTCCGCAGCTTTTGACTTTGTGTTGAATGTAGCATCACTCCGCCGCCTTCAACTTTGTTCCATGTGGCGCGGGCGCCCCCGCCCGTGACTCTTGCCTCTGCTAATGGTTTCGCCAGTTGTGTTTTCCTGGGGGAGCAGGCCAGCCGCAGCGCGTCGAAACAATTTAGCCCAGCGCTTCAGGGCTGGGGTGCAGGCCAAAGAAAGGAAACAAGTCCCGTAGGGACGCCACAATCGCGACCAGTCACGCCTGATGCTCCATCGGAAAGCAACGACATCTTCCCGCGGCAGGCGTAGTCTTAACGTGAGCATATGAACAACTTCACCCACGCCCTCTCGCTAACTCTCCTTTCTCTCGCCCTCTCCATCCCCGCCTTCTCGCAAACATCGGCCCCCGAACCCAAGTCCGTCCCCGTCATCGACGGCGGCATCGGAGCCTGCTCTTACGATTTCACCGTCACCGACGCCGCCAACGCCCCCGTCTACGCCGCCAAGATCAAAGTCCACATCGCCTACGGATTCATGTACGCTCGCAAGCTCGACCTCGAAGTCGGCACCAACATCGACGGCAAAGCCCGCTTCACCGGACTCCCCGAGCGCACCAAGCGCGGGCTCTTCTTCGAAGCCTCCGAAGGAGACCGCACCGGCAACGCCTTCGTCGATCCCGCCACCACCTGCAAATCCCAATTCACCGTCGTCCTCCGCAAGAAACCCTGAGCCTCACCGAGTGTCATCCCGACCGGAGCCGTTCTTCAGGCTAAGGGAGGGATCTCGCTCACACCGCAGCACGCGAACGCTTCCCACCCTGGTTACCCACGTCTAGACCTCTTGGCTGTGGCAACCGCTCGCCGCTTGTCCTATGATGTTTCCGTCATCCTCTGTAAACCATCGTGGGAGAATTCGGCGACAAATTCCGCAAAGCGCGCGAGAAGAAGGAACTCTCGTTCGATGACGTTTCCAACGTCACCAAGATCGGCTCGCGCATGCTCCAGGCCATCGAAGAAGAACATTTCGACCAACTCCCCGGCGGCGTCTTCAACAAGGGATTCATCCGCGCTTACGCCAAGCATCTCGGACTCAACGACGAAGAGGCCGTCACTAACTATCTCGCTTGCCTGCGCCAGGCGCAGGTCGACGCTCACGAGGTGTGGGAGCCGAAACAGCCCACGCCGCCGCCACGTCCTCCAGCGCTCGAAAAAAATCGCGCCGGCGAGCCCAAACTGCCGCCCTTGAAACCACAAACCCCGACGCAGGTCGAAGAACTCCCCGAACTGCAACTTCCCCGCGCCGAAGACGTTCATCCGCGCCGCAGAGATTTCGCAGCCAACTCTCCCGAAATTCCATGGAGACTCCTTGCCGTCGCTGCCGTCGTCGCCGTCCTCGGAATCATTCTCTGGGCTCGCCGCTCGCACCACGCCACCTCCGCAGCCGCCAGCACATTGTCAGCAAAAACAGTGCAGGCGAGCAACACATCGTCTGCGCCGCCATCGCTACCCGTTTCGACGCCAGCACCCACAAATCACCCGCCGCAACCCGCTGCCGTCGCGGCAACTCCGGCGCACTCCCCCGCTTCGAATTCTCAGCCACCGCAAAACACGCCCCCAGCCGAGGCAACTCATCCACCCAGCTCCGCCCCCGCGAGTTCCTCCGCCGAAGTAGCTGACAAGAATGATGTGACTGTTCGATCCCTCGCTAAATCGAATACCAAAACGACGCAAAAATCTGCGCCCTCGCTCACTCTGGTGATCCGCGCCACGGAAACCTCATGGATCTCCGTCCTCGCCGACGGCCAGGCCGTCAGCCAGGAAACTCTCATCGCCCCCGCCCACACCTCGGTCCGCGCCAATCATGAAATCGTCGCCAAGGTTGGCAACGCTGCCGGAGTCTCTTTCCTCTGGAACGGCCAGGAAATCCCCGCCGACGGAGCCGAAGCCGAAGTCAAGACCTTCATCTTTGACTCCACTGGCATGCACGTCAGCCCCTCTTCCCAACCCGCTCCACAAAATCCCTAACCGCTGTAATAGAGAGGCGCACCTTCGACGGAGCCGCTTTTGCGACTTTGTTTCTAGTTGGCGTCATCCTGACCGAGCCGTTCTTGGGGCGGGGGAAGAGCCTGCCCCAAGCGAAGCCAGGGGATCTCGGGGAACGACGACGGCTGGACATACTTCCGGTTCGCCCCGTGGCTCGGGAAACACGACACACGGTTGTTCTTCTGAGAAGAACCACTGACCAATTATTAGCCCACACGTCTAAGGCAGGGAGAGAGGTGAGCCATGCATGCTCTTTTGCAGGATCTAGGTTATGGACTCCGCATCATGCGCAATAGCCCTGGTTTCACAGCTGTGGCGCTGATCGTTCTCGCGTTGGGCATTGGAGGAAACACGGCGATTTTCAGTGTCGTGAACGGCGTACTGCTCCAGCCACTGCCATATCCACAATCTGATCAACTCGTCTCTATCCGCTCTGCTGAACCTTCGCGTGGAATTCCTCCCGTAGTAGCCTCCTACGCCGACTATTTGGACTGGAAGCAACAGTCCCAGTCTTTCTCGAATATGGGGACATACGTCTCGGACGCCTTCAACCTCTCGGCGGGTGGACAGTCGGCACAGGTGCAGTCCATCAACGCCACAACCAGCGCGTTGCAAACTCTGGGAATCGCGCCCGAGTTGGGACGCATCTTCACGCCAGACGAAGAGCAATGGAGCAGCCGGCACGTAGTACTGCTCACACATGGTCTCTGGAAAGACAAGTTTGGCGCGAACCCCGACATCGTCGGCCGAACTGTCCGACTTGATGCTGAACCGTACGTCGTGATCGGCGTGATGCCCGAGAACTTCGCCGCGCTGATTCCCCGGATGCAGATTTGTGTACCGTTTGCCATGCGCCCCGGCAACCAGGTTCCTCGTGGTGCGCGCTGGGTGCACGTCATCGCGCGCATGAATCCCGGAGTAAGCATTGCAGCGGCCCAGCAGGAATTGCAAGCCATCCAGGACCGGCTTGCGCAGAGTTATGAAGGAGACCGCGGTGTTGTGAACTCGGTGATTAGCGCCAGAGAGCAATTGGTTGGCAACAACCGTACGGCTCTCATCGTTCTTGCCGGCGCCGTGGGCCTTCTGCTGCTGATCGCTTGTGCCAACCTCGCAAACCTGCTCGTCGCCCGTGCAAGTGCACGACGCGGCGAAATCGCAGTGCGAACTTCGCTGGGCGCAAGCCGGGCACGCATCGTTCAGCAGTTGCTTACCGAAAGCACTCTGCTGGCGATATTTGGTGGCGCTCTCGGAATCGCTGCTGCGATTGCCGGCAAACGGCTCATCATTGTGCTCTTTGCCGAGCAGTTGCCGCGGCTTCAGGAAGTCCGTTTGAGCAGCGAGGTTCTGGGATTCGCCGTAGCGCTGACGGCTTTTACGACTTTTGCTTTTGGGCTGCTCCCGGCATTGCACTGTTCGAGAATGGAACCGCAAAGCGCTCTTCGCGCAAGCGCGCGGACGTCTTCGATGACAGAACAAGGGCGTCGTACCCGCGAAATGCTGGTCGTATCGGAGTTTGCTCTCACCCTGATGCTGCTCTCCGGCGCTGGGCTGCTGGTGAATACTCTTTATCACCTGAGCCACACTGACCCTGGTTTCCGCACCAATAACCTGTTGACCTTGCGCGTTAATTTGCCGTCAGTGGTGTATGCCACCGACCTGCAGCGCTCGTCGTTCTATCGCGGTCTGCTCGATCGCCTGCAGCAAACGCCCGGCGTTGTCTCTGCCGGCCTCACAATGACCATGCCGCTTCAGCCCACCGGAGATCACAACTGGACGATGTTCGTTCGCGGGGATCGTCCCATTCCGCCGACCCCAGAGGGCGTGCCAACGGTTGCCTTCGCGTACGTTACCCCCGGCTACTTTCAAGCACTCGGCATCCCGCTGATCCGCGGGCGTGCCATGACCGAGAAGGACGACCTGCGCGCGCCCAAGGCAGCGATCGTCAGTGAGTCCCTTGCCCGCCGCGTCTTTACCGACGAAGAACCGGTGGGCAAGACGTTCCGCCTCAACAATCTCACGACCGCAACTGTTCAAACGGTGGTCGGCGTGGTGAACGATCTCAAGTGGGAGGACCTGAAACAGGCGCAACCGGTCGTCTATGTGCCCTTGGCGCAGGTTGAGGAGGGTATGCCTTCGAGTCTAGTGCTCGCCGTCCACACAGCAGTGAATCCATTGACGCTCGCCCCTTCTGTAAGAAACGCCATTCACGAACTCGGTAGCGACGTCGGAATCGCCGATTTGGCAAGCGGCCAGGATCTGATGTCCGATGCCGCCGCGCAGCCCAGGAGCAATGCCTCTCTCTTCGTCATATTCGCGACGTTAGCCTTGGTCATTGCCGGAGTAGGCATTTACGGAACCCTCTCATACACGGTCGCGCAACGCATGCGAGAGTTGGGGATTCGCATGGCCCTGGGTGCTCAGCGTGCGCAGGTCTTCGACATGGTCATTCGTCAAGGAATGAGATCTGCCGCAGTCGGAATGCTGATCGGTGGCCTCGCCGCTTTAGGAGCGACCCGCTCGCTCAAAAGCCTGCTCTTTGGGATAGAGCCGAATGACCCGCTTACCTTTGCAATTGCGTTGCTGGTTCTCGCAGCAGTTGCTCTGGCAGCATGCTATTTTCCAGCACGGCGGGCGATGTCAATGGACCCGATGAGCGTGTTGCGCTCGGAATAGTTACAAAACCGTTGCATTCACTCAATGACTTATCGCTGAATCTATGATTCCTGGGGCGAAATAACAACAGCGCGGATCGTCGGCCACCCTGAACTAGCAGCGCCGAATCGTTGGACAACCTCAAATGGTGAAACAACGCAGTCACATACTCGTCGACAGGTCAATGATCGAAATGGCGCGCTTACAAAAACTGGGCAAATGCTGGCCGACAGCCCGGCTTAACTGGCTCTCACTGGGGGACGGTATTCAAGCAGGATGAGCCGGGAGTCAAGCACCGTTGTATTGACTAATTCAAGGGACAGCCGTGGATAATCGGCATAGATGGGCTCCTTCCCCTTCTCTCCCAGTATTAACGGAAAGACCATCAGCCGAAAGCGGTCGACGAGTCCTAGCTTCACCAGACTCTTGACCAAACGTATGCTGCCGACGCATCGGAGTGGATCTCCTTCTTGCTGTTTTAGTGCCTTGATCTCATCTGCAATGGCACTCTTTATCAAACTCGTGTTTTTCCAAGCAAGCGGCTCGCGCAGCGTGCTTGAACACACCATTTTAGGGAGGGCGCTCATTCGGGCACTGACTTCATCCGTTGCCGATGCCGAAAACCGGGCCAAAATCTCATACGTCACTCGCCCCATGAGGATGACCTGGCGCTCGTCCAGATTTTTGCGCACCCAATCTCCAAGTTCGGGGCCGGAATAACCGAAATAAGCAGCCTCATGCGCGCCGGAGGCGAAGCCATCGAGTGAAATGAACAGGTCTGCAGTGAGTTCTCTCATGGAGTGGGTTCTCCCATCATTTCCAGTGGATTATATGTGGGGGTGCCCTGTGCGCAGTTAACGATATTCCCCATAGCACTCGTCATGCCGCCGCCTGAGGGATTTTGAGCGTGAAGGCCCGGTTACATCAGACACCGCTTGTGGTGTCTATTGACTTATGCCATTGCGCGAGAGACTGCAACGAAACCCAAAGTGGCCAAGATGGATTGGGTTTTTTGGTGCCATCCTGTTCTTCGGCGGGCTCGCGTGGATTGCGGTGTGGGACCATTCCAATAGGGTCGGCCCAGAATGGCTCTGGTCCGAGGCACATCCTCCGTTCCCTTCACAAGAAATGGTGTTGTTCGGCTTCGCGTTATTGTTAGTGGTCGGTGTTCGGGTGAGCATCAGGTTTGTGCGGTCGATCTTTCGAGGAAGGGCAGGGCACAATTAATCGACAGGGGGTTTGAGCGTTATGGCCTGTTCTCGCGAGTTTGCCTTCCGAATAGCGCGTTGATCGAGCACGACTGCAGCGAAGCACACGCGGGTCGCCCTGTCTGTTTTGACAGTTATCGCCGTTTCATGCCTGAGCGTACTCTTTATGCGAGACTGGGGGAGTACGGCGTATATGAAGCTCCGTCTGAATCATTTCAATTTCATTCCGTGCCTGTTCGGCGTCGCGATCGCACTGTTGGCGGGAAATGTTCAGGCACAGAAGGCATCAGCCCCTGCCGCATTCTCTTTTGATGTGTATGGCGACTCGCGGTCGATGATGTACCTCCCGCACAAAGCCGACCAAGAGACGGACGCTCGCAAGCTCATGGTTGACATGTTCGAGCTGTCGCTTCCCGCAACGGTTGCGGATGCGGTGGTGCAGAAGGACGTCAAACTGACTTATGACCCAACCAGCAAGGAGTTGGTGCAGATGGTCATGCCGTACATGACCGCCAGCGAAGTGACCACTCTAAAGTTCGACCGAGGCTGGGTCACTGAGGCTTCGGTTGAAGACGTAAAGCTACTTCCCGGAGTGAGCCGCACTATGTATCGCGCCGCAGGCGGCGAGTGGGTTGCCCGAGAGGTGGTGAAAGAGGTCCAGACCGGGCAGGCCGAATTCATTCTCAGTACCGGGGACCTGGTATGGTGGGGCAAGCAGGCGGATAAACCATCCGAAAGCCCGTACTGGAAGCTCGTAAACGAGGACGTGCTCAGGCAATTGCCGCATCCGGACAGACGCTTGAAGCAAGCGGGCTTGGATGGCCGCGTGTTTCCCGCTGTTGGAAACCACGAAGTGTGGGGCGACACCGACGTAGAAGGGCTGCTGACTCTATTCCCCTATCTGAAGAAGATGGGAGTTTCTGACAAGAAATTCATCTACTCGTTCGATTACCAGGGCGTTCGCTTCATTTTTCTGTGGACCGGTGGATACGATGAAAAGGAGCCTTCGGCGTGGAACGCCACCCAGCCTGTCTATGAAGAGCAGATGAAGCAACTCCGGGCATGGTTGGACGAGGCCAAGGCGAAGAGTATCAAGAAGGTCTTCATTTCTTTCCACGCCCCTGCCTTTGCCAGTTGCGGTCTAGGCCCTATTCCGGAGGCACAGAATCCTCACAAAACGATTGCCGCATACGCCAAGGACCTGGACATCGTGGTTTTCAATGGGCACGTGCACACGACCGAACTCTACCAGGTCGACGGCGTGAAATACCTGCTGTTGGGCGGCGGCGGTGCGGAACAGGACCCGATCCTTCCCGGCAGGACGCACAACCAGGTCCCCGAGGGCTACCCCAAGGATCTGTACTGGAACGGCGAAGATCCCAAAGAGGACTATAGCTACCTGCATGTAGACGTCATACCGGGACAGCCAACGAAGCTCACACTCAATCGCTTCCGGCCGTGGTCGGCTCAGCCTTTCGAAGCGCTGGAATTGTTCAAATGAAGGTCCATGGCGGTATGTCTCTCCGCGCTGCCCTGCCTTTGCCGGCTTTTGTCCTGCACCCGCTCACGGCTGCGGGCATCGCAGTCATGCATGTTTACCTTGCCGCTGGGCATCTCTTGATCGGCGGCGAGGTGACGTGGACAAACGTCTGGAAGGGCTTTGGCGCGCTTGCCGGTGCCTATTTGTTCGCGGCCCTTGCATCACGCGGGCGCGTGAAGCGAAGAGGCCAGGATCAACGAATGCCTGAAGATGAACCAACCCAACTATCGACTTAGACCAATCCCAAGTTAATCCCGTCTTGCTCATTACATCCGAGCAGAAGCAGTGGGTCTCGCCAACGTTCCCTCAGCTCGTTGATTGGCGAGCACGGGAGGGACAACCATTTCTGGTTGCGCCGAGTAGGCCCGGGGAATTGCACCCCGAGCCCCTCACGGATCCGGACGTGAACCTCTCGATGCATCCGGCTCGTGCCACCCGCGGAAAGCTGCCGCCTTCCGGCGAGACCGTGGGTTCCTCCGGTTGCCCGTTGACCCAATCTCGCCGTGGATGACCTGCCCGCTTCGCTCCACGGGAATTGCCCCGCTTCCTCGCTACTACGAGGCAGTGCGCCCCTGTCGGTGCTTCGGTACTTTCGGCCTCGTGGGACGTCCACTTGTGCCTTTTCCCTTAGCATCTCTCATCAGATACCCCTTGTTTTTGCGGGTTGCGGTGCTCTTCGCTTCGGCGACGGTGGTTGCGTGGCGCTGGATGCTGCCACCTTTAGCACTCGGAGCTGCTGTTGCCTTATATCTACACTTTTCGCGTCCGCAAGACAGCCTCTAGTCGTCGGTTGACCTAACATCCCCATCGCACTCAAAATCCCTCCGTGCCCGCGATGGGCTAACGTGAATCGACAGCCCGCCCCCCTGTCGCGCGTCTCCCAAAGCTCACAGTTTCACAATTATCTCTCGCAACTGATTCTTCTGGTCCTCATTCAATTTGGGCCATTCTTCGGGGGGGACCAACCCAATCGAATGGTGCTGATTCGACCGGAAGCGTTGCGGCGCGGATGCCTCTCCGCCCACCCGCCGTTTCCTCCCATCCACCTCCCCATTTCCGCTATTGAATTCATCCCCGGGCATTTAGGGTCAAAACCGTTGCGTCCCCGGGAGGGGTCTGTTAGCCTTTTTCGAGGGCTTTCCCTATGGCGTAGCGCCGGCATCTTGCCGGCTGTCGCGTGGGCGTCTTGCCCACGCCGCGTGCATCGTCGCAGGTCCCGCTCGATTCAAAGTCCCAGGGTTTCTATAAGTACAAGCCGCGCGATCAGAGCGCGCAACTGAAAGTCGATACACGCAACGAAGGAGACACTCAACTTGGCATCAAAGAATCGTTATTTATTCACTTCTGAATCTGTCACCGAAGGCCATCCCGATAAGATCGCCGACCAGATTTCCGACGCCATCCTCGACGCCTGCCTGGCTGAAGACAGCACCAGTCGCGTCGCCTGCGAAACTCTCACCGCCACTGGCCTCGTCGTCATCGCCGGTGAAATCACCACCAAGGCCTACGTCGATTTCCAAACCGTCGTCCGCGGCACCGTCGCCTCCATCGGCTACGACAACGCCCTCTACGGCTTCGACGCCAACACCTGCGCCGTCATCTCCAGCATCAACAAACAGTCCGGCGACATCGCCATGGGCGTAGACACCGGCGGCGCCGGCGACCAGGGAATGATGTTTGGGTATGCTTGCGATGAGAATGAGGAGCTGATGCCGACTCCTATTTCTTTGGCGCACAAGCTGACCATGCGGCTCTCGCAGGTTCGCAAGAATGGAACGCTTCCCTTTCTTCGTCCGGATGGAAAATCTCAAGTTACCGTTGAATATGACGCGAATGGCAAGGTGCTTCGCGTGGATGCTGTCGTCATTTCCACGCAGCATTCTGAGAACGTTGGCAACGACGAACTGCGCGCTGGCATTCTCAAGCACGTGATTCAGGCTGTGATTCCGGCGCACCTGCTGGATGAAGACACCAAGTACCACCTCAATCCTACGGGACGGTTTGTGATTGGCGGGCCTATGGGCGACACCGGACTTACAGGACGCAAGATCATCGTCGACACCTACGGCGGGATGGGCCGTCACGGCGGCGGGGCGTTCAGCGGAAAAGATCCGACGAAGGTGGATCGCTCGGCGGCTTACATGGCGCGCCACATCGCGAAGAACGTGGTCAAGGGTGGTCTCGCCGGACGCTGCGAAGTGCAACTCGCGTATGCCATCGGTGTGGCCGATCCGGTCAGCGTGCTGGTCGAGACGTTTGGAACGGCGAAAGTCGATCCGGAGATTATTCCGGACCTGATCCGCGCGCACTTCAAGCTGACGCCGCGCGGGATCATCGACTCGCTCAATTTGCGCCGTCCGATTTATAAGAAGACTGCGGCATATGGACACTTCGGGCGCAGCGACTCCGACTTCACTTGGGAAGCGACTGACAAAGCGGCGAAGTTGGCCAGCGATGCCGGTTTGCGGGAGCCGGCAGGACAGACGGTTCGCAAGTAGGATGGGAACTGCCCCACTTCTCGCGCAAAGAACGCGCGAGAAATGGGGCACCCAGCGAAAACCTTGAACCACAAAAGGACACGAAGGAACACTAAGGAAACACCAAGCTCTCTACTTCGTGAACCTTGGTGTCCTTCGTGGTTAGTGATTTTGGTCAGGAACTAAAGTGCCAATGGGGCGTGGACCGAAGGACGAATCCCGAAGGGGGCACCGGGTATCCTGACCGTGCGAAAAAATTCATGTATTGTTGCGGAAAAGATGGGGCTCGGATCCTTCGTCATCCATTATCATTAGCTATCAACCTAGTTTCAGCGCTTTCGGGCGCGCCACAGGAGAAGCATGTCAACAGCAGCGGTGAATTGCGACATTAAGAACGTAGAACTGGCCGACTTGGGAAAGAAGCGCATTGAGTGGGCGAACCAGTCCATGAAGGTGCTGCAGATTATCCGCAAGGAGTTCATCAAGAACCAGCCGTTGAAGGGCATCCGCGTGTCGGCGTGCCTGCACGTGACGGCCGAGACAGCGAACCTGGCGATCTGCCTGCGCGATGGCGGAGCCGACGTGGTGCTCTGCGCCTCGAACCCACTGTCGACCCAGGATGACGTCGCCGCCAGCCTCGTGCGCGACAACAACATTCCTGTCTACGCGATCAAGGGCGAGGACAACGACACGTACTATAACCACATCCTCGCCGCGATCGACCACAAGCCGCACATTACCATGGACGACGGTGCCGACCTGGTGTCGATCCTGCACACCAAGCGTACCGATGCCCTGACCGATGTGATCGGGGGAACGGAAGAGACCACCACCGGAGTCATCCGCCTGCGCGCGATGGCGAAGGAAGGCGTGCTGAAGTTCCCTATCGTCGCAGTCAACGATGCCGACACCAAGCATCTTTTTGATAACCGTTACGGGACGGGACAGTCCACGATCGATGGCATCATCCGCGCCACCAATTTCCTGCTGGCGGGATCGAAGTTCGTGGTCGCCGGCTATGGCTGGTGCGGCCGCGGGCTGGCGAGCCGCGCGCGTGGCGCCGGTGCGGAAGTCATCGTTACCGAAGTCGATCCCACGAAAGCGCTCGAGGCCGTCATGGACGGCTTCCGCGTTATGAGCATGACCGAAGCCGCGAAGCTCGGCGACGTGTTCTGCACGGTGACGGGAAACAAGAGCGTGCTCACGAAAGATCATTTCGCGCTGATGAAGGACGGCGCGATCGTCTCCAATTCGGGGCACTTCAACGTCGAAATCGACATCCCCGCGCTGGAGAACATGTCGTCGTCGAAGCGCACCACGCGCACCTTTGTCGAAGAGTACTCGCTGAAGGACGGACGCAAGATCAACCTGCTCGGCGAAGGCCGGCTGATCAACCTGGCCGCGGCGGAAGGGCATCCGGCGTCGGTAATGGATATGAGCTTTGCCGACCAGGCGCTCTCGGTTGAATACATGGTGAAGAACTGCAAGAAGCTGGAGAAGACGGTCTACAAAGTTCCCGACGAACTCGACAAGCGCGTCGCGAAGCTGAAGCTGGAGTCGATGAGCATCAAGATCGACAAGCTGACGCCGGAGCAGGAGGAGTATCTGGCGGGGTGGAGCGAGGGGACGTAGTCAGTACGCGGTACTCAGTACTCGGTACTCAGAAAGCGGGGCGGCGCGAGCCGCCCTGTTTGCTTTTGGCCCTGTTCACCTGCACGGGAAAAACGGCCGTGCAATTGTCGGTACTGATGTATTCGCCGACGGTTGAAGAAGCCCACGGGGGAGACGACCGTGCAATCCCACCCTTCAAAGTACGAAGGGTGGGGCACCCGGCATAAATAAAGCCCTGGCGACTAATGAGCCGAACTGGAGGCTTGGGACTGACGTAATCTAGCGGTTCATCGTGCCCGCCACAGATCATCAGAGGAGCAGTAGGAGACACAATGCGAATTCTGCGTTCGGCTCGTTGCTTCTCTTTTGTCCTGCTGATGCTGGCTTTAGCGGCCCCATCTTTCGCGGGAGTTGCAGTCTCGGTCACGATCGCCCCACCGGTGTTGCCTGTTTATGAGCAGCCGCCTTGTCCCGGCGACGGTTATATCTGGACGCCCGGCTATTGGGCCTACGGTCAGGAAGGCTACTACTGGGTGCCAGGAACATGGGCGACGCCGCCTACGGCCGGCCTGCTGTGGACGCCGGGCTACTGGGGTTGGCACGAAGGTGTCTATCGCTGGAATGTGGGTTATTGGGGACCGCATGTCGGCTTCTATGGCGGGGTGAACTACGGATTCGGCTACGTAGGTACTGGCTATGCGGGCGGATACTGGAGTGGCCGGCACTTCTTCTACAACCGCAGCGTCAACAATGTAAGGATCACCAACGTTCATATCTACAACAGAACTGTGATCAATAACGTCACGGTGAACCGTGTCAGCTATAACGGAGGACATGGCGGAATCGGTGTTCGTCCGTCTCATGAAGAAGAGAGATGGAATCATGAACGCCACTTCGAACCCACAGGCGTGCAAATGCGGCATGAGCATGAGGCGGGCAGCAATCGGGCCTTCCTGGCTTCGGAGAACCATGGGCGACCGGCAATCGCCGCCACCGCGCGGCCCGGAGAATTTCACGGCCATGACGTCGTCGCCGCGCGATCGGGCGATGCGCATGATCGGCATAGTGACAATCGCCCCGTGTCGCATCCGCCGAATTCTTCCCATGATATGGAGCGCCCGGTAGCGCACCAGGAAACGCATGGAAACCGAGGGGCACAACCAGAGCACGAAACTCGCAAGCCAGAAAATCTTCACGGCACGCAACCCAGCGCCTATCATCCCGAGACTGCGCGCCCTCAGCAGAGTGCACCTCAGCACGAGACGCATTCTGGTGGAAGTCACGACGAAAAGCGTCATTAATCACGAATCGGTGAATTCCAAAAATGGGAATTTTGGGGGATTTATTTGTTGTGGGGTATTGCTTTTGGCCGGAGGAGTGTGACATCGTTCAAATGGTGGTAGAAATAGGCGCGGCCTTTGCGGGCCGCGTTTTTCGTTTGGGGGAAATTTGAGGGCAGTTGCGCTCCCGGCGGACAGCAGGTTCCTCACCAGCGAACAACGCTGGTTCGGAATGACAAGAGACTGGTATCAGACGGGAGATCCCCCCCTTCGGCAAGCTCAGGGCAGGCTTTCTCGCTCAAAGAACGTGCGAGAAATGGGGCACCCGGCTGAAGCCTTTGGTCTTAGGGAGAATTCCCTTCGACGTCAGAAGCAGCGATTGACTGGTAGGGATCCTTCGACTGCGCATGCCGACTCGCGTTGCTCATGGGCATGCTCCGCTCAGGATGACAATGCTATTTGGGACAATGCTATTGGGCTAATGCTGTTTGGACTAATGCCATTTGGGCTTTGGTGATCGTGCTTCTTTCGTTTTAGTGAACACGCTTCCTTAACAATCAATTCTTAACAATTTATTTTGCACAAATTCCTGAATTGAATCCGGAGGAGAGGTGAGGTGTATGAAAAATCGGGGATGAAGATTAAGCATCCGAAAATTCGTGGGGAGTGGGTGGAGGGCGGTTCATGATGCGGGCGATTGAATTGGGGCTGCATTTGAACAAGCCCTGGGGAGAGGCGATGCCGTATGACTTTGCCGTCGAACACGAGGGGCAGTTCGTGCGCGTGCCGGTGAAGTCGACGATGTTCATCGATCGGGAGGGTATTCGTGCACGGTGCGGGGGGGCAATGGGCCGTATGCGGGAGATCCGTTTGATTATGTGGCGGCGTATGTATTTCAGGAAGACTTGTGGTACATCATTCCCGCGGAGTTGGTGGTGGGACAGGGGAGCATTGCGCTGTATCCGAAGCTGAAGGGGGCGAAGTACGGTCCTTATTAAGGAGGCTTGGAAGTTGCTGAGGAAGGAGCGTCCGAAGGCGGGGGCGATCGAGATTCAGGCTTGCGCGGAGGTGGGTTCGGAGCCAACTTCGTTGAGGGAGCGGATTTGGCAAGTGTTATGGGGCACGGCGTAGTTGGGCGGTCGTTCTGAAGATGCCGAGGGTGAACGCGATTCTAGAAGGAGCGACATCGGGAGGTCTGCGTTCTAGCGACGCTCTGGCGCTCTCGGAGGATTGACAAGGGATGCTGATGGGGTTACTTTTACTGGACCGTGGGTGAGGTGGCGTGCAGCGATTTCGGTGGATATTGGGTCTGTTTCTGCTAGGGGCGGCGGTTTGTTGCTGCACCGTGCCTGGGGTCGACCTGCCGGAAACTGCTTTCGATGAAGCTGATTTGGCGATAAGCCCGGCTCTTCCCGCTCAGCCTCGTGTGCAGGATGTGGCGCCGGTTGCCGTTCCAGTCGCAGTTCTGCCGACGCTACCGCTCTATTGTGCGAATTGCTTCGCCACCCGCAAAGCGCTCGAATCAGCCCCCGCACCGAATCCGCGCCACTCGCATTCTCTCCAAAGTTTCCTCTGTACGTTCCTGATCTGAAGGCAATACCACCCGCGAACTGAATCTGTCGCTGAGGCTGCACGGACCAGAGAAGGGTCTCGCGTGGCTCCTTGGCCGACAGCCCATCGATCGCATATGAGGGCTAACGAGGCCCTCCGCAACCAGCGCTGCCTTGCGGGAGCGCAATCAGAGAGTACCCATGAACAAAGTGGATCGGGTTTCCGTTGAATCCTGCGGTGAGCACGCGGGCCCAAATCCTGCGTATGGCAAGGATCGTTACGATCCGGAATTGAATATCAATCAGAAGGTATCGCGCTTCTTGACGTTGTTGCAACAACTTGGCGAATTGGCGGGAGGAGTGGACGCATTGCCAAGGGCCGAACTGGGCCAAATCGTCGTGAGCGCGCTCGAAGTGTGTGGATTTGTCGATCCGATCGAGGTGCGGGAAGTGGTTGCGGCAGTTTTGCAGGCGCTCGAAGAGCCGGAACCGATTCCCGAGGTTGCGAGGTTGGGATCGTTTTCGTTTCGTCGTAACTAAATCAAGCTCGCCGTGCCACACATTTTCATCTCGTTTTGTGTGGCGCAGGGCGCGACTGGTGTCCGGCTGGTATCGGGTTGGTCCTTGGGGGCGTGGCTCGAGGCAGCCGGACACAGTCTGCTGGTTCCACCAGGAGTGGTTGTCTGCTGATTTCTGCTCTCCGATTTAGTTTGATCCGCGACGAAATTCTTAGTACCTTGCTGCTGAAGCCTCTCACGCTCGAGGTGCACGTTGCCAATTAGCGCCGCGGACTCGATCACGCTCGCCGTTGAACATACCAAGCAGCAACTGTTCAAGCCCTTTCGCATTGGGCAATGGACGAAGCTGGCGTTTGTGGGGATGTTGGCTGGAGAACTGGGCGCGAATGGGTGCAACCGCGGCAGCTTCCCCACCAATACCCGAGCTCCACATCCGGGCGGCGGGATCCCGGGAACTCTGGGAATTGATCCTGCCCTGCTGGCGGCACTGGGCGCTCTGCTGGCCGTGCTCGTGGTTGCCGCGATTGCGGTCGGAATCATTCTGATGTATGTGAGCAGCGTGATGCGTTTTGTCTTGTTCGACAGCATCCTCGCACGGGAATGTCACATCCGCTGGAGCTGGAGCCGCAGGTTAGGTCCGGGGTGGCGATACTTCGTGTGGAGGCTGCTTTACATTGTTCTGGCAGCGGCCGGTGTTGCCATACTGATAGGGCTCCCCGCAGCCCTGGCACACTCCAGAGGATGGTTCCGGGAGCCGCAAGCGCACCTGCCCGCTCTGATCCTGGGCGGAATTTTTCTATGCGTGGTGTTTTTCGTTTTCTTTGTGGCCACGGCGGTGATTTTTGTGCTGACAAAGGATTTTGTTGTTCCCCAGATGGCTCTGGAGAACATTGACACCATGGAAGGATGGCGGCGCTTGTGGTCGATGATGCAGGCCGACATGGGAGCGTATGCCGCCTACCTTGGGATGAAGATTCTGCTCTCCATTGTCGCGGCCATCCTGATTGGAATCGGAACTCTGATCCTGGGATTGATCATCGTCCTACCGAGCGTCGGACTAGGGATCCTGGCGGTTCTTTCCGGCAAAGCGGCTGGACTCACTTGGAACGCTGAAACGATCACTTTGGCAATCGTGGTGGGGTGCGTCTTGTTGGCAGTTTTTCTGTATCTGGTGTCGCTGATCGCGGTGCCGGCCATCGTGTTCTTTCCTGCGTATTCGATCTATTTCTTCGCAGCGCGGTATCCGCGGCTGGCGACTGCGCTTTATCCTGTGCCGCCGGCGACACGGATTCCCACGGGCGCAGTACCGTAGTCGCTTTCGCGTCATGGGTTGTTTTGAGCGGCAAAAGCCTACTTCCCAGACAATCAATTCTTGGTCAAGTGAGCGGGCGGGAGTTCGTGCGGCTTTTCGGTATTCGAGGTCTCGGCGATCGATGCTTCGGCAGTGCGCTTGGCCTTGCGATAGACGTTGGCTACAGCGAGCGTCCAAAACGGAACCAGGTCAACGCCGGGAACGAGTTTGGCAAAGAACGAGGGCAGGAACTCCCAGTGCCATCCCAGCAGGTGAACCATCATGGCTCCGACGCCCAGGTCGAGTACATCGTCGGCGGGAGAAATAGCGCCCTCCACAAACATGGGGAACACGACGAGTTGAAGCGCGTCGGCAGCGAGGGCGAGAATCATGGCGGCCATGAAGTTTGGGCCGGGGGAGAGTGTGATCTTGTCGTCCGTCATGGATGCAGGCTCCTGCTGGTATTTTAGATGCCGGCGGGGGCGATTTAGGCCTCGGAAGGAACAAGAGAGTATCGTCGAGACCGCCACGGTGGGTCATTTTTTCCATGCGCGGACAGTAGTGTGCGGAGGCGGACACGAAGGATTTTGCGGCTCTGGGCGCTTCCACATCGTTGGGCAACCTAAAGTATCCGTTTTTTCAACAAAGTATGTGGCGGCAATGTGTGCGATCTTGCTCAGACGAGTGGCAAGCAACTTGCTAGTTTCAAAGGGCAAGTTGGTCTAAACTCAGGGGCAGGCGGCTGCAAGTTGGCACTTCTGCGCCGGGCGTTTGCCGGATGTTGTGAAACGGACGTTCGTCATGTTGCAACGGGTTGCAGGGTTGGTCGTTTTGGTTGGACTGGTGGGAGCGAGCGAGGCGGTCTGCCAGAGCCAGCGTCCGTTGGACAGTGTGGTCCGAGCGACACAGTCTGGGATTCCGAACAGGGATAGGGCGCACACGGATGCGAGACCGTCGCTGCCCGACGCTCCTTCGGCAGCGGATACGAACGGGTTGGATGCTTCCGCGGAGAGCATCTTCGAGCAGCAGCGGACTCTGAAGACAGCCGGAAGGAATGCTGGCATCGCTCGTGAAGGGCCACTGGATCCGGTCGCTGCGGCAGTTCCTCCGACCTTCGAGCAGAACCTGGCGATGGTTTACGAAACGTCTCCGGCGCAGAGGGAGTCGAGGGACTTTCTCAGCAAGCTTCTGACGCCGTCCCAGTCTGGGCCCAATTTGCGGTATCGAGCCTCGTTAAGCGATAGATTGATGGCGCGAGCGACCGACGCGGCATCCAGCATTCTTGTGACACGGGACGAGTCGGGGAGACGGCGGCTGAATACTTCGTACCTCGTCGGAGTGCTGACGACGGTCGCGGCGCACAGTGCATCGCGTCCATATTGGGCGCGCTCGGGATCGGCTTCGGCGCCGCTTGGCGACTTCGGCTCCACGGTGGGTAACGATGCGGGGATGAACCTGCTCCACGAGTTTGGACCCGGGCTGCGGGAAGCCGTGACGGGACACCTGCCGTCGTTCGTTTTCAAGATCGAACAGCGTGTGACCGGGGAGCAAAACCCGCGGCCAGCCACGTTGAATCCAGCCAGATGAACTCCGTCGGTCAGACGGGGGCCCTCCCTTATCGGGTGGTCGATCCAAGAAAGATCGGGGACAAAGGAAGAAGGGACAGAAGCCCATAGCGGCCGCTACGCACGAGCGCGCCGCGACCGCCGCCTTCCTGACAAGGACCTGGGATGTTAATGGGGGGAGGGCTTGTATGGTTAGGTATAACAGTGTTATGTCTACAATGTCAACAGAATAGTGCGGAGGCGGGCGGCCGCCTTAGGAGAAAAGAAAATGCCCCGTCAGCCTGATCCGGACTTAGAGGAGCGCATCCTGAGCGCTGCTGACGTGTTGTGGAAGCGGGGCGGCGAGAAGTCGCTGACGATGAGGGCGGTAGCGCGGGCTGCGCGCACGAACACGCCGGCGGTTTACCGGCGCTTTAAAGATCGCCGCGACCTGGTGCGCGCGTTGCTGAGGCGAATCGGGACGCGCATCCGGAAATATTTCGAGACGGCCGACACGCTGGAAGAGATCGCGGAGGCCTATATGGAATTCGCCCTGCGGCACCCGCATGAGTATGAACTGTTCTATGCACACTCCCGGGAGCTTTCACCTCGTCGGGGACCGGGGCGTCCCCGGCCGATCCGGGAGACGAGGCCGAACTTCGCATTCGTGGAACGACTGCTGGCGGAACGACTGGGCGGGGCAGTTGAAGATCACACCCAACTGGCACTGGCGCTGTGGGCAACGCTGCACGGGACGGCGATGATGCTGCTGATGAAATCGATTCCCGAAGGACACGAAGAGGAGTTGCGCGCGGCGTCCCGAGCAGCGGTGAGGGCTCTGATCGAACGAGGGGCCAAGTTCTCGGAGTCGCGCAAGGGAAAGCGCGGAAATCGAGCAGCCACATAGCTGCGTTCGTCCCTAAGAGATTTTGATTTTTGCGAGTTTTTGAATTTTTTTTACGCGCGACTAGTTCTACTCCGCAAGAAGCGCCGTAGTCTTCCCTTGCGTCGCCTCTTCGGCAGCGCCAAGCTCAGACAGCCTTCGGACCTGCAAAAGTGCTTCCGACAGAGTCGTAGCCACCGCATCCGTACAACTGGATCCAACGCGCTCTTGAGCCTTCGGAACCCCGCCTGCAAATCCCCATAGGCCGACGACGATTTTGAGCTCGGGGAATCTAGCATGCAGGCGCTTGCATAAAGAACGCGCCTGACCAACCGCAAAAGGAGGCAGCGCAGAGACGCAGGCGATGTTGTATCCGCCCCGCGACACTTGCTCCAGCATGTCCTCAACGGCTCCGATAGCGAGATAAGTAGCGCCATGGCCGAACTGCTGGAGTACTTGAGCGAACATCATTCCCACCAGTTCATCCGCCACATCCCTTGCCGGCACACACACGACATCGGTCAGTTGCACTTGCGGATCAGCCACGACGTCACTGGCTTCGACGGGTTCCTCAGTGTCTGCGTGCGGGACTACCTGATCGCCCAAATCGTCAATCAATTCTCGAGTGCTCTGCGCAATAAATTCGCTGGTGCGCTCCCCGACCGCATCGGTATGGCGATCTTCCTCCGCGAGTCTGAGCGCCGGGATCAGCACCGTCTCATAAAGATTTTCCAGCGACTTCTCTCGAAGCTGTTCTTCCGCAATACTTCTGGCCTCGTCCTGATCCATCGCGAGAAGACGCTGATAGAAGAGTTCCTCGGGCCCGAGCACGGGTGCGTCGCCGAGCAAGATTTCGAGGAACGTCAGTTGCGGGACATAGCGCCCCACCAGCATCAGACAAACGGTCAGGGGAGTGGACAGGATCAATCCTATGGGGCCCCACAGCATGGACCAGAAAACTGCGGCAATGAGGATGGCGAGCGCCGAGATTCCGGTGTGTGCGCCGTACAACCAGGGTTCGAGGAGGTTGGCAATGAGGAGTTCGAGAATCACGAACAGGGCAAGGATAAGGGCCGCGTGCTCCCACCCGGGAAACACCGCCAACGCCATGGCAACTGGAAAAGCGGTGGCGATCAGGGTACCGACGTACGGCACTAAGCGGAGCAACGCTGCCAGAACGCCCCAGAGTAGTGCGTGCGGCACGGCCATCAAATATAACCCTAATCCGAAAAGACTTCCGTAGCCGACGTTGACGAGAAACTGAAGCAGGAGATATCGGCTGAGGCGGTGACTGGCATCGTCCAGCGCCTGCGTCATCACAGTCAGCCGTCCCTGACCTCCGAGTCGTATCAGGCGATTGCGCAGGTCCTCCCGATTGATCAGCATGAACGCCGTAAAGATGACTACGATTCCAGCGGTTTCCAAGGGCCCGGCGACGGGGCCGACAAGAGTGCGCAGGTCCTGAATTAGATTCGATGGAGGTGCGGCCACCTGAACGGGAATCGGCTGCGAAGGATGGGCGGTTCCCTTTGAGTCATTGGGGGAATGTCCGGCGATCTGTCCGGGAGCGGACGCCAACTCATTGTTCAACTCGCGGACGGTGGCGGTCGCTTGCCCCAGCGCTCCGTTCTTTGGCGGGTGAAGGGTGCGAATCGTTTCTTCAAGGTTTGCTTTGTAGTCTCGGATGTGGCCGGTAATCTCAAGGAGTTGTCCCGCCACTTCCCAGCCCACGCCCGCCGCCAGAGCGAAGCAGAGAGTAAGTACGGTCAGGGTGGCGGGAACACGGCCCAGGTGGCATCTCTCCAGCAAGCTAACAAATGGTGTCAATAAGAAGCTGAAGACCAGGGCCAACGCTAAGGGAATGAAGATGACGCGGCCGAAATAGAGCATCGCGATGGTGAGGGCGACCGCGATGAATATCGTCGACTTCGAAGTGGTCGCGTTATTCGAGGAGCGGATCAAGGTTGGGCCTCCCAGCGCGCGGGAACGCCGGACAGCGTCTTGCTGGCCGGCGTTCCAGATGCACAAAGCTATTTCCACGCGTCCCTAGACGGCGCGCGGCAATCGCACATCCGTCGAGGCGTCATCGTCCGAACTGGCTTCGCCGGCCGAAGAAATATCTTGAGCGCCCGTTCGCTTCAAGATTTCCTTCGCTCTCTTGGTCCAATCCGAACTGTCGGAGTGAACGGAGAGCAGAATGCCGCCATCCTTGACCCGGCCTTCGTAGCGCTTGGCTTCGTATTCGGGGATGCCCATTCCAATGAGCGCTCCGGCGATTCCGCCCACGGCGCCGCCCACTCCAGCGCCTGCCAGCGCCGCCATGATTGGACCAGCGGCGATAAAGGGCCCTAAACCAGGGATGGCGATCGCGCCGATGCCGAGGAGCCATCCCATGGCACCGCCGAGCACGACTCCGGTTCCAGCTCCAGTTGTGGCTCCCTCGGGTGCTTTGGTGTTTTTTTCGTGAGCAAAGTCCCGCGTTCCCGCATTCTCTGGGAACAGGGCGGAAATGTCCGCGTTGCGAAAACCGGCGTCTCGCAATGCGTCGACGCCGATTTCGACTGCGGTGTAGGACGGGTAAATTCCGAACACAGCTGTATTTTTTCCTGCCATAGTGAAGTTCTCCTTGAGGTAAATTTCGGTTGAATGATTAGTGCTTTGGCTCGACAGTCAATTCGCTGGTGACTTTCCCGTCTCCGGCAATGGCGGCAGCCTTGGCTTCGACGGCGCGCTTCTCGTCGTCCGAGCGGACTGGCCCTTTCAACGTGACCTGGCCGTTCTGGGCGATCACTTTCACGTTGTGAGCATAGGTGGAAAACGTTTTGTCGGCGATGATTGCCTGTCGAACCTGCTGCGCGATTTCACGATCGGAACGATTATTCGACTGCTGGTCGGCAGTCGGTTCGTTGGGATTCCGGTCGCGCTGATTGGTTTTGGTATTGTCAGACGCTGGCGCGCTCTGACCTGCAGAATCTTGGGCCAACGTCACCGCGGCGCAACCCAGCAAAAGCAAACTGATCAACAAGAAACTCCAACAGCAAACTCGCTTCATTTGAGCACTCCCCGACTTCCATTGGATTTTTATCGACTGTTTCGAGAATAGAAACCGGCCCCCGATATGACTATCGGGTCCGGTATCTAATTCATTTTCAAAATACCTGTAGAGTTCGGGGTGAGAGGCTGGCGAGCCAACGCAACGGGACGCACGAGTCGAGGTGGTTTTCGTCGTGCTCTAGTTCAGGACGCGAGATTCGGCGACCTGGCCCATTTTTTCGAATGGAATGCAGCGGTCGGGAACACGGAATAGCATCTCATCGGGGGGACCAATCGCGATGTCACGATACGTAGCCCGGAGGGTGACTCCATCCAGATCAGACTCGATCTTCACGGGAATTCCCTGTAGATCGTCGGCTTCCCAGACTCTGGACTCGACGGTCTTGCCATCGGGCTCAAGCACTACGACGTCCTCGATTTTGCTGGGATGGCCGTCGACAACTTCTGAGCCCGCGGGCGTTCGCTTCACCATGCGGCCCAGGATCAGTTCCAAAGGACTCGGCAGCATCTTTGCCTGTTCGGGTTTCATCGCCACGCACTGGTGGCTATGGTCGGGATACACGGTCAGGTTGAAGACCGTGCTGCTCGATGGCACGTAGAGAGTAGAAATGGCACCACTGCGTTCGAGTCTCACACTCGATCCGGAGCGGTAGATTTTCATGGTCAGGTCCGCACGGTGTGCCGAAAAAACCTGAGTCGCGGAGAAGTTGGGAAAGATCCAAGCCTCCTGGGCATGAACGAGACCACCAAAATGCGCAAGCGATCCCAGTACAAGTGCAGTCACAAAATTTTTGATTCGCATGATTCTCCTGTTACGAAGTGCTTCGATTGTTGCGCGGTGAAGAAACCGGTTGTCGGAAAAATGAGGAGGCCGCCCAGACGGCCTCCTCGTGAGTCCCGCGGAACACTGCGGGAGAGAAAACTTACTTGCCCAGCAGTCCGCGCGGGCTGCCAACGCCTGTGCAGTAGTCCCATGACGCGGTCGCCGAAACTCCGTTGGAGCCGGTCTTCACGTCATAGAAGTTGGACTTGTAAGCCTTTGCTGTTGCCAACTGCGCATACAGCAGATTGTTCTCCCAGGTGCTGAACCAGTCGGCGCCGCCAGTGGCAGGGGTGAGGAAAACCGATCCCAGCTTGTTGCCAGCACGGTTGACGATGGCGGCCAGCGAGGGCGACGCGAGACTCGTGCCACCCACCACTCCCCAGCCACCTATGCCGTACGCGCTGTAGACCCACGCGCCCGACGCAGGATCTGCGTCAAACGAGAAGTCTGGCGTTCTGCGGAAACTGCCCTGGCCAAAGATGGGATACTGAAAGTCGGCCCACGGCCCGACATTGCCGCCCGACCAAGTGGTTGTATATTTCTCAACCGTGCTCGGTCCGCCACCGGAACCTCCCCAGCAGGACTCCGACGAGACCTTCAGCGTGGACGAGTTGCGCAGAATGGAGGTACCGCCTGCAGAAATAACCCATGGGTTGGTGCTGGGATATCCGACGCCGTATCCGCCGTCGCCAGAGGAGGCGAATGCCAGGATCGGAGTGGAGTAATCCGTTGCGAAGTTGTAATTGAAATCGGCGAAGAGCGAGTCATCCGCAATCTGTCCGGAGAACTCGCCGCCCTGCCAGCTATTCGAAACCTGTCCGCCGGTCTTGTAGTTGGTAACGATGTAGTTGAATGCGACCTGTTCTGCGTAGAAGAGATCAGTGTAGGAACTGGAGCAGGCCTCGACCAGGATGATCGCGGCGCTGGGCGCGAATACGTGGGCGTATTCGATGTCCATGGACGACTCGACGGACCAACCGGAATTAGCGGGCGGCTTGGCGCAATCGCCGTTACCGTTGGCGTAAACCTTCACGAAGGTCGCAGCCGGAAGACCCCAATAGCTGTCGAAGGCCTGCAGATCGGTGGCTGCATCCGGATTGTCATAAGCGTCGACTAGCGCGATGGCGCCGTAGCCCGCCGCGGACGGCCCGCCGGAGCCAGAATTGTAGTTGGGGACGCATCCCGCACTGACGGGGCTAGACACATACAGGCAGCCGAGCGACTGCGGGGTTTCCGCTTCCTCTGTAGTGCCCGCTGGGGCGACGGTGCCGAGAGACATCGGAGCCGTCAATCCGGCCGGCTGCTTGCCGTCGAAGCTGCGCAGAACGTAGGTGGTATGAACCCGACCTGGCTGCTCTTTGCTGCTCTCTGGGACGAACACATATCCGGCCTGAGGCGTCGCCTCACTGGCCGCCTCCGGCGCGACGCCCTTGGTTCCCCCGGCCTCCTGACCCACTGCTCCTAAGGTTGATAACGCGACCGACACTGCTACCACTGCTTTCATTGCACTTCTCATGAGATCTACTCTCCATCGATTGGGTTTATTGTGGTGGTCTGGATCGGATCGACTGAGGGGAGGCCGGAGCGTTCCTGCATAACCAACACAGCAAAATAGTGCAGATGTGCACCGAAACGTTTCACACGACTCCAAGGACGGTCGCGGCGGTCGCGCGGGAATTTCACTGCTTTTTTCCTATCGACGGATGTCATCGATAGAATCAGATTCAAGTGAGGAACCTTCCAGAGGAGAGACGGCAGTGACGAGAGAAGAAGCTTGGCATTGGGCAGACGATTGGGTCGCGGCGTGGAACACCCATGATCTGGATCGGATCATGACGCATTATGAGGAGGCGGTCGAGTTGACTTCACCAGTCGCCGCGCAATTATTGGGCATATCGGATGGGAAGGTGGCAGGAACGGCAAATTTGAGAGCGTATTTTCGACGAGGGTTAGAAGCCTATCCGGAACTCCACTTTCACCTCGTGGACGTGCTGTGGGGCATCACCAGTGTGGTGTTGTACTACACCAATCAGAAGGGGACGCGCACCGCCGAATTCATGGAGTTGTCGGCAAGTGGGAAAGTAGCGAGAGTTGTGGCGAACTATGGTGCGTAGATCGTGGGCAAGACCGGGGCCGTAAGCCCCAGGTTGTGCATCACCGATTCCGAAGTAACTGATGAAATCTTGGCCGGAGACTCAGTCAGCAGCGGTCAAAACAGGTGCCGGTCTTAAAAACGGGACACTACGGTAACGGAATGCGATAGAGGTTGCGGCGCGCATTATCCTGGGTGTAGGCGTAGACGGACGAGCTGACAATCGAATCCACTTCCCGAGGGATCGCCGCAGCCGTTTTCGCGTTCGCCAAATCCGTCAATCGCCTGAATCCGGATGGGGGCAGCGTCGGAAGCCCCGTGTCGTGATTCACGGCCATCGGGTAAGTACCCTTGAACAGGGACGGAAAGTAAAGAAACATGACGGTCCCAGCAGTGTTCCAAGTCACGAAGCAGTAGCCCGGGCACAGGGGAACAGTCGAGTGTCCATCCACCGCAAACGCGGCGGCCTCAGCCGTGTGCTCTTCGCCGGCGATCGGCGTGCTGGCAATCACCCAACGGCCATCCGGCGATACCGCCTTGAGATCGAAAATGCGTTGCGGGGATATCTTCTGGCGCGCACTTCCGTCGGCTTTCATGCGGTAGAGGAAATTTGACTCACTCTCGATCGCGCGAAAAATCAGGTCACCATCGGGTAGGAAAAAAGGAGAATCTTCAGTCTCAGTTCCAGCTAAGGAGATGCGCGTCGGGGAGGAGCGGCGGTCGGTAGGCGCGACCCAAAGGCTGGAATGGCCGCTCGAATCGCTCATTGCGAAAGCGACTTCTTTTCCGTCACGAGAGACCGAGTAGCCCTGCATCGCGTAGCCCGGCAGGATCTTCTCAACTTTTTCGCCGATCAAGTCTTTGACCCACAGTTCGTAACCAGGGGTCTGACCGTTTGCCATTAAGTAATAAAGCCGATTTCCATCCGAGGAGAACGAGGGTGCTACCGCATTCCCTTCCGAGGAAATCTGGTGGTCCCCATCCTTGTCGTGGAGCCAAACCGTACTGTCACGCGATCCAACGGAGGTAATGAATGATTTGCCGTCCGCGGCCATCTCTATACCTTCTTGCGAGGTCGGCCCCGAAGTCACCAGCTCCGGCTCGCCGTCTGGAAAACCCTGCCGCCAGATTTGGAATTTGTCACCCTTTCTTGCGCTCAAGTAAATCCATTTGCCGTCCGGGGACCAGGCCCCTGCGATACATGTGCTATCCGCGGGACCCACGATTCGCGCGTTTCCACCACCCTCGAAAGGAACGACCCGGCACGGCAGAATGTTGCCCCGATTGTCCATCTCCACCACCAGCAGCCATCGCCCGTCCGGAGAAAGATAAGAATGATGCGCCATGCTGCGGTCGCCGGGAGGCGCGTAAACCTCCCGCCTTTGCCCCCGGCCGAGATCGGTGGTCACAACCACCATGTGCAGTCCCTCCTTGATCTCAGAAAACAGCAGCCGCTTTCCACGTTCGATCCATGTCAAAGACGACGCATCGGGCAGCATGATGTGGGGCTCGCCACCCAGAACCGGCACTTCCCACTCTGCAAAAGGAGGCCCAGTGCCGTAGGCAATGCGTGAGCCATCCGGAGAAAACGCGGGGCTTAGCTTTGACATGGAGTCGTGCGTGAGCTGAACCGGATCGCCGTCTGGCAAAAACTTGACGTAAATTTGTCCCGGGCCAAAGAAGGAGTCATTTCCGCGGATGAACGCCAGCATGCGTCCATCCGGAGAGAGAGCGGGGTAAACGGCCGAGTCGGTGAAGAAGGTGAGCTGCGTCCAGTCCTTGCTCGCGGCCGGACTACTAGACGAGTAACGGTAGAGGAAAAACACTCCTGCCACCACTGCCAGAACCAAAAGTGCAGCCGGAACATAATAGTAGAAGGCGTTTCCCCGTGGCAGTCTTGTGGCGACTGGCGACGTAAGAGGGCGGGACTGGGGCTCCGGCTGTCCCTCTTTTCCTGAAGGCGATAGTTGCATCCGAGCTGAGCTGGTGTCGCGCTTCAGCCTCTGTAATTCCGCCCGCAGATCAGACGCGTGCTGGTAGCGCAGATCGCGGTCTTTTTCGATCGCGCGCTCGATAATCTCTTCGAGCTTCGTGGGAAGGTCGGGATTCAGGCGTACGGGTGCGACGGGCTCTCGATTCAGGATGGCATCGAACATGACCCCGGAGGTATCTCCGCGAAATGGCAGACTACCAGTGGCCATCTCATACAGCACCACGCCGAACGAGAACAGGTCCGTCCGGGCATCCAGGTCCTTGCCTCGCACTTGCTCCGGTGACATGTAGGCGACTGTGCCCACCGCGGTGCCGGGGCTAGTCAGCAACTCCTCCGCCGTAGCTGTCGGTATCGCAGAAACAACGCCACCCGCGTCGCTGGGGCCGACCTTCGCCAGGCCGAAGTCCAGGACCTTGGCGTGCCCGCGCTCGGTGACGAATATGTTTGCGGGTTTGATATCGCGGTGGACGATCCCCTTGGCGTGCGCCGCATCGAGGGCGTCGGCGATCTCGATGCCCAGCGAAACAATCCTCTCGCTTTCCAATGGCCTGCCCGCAATGCGGTGCCGCAGGGTCAGCCCATCCAAAAACTCCATGGCGATGAATCGTTTTCCTTCATGATCGCCAATCTCATAAATCGTGCAGATATTCGGGTGGTTGAGCGCGGAAGCCGCACGGGCTTCGCGGCGGAAACGTTCCAAAGCCTGCGGATCCTGAGCCACATCCTCGGGCAGGAACTTGAGGGCAACAAAGCGGCGGAGTGACGTGTCCTCGGCCTTATAGACAACGCCCATCCCGCCTCCCCCGAGCTTTTCAACGACGCGGTAGTGCGAGATGGTTTGGCCGATCATTGGGGCGAATCTTACGTCGGGGTCAGGAGCAAGTCAACGCAGGCAGAGGAGATGGCGGGGACTTGAGCGGATGGTTTGGCGAACCATGTTTGCTTACACGCGTCTGAAGACAGGGAGTGCGAAACAGCTCTATCCACGCTCGGGCGGAGGAGCCCCGTGCTGAGATGCAGGGCAAATCTTGCGGAGTAATTCCAGCACAGGACGCTGGCCCTTCAATATTCGCGGCTCAAGCTCTGCTACCGTCATCCACTGCGGGGATCCCTCCCAGGAATTCTTCAGTTCTCCGGTGGCCTGCACCTCGAATACAGAAATATCGCAGGGCACATCCGCCGTGCTGTGATAGCGCATGCAGAGTTCCTGGCCAGTAACGCGCAGTCCGGTTTCTTCGAGGACCTCACGGCGCAGCGTCTCTTCTTCGGCTTCCTTCCAGTTTGCGATTCCTCCCGGCAACGAGAGTCCACGTCCGTCGTTCCGTTCAATGACCAGGAATTGCTGGTCGCGCCGGATGATTGCGTTGGATGCGCGCAGAGTCCCAACTAGCGGAAACCGGCGATAGAGAGCGAAGCAAGTGCGCGCCACGATCCAGAACAGGCAACGACGCAGGTGTTCAAGGGGCGGCAACCAGAAAGTCTAGCACGGGAAAACTTCCGGCAGCTCTCCCTACGAAGTCCAGCAGGCTCAATGTGTTGGCCGCGAAAAGCGGGAGAAGGGGCAGGAGGTATACGGCCGAGCGCGGCGCATGGGGCGCCGGGAAGTAAAGTCTGCTGGTGCATTCCCTAAATCTGCCGATAAGAAACGATGGACCGGGCCGGATGTGTTAAAGGCGCTGAAGAAAGATCCATCGACGGCAGGAATCGCGGTGGTGGTATTGACGGGGCTGTCCCAGAAAAACGCGGTACGGCTGCAGCAGGATGGGGCGTGCGCGTTTCTGGAGAAATCAGAGCTAGGGCTCGACAAAGGATGTGAGACGCTGCTGGCAGCGCTGGCGGGGATTGTGCAGAAGTTGAATCTGGGCGGCCCAGCGGCGCTGGCGAAATAAAGAGATCCCTTCGCTTCCTAGCAAAGAACTCTGTAGTATAAAGATAATTCGACCTGCAGGAGGTTCGGGTGACTCACCGGTGAACAAGCGGCCGCTAGCTCGCACAATATTCAAAGCTTTCGCCGTGCTAGGGCTGCTCGTTGTCTTGGGGATAGCGGCGCTGCTCGCAGCGATGCGCGCAGAGCACGGCGTCAGCACCACTTTGCCCGAAACCACGGGCCCATTCGCCGTAGCCCGTGCCGTCTATGACTGGACCGACGACAAGACTCTCGACACGCTGGCGCCAGACCCGGGAACCAAGCGCGAACTCTTGGTCTGGATCTGGTTCCCTGCGGCGCAGGGGCCATCAGGCGCGACGTATGACTACCTGCCCGACGCAGTACAAATTGCGGTTGAACGCAGCAGTGGCGTGCTGTTCAGCAAGTTCCTGACACGGGATCTGGCGAAGGTCCACGGTCACAGCCAGCCCCACGCCGTCATGTCCTCGCAGGAGAGAGCCTACCCGGTAGTGATAATGCGGGCGGGGGCGTCGGCTGAGGTGTGGAACTATTCGACGCTGGCCGAAGACCTGGCCAGTCACGGCTATGTCGTCGTCGGCTTTGACGCTCCGTATCGGACGCACGTGGTCGTCTTTCCTGACGGCCGCGTCATGCATCGACTCCCGGAGAACAATCCGGAAGTCTGTGAGGGCATAACGGGGGGAGAGCAGGAGCGCTGTGCGAACAGATTGTTGGGTGCGTGGACGGCTGACATGGCATTCGTGCTCGACCGGTTGGAACAGTTGAACGCCTCGGACGTGACGGGAGAGTTCACGGGGCGTCTGGACATGTCGCGAGTGGGAGTCTTTGGCCACTCGTTCGGAGGCGCGGCGGCCCTGCAATTTTGTCAGGATGACTCGCGTTGCAAGGCCGGCGTCGATGTGGACGGGGCTCCGCACGGCAGCGTCATCCGGAGCGGCGTGAACCGTCCGTTCATGATCCTGTTGAGCGACCACAGCGGCGAGCACGACTCGCAAGGCGCTCAGGTCATGGCCGACCTGCGATCGATTTACGATCATCTGCCGCCAGATGGAAGGCCGTTCCTCGAGATTCGCGGAGCAAACCATTTTCTGTTCAGCGATGACGGGGCGCTGCTAAAGAGCCACATTGTGGTGCGGGCGATGCGGTTGTTGGGAGTGGTGGGAATCGATGGGAGAAGGCAACTGGCCGTGACTTCGTATTGTTTGCGGAGCTTCTTTGATGCGGAATTGAAGGGAGGAAAGTTCGACGCTCGATCGTCAATTTATCCGGAGATTCAAGCCGTGCAGTGACGGCGGGAACGGGCTTTCGTGGCGGCTTTTACAGTCAACGATTCTATCGCCCCTCCAGGGCGTCCTCCTTTCTCCGCTGGCTATCCCACGGCTTGCGCCGTGGGCTGCATTCTTCCGCCGCTTTGCGGCTGAGTGCTTGAGCCTCGCATCGCTGGTAACGCTAGGCGGGTGACTTTTTCGGACTCGATTTTGCCTCCACCTTAGCCTTCCGTAACCGACGGCGGCTGTTCCCTTCCCGTTGCTCTCTGATCCGCTGAAAATAAATCACTTACGGGTGGGAACTCTAGACACCCACGCGGAGTCTATGTTGTGTGAGAGTCACGGCTCCGCTCACAGTTGCCGGACATACTCGGAACTAGGCCGGGCAGCAAATATTCAAGGGCGCGGTAGGGTGGAAAATCCTATAATCAGGGGACGCCACTATGGCGGGAGCAACCACCTTGGGTGATCTGGCAAGTGCCATCGGAATTCGATCGCAGGAGGAAGCGGCGATCGTCGCGGAGCTGAAGGCCGGCTCGGAGACGGCGTACGCCTGGCTGATCGGGGAGTTCCAGCAGCCGGTGTATGGGCTGGTGTACCGGATTGTGAATGATCCGGCGGACGCAGCCGACACGACGCAGGATGTCTTCCTGAAAGTGTTTCGCGGGATGAAACATTTTCACGGCGGATCGAGTTTAAAGACTTGGATCTACCGCATCGCGCTGCATGAAGCCGCGAACCGGCGGCGGTGGTGGTTCCGGCATAAGGCGAAAGAGACATCGATCGAGCCGGTGGAATCGGACGGGCCGAGCCCCGGGGAGAGTGCGATGCAGGTGGCGCTGACCGATCATGCGGATTCCCCGTTTGACAGCGTGGCGCATCACGAAGTGCAGCATCGGGTGGAAGGAGAGTTGCGGAAGGTTCCAGAACCGTACCGCACAACCCTGATTTTGCGGGATCTGGAAGAGATGTCGTACGAAGAGATTGCCGAGGTGCTGGAGATTTCGCTGGGAACGGTGAAATCGCGGCTAACGCGCGGCAGAGACGCACTGCGGCAGCGGCTGGCACCGTATGTGCGCGAAGTTGGAAATGAACTGGGACTGACGGCTCCGTCTCAGGGTAAAGAGGGACGGCGGTCACAGGTTGCTGGAGGGGGTAGAAGGGTCGAGGTGATTTCATGATGGGCACAGGGAAGAACACAAAACTGCAGTGCCCCAAGGCGAAGCGGCTGTTCTCGCCTTATCTGGATGGCGCGGTGACGGGCACGGAGATGCTCGCGCTGCAGGATCATTTGTCGAATTGCGGGGCCTGCCATCACGAGTACCAGGCTCTGCGGCGGACCCAGCAGATGTTGGCCAGTGTGGGACGTCCGAAGGTTCCGGCGGATCTGGGTTTGAGGCTGCGGCTGGCGATTTCGCGCGAAGCGGAGCCGGCGAAGCGGGCGCGGTTTGAAGGACTGCGGGTGCGGATGGAGAATGCGCTGCAAGCCTTCATGGTTCCGGCCACGGCTGGCTTTCTGAGCGCGCTGATTATTTTCGGAATCGCGATGGTGTATTTCGTGGCGCCGTCAACTTTGCGGGCGGGCAGTGATGTGCCGCTGGTGATGGTGAACACAGCGCCCGAGTTGCAGCAGAGTGCGTTTGGCATGACGCTGGACACCATCGAAGCGGATTCGCTGGTGATTGAAGCGTACGTGGACGCGAACGGGCGCGTGCAGGATTACCGGATTCTGTCGGACACGGAAAAGTCGAAGGAAGTGCTGCCACAGGTAAAGCGGATGCTGATTTTCACGACGTTCCGTCCGGCGTTGTCGATGGGACGTCCGACGGCAAGCCGAGCAGTGCTGTCGTTTTCAAAGATTAGCGTCAGGGGGTAGAGAGCTACGAGCTTGGAGCTACGAGCTGAGAGCTCTTAGCTGACAGCTTTCAGCTCTCAGCTACTTGTTATAAGAAATTGCCCCATTTCTCGTATGAGGAATGGGGCATCTTTATTTCGCATTATTTCAAATTGATTTGACATGCTACCAACTTATTTTTGGCAGGTGTCGCTAAGTGAGCGGGCATGGGTGACTTCCAGGTGTCCGTGCTCGGTGTCGTTCTTCTTGACGCCGCTGTCTTTCGCCATGTCCTTCGCGTCTTCTTTCATGTTGTGCATTTTTTCGTTCGAGACCACGCCTTTGACTTCCACGGTATGGTTGATCTTGCTTGCCAAGTCGACTGAACTGTTGCCGTGGATCTCCCACGTACTGCCGTCCTGCGCGGTCAAGAGATACTCGTTGCCGCCGGTTTGAGTGAGGCATCCGGTCATGTTTCTCACTTCGCTTTTCGGTTTTGCATCCGCGTCTTGCGCGACCGCCCATGCCAAGGTTAGGGCAGCCAGCACCACACAGAACAGAAAACGACTCCATTGATTTTTCATTCCGCACTCCTTTGATTGTGCTCCCTCGTAGTCACATGGAGGGGCAAATACCCGAGACCTGCTTCCGGGGATAAGTTGCGGTTTCCGAGTGCAGAGTTGCCGCCGTTGATACGTCAGAGGTTGGTTTCAAGCGGATGGCAGCCTTGGGGTGCCGGGGGTTTTTGCGGCAGATGGCCCCCGGTTTGTGTCCGAGCAGGGTCGAGCGTGTGAATGGTCGAACCGACGACCTCGAAAGTCTTCACGTAAGGAATCCCGTCCAGGATTTCTTCGAGAACTTCGAGCACCTGCGGATATCCGCTGGCGTTGTAGGCATAGGCGTTGTGTTCGTGATCCCAGAAGCTGATGGTCGCGACCTCACTGCCATCGGGGAGCGCGAGAGTAATTAGGTCCAGGAATCCTTTTTGCCGGCGCAGCCAGGGAAGAATTTCATGCTCTATGAGATTGGTGAATTTATCAAGAGAGTTGGGTTTCAGGCGCACTGATACCTTGCGAGCAAACATGATCGACCTCCGCACGGTGGGGATGGCTGCTTGCGAAGAGCCTATCCTCCCGACACACCCCGCTGATAAATGGTGCGTTTCGGGGGGCAAACGTTACAAAACAGGACAGGTCGAGTTCAGGAACGATGACAGAGAAGATTCCCACTCCTCGGCCAAGGAGGCGCGAGAACCGGCACCGACTAGTGGGGAATTGCAAGTGCTGGTAACGAGAGGAATAAGACCAAAATCAAAAGCCGCGGGCGGGGGGCGCCACATAAACCTAGCCGTCGGGATGGATGATGTGGATGAGGAGGAAGGTGGCGGCGGCGACAACTGCCGAGGCAGGGATGGTGAGGATCCAGGCCCAGACGATGCGTCCGGCGACGCCCCAACGGACAGCAGACAGGCGGTGGATGGAGCCGACGCCGACGATGGCGCCGGTAATGGTATGAGTGGTGCTGACCGGGATGCCGGCTAGAGCGGTGCCGAACAAAGTGATGGCTCCGGCGCTTTCGGCACAGAATCCGCCGAGAGGCTTGAGCTTGGTGATCTTCTGTCCCATGGTATGGACGATGCGCCACCCGCCGAAGTAGGTGCCGGCGGCGATGGCAGCATGGGCAGCGAGGATGATGGGCCAGCGGAAGCGTCCCCAGTTGGCAAGCATGTCGGATTTGGACATGAATCCCGCGGTGTAAAGAGCGCCGGCGACGATGCCCATGGTCTTCTGGGCGTCGTTGCCACCGTGCCCGAGGCTGTAGGCGGCGGCGGAAAGCAGTTGCAACTTGCGAAACCATTTATCGACGAGTTGGGGCGGCTTGTTCTGGAGAATCCAGTGGGCAGCGATCATGAAGCTCAAGCCGAGGACCATTCCCATAACCGGGGCCACAACGATGAAGATGAGCGTCTTGTACCAGCCGGAAGGAATAATGACGGAGAACATGGTCGCCGTACCGGTGTGGATGGCGGCGTGCATCATGGCGGCGCCGGCGTAACCGCCGATCAGGGCGTGGGAAGAGGATGTGGGGAGTCCCCACCACCAGGTCAGTAGATCCCAAACGATGGCGCCGAACAGGCCGGCCATGACTACGTACTGATCGACGTGGTCGAGGCGGATCATGCCTCCGCCAATGGTTTTGGCGACGGCGGTACCGAGAAAGAAGGCTGCGAGAAAATTAAAAGTGGCCGCCCACAGGACGGCAAGTTTGGGGGACAAGACGCGAGTGGAAACGACCGTGGCGATGCTGTTGGCGGAGTCGTGAAATCCGTTGAGGAAGTCGAAGGCCAGTGCGACCAGAATCGTGATCAGAACCAGCAGGACGTCTTTATTCATGGTTCAAGGTTTCAAGGTTTCAAGGTTTCAAGGTTTCAAGGTTGGCAACGGAGCATAAGTTTCAAGGTTTCACATCATTTTCAGAGTTTTTGAAACCTTGGAACTTTGAAACCTTGAAACTTTCTTACGTGCTCTTGACGACGATGGCTTCGAGCACATTGGCTGCGTCCTCGGCTTTGTCGGTGGCGTACTCCAGCACTTCGTACAGTTCTTTCAGCTTGATGAGGTGGATGGGATCTTTTTCGTGTTCGAAGAGATCGGCGATGGCGCGGCGGCTCACGTGATCGGCCATATCCTCGAGGCGATTGACTTCTTCGCAGTGCTCCATCACGTGGCCATTCTTCTCGAGAAGGGACACACCCTTGGCGAGTTCCTCACATTGCAGGACGATGAGTCCGGCCAACTCGGCGGAAACGGGCGGAGGCGTGCTGATTTTGTACATCACGAGGCGCAGAGCCGCGGAGTTGACGAAATCGAGCACGTCGTCGAGGGAGGAAGCCAGGCGGTGGATATCCTCCCGATCGAAGGGAGTGATGAAGCTCTGGTTGAGTTTGGTGATGATGGCGTGAGTGGCCTTGTCGCCTTTGTGCTCGATGGCTTGCACCTGATTGACCCGCATGGCAAGGTCGCGAGGATCGGCCAGGATGCTGCGGAGCAATTTGGCTCCATCGGTGAGATTGCCTGAGAGTTCAGCGAAGAGATCGAAAAACTTGGTGTCGCGGGGGACTAAGCGCATGTATGAAAAACCACTCGGGCTCTCAGCTTATCAAGTTGATGGTGAAGGACAAGAGCAGAGTACTATCTCACGCGGGGCGAGGGGCAGGCAAACGGCGGAGCAGGGTTAGCGGGACGTTCTGCGGGTGATCAGGGCCGGAGAGCGCCGGGGGGTCTTGAGACCAATGAGGAAGAACAGGGCGAAAACCACGGCTGAGCCAACGGCGACAGGCTGCAAGAAGCCCACAAACAACTGAGTGAAGGCCATTACGGCATTATGAGCGCGGAGGAGGAGGAGAGCGAGATTACTAGTGGGGTAGACCCCATGGTTACTGAAGAATCACAGAGCGGAGCCTGGGGTGCTGAGGGGCGTTCGATCGGCTTTTGGGACAAGGCAAGGGCAAAGGCCGGATCAACATTAAGAGTCGGGGGCGAGCGCACCCGCGCCATAAATCGCAAATCGTCGGCGCGGAGGGTGCAGCCTCGGCGATAATGGCAGTGGGGCGGAATGCTGTCAGCTTCGTTATCACCGTTTCTCCTGCAAATGACCCGATCCAAGCGAGTCCGTGAGATCTGCGTGGCCTGGTTGCTGCTTTGTGGTGTGGGTTCACTTTTATTGAGCAGCTGCCGATCCAAACCTGTTTCCACGAAGCAGCCCGTAACCATTACTTTTATCGGATGGGGACCGGCGACTCTCTCCGAACTCACAGCGGACAAATCTGTTCTCTCCGAGTTCACTCGGGATACCGGAATTCAGGTGAAGTTTCTGGTGGGTCCGGAGTCGATGACCGAACGCTTGAAGCTCTACCTGGAGAGCCTGAACAAAAAGTCGAGCACTCCCGATGTTCTCTACACGGATGTCGTCTGGCCGGGCGTTCTCGCCGAACATCTCGCGGATTTAGGTCCCTATCTTGGGGATGAGACGAAGGCTTTGATACCGGCCGCGGTGCAGAACAACACCGTCGACGGACGGCTGGTAGCCATGCCCTTCAACGTGGAAGTCGGGCTCCTGTATTACCGCACCGATCTGTTGACGAAGTACGGATTCAAACATCCTCCGGAAACGTGGGACGAATTGACGGTAATGGCTCAACGTATCCAAGCCGGCGAGCGAGCCGCAGGGCGGAAAGATTTTTGGGGATATGTCTGGCAAGGAGCGCCGTATGAGGGATTGACCTGTAACGCATTGGAATGGCAGGTCTCCTATGGCGGGGGCCGGATCATTGAAGATGACGAAAGGATCTCGGTCAACAATCCGCGCACGGTGAAGGCCCTGAAGATGGCAAAGAGTTGGATTGGGTCGATCTCGCCGCCGAGCGTGCTGGTATTCAAGGAATCAGACGCGCGAAATATCTGGGACTCAGGCAATGCGGCGTTCCGGAGAGACTGGGTCTGGCGTGGGAACCCTCCGGGAGGGTCCACGGAGACGATCGTCAGAGGCAGATTCGCTGTTTCGATGCCGCCGAGCGGAGGCGCGGGACACGCATCGGTGCTGGGAGGACAATCGCTAGCGGTGTCGAAGTATTCGGAACATCCGCTCGAAGCGGCCGAACTGGTGAGGTACCTGAGTAGCCGTCATGTGCAGATGTGGTTGTGGGAGAAAGGGTCGATGCTGCCGGCGTTGACTGAGTTTTATCAGAATCCGCAATACCTTGCCGTGCGGCCTGATTTGGAGCGATGGAAAGGCATTCTGACTGGCGGTGCGACGGCGCGTCCGTCGAAAGCTACGGGCAGCCATTACGCCGATGTTTCGCGGGCGTACTACTCAGCGGTGCATGCCGTGTTGGCGGGAGATGTGAGTGCCGAGAAGGGCATGGTGGATTTGGAAGCGGAGTTGGTGAGGATTACCGGGTTCAAGACGGCTCGGCCGAGTGAGAGCACGAAGGTGGCGGGAACGAATTGAGCCTTCCAGCATCCTCCGTCGACGCCCAAGACGGTCGGTGAGAACTCAGCATTGGGGTGGGGCGCGGGCGGAGTGTACGCGCCACATGAAGATTGCCGCGCACGGTTTGACCCTCTGCGGGCAAGCCCGTAAACTTAGTAGTGTTCTCCGCCTATCTTTCGATAGTAGGTAGTGGCCGTGAACGGCCATCTTTGCGGGAGGGATTCCTGAGTCGTTTCTTCCTGAGTCATTTGCGTGGTTGTGGGCTTCGAGGTCTGATGGTGGCGGCCGTGCTGGGGCTGCTCGCGCCTTTGTGTCTGGCCGATGGCAACAATCCGATCACACTGGATACGAGCGAAAGTTTGTTCGCCGTGCTAACGGCGATGAATACGTGCGGATACAACGTTGGTCTGAACATCTCCGACGCGCAGCGGCTCAATATCCGGGCTGAGGTGGAGAAGAATCTCAAGAACTCCGAAGACGCGCAGACGGCGATGACCAAGATGTGCGAGTGGTACCTGGGGAACCGGGGGAAGGATGCGGCGCACGATTTGTCGCAGTACGTGTCGCTGGCGCTGTATTTGCAAGGGCCGCCGCACTTTTTGCCGAGGGGGAAAGAGGACGAGTTGCCTCCGGATGCGTTGCCCATTTCGGCGTTCGGAACGGTGCTGGAGCCGTTCTACGAAAAAGCCGGGTTGCATGCGATCTGGGAGCGGCACCGGGCGAACTATGCTGCGCTGCTGGATCGCTATCACGCGCCGCTGGCGAAGATGGTGTTCGACACAGACATCTACCTGAAACTGCAGTCGGGAGGATTTCTGGGGCGCACGTTCACGGTGTATCTGGACTTCATGGGCGATCCCAATGAAGCCAACGCGCGCAATTATGGAGCCGACTACGACGTGGTGGTGTTTCCATCCCCCGATCCCACCGCGACCGATCCGATGAAGATGCCGCAGATCCGGCACGCTTACCTGCACTACCTGCTAGACCCCCTGGCCCAGAAACATTTCGTCGCGGTTAAGCGGATCGAGCCGCTGCTGCAGTCCGTGAAGCGTGCCCCTCTGGAAGAGAACTTTAAGACCGACATTTCGCTGCTGGTGACAGAGTGCCTGGTGCGGGCGATTGAAATTCGAACCACGAAAACCAAGCAAACTGCCGAGGCAATGCGTCAGCAGGCGGTGGATGATGCAGTGAAGCAAGGGTACGTACTGACAAGGTATTTTTATAATGCGCTGGTGGTGTTTGAAAAAGATCCGGCGGGACTGCGCGAGGCTTATGCAGACATCCTGGAGAAGATCGACTTGAAGGCGCAGGAGAAGGCGGCGAACGAGGTGCAGTACGTGCGGGTGTCGGCGCCGGAACTGGTGCAGTTATCGCGAATGGAAGACCGGAAAATTCTGTCGACGGCTGACAAGCGGCTGGCGGCGGGTGATCCCAAGGGAGCGCAAGAACTGGCGCAGCAGGCATTGGACAGAAAGATTGGGGATCCGGGGCGGGCACAGTTCATCCTGGCGCAAGCGGCGGTCATGAGCAAGAACCGGGAAATGGCGCTGGAGGACTTCCAGAAGGCGATTCAGCAGACGAAGGATGCCAAAATCGTGGGCTGGTCGCACGTGTACATTGGCAGAATTCTGGATATGAAAGAGGACCGCGAGGCTGCGCTGGACGAGTACCGGGCAGCGTTAACGGCGGGAGCGGCGTTGCCTGAGGTGAAGGCGGCAGCGGAGCGCGGACTGGAACAGGCGTACGAGCCACCGACAAAGCCGCAGTAGAGCTGTCTGCAGTCAGTAAAACCTGATGACGTTTTCGTTGCTACGGTAGAATGCGGGGTTGCAGGCTTCGCGGTCGATTTTGAAATCAGACGAGCGTGGGTTCGAGGAGAAAGCATGAAGCGAGCAGCGATAGTGGTCGCGGTGCTGGGAGTTTGTACCTGGAGTTTCGGGCAGAGCAACGCTAAACCTGCAGGGCAGGCTACGCCGGCCGCGGGACAGGCAGCGACACCGGCAGGCAAACGGCCACCGGCCGCCAAGACGCAGCCAGAGTTTGAGGCGTACAAGGCTGCGGTAGCTCAGACAGACCCGGCGGCGCTGGAGAAAGCGGCCGACGACTTCGCGGCCAAGTTCCCGGATAGCGAGTTGCGGGGGCCGTTATACACGGTGGCAATGGGCCGCTACCAGGGCAATCCGGACAGGATGTTGGAGATCGGCAAAAGGGTTCTGGCTATTGACCCGGATGATCCCGCGGCGCTGGTCGGAGTAGCACAAGCGATTGTGGAGAAGATGCACGACACTGACTTGGATAAGGATCAGGAGCGCGCCGACGCCAAGAAGAACGCGGAGCGAGCGCTGGTGACGGTTGAGACAGACGTTCCGACCAGCGGGTATTCTCAAGACCAGATTAACGGTTTCAAGAATGGAGTGCGGTCTGAGGCGTATTTCATCCTGGGCACGCTATCGTTCAAGGCCAGCGATTGGGCGGATGCAGAGACGAATCTGCGCAAGGCCGTTGACTTGATGCCCCAGCAGCCTGATGCTTTCACGATCTTTCAACTGGCGGTCGCGTTGGATATGCAGAACAAACTGCCGGAAGCCACGAAATACGTTGACCAGGCAGTGGATCTAACTAAGGACCGGCCCGACTCTGGTGTGGGCAAAGCGGCGCGAGCCGAGAAGGATCGGCTGACGAAGCTGAGTAGTGGCACCGCACCGGGACAGACTGCGACGCCGCCGAAAAATTAGATTGAGCCGTGCTCGCCGGACAGCCGAGGCGGCTGTCCCCACCTATGAAAGAACGGGAAATCACGGCACTGGAAGAGGGGCTGGGCTACCATTTCCGGCGCCGGGCCGTCATTGAACAAGCGGTGACTCACAGCTCGCAGGCGCGAGAACAGGAAGCGCAGCAGGCAGGTGAGAGCAAGTACAAGGTTAGCGACAACGAGCAGTTGGAATTCCTGGGCGACGCAGTGCTGGCGCTGGTGACGAGCGAGGAGTTGTTCCAGCGCTTCCCTCATTTTCGGGAAGGCGAACTTTCGAAGCTGCGGGCGCATCTAGTGAGTGAGAGGCATTTGATCCGGGTGGCGCAGCAACTGGAACTGGGCCACTACCTGCGGCTGGGGCGGGGCGAGGAAAAGAGCGGCGGGCGCGGGAAGACGGCGTTGCTGGTGGATGCGCTGGAAGCGATCCTGGCGGCGATCTATCTGGATGGCGGTCTTGAGGTGGCGCGGCAGTTCGTGGTGCGCAACGTGATTGCGCCGGAGTTGGAGCGGATGGAGCGCGGCGGTGGCTCGCTGCCGGTGACGGACTTCAAGTCTGCGCTGCAAGAAGCGGTGCAGAGCCTGGGACTTCCGCAACCCGCTTATGTGCTGGTGGAGGAAGCTGGCCCCGAGCACAGCAAGACATTTACCGTCGAGGCCCGCTTGCACACGAAGAACGGGAAGAGCGCAGAGTTTGTGGGACGCGCGCAGGGTTCGACCAAGAAGACCGCGGAGCAGGATGCGGCGCGACAGTTGCTGACGTTCCTGGCGTCGCGTCCTAAAGCTGCCGATGCGAAAGGGGCGCGAGCTTCGAGCCCGGCCGATAAGTAGATTTCATGGATTCTCCAAACGTCCCGATCGCAGCGTCCGAGAGCCCTGTTGGGCCGCCAGTCCCGCCGGTTGCGGCTGACGTTGCCACCCCTGCAAACGGTTCTGCGGATGTTTCTGCACACCACGACGCTGCCCCAACCGACAATACCGTTCCCGCGCCCGCCGCTCCCGCACCGGCTCCCGACCGCCGCATCGTGACGACGCTCGGCGCCGACGTGGTCGGGTCACTGCAGTCATTGATGGGGACGGTGGTGATCGCGATCTTCGTGATCACGTTTATCGTGCAGGCTTTCCAGATTCCTTCGGAATCGATGGAGAATACGCTGCTGGTTGGCGACTATCTGCTGGTGAATAAGCTCTGCTATGGGGGGCAGGGGCTGGGCGACCATATCATGCCGTATCAGAAGATTGCGCGCGGGGACATCATCGTATTTCACTATCCGGTGGATCCGCAGCAGCATTTTGTGAAGCGAGTGATCGGCGTGCCGGGCGACCACTTGCGGATGGTGGCCAAGAAAGTCCTGATCAACGGCAGGCCTTTGGACGAACCCTACGTACGGTTTCTGGAACCGCCGAATAATTTGTTTCGCGATAATTTTCCGCGGACTGATATTCCGGCGATCGGCCTCGAAGGCAAGTGGTGGCTGGAGATGCGGAAGCTGGTGGAAGACGGCCAGCTGATTGTTCCCGAGGGGCATTACTTCGTCATGGGCGATAACCGCGACGACAGCCAGGACAGTCGCTATTGGGGGTTCGTACCCCGGGAAAACATCATTGGCAGGCCGCTGGTGATCTACTGGTCGGTGCGGGATTGGGATCACGCTCCGTCCGCTTCGATGATTGGCCGGTTATATCACGCGGCGTATGCGGTCACGCACATCTTTCAGATCACTCGGTGGAACCGCACGCTCCGACTGGTACACTGAGTAGTTGAGTTTCGGGGTCGGCCTTCGAGGGCGAAAAATCCCTCAGGGGCTGAAGCCCGCATGTTTCTTGGGCGGTAACGGCCCGGCTGGCAGCCGGGCCCTTCCAAAACATGCTCGGCCCAAACATGATCGGCCCAAGCTGTCCAAGGACCAGATTAAGAAGCACTCACTAGAACAGATCGAACGGCAAGGTTGGAGCCGACACGTAAGCATGGCGAAGAAAGAAAACGCAGTCGAAGAGAACGTTGCGGAAGAGAAACCGAAGGAGACTACGGTCGAGTTTCTTGCGTCGCTGGCGGCGGTGCTGGTGACCGGGCTATTTATTATTACGTTTGTCGTGCAGGCGTTTGAAATTCCGTCGAGTTCGATGGAGAACACGCTGCTCATCGGCGACCACGTGTTCGTGAACCGCATCCAGTTTGCTCCCAAGAGTTCGTGGGTGGGGCCGCTGCTTCCCTATCGCGATGTGCGGTTCCGCGACATTGTGGTATTTCTGTCGCCAGCCGAACCGGGACTGTACGTGGTGAAGAGGATTATTGGGCTGCCGGGAGACCGCATTCACCTGCGGAACGGCGTGGTGTACCGCAACGGCGAGGCGCTGGACGAGCCCTACGTGTTGCATGATAGGGACACGATGGATCCGTATCGCAATAATTTTCCTTCCCTGGCTCCGAACGACGATCCCAATGTGTATCCGAATTGGATGGTCGACATGCAGTCATATGTTCACGGGGACGACATTGTGGTACCACCGGACCACTACTTTGCCATGGGCGACCACCGCGGCGTGAGTTTGGACAGCCGGTACTGGGGATTCATTCCCAAGGCAAACATCATCGGGCGTCCGATGTTCATCTACTGGTCGTTTGAAACGCCGGATGATCAATACCGGAAGACCGCGTGGGGTGATCGGGCTTTGTTTCTGGGCAAAGTGGTGCTGCACTTTTTCGACGAGACACGCTGGAAACGGACGCTCAAGTTCGTAGAATAGTCGGCAGATCAAGATGAGGCCCCTCGACATTCCAGTAAGGGCGCAGTGAAGGTTTTCTCCTCCAAGCAACGAATCGTGGCGGCGGCAGCATTGATTGTGCTGCTGCTGTTTCTGCTGCGCCCTGGCGCCTCCCGTTTGAAATCGCGGATTGCGTCTTCCATCAGCTCGGGAGTGGGGCGTACCGTGGACATTGGATCGGTGCACCTCCGGTTGCTGCCGCGGCCGGGATTTGATCTGGAAAATGTGGTGGTGTACGACGATCCGGCGTTTGGAGCGGAGCCGATGCTGCGCGCGAGTGAAGTGACAGCAGCGCTTCGCTTGACTTCGCTACTGCGTGGGCGGTTAGAGATCGCACGGCTGGATTTGACGGACCCCAGCCTAAACCTGGTACATGCGCCGGGCGGGCGCTGGAACCTGGAAGCGCTGCTGGAGCGCACCGCGCACATTCCGCTGGCACCGACCGCGAAAGCGAAGACGGAACCGCGGCCGGGATTCCCGTACATCGAAGCCACGTCGGCACGGATCAATTTCAAGAGCGGCCCTGAGAAAAAGCCGTATGCGCTCACAAACGCGGATTTTTCTTTGTGGCAGGACTCGGAAAACAGTTGGGGCGTGCGCCTGAAAGCGCAGCCCTTCCGTACCGATCTGAATCTGAACGATACCGGGTTTCTGCAAGTGGATGGAACGTGGCAGCGCGCGGACAATCTGCGCGAGACGCCGTTGCGCTTCACGATCGAGTGGAATCACGCGCAACTCGGGCAGTTCACGAAGTTCTTCACCGGAAACGACCAGGGGTGGCGCGGAGAAGTACTCCTGGATGTGGCGCTCGAGGGCACGCCGGCGAAGTTGCAGATGACGAGTACAGCTTCCATTCGGGATTTCCGGCGCTACGACATTGCCAGTGGCCAGGCACTGCGACTGGCCGCCCGCTGCGACGGAGAATACAGTTCGCTCAATCAGGCGTTTCACGGGCTTCTGTGCGTCGCTCCGGTAGGGAGCGGGTTAATCACGCTGAAGGGGGACGTCGGCGTTCCGGCAATCCACAACTATGAACTCACCCTGACGGCTGACAACGTGCCTGCCGCAGCGGCGGCTGTATTAGTGGAACGGGCGAAAAAAAATCTTCCTGACGATCTGGTTGCGGGTGGGACGCTGAACGGAAGTCTTTCGATTGCTCAAAACACCGCGACGGCATCGAAACTTCAATTTGAGGGCCGAGGCGAAATTGCCGACTTTCGCCTGGCATCGGCTGGGAACAAGGCGGAGATTGGCCCGGAGACGATTCCCTTTCTGCTGACGACCGGCGATTCGGCAGGGCGCAAACTGGCGACTCGCAAGAATGCTTTCGGCATGCACTTACCGGATGGCCCGCACGCAGAGTTCGGGCCGTTCCCGGTTGCGATTGGACGCGTCGCGCCTGTCGCCCGCGGATGGGTGAACCAAGGTGGTTACAACCTGTCGGTTGTGGGAGAAGCGGACATTGCGAAGGCGTTGCGCGTGGCGCGGATGTTTGGACTCGCCGCGTTGCAGACCGCTTCGGAGAGCACGGCACAGGTTGATTTGCAGATCGCCGGAGCCTGGGCAGGACGCAGCAACGGAACGACCTCAGGCTTCACAGGAGCGCAAGTCAGGGGCACGGCTAAATTGCGGAACGTTCGCGTCGCCCTTCGCGGTTTGGCCAGTCCGGTCGAGATTGTTTCGGCGGACATGCAACTCTTGCCGGAAGAAGTGCGCGTGGCGAAGTTGAGCGCCAAGGCAGCGGACACAAGTTGGACCGGATCTCTGGAGATGCCGCGCGGATGCGGGACTCCTGGCGCGTGCGAGGTGCATTTCATCCTGAACGCGAATCAGATTGCGCTCGACGAACTGAGCGCGTGGGTGAATCCGAGTCCGAAGGAGCGGCCGTGGTATCGGGTGCTGGAGTCGAATCCGCAAGCGGGGCCGTCGTTTCTGGCGAGTGTGCGAGCTTCCGGGCAAGTCACTACGGAGCGGTTGCAACTGCGGACTGTGGCGGCGACGCGGGTGTCGGCGAAGGTAAGTCTTGACCGAGGGAAATTGGAGATCTCAGAGTTGAGTGGTGATTTTCTGGGCGGCAAGCACCGCGGCCAATGGCAGGCAGACTTCGGAGCGAAGTCCGCGGTTTGCAGTGGCAGCGGGAACCTGACTGGAATTTCGCTGGCCCGTCTGGCCGATGTGATGAAGGATGGTTGGATTGCGGGTACTGCGAACACGAGCTATGAAGTGAAGGGGCCGTGCCCGGCGGAGTTCTGGACTTCGGCTGAAGGGATGCTGCAGTTTGAAATGAAAGACGGGGCCCTGCCTCACATCGCGCTGGGCGATACGGAAGCGCTGAGGGTCACGTATCTGGCCGGCCAGGCACTGCTGCACGCGGGTACGATCGAGATGAAAGACGCGAGGCTAGAGTCGCCGGTCGGGAAGTTTCTGGTGAGCGGGAATGCGTCGTCGAGCGGCGAACTGGATTTCCGGCTGGCGAAAGTCCCGGCCGGCGCGACGGCTGCGGGGTATACGGTGACCGGGACGATCGGTGAGCCGCGAGTGGTTGCTTTACCGGGCGCCGAGACCCAGGCGCGGCTGAAGCCTTGAGTCTTTTTTCCGCCCCTCTGGGGCTTGGCCATTCTTGCGAATTTCGCATTCTTTCGCCGCTTTGCAGCTCCAATTCTTCATGCCCGATTGAAGCTACGACACAATTGCTAAGGCACGTACCCCGCGCCGCGAAGGACCTTTCCTGGCAGTGCACCTGTCATTTTTCCTTGATCGATCACTGGCACTCCGTTGACCAGCACATATTCCATTCCTTCCGAGAGCTGATTGGGATTGTCGAATGTGGCTCGATCGTGCACGGTCGCGGGATCGAAGATCACTACGTCAGCCCACATGCCCGCTTTGAGGACGCCGCGATCGGTGAGGCGCATGCGCTGTGCGGGCAGCGCGGAGAATTTCCGGATCGCGTCTTCGAGCGTCAGAACTCTTTCTTCACGGACGTATTTGGCCAGGATGCGCGGGAACGTGCCATAGGCGCGGGGATGAGGATGCGACTGGCCCAGAATTCCTTCGGGCGATGTGCCTTCGGAATCGTTGTCGATGGCGACCCAGGGTTGCTGCAGGGCGAGCGTCACGTCGGGTTGCGACATTCCGAAGACCGCAACTTCCGTGGATGGATCCTGAATGAGGATGTCGAAGAGCGCGTCCATGGGATCTTTGTTTGATGACTTGGCAGTCTCCGAGAGGCGCTTGCCGAGCAGTGGCACGAGAGCGGGATTTTCAACTGCGCCGATCATGATCGCGTCGGGGCCGGGAATTTCCTGCCACTCGTTGTCCCATGCTTTGGACGGAGTCAACATGTCTTTGCGGATCCGGGCGCGGGTCACAGGATCCTTCAGGCGCTCGACGAGCTTGGCGTCGCCACCATCGTGCGCCCACGGCGGGATGAACGCGGAGAAACCGTTGTACCAGGCAGTATAGGCATAAGTGTCGGCGCTGACATCAGCGCCGGCGGCGCGCGCAGCGTTGATCTTGGCGACGACTTCGGGCATGCGTCCCCAGTTGTCTTTGCCCGCGACTTTGATGTGCCAGATCTCCACGGGGATGTGGGCCTGGCGGCCGATACGGAGGGCTTCGTCGATGGCCTCAAGAACCGAGGCGCTCTCGTCACGCATGTGGGTGGCGTAGATGCCTCCGAACTTGCTGGCCTCGGCGGCAAGGGCGATCAGTTCCTCGGTCTTGGCGTAAGGAGCGGGCGCGTACTCGAGTGACGTAGAAACGCCGACCGTGCCATCTTTCATCGCTTCACGCACCAGGGCCTGCATCTGCTCGAGTTGTGCGGGGGTAGGTTGCTTATCGTCATCGCCGAGGACCATCCGGCGAACCTGCGTGGCTCCGACATAGCTCGCGAGGTTGATGCCCATGCCCTGCTTTTCGAGGCGACCGAAGTATTGGCGGAAGGTGCGCCAGTCGGGTGTGACCTTGAAGTGCTCGAAGCCGCTGCGGTCGGACTGAATGATCGCGTCGTTGAGTGGAGCAATGGAACTGCCTTCGCCGGTGATTTCGGAAGTGATTCCCTGGAAAATCTTTGAGGGCAGGCGCGGGTCGACGAGGATCGTGAGTTCGGATTGGCCGAGCATGTCGATGAAGCCTGGGGCGACGACTTTGCCGCCGGCGTCGATGGTGCGCATACGCTGGGAGGGGGTCAGGTTCCCAATGGCGGCGATCTTTCCGTCACGGATGCCGATGTCTCCGGAGTACCACGGCGAGCCGGTGCCGTCGATGATGTGGCCGTGGGTGATGACAAGGTCGAAGGATGGTGTTTGAGCGAGCGCGAGCGAACAGAGCAGTAGCAATGCGAGGAAAACGGGAATGCGAATTGTGGCTGACAACCTCTTGAACATGTTTCTCTCCATCTCTCGTACCCTCAGGGCCTAAAGCCCTAAACCGATTTCACCCTTTACGCGGCCCCTAAAGGGCCCCTCTTCCCTCTTTGCTCGGCCCTGAATGGCCCGCCTTCCACGTTGCGGAGCCGGCGGCCGTTCCGAGCGCAATCCATACTCCTAGCGCGAGCCATTCGTAGATCGTGAAGTGGCCTGGTACGAGTGGGATCAGTTTCATCAAGGCCATCGAGATGCCGACGGCCAAGCCGAACCACGCTACGACGCGTTCGCCGGGCGACAACCCCATCACAGCGGGCTTGGAGCGCGCGAGGGCCAGGCATGCGGCACAGGTGGCTGACCATCCGATGGCGCAGGCAACTGATCCGACTTCGGTGACAGGAACCAAGATCGCATCGCCCAACAGCATACACGCGGCGGTGGCGAAACCGATGCAGAGGACTGCGGCTGACGGCGTTTGGTGACGTTCGTGAATCGCGCCGACGCGGGAGTCGACCATGCCGCGGCGTCCCAAGGCAAAGAGCAGGCGGCTGGCGGCCACGAAGTTTCCGTTGAAGCATTTGAAGAGGGAAAGCAGCGCGGCGGCGAGGATGATTTGCACGATCCATCTCGAACCGAGAGCCTGCTGAAACGCTACTGCCGTCATGAATTTTTCACTAGTCAGTTGGCGCCAGGGAGCTACGAATGAGACGGCCGCGACGATGCTGGCGTAGAAGAGAATGCCAATGAAGATGGCCATCCAAATGGCGCGGAAGAATCCGCGGCTGCGAAAGTCTGGGCTGGCTTCTTCGGCGGCCTTGCCCACGGATTCGAATCCGGTCATGAAATAGGGAACGATTTGAATGACCAGCAGAATCGACATCCACGGAGTGTGCGTAAAGAGCGGCGCGATGTTCGCGGGTGAACCGCGGCTGACGCCGAGAGCGACAAAAACAACGAACAGAGCGAGCGTGCCGAAGCTGGTCCAATTCTGAAAGGTGGCGCTGAGGCGGATGCCGCGATAGTTCAGGACCGTGAGCAGCGCGGTCAGCGCGAGGCCGATGACGAGGTGCGGAAGATACACGGGGCGGCCGGCGATGCGGTAGAGTTCCATCGAATCGAGGCCGGGCACGATGTAGCCGGCGATGCGACCGACGGCGACGGCCTCCCAGGGGCAGACGATGAAGTAGGCGAGCGTCATCATCCAGCCGGTGGCGAAACTGACGGGGCGCGAGAAGACAGCGGAGGTGTAGGCGATTTCTCCGGCGGCGTCGGGCATGGCAACGACCAGCTTGCCGTAGACCCAACCAATGGGAAGGAGGAGCGAGCCGCCGATGACGAAGCCGAGCAGGGCGCCGAGCGCGCCGCCGCGGAGGAGCCAGTCGTCCATGATGACCAGCCAGCCGACGCCGACCATGGTTCCCCACCCGAGGGTGAAGTAGTCGGTGGCACGGAGTTGGCGAGCGAGAGTATTCACGGAGGCGGGTTGTGGGAGTGGCGCGAATTATAAAGCATTTTTACGGGGCACGGCCGGGCTGCGCCCGGCGGACAGCCGAAGGCGGCTGTCCCCACATTCCGGCTTTTCGCGTGTTAGTATCGAAATCAGCCCGGCATGACATTTCAATACCTGATCTGGACAAGGAAACCTGCTGATGGGCCTTGTTTCGCGGAGCGGGGCTTCCATCGATAAATGACATCGACTTCGAAATCTCGCAAACGCGTGCTCAGTGGCATGCGCCCGACCGGCAAGCTGCACCTGGGAAATTACGTGGGCGCGTTGCAGAACTGGGTGGGCATGCAGGATGAGTACGAATGTTTCTTCGAAGTTGCCGACTGGCACGCGCTGACCACCGATTACGCTGACACTTCACGGGTGAAGGAAAGTTCCCTCGAAGCGGTGATCGACTGGCTGGCAGCAGGGCTCGATCCAGAGAGGTCGGTGATCTTCATTCAGTCGCACGTTCCGGCACACGCGGAGCTGCACTTGCTGCTTTCGATGATTACGCCGCTGGGCTGGCTGGAGCGCGTGCCGACCTATAAAGAACAGCGGGACAACATCAAAGACAAGGATCTCGGCACTTACGGATTTCTGGGATATCCGGTGCTGCAGTCGGCGGATATTCTGATTTACAAAGCAGACGTGGTGCCGGTGGGAGAAGATCAGGTGGCGCACGTGGAGCTGACGCGGGAAATTGCGCGGAGATTCAATCTTTTCTACGGCGTCGGTCGGGTTCCGCCTCCGGTTGACTTGGCAATCGGGATGCCGATCGGAGGTCCGATGATCGGCCCGAAACCGATCTTTCCTGAGCCGCAGTCGCTGCTCACTCCGGCGGCGAAGTTGCTGGGGACGGACGGGCGGAAGATGTCGAAGTCGTACGGGAACACGATCATGCTGACCGATCCCGAGCCGGGGGTGCGGCAGAAATTGAAGACGATGGTGACCGATCCGGCGCGGGTGCGGCGGTCGGATCCGGGGAATCCGGATTTGTGTCCGGTGGGCGATCTGCACAAAATCTTCAGCGACAAGGCGACGATGGCCAAGGTGAATGAAGGCTGCCGGTCAGCTGGGATTGGATGCATCGAGTGCAAGGGATGGGCCGCGGATGCGCTGGTGAAACTGCTGAACCCGATGCAGGAGCGGCGTAAGAAATTTGAAGAGAATCCGCGGCTGGCGTGGGATATTCTGGAAGCTGGCACGGAGCGGGCGCGGAAGGCCGCGGGTGAGACGATGGACGATGTGAGAGCGGCGATGGGGATGTCGCTGGGTTATGAGGGGATGAAGTAGATTCAACGTCCCCCACCCTGTCGCGAACAACGCGACAAGGATGGGGCACCCTCGCCGCCGGCCAAGTGCCATAGATCCTTCGCTTCGCTCAGGATGACAAGGGCTTAAACGCAATGACGGATAATTCAAAACTCGATGCGGTGAACGGGCAGGTCGCTACTGCGCCGGCGATTGTTGGCGCGTCTGTGCATGCTGGCAAGGATGCGGCAAAGAAGGAAGAGAGCGATTCTCCGTTTGCCGTGGCGGTGACCGACGTCTACGAAGGGCCGCTGGACCTGCTGTTGGACTTGATCCGCAAGCAGGATATTGATATTTACGATATTCCGATTGCGAAGATTACGGCACAGTACCTGGCGTACGTGGAGAAGATTCGCGAACTCGATGTGAACGTGGCGGCGGAATTTATTTACATGGCCGCGGTGCTGATTCACATCAAGTCGAAGATGCTGCTGCCGCGTGATCCGGACGCAAAAGCGGAAGAGCAGGAAGATCCGCGCAGCGAGCTGGTCAACCGTCTGTTGGAGCATGAAAAGTTCAAGTCGGCGGCACAGATGTTGTTGCAGAAACAGCAGATTGAAGATGCCGTGATGTCGAATCCTTCGCTGAAAGAGTTCATGGAGGCGGAGGGCACGGAGCCGGAGATCGCGGCGGACGTAATCGATCTGGTCAAGACGTTTCAGCAGGTGCTGGAGCGGGTAAGAACGCGTCCGGTGCTCAACGTTGATGAGGAGACAGTCACAGTTGGGCAGATGATCGACTATCTACGGCGACGACTCGATCTGGAGGACCGGCCGATCCGGCTGAAGCAGCTGCTAATGCGGGTTCCGTCGCGGCACGCGCTGGTGTGCATGTTCCTGGCGCTTCTGGAAATGGTGCGGCTGCAGGCGATCCAGGTGCGGCAGGAGAAAATGTTTGGGGAGATCGCGGTCCGCAAGCACACGCACTTCGACGAGATCATGAAAGAGCAGTCAGCAGTGCGCGACGACTGGAGATAAACAAACGTTTCCATGTTTCAAAGTTTCAGGGTTTCAGGACTTGAAACATTGAGACCTTGAAACTTTTAAACCTGACTATGAGTCTTAAAGCTCAACTCGAAGCCATTATTTATGCGGCGGAAACGCCGATTACGCTAGAGCAGATAACCCAGCTCGTGAAGGAAAGCGTCGTGGCCGCGGGCGCAGCGGACGAGACGGAGATGAAGTCTCGCGTGCGCTCGTGTCTGGAAGAATTGGTGGGTGAATATGGCGGGCCCGATCATGGGATTGAAATTCGCCAGGTTGCTGGCGGATACCGCATGTCGACCAAGCCCGAACAGCATGAAGTGGTGCGGGCGTTCGCGAAGAGCTTGAAGCCGCCGATCCGACTGTCCCTGCCAGCGTTAGAAACACTGGCGGTGATCGCTTACAAGCAGCCGGTTACCGTGCCGGAGATTAATGATATTCGCGGCGTCGATTCCGGCGGCGTGATCGGGACTCTGCTCGACCGCAAGTTGATTACTACGGCGGGGCGCAAGCAGGTGATTGGGCGTCCGATTCTTTACAAGACGACCAAGGAATTCCTAATGCGGTTTGGGTTGAAGGACGTGAACGAGTTGCCCAGCATGGAGGAGTTCGAGAAGCTGGTGGCGGAGTCGTTTCAAGCAGAGTTGATTCCAGCGGAGAGCGTTCCGACAGAGGTTGCGGAGCCGTCCGGCATTGTGGCGTCCGAAGCGGAGCCGGTTCACGAAGTCTCGGAAGCGGAGAAGGCGGGGTAGAGTTTCGTTGTGTCGTCCCCTTCGACTGCGCTCAGGGCAGGCTCTCCGGGAAGTGTTCCTCCTTGTTGTTCATCCACCCCAGCGCTGAAGCGCTGGGCCAAATTATTTTGCCCTCCGGGGCTCTGGGTTTGCCTATGCCGCTGGAACGGCTGCAAAAGATTATCGCTGCTGCAGGGGTTGCTTCCCGCCGGAAGGCCGAGGAGTTGATCTCGGCGGGGCGCGTGCAGGTCAACGGAACCGTGGTAACGGAACTTGGCACCAAGGCCGATCCGGAGACGGATCACGTGCGAGTGAATGGAAAACTGCTGCAGGGGGCACAGCGGCATACCTATCTTTTGCTCAACAAACCGAAGGGCTACGTCACGACGATGAGCGATCCGCAAAAGCGGCCAACGGTGATGGATCTGATTCACGGCGTCAAGGGACGCGTGTATCCGATCGGGCGGCTCGATTATGCCAGCGAAGGATTGCTGCTGATGACCAACGATGGCGACTTGGCGCACCGGCTGATGAAGGCGGCTTCGCACGTAGCCAAGACGTATGTTGTGAAAGTCGCTGGCACTCCGAAAGAAGAAGCAATTGCCAAGTTGCGGGCGGGAGTGTCCATCGCTACCGACGATGGGAAGCGCGTGAAGACCGGGCCCGCGCTCGTGCGCATCGTGAAGGAAGCGGCGAACCCATGGTACGAGATCACGCTGGTGGAAGGGCGCAACCGGCAGATCCGGCGCATGTTTGAGACAGTGGGACATCACGTGGAGAAAATCAAGCGGGTGCGTTATGGACCGCTGACGCTCGACGTCCCTCCGGGGAAGTTTCGATCGCTGACGTTGCGGGAAATAGAAAAGCTGAAATCCGCCAGCACCACTGGCGCGACGCGGGGCAAGCAACCCGCGAAGTGATGTGCGGCGAGCATGAGCCGATTCTTTGATCTGGTTTCGAAGCCGGCGCGCGAGATGGGCGGAGTCCTTCCGCCGACCGCGCCGAAGCGATCGGCCCTCGACACTCAGCCACGACTGATCAAGCTCGACTCCAACGAAAATCCGTTTGGTCCGTCGCCCCGCGCGGTGGAGGCAATGCAGTTGGCACTGGCTGCGGCGAACTCCTATCCTGACGACGACTGCTCAGAGTTACGGCGCAAGCTGGCTGCTTACCATGATGTGCCCACGGAACAAGTTCTGGTGACCGCAGGATCGACCGCACTGCTCGGACTGTTGTGCCAGACGATGCTAGCCCCTGGGCTGAACGCGGTAACCAGCGAGCGGTCGTTCATTGTCTATGCGATGGCGGTGCACGCCGTTGGGGCGGAGTTGATTGAGGCTCCGATGCGTGACGATGGGTTCGATCTGAGCGCGATCCTGGAAGCGATCAACGAGGATACGCGCCTAGTGTTTCTGGCGAATCCCAACAATCCAACGGGAAGCATGCTCGAGGCCGAAGCGGTTAACAAGTTCGTAGCCGAAGTTCCGGGGCATGTGGTGGTGGTACTGGACGAGGCTTACTACGAGTTTGCATCGCAATTCGCGATGCGGAGGAAGGTTGAGTATTCCGGATCGCTGAAATATCTGCGACAGGGCGCCAGCGCAGTAGTGCTGAGAACGTTTTCGAAGGCCCACGGACTGGCTGGGCTGCGCGTGGGATATGGCCTGGGTCCTGCGGAACTGCTGGCTTATTGCGCGCGCATGCGCGATACATTTTCAGTATCGTCGGTGGCGCAGGCCGCAGCCGTGGCGGCGCTCGATGACTTGAATCACGTAGGACGCGTGGTTTCAAATAATGTGGAGCAGGCGCAGATTTTGGGTGTGGGATTGTCGGAGTTGGGATATCGCGTGGTTCCAACGGCGGCGAATTTTCTTTATTGCGATTTGGGAGGGGATGCTTTGGCATTCGCAGAGCGATTGCGAGGTGAGGGGGTGAGCGTGCGTCCGTTGGGTGGGTGGGGTGCACCGAATTGTATTCGGGTGAGTATTGGGACGCCGGAACAGAATCGGGTGTTTCTGAATGCGGCGCGGAAGGTGGGTGGGGCAACGTACCTCAGGGGCTAAAGCCCTCTCCCTTGAGGGCAGCTTTATCGCAGCGCTGAAAGCGCTGCGTCACCCAAAAGCTGCGCGATCCAAAAGCAACTACTAAAGAAACAAAATCTCCCAAAAACAAAGCTCTCAGCTAGGACGCGGGGATTCTGGCGGCGCCGAAGAGGCCGGCGTCGCTGCCGAGCAGGGCGCGGGTGATGATTGTTTTCTTGCGCGTATAACCCGCCATCTGGGCAGACGCACCTTCCTTCTTATCGAGCTTGTCGAGCGGATCCTCCGGGGCCGTTGCGGCGTAGACAAGAGAACGCTCGCGCAATTCCGCAAACATTTGCGGAGCGAAGGCATCCCATGCGCCGGCGACGCCGCCGCCAATCACAAACATGTCCATGTTCAGCACGTTGATCAGACCCGCGAGCAGGATTCCCAGAACCTGTCCGAAGCGGTGGAAGATGCGGCGTGCATCCGGGTCTCCCTGAATGGCGAGGTTGTAAATTGAACGCGCGCTGAACTCGGGGTCGGAGTTGGCAGCCTTTGCCAGGCCGGGCGCTTGCCCGGCGGCAATCGCCTCGCGAGCCATCCGTACAACTGCCGTCGCCGACGCATAGCGCTCAGCACAGCCATGATTACCGCAGCCGCAGGGAACGCCGTCCGGTTCGACGGTAACGTGGCCAAACTCACCCGCCATGCCGTTCATGCCGTAGAAAATTTTGCCGTTCAACACGATGGCACCACCGATACCAGTGCCCAGCGTGATCATTGCCATGTTGTCGACGCCGCGGCCTGCGCCCATCCATTTTTCGCCAAGAGCGGCGACTTTGGCATCGTTATCGAGGAATACGCGGGCGCCCAGACGACGCTCGATTTCGTCGCGCACGGGATAGTCGGACCATCCCGGCAGGTTGGCGGACATGCGCATCATGCCAGTTTCCATGTCGATGATGCCGGGGACGCCGATGCCGGCGCCGACGAAGCGTCCGCTGCCGCGATATTGCTCGGTCAGGCGGTGGATAGCGTCGCACATCTCGCCGATGACGTGATCGCGGCCGAGAGCGACTTTGACGCCGAGAGTAATCTTTTCGAGAAGTTGGCCGTCTGTGCTAACGGCGGCGATGCGCAGGTTGGTGCCACCAAGATCGACTCCGATGGAAAAATCGGGCATGGGCAGAAGGGTATCAGAACTGCGGCAGGTTTTCTCCGGTGAGCGCTGCGGGCAATGAAAGAACCTTGACCACGAAGGACACTGAGGTACAGGAAGGAAAAAACAACGATACCTGCCTCTCTATTTCTGGCACTTGGGGCAGTAGTGGCTGCTGCGGCCGGCGATCACGATCCGCTTGATAGGCGTCTTGCAGACTAGACAAGGCTCACCTTCGCGGCCGTAGACGCGGTGCTGCAGTTGGAAAAATCCTTCTTCGCCGTCGGCGTCGACGTAATCGGAGATGGAGGAGCCGCCGAGGGCGATGGCTTCTTTCAGGACTTCTTTCACTGCGACGAGGAGCTTGGCGAGTTGGTCGCGGTTGATGGTCGAGGCGCGGCGTCTGGGGCGGAGGCCGGCGCGGAATAGAGATTCATCAGCGTAAATGTTGCCGACACCGCGCAGGAGTTTCTGGTTCAGCAGCGCACTTTTGATGGGGGTCTTGCGGCCGCGGAATAGCGTGAGGAAGCGCTCGAGGTCGGCTTCCAAGGGCTCGATGCCGGTGGCGTCGAAGTCTCCAGCTTGCGCGACACTAAGGCGGCCAAAGCGGCGGGGATCAACGAAGCGCAGTTCCATTCCGGAAGATAGTCTCAGGATGGCATGGGTGTGCTTGGCGACTTCCGTTTGTGGCTCGCAGACTCGCAGGCTGCCGGTCATGCCGAGGTGGACGATCCATTGGGCTTTGGAGAATGTGCCGGGCGCTCCCACACTCGTTTCGACGTGCGGGATCGACGAAGTTTGCGTTCCCTTCCCCTTTCGATCCGCTCTTCGGCGTCGCGCGGGCGACGGCGCCCGCTCCACATGAACCTGGTCTTGCTCCAGATCGAAGACAATGTGTTTACCCATGCGGCGGACGGCGGCGATTCGGCTATGTTCCAACGTCGCCGCGATCGCGGATGCGGGAGATTTCAGGGGCTCTTTTTTTTGGCCTAGCCAGACGGATTCGACGGCGTCTCCGGTGACGCGTTTGGCGAGGCCGCGGGCGATCGTTTCAACTTCGGGGAGTTCGGGCATGAGTTTAGAGGTTAGACATCTTAACCACGAAGGACACGAAGGCCCACGAAGGAAATCGTTGATCGCCGCGTTCGACGCGCTATTTTTTCAGGAATGTTCCCTGCTCCAGTTCCTGGAACGCCTGCCTCAGTTGCTCCTGCGTATTCATGACGATCGGGCCATACCATGCGACCGGCTCTTCTAGCGGCTTGCCGGAGACCAGGAGGAAGCGGATTCCATCTTCTCCGGCTTGCACCGCGACTTCATCGCCGCGGTCGAAGACGACGAGGGAGCGATTCTCGGCGTCGGCGGGAGGTTTGGTATCGGCCCACCCGACGCTCTCGGTTGGAACGGAGAGCGGACCCGAGGCGTTGCAGAATTTTCCGTCTCCAGCGAACACATAGGCGAAGGCATGGCGCGTTGTCTCGACCGGTAGCGTTTTTCTTTTTCCCGGGGGCACCGAAACATCGAGATAGATCGGATCGGCGGCAACTCCTTCGACGGGGCCGGACTTGCCCCAGAAAGTTCCGCAGACGATGCGAACATGAGTGCCGTCATCGTCGGTAACCCGCGGGATGTCTCCGGTCTTCACTTCCTGGTAACGCGGCGCCGTCATCTTCAGCGCTGACGGCAGGTTCGCCCAAAGTTGGAAGCCATGCATGCGGCCGGTAGGATCGCCCTTCGGCATTTCCTGGTGAATGATGCCGCTGCCGGCAGTCATCCACTGCACGTCGCCTGCGGCGATGGCGCCGTGGTTGCCCATGCTGTCTCCGTGTTCGACGGTTCCGGCGAGGACGTACGTGATTGTCTCGATGCCGCGATGCGGATGCCAGGGAAAGCCGGCGAGGTAATCCTCGGGAACGTCGTTGCGGAAATCGTCGAGCAGGAGGAACGGATCGAACTCATGCGTGTTGCCGAAACCGAAGGCACGGCGCAGATGCACTCCGGCACCTTCGAGCGTGGGCTTGGACTTGATGAGGCGCTTGACGGGTCGAATGGACACTGAGATCTCCGTATCTGACAGCGATTGAAAAGACTGACGAAAGAAATTTGATGCGCCAGGGTGCTGGAAGGACGCAGTCACATTTGTTTCGGCCGCCAACACTCACGTTTTGCGCCCATCGAGCATACGATTTTCGGACGGCGTTCGGGGAACGCCTGCGGGCGTCCGCGGGCGACTTGCTTGTGATAGGAAAGGCTGGGATTCGCTGGCCCGACTTCTAGTCTTTCAGCGGGACCACGGCGCTGCCGTCGCGGCAAAAAGTGGCGACTCGTTGCAGGTCGCCATTGGCGCGGGGAACGGTCATCACCGGGCCGTAGCAGTAGACAGCGTGGCCGGAGGCGGCGAAGTACCAGCGTCCACTCTTTGTGTGCTTGGTGATCTGGGTGGTGGGCTGGGGAAGAGGCTTTTGAGGTGCCCATGGAGCAACGGGCAAACTGAACATCAAGGCTAGGGTCAGGACCTTCATGGTGTACCGACTTTCCGCTTTGCTACTGCTACTTCAGAATCAGACTCCACGGTGTTCAGTTTTCTAAGTCCTGCTTTACCGTCATGCTGCTGATTCGTGCTCAGATCGTGATCAGGGTCCGGACATCGTCCACCAGATCGGCCGCCGGCTTCGACGGCATTTTGAAATCTGGTTTCTGCTTGGCTGACTGGCTCTGAGCACGTTGCTGCTGCGGTCCTGCCTGGGAAGACGGGGCCTGACTGGTTGGTGCCTGGGTCGACGGGTATTGGGTCAATGGTGCATGGGTGGACGGGTACTGGGATGACGGGTTCTGGGTCATTGGGACCTGGGCCTTGGCCGAGGCAGCCTGGGCGCTGTCCTGCGCTGCCATCTGCTGCTTCACGATGGAGAGTTCGTTGCTATCGCGGAAGAGCTCGTGAATCAGGGCGCGCTGCGATTCGATGGTCCGCCCCTGCTCCACAATCAGCATGGTCATCAAGCCGTAAGAGAGCAGAAACAAGACGGTCAGCAGCGGCAACCAACCGTTCTTCTTGGGTGCGGCGGGGACGTCCATACTTTGTACTGCGGGTAGAATGTTGGTCCCGAATAGAGTTGTCAAATGGCACCCCGGTCTTCGCCCCAAACACGCAGGCACAGAGAGAATTGCACCCAGACAACCATCGGAGGCGATCCGATTAAAGTTATGATAATGGGACACTTAGCAGTCTTTCCTCGGGAAGCCGCGAAGATGGAATGTGCAACTCGGTGCACATTATGAGTAAGCGGGATTTGTTGGGATCAGCTCGGTTCGTCTTGCGATCGCCCGTCTGGCGCGGCTTTGCCGGCGAATCGTCTGACAGGCCATGGCCCTTTTCGGGGTAATTTTGGTTACTCCGGTTACTTTTCCAGAACGCCCTGATCTCCTAAGATCAACAGTTCGTAAAACAACAAACTCCTCTATTTCAGGGACCGCTATCATGCGTAAGTGGTACGTTCTGGCTTTCTTTCTCCTGTTCTTAACATTCTTTGGACCCGCACGAATGGCCCAAGGCCAACAATCGACCAGTTTACGGCGGATCACGCGACAGGTCGCCCCCGTCTACCCGGACGTAGCCAAGAAAATCAATCTCGGAGGCACGGTGAAGGTGATTGCCGTGGTTGGAGCGGACGGAGACGTGAAGTCGGTAGAACCGGTAGGCGGTAGTCCCGTGCTGCTTAAGGCGGCACAAGATGCCGTCGCCAAATGGAAATATGCTCCTGGTGGCGAATCCAGAGAGTCCGTCGAGCTGCATTTCACTCCCTAGCCTAATCGCCGGGCGGCTACTGTTCCGCGTGACAGAGCTTTACTTTCCTAGGACTAGCTTGGCGATGGTCGCGAGTTGCATGTTGGACGTGCCCTCATAAATCTTGCCAATCTTGGCGTCGCGCCAGTACTTCTCGACGGGATAGTCCTTGGTAAACCCGTAGCCGCCATAGATTTCGATGGCCAGCGACGTCACGCGCTCGGCGACCTGAGAGGCGAAGAGTTTAGTCATGGCGGCTTCTTTCACGAAGTTCACGCCGGCGTCCTTCATGCGCGCGCAGTTGTAAACCATGAGGCGGGCGGCCTCGATCTCGGTGGCCATTTGGGCGATCTGGAACTGGATGCCCTGGAATTCAGAGATCGCTTTGCCGAACTGTTTGCGCTCGACTGCGTATTTGCACGCGAACTCCCAGGCGCCGCGCGCTAGACCAATCATTTGCGCGCCAATGCCGATGCGGCCTTCGTTGAGCGTCTCGATGGCGATCTTGTAGCCCTTCCCGGGCTCGCCCAGCACGTTCTCTTTGGGTACGCGGCAGTCTTCCAGAATCAGCTCGCACGTCGACGACGCCCGGATGCCGAGTTTGTCTTCCTTCTTGCCGACGGTGAATCCCGGGGAATTTTTCTCGATCAGGAACGCAGTGATGCCTTTGTATCCGGCGCTAGGATCGAGCGTCGCGAAGAGGACGAACAGCCCAGCTTCTTTCGCGTTGGTGATCCACAGCTTGCGGCCGTTCAGCACGTACTCGCTGCCATTGAGCGCGGCGCGGGTTTGCAGGGCAAAAGCATCCGATCCTGAGCCGGCTTCGCTGAGGGCATAGGCCCCCGCGGTTTCGGTGGCCATCCTGGGCAGGAGGCGCTTCTTCTGCTCTTCCGTTCCCCAGCGCAGCAGGGCGTTGTTCACCAGCGTGTTCTGCACGTCGACGATTACCCCGGAGGAGGCATCCACGCGCGACAGCTCCTCCACGGCGAGGATCGCTTCGAAGAACTTGGCGCCGCCTCCACCGTACTGCTCGGGAATTTCGATGCCCATCAGGCCCAGCTGAAAGAAATCGTGGATGAGGTCTTTGTCGAAGACACCCTTCTCATCCATCTCTTTCACCAGAGGGCGAATTTTCTCGTCGGCAAACTGGCGAATGTTGTCGCGAAAGAGAACTTCGTCTTCGGTAAGCGTCGTGAGAGGGGCGGGAACGGCGGCTTGCAGCGTGGTCTCGGACATGGAGGCACCTTCCAGTCTTGGATGGCAAACCCGCAATTTTAGCACTTGCTGAAAAGAACTTAACCACGAAGGACGCCAAGGATCACGAAGGAAAATCGTGCAGGAGATACCTTCGCGATACTTCGTGGTTTAGTTCGTCAGATTTAGCGGGGACGGGAATGAACCAGCTTCAGCCCGTCCGCTTGCAGGATGCGTTTGATCTGGCTGCGAGCGTGGACCGACCATGGCCCTGAGGTATCGAGCTTCACATAGGCTTGCCAGTGTTTGAGCGCCTTGCGCGGCTCGCGGATCTTTTCGAAGGCCAGCGCCAGATTGTAATGCGCGTCGGCATAGGTGGGAGCAAGTTGCAGGGCGGTCTGGTAGGTCTGGATTGCTTCCTGCACGCGACCGGTCTCATCGAGGACATTGCCGAGATCGAAGTACGCGAGGGAGTAGCGCGGGTCGGCTTCAATCGCCTGACGGTAGTGCCGTTCCGCTAGAGAGAAATCCTGGCGGTTGTAATAGAGCGTGCCGAGATTGATGTGCGCGGCCGCATGCGACGGCTGGATTGCGAGCACCTGATGATATGCGGCGATGGCCTCGGGCTGGGTGTTGGGATCTTCTTCCAGTGCGATGCCGCGCGCGAACCATGATGTAACTTCGTTCTCGCGGGGACCGGGATCGGACTTCGGTACCGGCGTGCTGGTCAGAACTTTCTCGCGCTCGGAAAAATCCATCAGGAACTGGCCGGCGATCGGCTCCAGCAGTTTGCCGTCGTGCCGGAACGCCACGCGATGCTTCGCCGTGGACCGGGCACTGGCCTCGAGGAGTGGTTTTTCCACGCCCAAAGCCTGCTTGCGCATGGCGTCGAGCGACTGGCGAATCACCGCCGGACGCACGCTCATGGCACACAGGTCGCGCACTTTCTTGATTTCGAGAAGGTCCGAAAAAGAATAGGTCTCGACAGACGTTACCAAGCCGTTCCGCTCCCAGTTGGCTAACTGGCGCGGAGTTACATGGAGGATCCTCAGTAAATCGGCTCGGCTGTACACGGTAACGCTCAACCCACATCGGAACTACGCGATCATTATCTTCAACTTTTGGCAGAAAACGCAACTGCAAACGCTGTGAAAAGCTGTGGAGAACCTGGTTGATTTACATGCAGCGGAAATGGTGCAACTGCACTTTAGACCGCGACCATGGCCGCCTGATAGTCCTCGTAAGTGCCCTTGAAGTCGGTGATCTTGTGATCGCTCTCGAAGTGCCAGATGCGGGTGGCGACTTCGTCGATCAGATCATGATCGTGGGTGACGAGAAAAACCGTTCCGTGGTAGCGCTGTAAGGCGATGTTCAGAGCGTTGATGGCTTCGAGATCGAGGTGGTTCGTGGGTTCGTCGAGTACGAGCACATTTGGCTTTTGCAGCATCAGTTTACAGAAGAGGAGGCGGGCAGCTTCGCCGCCGGAGAGGACGCTGGTGGACTTGGTCGCTTCGTCGCGCTGAAAGAGCATCTGCCCGAGGATTCCGCGCAGTTCTTCGGTGACGGCCGCGCCGTCCCATTGATGCAGCCACTCAATGGCGGTCGTGCCACCTTCGATCAGGCTGCGGTGATCTTGCGCAAAATAGCCGATGGAAGCTTCGTGTCCCCAAAGAACCTTGCCGGAATCGACGAAGGGACCGTCGTAGCCGCTGGTCTTGCGCAGTTCGGCATCCGGCGTGGTCGGAGAGTTGGCCAGCAGGGCGTTCAGCAGCGTGGTCTTGCCGGCGCCGTTGCGTCCCATGAGCGCAATTCTTTCGCCACGGATGACACTGGCGGTAAAGTCGCGAATGACCTGCTTCTCGCCGTAAGCCTTGCCCAGATGCTCGACTTCGAGAATGTGCTTACCCGACGGGCGTTTTTGTTCGAATTTGATGAACGGCCGCTGGATGTTCGACTTGGCCAGTTCTGTCACTTGCAGGCGCTCGACTTCTTTGCGGCGCGACTGCACCTGGCTCGACCGCGTACCGGCTGCGAATCGCGCAATGAATTCGTTCAACTGCGAGATCTTCTTTTCGCGCTGCGCATTCTGCGATTCGATCTGCGAGCGGACCTGCGTCTTGGCCACGACCATGTCGTCGTAGCTGCCGGTGTAGGTGATGATGGTTTCGTAATCGATGTCGGCGATGTGGGTGCAGATGCTGTTAAGGAAGTGGCGATCGTGTGAGATAGCGATCACAATGCCGTCGTAGACATTCAGAAATCCCTGCAGCCAATGGATGGAGTCCAAGTCCAAGTGGTTCGTCGGTTCGTCGAGCAGCAGCGCTTGCGGATGGCCAAACAGAGCTTGCGCCAGAAGCACACGGACTTTCTGTCCGCCCTGCAGCTCGCCCATTTTGCGGTTGTGCGCCTCGTCGGGGATGTCGAGCCCTTGCAGCAGAATCGCAGCGTCGCTCTCGGCGGTGTAGCCGTCTTCTTCACCGACAATGCCCTCGAGCTCTCCGAGCTTCATGCCGTCGGCGTCGGTGATCTCGGGCTTCTCGTAGATGGCGTCGCGTTCCTGCATGGCCGCCCACAGGCGCTTGTTGCCCATGATCACAGTGTCGATCGCAGTGTAGGCGTCGAAGGCGAACTGATCCTGACTCAGGACTCCCAGTTTGCGGGGACGGACCACCGTCCCTTTTTGCGGCTCGAGTTCGCCGCTGAGCAGCTTCATAAACGTGGATTTTCCGGCGCCATTGGGCCCGGTCAGGCCATAGCGCTTGCCCGGAGTGAACGCGGTGGAGACTTCATCGAACAGTATTTTGGCGCCGTAGCGCATGGACACATTGCTGACTGAAAGCATTTCTTTTTGTAACTTCTTCAGGACCTGCGAGGAATTCCGCCAAGACGGTGCGCAGCTGGAGTTAATAGAATATCATGCCGGGCCCCGATCCTAGCGGTCCAGGAATCGATCACGGCGCCAGGAATGTCACTAAAGTATGGCGAAATGGCGCGGGGTCCTTGCCCGATGATCAAGAGCCCCGTCGGACGTTAATCCGGCTGGCTTCACTCTCTACATTTTGGTGTTCGCAATTGCCTCTGTTACCGCAACCGAACCTTTGAGCACAATCTCTTCCGCCGAGCGGCCGACGAGAATGCCGAAAGTTCCAGGCGTGATGTGCCACTGCTTCACCGCCGGATCGAAGTAGGCGAAGGCACGAGCGTCGAGGTTCACGGAAACGCGCTTGGTTTCCCCGGGCTGCAGGATGACCTTGGTGAAGCCTTTCAACTCCTTTGCCGGACGGGCGATTTTGGAATGATCGTCCGCGACATAGACCTGCGCGACGTCGGCTCCGGCGCGCTCTCCCGTGTTGGTCACGTCGAAGGAAACGGTGTAGAGCGCATCGGCTGCGCCGGTCGCCAGGGCAACCGTCACGTTGGCGTATTTGAAGGTCGTGTACGAGAGCCCGTAGCCGAAGGGGAACAGCGGCTTCACACCGTAGTGCTCGTAGCCGCGGTAGCCGACGAAAACACCTTCCTTGTAGACGACACGATTCGTGTCACCTTCGGGATAGTAGGTCGCGAATGTTGGATTGTCTTCGCGGCGCCGCTCGAACGTGGCCGGAAGATGTCCAGAAGGATTCACTGCGCCAAAGAGAATCTCGGCGAGAGCGGTGCCTCCCTGCTCACCGGGATACCACATCTCAAGATAGGCGGGAACATGATCGAGCCAGTTGCCGGGATCGACGTTACCGCCGGAGGTAACCGCGACGACCGTCTTGCGGTTTAAGGCGGAAAGTTCGCGGATCAGTTCCTCCTGGCCGAAGGGCAAGTCGAAGGTGCGGTCCGCGCCTTCCGATTCGCTGTCGGGGTCGAAGCCAGCCGCGATGACGACGAGGTCGACCTTCGCGGCGATGGCCTTGGCAGCATCGCTGACAAGTTTGTGCTGATTGGCGATACCTACGCGCAGTCGGCCGCCAACGGCGGAATGCTGGAAGTCTTCGACCACTACTTTGTGCGGCCCCGCGGAAAGCTCCACGGTGAGGTGGGGTTGCAAGGCGCGGGCGAGCTTCCAGTTATCGATGAGCAACTTGTCGTCGACATAAAGGCGATTACCATTGCCCTCACCACCGCCTTGCAGAACGATTTCATAGGGGCCGCTCTCGGCAGCGATGTAGTAGCCAGTCCAGCGGCGCGACAGTTCGGTCTTTCTGCCCGAGGCGAATAGAGCCAAAGCAGCTTCAAAATCGCCGGCAAAACTTTCCCAACTGGTCCCGGTGACGTTGATGTGATTCAGCGTCGAGGTGGACTTCGGAGTACCCTCGAGTTTGGTGTTGGGAAATACTTCCACGGTCACGCCGCGCTTACCATCCTGCGGCGCCGTCATGAAGTCAGTCGTGCGCGCGAGGTCCGTCATGGTGGGCAGGCCGCGTTCGTAGTACACGGCGCTCGAGGCACCCAGGAAATTGCCGATACCTTGCAGCACGGTCACAGGCGCGAAGGCAGCGGCGTGGGCGCTTCCCCCGCCAACGATCTGCGCAGGATAGGCATCCGGCCCTACCACCAGAACTGACTTCGTGCTGGCCTTCTCGAGGGGAAGCAACTTGCCGTCATTCTTCAGCAGGACCATGCTCTCGCGGGCGGCGTCGAGCGCCACCTGCTGGTCAGGCGCGCTGTACTTCGACAACGACAAATCTGTTTGAGTGCGATCGAGCCAGCCGAAGCGCGCTGCGGTTTCGAGGATGCGCCTAATCTTTTCGTCAATCGTTGCGGTTTTGACGCGGCCATCTTTCACGGCCGGAAGAAGATTCTTCTGGTTCATGAATGCGCCGTTGGGCATCTCAAGATCGAGCCCACCATTGGCGGCGGCCACTCCATCGTAGGTCGCAACCCAGTCGGACATCATGACGCCGTTGAAGCCCCAGTCTGTCCTCGCAACGTCGGTATTAAAGTAGCCGTTCTGCGTCATGTGCTCGCCGTTCGTGAAGTTGTAGGAATCCATGATGGCGCCGACATGGGCGTGCTTCACCGCCATTTCGAAAGCAGGAAGATAGATTTCGCGCAGAGTGCGCTCGTCGATGACGGAATCGGAATCGTGCCGCAGGAACTCGGAGTTGTTGCCCAGGAAATGCTTGATCGTAGCGCTTACTCCCTGACTCTGCATTCCCGTGACGTAGGCCACAGCCATGGTGGAACTCAGAAATGGATCCTCGCCGAAGTATTCAAAGTTGCGCCCGTTGACGGCCTGGCGGTAGATATTCACGCCCGGGCCCAACATGAAGTGGATGCCGCGGGCACGGGCGTCTTTGCCGATGCCAGCGCCGACGCGTTCGGCCAGAACAGGATTCCACGTCGCTGCCAGTCCAACGCCCGCGGTGTACACAGTCGACGGAGCGCCGGAGTTGGAGCGCACTCCAACCGGACCGTCGGACATTTCGAATGCAGGCAGTTTCAAGCGAGGCATGGCGCGGATCGCAAAGCCGGTGCCCCCGATATAGTCGATCTTCTCTTCCAGCGTCATTTGCTGCACGAGGGCAGCGGCTTTGTCATGGGCTGTGTCGGAGGATTGTGCGAACAGTTGGAACGAAGCGAACAGGATTACTGCGAAGACAGAAACGACATGGTTCAGTCTTGATTCCACCGGGGGGCTCCCTTACCCTTTCACGTCACGGAGAAAGGGCATAAATAAACCGAGGCGGATTATATCGAAGACTCGAAGCGGAGTCAGTAATAGTCGCTTCGGGCTTGCTTAGGTTAGTTGTGCTGGGCCGAGCTGGCATCCACCAACTGCTGTACCGGAGCAACGACCATGAGCAACAGATCGTCCATCGGCTTTTTGGACTGATCGAGAAGCGCGGTCTGCTGGGTCTTCCAGGAATCGGGAGCAGTCTGGCCTTTGTCGAGGTAATCGAGTGCCTGCAGGCCGGCGACTCCGAGCGCCGACAGATCCTGCGATAAGGGCACGTCTTCCTGAAGAAGATAGGTCTGGCTGAGCAGCGGCTGCAGACGCGCATCATTATCCCGCCAAGTGGTGAGCCACATGCGAATCTGCGCTTCGGCGGCCTGATCTTTGTAGCCGCTCTGCAGAAAGGTCTGCACGAGATCGTTGAAGTGGCGTGCGGTGTCGCTCTCCGGGCTGACAGCATCGATCATGCGAGTCAGCGGCGCGTGAAAATCGATGGGACCTTTTGCATCGCTCCAGCGGTTGTAGTCCTTGACGGGCTCGACCACGTCGGCGAGATTACGTAATGCTGTGATGTCAGCCGCGCCCGCCATGCGATGCAGCATGGGCGGGCGCGCGCTGCGATGCGTCAAGCCCATGAATTCCAGTTCGAGACTCACGGCGTTCATCCGCGCGTACATCGAGGCGACGTCGGTAACATTCTGCGGAGACCACAGCCGCTCGGCGATCACAGCGTTGCGCGGCCAGATGTGCGAATCGATATTCTCGGGGGTCACCCACTCAGCCCACTGGCAGGACTCGCCGCCCAGGATCAAGCTCTGTTCTTGCGGAGTCAAGGCTGCGGCTGCATCGGCCATCGGATCGACAGCATAGTGCCGCGCCGCCGGCCACATCAGGTCAAGGTAGTATCCGAACGAGAGCAGGCCACGGTAGCCTTGTTTCGCGGCTGCGGCCAGAGATGCTTGCCCGCGCCAGGACTGCACCACGATCGTTTTCGGCAGATCCGGATGTATGATTTCGTCCCAGCCGACCATCGTCTTGTGATTCTTGGCTACGATCTTTTCCAGACGCTGGTTGAAATAGGCCTGGAGATCCTGATTGTTCTTCATCCCGTGCGCGTGGATGAAGGCCTGGATTTGCGGATTCGCGTCCCACTGCTTGCCGTCGACCTCGTCGCCGCCGATGTGGAAGTACGCGTCAGGGAACAGCTTTGCCATTTCGGCGATGAATTTTTCCAGGAACTTGTAAGTCGATTCTTTCGTGGGATCCATGATCGGATCGATTCCCCCGCCTTCGAGCGTGTATGGGCCGGCACCGCTGGAAAGCTCGGGATATCCGATGAACCACGATCGGCTGTGGCCGGGGATGTCGAACTCAGGCATCACGCGAATGCCGCGATCATGCGCATAGGCGATGAGGTCACGAATCTGGTCCTGCGTGTAGAACATGCCGTCGGAGCCCATTCCCGTGAGCTTGGGAAATACTTTGCTTTCGACACGGAAGCCCTGGTCGTCGGAGAGATGCCAGTGCAGGACGTTCATCTTCACCGCAGCCATCCCGTCGAGGTTTCTCTTCAGCGCATCGATGGGAATGAAGTGGCGGCTGACGTCGATAAGCGTGCCGCGCCATGGGAAGCGTGGTTGATCTTTGATGGTGACCGCGGGGACAGCGAATCCCGACGGAGTAATTTGCACGAGTTGGAGAAATGTCGCCAAGCCGCGAAGAACACCAAGTGTTGTCGACGCGGTGAGCTTAGCGCCCGAATCAGCGACTGTCAGTTCGTAGGATTCATCCTCGCCGAGCTTCTGCAACGGCTGCAGGCCGTGGTCGGCGTGGACCTGCAGCGTAGGCGCGGCCCCAGACTTTGGACGGAAGGGAATGCCGGTTTGCCGGAACAACTGGTCCACGAAACGCTGAACAGCGCTGTCGAGCGCGGCATCGTGGCTACCGGCGACGGTCACGGAGAACGATTGGCTGATCGCCAACTGTCCCGTGCCACCCTGAACGCTGGCGGGCATCGGCATTAAGTTGAGTTGAGGTGGGGATTGAGCAGCGGAGAAGGTCGCAAGGAGCAGAAGAAGTGCGATCGCAATTGTTCGCATAGGTCTCGTATGAGGTCACGGTAGGGATCCCTGATAGTAACCCGTCACTCTTAGTGGCGGGAAGACAGCTAGATCTCAACACCGGTACTGTAGGCACGGCTGAACGGCTGTAGCACAGAGTTCAGCCGTCCCTACGGGACCGAAGGATACATGTTGATGCCGAACCCGGCGTTGAAACGCCGGGCTATTTTCGCGCGTCCCTCGGGACTTCTGACGAGCAGGCGCGTTAATGCCCTCCGCCCAACTCCCGCACAATCCCGCCGACAAACTGTTTGGCATCCCCAAACAGCATCAGCGTGCGGTCGAGATAGTACAGCGGATTGTCGATGCCGGCGAAGCCTGGGCTCATGCCGCGCTTGATGACCATGACGGTGTGGGCCTTGTCCACATCAAGTATGGGCATGCCAAAGATCGGACTCGACTGATCGGTGCGGGCAGCGGGATTAGTTACGTCGTTGGCGCCGATGATCAGGGCGACGTCGGTCTGAGGGAGGTCTCCGTTGATCTCGTCCATCTCGATGAGGCGGTCGTATGGGATGTCTGCCTCGGCAAGCAGGACGTTCATGTGACCGGGCATGCGTCCCGCAACCGGATGAATGGCGAAGCGGACTTCGACTCCCTTTTTCGTGAGCGCGTCATACAGTTCGCGGACCTTGTGTTGCGCCTGCGCAACGGCCATGCCGTAGCCGGGAACGATCACCACTTTATTAGCTGCCAACAGAATCGCCGCGGCTTCCTCCGGTGTAGCGCTACGCACGGGCTTCGCTTCTTGTCCCGCGGCGGCCGACGCCTGCACCTGGCCGAAGGCTCCAAACAGCACGTTCGTGAATGACCGGTTCATCGCCTTCGACATGATGATCGACAGGATGAGGCCGGAGGATCCGTCGAGCGCACCGGCGATGATCAGCAGCTTTGAGTCGAGTACAAATCCCATGGCGGCGGCGGAAAGCCCGGCGTAGGAGTTCAACAGCGAGATCACGGTCGGCATGTCGGCGCCCCCGATCGGAATGACCAGCAGGACACCGAAGATCAGCGACACGCCAACGATGATTGGGAAGAAGACTTTCGCCTCGGGATGCAGCACGAGGTAAACGGCGCTGCCGAGTGCAATGACAAACAAGAGAAGGTTGACGAAGTTCTGCCCTTTATATGTAATCGGCCGCTGCGGCAGAATTTCTTGGAGCTTTCCCGCCGCCATCAGGCTGCCGGTGAAGGTCAGGCCTCCGAGGATCACCTCCAGCGACAGCACCGACATCATGAACTTGGGAACGTTCGGGCTGCGCAAGTAGAACTCGGCGGTACCGACCAGGGTGACGCAGAGGGCGCCGAACGCGTGGCTCAGGGCCGTCCGCTGGGGAACGGCCGTCATCTGCACCATGCCGAGCGGGATTCCGATGCCTGAGCCCAGCACGAGCGCGATGATGATCCACTTGTAATCGACGATGCCGTGATGCAGCAGGGTGCCACCGATGGCCAGCACCATGCCGATTTCGCCGGCCAGAATGCCGTGGCGCGCGGTGGCGGGAGAACTCATCCACTTCAGCGAGAGAATGAACAGCGCGCTGGCGACGAGATAAATGATTTCGATGAGGTACTGGCTTCCAGCAAACTCAGTCATGATTGCGCTCAGTTACTTGTTGGCCGGACGGCTGGTCTTGAACATCCGTAGCATGCGGTCGGTGATGAAGAATCCGCCGACCACGTTGCTGGTGGCGGCCACGATGGCAATCACTCCGAGCACCGTCGCGAATGTGCTCTTCTTTTCGCCGACAAGAACGATGGCGCCGACGACTGCGATGGCGTCAAGGGCGTTGGTCAGCGACATGAGCGGCGTGTGCAGCAGCGGTGAAACATGGCGGATGACTTCGAATCCGATAAAGGCCGCCAGCATGAAAACGAAAAGTGCGTTGATCAGATTGGAATTCATACGTTCCCTCACTCCCCAAACCTTGTCATCTCGTTGTCATGCACGCCTACAGCGTGCCCTTCCCAGCACGCAGGCCTACCCGCCGGCGGTCGCCAACGCGGGCATCTTGAAGAACTCGCGCACGCGCGCGTTCACTACCTCCCCGCCGCTGGTGATCATGGTTTCGCGAATAATTTCATCCTGCAGGTTCAGCTGCAGCTTGCCCTCTTTCACCATGTAGAGCAGGAACGTGGTGATGTTGCGCGCATACATCTGGCTGGCGTGATACGGCACGCTGGTGGCCAGGTTAATGGCACCAATAATCGTGACTCCGCATAGCTCTACAGTTTTCCCAGTGTGCGTCAGTTCGCAGTTGCCGCCGCGCTCGGCGGCCAGGTCGACGATCACGGACCCCGGTGCCATCCCTTTCACCATGTCGGAGGTGATCAACACCGGAGACTTCTTGCCTGGGATCACTGCCGCTGTAATGACCACGTCACTCTCCGCCACGACTCGGGTCAGCAACTCGCGCTGGCGGGCGTAGAAGGTTTCGTCCTGCGCGGTGCCGTAGCCGCGGGCGTCCTGCGCGTTCTGCGCTTCGATGGGAAGTTCGACGAAGCGTCCGCCAAGGCTCTGCACTTGCTCCTTGGCGGCCGGGCGCATGTCGTAAGCTGAGGCCACGGCTCCGAGGCGGCGAGCCGTCGAAATCGCTTGCAGCCCAGCGACCCCCGCACCAATGACGAACACACGGGCAGGCGTAATGGTGCCGGCGGCGGTGGTCATCATGGGAAAGATTCGCGGCGAAGTTTCAGCAGCGAGCAAGACGGCTTTGTATCCGCAGCAAGTCGCCATCGACGAAAGCGCATCCATGCTCTGTGCGCGCGTGGTGCGGGGTATCAGTTCGACGGAGAACGACGTAACGCCCGCTTGTGCGATCTGCTGCACCACCTCCGCGGAACCCAAGGGCCGCAGGAATCCAATGAGAGTCTGGCCTTGGCGCATCAGCGGAAGGTCGGCCTTGCCGGTGACGTCATTCGAACCGTAGCACAGCACCTGCACGACAATATCGGCGGTACTGAAGACAGCGGCACGATCGGGAACAATCTTTGCGCCTTTGTCGGCATACATCGCGTCGGGATAGCCAGCCTGCTCGCCGGCACTGGCTTCCACGATAACTTCAAGTCCCGCCTTGACGAGGTTGGGAATGGCGACGGGAACGAGCGCAACCCGACGTTCCCCGGGATAGCTTTCTTTCGGAACTCCAACGATCACGCGGCTCTCATCCTTTCCGTGCCGGGCAGCCAATCTGGCTGCTTCGGCGTTTCCGGGAGTGCCCGGCGGTGAGCGGATAGTCTTTCACGGGTTAGCTTGCAACTGCTGTGACATGTGTCACACAAACGCACAAATAGCGGACTGGAAACAGTAACAGATTGACGAAGGAACTGAAAGGTCGTGCGAGGAGCAAGCTCTAGGTTGCGTCCGCAGCGCCGATCTGGCTGAGGTGATGAACCAGATGGGTTACATAATCCGTCGCTATAAATCGAAGAGTCACCGGCTCGCTCGAGCCGATGCGGCAGGGAGTCTCCAACTTGGACGGAGGCAAGTGCGCGATGACATGAGCGAGGTAGCGATTGTAAGCTGCCCACAGTGAGACTAGGAGCAGCCACTCCGCCTCTTGCGCCGCTTGGACCCGCATGTTTCCCTCTTGGTCGTAGCCGGGAAAATCCAGCGACGCCTGCTGGGCCGCGCGAACGAACCGTTGGTGGTTGTTGGATGCGGAGTCGATCAGATGAGCGATTACTTGCTTGCGCGACCAACCGCCTGACAATATAGGCTCGGAACTCTCCAGTTGGGTGATCTCGCGAAGCTTGGGCTCCGCTGCCTCGATCACGGAAAGCAGATTTTCACTCAGCTCTTTCATGGGTCCTCCTTCCCGTGCTAGTGCGCGAACCGGTAGTGCCACACTCTCGCCGCGCCGATCAGATTGGTATCGTCTCCGAGAGAGGCGAGCGTGAGTTGCGTTTTCTCTGCCGGAACGAAGCGGCAGCCACGCCGGATCACTTCGCGGATGCGATCGAGGAACAGCGGCGCACTCTTCATCACGCTGCCGCTCAGCACAATCGCGTCCGGTGTAAACAGGTTGATCAGATTCGCGAGTCCCAAGCCCAGGTAGTAGGACTCATGTTCGATGGCCTGTAGCGCAACTTCGTCGCCCTCTTGCGCAAGCTCGCAGATCTTCTTGGCCGTAATGCCCGGACGATGCAGATATGCCGCAGGCGCGTGGCTTTCAATCCACGCGACCATCGCCGGACCGGCGGCCAGCGACTCCCAGCATCCGCGGAAACCGCACGAGCACTCCGGCCCTGCGGGATCGACCACGTGATGTCCGACCTCGGGATGCGCTCCGTCGACGCCGCGGTAGAGTTGGCCGTCGAGAACGATCCCGCCGCCAATCCCGGTACCAACAGTCACGTAAATCAGGCGCGAACGATTCCGGCCCGCGCCCCATCCGGCTTCGGCCAGGGCAGCGGCGTCGCCGTCGTTCTCGAGGGCCACGCGCACGTTGAAAATTCCCTCCAAGTCCCGCACCGGACTCTTGCCGCGCCAGCCGGGAAGAAAATCAACATCGCCAAACTCACCGCGTATCGGATTGACTGGCCCGGTGGATCCGATACCGATGCCGGACAGTTCCACGCCTGCTCTGGCCGCAGTCTCCCGCAGCATGCCGGCGATGAGTTCAATTCCGTCGGAGTAACGATCTGGGTCGGTGGGTGCCTGCATCCGGGAAAGCACTTTGCCACTGTCATCCACAATGCCCGCGGCGATCTTAGTTCCACCGATGTCGACCGCGCCGATCACGAGTACTCCGGCGTGATCGCCTTTGCCTCTTCCAGCGTCAACCGCCGTTTGTTCTTGTACGACAAGTTCGCCATATGCACCGCAATGGCTGAGCGGTAGCCGATTTCCGGCGGCGCGTTCGGAACGGCGCGACTGCGCACGCAGTCAATCCAGTTCGCCATATGGTCCTGATTCTTGCTGTTGCCCTTCGCCGCTTCTCCGGTAGGACGATTGGTCTTCTCGGGCCAGTACTGCAGCGGCTCTTCGAAATGATGCTCGAGTGTCCCGTCGCTGCCCAGAATGCGGTCGGCCATGTCGTAGTGCTTGTTGCTGAATGTGGACTGCCAGGTCACCACCATGTCCGGAAAATCGAGCGTCACGACCATCGTGTCGGGAACCTCGCGTCCGTCCTTCTCAGAAAAGACACCGCCCGACATGTAGGCCGCCGTGGGCAGCGGCAGGTCCAGAGCGCCCATGATCCAAGCGATCTGGTGAACCATATTCTCGGCGCAGTTGCCTCCGGCAAACTCCCAGAACAATCGCCAGTTGATCAGTTTGTAGGCGTCGAAAGGTCGGTCGGGCCGTCCATTGAGAAACGCGCTCCAGTTGACGTTCTGCGCCGTGCAGTCCGAAGGCACCGGACGCACCCACTGGCCTTTGCCACGAGGTGTGTTACGGCTCATCCAGGATTCGACCTGCGTGATCTTCCCTACCCGCCCATCTTTGATCCACTCCCGCGCATCGGTCTGAGCGCCGGAACTCTGGTGCTGCAATCCTATCTGGATCACGCGGTTGGATGCCTTCGCAGCGGCCAGGCACTGGTCAGCTTCGGGGATCGACCAGGTCATCGTCTTCTCAGAGTAGAGATCTTTCCCGGCGGCGAGTGTGTCGAGGAAATGCCGCGTGTGAATGTGGAGCGGGCTGGCCACGATGACGGCGTCGACATCCTTCATATCGAGCAAGCGGCGGTAATCGTCGAAGGTCTGGATGCCAGGAACTTTGCTTTTCGCCTGATCGCGGCGACGGCTGTAAACATCGGCCATAGCCACCAGTTCGGCGCCGTGAACGGCGCGAATCTGGTCCAGCAGATCGTTGCCGCGGTCGCCCACACCGATCATGCCCACGCGGACGCGGTCGTTCGCGCCTAGCACCGTGGAAGCTGGATACGCCAGCACGGCGGCAGTCCCCATTGCGGCCTGCTTCAGAAAAGTGCGTCTGGTGTGATCGAAGCTGATGTGATCAGGCATGTCTCGTCCTCCAGTTCTTTTGTTAGGGTGCCCCATTTCTCGCGCGCTTTTTGCGCCAGACGTGGGAGGTCTTACACCGCATCCGCCTGTTGTAAAAGATTTTTCATTCCCGCCCAGCTCTTGCGCGAACTCCCTTCGGGCGAACCCCCACCGCTCCAGTGCGTCTCCAGGCTCACGGCATAGTGGTAGCCGTCGCGCTTGAGCGCCTTGAACTGGCCCGACCAGTCGATTACTCCTCCGCCCATCGGAGCCCAATCGCCTTTGCCAATCTTGACGACATCTTTGCAGTGGCAGTGGCCGATGCGTTCCTTCGGCAGCAGATTATAGCCATCGGGATATGGGATTTCGCCGCTGGCCGCGGCGTTGCCCGGATCCCAGTTCAGCATGAGAGCCGACGACAGCACCGCACTCAGCACTTTCAGCGCTTCGGCCGCAGTCGCCGTGTTGCATGCGGATTCATTTTCGAGCACCAGGATGACGCCCTTCTTCTCGGCCTTGGCGGCGGCATCGCGGAGCTTGTCGTTGATCGCTGCGCGGTATGGAGCCTGGTCCTCCAACCGCCAGAAGTCGAAGCAGCGAACGCGGTCGGTCTGAAACGCCTTGGCCAGGTCCATCGAGCGCTCCAGCACTTCATCCTGCTGCGCCAAGGTAAAGTCCGCCCCGAAACTCTTGGCTTCGCTGAACTTCGATTTGGGAGCGCCCGGCCAGTCGACCTTGAAGAGTGGGCTGGCGATGTCAGTCACCTTCAGTTGGTACTTCTGCAGAATGCGGCGCGCTTCGGCCACTTCCTTCTCGTCGAGCTTAACGATGTTCTTGTTCCACATGCCGCGCAGTTCAATCCATCCCATGCCGAATTCGCGCGACGCCACTTCGCAGGCGTGCCCGAAATCCTGGGAGATCTCATCATTGATGACGGAAACCCGGAACGGAGAACTACCATCGGCTGGGTTGAACCGCGAAGATGGGGCAAACCCTGACGCAGCCTTCGCGGCCGTCATCGCAACCATTCCCGCGAGAAACTCGCGGCGGGCAAACTGGAAAGGCACGACCTGCTCCTGAAACTGCGTGGTCACAACAAAGAAAGGCGCAAACAAATCTACACCATGGAAAGGAAGAAGGGGTAGCGGGTGGGGCTCGCAGGAGAGTTGTCGTTACGACGCGAGGATGTACACCATAAACCACGAAGGACACGAAGTATCACGAAGGCCTTCGTTCGCAAGTTTCCTTGGTGTGACTTCGTGTCCTTTGTGGTAAGGATTCTGCGCAAAACAAAACGCCCCAGACTCAAAGAGTCGTGGGACGTCTGTTGATCAGCCCTCCCCCAAGTGCTGCTCATGACCAATCTAACTCTACCCCCCAGCCCGGTAAATGGCTCGACTGGGCCATATATGGCACGAATGGGTAGGTAGGGCAAACCCTTGAAAACACAGCTTGACGGGCCTCATGACATTGCCAAAACGTTATGGCTGCATCGAGTGCGGTCGTGATATTTATGCCGACTAGATGGCGCTATTGCTGCCCTCCGCTCCAGTTGACCAGACCGCTCCGACGTCATTCGCATGGGTCCCGCTCCCTTCTCCCCCTCTTTTAAAATTTCCGCTTTCGTGACAAGATTTTATCCTCGTCTAAATGAATATCCTTCCGCTCACCGCAAACTGGAAGCAAGTTCCTTGTCGCCACGAGGGTGAGACCAAGCCGGGCTCTGTGGGACGAGCTTTCCTGTGTGGGTTGCTCGCTGCGGGCGCTTCGGCGATCTTCTCGACCGCTACGCTCGCACAGCAGACGGATCCGAAGCCTGTGGTAGTGCAACCGGGCGCGCCCGGGACACCAAGCAAAACGCTGCCGTCGTCGACTCGAGGAGTCCTGCCGCCACGATCGGTGGCGGACGTAGAGTTCATGCAGGGCATGATCCACCATCACGCCCAGGCAGTGGAGATGACGGCGATGATTCCATCGCATACGCAAAACAAAGAGCTGCGTTCCTTGGGGGCGCGGATCAGCAGCTCACAGTCGGACGAAATCAAGTTCATGAAGCGCTGGCTGGCGGCCAGGGGCGAATCCGTTCCACAGGCGATGCCGAAAATGCCGGGCATGGATATGTCGCACGTGACGCTGATGCCCGGAATGCTGACGCCGCAACAGATGGAAGCTCTGCAAAAGTCGGCGGGCGCGGAGTTCGATCACTTATTTTTGGTGGGGATGATTCAACACCACAACGGCGCGTTGACCATGGTGAAAGATCTGTTCGACACTGCGGGGGCCGGACAGGACGCGGAGCTATTCAACTTCGCCACCGATGCCGACAATTCGCAACGCGCCGAGATACGCATCATGGAAGGTATGCTCAAGAAACAAACTCCCGAGGAGAAACGATGAAGCGATTGTCCAGTCTTGCCCTGTGTGTGGTGTGGGTCGCGCTGATCTTTTGTTCCACTGTAAACCGAACGCAGGCACAAGCGGCGCCACCCTCCGCCCCAGCACAGAGCGATGCGCAGAAGCCCGCGACCCCGCCATCTGATAAGAATGCCGAAAACGAAGAGGAGAATATATTCGCTCCCGAGCCTGCCCCCACGCTGCCCCCTGGGATGACGGGATCGAATGCGGACGATCCGCGCGCCAAGCTGGCACCGGGGCTGTATGACGCGGGCGAAGCTTCGATGGGCATCGAGCACCTCCTGCTGCTCAAGAAGCCGGATGCGTTTCAACTCGGAGCCACGGATCCCGATGATCCGAAAGTGGAGACGATTGTTTCGCGTCTCGGCATGGGAAACAACAAGAAGATCCCAAAGGCAGCGCATCTGCTGATCGCGCAGCTTGCTTTTGCCAACTCCGACCTTGCTTTCCAGGGAAACCACCTGTTCCAGGGGAATTTTTATGGCGTGAATATCTACGACATCTCCAATCCGGCGAACGCCAAATTGCTGACCTCGACGGTCTGCCCGGGCGGACAGGGCGATGTGTCGATCTACAAGAATCTAATGTTCATGTCGGTAGAGATGCCGAATGGGCGCCTGGATTGCGGCGTTGAGGGATTTCCGCCGGAACCTGCCCCGCCCGCCGACGCAGCAGAGGATAAAGACAAGGACAACGATAAGGACAAGGACAAAGAAAAAAAGCACCCTCTCCCGGTCGCGCAAAAAGATCGCTTCCGTGGCGTAAGAATCTTTGACATCTCCGACATCACGAATCCAAAGCAGGTCGCAGCCGTGCAGACCTGCCGCGGATCCCACACCCATACCCTGGTGATCGATCCCAACGACAAGGACAATGTCTACATCTACGTGTCGGGAACGTCGTTTGTAAGGCAGCCGGAAGAGCTGGCCGGGTGCTCCGGGGAAAAGCCCGACAAAGACCCGGATACAGCCCTGTTTCGTATTGATGTGATCCAAGTTCCAGTGGCCGCACCGCAAGACGCGAAGGTCGTCTCCAGCCCGCGCGTATTTATCGATCCGCGTACGGGCGCAATTAATGGCCTGAATAACGGCGGCACCCATGGCAAGAAGGGCGCGGAGAAGCCGGCGGACACCGACCAGTGCCACGACATCACCGTCTACTCGGCGATCGGATTGGCGGCGGGCGCATGCTCGGGGAACGGGATTGTGCTCGACATCAAGGACCCGGTGCATCCCAAACGAGTCGATGCCGTCAATGATCCGAACTACTCCTACTGGCATTCGGCTTCGTTCTCGAACGATGGCAGCAAAGTCGTATTCACCGACGAGTGGGGTGGTGGGCTGGGCGCACGTTGCCGCGCGAATGATCCGAACAAGTGGGGAGCGGATGCCATCTTCCGTCTGCAGGACGACAAGCTGACCTTTGCGAACTACTACAAGTTGCCGGCCGCTCAGGGCGACTCCGAGAACTGCGTGGCCCATAATGGTTCTCTGATTCCGGTTCCTGGCCGGGATATTGAAGTGCAGGCCTGGTATCAGGGCGGGATCTCGGTGATGGACTTCACCGATCCGGCGAACCCGTTCGAGATTGCCTACTTCGATCGTGGGCCGATTGATCCGAAAGTTGTAGTGCTCGGGGGCGATTGGTCCGCATATTGGTACAACGGCTACATCTACGGTTCGGAAATTGCGCGCGGGCTCGACGTGTTTCAGTTGACGCCGACCAAGTTCCTTACGCAGAACGAAATCGATGCGGCCAAAACGGTCCGCGTAGCTGAGTTGAACGTGCAGAACCAGCAAAAAATCAAGTGGCCAGCGAAGTTAGTCGTGGCGAAAGCCTATGTGGACCAGTTGTCGAGGTCGGAGGCTCTGCCGGAAACCCAAATCGCGGAGCTGCAAAAGGCCATCCAGAGTGCAGAAACGTCGCACCTGAGCAAGAGCGCCGCAGCGACACTGAAAAAGATGGTTCCTTCACTGGAGAAGAGCGCAGCCGCAGCGAAAACACCGGCCGACGCAACGCGGATGCATGCTCTAGCAGCCGTTCTGAAGCATCCATCGGCTTGAGCGGGGACCGGAAGAGGTCAGGAATGGAGCCGACGAGCGGACTTGAACCGCTGACCTGCCGATTACGAATCGGCTGCTCTACCAACTGAGCTACGTCGGCCTTGGACAGTGTTTACGCGGTGTATGTGACTTTAAGCGCCTTCACCTGTGTCACATCTAGGTCGCAAAATGCTACGTGGAGCTCTTCTTCTTGGTCTTCGTAGTCTTCACCTTTTTGGCTACCAGTGACTCTAGTTTCCGCATGGCTTTGCGCCCCTGCTTGCGCGATTCCAGCATCATATAGTGACGCCTGGCGACAGCGCTGTCCGCGTGTCGCAGGATCTTCGAAGAGATTTCTGGATCCACGCTCAAGTCGAACAGTATGGTTGCAAGTCCTCTCCGCCAACCGTGCCAGCCGTGCCAGCGCTCCCCGACTCTTGGAATTATAGAACGTCGTGCGAGGTTATCCAAGTTGAGCGCGAAGCCCTTTTTTCCCCCAGCGAAAATCCACGTGCTGTCTCCGTTCCGCTGATGATGAGCGTCGAGCATCTTCTTCAACGGGCTAATGACGGGAACGACAGCTTTACTCTCAGGCATCTTCGTATGGCCAGTGAACGTTCGCCACACAGACCTGCGGACCATAAGTTCCGTGCCGCTGTAATTCTGGATGTGAACTGTCTGCACGTCTCGAAGTCGAAGCTGGCCGATGACCGGCGTTACATTCCGTTGTATCGTGTCACGATAAAATCGCAAGGTCGACGCTTTCCTTTTCGCGGTGACAAGCGGAAGGAAGAACCGCCTGACGAAATCAGCAACAAGAAGAGAACCCTCAGCAGCGCCGCCACCCGTCTCTCGGAGGACTTCGGCGTCGGCTAATGGCCAGACATCACTCGCTGATCTGTATTCAGCGTTGACGGGAGCAAGGCGCTTGCTGACCATCCGACGTTGTGGTTGTCCGTCCGGTCCTATTTCCGTGACTCTGTAGCGGACGTGCCATGAGCCGGATTTCTTGCGAAGTGAGCCGCGCTGCACGCGTGCATTTTATCCGACCTTCCGAGACGCTTCTCCCCTTCGCCGGGAAGTTTATTCTCGGTTTCGAATCAACGACTTGCAGACGCTCAAAGAGAATGCTCTGAGAACAATAGGGAAGCGCGTCCGAGACAGACAGATACCTCTACTTCCGCTGGTCCAGTTTTCCGGTTTTGGGTCACGGTTTGGAAAAACACCGGTGAGTGTCGGCGCGGCTGTTGGCGTTTTCTGGGAGGAATTGCCGTAGTCTATCCTATTGGACACACTCACACTCTTCAGATGCAGGGCCGGGATCTTTCGCTTTCCTTAGCAGCACAAACGAGAAAATTGCAGGAGATAGCGTATCTTCTTGTGCTTCAAGCCGTTCTCGTCATCCGGCCACAATCTGAAGCGCGTTCCGGATTTGGTGTGCGGATTGCTTTGTCCAGAGGTGGTAGGAGGATGCCATGAATCCCGATGAAGCAATCAACGTCGAAGGAGCTGTAGGGGACCAGACGGAAGCGTTCGCGTACAGCGCATACGAGGAGAGAGCAGCGCGCATCCCGTCCGATGAGTCTGGACAGGTTTATGAGCTTCGCCGGATGTTCCGGCTGTGATTCATCAATGGTGATTGGGGACTGGTTTTGTCGTATGGATCGGAATCGCTGCGCTGAGTAGCACCCGCAAGCATGTAGCAACTGCCGCAGATCCCGATTCTCCCCGCTCGGCACCCAGATCCGCGGAAAGTCATCTTTCAGCATGAGTTTCAGAATCAGCTGCGCATCCGGGCGATCCGTCTTCTGTTTGCGTACTCGCTTGGCACGGATCCCGGTTGCGTCTCCGATCCACAACTCGAAGTTCAGCTCCGCCAGCAGTCGTTCAAACCAGCGCGCATGCCCGCTCGCTTCCATCCCCACGCACACCTTCATTCCCAGAACCGCTAGATCGCGGTAGAACTTCTCCGCCTCCTCGCGGTGCTGCAGTCGCCGCTCTTGTAGTTCTCCTGTCTCGGTATCCACAAACGCAATTTGTCGGAAGCCCGGGTGGTAATCGCATCTATAATCCTCATGTTCGGCTGGGTCTTCAACATCCTTCAAGACTACGCCTGGTTTGACTTTCCTTTCGCCAAGGACGTAAACAGGGCAATCTGTATCGGGTCAGATACGAGGCCTATCTGATGAGATAGCGTCGCGGACGAGTCGCTCACAGTTTCCCAGCGGCCTCGGATCTCCTCCGGGCAAGGCTAACCGTCCCATCAAGTAATCAATAAGGCTATTCAAGCAACCCAGTTAAATCGCATGTTTTTGGTTTTGGCCCACGATCTGCATTGTCACACTGAGCCGCCTCCGGAAGACGAGTGAAAGCAGCCGGTAGATGGCACGATATTCAAAATTCCGTTCCAGACGTGGAACGTCAAAAGGGGCCAGGGTTATGCAGCATCTCCTTAGCGTGTCTCGAATCGTCCATAACCGCGTACGAACATTCGTTGTGCTTGGTGCGATGTTGTTGCTCTCAGGTTACCTGATCAAGCAAGGTCATGATCGGTCGAGGAACGTGATCGCTGCACTTGCGTCTACGGAAGAAATGATCTCTATGCAGAATTATATTCAGACGTCGGTCGATCAGGTGGCCATGCACGATAAGGCAGTTCTGTGCAATGCTGTTAGCGGTTCCCAGGGGTTCATGTGTAAGCTTACGGTTACTAGATTCAAATTGCAGAGTTGTAAATTGGAGCTGGAAAAGGTGAACCAAATCGTTGCCGGAATGCCAGGGCAGACCAAATATCAAATTGACGCCGGTCCCCTGCTCCTCAAGCTGCGAAACATCGATGAGGAGCTTGATGATGCTATGGAATCCAGAATGGAACACGAAACCTCAGCCAAAGTCAACCCAGTGTACTTGGATGAGGCAACGCAGGCAGAGGCGAAGGCTGCAGGCAGCCTTGCACAAGCCAGCGAACTCCAGAATAGGTTTGTTGATGTTCTGAAGAATATAAAAAGCGCTGCTGAGATCCAGATCCAAGTTGCTAATTGGGCAATTCGCATTATTGCAGTTATCCTCTTGGCACTCGCGGTTGTCTCACGTTTCCGTGAGGTTGAAGTGGTAGAGCCGATTTCAGGGCCTTGAGGATATGCACATTTTGCCAGAGGCGATACGCTTTCCGGGAAGGGCCCCCTACTCCAATCGATGCCAACTCCCATCTGGTCCCATCAACTGTCAGGCGGTAGGCTTCTACTTGCCTCGAACTATGCAATCGATACTTTCGTGAAATCGCTCGTAACGCAGAAATAACACTGCAATTGGGCGCACAGAAATATAGGGTTTCAATCAGCCTGGCGATCTTCTTTATCTCGATGGAACGTCGTATGTCACGGACGTCTGGTAATCGCGACACGCAAGCGATGTGTAGGTGTTAAGATCCGGCAGGACGTCCGGTTCTGCGATCCACCGAGAGGGTTTCTCGGCCTACGGCCATGCTGATCCTACGAATGTTCCTCCTGTAGTTCACGATGCCGAAATGCGGGTAGCGGAAACTCATGCAGTGAGGCATGCTCTGAGGAAAGACCATGGAATCGGCATTTGGGACTAAACGATCCGATTTCCTCGACCGAGTATAGCGCGATTACTTTGCCGGACCGGGTCTTCACTTCTTTCATTTCGAGATGGTTTTTTCCTATCGTAACTTTGACAGCTCGTCGTTCTCATCGTGTGTCGTGATGATTACAGCCGGCAAAGCTGGTACAAGAAAACGCCGACAGATTCTCATCGTAGTGTTGACCGGCGTGCATTTTGGTCTTTTTCTGCGCTTTTTTGCCATCATCTGCTCTGCAACGGTTGCCGTCCTGGTCGCACCATTCGGATACGATCCCGAAACTTTTCGGATAGAGTGAGTTGCTCGATTCACGCAAGGGGAACTCTACTGAACAATTCCCAAGCGGAACAAGGCTTTCCACGTTCTGAACAAAGAGGGCGCCTCACACTCCTGCATTGCCCTGCCAGTCGTGACGTTCTACTGTGATTTTTGGTTAGAGTGACGTGTTTTCACAACCCGTTCTGCGGATCAGCGATGAGGAGATTTGTTTAGCATACTGCCCGTCCGGGAGTTAGGCAGCCCAGAGGAAATATCTCGCGGTGCACTATCTTCTGGCACCAAACCTGCAACGCAGGAAAGCGCTGATGGTATTCAAGCCGTTGAAAAACCGATCCGGCAATGCAGCAAGTTCAGATTGCGCGTACACCGTCGGCAGAAGAGGATCTATGAAAAAGCTATTGTTTGCGTTACGCAGCCTAGGCCTGCTGCTGGCCGCCGCGGCTTATGCCCAAACCATCTGGATGTTCCTTTCAAGATAGTCGTGACCTGATGAACGCTGCCCAGGAGAGAATACACGATTCGGTCAGTAGAAGGGATCCACGACGCCTCCGCGATTAACGGGGACGGACAGAAGCCGATTGCGATATGACGCTTGCCGTAATTTGTCTACGGACCTCCGCTTCCGTTTGTGGCAAAAGAGATGTGCCGTAAACGCGGCACTCATGGTCATCGTCAACGTATCTGCCGGATAGGCGACGATCCCGTTTATCTGAACATCGGAACTCCGTTAATGCTGGGTCCGTCGCGGGTCCAACTGTTTGGCGTTAGTTCGATTTCCAATGAAGTAAGCCGAGTTCTCTGTGCCCGTGCCAATCAGTCTTCCAGCATTGTTCCGCCGGCCTGATACGATTCGGAAGCCTCGAAGTTGTCGATTTCATTGTAGATAGAACAGTTGCGGGTCAGTGCCATTCCACTTCAGGAGTTTATCAGCTATGATGGGCTGCGGATGGCAACGTATCTTATTACTGGTATTGCTGGCTTTATTGGCTCGACTCTGGCTCGGGCCTTACTCACCCATGGACAGCATGTCCGGGGCATTGACAATCTTTCGACCGGAAAGCTCGGAAACCTGGTCGAAATCATGGATCGAATCGATTTTTCCCAGGCTGATCTACTAGAACTCGAACCCGTACGCAAAGCCTGCCAGGATGTTGATTACGTGCTCCACCACGCGGCTATTCCTTCAGTGCCAGCATCGGTCAAGGATCCTCTTGGCAGTAATCGAGCTAATCTTGATGCCACCGTCAATCTCTTGATTGCAGCACGAGATGCCAAGGTGCGGCGTATTGTATACGCCGCGTCGTCGGCCGCTTATGGAGATTCGCCATTGCTGCCGAAGAAGGAGGATATGCTGCCCGATCCGGTCTCACCGTATGCCGTTGCCAAGTTGGCCGGTGAGCATTACATGACTTCCTTTTATCGTTGCTACGGTTTGGAAACTGTGTGCTTGCGCTATTTCAATATCTTTGGACCACGCCAAGATCCGGCCTCACCGTATTCGGGAGTTCTTGCCCGGTTTATTACGCAAATGCTTCAAGGACAGCAACCGACGATCTTTGGGGATGGAAAACAAAGCCGTGACTTTACCCACGTCGATAACGTTGTCGAGGCAAATCTGATAGCCTGCACCGCTCCTGCAAGTGACGTGGCTGGCCGTGTGTTTAATATTGCGACCGGTATACGTACCGACCTAAATCAAGTTTTCCAGTTGGTAAAGCAGGTAACCGGCTACCAGGGCGAAGTGAGTTACGGCCCCGAGCGCGCCGGAGACGTGAAACACTCAGTCGCCGATCTCGCGCAAGCCGAACGTCGTCTAAATTATCGTCCGATTGTCTACTTCGAAGAAGGCCTGCGTCACACGATCGAATGGTATCAAACTTCTAAAGAATCTGTGGTAAGCGAGCGCTAGAGAGTGGGAGCCATGCTTTTTCGATGACTCTGATCCCATTTCCAAGCCGTCGCCACGATGTCGTGCAACGATCGTCGGGCTTTCCAGCCGAGAATCTTTTGGGCAAGTGAAGGATCGGCTACCAACTGCGGTGGATCACCCTCGCGTCGCGGAGCAACTCGCTGCGGCAGCGGTCGCGATGTGATCCGCTCGATCGTTGAGATGACCTCCCGCACTGAACTGCCCTGACCTGTCCCTAGATTGAGAGCCGTTGAGGAGCCGTTTTCGAGATACTCAACGCCCAAGACGTGGGCTTCGGCGAGATCATTGACGTGAATGTAATCGCGGATGCAGGTGCCATCAGGAGTCGGATAATCAGTGCCAAAAATTTCCAGCTCTCGACGTTCTCCATGGATTGCCTCAAATGCTGATGGAATTAGATGTGTCTCAGGGACGTGAACTTCACCGATTTCTCCGCTCTCGTCCGCACCCGCAGCATTAAAGTAGCGGAACGAGACAAAATGCAATCCATAGGCATGACCATAGGCTTCAAGTGCGTTTTCGAATGCCAGCTTTGTAGCCCCGTATGGATTGATTGGCAAACGTGGAGTTTTCTCGGTGATGGGAACGAGTTCTGGAATTCCATAGGTTGCACAGGTCGATGAAAAGATAAACTTCCGCACGCCTGAGTCTATGACCGCATTGAGTAGCGACAATGCATCTGCCACATTGTTCTGAAAATATTTTCGAGGATTAGATACGGATTCGCCGACATAAGCATGTGCTGCAAAATGCATGACAGCATCCACACGCTGTAGCACAGAATTTAGTTTAGCGGCATCCGAAATGTCGCCGACGATCAGTTCAAAGCCTTCCGCAAGATATTGATGTCCCGTGCACAAATTATCGTAGATGATCGCGTTGTGACCCCTTCGGCGCAGCTCTCGGGCTGCGTGTGATCCGATATAGCCAGCCCCTCCGACAACCAGAACGCTCAATCGTTTTTTGTCCATCATCTGCTCACGATGCTCAGCCGGAATTTCCACTTTGAACATCCTGAATTGGGCCATAAGTTTCTGCTCGCTTGCGCCCATTGTCAAGTGTGAAAGGGTTTGATGTCAAAGCTCGTTAGAAATGTCCCCTTTTTTGGAGATTGATGTTATTCGTGGGAATGCGTCCTGAAGCGAAGCCCTGTAGTTAGGGCGAAGCGTAAGGACGCATTCCCACGAGCGGCGCGGCGAGTGTCTGCTTCCCCGGCCACGGCTTCAGGGTTTGATAGCGTTGCCGCCACGGATGCTCGCTGTCCGGCCGGTTCGTCACCATGGCGCGGATGGCCGGCCGGCGCGTTGCCACTGCGTTCCGCCTCGGCTGCTTCAGTTCCGAGAACGCGATTCGTTCTCCCCGGTAGTACACCTGGATCGTTCCCTGTTCCCATTCACAGACCAGCGCTTTAGTCTGGGTCGGCCCGTAGCGCCGCTGTCGGGGATGTAATTGCATCCAGCGGCCCTCATCCAGCGTCGGCCCGAAGCGCTCTTCCGTCCCACCGGAATATTTTTTGGGTAATCAACTGCAGCACTCGCCGCAGCTGCTTTCCCGGCTTGCCCCGATTCGAGGGCCGACCCGCATTGCCATGCTTCAGCCCTGCGCTGCCCGCTTCTCGATACCGCCGCCACAGCCGCACCGTCTGCCGATAGCTCAACTCCAACATCTCCACCGCGCTGCTTAACCCCAGATCCCCACTCGCCACTCGTCCCAGCACCGCTACCCGCTCCAGTTCGTGACGGCTCATCGCTGTCCTCCTCAACCGACCTCCTCTGGCTGGAGGTCTCAGTCTATGGGACATTTCTAATGAGTTTTCCAGGGGATATTATCAAAGAGTTTCAACACTGCGAAAGGGTTTGATGTCGCAGCAACATGAGAAGTTCCTCTTTCCGCAAAGTAGCACGTTCCGCTTTGATAGCGCATGGCGGAGTGGAGAGAGGGGATGTGGATGACAGCAAAGGAGCGGGACCGGCTCAGGGTTCTGCACGAAGTTAGGCAACGGCATACAACCAGAAGCAGGCAGCGGCCGAGCTGGTATTGAGCGTGTGCTGGGTACGCAAACTGCTGGTACGGTTGCGAGCACGCGGCGATAACGCATTACGTCATGGGCTGCGCGGGCGACCATCGAACGGAAAATGCCGGAAGCCGTGAAACGGCGAGCGAGAGCGATGGCACTATACCGAGAGAGAAAGCATGCTAGGCTGTGGCATGACTACGGCCCCACACTGGCGGCAGAAGAGTTAGCCGAGCAGCACGGGGTAGCGATGAGCCGCGAGACGCTGCGGAAATGGCTGATCGAGGCCAAGCTATGGCGGGCGCGGGGGGCGCGCTATGGCGAACTGCTGCAGTGGGACACCGGGAACTCGATTGGCTCAAAGGGCGCGGCGAGAAGCTGTACATGATCGGGATGATCGATGATGCCACGTCACCCGGGTAGTTCGGCGGGCCAGCCTTGACCATCTGGAGGAACTGCAGGTGGGTCGTTGCGAGTGGGTGAGGAGGTGTTCTTATTTGCCTGAGTCCGGCCAACGCCCACCGCAGTTGTGCTAAGGCGGGCTTAGCGGGAGCCCCGAGGAACGGTAAGCTCCTCTCACCAGGGGACTTGCAATCACAGGTTTGTGGCGTTAACGTTTACGCCATTGCAAAGAGCACGAGTACGTAACAGCAATAGTAGTAAACTGCGTTCAGGTTGTCAAAAATAGGTGATGTCCCCCAGGCGCTTCTTCGGGGGACCTTGCATTATTGGCAATCGGGTTCATTCTTGGCAATTCGGGTTCTATGTCGGCAGCATACAAAAAGATCGGTAAATACGACGTCCTCAACGTGATTGGCCGAGGGGGGATGGGGGTCATCTACAAGGGCGTGGATCCGGGCATCGGCCGGGTCGTGGCCATTAAAATGATAACCGGTGCTTTCGCGGATGATCCCGAACTGCTACATCGCTTTTACCGCGAGGCGCAATCGGTGGGCAACCTTCAACACCCCAACATCGTGACCATATATGACTTGGGTGTGGAGGATGGTAGCCCATATCTGGTAATGGAGTTTCTTGAAGGGGAGAGTCTAGATGCCCTTATCAGTACCCGACGAGCCCTGTCGCTCGAAGAAAAGCTCGACATTGTAGTCCAGGTTTGCGAAGGCGTCGGCTACGCCCACAAACGCAACATTGTTCATCGCGATATCAAGCCTGCCAACGTGATGCTGCTGCAGGACGGAAGGGTAAAGATTTTCGATTTTGGAATCGCCCGCATCGGCGAGCGAATGACCCTCCCGGGACAGCTGATGGGCAGCTTTCAGTACATGTCGCCAGAGCAAATTAATGGCGGCAACGTGGACGAGCGTAGCGATATTTTTTCCATTGGCGTCTTGCTCTATCAGCTCCTCACGGCGCAGTTACCCTTTGAAGGTAAAGACATGGGCGAGACTCTGCTGAAAATCATCCATGACGCACCACCGCCCCTGAACCGCTTTCTGACTGGCTACCCACAGGACCTCGATGAAATCATACAACGAGTGCTGGCTAAAGATCGAGAGCAGCGCTTTCAGGCAGCCGAGGACCTGGCCTTTGAGCTCGCCCATGTTCGCGAAAAACTCAGGCGGGAAAGACTCAACGAATACCTCGCAGCCGCAGAGGCGGCGCGGGCTGAGGGGCAGCTGAGCCGGGCTAAAGAACAGTTGCTGCAGCTGCTGAAGATCGACCGACAAAACGTTCGCGCAAATGACCTACTGCGAGCGGTTCAACAGGAGATTCAAACACAACAGCGTCGGGAGCAGGCACGGGAGCTGCAGTCCGAAGCCGAAAGAGCTGTGACTCGCGCAGAACTAGCCGAGGCGCTGGCGTTTCTGGACCGGGCCATCGAGCTGGATAAAACCAACTCGGAAATCGTCAGTCTCCGCGATTTGGTCCGCGAAAACAAAGCTCGTTCCGACAGAGTACGGGAATTGTTGCACCGGGCAGAGATGGCCCGGGAGACCGGCGACTTGGACGAGGCCGGACGGGCGGTCGAAGAGGCAGTCGCGACAGATCGAGAAAGTACCGAAGTACGCGCGTTACAAGCAGCTATCTCGCGCGAGATCGCCGAGCGCGACAAGCAGCTGAAACTTCAGAAATACATAAGCGATGCCCGGAAACAGATTTCTGCGCGTCGTTTCACCGCAGCGCTGGAACTGCTAAAGCAGGCGGAGTTGATCGATTCCAGTATCCCCGGCCTACAGGAGCTTACCAGCTTAGCTTTAAACGGCCAAGAGCAGGAGAAGCGACGGCGGGATCTCGAGCGCCTCACCATCGAAATAGAAGACGCCCTTAATCGGAACAACTACGAGCAAGCCTGTGCAAAGGCTGTTGAAGGGCTCAGCAGTTACCCCGATGATCGCGGGCTGAAGAAACTGAAAGCGGTGGCTGAAAAGGAACTTGCGGCCCGCGAGAAGCGCAGATACGTCGAGGAAAAAATCTCCCTAGCGCAAAAGTTAGTGAAGGAAAGCAAACCTGATGCGGCTTTGGTCACCTTACAGGAGGCGCTCGAAAAGTATCCTGCCGAATTAGGCTTGCAATCCATGCTCGCTCTGGTTAAGGAAAACCTGGAGCGGGAGCGGATAGAGCAAAAAAAGTCCGAGTGCATCCTGAAAGCTAGGGAAGCAATTCGGCGCAGAGACTTCGCGCAGGCCATATCGCTGCTAGAAGCGACGCGCCAAGAGCTGCAGTCGAGCGACTTTGATGATCTGCTGCAATCTGCGCAGGATCAGGCGGCAAGTCATGCGAAGCGTCAACGCGTCGATTCAGTTGCGGAACAGGCTCACCGGTTAAATTCAGAGGAGAAGTACGAGGAGGCAATCCAGCTACTTGAAGCTACCTTACAGGAGACCCCCGACCAAGAGCTGGAAATCATCCTCTCCGATAGCCGACGCTACGTCGAAGAATTCAATCGTAATGTTCAGCAAGCCATCAGCAATGCCCAGCGGCTAATCCATCAAAGCCGCTATGACGAGGCGGTAAGGTTCTTGGAAGCTCAGCCATACGGCAAGGCGGAGCAATTTCGTTCTGCCTTGGCAGAGGCGCGAGAAAAGCGACAGTTCTGGCAAGCCCTTTGTCTCACGAAGGAGGAAATCCGAGCAGCCATTTCCCGCTCGGATTTGGATGGAGCCCAAGCTCTCTGCCAGAAGAGTCTTGAGCAATTTGGTGATGTTGTGGATGTCCGCGTGCTCGCCGCGGAGATCAGAGCTAAACGAACGGAGGTGGCGAATGCTAGGTTGGATACGGCTTTGCAGGATGCCCGTGTGCTGCTGCAGGTTCGCTCCTTCGACTCGGCCGTGCGTGTGCTTGAGACCACTGCTCCCGTGGTCGCGGATGCCGATCCTCAGCTAAACGAACAATTCCAGCGTTTGCTCGACGCCGCTCGATCCGGACTCGTGAGCAAGCGGCAAGGCAGCCAGCGGCAAGGATCGAGCAACGAGCCGCAGGTTCGGGACAGAGAACCACAACCTACCGAGATTCCGCGGGTCTTGCCTGCCGAGTTCCTCAAGGAATTGGATTTGGATGATGAAACAGAGGCACCAGATACTGGTGATTTGCGAGCCATCCTCGGAGAGGTAACCCAGATTGCCGATCACTATCAGGGCGATACTAAACTGCAAACCTCAATTGACGCTCTGAAACAGAAGATTACGTCGCGCATAAGCGCGCTTCGGGAAGCGAAGTTGGCGCCAGCGCCGTTGAACTCGGCATTTCCAAGTAGCCAGGATCCAGTCGAACTCGGTACGACTAGCGCGGCCAAACCTCTTGCGGAGTCCTCGCAGAGGGATCTTGAACCGGCCGTTCAAATGGAATCCAGCCATGTGGTATCAGCGAACACCGAAACGACCACATCGGTTGTGACCCCTCCCTTCGGAGTAGGCGGGTTTGCCCCTTCGCTCAGCGGGGCCCAAGCGGAGAAGGTTGGCGACGCACATTTAGAGCAAGCAATACCGGGATACGTCCCTTCGTCGGTTCCAACAGCCAATTCCGGCACTGCAGAGCTCAAGCCCCAAGCGCCCCCGCCGAAAAGCCTTGCCGAAGGAGGGGCGGCAGAAGCGGAGCTGGTGAATCCTCCCGCGACGGACCACGAGCTAGCAATCTTTAGAAGCGCGCCTGAGGTTGTGCCGCAGCCAGACACGGCGGATCCCGTCAGCCTTGCTAAAGCCCCTGGAGCCTCCGAAGTTCTCATCCATCCTCACCCCGCTTCGTTTAGGTCACGGCTCGTTAATGCTCCGCTGTGGAGAAATCCTACAGTAGTTGCCGCCTGTCTCATAGCGGTGGGTGTGGTGATCGGTATCTCAGTATATCGATCGAAGTCTCATGGCCCGCGCGTTCCCATACTTCAAAGGCAGCCGGCGCCAACACAGCCCGATCCGATCGCAGTTCGGCAACAAACGGCCATTGATGCAGCTGACAAGCTGGTTGCCGCAGATGATTTGGCGGGCGCACAGCACGTGCTTCAGGCCGTTGCCGGGCTGAAGGGTCCGCTGGACGCCACCATTCAAGGGAGACTTGCGGGAATTTCCGCTTCAATGAAGGACGAGGGCATTCGGCGGCTTCGCCGCAACGAAGAACAATGGTGGCAAGACGCTGTCAAGCAAGTTGACAACGGAAACTTTGATTTGGCCAAGAGTAACCTGCGCAAAATTCTCAATCTCGGGGACGGCGGTCAGAGGAAGGCAGACGCGCAGCGCTATCTGAATCAAGTGGTTCCTGCACGTGAAAAGGAAGAGCATTTATTCGGCTTAGCTCAGCGCGCTTCAGAAGGAACCGTCAGCGATGATCTCCAACACGCCAATGATCTTCTGAACCAAGTTATTGCGCTCAATGGGAGGCGAAAATCTGACGCTGAGACCCTGCGAGACACCGTCAACTCCAAGACGGAAGCGTTGAAACAGCAGCGTCAAAATCAAATAGGTATGCTCAATGCCGAAATCGATACTCGCCTTCGAAGTGGGGACCTTGCCGGGGCACGCCAGCAGTTGGACAAGATCAAGCAACTGGGTGGGGACATTACCTCTGCCTCTGCCAAAATCGACGAGGAGCAAAGAAAACGACAGGCGCAACTTGAAGCGGATGCGGTTTTTCAGAAGGCTGTGCAGCGGTACCAACATGCGGTAGGGTCGAACAACCGGAGCGAATTGGAATCTGCTCGCGCAGACCTCGAAAATATTGCCAAGGCAAGTGGCCCACACGCAACTGAGGCTGCGGACGATGCAAACCAAATAACGAAACAGCTGGCCAAGTTAGACACACCTCCCGTTCCTCCTCCAGTAAAACCCAGTCAGGTTTCACCACCAGCCGTCAACCTCCAGGAGGCGGAGGTTCGTTCCGTGATCCAGCGCTACATTGATGCGTTCGAGCACAGGGATGCTGACGCATTGCAGCAGGTCTGGCCGAAATTGGGCGACCGCTATAGCAAATACAAGAAGAGCTTTGCCAGTGCAAGTTCTATTCGTATGAAACTCGAGACCGAACAGATTGCCATTGCGGCTGGTGGCGACACTGCGGTGGCAACGACGGTGATTGCTCAGGACTACACCGCCAAAGGTCAGAGCACTCAAAGCATTCGAAACCGCACGGTGTTTCAGCTTTCCAAATCGAACGGAACCTGGCGCATTGACGATGTTCAGTGATGGTCTTTATGATTGCGCCGATGTGCTGTCGTGGTCTTAGCGACCTAGAAAAGCAAAACCCTGACTGTGACCCTCAGAACGTGTATCCCAATCCAACCAGCGGAGCAGGTTTTGAGTGCAGGCCACCACCATCCAGTCTTACCAGAACATTGGCAGTCAGCACGAGTCTGGAAGCCTTCGGGATGGGCCGGACCTTGACACCAATCGACGCGTTATCGATGCTGTAGGAGGCATCGTTATGTGGCAAAAGACTGTTCATGGAGACTGTGTTTGGGCTGGGCGCTACAGTGCAACCCGAGTTGCAGGGCGCGAGAAACGGCTGCGAAGTGACCGACTCCGTTCCTGCCCGGAGGAATCTGGCTCCCACAATGTCGAAAACACCCGTCAGCCATCTAGTAATCCCGGCGTCGATGCCAGCGGTATAAACGAAATCGCTAGGCATGTACCCTTTCTGACCTGTGGTTAGGCCCTTGTTCTGCTGCTGAGGCGCGTTAAAAACGATCAGAGTAACTTGTCTGCTCGTCACGATGGAGTTGCTGTTCCACTCATAGCCGAACATGACATGCGGAGAAACCCGCGCCTTATAGGAGAACACTACGAAGGGTTTCACACCGTAGGACCCGGAACCCAGGAAGTTCAAAGCGTCTCCGCTCGGAAAACGCACATCGAGGCCGCTCGCGAATCGCACGTGTTCGCCGGACCAAGCATTCCATTTCACGCGCGCAACTACGTCCCCAATGCCTGAAGCAGAGTTAACAGCGCTGCTGCCGTTGGGGGGGCCAGCTTTTAACCCAGTCGCGGGGGAATAAGTCGACCCCAGCCAATTTGGATCTGGAAATCTGTGATTTACACACGGAGCAGCAAGCGGTGTGCCAATGGGCTGCGGACTGGTATTTGGGCAGTCCTTGAACAGGTGAAAGAAGTAGGGATTCCCGTTCGTATTGGTCAGGTTCTGGTTAGACAACTGGGCGTCTGGGCTGCCGGATGTGGGCTTCCACGAGCCGTCCGAGCCAAGAATAATCGTCGAATTCGAGTAAACATTCATCCGAACCGTTTCGAACGGAATCACCATGGAAACGTCGACGTGACTGGTCAAACCAAACGTTACATATCCCGTGTACTGATTCACTGTAAGAGCAATTGAATTCTGTGTGCCGATGGCATCGCGAACAAAGGCACATCCGCCGAGATTCGCAGATGGGGGGAACGAAACGGTTGAGTTACAGCTCGAAGAGATGCCGTCATCGGCCATGTCCGGCCGGTGTGCAAAAACTGCTGGGACGGTGCGCAAATTGATCCCATCAATTTGGTCAAAATTAAAGTACTGGTAACTGAAGCCAAGGAATAGCTTGTGACGCCCGATTGTGTCGCCGCGTTCGCCGAGAATCGGCCCCAGGCTATCTGTACTGACCACGAAAGTTTTGAGGGACGGATCGTAGGTCAACAGCACTCCGGAAGAGGGAGAAGCGAGCGGCAGAAGGTTGGCCTGCCGAGCGATATCACCGGTTAAAGGCGATAATGTTGTAGAGAAGTCGGACGCAAAATGACCTGGGTGGCTGTCCACAACACCAGGGGGGCCGCCGTACTGGTACAAGGCGCCGTTAAAACTGATCGGTTTATTCGAAACGACTCCATATTCCTGCGGAATTGCACATGCGAGCTTGCTGCTCTGTACGGTACAAGGACCAGTCACTGTAGGCGGCTGAGCAAAAGCACTCATCAAGTTTAGAGTGAACAAAGTCACGAAGAGCCCGGAGAATGCACGCAATTTTTTCACAGCTTTTCTCCTGTGAACAAGATCAGGGTCCCCAATGGCGTTTCGAAGGTTTACACAGCCCCCTTCGTTTGTCAAGACAGCCGCCTGAGACCTGCCGCCTGAGACCCTGAGACGGGTGCACGACTTCGGTGGGGGAGTGGCCGAAATCGGGTAGTTTTGGGGCTTGTCTTACGGCATATATAGCCGTAAGATTGTTTTATGACTACGCCTACGGATGTTCCATCTCGCATTCGCGAACTCGCCACTGGTCTTTCCCAACCCAAGCCCATGCGCCGGGGTTCCGTTTCCGAACGCAACGTCAAGTGCAGTAAGCCGGGCTGCCCCTGCGGGCAGGACCCCAAGGCACGGCACGGCCCCTACTACAGCTTGACCCGAGCCGTTGCGGGGAAGACTCATTCCCGCTTGCTCAGCCCGCCGCAGGCGGAAAAAGCCCGGGAACAGATCGAAATCGGCCGTAAGTTTCGCAGCCAGGTCGACGACTACTGGGAGGCCTGCGAGCAATGGGCCGATCGCCAACTGGAGGATTCCGCGGCAGCCGCGCAAGAGGCGGCCAAAAAAGGGGGCTCCAAGCGGACTTCCAGGCCGCGATTGTCCAAGAAATCGAAACGCTCTTAGGCCGACAGGCCGTACAAGGGTTGGATTTTGAAGCGCTGGAGACGGCCGCCCGGCAGCAGGCACTGCAGGTGGCGGCACGCGCCCTGGAAGGTTGGCTCAATGCCGACACCTCCGATCACACTGGGTCGCACCTACCCTGTGCCTGTGGCGCTCAGGCTCAGTACCGTGGCCGCCATGGCAAGAGTTTCGAAAGCGTTCTCGGTACCCTGTATCTGGAGCGCGCTTATTACTACTGCCAGAAGTGTCAGAGCGGCTTCTGCCCGCGGGACCGCGCGCTGAGTTTAGAAGACTTCTCTTTGTCCCCTGCCGTTCTGCGCATGGTAGGCAGCGCCGCCACGCTGGTCAGCTTCGTGGAGAGCAGCACTCTGCTGCGCGAATTAGCCGGGGTGGAGGTGAATGCCAAGCAAGTGGAACGTGCGGCCGAAGCTTTGGGCCAGGAGATCGCCCAAGACGAGCGGGAGTGCGTAGAACCGCTGTCCCAGACCCCGGTTCCAGCCACTCTCTATCTGGGCATGGACGGAACCGGAATTCCCATGCGCTCCTCGGCACTAGTCGGCCGCTCGGGCAAGCAAGAAGATGGTTCGGCCAAAACTCGCGAGGTCAAACTGGTCACCGTCTGGAGTGCCGAATCGCAAGACGAGAATGGGATACCCATTCGTGACCCAGGATCCGTGAGTTATTCGGCGGCCATTGAAAGCGCGGCCACTCTAGACACCGATTCCTATCCGGCCGAGTTTACGCAACGAGTCATGCGCGAGGCCATGCGTCGCGGCTTCGAGCACAACGCCGCGACCCGTTGTGCTGGGAGACGGAGCCGCCTACATCTGGAATATTGCCCAGGAACTGTTTCCCGGTGCCCTCCAGATCATCGATCGCTATCACGTGAAGGAACACTTGAGTGATGTCGCAAAAGCCATCTACGGGCCCGACACCCAGCAGTCCCATTCTTGGGCCAGCCGGCGGCATCAGGAACTCGACGATGGCCGGCTGCGACCTCTCCTCCGAGCTCTGCATCGCCACGCTCCTAATTGTGAGCCGGCACGCAAATGTGTCGACTACATCAAAAAGAATCAGCAGCGCATGCGCTACGCTGAATTTCATGCCCAGGGTCTCTGCACTTCTACTGGAGTAGTGGAGGCTGGCTGCAAAGTTGCCATCGGTACCCGCCTCAAGCGGACAGGCATGCACTGGAGCCTACCCGGAGCCAACTCCATAATCGCCCTCCGCTGCTGCAAGCTCAGCGGTAGATTCGAAGACTTTTGGGAGCGTCGCGCCACGCAGAGGGCTGCTTAGCCCTCAAATTTGGCGTGCACCTGCCTGAGACAGCCGCCTGAGCAGCCGCCTGAGCATGCCGTTAGGCGGCATGAGTCTTACATACTCGCCCGAACAGAGCGGAGCTATGAAAACAGGGCGGGCTGACGGAGGCGTAGGTCTTGATGACGCCAAGAGCCCTTGGATGAGTGCCTCAAGAGCATTCCCGCATTGCAAGCCGGATTCAATAAGTGCTCGAAGATGCCAACATCAAGCTCCCGAGCGTGGCCAGCAACGCGTTGGGCAAGAGCGCCGAGCGATTTTGCAGACTATCATTAAGGAAGAACAGAGCGCTGAACGATTGGCTGATCTCACCCAACGTCATTGCACGTCAAGATTCCTCGCATCGAAGCAGAGATTGCGTTGCTGGACACATGACTAGACCGACAACACGGACGCAGCTAATCAGCGCCAGGCGGGGTCCGGAGTAAAGTATCGGCACATGGTTGCCAAGTGTTCCGGCCCGAGCTTTGGACAAAAGGTAAAGGATGCGATTCCGGAAGAGCTAAGGGAAGGAATCATCGTCCAGCTCGGAATCAGCCAAGACCCGCCTGCCAATCTGAAAAACACTGCAGAGGGGACTGCCAACAACAACAGTGGACGCGTCAGGCATATCTCGGAACCCCGCCGTGCCGGGCTGCGATAAGGTGGTTCTTGCGCAGGGCGATGTTCCCCAAAGCCCTTGGCACCTCCCCCAATGATGGCGTGGTCGCCGTGATCTAGAGCTAGATCGACTTTCACGATCGCTGTTTCTCCGATGACCACGCACGTGCGATGAATGAAGAGCCACTGGTCGTCGTAACGAATCTCGACGCCCGTGATACAGAGCACCACGTTCGAGAGAAAGAAGACCGGCAAGGGTGTGCTTGCCGCGCTTCCATATTCAATGATTCACTAAACGGGCCAAGACATCGCACCCGTCCAAGTAACAAGGTTCTTTGCTGCCCGATCGCGCGCAGCGGCGGACGAAATGTTTTCGCCGCAAGCGCCAGTGAGAGGCAGAGTTGTGGTCCTTCCATGATATTCATTTTCTTTCTTCCTTTTCTGGACTGCTCCGCGTCCGTGGCGCGTTTTCGGACACACATGCATCCTGATTAAGCGGTTTGCCAGTTTGCAGGCGGCGCCAGTCTCCCAGGTCTGCCAAGGCTCAGCAACACGTCCCAATAGATGCGTCGAGTGCGTTCTTGCATGGATGAGCTCAAGAACTGACGCGTAAAGCGCTGGCGCCCTGCCTGGCCCATGCGGAGGCGAAGCGCATGGTCGTTGGTCAGGTCGGTCAATGCCTGCGCCAAGGCGGAGACAGAACCGCTGGGCACGAGAAATCCGTTTTCATTATGCGCAATAGCTTCTCCAACCCCACCGACATCGGAGGCGATCACTGGCAGGCCTGCCCTCATCGCCTCCAAGATGCTGATCGGAAGCATCTCGGATCGTGATGCGAGGACAAACACGTCTGATGTGGCTAGGAGCGACGCAACGTCGTCGCGATTGCCGAGGAAATCCACTTGCTCCTGAATACCAAGTTCGTGTGCCAGGCTTTCCACGCTCGCTCGAGTAGGACCGTCGCCTACCAAACGAAGCCGCGGTCCTTTAGGAATGCGGGCAAAGGCCCGGAGCAGAAGGTCGTGGTCCTTGCCCTCGATAAACCGCGCCACCATTGTGATCACAGGAGTTTCGGTGGGTGAAAGTCGGGCCTGTTCGGAGCCATCCGGGAGACCATTGTGAATGGTGACAAGCTTGGATGGAGATCCGATTCGGTGCCCGCGCACGACTCGCGCTCCAGCCCGGGAAACCGTGATAATGCGTTCGCACCAGCGCGCCGCCAAGCGCTCGCAGGGGCCGCTCAGAGCACTGGAGAAGCGCGATACCGCCGCTGTCCCGTAAAGCCAGGCATGAATGGTGTATACGGAAGGAATCCGAAGTATTCGACCGGCGAGCCGGGCAAGAAAACCAGCCTTGAAGGTGTGTAGATGGAGAAGATCCGGTCGCAGTTTCCGGATCAATTGCCAAATCTCCCCGAAGGCTCGAGCATCCGCGATTGGCCTGACTTGCCGCTGCAAATGGGGCAGTACGTAGACGGGGATGGCTCTTTGGCGACAAGCTTCCGTCAGGAAGCCTTCTTCTCCGGTGGCAACACTAACCTCGAAGTCAGGTCGCATGGAGCATGCTAGGTCGAGTACATGCGTCTGGGCACCTCCGCGCTCGGCTCGAGTCACGAGGTACAGGATTCGGGGTTTGCCGCTATCATTGGTTGCAGAAGAGCCGTTATCAATTTCATTTTCTATGGTCTTGAACAAGTTCATATAGCTCCTGTTACGACGTGCACATGGGCTGAGTGCTGTGTATTTCCGCCATGCCGACGGAGACCATTCCGTGCTGGGCGCGATAGCTGTCAAAGGTCCTCAACACAGAGCGAAGAAAACCGAGATTCTCGTCGCAGTGATAGGAGAAGTCCTCGGGATGCCACCACAGATGGAAGACTTCGCCCCGCTCGGCCGCGTACTTCATAGCCCCCTTGATTCGCGCGTGCCGCCAAACTTCGAATGGCTGAAGAGCAGGAGAGTAAGGCCGCAGATATCGGCTGGCTGCAACGGAGATAAGTCTCCCATCACGCGGCCATAGACAGGTCTGATTTCCGCACAGATCCAGATAGGTGTCCAAGAGCCGACCCAGCCTCCTATGGGGGCGCCGCTGCTCATTAAACGAACACGCCTGCTTGATTTTGGCCGGCTCCGTGCCACGATAGGCCAGGATCCCAAAACGTTTCAGAATCGAAAGGTACTCAGGATTGACTTCGTTCCGAGGAAAGACATAGGAACGTAAGCTATGACCCGATTGGGCTGCGATGGCCACCGCACTCCGCAGGTCGGCTTCGAATTCCTCGCCGCCTTGTCCCGGCTCCATGGCGTAGTAGTGAGAAAACGAGTGACACGCAATCTCCTGACCGGGTCTGCTCGCTATTTGTGCAATCAGGCTTGGAGCAAAGTGAAAGGGATCGTCAGCCTCCCCCGCTCCAAGGGTTTCCTGATAAGGATCCAACCGGCTGTCCCGGTACTTGGGTCGTCGGGTGGGTTTGAACGCTTCAACCTCTTTTCGGGAGTGCGCAAACAGAAGACCGACGGTGGCCCACGTAGCGTGAATTGAGAACTCCTCGAACAGGTCGAGCATACGCGGAACGATCCGCCTCGCCGACAGCAGTCGGGCCCGTTCCGTTCCATCAAGGGACGCGGAATCGCGAACTCCCCAATGAAGTTCGAAATCGAGTGATATAACCAGCGCACCGGGACGCTTCCCCCCCTGGCTCGCCTGGAATTCCTGGGCTGATGCTTGAAGTGTGTTGTTGGTCCCGCGTGGGTCCGAGAAGTTAGCACTGGCAGTGCTCATCGCGTCACCTCCGACTGAGTGAGGCAGCAGGATTGCCGTTCACTCTGAATCGATTGTTCCGGGCCTCTCTCTTGAGGATCGCGACTTTGACTCGCTGTTTTGATCTGAACGACTTCAGCATGCCGCGGGAACTTCGCATAAAGGTCAAGCCACTTATCCATCACGGCTGCAATCCGAAACTGTTCGTGACAGAGCTGGCGGGCGGCATCGCCCATCGTCTGTAAGTTCTCTGGCAAGAGAGCCATCAGCCGATGCATAGCCGTGGCCAGTTGTTTCGACGCCGCTGGAGGCACCACGTAACCTGTGATTTCATCCTTAACGACGTCGGCATTACCACCCACATCGGTGACCACTGCCGGGAGGCCTGTCGACGCTGCTTCCAGCAGGGCCGCCGAGAGACCTTCAAACTCGGACGACATCACAAAAGCGTCGGCAGCACTGTAGAGATCAAGGATGTCTTCGCGGGCGCCACAAAAGCGAACCTGTCGCTCCAAGCCACGCGTCCTGCATTCTTCCCTTAACTGTTCTTCCAGGGGACCGTTGCCGGCAAGCAAAACGACAAATTGCTCGTGCTTGAGCAGTTCTAGGGCGCGGAAAAGTGTCGGATAGTCCTTTTGTTTGACCAATCGGCCGACCGCGAGCCATACGAACTCGGAGCTAATGCCGAGTGCTTCGCGCGCGTTCTTTCTCCGGTTTTTCGAGCGCTTGAAGTGATCGGTGTCGACACCATTCGGAATCATCTGAAACTTCCTACGCGGCACTGCACCTACGCGAACGTATCGCTCGAATGCAGCGTTACAGATGATCGTGGTTTTGTCTGCCAGAGGGTCCGTGATGCGGTAGAGGAGTTCCTTGTGCCAGGTGGGTCCGTCTTGTTCCGACGTCTCTCTAAAGTTATGGGCAGTGCACACCAAGGCCGGTATCCGGCAGAAAAGCCTGGTGACACGGCCCAAAAGGTTCGCGTGGAACATATGGCAATGCACAATATCCGGTCGAAAGTCGCGGATGAGGGACGCGAGACGGAATACAGCCCTCACGTCCGCTACACCTCGTTTCATGTCCAGCGAGTGAACCGGGATGTGCTGCGCTTCCAACTGACTCATGTACGCGGTTGGTTTAACCATGCACACTACGCAAACCGTCCAGCCTCTCGTCTTTAGCTCGGTGGCGAGGCGAACGACCTGCGTTTCGGCGCCCCCGAAAGTCAGGGTCGTGATAAGGATGACAATCCGCCCGGGCCGTTTCGTGTGGGATTGTTCAATACCGTTACCTGCCATCTCTGCTGAGAGGCTCTGTGGCGCCTGATGCAGTTGCGAAACGTTATCTTTCAGCGTTGTAGTCATGGTCGTGATTGCTGTAGTCCTTTCGAACTTGTCTCGCTCAAGAGAGAAGCAAGAGGCCTGCCAACCGGCGCCTTTTCTCATGAGTTCTGCTTGCGGTGTGTAAGTCCAAGCGGTGCCGGCGCTTGAGGCCCGATTGATTACAGGAGCGTAGGAGGTGCACCCTTTGAATCGGTTTCTGAGTTATCCAAAAGCCTACGGGGACAAACCATTCCGATAGTGCGGCCGGAGCGCATTCGCGTAGCGATGGCGAGAATCCTAGTCGTGAAAAATCCTAAACGAGGCTTTGCCTAAAACCGGCATGAGATATACGTGAGAACCTGAAGAACATCTCTCGCCCGTCTCAGGTGGAGCCTCGGTGGATTCCGGTCGCGCCAACCCTGCCTAGGCGTGGACGAGCTGCCCACCACCTCATTGCGCTGCGCCAGATCGTGTTTTCAGCAGGGTCTTGGGGAGGAGCACAAGTGGGTCATTTCGGGTTATTGCCGAGGGTCGTCCGGGGGCGGGTCCCCAAAGACTGGTTTGACATTTGGGGACTCCGGCCTGGACGCTAGTTAAACCAACGCTTGAGAATTACGATGTCGCCCTTCCCGGGTGCGGAATCGAGGTAATCGGGGTGGCGGTTGGTGCTGCGAACTGTTGAGCCGAGTACACCTTGAGGGTTTCGCGGGCGATTTTCGGCCAGCCGCACTCTCGCAATATCCAAGCCCTGCCTTCCCGCCCGAACTCGTCCAGTCGCTGCTGGCCCAGAATAACGGCCTGGCGCAACGCGGTGGCAACCGCGTCCGCAGAAGCTTCCTCAATGACCAGACCGCCGTTAGAAGCCTGGAGCAAGGCGCCGAGCCCTCCTGCTCTGGTTCCAATTACCGGCCGTCCATTGGCCAGCGCTATAGACGCGACACCGCTATCCGAAAAGAATTGGGTGTACGGGAGCAGAAAGCAATGGCAACTGGCAAACAGTTCAGGAAGCTGTTCGTCGGGGACGAAACCCTCGATTAAGCGGATCGGCTGAGGGCATCTCCGAATCAACTCCTGGCAGCGCTCCCAGTAGTCCCGCTCGTTTCGGTTAAGAACGGCTCCGGCAATCGTGAGGCGTATCGGGAGTTCCTCCTTATAAAGCTGCTGAATGGCCTCAATGGCGAGGTGAGCGCCCTTATTCTCGCGCAGCGCGCCGAACAGAAGCACTTCCAGATACTCCGATTGGGGCATCGGTAGTGTGTCGGCGCCAAGCTCGTAGGGGCCCTGAGGTATCACCTTAAGCTTTGCGCTATTCTCACCGAACCGTTCCAGGATCGTGCGCTTTCCCACTTCATTGTGAACAATGATGATGTCGCTGACGCGATACATCCACGCCAGCGCACGAGTCTCCACCCAGCGCAGCTTCTTCGGCATCTTCCACTTGTGAGGTAGCGGATCGTGAGCGGTATACACAATCTTGCAGCCGCGAACCCGAGCGCACAAAAAGAAGAGTGCCCCGAAAGGCAAGTGTAAGCTATATTGAAAATGCACTAGATCGCCACGTCGGATAGCACAAAACAAAACGGCCAACGAGGAAAGCAGAAATCGAACGTTGACAACCACTTTCCCCAATAAACCCTGCTCGCCATCGGTGGAACGTGCAATCGTGGGGTGAACCGTGATTAAGGGGTTACGGTTGAATTCTTCCAGGCACTGATGATTGCTGGGACACACGATGTGGATCGGAGCTCCTTCCGAGGTAACCGCGCGAGACAGTGCTGCGACGTACAACGCCGCCGATGAGAACGGCTCGGGAGTGTGCAGGAAAATGCGTTCTTCTCGATGAAATGATCCGGAGCCACTCGATTGCGGCTCGGGGCTGGCCACAGCCGGCGACCCGCTCTGCAGAACATTAGTAGTACCACAGTGAACGTCAGACATGGCCGATCATTTTCTCCCTTCAACTTTGGTCACGGTATTGTCGCGTTTCCACTCCCACAAGAGCAGATGCGGTGCCACTCGTGGGCTCATTGCCGTCCGGCTACTCGCCTCGTGTATCTCCAACCGGTGCAGAAACTTGGCTTCAATGACGTTCGTGGGCGAGCAAAGCACGAGGCGCAGATCAAGATCCTTGCTATCCAATCGGGTAGCCTGAGCTATCCGGTTCGCTACCTGCCAGGGAAACAACAACTCACTTTCTGCCTCAACGCGCGTTGTAAGAAGTGGCGTTTCTACGGTTGCCACACGCGTACCCAATCCACATTCAGCGTCATGCTGGGTGCGGTCACGCCAGACAGATTCCCAGCTTTCCAGTCATCTCCCTCTTGCATGGTGAGAACGAGGAAGAAGTTCTGGCGATCAAATATGGCAGGTGTACTCTCTGAGTGCAGCGGTTGGTTGTCCAGGTACCAAGTCACTTTTCCGGGCGTCCAAAGCAGACCGTAGGTGTGGAATTGGGACAAATCCACATCACCGGGGAGAGCAAAAAAGTTGTTCCTGTTTGCATGATCGCGGAGGTTCACCCAATCATGAATGGTGCCGTAGAAAACATGCGGGTGGTCGCCTTGACCTTCGAAGATGTCGATTTCGCCCGACTCCTTCGTCCCATTATAAATATCCTGGCCGGTTGCATCTTCCACCGGAATCAGCCAGAAGGCAGGCCATGTGCCTTTGACTACATCCCACCGCAAGCGCGCTTCGAAATAACCGTAGCGCCAAGCCCCATAGTTTCCTGCGTGAGGGGAAAAAGTCGTAATGCTCGTGTCTACCGCCCCTTGTCCTCGCTCCCATTTCAAACAGAGCATCGAATTAGCCACGGAAATATTTTTTCGCGATGCGTGTTGGTGGTTAAACCAGATGCCCTCGTACCACTCGTGTATTCCCCGACCGTCCGGGCTGAGGTCAAGTCTGTCGAAGTCGTCCGCGAACACTAGCTTGTACCCTTGCGCTTGCGGCGGAGGTGCCGGCTTATCTGGGCGTGGCTGCTGACCCAATGCAGAGTTGCCGGTAAAGACAAGAGTAGCAATTGCCGACAAGAATAGAGCACAAAGCATTTTGACCTTACAATGCGTGGAGCTTTTTCTCATAAATTAACACCGCTGGTATCACACCTCGAGCGATCTCTGTCAAAAGTTGTATCGTCATCCCTATTTTAGGTGGACACCGCCATGGAAAATTGTGGTTCTCCCGTAAGCCTGCTGACAGGGAGTCGGTGCCTATCTTCATGCAGTGACATCCGGCTCACTACAACTGCCACGAAGCAATAGGCAAGATAGTCGGCGGGATCGTTGGCAAAGCCGAACAGTCCGGGTACCTCCACTGCGGCACGCAACAACATGAAGACACAGGCCAGTAGGATCATGTGGCGGCTGATTGCGGGAATGGAGGTTCTCCATGCCAACCAGCGGCAACACCGCAGCAGCATATACACGATTGCCATCGCGGGCACGAAGCCCACGAGGCCTTCCTCGGCCAGCAGAGTAATGTATTCGTTGTGGTAAGCGCCATCCGTGAAGATTGAAGTTGAAGTGTGAAAATATTCACCTCCGGCGATACGGGAGGCCAAATCGTCTCGCCAGGATTCGTAGCCGTGGCCACTGAGCGGTTTTTCCAGAAACTTGGACCACGCTACCGACCAAACGACGGTTCGTCCTTCGGAGATGGTTACCATTTCTCGTGAATCAATCGTGAACACGGATGCCAGGATGGCACCGGTCAGCAGGAGTAAGGTTAGGCACCCCGACACCCGCAATAAGAAAGATCGGGCCCGGAGCCAGTGCAAAGCGGTCGCGACCAGCGCGCTCATCAACAGGATGGCGAGTGGGGCGCGCGAGCCGGTCAGGAATGACGAGACGGCGAACACAAAAATTCCCAGGCACCACGTCAGCGCCTTTGGAGGCACTAGGCACAAACCAATCAAATACATGAAAAACGCCGTGAAAGAGATCGGATTTAGAGGAAATCCTTCACCCCTAGTAAGCACCTGCTTGAGAATGCGCAGCGCCTGATAAGTGGGAAGGGTCAGTCCCATGTGCCCGATATAGGCGTTGAGGATCAACACAACAGTGAAGGCGCTGCCGACTAGCATGCCATGTCCAAACGCTCTGGCGGTTCTACCGTGCCGCAGTGCCCGTGCCATCGCCAGACCCACCGCGAAAAGCAGGACGAGTTTCAGTAGGTCTTTAAACGCTCGCCCCGAGTCGGTCGCCGTCAGACACGGAATTATGAGCAGTAGCGCAAGCAGACCAAAGAGGGCTGCAAACCTCGTTTCCGCTCGCGTGAGTGGCGCACGCAGCCAGACTACGAGGAGTAGGGTTGATAAACCGGCGATTACGCATCGTAGGAGCGTAGCTTTCAGTTCAAACCCGATCCCAACCGGAGCCCAGTAGACGCCCAAGAGAAAAGGTATGAAAAAGGCAGCCACTTCGGAAATCAGAGAGATGCTCACTTTACGTGGCGTGGTCATTCATGTACTCCGTGCCCGTTGTAGGCAGTGCTTATTAGATACAGAGCAAGTTCCAAATCTTCGTCATCGCCATTGGCCTGCTGCCGCCAACACGCGGCACGAATTCGCTTAGAGCAATCCAAATGCCGATCATGCCCTATTCCGGACCAATAGAGGCCCAAGGCTGGTCGGGCAGCGAAGCAACGGCTAGGTCACGTGGAAGCAGTTCGCGGTGTGACGCTTTGCTTAATGCATTATTCGGCCTACTTTCTGTCGCTCTGCGTTTCGAATTGGCGCTGTGCCGATCGTTATAGGGCTTCGAACCCTCGCAATGAGTTTCTGTCGAGCGCGCGGCGATCCCAAGCTACCAACGAAGAGGCGGACTATCGAATCGGATAGACCGATAGACCGGCAGGCCCCATTACCCGCGCAATGGCGACGCAAACCGTGGAAAAAACGCACAGCCTCAGCAAATCCGCCCGGAGAATTTTTGAACGCAATGCGCGCAGAAAACATGGATGGCCACCTTGCGAGGGCGTGTAGGCTCGATGTATAGTTCTGTGTCGCGGTGAGCCCGTTTCTCCCGGCCGGCCGGCCGGGAATTAGTGAAGTTCCACATCTTGGTCACGAGGGAAGAAGTATGCATCTCGACTTCGCCCTGATGCACTGGCTCAATCAGTTCGTCGGGCGTTGGCCTTGGTTCGACTTGGCCGTCTACCATGTCAGTGGCTCGGAATTCCTTAAGGGCATCGCCGTTGTCACGGTGTACTGGTATTTTTTGTTTGAGCATGGCAAGCAAGACACAGGGCCAAAAGAGGTCGAGGCGCGCGCCACTCTCCTTGCGGTTTTGATACTGGTGGTCCCGGCGATGCTGGTGGCACGGGGGCTTGCAGATCTGCTCCCATACCGTGAGCGGCCATTTTTCGATCCAGCTCTGCATTTTCAGTGGCCATACCATGTAGATGCCGACCAATTTATTCGTTGGAGTTCCTTTCCGAGCGATCACGCCGCTCTTTTCAGCGCTCTGGCGATGGGTTTATTTTTTCGCAGCAAGCGTGTCGGCGCCGTGGTGTTTGCCTATGTCGTGTTGGTTACGTTCGTCCCCAGAATTTATATGGGTTATCACTGGCCAAGCGACATTCTGGCGGGCTTTGTCCTGGGTATCCTAGTCGCGTACGTTGCCCTGATTCCAACCGTTAGGCATCGGTCCAAACAGCTGTACGAAGCATGCAATAAGCACTCCGGCTTGTTTGCTGCATCGTTGTTTCTTTTGACCTACGAAATCGGAACGCTATTTGAAGGCCCACGTTTGCTACTTAAATCCTTAGCTTCTTTGGTCAGAAGATGAGTAGGTCTGCTCATTCATCTTATTTAGGTGATACAAGTTGCCCGGCGGGAAGTGCCAACGCCCTGAACCTCGTCTTCGTTCCTTCGCCCTTTAGGTGAGGTCCGTCAAAACATTCATAGCCGCGCATCGTGCCAATTCGTCCAATCAAGACGCCGAGGCTGCCGCTATAGCGGTCGAAACTGCCAGCCTCGGTTTAGATTCAGTCAAGCAGGTGCGCAAATTCAGCCCTAGAACGAAAGCTTCGATGATTACCGAGCACCAGATCAGGTTGGCGGCGCTGGCTGTGCCAATAAGAGCGAGGCGGAGGAGATTCGCTGCAACGTAAGCGCAGAGTCGAATTCGCATGTAGTGAACGCCCATTGCGCGTATGAACAGGTAGCTCGCCGACAGTTCACTAAGGGACATCACCACACAATAGCCAATCCATGCGGGCAAGATGTGGGCCACCTCAGCCAATTCAGTCCCGCCGAATTTTCCATGCATGTACACCATGCGCAGAAAAGGAAATCGGAACGCACAAACGGCGACTGCGAACAATAACTGCAGCGTAGCATGTACCATTAGCCACCGGCGGAACACGGTTGGCCTTTCTCTGTCCTCCGCTGAACAGAGACGGCCCTGTACCAGTGTAGTCAGCGGCATCGAAAGCAGACTGTAGCCCAGCATTCCGATTCGCATCGCGCAGTTGTTAGCGGAGATCACGCCCGTGCCAAGGCGGGCGAGGAAATACAACAAGAAGGACTGATTCGCAATGAAGCCGACATTCTCCACAGCGGACGCTGCGAGCTGCCGGAGGAAATGTCGGCACTCCGGAACCTTCCAAACCGCAATCACGGCAGAGCTCCCTGGCAGCAAACGTTGCGATCTCCCAATGCGAACAAGCGAGTACAACCCGACGAGTGCAAAACCTGCAGTCATGGACACAGGCAAGCTGAGGTTGCTGAGCTGCCCTATCGCGTAACTACCAATCAGCACGACCGTCATAATCAGATAGGGGAGTCCGGGCAGGCTTGTCGCCCATAAGTTGCGTCCACGAGCGGTACAGATCCCTTTCCATATGCCGATCCAAATGATCGGAAGGTAGCAAGCACCGAGAAGGACAACCGTGCTTCGAACCTCTCTCGAATCGGCGCTGTGAATCAGTCGTAAGAGGTAAGGAGCACAGACTAGCATGAGCGCCGTCAAAAGCGCGCCCAATACGCAGCTATAGAACAGCAGGCCCGGCAGCCATTCGACAGGGCCAGAATGCCGCCGGTGTTCGTTTTCGTAGGCGGGAGTAAAAGCCAGCGAAAAAGCTCCAAACATGAAGCTCGCGAGCGCGAGTGGAAACTGCTGGAGTCCAAAGTAGGCGTCGGTAGCGGAAGAAAGCCCGAACTTTGCCGCGATGAACGCCTCTCGAGCAAAGGCCGACAACTTAAAGATGCCGCCGGTCGCCAGCGATATGAACAGCAGAACCGCGGGGCCGGAGCCGTAGCCAGAAAGTTTCTTTAGATAGCTCATGTGAGTCCTCAGACGTTTAAGCGCGGCAATATTAACGAGTCGGTCGATCCCAAGTGGTACGAAGCATAAGCATCCGCGACAGCATTAGACTTGACCTGGTTCAATACCAGACCAACTACATTGGCGCGTGCACGAGACAGAACCGAAATGGCATCCGATACCTGTTTTGCGCCAGTTTCGGTCGCCTTGGTCAAAAGCAATACAGCGTCGGCTACTGCGGCCAATTCTTGCGCTTCCGCGGCAGCAAGAACCGGAGGCGCATCCACTATGATCAAATCAAAATCCTGACAAAGTTTGGTTAGTACCGCAGACGCTCTCGTACTAATGAGATCGGCGGCGGTTCGCGACATCCGCCCGGCTGGCATCAGAGATAACCCCGGCTGCTCCAGCTGGATGATTGCGTCGGCGCAAGATGCTTTGCCCTTGAGAACTTCGGTAAAACCAAGGGTGCTGGCGACCTTAAATTTCCTGGGAGTTGAACACACCAGCAAGCGAGGATCGAGGCTTGGGCGGCTGAAGTTGGCATCCACTAACAGCACGTTCTTTCCAGTCTTCGCATAGGCCAGCGCTAACTGAGCCGCAGTGGTCGACTTGCCTTCGCCTGCTACCGCGCTCGTGATCACGAGGCTTCGTATCGGCCGATAACTGCTCACGCCGTTCAGCGCGGCACGCAGATTCCGAATCGCTTCCCGATAAGCTGCATTCAGCTTAGCCGAAAAAGCCAAATCCTCTGCAAGGCCTTTTTCGCGGGAGCTACCTGGCAGACCTTTGGCGTGCGGTATTTCGGCAAGCACGTCAACGCGAAGTTGACTTGCCGCCTCTTCCGCATCGGCGAATCTGTTGTCCAAAACACTGGCAAAAATCGCAATGAGAATACCCAGAATCCCTGACAGAATCACCGCCACGGGTAGGTTGATCGACAGTTTAGGAAACACGGCGTCGCTCGGTGTCAGGGCCTGCGCGGCGAGCAGCACTGTGGCGTTCTGGAACTGCTGGTTGATGCCGGCCAGCCTTGTTTGCGTTGCCAGATCCCCATAGATTTTCTTGTCGTTGTCGGCTTCGCTCTTCAGTTGTTCATACTGGTAAGTACGGGCTTTCAGACTGTCCGATTCTGCCTTGGTCTGTTGGAGAACGCTGAACAGGCGCTTCTCACGTCCCAGTGCCTGCTGGTAATCCGCCGCCGCTCGCTCTTTGGCTCGTGCTTTGAGTTCATTGACCTGGGCCTCCATTTCGTCTACTTGCTTCTGTGCCTTCACGTATTCCGGATGGCCCTCGGCATAGTAGGAACGCACCGAAGTGAACTGCTGGCGCGCCACATTTAGCCGCTGAACGGCTTCGCTCAGCAGTGGATCTTGCGCCGCCGCCTGCGCCGCTTGTGCGGAGGCGAGGGTGTCAGAATTGTCCACTTGGGCTTGGATGGCTTCGCGACGGATCCGCTCGTCCTGGGCCGCCGTAAGATCCGTATTCAACTGACTCAGGCGAGCGCTCAGGATCGTGACCCGCTGTTCCGGATCTACCATGTTCAGTTCTTTTTCATACTCGGCCAATTGCTGGGCAGAGGCTTGCATCTTCGAGCGCAACTCCGACATATCCTGGGCAACGAGTGTGGAAAGCTTTTCATAGGAGCTTTTTCCTGTATCGTTGGCGTGTTCTGACAAGGACTGCGCCACGGCATTGGCCACATCGGCGGCCAATTTCGCGTCGTGGGCGCGATAAGAGATGCGTATCAGATAAGAACTGGGTGAACGGGTCACTTTAAGAGAATCCAGCCGGATTGGCGACGCTGGGCCGTTCTGCTGTGAGGCGCTCCTAGAGTTCTTCGATTTCACCGGAAGCAGCTTGTAACGTTCAACCACTGGTCGGAGGACCGGATCCGATTGAGCCAACTCGATTTGGGTCGCGATCACCTGGTCCATGTCGTCGACGGACGAAACCTGAGATGCCTCCTGGCCTACCACGCCACCCGCGGTGTGGCGCTCGACTTTGACCAGAGCTGTGGCTTCGTAAACCTTTGGCACGATAAGCTGAACGCCAACCGCAGCCAGGATTGCAACCGCCACGAACGCCAGCAGTTTCCGTCGCTGCCGGCGTATGATCTTGATAAATTGCGATAGAGAGGCGCTGCCGTCGATAGGGCTCATGTCCCTCAACGCAGGAGCCACCGGCATGGGAATCTGAACGGGAACTGGATTCGGGGAAGGGTAGGGAGCAATCTTGTTTGCGATGTTTGATTCCAGCACGAACTCCTTCGATCCTGGATACGGGATACCATCGGTTAGTTTTGGAACGATGTCCTCTATAGGCGCCGAGGTCGGCAGTTCATCATTCTCTAGAAACACAAGTTCGGTGGCGCCAACACGAATCTTGTCTCCGTGTTGCAAAACCTTCTCGCGTATCCGAAGCCCATTCACGAAACTACCGTTTCGGCTACTGAAATCCGTAATCAGGAACGAGCCGTTATCGGCCTTCACGGCGCATTGCTTGCGGGAGACCGCTTCGTCGTTTAAACAGACCTCACATCCGTCTTCGCGGCCGATCGAGATCTCGTCTTTGTCCAGCCAGACGATCCTGCCCCTGTTGATGCCGGCAATAATCACCAGCCTGGCTTCCGTGCGCAGTTTGCGCCGCGCCTCGGCCGTGGACACGGACGTCAATCGCTTCCCCGGAGGGATGATTTGAGTGAAACCTTCCAAGCTCTTCTCGGGAACCTCGGAGCCAGCTTTCTGTTCATTCATAGATTGTTTACCCAGGACCAACTCATCTTTTGATTGCGTGCAGAACATGACTTCCTCCTTGCAGTTAAGGTTCCTTTCAGAATGGGTGTGTTAGGGCCGCTTGGCCCAAGCCGGCCATACCCTTGAGAATGGAAGCTAAGTGAGGCCCGCGGCTTGCGGGAACGTAAAGAATATCGTTTGCCTGTAGCGGAACGTCAGCAGCTTTCCTGTGCAGTATGTCTTGCAGCGGGATGGCGATTTCCTGGCGCTGGTCGGCTCCCGCCACCATGCGATACACATAGGCTTGTTTCGCGCTATCGGGAAGAATGCCTTGCGACAGAGCCAGCGCCCTAAGTACGGACGAGCCTTCCACGTCGTTGATTCGGTAAAGGCCCGGCAATTTTACATTGCCTGAAACAAACAGTTTGGCAGCCTCGGGAACGCGGACTTCTTCACCACCGTGCAGGGGAATATTCAGTTTTTGGTCCTCCCCGGAGAGCAAGTCCTTGATGGGGATCGAAGTTGAGTTTCTATTCCCCGTAGTCTTGTCGAGACTCGAGACGATGACCTCAGCTCCAGCGTCGGGAGCAACTCCGTGAGCGCGCGCGATGGCATCCAGCAACTTGAGACTGCCAGTCGCCTGGATGATGACCGGAGTGTTTACAGCTCCCGCCACTGTCACCTGACGACTCTTGTACTCGAGCACCGCCGCCGACACGATGGGCGCTACCAGAATACGGTTGCGGATCAAGGCATCGGAAACCGCATTCGCGATGGCGGCAGGCGCCAGCCCGATAACAGATATGGGCTTAGAGATGAGCGGTATCGATAAGTCGCCGTCGTTCGAGACCCGATAGCTACGCGTGAATTCGGGAGAGCCGGTAACGGTGATGTAAACAAGGTCTCCCGCGCCCACCGGTTCATCGCCGAGGTTGGTCGCCCATACCTGCGAACTTTGCGTAGAATCGCTTGGCGGTGTAGGCTGGTTGGGCTCGGACTGGGCGGCCGCCCCAAGAGGCGCCAGGCTGAGAATCCAAAACGCTAATAAAATACGAGCTTGCATCAATTCGCCTCTTCTCGGAAAGTTTGTCATTTTGCCTAATAAGCGCCATCGCCGGTGAACACAACAGTCACTGTCCTGGCGAGCAAATAAATATCCATCCAAAAGGACCAGTTGCGGACATAGTAGGAGTCATAAGTGATCCGTTCGGCATAGGTCGTGTGATTGCGTCCGGACACCTGCCATAGTCCAGTCAGGCCGGGAATTGTTTTGGTGTACAAGGTGTAGGCTTCTTTGTATTTGGCTATTTCGTCGTGCACGATGGGGCGCGGGCCAACCAGACTCATCTCGCCCATGACTATGTTCCAGAGCTGGGGTAACTCATCCAAGCTGGCCTTTCTGAGCGCCTTCCCAACTCGAGTGATGCGCGGATCGTTTCGAAGTTTTTGGTTTTCGGCCCACTCTTTTTGCAGTTCGGGGCTGCTTGCCAGCGAGCGTTCCAGAACTTCTGCGGCGTTCCGCACCATGGTTCGGAACTTCCAGATACGAAAAGTGCGGCCGTCCTGTCCTAACCTCTTCTGGGAATAGAACACGGGGAACCCCGATTCCACTGCGATCAGAACCGTGATCACCGCCATCAAGGGAAGCACTAGCGGCAACAACGCCAAACAAAAACCCAAGTCGATCGTTCGCTTCGCTATTCGAGAACCGGCGTGGAACAAATTGTTTCGTACTTGAAGCCCGCGTACGCCCATCCGATCTTGCGTATACCCCCCAACGCTTCCCAGGAAATCGGTATCTGGAATCACGACCAGATGAGGGAAAGCTTCGCCTGCGCGTTCGAGTGCTGTGACGAATTGCGACTGAGAAAGGTCCGCAGCGACCACGATGGCATGCTTTACGCCGCAGAACACTATCCTGTCCAACGCCCCGGAGTGGCAGACTGGAACCTCTTCCAGTTGCTCGTGGGAACTGCCATCGGCAACGACCGCGATTGGGCGTAAGCCAAGGCGCGGATCAGCCTTTAGCTTGCGCAGCACCGATAACGATTTGTCTCCCTCCCCAAACAGTACGATCGGATAGCCCCACCAGGCGCATCGCGCGCCGATTCGCCTGGTTATGCTTCGAATCGTAGGTATCACTACGCATGCGCCGACAAAAGCGGCCAGGCAAAATAAATGTAAACTCAGGGGCGTTCGCTTCAGTACGAGTGCGACCGAAAGAAAACTGAAGGCGCCGGCATTTGCCAGCGATATGCGCCTGATCTCATCGACCGGGCTGATACTGACGCCTGGATATACATCGAAGAACCAATAAAGCATCAGAAACAGCGGCAGGAGTGGCCAATACTGCAACCACCCATTGGGCGGAGCATATCGGGAGACATACGGATTGACCCATAATGTTCCCAACAACAGCGCGAATCCCAAAATGTCCCCCGCTACAATGAGGAGCGCTGAAAGCCCGGGGCTGCAGGGGTTGTGCACACTCAGGGCTGAAGTGGGTTTCTTTACTAGAACGGTGGTGGTAGACATTGTCTTAACTCCGCAAGCTGTTTTGTTTTCCGCCGCCATGGCAAAAGCACGTGCACTGCCAGCCTACGAGAGTTCATCCCAATAGATCGTGCATCTCGCTTATCCTCAATTTGCTCGGACACATACAAACTGAGCGCCGGAGTCAAGGCCCCGAGAGATTTCGGGACAAAAACTGGTTGATCTATCCAAGCAGATAGCGCCCTCGTAACCGATCGCCTAGTGCTGGGCACAAGCAGGGTGGAGAGTTCCTCGCCATCGCGAACGGGTGGCAAAGCTACTGGACCGCCCGTAAGGACGGGTAGCCCAGCGGTTTCCGAGCCCGGAAGCACACTGTTCCGGCGGTAAACGGGCCGGACTACTTTTCGGTAGGCAAACTGCGCTCCTGCGCTCTGGTTGGCGACTCAGAGAAAAGAGGCCCGACCAGCGCATAAAGGGAAGAAATCATGGGGTGGGAAGAGGACGCCAAAAAAAATGACATACACAAGCACAGATCTGTCCGGCAACTCCGAGGGCCATTTTCCGGTCAATTGGAATCACGCACACTTGCCTCCTGGCCAGATCTCTCGGTCTAAGCAAGGCCTAACCTGTCGAAGAGATTCTTTGCTACTGATGCCGCTTTTATTCTCTCTGCTGTCATTTCCCGTCGCGGCACAGGAAATCGGCACGCTCGGGGAAACGGAACAAGTAACCAGCGCCAGCGCCCCGCGCTCGGGATTGGGAGATGACGTTTTAGAGCAGGTGGAGACACAACTTGCCACTTTTCTCGGCCCTTGGCAACAATCCTAGTCAAGAAAGCGGCATGCAAAACAAGCGATCCGGAAGAACTCGATACGCTTCTGGCCAAGAACCTGGAACAAGAGAGTGACCGGCGGGGCTTTCTCGCGGGAGGGCCGTAATCGCGTACAGTGCGACCAGGAGACAAATCGTACGAGAACCGTTATCACCCGCCAACTCCGGCATATCCACGGCTCCTGGGTCCAAACAAGAGATCACACAGGCCACTATCGAGCATGCCGCACGCATGCTGGCATACTATGTCGGTCCAATCTCGGGCGTCCTAGCCAAAAAGGCAGCGCAACGTGCGGACAATCTGCGCACACTCTACTTGCTTCTGGCCGAACATGTGGAGAGCAAACAGGAGCGCGACCGCTTTCTCCGAGACGCCAGTTTTCCCCGTGCATAACGAGGTTAGCCGGAGCCCCGCCGCTTTCGTAGTGCAGATATCAAGCGGACTCGGAGTCCAGCATCTTAATGGCGTGCGCCAAACTTTTGCGCGCGCGATTGAAAAAGTCTACCAGCCGTCCGATTTCGTCCTTGCTATTGCTGTGGAATTCTCGTGCCTTCATGTTCCCTAAGCTTACTTCGTCGGCGGTCTTCGACAAGCGCTTCACGGGGCCGACGACGAGAAAGATCAGCATGGCATTCACAGCCAGAAATATCAGCAAAAACGCTCCCCCAAGGAGGCCATGAATATCCGGGAAACATGCTTGGCCCGCGCCATTGGCAACTCCATGGGCGCAGAAACAATCTGCGCCGTCAGGATGCCGTTCAATTTCCAGCCGAAGCCATTCGCGTCGCCATAGCGCTCGACCAGGGTCCTGGGTGCAGTGTCAGGAGTGTCGTGACAGGCTAGGCACTTGGCATCTTTGATGAGCATAGGGCGCGCAATGTACAGCACTCTCCCGCTTGACGCCCAACTGGCCGCTCCGCCCGCGCCCTCAGTTGCATGAGAGCACCTTCGTTTGGAAATTGCTGGATCGCAGCTTGTGCCAGTTTGCATGCCAGAGAAGGAACTGACCAGTCGAGCGCGGCGAGAATCTGGGCCGCGGCTTTTTCCACCGCTCTTCGGCGCTGCTCCCGCTCGTGGCCAGAGACAGCCAAGGCCATTAGATCCCGGATTCCGGGAGCTGCGGGATTGCGACTACGAGCCTGCCCAGAGCGCGGTCCACCGCCTTGTAGATCACACCCATTTCCCCTCTACCGATGAGATCCACAACATCGTACTTACCGATCTTCTTGGGAGCATCGGCTTCCATGATAGAAGGTCCGGCGGTAAAACTGAGATCCCGGCTGCAGTTCAAGCTCAGGGTGCACCGTGAAATTCGCCGAATGCCCGAGTCGCAATTCGGGAATTCACGAAGGTTGTATTCATGACAGCATACACCTGCGCCGGGCCCTCGTGCGGATAGCGATTTCCTACTCATTCGGCAAATGCCACAAATCCGCTACGCTGTCGGTTGGATCAGTAATTTACGCCACTGCCAAAGGTACGTCCATTAACCACCGCTTCAGCCGGCGTAAGGTAGACTCTGCGGGTCCGGGGCGGATCGATACGTGCAGATACGTCGGCTTCGCCTATCCATCCGGATAGATCCCCAACCCCGAAAGTTAGCAGATCGACTCGGCTGGCCTAACTCCTTGGCGGCGCCAAGCAATACTTTCAATGGTTTCGTAGACTCGCCACACGCCTTTCCGTCTGGAACCAGACTTGCCTTAGTCAGATGCGATAGCAGATGCCGACCAGCAGCGCCGGCTCCCAGGAGGTGATTTATGAACGCGATTTGCGGAATTTGCGAGTATCGCGGAGTCCGCCATCGAAACAATGGTGTTCCGACAAGCTGCGGTTGGTTCCGAGCTGTGAGTCCCGCCTCTCATCCTGCCTAGTACCCTACCAACACGGCGGGAGCAGCGCCTGTAGCTGCTCCCGCTCCTGCCCCTTCAGTCGCTGTTATGACTTCCTTACGTCAGCCTGGACAGGCGGTAACTATGAACCACGAGTCCTGCGCAACTTAGCCCTTCTGCGCCGTCATCCGGTCGGGCCCTGAACTGGAGAATAACTCCTTGAACCACGCGCGCCCGATAAAACGAGTGGATCGCGCGATTCGCAATGAATTGCGCACGACCGGGCGTTAGCACCCTCGGATCCCCTCCAATGCTTCGCCGCTTCCCCGAAAATTGCCGCTTTTGCGTGGCCGGTCAAAATGCTCCAGCACAGTGCAGACAGCGATCCGGGTGGCCATTCCCCGGCAGCCCGTCCACCCATTCCCTGACAAACCGGTAGAGGGTGTGCCGTCGATCATAGCCGGAATTGTCTTTGTTGTTGTCTCGTACGCAGCCGACATCCGTGCTTGCCGCGACTTCGATGCTCAAGCTCATGGAAAACCTGCAACTCAATTTTCGCCTGGAAGGGCAAGAGCTGCGAAATGGCTAGGCCACTGCTTGCGTGTCGGCTAACACCGAATCCGGCTGCTGCGACTCGGCATTATGTACCCCTTGACGTACCAGATCTGCGAAGAGTTCGAACAGGTCCGCATCGATGGCGCCAGCGGCCGCCTCGCTACGCAGGATACCGACGGCCTCTTGCGGACTAAAGGCCTTTTTGTACGGTCGGTCTGACGCGGTTATTCCGTCGAAGATGTCGACGATGGTTAGCATGCGTGTCTGCACGGGAATATCGTCTGCTGAGAGTCGGTGGGGATAGCCGGAGCCGTTCAGCTTTTCGTGATGAGCGCCGGCAATACGAATGACACCACGGACCTCCGGCGTCCACGGTATCTGGCTGAGAAAACGCACTGTATGCGTTACGTGGGCCTCCATTTGAGCACGCTCAAGCGGGTCCAGCGAGCCTTGAGGAATCGAGAGCAGGCGGATTTCGTCGTCGGTAATCAACGGTTGGGGAATGCCGTCCAGATCGGCATAAGTCCGCGCTGCGGCCTCTCCCAGCCGGGCAAGCACGGTCTCCGGAGTTGCCGAGGGCACATTGCATTGCAGTACGTAGTCCCAGAGCGCATCGAGTTCGGCGCGGTATTTCTGAAATCGGACGTCGGCTTGCTGCGCCCTCTGATTGTAGGCCTGCTCACCTTGGGTCAGCAAAAGCTCCAGTTGCGCTCGCAGCAACTCGGCCTCCGCAGTTCGCTTGGCAAACAAGAACCGATGGCGCAGGAGCTCCAGTTGCGCAGGATAGAGCTTCTCCTTCTTCAGCAGTATGTCTTCCCGGACGCCGACTTTGCCGAAATCGTGTAGCAGCGCAGCATAGCGTAGTTCTTTTTTGTGGGTGGGCGTGAAATGAATATGAGCGAGCGGTCCCGTCGTGGTGCGGTTGACTGCCTCGGCCAGAGCCAGCGTCAGCCGTGCTACCCGGGCAGAGTGCCCGCAGGTTGCGGGGTCGCGCTGTTCAATGGCGACCACCGAAGCGCGTACAAAGCCTTCGAATAAATTCTCGATGGAGGCTAGCAGCCGGCTGTTCTGAAGTGCCACTGCCGCTTGGCTTGCCAGCGATAGGAGCAATTTTCGATGATGCAGCGTGAATGGAACCACCTGCGCAGCCACGGCAGAGTGGGAAGTCAGTTTGGCGCCAGGATTGCACTTCGAATTGATCAGTTGAAGTACCCCGACTACTTCGCCCTTCTCGTTGCACATCGGCACCGCCAAAATCGACTTGGTCCGGTAGCCCAGCTTCGCGTCAAAATCATGATTGATGGTATAGGGAAGCCCAGGAGGCAGGTCGTAAGCGTCGTCCAGCTGAACACTCTCCCCGGTCAATGCAACGTGACCAGCAATGGAGGCATTGCTGATCTCCACCGTTGTCTGCTCGAAAGGAGCGGAAACGCTGTCGTTTTGTGCCCACATAAACCTTAACCCCGCCGGGCGTGAAATGACGTCCGGCTTTCGCCGCTCAACTTCCAGTTCCTGAATCGAACCGCTAACTGCGGGGTGTGACTCCGGCGAGCAAGACCAGAAATCGTCTTGCGCAGCTTCCACAAAATAGATCGAACCGGCGTCGGCAGCAGTCATTTGGCGCGCCCTGGTCAGAATCATCTCCAGCAGCTTGGGGATTTTGTGCTCTGCCGACAGCGCCACACCGATACGATTCAACTCGTCAATTTCAGCGGACGCGATCCTTAATTGTTCTGCAGATTGATGGTGAAGATTGTCGCGACAAATGTCACGCAGGGCATTCTCGATCATCCGCCCTACAAGCGGGATCGGTGTGGACGGCGGTAAGTAGGCGAACACGGCGGCGTCCAACCGCGGATCCTTGTAACACTCTTCGCTGAGAGCGATGATCCGCACTGCGCCCTGACGCAAATTCCCCCAGTGTTCAGCCAGCGCCTGTTCCGAGGAGGCTAGCAATACTTGTCCGGCAACGGATCGAAGCGTTGGATCTCTCCAGAAAGCCGGCCTAAGCTTCGGTAGGCTATTTATCACTGCGCTAGCGACCAAATCGCCTTCTAAGCAAGACACCGTTGCATGCCCTTTGTAGGTATCCTCGGCCTTCGCGGAAGAGTCGGCCCGTGCAGACATAAGATCTCCACCACCGTGTGCCGTATTGCACGTCTGACCTGGCACGTCAACGCTGGGTTGCCCGAATCATTCTATCTCCTTAGCGTCATCCTGAGGTAGCCCCGGATCTCTTCCTCCATTTCGGGATAAGAACGTGTGACCGCAGCGAACGGACCAAAGTTCAATCTTCCCCTCGTCCAGCTTGTCTTTCCATTACTCAGTGTCTCTGGGCCGGCGAATCCTGGAATAGAGTTTGGCGGCCAAATCGCACAGGTGCTGGCAGGCGTGGTAAAGATCGACCATTTGAGTGGCGCAGGAAAATGCAGATCCGCTTGATTCCAATCCTCTCGGCTCCGTAAGCGATAAGATGAACCGGCCGGGCTGCACCGGTTGCGCCTCGACATGGAATGGTCTAAGAAAACAAATACACATTCTCGGATGAGCAGCTTATATTCGAGGAATTCCCCGTGTCTGCCGGCCTTATGTCTCAGAAGGAGGCTGTTCGCTGTTCAAGAAGTACTCTTGCATCCTGGAGAAACCAACACCGCTCACACGCCGCCGGCCAATCGTTCGCCGCAAAACCGTGCGCACCGCCCGCACCGAGGGGCTGACTCGCCCACACCTGCCTTAAAATATGTTATCTTCTTCGGCCTACACAGCGAATATATTCGCGGCCGTGTAGGATTTTGGCGCTGACGAGTTCTGGGATCAAATTTGCGCTTGAGATCCCTGGGTGGATTGCTGATGGACATTGGGCCGTCAATCTTGCGGCGACCAAGCCTCTCGTCTTAATGTTCGGGGCGTCAGGAGACGCGCTCAGGTCTCCAGACAGGCAGGGATTATCTGTCACCGCGAGCGGCGCGGCCTCTAATGGTGAACGGCGCGTATATTATCAGTGATACCATCTGCAGATGCTCGTTACGTCATGAATCTGCGATGTGCATCAGTTTCGGATCCGACAAAAATCGGCGTGCCGCGTCGGGTCCACGGTATGTTGACAAATGTGAACTGAAGCCACTGGGATCAACCGAGAACGGCGCATGCTTTGCACTACATCGAAGAACAACACGGGTTGTGCGTCATACTCTCTCGGTTGGCAGAACAAAAGGTGACTTCGTGTGTGGCTATTGAAACTCGGTTTGTGGTGAAAGTACGTGACCAGCAATGAATACGCGACCAGAGAAAATCGTGCGGTGCCTGCGGGGTGGGAGCTAACCATGGATCCAAGGATTGTCGTTGTGCTCGGCGCGAAAAAAGGTACGATCACGCATGTGAAGGACGCGGAGACCACCATTGGCCGCGATCCCGCGAGTGCACTGTGCCTGAGTGAGGAGTCCGTTTCTCGCAAGCATTGTGCAATCCAGGCAGACGGCGACACCTACCGAGTCATCGATTTCGACAGTAGCAACGGCACGTTCGTGAATGGCATTCCGGTAGGCAATAAGGTTCTGCAGCACGGGGATAGGATTCGCTTAGGGTATTCGGAACTTGTCTTCCTGCTGGAACCAGACGAGACAATGACGCCGCCGAGTGAGCCTGCATTCCCTTCCGACGGGAGTACGCTGATACTGCCCCGGGCAGAACCCCGGCTAGCATTCGCCTCCGACCGAGTAGGCACCACCACCATGCCGGATCTGGGCGTCGTCATGCCGGATCTGGACGCGCTGTTGAGGATTAGTCGCATCAACACCATTGGTAAAGTCGACCTGCTACGACGGGAACTGTTAGATCTGCTCTTCGAAGTCATGCCGGCTGAGCGTGGTTCGGTCGTACTGGACTCCTGCGACAGCCCCGGACGGGCCACGAGTTGGCACCGCGACGGCCGGAAAGGTGAGTCCGGAGAGGTGAACTGGAAAATTGTGAATCGCGCTTTGTGGGAAGGCGCCGATGTGGTGAACGAGCCTGAAACGACCGATAAGCAATTGGTGAACGAGCAGTTCGTACTCTGCGTCAAACTTTCGGGGACGAAAGGTACAATCGGCGCGCTCTATCTTGTGGGTCGGCCGAATCGGCCGTTTGAGGAAAACCACATACGCTTTGTTACGGCTGTGGCCAGCATCTTCGCCGTGGCGCTGGAGAACGCCATGCATCTAGAATCTCTCGAACACGAGAATCTCTGTCTGCGAACCGACATCGAATTGGACCACCCGATGATTGGAGAAAGTGCTGCCATGACATCGGTGATGGAATTCATCGCGCGCGTGGCGAATAGCAATGCCACTGTGCTCATTCTGGGCGAGAGTGGCACGGGCAAGGAACTGGTAGCCCGGGCGATACATCGAAACAGTCCTCGCAAGGACCGCCCGTTCGTGGCCCTGAATTGCGCGGCCATCACCGAAACCCTTTTGGAGAGTGAGTTGTTCGGCCATGAACGGGGCGCGTTCACCGGCGCAACGGCCATGAAGATGGGCCGATTGGAAGTGGCCAACACGGGGACGTTGTTCCTTGATGAAGTGGGCGAAATGCCGTTGGCCCTGCAAGCAAAGATGCTACGCGCGCTACAGACACGAGAGTTCGAGCGCGTCGGCAGCACCCGCTCTATCAAGGTGGATGTGCGTTTCGTGGCGGCTACCAACCGAAATCTGGAACAGGCGATGAAAGACGGCTCCTTCCGGCCGGATCTGTTTTACCGGCTCAATGTCGTCTCCATCAATATGCCCCCTTTGCGCAAGCATCCGGAAGACATCCCGCTCTTGGCGATGTATTTTGCCGCGGAGCATTCCAAGAAATGCAACCGGTCGCTCAAGGGCATCTCTCCTTCGGCGCGGGCAATGCTGATGAACTATTCCTGGCCAGGAAATGTCCGGGAACTGGAAAATGCGATCGAGCGGGCGGTAGTGCTGGGAGTAGGAGAGAGAATTGTTCCGGAGGATTTGCCCGAGACGCTGCTGGAGGGTCAGCCGGAGGCCACTGTGGGATCGAAATATCACCAAGCGATCAATGCGCTAAAGAAGCAGATGATCGTGGAGGCGGTCGAGCGCAGCCGCGGAATGATCACGGAAGCAGCCAAGCTCCTCGGCGTGCATCCGAATTACCTCCACCGCTTAATCCGCAACCTGGATCTTCGGGCGCTAGTGTCCCGCGAGTCGCAAAAGGTCAGCGGGCTATAGGCACCCCCTGGTAGCAAACCGCAGACTCGGGCCGATGCCGAACTTAGGCCGCGATGGCAGACCATCGTTCAACGACTCGCGAAACCGCCGGAGACTCGAGAGATCATTCCAAGCGAGCTTAACCCAAGCTTGGCTGCGGTATGCCAAGAAGTTCAAAACTTGCAGGTACTTTGTGGCTGCGATTTTCCAGCACCACGCCAGCAGATTTTGGCAGCTCTGGTTATCGGACCAGCCTTCCAGCTGGCACAGCTGCCGTTCACCATTCTCAAGTTCTAAACTGCGGGCAATATCGAGAAGCCTTTGGTAGAAGTTTCTCAACTGACGGTCTGGAGGCTCATGCGAGCACCGGCCCAAATGCACACTTAACCTAAATTTGGAACCTGAGAGCTGCCCGTCCTGCAGAAGCTTGGAACCAGGTGACGTCATAAGCGCTACGGCCGCAACGCGGTTTTGCCGCACGAACAACACGGATGCAGCTCGCGCTTCATCGTGATTTTCAAGAAACCGAATCAGATGACGCTGGTAGTCCATCGGGGCACTCACATGTTCCCGTATCGCCTGCGGAGTTCCCCCGACTAACCGATCATAAAATCGCTCGTCATAGCAGCAATCAAAACCCTGCTGCATCAGTTCCCACTGGAGATCCCAATGGGCTTCCGCAACGAATAGAAACGCAGGATGAAGTTGCCGGGCTTCTGGAATCACAACGTGCCATTACTCGGCTAGCGGCGGGGAGCCGACCCGTCCTGCCCATGTGTGCGCAAAAATGCGATTAATAACGAGCATCGCCATATCGCAACGGACACCATCACATTGCAGGGCGATCCTTTTTAGCGTATCGAGCGCCGCTGAGCGCAAGCCAGAATCGAAAGCATTAAGCTGTGCTGTGTCGGGCCATGGGGGAAAATAGGGGTCGTGACCATGAGCGATTACGTTCTTTCCAGTGGAGAACCCTTTGGATTTCGCAGGTGCTCGCCCAGTTCGCCCTGCACGAAATACTCCGGGTGCTGGCGGATCCATGGGTGACCGGGAGCGACATGGTTAGGAACGAAATCAAGCATCATACGCAGGCCGCGCGCAGCTAGTTGCCGGCGCGCCTCGGCAAGCCCGTCAGCACCTCCCAATTCACTATCCACGCAATACTCGGCGATGGAATAGCGAGATCCTGAAACATTCTGGGCTGAAAAGTCCGAAAATAATCGCCGACCTTCGACAAGCACTTTGGGATCGCCTAAAGATATTTGCCTGCCTGCCGCGCTTCGCTGCCAGACCCCATCAGCCATATCCCGGTTGCCAACTCGTCCCATACAAAGCCGGGAATACAATCGAGTCTCATCTTGCGGCCGTATCGCAAAGTCAAGCTGCATAGCCACGTCCATGTGTTGATTTCAACTATCCACGGTTGATTAGGCCAAGCGGACATTCGGGCCATAGCATAAATCTAGTAGAGTATGTGAATCCAGCGCACAATGCTGGCCCATCTCGCTAGTAAAAATGAGTAAAATTAGGCAGATCCGCCATTGTGGAGGACGAGTATCTAGCTGGCATTGATGTCGGTGACCTTACAAACAGCATTCTTTGGCTACAATGGCACCGGAGTTGGCGGTCTCAGATGAGATTTTCTGTACAAGCTTCGGGCAAAACCGATGTTGGTTCCGTGCGTGCAAACAACGAGGACAACTTTGGTTATGACCTTGAGCGGCAGATTTTTGTACTCTGTGATGGAATGGGCGGTGAGGCAGCGGGTGAGGTTGCCAGCAGGTTGGCAGTCAATCAAATTCTGGCCTACTTCATGAGAGATCCTTCGATTGTCGAGGTTCAAAGCCAAAACCAAGTCATTCCTGAGTCGGCACGCTTGCTACGCACCGCCATTCAAGTAGCCAACCGGGCAATTTATGAGGAGGCAGTGGCAAACCCTAAGCGTAAGGGAATGGGTACAACGGTTGTAGCCGTCCTGCTCGGCGAGGACTCCTTTTCGGTGGCACATTTGGGCGACAGTCGACTTTACCGAATTCGGGAGAAAGTCGTAGAGCAACTCACCACGGACCATTCTTTAGTTATGGAACAGGTACGTCGCGGACTACTGACCAGCGAGGAAGCTGCACATTCGTATATGCAGAATCTGATTACCCGGGCGCTAGGTGTGTGGGACATCGTCGAACCGGAACTGGGAACTCATTCCGCACGTTCCGGAGATCTGCTCCTGCTGTGTAGCGATGGATTCAGTCGCTTTGTTCCTGAAGAAAGGACATTAGAGCTTGTTTCGGAATCAAACGATCTACAACACTGTTGCGAGTCCCTGATCGAAACTGCTAAACGGCTGGGAAGTGACGATAACATCTCATGTGTTCTGGTGCGGATTGTGACAGCATGATGGCGTGATTCAAGCAAGCAGCGCTAACGCTATGAGCGATGACTCAAGAATCTCGACAACCGTGACTCGAATCCTTGAATTATCACGACAGGATCCAGCTCGCCTTAAAGAACTCGAAAATTTTCGGCGTTCTGTCGCGGTTTTGTTCACCGACATTCAGGGCTCGACTGCATACTATGAAAAATTCGGAGACGTTACCGGCCTGGCCATGGTCCACCAATGTAACAGCCTACTGGACGGAGTTGTTAGCAAGCACGGCGGGCGGGTAGTCAAGCACATTGGTGATGCCATCATGGCAACCTTCGATAATTGCGAGGAGTGCGTGCGGACCGCTGTGGAAATGCAGCAGCAACTTAAAGGATTAAATGCCAGCAAGACGAAGGAGGAGGACCAAACGCGTGTTCGTATCGGGGCGCATTACGGTCTGGGCATTGTGAAATCTGATGATGTATTTGGTGACGTGGTGAATGTCGCCTCGCGAGTACAGAGCCTAGCCTCGCCGGAACAGATTTTAATTTCGGACTCATTGTTTAAAGAGGTTATCAGGTGTGGGTTCGATGCCGCACTGCTCGGCCGGTTTCAGTTAAAGGGGAAGGCCGAAGAACGCGAAATTCATGAAGTGCGTTGGAATCGAACTTTGCCTACACGCTTCAATCTTGGCCACACGGTTATTGCCTCTCCGAGCCGCGAAGCGCAAGAATTCAGACTGCAGCATCTGACGCAGACCGGGAAGATGGATGCGGAATACAGGCTATTCGGACAAGGTTTGACCATAGGCCAGAACGAGGGAGATCTGAAATTCCCTAACGATTTGAGTATGTCTTCGCCGCATGCTCACATCTATGTCAACAATGGCCAGCCTATGGTCGAGGACCTCGGCAGCCAGCGCGGCATCTTTATCCGCTTGAAGGGTGTTTTCACTCTGGAGGATCACGACATCATTATTATTGGTGGTCTACTGTTGCGCTTTGAGGCCAAGCCGGAAATCATAGCAGCGGCAGCAGCGATGGCGGTAACCCTCCCGTTCGTAACCCGTACACTACGTGAAGATGCGGCCAGGTTTGTGCGCCTCAACAGCGTTGGGGACGAGCAAGAAATTTATCCTCTTAATAAGGAAGAGGTTCGATTCGGTCGAACCGAGGGTGACTACACATTTCCAAGCGACCGGTTTATGAGTCGCACCCATGCCCGCATCTACGTGCGGGGCGAAAACTATTTCGTAGAGGATCTAAGCAGCTTGAATGGCACATCAGCCAAGGTCCGCGGCAAAAGCCCTATACCTGTCGGGACATCCGTCCGAGTGGGAAAAGAAGTTTTTGTAGTCGCTTGATCACCCCAAGCCAATCTAAACAGCAACTCCCCAGCCAAGCTCCGAACCGCCAAATTCATGCTATCGTATTGCCAAGATCCGGGGTGGCCGAACTGTGTAGGAGGGCAGCCCTGTAACAGAACCTCCCGCTCCCATTCAAATTGAAGGTGGTGCTGTCCTTCAGCTTTGTCGGGTAAGATCTTGAGCTTTCGACAGGCCCGATCCTCATGACAGCGGGATACAAAAAGATCGGCAAATACGATGTACTGGACGTTATCGGCCGGGGTGGTATGGGCGTCATCTACAAGGCCGTTGATCCAGGCATCGGGCGGGTTGTGGCCATCAAGATGATGACCGCTTTCCTGGAGAACCCCGAACTGCTGCAGCGCTTCTACCGGGAGGCACAATCGGCGGGCAAGCTCCAGCACCCCAATATAGTCACCATTTATGATCTAGGCGCACAGGATGGAAATCCCTACTTGGTGATGGAGTTTCTGGAAGGGGAAAGTCTAGAAAAAACAATCCGCACCCAACGAGCCATCTCCCTAGAAGAAAAACTGGATATCGTAGTGCAGGTTTGCGAAGGGGTGGGTTATGCCCACCAGCGTCATGTCGTTCATCGCAATATCAAACCGGCGAATGTAATGTTGCTGCAAGATCGCAGGGTAAAGATCGTCGATTTTGGCGTCGCCCGTGTAGGCAACGACGGTACGACCCGTCCGGGACAGATCATGGGCAGTATCCACTACATGTCACCGGAGCAGATCAATTTCGGCAGTGCGGATGTCAGGAGCGACATTTTTTCTATCGGCGTCCTGCTTTACCATCTGCTCACAGCAAAACTGCCTTTTGAAGGCAAAGACGCGGGCGAGACTCTGCTGAAGATTCTGCACGAACCGGCCCCGGCGCTAAAACAGTTTCTCACCGCTTATCCGCCTGAACTGGACGAGATCATCGATCGAGTACTTGCCAAAAATAGAGAGCTACGCTTCCAGGCAGCCGAGGATCTGGCCTTTGAGCTTACACACATTCAAGAGAGACTCAGGCGCGAACGAGCCGCCGGGCTCGTGAAAGCCGCTGAGGAAGCGCTGGCTGCCGGGCAACTAAATTGTGCCAAGGAGGAGCTGCTACAAGTTCTGAAGATTGATCGACAGGACGTGCGCGCCAATGCCCTGCTCCGCGAACTGCAGCAACGTATTCAGAAGCAACAACGCAGCGAGCGGGCGCGAGACTTGCGATCTGAGGCGGAGAAAGCGCTTACCCGCGGCAAATTAGCAGAGGCGCTGGGCTACCTGGACCGAGCCGCAGAGCTCGACCAAAGTAATCTTGAGATCCTTGAGTTCCGCGATTGGGTTCGGAAAAACAAGGAGCGATCCGAAAAGTTGCAGGAATTGCTGCACCGAGTGGAAATGTCGCAGGATGCGGGTGACTTGGATGCGGCATACCAAACCGTCAAAGAGGCATTGGCCATCGATGCGAAAAATATCGAAGCCCGTTCTTTAGATGCCGCGATTTCTCGTAAGATCGCCGAACGTGACAAGCAGCTCCAGCTGCAGAAGTTCATGAGAGAAGCACGGAAGCAAATTTCATCCCGCCACTTCACTGCAGCGCTGCAACTGTTGAAGCAAGCTGGTTTCATCGATCCCACGGTTTCCGGCCTCCAGGAGCTGATCAATCTAGTAGTCAGTGGTCAACAGCAGGAAAAGAAACGACAAGCGCTTGAGCGCTTGACCAGCGAAATAGAAGACGCTCTCGACCGCGATGATTATGACACGGCTTGTGCTAAGGCTGATGAAGGGCTCCCGAGCTATCCTGACGACCGCGGACTGAAAAAGCTCAAAGCTGTAGCTGAAAAGCAGCGTGCAGCCAGGGAGAAACGGAAGTACGTAGAGGAAAAGATCTCGGCCGCTCAGAAGTTGCTGGAGGAGAAAAAGTCGCAGCTGGCTATCGCCTGCCTGCAGGAGGCGCTTGAGAAATATCCCAACGAAATGGCGTTGCAATCCATGCTGAAGCTAGTGAGCGACAGCTTAGAGCAGGAGCGGCAGGAACAAAAGAAGGCCGAGATCCTCCAGAAAGCGAAGGATACGATTCGACGGCGACATTACAAAGAAGCCATACTTCTGCTCGAAGCGGCCCGTGAAGAAACACCCTCGAGCGACTTCGATGATCTGTTGCAGTTTGCGGAAGAAAAAGCCGCCAATTACGAAAAACGCCAAAAAATTGATTTCGTGGCCGAGCAGGCTCACAAGCTGAACGCGGAAGAGAAATACGCGGAAGCGATCCAACTGCTTAATACCACCTTACATGAGACTCCTGACCAGGAGCTGGAGGTCATTCTCTCTGACATTCGCCGCCACGTGGAGGAATTCAATCGTCAAGTTCAAGAAGGGATCACTAATGCCTACCGGCTGTTGCGTCAGGACCGCTATGCCGAGGCGGTCAGATTTTTGGAAGCGCAGCCCTATGCTAAGTCCCCACAACTTCGCGACGCCCTGGCGGCCGCGCGACAGAAACAGCAGTTCTGGCACGCCGTCTCTCTTGCCAAACAGGAGGTCCGCGACGCCATCGCCCGCTCAGAGCTGGACCGGGCAGAGATTCTCCGGCAAAAAAGCCGCGAGCAACTTGGGGACGTTTTGGATATTCGTTTATTAGAAAAAGAGATTCAGGCCAAGCGGCAAGAAATTGCCAGGGCCAAATTGGAGGCGGCTTTAAATGACGTTCGGGTACTGTTGCTGGTCCGATCTTTTGAATCGGCTCAACGCGTCCTTGAAACAGTTGCCGAACTGGTTGTCTATGCTGACGATGCGCTTGTGCGGCAGTTTGATGCCTTTCTAGAGGCTGCACGGACTGGAGCCGCCCAACGTCACGCGCTTACCCAGCAACTGCCAGTCAGCAGTTTGAAATCGACTCAGACCGTCGATCTAGATGATCAAACGCAATTAGCGGATCTGGGTCAGTTGGAAGCCATGCTGGGCGAGGTAACTGTTGTCGCCGATCACTATCCCAACGACACCAAAGTGCAAACGGCCATTGAGGAGATAAAAAACAAAATCACGTCGCGAATAACCGTAATCCGACAAGCGTGACTGCCGCAAGCACAGCAGGCTGAAATCGGGGCAGTACCTGGCGACTCGGTCGCCGAAACGATGGTGCAGGACATCGTCGAAGCTACTGCTACCCCCACCGCAATTCATGCACAGTGTGGTAAGGGCCACGATGGCAGCCATCCTCCCGGTTGTCAGCAAACGCATGGTCACACCCTTTCTCGAAGGGACGGTCAAAATTGTCATCCTCACGGCTATATGCCGTTCAGTGACGCCCGAAAGGCGAAACATTATTGCATTAAGTTTGGCAACTTCGAACCACATTTTTTGCTGCGGGGTGACATGGCGAGGGGAAGTCCGGGCATGAAGTTGATGCGCCTGCCCCGGCAATTTCGAGTACAATTTCGACCCTTGTAGTTCGTGATGACAATCTCGGCTGTTCGCTCTTGGGGAGGGACCTTTGGCCGATCGCAAGCAGCGGATTGCACGCCCACGCAAAGCGAAGCCGGTGCCCCGTTCGCAAGAACATTCCCGCCTGGCTGAAACCTATGTCGGTGCGGAGTCACCTTGGCGCAAATGGGGGCCTTACGTCAGCGATCGATCTTGGGGAGGCGTGCGCGAGGACTATAGTGCAGACGGGGATGCCTGGCGCTTTTGCACCCATGACCACGCCCGGAGCAAGGTCTATCGCTGGGGCGAAGACGGCATTGCAGGAATTTGCGACCGTTACCAGTTGCTCGTCTTTGCGCTCGCGTTGTGGAATGGCCGCGATCCTTTCCTCAAGGAACGCATGTTCGGGCTTAGTCCCAACGAAGGAAATCACGGCGAGGACGTCAAGGACTATTGGTTCCACCTCGACAACACGCCAACCCACAGCTACATGCGCATGCTCTACAAATACTCGCAGCGCGAATTTCCATATCGACGGCTCATTGAAGAGAACCAGAGACGAGCAGGCCAACCCGAATTCGAACTTTTCGATACCGGGCTCTTCGACGATGATTGCTATTTCGACGTCTTTATCGAGTACGCGAAGAAATCTCCGGAAGACATCTGCATCCGGATCGAGGCCTTTAACCGTGGCCCTGATCCTGCTGAACTTCACCTTCTGCCGCATCTCTGGTTCCGGAACACGTGGAGTTGGACCTATCCTCGGAGCAACGGGCCCATAATCAAGCCTGGAGACCGTGGGAAAGAATATGTCACGTTAGTAGCCGATGATTCCACCGCCAAACCTCTCCAGAATATTCAGCTGCAGTACGCGCTTGGGCGCAGATATTTATACGCACAGGGTGGTGGTGAACTGCTCTTTACTGATAATGAGACAAACGCCTCGTTGCTGTACGGTCCATCTGCGCTCAACTGCTCTCCTTACGTAAAGGACGCGTTTCATCGCTATATTGTTAACAGTGAGCAATGCGTGAACCCAGAACAATCAGGCACCAAGTCCTGCGTGCATTATCAGTGGGATGTCCCTGCCGGGGGTTCGGTTGTCCTCCGCTTGCGATTGACCGAGCAGGAAACTGCTAACCCACTCCGTGATGTAGATAAGGTGGTTGAGCAGCGAAGGAAGGAAGCGGATGAGTTCTATGAGGGCATTCACCCTCCAAATGCGACCGCGGAAGAGAAGATGATCCAGCGCCGGGCATTTGCCGGTTTGTTGTGGAGTAAGCAGATTTACCTTTTTGACGTAAATCGCTGGCTGGAAGGCGACAGCATTCCACCACCCGAGGCACACAAGAGAATTCGCAACATTCATTGGCGTCATTTGAATTCCATGCGTGTGGTCACCATGCCAGACAAGTGGGAATTTCCGTGGTTCGCCGCATGGGACCTGGCCTTTCAGTGCACCACGTTGTCACTGGTCGATCCCGAATTCGCCAAGGAAAATCTTCTGGCTTTGCTCTTCGAGCAGTTTCAACATCCTAACGGCCAGATCCCCGCGTGCGAATGGGAATTTTCGGATCTCAATCCGCCGGTTCATGCGTGGGCTGCATGGCGGGTCTACCAGAATGAAAAAGTTGCGACTGGTAAAGGTGACCGCGCCTTCCTGGAAAAATGTCTTCACAAATTGCTGATGAATTTCGCATGGTGGGTGAACCGGGTCGATAGAACCGGCAACAATGTTTTTGAGGGCGGGTTCCTCGGCTTGGACAACATCACTGTTATAGATCGGAGCGAGAAATTTGCTGGGGGCGCCGTCCTGGAGCAATCGGACGGCACCGGCTGGATGGGCTTTTTCTGCCTTTACATGATGCGCGCCTGCCTCGAGCTGGCGAATTCCGATCGTGCCTATGAGTTGCTCGCAACTAAGTTCTTCGAACATTTCATCTATATCGGTGCCGCGATGAAAAAAATGGGTGGCCGAGATTACCAACTCTGGGATGAACAGGACGGATTTTTCTACGATATCCTTCGCTTGCCTGATGGGAACTTCAAGAAGTTCCGCCTCCGCTCCATGGTGGGGTTGATTCCTCTGTACGCTGTCGAAGTTCTGAATCGCGAAGATCTTGATCCCAATCCGGAATTTTTCGGCAATGTGGAATGGTTCATCAAAAACCGCCCCGATTTAGTCGGTAATGCCTGCTACTCGGTTAAGGGGCAACGCTACGTTCTCTCGATTGCTGATTCCGGCCAGTTTGCGCGCGTGCTCGAATATGTGTGGAATCCTGACGAGTTCCTGTCCCCACATGGAGTTCGCAGCATTTCCAAGTACCATGAGCAACACCCATTTAGTTTCGGAGGCGAAAGTGTGGGCTATGAGCCCGGCGAATCCGCGGTCCGGATTAAAGGTGGCAACTCCAATTGGCGAGGGCCGGTATGGTTTCCCACGAATTATCTGCTCATCCGGACGCTGGTGAAATTCAGCTATGCCCTGGGCCCCGATTTTGCTGTGAGTACAAAAGCAAGCGACGGTGAGTTCGTCACCCCCCTCGCAATCGCAGCTGAGCTCGCCGATCGTTTGATCGGAATCTTTCGCAGGAACGAAAGTGGCCAACGCCCGTGCTTCGGGAATTACCGGAAATTTCAGGAAGATCCCCATTGGCGAGATCATTTGCTCTTCAATGAGTATTTCCACGGAGATACGGGAGCGGGCCTTGGCGCGAGTCACCAGACCGGTTGGACCAGCCTGGTTGCCAATCTCATCCAGGAGTGGCGGCAACCCGCTAGGGGACGAAGTTCTAATAGGTCTAAGCCCATGAAGTGTTAGGTTGAGAGTGTCTTCGAATTTTGCAGTCGGAGCTGTTGCTAGCAACTGAAAATGTCCGGTTTCAAAGTTGTGCCCTTGCCGATTGGGTCGGGTGGTTTTGGGGATAGGCTTGCAGGGGAAGGGGGCAGCCTGATGTGCACCCTTCTCAGTTCTGTAGAGGGCTTCGCCGACAAAGGCGTGCCGGTCGCGTCATAGCGACCCAGACAGTGCGGTCCGTAGCTGAGACACAAAGTTCCGTCCAGGTGTTGATGCGCCGTGACACTGCAGCTCGCAAGCCTGCCGCGCCACTTCACCGCTTCGATTTGTAAGGTCAGATTCTGCAAGCGGACGGTGTTGTCCCGGTTCACGGTGCGCTCGAACTGGAGCGAGAAGACGCGGTGCAAATCGTGAGTCGAAACCGGAACAAATGCGCTCCCTCGCTCTGCCGCCGGGACCTTAAAGCGACGTTTTCATGAATATGTTTCCGCCGGTCTCTCTGCTGAACAAGCAGTATTTATGGCGAGGTGGTGGAGCGGAAAGCGGAATTAAACAGCTCACATAAAAAAGGAGAGCTGACTACGTCGTGGAGTTGCACGCTTCGATCACATTGGGCAGGTAAGAAGTTATCCTAGCTTTCTTCGTCGGGCGGACCTGCGGCGCCGGCAAGATCCTGTGGCTTGATCTTCTCGACACTGAATTTTGCCGCGCGCTCTCGCATGGTTTTAAGCACGTCTTCAAGTGGAGGCGGTTCGCACTTAATCAGAGGCAACCTCAAGTATCCAAGACAGCCTTTCGCTTTCTTTCTAGAAATTTCGTGATTTTCTCGGCATTTTCCGCCTTGACTCCCACTTCTTCCAGGGCTGAGCGAAAGTGCTTGAGGAACAGGTCGAAGTGCGCATCATTCAGACCGTGATCTCTGGCCGGGGCATGCGCAACATGAATGTCTTTGCCGGTGTACTCTCCTCCGCCGAGGAGCATCGAAATGAACATAACCTGCCGGGAGCGAAGGTGCGCCAGGTCAGTGTGGCTAAAGAATTGGCGGAGATTATCATCCTCCAGAACCTTCTGGTAGAAGCGTTCAGTAGCAGCCTTGACACTGTGATGTCCGCCGACCAGTTCATATAGGTTTTCAATCATGGTGCCCTCCCACCTGCAGCAAAAACGACGTGGGTCGCGCTCAGCAATGAAAGTTCATTTGCCCTCATTCTAGCTTTCTTGGAGGTGCAGTCAACCCATTGACCGCCGATGAGTGCAATTGATTCCATGACAATGTCGGTTCCCGCGCCCGAGTAAAGTTGGTGGTGCTGAATCCAACCAACCGGCTCGGGAGAAGGAGCCGAACGATGATCATCATAGGAGTAGATTTTCACCCCGAGTTTCAGCAAATTGCTTTGATGGATAGGGAGACTGGAGAGTTCCAGGAAAAACGGCCGGCACATCGCGAAGAGGCGGAGAACTTCTACCGTGCTCTGGCGGCTGCGGGCCAGCAGGTGCGGGTCGGAATGGAGGCCAGCGGTCACGCCCGCTGGTTCGAACGACTGCTGTCCGAGTTGCAGTTTGAGTTGTGGGTTGGAGACGCGGCTGTGATCCGCACCAAGCGAGTACGCAAGCAGAAGACGGATCGACAGGATGCGCAGCTCATCCTGCAATTGCTGCTGGAAGATCGTTTTCCGCAGATCTGTGTGCCGAACTGGGAGAACCGGGATCTGCGACAACTGTTGTGGCACCGGCACCGCATGGTGCAGGCGCGTACGCGCATCATGAACCAGTTGCAAGCCGTGGCGCTGAACGAAGGCCTGCGCTGCAAAAAGAGGCGATGGCGGGAACTCGGCCGCCAGCAACTAGAATCATTCCGACTAGCTCCGTGGGCTAGCCGGCGACGACGCGATCGGTTGGAATTGCTGGATCGACTGAACCAACCATCACGGAACTGAGCCAAGCGATCGAACAGGAAGTGGAGAAGTGTCCCGAAGCGCAACGACTGATGACGCATCCCGGTGTCGGTGCGCTCACTGCACTGGCCTTCGTGCTGATCATCCGAGAAGCTGACCGCTTTCAGTGCGGGAAGCAGGTGGCGAGCTATCTCGGACTGGTGCCGCTGGAAGACTCCAGCGGGAACCGCCGAAGACTGGAACACATCACCAAGCAAGGCAGTTCCATGCTGCGCTTTCTGCTGGTCGAAGCGGCGCAGGTCACCGTGCGCAGCCTGCCACAGTGGCGCAGCAAGTATCTCCACCTCATGATGCGACGGGGGCGGAAAACCGCCAAGGCACCTTTTCCATCGGGGAAAGTGTGGGAATCGTTATCGCCGTGAACAGGGCAAACAGTGCAGCAATGACCGCCCAGAGACGCCAGTTCCTGCGGGAAATCCAGAACGCTTTGGCAGCATAGCCTAATGCAACGCACGCACTCCCGAGTCCAACAAATCACCGGCACCAGGAGAAACTTATGAGAAGGAAAAGGCAAAACTACTTCAGCGAGGCATATGTAAAGAGGGCTGAATCTCGAGAAACAAATCCCGACTACGTTCGAGGCGGAGCTTTTCTTCTTGACATCCCTTTTTATAGAACTCATCGACGGGGTTTTGAGTTAGCAATGGGCCTTCGGCCCACCCGTTGGGATGAAAATGGGGGATGATGGTCAAGCAAGACCCGTGTTGGCGATGATGATGAGCCTCTAGCCGTTTCGGAGTTCTTAACAGCAACCTGCACTCCCGCAATCGCGCGTCCGGACCTGTCTCTCACACTCCCAGAAATAGTCCCTCCAGCGTAAGCGGTCGAGCAACCCACCTAGTCAAGGCGCAGAGCCCGTGGTGAAATGCGGCTATGGATCATCCGACGAACGTAGCCACGGCAAAACGACGGACGCGGGAAGAGATTCGGCAGATTGTGTCGGAGTTTGCAACCAGCGGCATGCCACAGAGTGAATTCTGCGGCAGTCGAGGGATCTCGCGAAGTAGTCTCGATCGTTATCTGAGAAAACAACGTGCCCAGGATCAAGGAAGCAGGGCAGGCAATCGATTGTTGGCGGTAGAGATAAGGACAGCGAGCGGGAGATCGGCAAGCAGCAGCAGCGGGTTGGTGGTGGGGTTGAGCAGCGGACGCAGGATCGAAGTGAACCGGGGCTTCGATGCGGCCACACTGGAGCGCCTGCTGACGGTGTTGGACAAGGGATAGGGCGATGTTCGGATTTGGGCCAGCGACGCGGATCTACGTGGCCACCGGAGCCACGGACATGAGGAAGGGATTTAATGGTTTGTACGGTTTGGTGCGCGACCATCTGGGCTGCGATCCGGAGAGCGGCCACGTTTTCCTGTTCACCAATGCGCGGCGCAATCGTCTGAAGTTGTTGGTATATGACCATAGCGGACTATGGATATGCTCGAAAAAATTGGACGGAGGAAGGTTTGGCTGGCCGGGAGCAGACACTTCGGTCACGAAGATCGTACTGAGCCACGAGGAACTAGCGCTGTTGTTGGGGGGCATTGATTTGAGCGAGACGCGGCGGCGGAAATGGTATCGCAAGCCGCTCATGGAAGAATCCGATAAGTTACGAATACCAGCATAAAGACTGGCGATTTCGCTCACTTATCCACAGCCAGATCTGTTATCAAAGAAGCATCGTGAGTGTGACTCCACCGGCTGCCGCGAGGCCCACTGCTGAGGCAGAGCGTTGTTTCCCCGCCGAACTTCTCGAACAACTGAAGGCGCAGCTTCCCCAGGCTTTGTTTGCCACCCTGAGCGACAGAGTTGCAACTACGGTTGCGACTTATGAAGAGCAGTTAGGCGCTGCATCCAAGCAGTTAGATACAACCAGGAGCGAGTTACAGTATGCGCGACTGAAGATCCAGGTGCTGGAAGAACATCTGCGTCTGCGGCGGATCGCCAAGTACGGACCAGGCAGTGAAAAGCTGAGTAATCTCCAACTGCAGTTACTGGAGGAAGAGCCCGGGGTCTCGAACCAGGAAGTTCAGGCGGAGAGCGAGCGCGAGGGGTTGCCGGCACCGGAGGGCGAGAAGCAGCGGAAGCGGCGCGCGCATCCCGGTCGGCAGACCTTTTCCGCAGATCTGCCGCGCGTGGAGAAGATCGTCGCTTGCACGGCCGAGCAATGCGTGTGCGGAAAGTGCGGCGCGGAAACGAAAGTGATCGGCTACGACGAGAGCGAAGTGCTGAAGCTCAAGCCGGCCGAGTACTACGTGGAAGTGACCAAGCGCGAGAAGCGCGCCTGCAAGCAGTGCGAGGAGCAGGGCGTCGCCATGGCGCCGCTTCCCCCGCGCATCATCGACAAGAGCCTGGTGGCTGACGAGGTGATTATCGACACCATCGTCAGTAAGTATGCCGATCACTGCCCACTCTATCGTCAGAGCGCCATCCTGCTGCGCGATGCGGGCATCGAGATCACGCGGACCACGATGTGCGGCTGGGTGATGACGGTCGGCGAGATGCTCTCCCCGGTGGTCGAGGCCATGCGCAGGGAGCTGCTGGCCAGCGGTTACATCCAGGCCGACGAAACCCCGATCGATGTGCAGACGCACGACAAACGAGGTAAGAACCATCAAGCCTACCTCTGGCAGTACGGAACGCCGGGGGCTGGGGCGGTCTTCGATTTTCGCATGAGCCGCGGACGCGAAGGGCCGAAGAAGTTCCTCGGTGCCTTCGCGGGCATTCTCCAAACCGACGATTACATAGCCTACGAGCGCGGTCTCGGCGGGCCTGGGATGGTGCACGCCTGCTGCTGGAGCCATGCGCGAAGGAACTTTGTGGATGCGGTCAAACTCAACCCGCAGGACGCCGGCTCGATTCGCGCGGTCGAACTGATAGACCAGCTGTTTCTGATCGACGCCCAGGCGCGCGAGGAGAAGATGGATCAGGCCGCACGTCATCTTCTGCGCCAGGAGAAAGCTCCCCCACTGCTCGCCAAAATCCGGGAACACATCCTGGCCACGAGCAAAACCGTACTGCCCCGTAGCAAGGCGGGCCAGGCGTGCAACTACACGCTGGCGCTTTGGACGAAGCTGAACTACTTCCTCGACCACCCGCAACTGGAGCTCAGCAATAACGTGGCCGAGAACTCCATGCGTCCGGTGGCGACTGGACGCAAGAACTGGATCCATATCGGCAGCCCTCAAGCCGGCCCGCGCGTGGCCGCCATTCTCTCCGTTATCGAAAGCTGCCGCCGGCTCGCCATCCCGGTGCGCCAATATCTGGCCGACATCCTGCCCGGTCTCGCCGACACATCCATACAGAACGTCACCGGACTCACGCCCAAAGCATGGGCGGCCAAGACGCACTCCTGAAAACTTCTCTCATCCCTCTCGCACCGCCGTCAACCGTGTACTTGGCCGCACGGATACGATTCATGCGCTCCAGGAGTTTCGCGATGGCTTGGTTGAGATCGGCGAGAGAGAAGAACTTATCGTGGCGCAGTACGGCGATGAGCCAGCGTTCTGATAAGAGCACAGCAGCTTCCACTTTGGCTTTGTCCCGGGCTTTGTAGGGCCGCGCCGGCATAATGGCAACGCCGTAAAACTGTGCCATCTCCAGGTAGGTGCGATTCAGGTCGGGCTCATAGCGGCAGGCACGAGTGACGCCGGTGCGGGGATTGTCCGGGACGATTAACTTACTGGTGCCCTGGAAGAACTCGAAGGCCAGGACGTGACACTCGATCCAGTTGGAAAGGTCCTGGCTGAGTGTGGCTCGCGCAAAGGCGTAGGAACTGGCGCCTAGTACGGCTACGAACAGCGAGGCCGGTTGGGCCACACCCGTTTCGCGATCGTAAATCGGAATGGTGGCACCGGCCCAATCGACAAACATCTTCTCGCCAGCACGGTGCTCCTGGCGTAGAACCACGTCTTGCTTCCGGTGCCATCGCCGGTACAACTCGCAAAAGCGACTGTAGCGATATCCCTCGGGCTGGCTCTGGCGATATTCTTCCCAGAGCAGTTGCAACGTCACATACTTGTGGCTTTGTAGCTGGTGATGGATGGCGGCGAAGTCGACGGGCCCCCGGACCGATGGACTGCCACCCGCCGGTGCAGCGGGAAAAAGCAATTCATTCAGTCGGCGATCGTCCCATTCCTCGGGGAGAGGCCAACTCAGACCCGCCGCCGAAGCCCGTTCTAGATAACGATGAACGCTGGCTTGGCCGATGGAACAACTACGGGCGATCTCGTTCTGCAGCAGGCCAAGATCGTACCGCAAACGCAACACTTCTTTGATTTTTCGCATGGACAGAGCCTTCTGGGACATTCGGTTTCTCCTCTAGCCAGAGGAGAAATCCCCATTGGTTGTCCAGCACCGCTTTCCGCTCCTACTCAGAAAGCTCGATCCAGAAACGTCAATATCAACTCCGGTTCCAACCCGCCTCTTTCATCGCGGTTCGGATTATTCACATCTCCGGAATCTCTATTCACATGCCCGGAATCCTTATTCACATCCTCCCGGAATCTTTATTCACATCGCCCCGGAATCGCTATTCACTTGCCCCGAAATACGCACCACGATTCCTACGACCGCTTATCAATATTCGAGGAGTTGAAGGAAATCGACCAACAGAATGAGGCGATTTCGTTCAAAACCCACTGTTCAAGCCAGTTTGAGTTCGCATGGGCCTGAGGCCCACCCACGGCGATGAAAGCATGGCTCCCACGACTCCATCGGGCGAGATAATCAGGGCGAGGCGCCTCGGACTGCCTCAGACAGTTGCTTCCTGCGAGCCATCGCCCAAAGTCTCCGAACCGACCGGTGTAAGGCTGCTTCTCGTTCCCCTACCGTGTGAGGAGAATGTTTTGAGCGTCGAACTGACGACTTCGAATGTTTTGACTCGCGGAACCCCGTCCAGGAGTGCCTTTAGGATCTTCAATACGGTCGTGTGCCTGCTGGTGTTGAAAGCCTGCGCGTTCCCTTCATGGTCCCAAAAGCTTAGGGCTTGAATTTCACTTCCGTCGGTGACGGCGAGTGTAATCAAATCCAAAAATCCTTCTTGCGTCCGCAGCCAAGGAAGGATTTCAGACTCCATGAGATTCGTGAATTGCTTGAGCGCATTCGACTTGAGGCGAACCGAGACCTTACGAACAAACATGACCAGCCCTCCCGCGTCGGACGGTCCAGCACAGCTGCATGTAGTACAGCACCTGCACAACGACTGTCCGCACGACACCGCACACTAGGTCGCAAGTGAATTGCCAGAAGATAGTGCACTGCGAGATGTTTCCCCTTGGCTCGCGGAACTCGCAGACTAGCCGGATTTGGAAGGGATCAGCCGAGTTTCCGGCTGCGGATCGATCCACTTCAATCTATCCACAAAGATACGGTCTATATCTGAAATGGTGAGGCCAGGATAGCCGTTTGCGCAGACGCAGAGACCTACTAGTCCACAATTCGAATACCGTTGGGCCAAGGTCACACCGAGGCTCAGTCAATAGAGTGAGGTCCAGCTGGAAGACGCCTGCTTCACCGGTACAATGCCGATTCTCGGAGTCATCACCGCTGCCATCACCGCTTTTGGGGGCCGCAGAGCACGACGGGCTGACGACATAGTTTAGGCTTGCTCGCTGATTCCACTTACCGCACTGAAGCCGCCATGCGTCACTTTCGGTATCTGGAATGCTGAGATCAGCAATACTGGGATTGGCAGCCATGATGTTATCGCCTTACCAGTGCTTCGTCGTTGCCGAGGCTGTGCTGACCTTCCGCGTCGTTCCACCAGATTGAAAGTCATAATTCCGTCACCTTTTGCTTTTTGTGTTCGAGACGTTCAACGCTTTTCATATCGCAAGTGGCATGTCAGAAGGGATAGTTGCACTTGAGCTCGTGGGCGTGTTTTCGATTTCCTGTTTGGCGGGTGCGCGCACCGCAGTCCGCACGCTATAAAGTCAATGTTGTCACCGTCTTCCGACGATTCACCCAAAGTCCAACGGTCAATCTCCGCACAAGGAAGTCGCTGGCTGGAAGCAACCAGTTTGGCTTTGCCCCAAAAGCCTGAGGAACTAAGCAGAAGGATTGTGTGATTCAACCGTTTGGTTAGAGCAATGTTCCCTCGCAGCCATACTGCGAATTCTCCTCATGCCACAGATGATTGGGTTTAGCACTCGGATAGCAAACGAGTTACCAGCCGTTGGGAAACGTTCTCAAGGCGGCATGCCGTTGTGGCACGCAGCCTGCAGTCAAGAAACCTTGTGAGCTGGATGATGTCGACGAGCCATGTTAACTCGACTATGGAAAAAAGTGTTAAGGAGCTACGACCATGCTGAGTGTTGAGTACGAAGTAACACGCGACTTGGAAGGTCGTCTATCCAGGCGCAGAACAATTGAAGCTGCAATTCACAGACACAAACGGAAGCATGTTCATCACATTGCCGGGCCAATCCTGAACACTTTCCTGAAGGCCACGAGGCTCTACTCGCGGGGTGTGCGCAACGCTCTCCGCCCAATCGTGCGCGACGTGCGACTTGAATTTGAGGACTTGCCGCCAAGCTTTGACGGCTTCCGAATCCTGCACCTTGCAGACCTGCACATCGACGGCTTAGATGGCCTGGCAGAGGTCGTAGCGGACCTCGTTGCGCCCCTGGACGTCGATTTGTGCGTCATGACAGGAGACTACCGCTTCAAAGCTCAAGGCCCGTGTGACGGAGTCTATCCGGGCCTGCGGACGATTCTTTCCGCCATCCGTACCGAGCAAAGTGTTCTGGGCATCCTTGGCAATCACGACGAATCCCAAATTGCGATAGAACTTGAGAACCTCGGTGTACGCATGCTGATCAACGAAGCAGCCAAAATCTCCCGGGGAGACGAGTCGATTTATGTGATCGGTGTCGACGACCCGCATGGCTATGGCTGTGACGACTTGGAGGGCGCGTTAGAAGGTGTGCCGGAGGATGGGTTTAAGGTTCTGCTCGCCCATACGCCAGAGATTTTCGAGGAAGCTGCGAGAAGCGAAATCCGACTTTACATGTGCGGTCACACTCACGCCGGACAGATCCGATTGCCGGTTATCGGCGAGGTTTTTCAGAATGCCGATTGTCCTAGAGCTTATGCCCAAGGCGAGTGGCGACACGATCGCATGCTGGGACATACAAGCGCAGGCGTGGGTTGCTCGCTTGTCCCGGTCCGATACAACTGTCCTCCCGAAATTCCCGTGATCGAGCTCGCGAGAAAGTGAGTCCCGCGCGAGTTCGTGCGATCATACGACCGTTTTTCGCCGCCACCGCCCGGGCGCCAATGGAAGATCAAGGCGGCAAAGTAGTGCCGTCGGTTAACTTTTTCGCTCATCTAATAGTGCACACTCGCCCCACGCTGGGCACGAACAGCCCGCCTTCACTCTCTTGGTCACGCGGCTTGGGCGGAGACGGCAAGTTCATAGCGGCCATGCCATCGGCATTCTAACTCCGGAGCGTGTGTGGAGACTGAGCGAGCGCTCTGCGCACTTATCATCGCTGGGTAGAACGATGTTTGAAAGAGGGCGCCGACACCTTGAAAACACGCTAGTACACCGTACAGTTAGTTCTTTGTATTATGCTGGCGGGCTTTCCGTTGCTTTGTCTGCTTGGGATGGGCTGCCTGATACTGCCTGGTGGCTTCAATGATTCGCTGGAGATGTTCGGGGCCCTTGGTCCAGGTGAACGGCGTGGGGTTCTCACTGTATTGCTTGAGGTATCGAATCAGAAACTCCTTCAGTTCCTTTTTGGAACGGTGCACGCTTTGCGTCAATGCCTGCCGGGTGAGAATGCTGAAAAAGCATTCGACCATGTTCATCCAGGAAGCGTGCGTGGGGGTATAGTGAAAGTGCACTCGGGGATGACTCAGGAGCCATTGTTTGGCGGCTTCGTTCTTGTGGATGTTGAGGTTGTCCAGCACGACGTGAAGGGCGCTTACGGGGTAGGACTTCACGACGTCGTCCATGAAACTCAAAAAGTCCACCGTGGTCCGCCGGTCTCGCACATGGGCGACTACTTTGCCGGTGGCAATCTCCAGGGCGGCCAACAAGGTTTGTGTGCCATGACGGACGTATTCGTTGGTCCAGGCGCCGGGTTTGCGAGCCCTCAGCGGGAGCCCCGGCTGGGTTCGGTTGAGCGCCTGGATGCCCGTTTTCTCGTCCACACACAGCACCAGCGCATTCTCCGGCGGGTTGAGATACAGCCCAACAATGTCCAGCAGCTTGGCTTCAAAATCAGGGTCCGGGCTGAAGGTGAACGTGCGGATTCGGTGGGGCTGCAGTTTGGCGGCAACCAGCATGGCATGCACCGTACTGGCGGGTAATCCGACTTCGGCGGCGAGCGTGCGCACAGTCCAGCGGCTTTGATCTTCCGGCTGCTGACACACTCGCGTTTGCACTTTGTGCCGGGTGTCGGAATCATGCTTGGGAGGCCGCCCTGAGCGGGGCGCATCGCGCAGGCCCTCCAGACCATGGATGGCAAACGACCGGCGCCACTTTCCCACCGTGATCGGCGGAATCTTCAGCTCGGCCGCGATCTGCTGGTTGTTCGACCCGTCGGCCGCCGCCAAGACAATGCGGCTACGTTGTGCCAATGATTGGGGCGTCGAGGAGGAATGGACGAACTTGTCCAAAGTGCTACGCGTCTGGACATCGAGTTGGAGCGGAAGCGCGACTCGGGCCATGCCCCAGCGTACCAGAAGTTATTGTTAATATAAATAACTATCTGTACGATGTACTAGTTCACAGCTGCTTCGCTTCGGCTAACAACCTACCGGTGCCATGCTATGCCAGTGCGGTCTGGCCAAGGACATCACCTGCAAGGCCGGGCTAACCTGCAATGACAGCAATTGCATGTAAGCCTTCCGCAATTGCATTCGATATTCTTTTTCGCTGATCTGCACCATTCCCGCGGCTTCTTTGACCTTGTAACCGAGCATGTTATGCAGGACGAAGGCTATACGGGAAGTCGCATCAATTAAAACAATCGGGTTGTCGATCATATCCTTTTTCCACTCCAAGAACGGTTTTGAATCGCTCAGCTCGGAGTGCCCGTACAGAGCCATTTCATAAGCGGAACTTTCGCCATCCCCATTCCACGGGAAACTCCCTCTTGAGTTGCCGTTATGAGAGTTCGACGGTGCGTCGCAGCAGACCGGGTTGTGTGCTGGCCTCCTCGAGGCCGGCATCGATGGCCGCTCTCAGTGGGTTTGCAGAAAAGGCCGAGTGGCCGCTGCCAAAGGTGGAGGGTGTCACGCGCTGATTGACAGCGGGGCCGTCGCCACACGCACAATCCGCAGCCTATTCGATCGGGTTATTCATTCGGATAGATCAGATTAGTCATTCGGATAAAGGAGCAGGGCGTGTGTCGTTGCGCAGCGAGCGCTCCGCGCACCCATCAAGGCTGGGTAGAACGATGTTTGAGAGAGGGCCGGCGCCTCGAAAACACGCTAGTCCACATGTGCATCCCTTCGCCTAGCGACCTCTACCTGATGTCATGCCACGATTGCCGCAAATGCAAATCCTCCGCTGCCTTTCTTTGGCACGGTTCTTGCTAATTGCTAGGTGGGAAAACAAAGGGCCAGGACAGACCCAGGAAGGGAGAGCACGACGATGGCAACCGATCTAATGATAGTCGTCAGCAACGATCAGCCGAGCCGCGAAGAACAATACCCTAACACTTGGCTGCTCTACCGGCGAGGTCAGGGCGTAGTCGAGGTGCATGTGGCGCACGACTCCGACCACAAACCTTATGTCCTGGACAATAGAGTCGCATAAAGCCGCTGCTCTCTTCGTTTACCTAGCTGTCCGAAGTGCGTCTAAGAGTGGCGGAAGTCTGTTGAATGACGTACTTCGATTGCGTTTCAGCCGGACAGCGGATGCGAAAGCGATCTTCAACCCGAGTTAGCTACTGAAGGAGAACAACATCATGGCTGCTAATACAGGTATGGGTAAGCCCAGCTTAATGACTGATCATCAGAACCTATCCTTCCGAGCCACCGCAAGGGGCCTAAGTGTACACACCCAAGTATGTGGAAACACCTTCATCTTTCGTTGTCGAGGTCGGCTTGTATTCGGTGATGAGTGCGCAGTCTTGCGCGAAAGGGTAGGCAGTGCGTTGTTGGGTTCGCCGAACATTGTGGTGAGTTTGAGCGAGGTGGATTACATCGACAGTGGCGGAATCGGCGTTCTGATAGGGCTTCTTGTCTCGGCACAAAATCGCGGTGGCGACCTTAAGCTAGTCGCGCCCAACCAGTATGTCACCGACGTGCTTCGGCGCACAAATCTATGCACCATATTTGAAATCTATGCTGATGACGACAAAGCGGTCGCAGCCTTCCACCAGGGACCACTTCAGAATGCGCCGGCAAAGATTGCTGATGCAAGTAACCCGATTTGTGCGGGCCACGAAAGCGCGTGCTCGTGATTCCAGCTGGCGAGCGGCTAATAAGAAGACCAGTCCTTTTCCGAACGCACACTCAGCACGAAAGCAGCAGCCAAAACAGTACCATAAAATGCTGGATGAACCCCATGCACCGCGAAGAGCATACTTTCCGGACGCCTAACCTCGAGGATATCTTTGTGCTGGCGCAGTAGCTGGTATGAGCACTCAGTAGTGTTTGTCATAGCTTAACCACGTTTGCGACGATCTTATCGAAGTTCGTAAGATAAGGAAAAGCTGGAGGGGCGACCAGATTGTCCAGGTTGTACCCCACCTCCTCGGCGTGGTCGGCCGGCCACGTGGCTGGATCGAACGTTCCCCATTTCGCTGAATCCACCGTGACCAGCCCATCGTTAAGGTTTCCGGTTTTGGCAAAGATGTAATGGTGAAACAGCAAAAGAATCGACGCTGTCGGCACAAGTCCAGGCCTGCCCGAACCGGCAACGGAAAAGTAAGCGACTGACGGATTGTTCGTGTACTTTGCAGAGAAACCCTGAGAGGAGACCGTTGTTAGGTCCCGCAAGCCATCCAAAGATATCCCCAATTCGTTCAGCGCAAGTTCCAGAGGGTTGCCAGCACATTTGTATGGAAGATGGGGGAACGGTCGCAATTCCAGGGGATTGTCGATAAGGTCGGCAATCGGCGAACCTTGATGCGGGGTTGAGATCGTGGTCAGCGATCGCACCGGGGCCACAAGCTGCTTCCCACTCACGGGAGAGAGCAAATAACGACTGTCGAGACCTCCCATGCTGTGGGCGACAATGTGTGTCTTCTGAGTACGATCCAGTTGTCCGCTAGTGAAACTGTTGTTGATCTGATCCCTGAGTTGATTGCCCCGGAACTCGATGCCCTGTGTTGGGTCAAGTTCCGCTACCAGAACGGTGAACCCTTGCGCTCGAAAGTGTTCAGCTACGCCGCGAAAATATTCGACACCGAATTTCTCGCGGAACCCAAGAATTCCATGAACCAGGACGAGATTCATGATTGGCGTATGTTAGCACCATTTACCTTGTTCGGCTCTGGCAGTAATGAGGAGTTGAAGAGGAATGCGACGCAGTGAAACCACCCCAATTGGGATCAAGTCCGCACGCGACTCGGACACCGCGCCGAAGCGCCGACACGTTGCGACGACGGCCTCCGTTTGCCCCCTGGCTTCTCCTGCTAGATGATACCTGCTCCAGCCAGTCCTTGGATTGGTCTCTTTCAGCTTCAACAGGGCGGGACGAAGCAGGTTGTAATTCTTCAGGTCGGCCGTGAACACCGCTTCTGCTATCGTTCGAAGAAAGCTGGGGCCGTTCTCATGAGACCAGCGGAGCCAGTCGAGCAATTCCACGTCGTCGTAGACGGAACACATTGCCGCGTTCGCCTCCTTTGTCTTGGGAAGCATTCTTGCAGGTCCAGCCAACTGGCCCGGTTCAAGAAAGTCAGAAGACAGTCCCAGAAGAATCAAGGACTGGCGAAGGAAGAGCAAAGACCTGCCGATCTGAAATCGGCTAGTCAAATTGCTGTACAAACGGTGCTCAGCGACACGCTAGAACCCCCTAAAACGACCCTGAGACCCCCATACTCCACAACAACATACGCAAGGCTGAGTGCGTTACGAATCGGCTGCTCTACCAACTGAGCTACGTCGGCCTCCCATCGATTCTAAATGGGAGGCCGAAAAGCGTAGAGCAGAGATGCGCTCGCCTCGCCTACGCGGCTCGCGCCTCAGCCATCGCTTCATACTCCTGCTCCGACTCTGCGGGCAACAGGACCCACATGGTGTAGATGCCGAGCGCCGTTCCGAACGGAATGTTGGTAAACAGAGAAACAAATGCGAGCACAAGAACCACGACCCGAGCCCACGGCTCCCGCTGCGTCAATCCCCATCCTGCAACGAACCCGCATGCAGCCTTGGCGAGCAATAGAATCGCCACTGTGCTCAACAGCGGGGTGAGAAACGCGGGAGGTCCACCCTCGACTCCCCCTCGGCGCAGGTGAACCAGCAAGGTGTTGGCAATGACGTACAGTATTACGCCGCCGATCGCATTGAACGCCGAGAACGCCAGCCACAACAGTCCTACCAACCGCACATGCTCCTTCACGCGGCTCCGACCAGGCTGCATGAGCGCCACGGGCCCGACGATCTGCTTGCCGCACTTGCTGCAAAACCCCTGGCCTGGTTGAACTGCTGTGCCGCATCCATCGCAGAACATGAATTCCTCCCTCGAACTTTTCCGCTTCGTCGCTGCGCTACAAAATACCTACAACAGTTGATACGCAGAAAGCGCGGAACAGTTCCATATCATAGGAATTGGGTTGGGTCTCTGGAGTTTACGCCAGGCGAGAGAAATGAATACATAAACGAAGAGGCCACCCGGCAACAGGGCAGCCTCTTCTTCAAGGGAGAATAGTTCCAACGGAGCTTTGAAATCCGTCAAAACTTTCTGCGGAAATCTTATGAGTCCAAAAACAGGGGTGTCAAGGGATTTTTGTGAAATAAATGTCTTTGTTTTCAATTAGTTACAGAACCAATCAATATCCCCCGCGAGTGTAGCAAATTGAGACAAAAGCGCCTCGGCAAAGACCTAAGCCGATCTATCTAAAGCTACTTACCCCAGGGTTGGCGAGAGATCAGGAGGGATTTTGGGGTGCCGGGCGACCCCCATCCGTCCCACTCTGGGAGGTTCCCTTGACTACCGTTTCGGTGAGGTGGAGCGAGATGAATTCCATCTGCTCCGGGCGATCAAACACCTTGTCGGGATAGCAGCGCTTCATCAGAATGCGGATTCCTCCGAACGCCACGCCAGCGACCACCGCGAGTCCAGCAAGAATTCCGCAAAGCACCACGATGTTGAGAATCAGCATATAGAGATCGCGCACTTGCGGATTATCGGTCGGCTGGTGCCATGTAACGCTCGCTTCCCAGTTGACCCGCCCGAGCAGAGACTTCGCATCGTTGTCGGAGATTGGTCCAGCAGCGATTGCGAGCAGCGGACCGGTACGCTTGGGGATAAATGTGCCAGAACTCTCGGCATTCGAAACGCCCGGCTGAGCAGCGGACGCTTGATGCGCGGCCTCGATGCGGAGCAAGTGATCGGCCGCCATTTTCGGGGTGGGGTAAGAGATCAGCATCAGCGTCGCTTCCCCACTCGGCGTGCTGTAACGCGCCAGGCTCACTTCCGCACTCGCGTCGAAGTCCACCAAGTCCGCTGACACCGGTGGCGCCTGCGCGGCCAACGCTGCCGCGCCCATCACATACTTCTGCGTGTTCGTGATGTAGTTCTCGTGCGGCATGAACTCGATGAACGTGGGCAAGTTCGCGGAGTTTCCGCTGGGACGCGGCAGCGCGCGGGCCAACTCGCGCATCTGTTTCCCCGACATCGCCGATTCCTGGCTGAACTGCGCGTCCACCAGCACATTCCCGCGGTAAAAGAGCACCCGCCGTCCCAGAAACGCTGCTTGATTGCCGATCTTATCTTCCTCTTTCGACGTGTCCGGCGTCATCTCCGGCCGCAGATAAAACAGGTAAGCCCCGAATGCGCCGGAGGCATCGGCGAAGCGTGCCGCACGGACCTTCAGCGTACGTCCATCGTCCCGCGCATAGGTGGCGGTCTCCACGTCCGTAAAGCGAAATTCCTTGAGGACTGCAGCGTTGGTCGGATCGGCGGCCGCAGGATCAGCGCTCTTCTGTGTTGAGCCCTGCATTTGCCATCCCTCAAACTGTTGCGGAAGTAGAGCGGGAGACGGCTCGGCGGCACGAACCCCAGCCTGCGCCGCGGGCTTATTCGTGGCAACCGCCATGCCTAACAGGCATGCCAGAGAAATCACAACACCAACAAAGCGGGAAACACTCATGAATTGGCCCCGGACTCAAGAACTCCTGCTTGTAATTAGACCACACAGAGGGGTCAAAGGTTTCTGAAACCTCGTAAGCTCTTGATCCGCCAGCCCCTTTAAGCAGGACTGGAGGATGGTTACCGACGTGCCTTCCTCCTACACATCGGAGCCATTCACAGCGGACTGATCTGAGAGCAAACTAGCAGTGGGTGATGGAATGTCAGTGAGTAGTGTGGATACGAAGCCGCGACGCGGGAATCGCACCAAAGCAGTTCTTCCCGTAAGAGTAAGGGGCACCGACAGCGCGGGAAAGGCGTTTGAAGAACTGGTTCATACGCTGGACGTGACCCCTGAAGGAGCGCGTTTGGGCTCGGTTCGGCACGAATTGCATTTGCAGGACGAGATCACTATTTTTTATCGCCAGCGAAAAATACAGTTTCGCGTGGTCTGGACCAAGAAGATGAAGGGCACGTCCGAGTTTCAGGTAGGGCTGCAGGCAGTGAGCCACGACAGTGAGGCGTGGGGACTGAGTCTTCCGGAATTTAAGCGCCAGCCCGTTTTACAGGACGCGGTTTCGATGGCCTCGGTGGTTGCTTAGCAGGAAAGGGAGAAGTTTATGAGTCATTCATTTCGCAATCTTTGCTTCGATCGGCTTTGGTCGGATGAAGAAGGGCAGGACGTCGCCGAATACTCCGTGATGCTGGCGGTGATTCTCGTCATTGTCGTGGGCACCGTGCGTCTGATCGGATCGAACGCGAGCAACATCTTTTCGCAGGTGGGCAGTTCGATTCAGTAGGCAGGGACCGCTCTCATTCCGCTCTGGAATGCAATTATTGGCCAGCCGCTTTATCGAGCTTGCTGGCCATTTTCACACCGCTCAATCCATCCGCATACTTCGCAATTCCGCGGTAGAGCGACTCGGCAATGCGCTGGCGGTACTCGCTCGTCTCCAGCCGATGCTCATCGGCCGGGTTGCTGACGAATGAAATCTCCGCCAGGATCGACGGCATGTTGGCCCCGATCAGCACGATGAACGGCGCCTTCTTGACCCCCCGGTTGCGGATCGCGGGACTCTTGGCCGCCAGTCCGCTATGTAGCGATTCCTGCACATCGCCGGCAAACTCGCGGGACTCTTCGATCTTTTCCTTCAACGCTATCTTCTTCACCAGATCCTGCAGTTCGTAGATGGATTTCTCCGAGACTGCGTTTTCGCGCGCCGCCACTTCCAGCGCCTCCGGCGACGAAGTGAAGTTCAGGTAATAGGTCTCGACGCCGCGGGCTGCCGAATCCTCGCTTGAGTTGGCGTGGATCGAAATGAACAGGTCCGCCCGCTGCTGGTTGGCGATGGCAGTGCGGGTTTCGAGCGGGATGAATGTATCGTTCTTGCGCGTGTAAACGACCTCGGCCCCTAGCCGGCTTTCAAGCAGCTTGCCCAGCCGCCGGCCCACTTCCAGCACCAGGTCTTTTTCCTGCAATCCATCGGGCCCAATCGTCCCGGTATCGTGGCCGCCATGGCCGGGATCGATCACAATCCTTCCAATCTTCAGCCCCAGCGCGCGGATCAGTGACCGGTCGCCGCTGGCCGTAGGCTTGGCTTCGCGGACATCGGGGTCCAGTGCTTTCCGGCTGGCACTGAGACGCGATGACTTCCCTCGTGCCGAACCTGCGGGCGGTGTATCGCTCACAGCCTTCTCGTCGGAAGCCGTCGAATCGGAATCTGATGCAGGTTCCGTTTTGCGCGAAGCCGCGGTTGACGACTTACGCAAATGCGCCGGAGCCTCTACCTTTGCAGCCTTTGCCGGAGGCGTCTCGTCGTCATCGTCCGCCTCTACCACGACCTTCTTCACCGTGCCTGGCGCGGTTTTTTCGTTACCGGCTGCCTTCTGCGGCTCCGACGGGTGCGCCTTCGCGCCTTCAGCTTCTTCCTTCGACGCAGCAGCGCTGGGCTCGTCGTGAATCTGCTCAGTCTTGCTGACCGGCTTTCCAGCCAGAGCCTTCACGTCGGCCTTCAACTCAGACTTTGGAACATCTTTCGGCGCGTCCTTCGCAACATCTTTCAAAACCTCTTTGGGAACATCCTTGGGACTGTCTGCCTTTGATCCTGCCTTCGGCGGCATTTCCACGTCGGCCGTCTCGGTAAGTGCGTCTTTCTTCGCCCGGGCACGCGCCGCTTTGTCGGCATCTTTGCCGTGGATATCGATAATCAACCGGTAAGGATTGGGGAGCAGGAAAGCTTCGTAATCGGAAAGATCCGCCACTTCGAGCACAACCCGCGTGCGCCCCGGCTGAAACTGCGCCACGCGAATCTTTTTCAGGAAGCCGTCGTCCACGTCGAAGCTCTTGCCCACCAGCGTTGAGGCCAGCTTGGTGCCCCGCAGGTCGAAGAAAATCCGATCAGGGCTGGAAATGCGCGATGAGCCAAACTTAATGTCGCTCTCCAGATCGATGGCGACGCGAGTGTAGTCCGGCGTCGACCAGTGCCGGATCCCGGTCACGCGCGGCATTCGCCGGGCATGGGCCTCCGGCGTTTCCTTCCCAGCCGCATCGGTCTTAGGCTCGGGTTGGGCGTCTGCTTTCGCGTCTTCCTGCGCGTCAGCGTCCTTCGCAGGCGACTCCTTGGCAGCCTTGCTCTTCTCGGATACTTCTTTGCCCGCCTTCTTGTGGGCCTCAGCCTTTTTGTCCGCCGCGGCTTCGCGGTCGATTTCCGCTACGGCCTGCTGGGCATCCTCGACCAGGCGGTTCTGCGGATAGCGGTGCACAAACTCCTGAAACACTTCGCGCGCCTGGTCGGGATCGTTCAGGTCGTCTTTATAAATCTCACCAATCGTGAAAAGGGCGTCGCAGCGGTACTTGCTACCCGGATATTCCTTCCGCAGGAACTTGTATTGGGCAATGGCATCATTCAGGATCTTGTCATCGTTGAAGTGCCGCCCCATCTCGACCAGCGTCTCAGCAACAGCGACAACACTAGGATCGGCCTTGGTCGAAGCAGGAGCCCCAAAATAGACGTTGCGGTACGCATTGAGGACGCGCTGGTAGTCGTGCCGGGTGCGGTCCCCAGGAGGACGTCCGTTGAGCGCCTCCCGCATACGCTCGGCAGCGGCAAAGCGGTCGCGAGCCCACGATTCCGTGTGATGCATGCGGGCATAAGCGGGCACTCCGGAAAGCGCCACCAGCAACAGCAGCGCTCCCCAGCGCCAACCGCGCTGGCTCGATTTCTTTTTCAAAGTCGTCGGTCCGTTACTGTCTCGATCCAACGTTGCAGTTGAACTGCCTAAGGTATCTGAGAGATTTCAAATACAACTTGCCAGGGTGCCCCATCATTGTCGCGCTTTTGCGACAGGGTGGGGATTTTTGACTGCCACCGCTTCTAGAACAGATGCCGCCAACCTATTCCGTGTTGCTGATGTAAAGCACGCCCCGCGCATCTCGTTGAACCCGCACGGGATCATGCGTCGAGCCGGACGGAGAAATATCAAATCCCGAGTAGTAGAGATTGGTGATTCTTCGCACGTAATTCTGGGTTTCGGCATAGTGCGGCACGCCTGCACTGCGCGCCACCGCTCCCGAACCCGCGTTATAGGCGGCCAGGGTCAAATTCACGTCGCCGCCATAACTTTCCAGAAGCGATTTCAGATGCCGCACCCCCGCATCGACGTTCTGCGCGGGATCAAACGGATTCTTCACGTTCAGACTGCGCGCCGTCTGCGGCATCAGTTGCATGAGACCCATGGCGCCCTTGCGCGAAACCGCGTTGGAATTGAAGTTCGATTCCACTTTCACCACCGCGCGTACCAGGTTCGGATCCACATTGTGCCGGGCCGCCGCCATCACGATAGAGGAATCGATCTCTTCTTGCGTTGCCTGATGTCCGCGAGAGTTGGCCGCCACGATTTTGGCATTGGCCGACTGCGTCGACTCGTGCGCGTAATACTGGCTGACCTCGGCCGCGGCCGACCGCGCCGCTTGCATCGAGGCTGTACCCGCCGAGGGCACCGGCTTCCACCGATTCTCTTTGCTGCTCCAGTACACCAGCGACGATCGCTTGGGCTGTGCCGTTGGCGTGGCATGCTTCGGAGCAGGGCCATCCTCGTTCACGTAGATCTTACGCCCGTGCTCATCTGTCGTAGTGATCCCATGGGACGCATCATCTCCCTCGGCCGCCCACACGGGGGTTGTATCGAGAAAAAAGGAGGTCGCGATTGCCGTTGAGACCGTCAGCATTAATGCGAGTTGCAGGTGCTTTCGCATAATCCGGGCGTTTCCCTTTCACCGAACGATCGTTGGAGGGCGTCGCACAGGATTCGCCCTTCCATCTTCCACCCGGAACCTGACGGAGAATCCTGAACCAGAGTAGGACGATTATAGGCGGCAGGGATGGGGCGGGCAATCTCCCATAAGGGAGTTGAACCACCAGAGTAATCTAGGTAACTAATTGAAAATATGATTGTTATAGTGCTCTATCCTCGCGGCGACTGCAATCAACGGTAACCGGAATGTGGTTACTGGCGCAGGGCCAGAGCTTCCTATTCTCCTTCCTCAACCATTTTTCGGGCCATCACGCGGATACTTGTTGATCCGACTAACCAGGACCTAGACTACATTCCGATGTCAAAGACCCTCGTTCCAGGTTCAGTAACTCTTAGACTTTGTCCCAGCGATCATGCGTCCCGTCATCCAAGCTTCCTCAATCCGCAAGACCTACGGATCTACAGTGGCCGTCGACGAGGTATCGTTCGAGGTCAACGAAGGTGAGATCTTTGGTTTAATTGGGCCCAACGGTGCGGGAAAGACCACTACGATGGAGTGCATCGAGGGTCTGCGCACCCCCGACAAGGGCACCATCTCGGTGCTGGGTCTTAATCCCTTCAACGACGTGTACAAGTTGCAAGAGCGGATAGGAGTCCAACTCCAGCAGGCGCAACTGCAGAAGCGGATCAAAGTGTGGGAAGCTGTAGACCTCTGGGCCTCCCTATACCGGAAGGATGCAAGCGACAGCGAGCGCTTGCTCGAGCAACTCAGCCTTAGCGACAAGCGAAATGCCTGGTTCATGACCCTCTCGGGCGGCCAGAAGCAACGGCTGTTCATTGCGCTTGCCCTGATCAACAATCCCGAACTGGTGTTTCTCGACGAGCTGACGACCGGGCTCGATCCGCAGGCGCGCCGCGCCATCTGGGAGCTCGTGCGAGGCATTCGGGAGCGTGGCAAAACGGTCTTCCTGACCACTCACCTCATGGAGGAGGCGGAACGGTTATGCGACCGGGTGGCAATCATCGAACACGGACGCATCATCGACATCGACACGCCGCAGAGCCTCGTGAACCGGCATTGCCCTGACCGTACCGTCATACTCGCTACGGTCGACCGAAGGGCTGCAGACTGCTTCCAAGCTATCCCACGAGTCGAGGCGGTGATCTGCAGCGACTCGCAGTTCACGATTCGGGGTCGGGGCGACGATCTTGTCACGGAGGTCATTCATTGTCTCTCCGAGAATCGGATCCGGGTCACGGACTTCCGCTCGGTTCTCCCCAACCTTGAGGACGTCTTTCTCAAGCTGACCGGTCACTCGATTCGCGACTAGGCGTAATTCATGATGCTGCGTGGACTCTGGAAATTAACCTGGATCGAGATCAAGATATTCCTCCGCGAGCCGCTGGGGGCGTTCGGGACGATTGGCATCCCCGTTTTGGTGTTCATCGGAACGGGTCGCATCGTCGGCCGCAGCGTCTCACCGGCCGCACTCGCCGGCAGCACTTTTATCAAGGCCGGTCTACCCGTGCTGGCCTCGGTCCTGATCGCCATCAGCGCCGTGCTATCACTGGTCACCATCATTTCGATCTACCGCGAGGGGGGAATTCTTAAGCGGCTCCGCGCCACTCCGCTACGCCCCCAGACGATCCTGACTGCGCACGTGCTCGTCAAACTGCTACTCACCGCGGCCACGCTGGCCTTAATGGTGCTCGCCGGCAAACGCTACTATCCGGTCGGAATCCACGTCCCACTTTTTGGCTTTACTATGGCGCTTCTAATCAGCACCTGCAGCATCTTATCGATCGGCTTTCTCATCGCCAGCATCGTTCCCACGGCGCGCTTTGCGCAGCCGATCGGTGCCATCATCATGTACCCGATGATCGCTGTCTCGGGACTCTTCGTGCCGGTTACATCACTGCCGCCAGCGCTCCAGACAGTAGCCAGAGTTGTGCCGCTCACTTATACGGTGTCACTGCTCGATGGGATTTGGAAAGGTGATGCCTGGTCGGCTCACGTGGGCGACGTTGCAGCGCTGGGCGCGGTGTTTATCCTGTGCACGGCGCTTTCGGCGAAAGTGTTTCGTTGGGAGTAGTAAAGGGCTATCGAGACCCTCGAAATCTTCAATACGACTCGGGTTGACTGTCGTTATCAGGACTTTTCTTTCATTGACGGTTCGCTCGCCGGTCAACGGCTGACGTCGCGATCCGTCGACGCTAGCGACGCCGCGAAGGCATCGAGCGATAGCGACCGCAGCAAATTCCGCCGCATCCCGCGCTCTACGTCAGCCAGCCGCTCCGATGCAGCCGTGATCCACTCAAAATTCGCCGACTCCGCCAGCCGCTTCAAATCGGAAGCGATGTCTGTATTCCGAACCAAGTCCGGCGCACCCGCCTCGATCGACGAGAGATCGCGCAGCAGCGAATACAGCGTCCGAATCAGTTGCTCGGTCTTCTCCCGACCCTCGGCCCCGGGACGATACGACTCGGTGATCTTGAACAACTCGCTGTGCTCCCCGCCCCGTAAAGCCGAGTTCAGAATCGCCAGCGCATGCGCCCGCGCCGCGACATATCCTGCCAGATCAAATCCGCGCGCCCGTCCCACCGCCCCTTCCGACAGCCGGGCCACCAGCGCGCGCTCCGCGGCCTTCCACTCCGGACGATGCTTCGCCAGATACTGCTCAATCTCCTCGGCCGACAGCGCTCCCAGCTGGAATACCATCGACCGCGATCGGATCGTCGGCAGCAACTCCCCCGGATTCTCCGTCAGCAGGAAGATTGTCGCGAACTCCGGTGGCTCCTCCAGCACCTTCAGCAGCGAGTTCGCTGCCTCCTTCATGAACGCCGAGTCGCTGAAGATGTAAACCCGCTCCTTGCCCTCCGCCGGTCGGTAATAAATCGTCTCGATGACCCGCCGCACCTGGTCGACCTTGATCATCATCTGCGGAGGATCTGGCGGGATAATGAGCACATCGGGGTGCGTTTGCACGAACAACCGCGTTTCTTTCTTATCGGTCTCGCGCAGATTCTCACGGGCCTCGACGGCCTCGGCAAAGCGAGCATCCAGATCGGCCGCCTGCGCAATGCGCGTGCAGTTCGCACACTTCCCGCAGAAATCCGGCAACCCGTCAGTCGTGGACGGCGCGAGGCAGTTCAGTGCTTGGGCCAGCATCAGCGCCAGCGTGTACTTACCCGATCCCTGCCCCCCCGAAAGCACCACCGCATGAGGAAAGCGGTCGCGCGCCAGCATATCGCGCAGGCGGTGAACCGTTTCCGAGTTCCCATGAAAATCAGAAAAAGGCATAGCCAATTCACCACAGAGGCACAGACACAAAGAAGAACCAAGACAACCAGAAACATCTTCGCTTTAGAATGATTGCGGTTCTTCTCTGTGTCCTCTGTGCCTCTGTGGTGAAAAACGTCTCCTACAATTTCAGCTTCCTCCGCACCAGTTCCACAATCTTCTGATGTGTCTGCCCCGGTGTCCCGCGCGCATCGACCACCGCGACCCGCCCATGCTCGCGCGCCGCAATCGCCAGATACCCTTCGTGCACGCGAGTAAAAAACGCCCGTGTCTCCTGCTCGAACCGGTTCTCGTCGCTATGTCCGCGGCTTGCAGCCTTCGAATTGCGCTTGTTCCGCCGCCGCGCCCGGCTCACGCTGGCCGCCGGGTCCGAATCCAGCAGGATCGTCAAATCCGCCTGCAGATTCCCACACAGCACCCGATGCAACTCACGCACCGCCTGACTCCCCAGTCGCCGCCCGCTTCCCTGGTAGGCCTCGGTGGAATCCGTAAACCGATCGCACAGCACAATGCTGCCCTGCGCCAGCGCCGGCTCGATCACCTCGGCGATGTGTTGAGCGCGAGAGGCAAACATCAACGCCATCTCGGCCAGGGGAGAAAGCCCCGCCGTCCCAGAATCCAGCAGCACTTTGCGGATCTTTTCCCCCGTCAACGTCCCTCCCGGCTCGCGCGTCTCCACGACCTTGTGCCCACCTGCGCGCACCACCGCCGCCAGCTTTCGCATCTGCGTGCTCTTGCCGGTTCCGTCGAGCCCTTCGAATGTGATGAATTTTCCGCGTCGGGACATTCAGCGAAATGATAGCAGCCCACCCTCGCTGCGTTCGCCCCATCACTTCTTACCCTGTCTTTCTGAGCGAAGTTGTCGTTCGCGATGCGACGACAACGCAATCAAAGAATCCCTACCCCATGCACGGATGCCGTAGCCGCGCTCCCTATACCGTCACACTCGCGGACTGCTATAGTTTTATTTCTGCAACCACAAGTGGGGATTCGTTTCATCACAAACATGGGGGCCCAGCAAGAATGAAACTCTCGCAAGCCTTGGGAGCAGTCTGTGTCGCAGTTCTGGCAGTTTCCGCCTGTGCAGCAACGCCGCCCACCGTCACCATCTCCGTCGACGCCACCACTGCGCCCCGCAAAATCTTTCACGCCTCGCTCACCATTCCCGCGACCGCCGGCGACCTCACTCTCTACTACCCCAGATGGATTCCCGGCGAGCACGCTCCCGACGGGCCGGTCATCGATCTCGCCGGACTCAAATTCTCCGCCGCTGGCAAGCTCCTGAAATGGCGCCGCGATCTGCTCGACGGCTTCACTCTCCACGTTGACGTCCCCCCGGGCGTCACTGAAATTGCCGCCGAACTCGACTTCCTCTCTCCCGCCACCTTCGAAGGCGGATTCTCGGCCGGTTCCTCCGCCACCGACAAGCTTGCCATCATCAGCTGGAACCAGGTCCTCCTCTACCCCAAAGGCTTCAAGTCCGACGACATCAACTACTCCGCCAGCCTCAGAATTCCTCAAGGATGGAAGTTCGGCACCCCGCTGCCCATCGCCAGCCAGAGCGGAAACGAAATCAAGTTCGCCACCGTCTCCCTCACCACCCTGGTCGACTCGCCTGTCATCACCGGAGAATTCCTGAAGGTCGTCCCGCTCGCGCAGGATCCTGTCACTGAAATGGACATCGCCGCCGACAGCGCTGCCGCGCTCGAAGCACCGCAGGAAACCTGGGACCACTACAAGAGTCTCGTCGATCAGGCGCAGAAACTGTTCGGCGCGCACCACTACCGCGACTACCATTTCCTCTACACACTCAGCGATCACGTCGCCCACTTCGGCCTCGAACATCATGAATCCGACGACAGCCGTGTCGACGAGCGCGCCCTGGTCGATGACATCTCGCGCAAACTGTCGGCGAGCTTGCTTCCCCACGAATATGTTCACTCCTGGAATGGCAAATTCCGCCGCCCCGCCGACCTCGCCACCCCCGACTACCAAACACCGATGCAGGACGATCTCCTCTGGGTTTACGAAGGTCTGACGAACTATCTCGGCTTCGTGCTCACCGCGCGCAGTGGTCTGCTCACCCCCGACCTGGACCGCGACGATCTGGCCATGACCGCCTCCGCTCTCGATCACCTTCCCGGCCGCCAGTGGCGTAACCTGCAAGACACCGCCGACGCTGCGCCTCAACTTTATTTTTCTCCCCGAGCTTGGGAATCCTGGCGCCGCAGCACCGACTTTTACAATGAAGACACTCTCAACTGGCTCTGGGTCGACGTCATCATCCGCCAGCAGACCAAAGGCGCGAAGTCGATCGACGATTTCTGCCATCTCTTTCACGGCGCGCCCAGCACCGGCCCCGCGCTCAAGACCTATACCTTTGATGACGTGGTCAACGCTCTCAACCAGGTCGCACCCTACGACTGGCGCGGATTCTGGACCGAGCGCCTCACCAATCACGGCCCCGGCGCCCCTCTCGGCGGCATCGAGGGTAGCGGATGGAAAGTCGTCTACGATGAAAACCCTTCAGAAATGATGAGCAGTTCCGCGGGAGCGTACCACTTCGTGCCGGCGGCCTTCTCAATCGGCCTCGTCCTGAACGATGATGGCTTGATCTCCGACACCATCGAGGGCGAGTTCGCCGCAAAAGCCGGTATCGGCCCCGGCATGAAGCTGGTCGCGGTGAACGGCCGCCGCTTTTCGGCTGAGATCCTGCGCGATGCCATCAAGTCCGCGAAGACAGGCACCGCCCCCATTGAGTTGCTGGTCGAAAACACCGACTACTACAAGACCTACAAAATCGACTACCACGGTGGCGAAAAATATCCCCACCTGGTGCGCGACGACTCCAAACCGGACCTGTTAACGGAAATCCTGAAAGCAAAGTAAGCCCAACCTCTTCAGCCAATCGCATCCAGCGATGTCATCCCGAGGAGGGAGCAAGCCCTACGAGGGACCCTCCGCAGGCCCCGAAAGCGGCAGTGCGTAGCCGAGATCATGCAAGCTGCGTGCACCTGAGGCGTTCCCCTCCACAACATCGAAGCTTTCCTCCGACGTAAGGTCCCTCACGCCGGCTTCGCCGCCCCTCAGGATGACAAGATCACCACAACCCCTGTTAGCATGTCTCCGGCCTCAAACCCGGACATGACCCGAAATCACGCAACGCTCCTCTCACTTGCCCTTCTCTCGTTCTACATAACTGCGCACGCCCAAACCATCCTCGGCTTCACGCCCGCCTCCGCCACCCATGAATCCGAAGTCGAGAAAAAGTTCAAGTCCATCCCCACGCCCGATGAAGAACGACGCCAGCACCGCATCTTCACCCAAGAACCCCACGTCGCCGGATCCAAACGCAACAACGAACTCGCGGAATACATTCGCGACGAGTGGGTCAAACAAGGGCTCGAAGACGTCATCATCCGTCGCTACGACGTCTATGGCACCAATCCAAAATCCGCCTCGCTCGAGATGATCGCCCCCACTCACTATCAAGCCACCTTGCGTGAAACTGCGCTGCCCGGGGACGAAGACTCGAAGAATCCCGCGATCAGCGGAGCCTGGCTCGGCATGTCGATCTCCGGCGAAGTCACCGCGCCCGTCGTTTACGCCCACAGCGGCAATCCCGAAGACTACGACCTGCTCCGCAAAAACGGCACCAGCGTCAAAGGCAAAATCGTTCTGGTGCGGTACTCGAATCCCTACAGCTATCGCGGATTCAAAGCACTCACCGCCCAGCGCGAAGGCGCCGCCGCCATGCTCGTCTACAGCGATCCGCAGGAGGACGGCTACAAAAAAGGCAAGGTCGATCCCGACGGACCATGGGGCCCCGAATATCACATCCAGCGCGGCGCCATCACCTACGACTTCATGGTCCCCGGCGATCCGCAAACTCCGGGATGGGCCTCAGTTCCGGGCGCAAAACGCATTCCGATCGAAGAAGCGATCTCTGCGCCGAAGATTATGGCTCTGCCGCTCTCGTGGCACGACGCCAAGCCGCTGCTCGAAAACATGGACGGTCCCCTCGCCCCAGCGAATTGGGGAGGCGGCCTGCCGATCAAGTACCACCTCGGCGGCAACCGCGTGAAAGCCCATCTCAAAATCGAAATGGATAACGGCATCCAGCCCTACTATGTAGTCGAAGGCCGCATTCGTGGCTCCGAGTTGCCCGACGAATGGGTCGTGCTGGGAAATCACCGCGATGCCTGGGTCTTCGGCGGCGTCGATCCCTCCAGCGGCACCGCGAGCATGATGGAACTCACCCGCGCCCTCGGCAAGCTCGCGAAAGAAGGCATGCGTCCCCGCCGCACGCTCGTCGTTTGCAGCTGGGACGGCGAAGAAGTCGGCCTCACGGGCTCCACTGAATGGGGAGAGCAATTCGCCGATGAACTCCGCTCCAAAGCCGTGGCCTACATCAACGTCGACGAAGCCACCTCCGGCCCCAACTTCCACGGACAGGCCGTCGCCTCGCTCGCGCCCATGCTGGTCGAAACCACCCGCAGTTTGAACGATCCTTCCGGCAAAAGCCTTTACGATGCCTGGAAAGAAACCATCGCCCGAGAGAAGGCGGCCGGCAATCAATCCGGCCAGTTCAGTTCATCCGGCGTCATCGACAACAGCCTCGCCGACACCCGCATCGGCAGCGGCTCCGACCACACTGTCTTCCTCAACTTCATCGGCATGCCAGTCCTCGGCCTCGGCTTTGACGGAGACTATGGCGTTTACCACTCCGCCTACGACGATTTCTACTGGATGAACCACTACGGCGACCCCGGCTACAAATACCACACGCTGATGAGCCAACTGTGGGGGGTGACCACATTGCGTTTAGCGAACGCCGACCTGCTCCCCTTCGATTTCGCCGCTTACGCCAGCAACGTCCGCCAGTTCGTAAACGACCTCGCGAAAGCCAACGAGAAGCCTATGAGGGGACAGCCGCCTTCGGCTGTCCAGCCGGGCGCAGCCCGGCAGCCCAAGTTGGACCTCCAGCCGATCCTGGATGCCGTCGACAACTTCGAAGCCGCCGGCAAGCGCCTGAACGACTCCCTCACCCGCAAACTGGCGTCAGGAAAAATCGATCCCAAGCTGGCCGACACGCTCAATCACGGCATGATGCAAGTCGAGCACAACTGGCTCAACCCCGACGGCATCCCCGGCCGCCCCTGGTTCAAACACATCCTCTACGGCGCAAGATTCACCTACGCCCACCTGGAATTGCCGGGATTAACCGAAGCCGTCGAAGCCCAAGACTGGCCGACGGCAAAGCAGCAAGCAGAAATCCTGCAGCGCGCTCTCGCGAAAAACACAACTCTACTTCAAGAGTTGAACGAAACAGTGAATTCCAAATGAGGGTATGAGGTGCCCCAGCCTTGTCCCGCTCTTTGCGACAGGGTGGGGATTTTGACTTGGTTGGGATTTTGACCTGCAGGGAAGGGGGAAAGAACTCCCGACTACCCCGCCCTCATCTCCCGCTCCATTACTCTACGCAGGGCGGCATTGATCCGCGTCTGATAGCGCCGTCCATCCCGTTTGAACCACGCAAGCACATCCGCATCCAAACGCAGGGTCACCGGCTTCTTGATCGGCTTGTAGAACTCGAGCACGTCTTTCATCGAAGCAGCGTGCCTCTTCGACGACTCCACCGGCGCGCGCAGGGTCAATCCCTTGCGCCGTCCGGTCTTCTTCCGCGCCGGAGCTGCCGATCCCCGCCGCACGCTTTTCCCAGCTTTCGTAACTCTTTGTCGATGTTTCATATATGCCACTCTACTTATAAAAGTGTACGTACACAACTGTAACAAAAGTGTTCCTGCTGGAACACTGTGGAGAACTCTTTGGTTTCGCCGCTAAACCCTTCATCCCGCAGCACTTTCCTCGAGCGGGAGGTCCTCGTCCTGCATAAATCCAAACACCTCCTGCGGCACTGGATTCTGCCAGACTGGCGCAAATGACTGCCGGTGCAGAGGCGTTGGCCCGAGTTCCCGCAGCGCCGCGAGATGCTTCGGGGTGCTGTATCCCTTATGCGAAGCCAGTCCGTACAAGGGAAACACCGCGTCCCACTCGCACATCATGCGATCGCGTTCCACCTTCGCCAAGATAGACGCGGCCGCGATCGACGCCGAGAGCGCGTCGCCATGAATGATGGGAATCTGAGGCTGCTCGCAATCGAGCCGCAGAGCATCCACCAGCAAATGATCCGCGGCAGGCGAGAGACGTAACACCGCCTCGCGCATGGCCGCTCGCGAGGCGTGATAAATGTTGATCTGGTCGATGCGCGCCACGTCCACCGCAGCCACAGCCCAGGCCACCGCGTGTTCTCGAATGCGCTCCGCCAGAACCTCGCGCCGGTCTGGAAGCAGCAACTTCGAATCGCGCAACCCGCGCACCCGGTAAGCCGGGTCAAGGATCACGGCCGCGGCCACCACGCACCCGAACAGCGACCCTCGGCCCACTTCGTCGACGCCTGCCACTAACCGCGCGCCCGTCGCCCAAGCCTTCTTTTCATAACGCAGCGTGCAGCGCAGCGTCTTGAGCAATCGCAGCTTGGCTGCGGAAGGAGAGAGCGTTCGTGGAGGCGTTGACTTCATCACAGAAAGACAGCTGCCCACCATCTTCGTCGAGAGCCCGCATTCCCGCAAGTCGGATCGTGTCTTCCGTCACGCCAACACAATGGCACGCTTAGGCCATGCCTTCGCCACCCGGTAATCCCGCTTAGTAACCACACTCCGGATTACTGGCGTACATTGTCCGACCGGACACGTACTGGTAACTTCGTCTCAGTAGAACCAGAGCGAGAAGCATCGTGGAAATCAAACTCAACGCGTCGCCCGAAGACGGCTTGCTCACCGGCAAGGTCGTGCATCTGGCGCTTCCGGTTCGTTGGAGCCTGGTCGGCCAGGAAGGCCGCGGTGCCGCGGAGATGGCCTGCACGTATGACATCCACCCGCACGGCGCGCGGCTGCTCAGCGCACGCACAGTTAGCGTTGGCGACCTGGTCTTGGTGGAGCGCGGACGCAACAAGGCAATCTGCCAGGTGGTGTGGTCAGGCGATCCGTCGTCGCCTCTGCGGGGCCAGTTCTCGGTGCAATGCGTGGACGGCAAGGTACCTTGGGAAGACGAGTTGCGCCAAATGGAAGAGCAGTATCAGCCCGTGATTCTCGATGGCTCGCAGCACGGTACGGCCGGTGGTTTTGGCCGGCCCGAGGCCAACCGGAGGCGCCGCCCGCGTTTCTTCGTCGAGGGCGAAGCGGAGGTCATCGATGGGGTGCAGCGCGTGTCCGGTGAGGTGCAGCAGATTTCGGAATACGGTGCCCGCATCGCCTCCAAGGAAATGCTGCGCCCGGGCCAGGACTTCCGCCTCATGCTGAACATGTTTGACATCAGCGTCGCGGTGAAGGCGCAAGTCAAGTATCTGGCCGACAATCTCGGAATGGGCGTGGAGTTCCAGGAAATCCGCCGCGGCGACCGCCCGCTACTCGGTTACGTGCTGAGCAAGCTGCGCAAGAGAAGGGTCGAAGAATTCGTCGAAGTGGAAGTGGTGCGAGAGTTCGCGGCGGCTGGGTAGTTTTCTGGAATCGGGTTACCTCATAGGATCCCGCGGCGCTCAAGCGCCGCGTTTCCCTTTGCGGTATTGCGGAACGGAGTGGTCGTGAACTTGGGGTCTGAGGTCGCTCGGGCCGGGCTTGAAACCCGGCCCCCACACGAGCAAATCTAATTCTTTTCCACGTCGCGCAGGCGGGCAGCCTTGCCCCTCAGTCCGCGGAGATAGAACAATCGCGCGCGCCGCACCTTTGACGAGCGCAGCAGTTCGACCTTGTCGATCACTTTGGAGTGAACGGGGAAAATGCGCTCCACGCCCTGGCCGAAGCTGATCTTGCGCACGGTAAAGCTGGCTTGTGGTCCATTGTCGCGCTTGATGACCACGCCTTCGAAGGCCTGCACGCGTTCCTTGTCGCCTTCTTTAATTTTCACATGGACGCGAACGGTATCGCCCGGACGGAATCCAGGGATGTCGGTACGTTGCGACTTGGCCAGCAGCTTTTCGATGATTAGGTTTGACATTGTATTTTTCCTTCGTCTTTCGAATCCTTAAATTCTTTTTAGTTCCTGGCGCGCTTGAGGCGCGCCAAAATCTTTGCCTCTTCGTCGCTGAGCTTCACGCCGTCCAGCAAGTCCGGACGGTTGCGCAGCGTCTTCTCCAGAGCCTGCCGCCTGCGCCAGCGGCGAATTTCCTGGTGGTCGCCGTTCAGCAGAACCTCCGGTACTGGCATCCCACGAAAATCTGCGGGGCGCGTGTAGTGCGGATAGTCGAGCAATCCGCCCGAGCCACACGTCGAATCCGCTGCACCTGGTTCCGTTCTCTCATGCGCGGTGAATGATTCCTGACGCGTCGAAGCTTCGTTGCCCACTGCACCGGGCAGCAACCGCGTGACCGCTTCAATGATCACCGCCGCTCCCAACTCGCCACCGCTGAGCACGTAATCGCCGATCGACAACTCGCGGTCGGCGAGAAAATCGGCGACGCGTTCGTCTACGCCTTCGTAGCGGCCGCAGACCAGAACGATGCGCTCGAGGCCTGCCAGTTCCGCAGCCACCTGCTGCGTAAAGCGCTGGCCTTGCGCCGAGAGCAAGATCACCGACTGCTTCGCGCGCCCAGCCACGCGGTCTTCGCGGCTCGCCAGTTGCAGCGTCTCCAAACATTCAAAGAGCGGTTCCGGCTTCAGCACCATGCCTTCGCCGCCGCCGAAAGGGCGGTCATCCACGGTGCGGTGCTTGTCGTGCGTAAACTGCCGCAGGTCGTGGACTTCGATTTTCGCCAGCCCCATCTCGCAGGCCCGGCGGGTAATTCCGTGATCCAGCGGTCCTTGGAAGAAGCCGGGAAAAATCGTCAGGATATCGGCTTTCATCTCCACCTAAAACCTTTAACCACGAAGGACACTAAGGTTCACGAAGGGAAACCTTTCATCGCTTCTTCCTTCTTCCCGACTGCTGTTCCTTCTTCTCTTCCGGCGTGACCGGGGCATTGATTTCCAGCATGCCCTCGGGAAGGTTCATGCGCACTTGCTTCTGCGTCATGTCGACAGCTTCCAGGTACGCCTCAGCAAACGGCACATCAAACTTCTTGCCTGCACTGTTCGCAACAATCAGCAGCGGGGCTTCGCCTGCACCGAACTGAACGTCTTCGATGCGGCCGATTTCGCGGGCGTGATCGAGAACCGTACAGCCGATCAGATCGCTGACGTAATTCCAGCCCGGTTCCAGGTCCGCGCGCTCGTCAGTGGGGACCTGCAATTCCGATCCGATCAGCAACTCGGCGTCATTCATCGAATCGACGCCGCAAAACTTCAGGACAACCAGTCCCTTGTGCGGCCACAAATCTTCCACTTCCAGCTCGCGACGCGACTCCTGCGCCCTCAAATCCTGCGCTTTCGGCAGCGCGAACAGCTTCATGCCTGCGGCGAATCGACCCGGAACGTCGCAGTGCAACTCAGCAGCGACCTCACCGTGCCGGCCCTGCGTCTTTACGACGCGGGCCAGCGTCACAAACTCGCCGCTGGTTTCAGGACTCAATGCCGGCCCTTGCGGCGCGGCTAGAAGCAGCGCCCTTTCAAAACCACCTACGCTACTCGATGATCTCGAGCGTGTAGCGCTTGTGCGCTCGGTGGCCGGCGGCGCTCAGTAGGGCGCGCAGGGCCCGGGCGGTGCGTCCCTGGCGTCCGATCACCTTGCCTACGTCGCTCTCGGCGACTTCCAGTTCGATCACATCGTCGTCGAATTTCTCGACGAAGACTTCTTCTGGAGTATCGACGAGCGATTTCGCAATCAGCTCAACGAGCGCGCGCACATCTCCAGAGGGCTCAGTCATAAGTCTGCATTCTCACGGTGAAAAGTGCCGCAGGGGCTAAAGCCCTCAGCGATGATCGGCGCCTATCGCAGCGCTCGAAGCGCTGCGCCACCCAAAAGCACTGCACCAAAAGCCGCCGCGCCGTAACAGCCAAGCCAGAACTAGCGCACAAACGGCGGTTTAGGCGGCGGAGCCGGCGGCGGCCGGAGCCGGAGTCTTGGTGAACAACTTGTTCACGCGCTCCGACATCTGAGCGCCCTTCGACACCCAGTACTCGACGCGATCGCGCTTCAGTTCGACGCTGGCGGGATTGGTGCGGGGATTGTAGGTCCCGACCACTTCCACCGGACGGCCGTTGCGGGCGCGCTCCTTCTCAATCACCACGATGCGATAGTGCGGTTGTTTGCGCGCACCACGGCGCGCCAGACGAATCATTAACACGGGTCTTATATCCTTGTGTCCGGAAGAGTCCGGTGAGATCGAGGCAAACTCTTATTATGCCGGAGGTTAGCCGGAATGGCAAGGGGAAGAGTCGGATATCGACGGCGTGCCACCGGATGCGGCCAGATGCTGGTGTTTTCTACGGGAAAAACCCCACCCTTGCATGGAACGCGCAAGGGATGGGGTGATTACCGTCCAGTAGCAACCGGCCGTCTTACGCTACAGCCTTCGTCTTCGTGGTTGAGGCTTGGCCCTTGGCGGCTGGCTTCGTCAGGAAGTTCAACAGAGCGCTGTTGACCTCGTCGGCATGAGTCCAGGCTACGTTGTGGGGGCCATCCTTGATGACCACTAGCTCGGCACCGTTGATCAGCTTGGCGGTTCGTTCCCCTGCCGCTGAAAACGGAACGATGCGGTCAGAGTCGCCGTGGATGACGAGCGTGGGAACGTCGATACGGGCGACATCGTTGCGGAAATCTTCATGCCAGGTGGGCACGCACGCCAGACTGGCTGTGGCCGAAGCGATTGCGGCGACGTTCCAGCTTGCCTGGACTGCCTGCTCGCTCACGCGTTTTCCGAGATAGACGTCCGTGTTGTAGAAATCCTTGAAGAATGCGGTAAAGAACGCGTAGCGGTCGGCAGCTACAGCTTTCTCGATGCCGACAAATACGCTGCCATCCACTCCTTCGGGATTGTCGCCGGTCTTGAGCAGATACGGCGGCACTCCGGACATAATCACTGCTTTGCTCACGCCCTTCGATCCGAATTTTCCGATGTAGCGCGCCACTTCCCCTCCGCCCATCGAGAAGCCCACGAGGGTAAAATCACGCAGCTTCAGATGAGTGACGAGCTTGTGCAAATCTTCGGCAAAGGTGTCGTAGTTGTAGCCAGAAGTCGGCTGGCTGGACTTGCCGAATCCGCGACGGTCATAGGCAATGACGCGGTGGCCGGCTTGCAGAAGTGCGGGAACCTGTTTTTCCCAAGACGCGCTGCTCAGTGGATATCCGTGGATCAAAACCACGGGCTGGCCGGAGCCGTGATCTTCGTAGTAAAGATGGATGGAAGTTGAATTCTCTTTCCCGACATCAACGTAGGACATGATGCTCCTCCTTGCGATTTGATTTTGATTTTCGCGGCGTTGAGAGTTGGCCGTAAGTGCAAGCGGACTACTGTTGCTATAGATTGTCGACCAGCTGCCGAGGATGCAATCGAAGTTGCCTTTTACTGAAAATCCCCACCGGTTGTCGCAGCACGGTCGGGACGCTGTCCTGCTAGACTCAAGCGTTTGGGGGGTGCGGTTTTGCCGGGTATCTATATTCTTTCCGGAGTGCGGACGCCGATTGGGAAGTTTGGCGGGGCGATGGCTTCGCTGACGGCGGCCGACATGGGGGTGGTCGCGGCGAAGGCTGCGATGGAGCGGGCCGGGGTCGAACCGGCTCAGGTCGAGGAGACCATCATCGGCTGCGCGCGGCAGGCGGGTGGCGGACCGAATGTGGCGCGGCAGATTTCCGTGCGTAGCGGGGTGCCGCAGGAAGTTCCGGCGTTCACAGTCAACAAGGCTTGCGCGTCGGGGCTGAAGGCGATTGCGCTGGCATACCAGTCGATCCTGGTCGGCGATGCCAACTGTATTCTGGCGGGCGGCACCGAGTCGATGTCGCGGGTTCCTTATTATCTTGACGGCGTGCGTTGGGGATACCGGCTGGGCAATCAGGAAATGATCGACGGCATGTATCGCGATGGATTTTTCTGTCCGCTGGCGAAGATGGTGATGGGCGAGACCGCCGAGGTGCTGGCCGAGCAGTACAAGATCACGCGGGAGGAACAGGACGAATTCGCGCTTACGTCGCAGATGCGTGCCGCGCGAGCCATTGCGGCTGGAAGGTTCGACGCCGAGATCGTTCCGGTAACCATCGAGAGCAAGAAGGGAGCGACCACGTTTGCTCGGGACGAGCATCCGTTTGTCGATGCGAGCATCGAGAAGTTGGCGAAACTTTCCCCGGTGTTTTCGAAGACTGGAACCATCACGGCGGGGAATTCCTCGGGCATCACGGACGGGGCGGCAGCCGTGGTGGTAGCCAATGAACACTTCGTGAAGCAGAACAATCTGAAGCCGCTGGCACGAATCATCGCGGTGACCTCGGCGGGGGTCGATCCGCGCACGATGGGGATCGGACCCGTCCCTGCCCTGCGCAAACTCGAAGAAAAACACAATCTGCGGCTGCACGAGTTTGGCCTGATCGAGTTAAACGAGGCCTTTGCCGCGCAGGTGCTGGCTTGCGACCACACGCTCAACATGAATCGCGACCGGCTTAATGTGAATGGCGGGGCGATTGCCATAGGGCATCCGATTGGGTGTACCGGGACGCGCATTACCGTAACGCTGTTGCATGAGATGATGAAACGCAATACGAAGCGTGGCGTGGCCACGCTGTGCGTGAGCGGCGGCATGGGGGTGGCGCTGGCGCTGGAGAATGCGGTGTAACGAGCGTCCGGGCTTAACTCAGAGGCTAAAGCCCAATCCCCAGAGCATCTTTTCGCGGCCCTGAAGGGCCGCTCTTCCACGTCGGCGCTGCGGCAGGGATCTTCTGCATGGCCGATATTCCAGATGAACGATGTTCCACATGAACGATGCATGAGCGACGAGCCACAATTTCGTTTGGCCGGAGAGTCCGACGCCGATGCCCTTCTCGAATTCATGCAGGCGTACTATGCGTTCGACGGACATGGTTTCGATAGCGAGAGGGCCAGGGTGGCACTCACAGCCCTCTTGCGCGATCCCAGCCTGGGCCTCACCTGGCTCATTCTTGATGGGGACACCGCGGCCGGGTACGTCGTACTCTGCTTCGGCTACAGCCTTGAGTGGCTAGGACGGGATGCCTTCGTCGACGAGTTCTATCTGCGTGAGGAATATCGCGGACGCGGTTGGGGCCGTCAGACCATGGCGTTTCTCGAAGAAGCGGCGCGGGGCGCGGGGATCCGCACCCTTCATCTCGAAGTCGTCGCGAGTAACACGACGGCCTTGCAGTTGTACCGGAAGTTGGGCTTCGCTGAGCACCGCAGCACATTCCTATCGAAGTGGATTGCCCAGGACTTCTCTAAGCCCCGGGGGCTCACCGGGCACTGACCCGGCAAACGCACCATCAGGCGGGAGCCAACCTACCATCCACGATAGGGAAGGCACCCGTCGAGCTTCGCTCGACGGCACAGCCGAGGGCGGCTGTCCCCGCATAGGCAAGGGAACGACTGTCGCTGCTTGCGTTGCGGTGGCGAAATCCGGGCACTATACTCAGCTCAGCGGTTCTCTCGATGTTTTCCGGAGCCTCGATGCCTTTATCCGCCGTGATCGTGGACGACGAGCAACTCGCTCGCGACGAACTCGCCTACCTGCTGAAGAATGCCGACGATGTGAACGTGGTGGCCCAGGGCAAGAATGGGCTGGAAGCCGTCAACCTCATTAAGGAACACAACCCCGATCTGGTGTTTCTCGACGTGCAGATGCCGGGACTCGACGGCTTCGGCGTCATCAAGAAACTGCTGGACAAGAAAATCGCCCTGCCCAAGATCGTATTCGCCACCGCGTTCGACCAGTATGCGGTGAAGGCATTCGAAGTGAACGCGGTCGACTACCTGCTGAAGCCCTTCGACAAAAAGCGCGTGGCACAGGCGATCCAGAAGGCGCGGGCGAAACAGGATGCGAATGCGCTTCCGGCCGACAAGATCGAAACGCTAGTACGGATGATCGAGTCGCAGAAGCAGCCGGCGGCGAAGATTCTGCTGAAAACCGTCGGACGCCTGTTTCTGGTCGACCAGCGCGACATCTGTTATGCGTGGATCGAAGACGGAGTCATCACGGTCGTTACGGGCGGTGCGTCCGGGATGGAAGGACAATCCAACTGCCGCACGCTCGAAGAATTGCTCGACAGCTTAGACACAAATCTTTTCTGGCGCGCGCACCGTTCCTACCTGGTGAATATCAACCGCATTCGCGAAGTGGTTCCCTGGTTCAAGAGTTCCTACCAGTTGCGCATGGACGACAAGAAGCAGACCGAGATACCCGTGAGCCGGGCTCAGACGAAACGGCTGCGGGAATTGTTCGGGCTTTGACAGGTTCGGGGTGCGGGAGGCTGCGGTGTACGCCTCAGTGAGCTTGATCTGTCGCGCCGCCGCGGAGTTCTGTTCTCGTTCGACGGCGGCGAACAGGTCGTCAATCAGCGCGCCGGAATACATCACCTTATACATTCCATCTCTCCGCTCAAAAATCACGGCGGAGCAGTGTTCAGCGCAGCTCCGGAGGAGGGCGAAACAGTCAGCCGTCCTCCGGCGGGGGGAAACTAAACTGCCAGAGCCTTCAGGCCATTGCGGTCGCGAATGACCAGGGTCGGCCCATCCAGCCGGATCAACCGCTTTTTCCTTAGGTTGCTCAAGAGTCGGGTTACGGTTTCGCACGAGGCACCGATGCGCTGCGCCATCTCCTCGTGGGTCATGGTGGCGTGAATGCGGGTTTCCTCGTCTTCTGCTTTGTTGGGGGAGTGCGACAGCAATAGCCTCGCGAGCTTGCCGGCGGAGGGACGGGTGAGCACCAGGTCGTGAATGTCGCGATACGCCGAGTGGAAATCGCGGCTCAGGCATTGGGCCGTGTGCATGCCGACTTCGCTGTGCGACTGCATCAGTTCAAGAAAGTGCTTGCGGTCGACAAAGCTCAGCTGGCAGGGAGTGGACATCTCGGCCGTCGCCTCATAGCCCACGCCTGAAATGGTGGCGCTCAAGCCGAGGGCTTCCCCTCCTCCGCGGTTTTGAGAATCAAAATTTTACCTTCGCGCGAAGTGGTGGAAGATTCACCTTGCCCGAGCCGAGGATGAATATGCCGCGCGGGGTCTGGCCCTCGACAAACAGGATTGCGCCCGCCGGAAGAACGCTCTTGTGGCTTACCTCATTCAGTGCCTGCTGAGACAGATCGGAAAAGTTGCAGAAGAAGCTGTCGTCGCGGCTGGTGCACTCGTCGCAGTCGTCGATGATGTCGAGGCCATAAGGTGCATTCATGTCGATCTCCGTCGCGGCAAGCCGCTTTCGTTTTGTAGTGCAACGGGCGCCCGCACCCAGGCCACTTATGTGGCGGGAACTGCCGAGCAGCGCCCGAGCGTGGGCGCGCGTGTCGGCGTGCGAACTCTGAGCCGCCGCGAGCAATTCCCAGCCGGCGCTCGGTTCCTCTTCGTGTTCCCACGCAAGGTGACAACCAAACAAGTACAGAGGATCGACTTCTTGCGGGTGAGTCTGAGGGCTCGGTTGAAGATCTGGATTGACCAGTTTTCTGGAACTGGTTTCGCTAGGCTGATCAATCCGCGAGGTGGTCCATCGCGAGATCTAGGCCCGTTACGTTTTCCGGAAATTCGCCGAGAAGCGCGGTGGGAACCTTCAGCGAGCGACGGTTGGGGCGGTATCCAGGGCTGGTCTGCTTCCCGCGTAACGACGAGCTGGCGAGCTGCAAGGAACTATAATGAATGGGTGGCACGAGGTTGGGAAAGCAAATCGGTGGAGGCCCAGCAAGCGGAGGCGGGTGAGAAATCGGCCAAACCACGTAAGCCGATGAGCCCTGGGGAGGCTGCGCGCTGGCGGGAAATGGAGAGTCTGCGGCTCTCCCGGCAAGCAGTCCTGCAGCAACTGGAATCGAGCCAGAATCCGCGGCACCGCAAGCTGCTGGAAAACTCGCTCGCCGCTCTGGATGAAAAGCTGAAGAACGGATGATGCTGGGGGAGTCCGGATCTCTACGGACTTGTGAAGCGTGGGTCTGCGGTCCGAGGCCTGAGGTCGTTCGAGCCCGTCACGTATAATGATTTTTTTATGACAGCCTACGTTTACGTTTCTCTCAAGAAGAGTGTTCTCGACCCCCAGGGAAAAACCATTCAGGGCGCGCTCAAGAAGATGGGTTACAAGGGCTTGGAAAGCGTGCGCCAGGGCAAGTATTTTGAGCTCACGCTCGACGGGGAGCTGTCCCGCGAAGAGGCTCAGTCTGAGGTCGAGCGGATCGCCCGCGAAGTGCTCACCAATCCGGTGATTGAAGAATTCCGTTTCTCCCTGGCCGAGTAGCAGGGCCTTTGAGGTCTTCCCATGTGCGGCATTGTCGGCTATGTCGGTAAGAAGAGTGTGGTCCCCATCATTATTGAGGGGCTGAGGCGGCTCGAGTATCGCGGCTACGATTCCGCGGGGATTGCGGTCGCCGGAAACGGCGACGGGCTGCAGCTGCGCCGCGCCGAGGGCAAGCTGCGCAATCTGGAAGAAGCCATCCGCCTGAGGCCGCTCGACGGCACTTACGGCATCGGACACACGCGCTGGGCCACGCACGGACGTCCCACCGAAGAAAACGCGCATCCCCACCGTGACTGCACTGGCAAGATTGTGGTCGTGCACAACGGGATCGTCGAGAACTATCTCAGCCTGAAGAAGAAGCTGATTGAGGAAGGCCACAAGTTCACCACCGAGACCGACACCGAAATCATTGCCCACCTGGTCGAAAAGTATTCCATGAAATCCGGAAACGCTCACCGACCTCCGCTGGAGGAGGCCGTGCGTCGGACGGTGAAAGAACTGACCGGCGTATTCGCCCTGGCGGTGATTTCCACCGACGACCCCAACAAGATTGTGGCAGCGCGCAACGGTCCGCCGGCGGTCATCGGATTGGGAAACGACGAGTACTTCGTGGCGTCGGATGTGCCCGCGATCCTGCATCACACGCGAGATATTTTCTTTTTAGCAGACGGCGATATGGCCGTGGTTACTCCCGACGGCGTACATCTCTCCGATTTCGACGGAAGGCCGGTGCGGCGCCAGATCCAGCACGTTACCTGGGATCCCATCCTGGCGGAAAAGGGCGGCTTCAAGCATTTCATGCTCAAGGAGATTTACGAGCAGCCACGCGCCGTCCGCGACACAGCCCTGGGGCGCGTCTCGCAGGAGACGGGACACATTTTTCTCGACCAGATGGAGATCAGCGAGGCCGAGTTCCGCGCCGCGGCAAAGATCAACATCATCGCCTGCGGAACCAGTTGGCATGCCGGGCAAGCCGGCAAGTTCATGATCGAGACGCTGGCCCGCGTGCCGGTCGAAGTGGACTATGCCAGCGAGTGGCGCTACCGCAATCCAATCGTCGATCAGGACACAATCACGCTGGTGATTTCGCAGTCAGGCGAAACCGCGGACACGATCGCAGCGCAACGCGAGGCCAAGTCGCGCGGATCAAAGACGCTGGCCATCTGCAACGTCGTAGGATCGATGATCACGCGCGAAGCGGCGGGCACGATTTATACGCATGCCGGTCCCGAGATTGGCGTGGCTTCAACCAAAGCGTTTACAGGACAGCTGACTGCGCTCTATGTATTCGCGATGTATCTGGCGCAGGTGCGCGGCGTAATGACCGCCGAGCAGGCGCGCGCGGCGATGTTGGAACTGACACAGATCCCATCGAAGCTTGAGCACGTCCTGACTCAGGATCAAGCGTGCGACGATCTGGCGAAGCAGTATCAGAAGGTCCACGACTTCTTGTTTCTGGGACGCGGAATCCACTATCCGATCGCTCTCGAAGGCGCTCTCAAGCTGAAAGAGATCTCCTACATCCACGCCGAAGGATATCCAGCGGGCGAGATGAAGCACGGGCCGAACGCGCTGATCGACGAGAACCTGCCAGTCGTGGTCATCGCGACGCGCGACGCGACGAATCCAGGCTCGATGCTGCGTTATGAGAAGACGATGTCGAATCTGAAAGAAGTGAAGGCGCGCTCGGGAGTCGTAATCGCGCTGGCCACCGAAGGCGACGAGGAGATCAAGGAAGCGGCCGATCATGTGATTTACGTGCCCGCCGCGCCGGAAGAGTTGTTGCCGATTCTGGAGATCGTTCCGCTGCAGTTGCTGGCGTATCACATCGCGGTGCGGCGCGGCTGCGACGTTGACCAACCGAGGAACCTGGCGAAGTCGGTGACTGTCGAGTAGGACTTGAACGTCCTTCTGTTCGGCGCGATCCTGCAGCACTGACAACTCTCGGCGCGGTTGGGTGTATGCTGCTTCGCGTTTCGATCCTTATCCACGAAGGACAGCGCGATGAGTACGCCAAAGGAACCCGACATCCCTGCCGACAAGTTAGCCCGGTATGACAAGCTGATCGCCACGATGCCCGAGATCGAACGGAAGGGCGCGGCCAATCCTTATACCTCGCACAATGGCCACATGTTTTCCTTGCTTCTCGGTCCCAAGGGCGCGATGGCGCTGCGGCTTCCAGAAGATGACCGCGAAAATTTCCTGAAGAAGTACAACACGACGCTGTACGAAGCCTACGGAGCCGTGATGAGGGAATACGTTACTGTGCCCGACGCGTTGCTGAAAAACACGAAGGCGCTGCGGAAGCATCTGGCAGTGAGCTACGCGTACGTCAAGACTCTGAAGCCGAAGCCAACGACCAAGAAGAAGCGGTGATCCCCGTCAAAGAAGGGCGATCAGGCCACCTCGTTGAAGACGTATTCCTGTTGTCCGTCGCGAATGATCAACACTCGCTTCCCGCCGCGCTCTCCGACGACAAATTCGAATCCATCGGTGCCGGCGGGTCCAACGATACAACCAGCGGAGCCTAGTTGTAAAACAGGACGCGACTATAACGTTTTCACAAGTGCAGAGCGTCCATGCGGGGATTTTCGTAGACGTCGTCCTCGCCAGGGTAGCGAAGTTCGTTTTCAAACTTTCCGCTTTGCTTCGCTAAGGAGTTGCGTCAAAATAAGTTGAACTTCTTTCAACTTTTCTTTCGGGTTGGTAATAGGGTGTAGTTCCAGTCGCCATGAAAGTCGGCGCGCTTTAGGTTCAGGGCTGCGATCGCTGCCTCGCTCACTTTGATACCCGTGGGGTAGCGTCCCTGGTCCAGTTCGGCGTAGATTTTCAAGCCGGTCTTCGTGGTGGTGTTCGCAATGAGTTGGATGATGACCTCATGGCTCACCAACGGGCGACCACGCCAGTTCTGGGTAATGTGGGAAAACATACGATGTTCGATTTTGTTCCATTTGCTGGTTCCTGGTGGAAAATGACAAACCCGAATCGGAATCTCCAACTGCCGAGCTAGATCTTGCAGAGCGACCTTCCACAAGCGTGAGCGGCTGGCATTGCTGCCGCCTCCGTCCGCCGTGATCAAGAGTTCTCGAGCTCGGCGATAACGCTTGGCTCCCATCTTCTTCCACCAGCGGCGGATCGCTTGTGCCGCAAACTGTGCCGTGTCATGGTCGATGCCTACGCTCACCCAACCTTGGTTCTCGCTCAGGTCGTACACTCCATAGGGGATCGCTTTGCCCAACTCCTTATCCAGAAAGTCGTGCACTTGGACCTGTTCCGGCTCGCCCTTGGGCTGCCACTCACGTCCTCCATTCTTGAACCTACCTACCAGTTCTTTTTTCTTGGTGTCGACCGAAATGACCGGCTGTCCGCGCTGCTGAAACTGTTTTACTGTGAGATTAATGAATTCGAATTGAGCATTGCGGTCCGGGTGCGATTCCCCTTCTTTGGTCTTGCGGTTACTTTGCAAGCTGTAACCGTCCGCGTTCAGCAGTCGACCCACCGTCCGAGGACTGACCCGATGTCCCATCCGACTCAATTCTTCCGCCAGATGGGTGGTGCTCTTGCATGTCCAGCGCAAGGGCGACTCCGGATCACCTCGGGTCAGCGGTTCTACCAGTTGTTCCAAGGTCTCGACTAATCCTGGATCGGCTTCGCTCCGACGTTTGCGTCCCCCGCCTTTCCGCCTCAAGTATGAATCCACCGGAGCTCGAGGATTCTTCTCTCGCCATGCCAACTCCACTAGTCCCTTGCGTATCGTATTCGGCGACATGTGGATCGCGGCGCTCACTGCCTGCAGACCGCCCCATCCATAGGATCGGGATTCCGCCGCTGCCCACTGTCGGCGCATCCGTTCATCCATCAACGGTGAGAGCGCACGGTACTTAGCCTCCACCTGCTGGATGTTGGCATCATTGCCCACAAATCCATTTAATGCGCCTTCAATAAAATAGTCAACTTATTTTGACGCGATGCCAAAGGCCCAGATCAAGCTCTCGCCAGCCGGCAGTATTTTGGGCTGCTCGTCGTACACCTTGTCTCGGTACGCGTAGTCTGCATCCACCGGCTTCCAACCTTTCTTGCGGAACATGCCAATCAGGTCACCGAGAAAGAACGCGTTTAATGCCCTGTGATGAAGCAGCACAGTGTGTCTCACCGGCCGCCCAAGCACGCGTCGGGACAGCCCATCGTAATACTGGGCTCGCTCCCAGATGTGCTGAAGGAAGAAGTCGCGATATCCTGTCAAGTCGGCATGAGGGTTGGCCTCAACCCGCTTCTGCAGCCGCGCATCGATCGCCCAGTCGGAGGCGTCAATGGTGGCTCGTCCAATGCGATATCCGTGCTGCTGCAAGAAGGCGCGCATGCCGTCGCGCTTCTCTACCGTGTCTCCTTCCTTGAAGAACGGATAGCGAAACAGGCGGGTGTAATGATGATAGTTGCGAATGAGTGGCTCGTTCTTCAGGGCATCGGCTTCGAACTCGGCCAGCGTGACTTGCTTGGAACCATCGGCGTCCACAGTATCGTTGAAGTTCAGATGGGAATACGAATGATTGCCGATGAGGTGTCCAGCACGATCCCAGGAGGCGATGAGTTGACTCCCGGAATCGCTGTCGACCCGCTTGCCACACACGAAAAGTATCGACTTGAGGTTGTTGCCGGCAAGAGCGGCCAGAATGCACTCGTTGAGTGCGGGCCAGGTCAGTCCAGCGCCACCTGTGGTAGTGGGGTCATCGAAGGTGAAGGCAATCTCTGGGACGGGGGTCTCTCCCCATGCTCGCGGGATTGCGGCGAGCATGGTCGTCGCAACCGAGTAGTTCAGAAACTGCCGTCGATTGACTCCGTTATGCTGCATCTGGATTGGACTGAAGCTGAGTGTACAGCCGGCGCAAAACGGCGGCTAGTGCCGCAAGGGCTGCAATCCATGTTGCAAAAGCGGTCTGGACCACCCAGGCTGGCGCCGCCCCCACACGGTGCAGCAGGAACGGGAAGAAATTCCACGTCGTGATGTGAACGTAGTCCCAGGGATCCTGCGACATCTCGTCCGTGTTGAGTCCCCAGGCGTCCATCTTGCCGAGGGTGAAGGCGGCGATGTTCTTGAAGCGCAGCGCGATCACGTACGTGGGATGGCCGAGGGTCTCCATCTGATAGATCTCGAGCGGCAGCCAAAAGGCCAGCGATGCGATCTGGATGACGAGGCTCACGGCGAGGACGACGATGGCAGCGCGCCAGATCCACGGACTCAGATTCGCGCGATAACGAATCAACAGGGGCACGGCCAGGAGTGCGACCATCTGGACGGCGGTCGAAACATAGCGGTCTCCCCAAGAGAAGTCGCCCGCCCAGTAGGTGTAGCGCGCGTAGAAGCTGATATAGCTGGCAACCAACAGCAGCGAAGTCACGGCGTAGGCGCGGACTTCGGCCGCCAGTCGCTTCCACAAGAGCACCAGCAGGACCAGAGCGAGAACAAGAACTGGATCAAACAGGAAGATCGATTTCTCGGGCTTGAAGAGCGCGCCGAGGACGCCTTCGTGAAAAGGCGTGCTCCACGGAAAGTTCGCCGGCAGAGTCGGATCCTGCGTCCGCGACTCGCGCGCAAAGATTGGGATGTAGGTTTGCGTCCACGATCCGAAGCGGTAGAAGCTGTAAAGGCGTTCGAGGAAGCCAAAGAATGCGTAGACGGGCACGGCAATTTCGCAGTAAGCCGCGAGACGCTGGCACAAGGCGCGGCCACGCACTTTTTCGATCCAGAGAATTGTCAGAAGGAAGAAGCCGCCCGCGAGCACATCGAGGCCAGTCGTCACGCGAGTCAGCAGGTTCAAGCCGAGACAGAACGAGCCGAAGAACAGCGCCCGCACACTGGCCGTGCGCAGCCACTCGTACTGGAACGAAAATCCAGTCAGAGTTAACAACATGATGTAGCTGTTCTCCTGCATGTTCTGCGTGTAATGCAGGTGAGTCGTGCAGAACATCAGGGCCAGGATGCCAAGCACAGTCTCGTTGAGGCTGAAGCGCAACTGGCGAAGCAGGCGGAAAGTGATCAGCGCCGTCAGAACGTTCACCAGAATATTGGTGCTGTAAGCGACGAAGATGCTGCGGATCGCAGGATCATCTTGGTATTCGGAGAAAATGTGCAAGTGGGATACCCACGTGGCGACCAGATCTGCGGGAAGCATGAGCAGCGACTGGCCGATGCCGTACCAACTGAAGATCTGTCCGCCGCGGCCGTGCAGTCCGAACTCAGGATACTCGTTGGGAAACACCTGCGGCTGCGAGGTCCAGAGCCAGTGCGTGGTCTGCAGGCGGTGCATCGTGTCGGCGGTGCCCAACTCGCCAGATTGCACCACGAACGCGAGCAGGCCCGCGGTCAGACACAAGAGAAATAGAGGATCCCGCAGCTTGAGCCCCAAGCGTGAAGTCATCGCTTTGCATGGTAATACACAGGACGTTTCGCGCACGAGTATCCACGTCTGAAATTCGTGCAGCCAAATTATCAGGCTACGACGCAGTTTGATTTTGAGTTATCTCGTCCGTGCTCAGGCAGAAACCCTTGCCGTGCAGCACACAGGCTTCTGCTGGCTCGTGATCATCGCGCCGAAGAGAGCGAATCTTGATCAGCGTTGGCGTTGCGAGGACTTTGGCCACAAGCTTTTCCAAGTCTGGATCGCGCACGCTCGTGCAGTTGTAGATCGCGACCTGGGTCAGCACGCGCGCAGAAAATCCGGCTTGCTGACGAACAACGGCAATGACCACACCTGCTCCAAAACCGGGTCGCCCCATAGCCGTAGTGATTGGCAGTATGAGACGTCCATTCTCGGACAATCGATCCAACCAGCCTGGCTCCGCATGAGTCACACCGGCGTTGATCATCCTAGCGTCGCACGTGCCTGGATCGACTGTCGCGCCATCCTGGCCGTGCACCGTCACGTTGGGATAGGAAGCCAAGTTGGTGCGCGCGCGGGTCGCCAGATCAGAATCCACCTCGCTAGCTACGACGGTGCCAGCAGGTCCGACAGCCTCAGCGATGATTGCCGTGTAATATCCGACTCCGCAGCCTAGATGGTAAACGCGATCGCCAGGCTTCAAATCGAGCGCATCGATCCGCCGCAGCAAGGCGCTCGGCTGACCGTTGTTCAGGCGACGAGAGGCGTCAATCGCCACCAACACGTTGTGATAAAGATCTCGTGGGTCACTGGTCGCCATGTACGGCGAGCTACCCGGGGCGAGCGCGAGGGATTGTTCGGGCGATGCAATCTGCCATGGCGGCGGCCCAAGGAATTTCTCGCGGGAAACATGCATGAGGGCCTCGAACAGCGCACTGGATTTCAGGCTGGCGATGAGGCGGATCTCTTCCGCGTAGAAATGGCGGCAATCTTCGAGAATCATCAGATCCAAATCATCGCACAAGGGTAACTAGGACTACCATCGTCAGGCCGGAATGGAAACCAACGTGGAAAGCAACGGCAAGATCTTCGTGAGCCTGCACCTCGTTTCCTCTGACGCGGTAGACTGTAGCGGGAAATTTTCATGGCCAAGTGTTCAAACTGCGGGACTGAGTTACCTGACAACGTCGCCTTCTGCTCCGCCTGCGGAAGGCCGACTTCGAATACCGATGAGGTGGCGACGCTCGACTTCGCCACCTCGACTTCGCCATTGCCGCCCCGGCCGCCATCGTCTTCGCGGCCACCTTCCTCGCGGCCCTCGAGTTCTGCCGAATATCTGTTGAATGAGGGACGCTTCCTTCCCGGGCGCCTCCTGGCCGGACGCTACCGCATCATAGCGCTGCTTGGCAAAGGCGGCATGGGTGAGGTGTACCGTGCCGACGATTTGACGCTCGGACAAGGTGTCGCTATGAAGTTTCTGCCCGACGAAGCCGCCCGTGACGAAGGCTTGCTCGAACGCTTTCGCAACGAAGTGCGGATGGCGCGGCGAGTCTCCCATCCCAACGTGTGCCGCGTGTACGACGTGGGAGACGTCGACGGCCAGACGTTCTTTACCATGGAGTACGTCGATGGCGAAGACCTCGCTTCGCTGCTGCGGCGTATTGGACGTCTTCCACCCGACAAGGCGCTCGACATCGCACGCCATCTCTGTGCCGGGCTGGCAGCGGCTCATGCCAAGGGCGTTCTGCACCGCGACCTGAAACCCGCCAACATCATGCTCGATGGGCGGGGACAGGTCGTGATCACTGACTTCGGTCTTGCGGGAGTCGCCGACGACATTCGGGGTCCGGAAGTGCGCAGCGGGACTCCTGCCTATATGTCGCCCGAGCAGCTCTCCGGGAAAGAAGTCACGATGCGCAGCGACATCTACGCGCTCGGGCTGGTGCTCTACGAAGTCTTCACCGGCAAGCGGGCGTTCGCGGAATCGGCGGCGAAACTGCTGCACGCGGGAGCTGACCGCACGCCAAGCCGTCCCTCCTCGGTGGTAAAGGACCTTGATCCCATCGTCGAGAAAGTGATTCTGCGCTGCCTGGAGACGGATCCGTCCAGTCGCCCAGCCACGGCATTAGCCGTAGCAGCGGCGCTGCCGGGCGGCGATCCCCTGGCCGCGGCACTGGCTGCGGGAGAAACGCCCTCGCCCCAACTGGTGGCAGCCTCCGGCGAGACCACGGGCCTGCGGCCGCGCACCGCAGTCGCATGCCTCCTGTTCGTGGTCCTGGGATTGGCGGTCGGAATTTACCTCACCATCCGCTACAGCGCTGTCGAGAAGATGCATCTGGAACAGACGCCCGAAGTGCTGGCACACAAAGCGCGAGAGATCTTGGCGCAAATCGGCTACCCGGAAAAGCCCGCCGACAGCGCTTTTGGATTCGAGTACGACACGAATTTCCGTGACTCCGTGGAGAAAGAGAGCAAGACGCCTGCGAACTGGGATGGGGTGCTTGCGGCTCGCCCGACCATGCTGCAGTTCTGGTACCGGCAAAGTCCGGACGTGCTGGATCCTGACGGTTACCGTGACAGCTATCTGACTCCCGGAATTGTCAGTCAGGATGACCCGCCCACCACGCTCTCCGGCATGGTCAATGCGAAGCTCGATGCCACGGGCAGGCTAATTTATCTGCAGGTGATTCCGCCACAGAAAGATGCAACCGCAGCGCCCACAGCACCGCCAGATTGGGGTCCTTTATTTTCTGCGGCGCAAGTGGATGCCTCCAAGCTGCAATCCGTTCAGCCCGAGTGGACTTCGCTGGGAATGGCTGATACGCGCGCCGCCTGGACGGGAGTCTGGCCGGGCACGACGAGGGCGCTGCGAGTCGAAGCCGCCGCCTGGCACGGAAAACCTGTGTTTTTCGCGATGATCGGCGACTGGAACAAGCCTTGGCGGATGGTTACGGATCATTCCGCCGAAGAAAAGAAAAATCGGGCGAGCCAGATGATCAGTGTGTTTCTGCTGACCGCCGTCCTGGCCGCGGGCGCGCTGCTGGCCCGCCGCAATTATCGCCATGGCCGGGGTGATCGTGAGGGCGCGTTCCGCCTGGCAGTCGTCATGTTTGTAATGGAGATCGGGCTCTGGTTATGCCGTTCGCACTTTGTCGCTGGCTTCCAAACGTTCGGGTACCTGATCCTGACGATTTCCGCCGCGCTCTTGTGGGGCGGCGCCATGTGGATGCTGTACCTTGCGATCGAGCCCTGGATTCGCCGCAACTGGCCGCAAGCCATCATTTCCTGGAGCCGCCTGATCTCCGGTCAACTGCGCGATCCGGTGGTGGGACGCGACATCCTATTTGGCGTCGCCTTCGGCATCCTCTGGCTTGTAATCTTTCAGCTGAGCAATATCCCGCTGGCGCGCATGGGCGCGGCGCCCCAGCTCGGCGGTTTGGACTACCTGATGGGAGGACGCCAGGCCCTGGGCCAGTGGCTTGTGCAGATTCCGTCCTCGATTTTCGGGACGATGCAATTCTTCTTCCTGCTGCTGGGGCTGAAGGTGCTGGTGGAGTTCCTCTTCCGGCAGGTGGGATTGAAGGCGGTGCGCTCCGACTGGATTGCGGCGGTGTTGTTCGTCGCGGTCTTTCTCGTGATGCGCGGATTGCAGAGCACTCACCTTTCCGTGGATATCCCAGTCATTGTCCTCGTCTGGGGCATTCTAGCGTTGATCGTCCTACGCTTCGGCCTGGTTCCGCTGGCGGTAGCAGCCTTCACCGTCGACATGCTCGGCAGCGTTCCCTTCACCGCCGATTTCTCGGCGTGGTACATGACCACGGCTTCTCTGGCCTTACTCAGCGTGGTGGCACTGGCGGGATGGGGTTTCTACCACTCACTGGGCGGGGAGCCGTTGTGGGTCGTCGAGCCGGAGTAGGAGCTTCGCATTAGCGTTGACGCGTGGCCACCGGCCGACATAGCATTCTTCCAACTGGGAGGGTTTCCTATGCGAACGTTGCTCGCGGGGATTCTCGGTTTGAGCAGTTTAGTTTGCGCCGCACAGACGCAAGAACCTCCACCGCAGCAGGTCCAGCGGTCGGAAGTGCCGCCAACCCCGCGCCACCCTCAGCCTGCCCAGGATGGCGGAGTCCGCGAAGTGCTTGAGAGCATCGTAATTCCGCCCATCCCGCATGCACCATTTTTCGCGACCCTGGCGACTGAGTCCGTGAAATACGCAGCCGACGGCGGGACCATGACCTTCGTCAACCAGCGTCACATTGCGCGCAACTCAGATGGGCACATTTACGAGGAGCGCTGGTATCTGGTGCCCAAGGGCTCGAACGTGAAGTCGACCATGAACTGGATTCAGATCGCCGATCCCAAGCAGCACACGCTCTACAACTGCAGCCCGCAAAGACATATCTGCGATCTGCTGGTCTACAATCCGGAATCGGATCTTTCGGCTGCGAAGCTGCGCAGCGGGTCCACTCATTCGCTAGAGAACGGTGAGGGCCGCGAAGTCTGGGAGGACCTTGGAACACAGAATATTCTTGGGATCGAGACTGAGGGAGTTCGCGAAACCACGATCACGAATGTGGGCGTCCTGGGCAACGACCAGCCGCTCAACAGCCTCAGCGAATACTGGCATTCGCAACAGCTGGGCCTCAACCTGCTGTCGATCCGCTCCAGCCCATATTTCGGAAAACAGACCTTCACGATCACCGAGATTTCAACGGGCGATCCAGATGCGCAATTGTTCCAGCTGCCGCCGGGGTACACCGTGAACGACCAGCGGAAGAACGGGCCGATCTCACACTAGGCCGGGGGTTTCCAAGAGAGCCAGTTAGGTACTAGGTAAAACCAGCTCTCGTATTTGATCGGAACTGATTAATTAGTTCATGGCCACTCTACCCAATACGGCTCCAAAGACTATTTCGGCCCTCGCGGCGCGGACGCAGTTTGGTCAGATCATGCGGCGCGCTCGAAGGGATAACACTCGCTTTGTCGTCGACCGGGGCGGTGAGCCACAAGTGGTTATCATGGGCGTTCGGGATTTCCTCAAGAACATCGCCCCAGAGAAAGAGATTCTCACCGCCATTCGCGCGTCCGCCCGGAAAAAGGGCACGGACCGGCCTTCTCTGCGCGACATCAACCGGGAGATCCGCGCCTACCGCAAAGAGCGTTCGCTCTAAGTTTCATGAGGACGATTCGAGTCGTGTTGGACACAAATGTGGTAGTGTCCGCCCATTTGAACTCCGAGGGATACGAGAGGCACGTGCTTGACCTGGCGCTCGCAGGAAAGATCAAGCTCGCGGTCTCCGCGAGGGCATTCTCGCAGAGTATGAGGGAGTGTTGCGGCGGGCTAAGTTTCGCCTGAGCCCGTCTGACGTGAGCCGGTCACTACGGCTGTTGCGCAAAGCGGCCCATTCGGTAACTCCGCACCGCGTCCTGGCCATGGCTCACGATCCGACGGACAACCGCTTCCTGGAATGTGCCGAAGCGGCGAGAGCCGACTTCCTAGTCACAGGGAACAAGCGACACTTTCCCGAACAATGGCGGCAGACAGTTGTCGTGAATGCTCGCGAGTTCTTGGGGTGGATCATTCCGGAGTTGCAGCGGTAAGCGAGCCGCCTTTGTGTGGGAGCCCCTTTTGCCCCCAGATTTTCCTAGCCTCTAGCCCTGAAAATTCCCTCGCATCCTCTTGTATTCCCTACGCATCTAAACCTTGACAACGATTCACTCAGGTCTTAGCATGGGCCTTGACGCAATCATATTGGCATTGATTTTAAAGAACTTATCGAGTTTAGGAGGAGCATTGTATGGGAAAGATTATCGGAATTGACCTGGGGACTACCAATTCCTGCGTGGCGGTTATGGAAGGCGGCGAGCCTAAAGTGATCGCCAATGAAGAAGGAGGGCGCACTACGCCTTCCGTGGTCGGCTTTACCAAGACCGGCGAGCGGTTGGTCGGCCAAGTCGCCAAGCGGCAGGCTATCACCAACCCCGAGAACACCGTTTATTCCATCAAGCGGTTTATGGGACGCCGCTACGACGAGGTCACTGAAGAGATCAAGATGGTGCCCTACAAGGTCATCCGCCAGGGCGACCACGTGGCCGTGCTGGCGCAGGGTAAGGAATATACCCCGCCCCAGATCTCCGCGCTGATTCTTCAGAAACTGAAGAAGGCAGCGGAAGACTATCTCGGCGAGAAAGTGACCGAGGCGGTCATCACCGTGCCAGCGTATTTCAACGACGCACAGCGGCAGGCGACCAAAGACGCCGGACAGATTGCCGGCCTCGAAGTGAAGCGCATCATCAACGAGCCGACGGCGGCAGCGCTCGCTTACGGCCTCGACAAGACCAAGGACGAGATGATCGCCGTATACGACTTCGGCGGCGGAACGTTCGACATTTCCGTGCTGGAAGTTGGCGAAGGCGTTATCGAAGTGAAGGCCACCAACGGCGACACGCACCTGGGCGGTGACAACCTCGACCAGCGCATCGTCGACTGGCTCATTGACGAATTCAAGAAGAACGAAGGCCTCGATCTGCGCGGCAAGGGCAATGAGATGGCCCTGCAGCGTCTGCGCGACGCGGCTGAGCGGGCGAAGATCGAACTCTCCACCACCATGGAGACCGAAATCAATCTGCCGTTTATTACGGCCGATGCCAGCGGTCCCAAGCACCTGGTGCAGAAGCTGACCCGCGCCAAGCTCGAAGGAATGGTGGAAGACATCATCCAGCGCTCTGTTGGTCCATGCAAGCAGTGCTTGAAGGACGCGGGTGTCGAGACCAGCAAGATCAACGAAGTTGTGCTGGTCGGCGGGCAGACCCGCATGCCACGTATCCAGGCGCTGGTGAAAGAACTGTTCGGCAAGGAAGGCCACAAGGGCGTGAATCCCGACGAAGTCGTCGCGATCGGCGCTGCGATTCAGGGTGGCGTCTTGGGCGGCGAAGTGAAGGACCTGCTGCTGCTCGACGTGACTCCGCTGTCGCTGGCGATTGAAACGCTGGGCGGCGTGGCGACGCCGATGATCCCGCGCAACACGACGATTCCAACGAAGAAGACGGAAACGTTCTCGACCGCGGCCGACAGCCAGACCTCGGTTGAGGTCCACGTGCTGCAGGGTGAACGGCCCATGGCGGCACAGAACCGGACTCTCGGCAAGTTCCACTTGACCGGGATTCCACCGGCTCCGCGTGGTGTTCCGCAGATTGAAGTGACGTTCGACATCGACGCCAACGGTATCCTGAACGTGACCGCGAAAGATACGGCCACGCAAAAGGACCAGAAGATCACGATCACGTCGTCTTCTGGATTGTCGAAGGAAGAGGTCGAGCGCATGGCGAAGGAAGCCGACGCGCACGCAGCCGAAGACAAGGCGCAGCGCGATTCGATCGAAGCCAAGAACCAGCTCGACTCGATGGTCTACAACATCGAGAAGATGCTGCGCGAGCAGGGCGACAAGATCTCCGGCTCGGAGCGCGGAGATGTTGAGAACGCCGTGGCCGACGCCAAGAAGGCGCTGGAGTCGAACGACAAGGCGACCATGGACAAGGCGCGCGAGAAGCTGACTCAGGCGTCGCACAAGCTGGCCGAACAGATGTATAAGGCGGCTCAACCGGCGGCGGGAGCGGCACCGGGTGGTCCAACGCCGGGCGCGCCCGCGGGCGGCGACGCCAGCGGCAACGGTCAGGCGAAGAAAGACGAAGGCGTGATCGACGCCGAGTACGTGGACGTGGAAGACAAGAAGTAACGACGAGAGAATTGGCCACGGATTCTCGCGGATCGTCACGGATCAATACCGTGAAAATTCGTGTAATCCGTGGCCAGCATTTTAGGAGGGGGTTCGAAGTGGATTTTCAAGTCAATGGGGAAACGTATTTTCTAAGCCTCGCCGAGGACGAACAGCGCTGGCTCGTTTTTGTGGAAGGTGCCACGGGCACCCGGCGCGTCCCGGTCTATGTGGACGGAGATGACTTCGACGAAGAGGTGAAAGTCGTGGTGGATGATCGAGATCGACGCAAGATTCTGAATTAGACTGGGATCGGCCGCAAGCCGATCCCAGACCTGTGCAATGGCCAATACCCCGAAGAAGGACTACTACGAGATACTCGGCGTAAAGAAGAGCGCTTCGGCGGACGATATCCGCAAGGCGTTCCGCAAGCTGGCGCGCAAGTACCATCCCGACGTCAATCCCGGGGACAAGTCGGCCGAGGAGAAGTTCAAGTCTCTATCCGAGGCCAACGACGTCCTCAGCGATCCCAAGAAACGCAAGATCTACGATCAGGTCGGCTTCTACTCCGACAACATCGACCCGGCGACCGCGGAGGCCTACGCCCGTGCAGGCGGCGGATCGGCCGGTGGCGAAGGATTTCCCGGCGGCTCCTCCGGCAGCGCGCAGGACGGCGGCCAGGGCGTTCCCTTCGATTTCGGTGGCTTTGATTTCTCCGACCTCGTCGACAGCGCCAGCCGCGGCCGAAAGTCCGGCGGGGGGGGTGGTGGCGGAAGTTTCCGCGACATATTTGGTTCGATCTTCGGCGGTGGTCATGGAGCAACTCAGGCTGAGGAGGGCCCCGAACCCGGAACTGACCTCGAATATCAGGTTAATGTTCCCTTCTGGACAGCGATCCGCGGCGGCGTCATGCGCCTGAACATTTCGCGCCACGACGTCTGCGCGACCTGCCACGGCCAAGGATCGCTCGAAGCTCCGGGCAAATGTCCGGAGTGCAATGGGACCGGCCAGATCACACAGACCGGCGGCCGCATGAAGTTTAACGTGCAGTGTCCGCGCTGCCACGGTACCGGTAAGAATCTGACGATCTGCCCTACGTGCCATGGCGAAGGCACGGTCATGAAGACCGAACCGCTCGAAGTGCGCATCAAGGCCGGCACGCGCGACGGCCAGCGCATTCGCCTTCCCGGCAAAGGCAACGCCGGGGCGCACGGCGGCGCGACGGGCGATCTCTACGCCATCATCCGAACCGAGCCGCATCCAATCTTTCGCCGCGACGGCGACGACATCTACCTGACCGTGCCGGTCAGCGCCACCGAAGCTGCCTTGGGAGCCAAGGTCGAAGTTCCCACAATCGACGGACGCGCCCTGTTGAAGATTCCGCCCGGAACGCAGTCCGGCCAAAAGCTGCGCCTGCGCGAAAAGGGCGTGCCCTCGGCTACCAAAGAAGGCGTGCGCGGGGACGAAATCGTCGAGATCACGATCACAGTCTCGATGCCTCGCGACGAGCGCACCAAAGAGTTGCTGCGGGAGTTGGCTAAGCTGAATCCTGAAGACCCACGGGAAGAGTTGTGGAGCAAGGTGTAATCCTTATTGTCGTTGTCATCCTGAGACCTGCGCTCGCCCGGGTGAGGGACCTTACGACTTGGGCCGAGCCGATGGGGTTACTAGGTCGATCGAGGCTGTAACACCCTTAACCGTTCCCCTCCATTGCATCACGGGCTCAAGCTGACGTAGGGTCCCTCGCGCCGGCTTCGCCGCCGCTCAGGATGACAGCGCGGCGAGACCCGTCACTTCTTCTTGCTGGGATCATCCGCCGGATTGATGTAGAGGAATTGCAGGGGCGACATGCCGTGGACCTGGATGACAGTCTCGCCCGACGCCGCGGCATAGTGGTGCATGCTCGGATCGAGGTAAGCGAAGCTCCCCGCCCCAAAGCCCATCATCTTGCTGGCTTCGAACGTGTCCCCCATTCCCACCTTCAGCGTTCCCGACAACACGGTCACGTTCTCTCGGTGCGGATGCGTGTGCGGAGCGATCTTGTACCCATCCGGCATTTTGAGGCGAATCGTGAAGTCGCCGGTCGCGGCCGTCGGATCGCCCTCAAGCACTGCGATTTGCGCTCCCGACGGCACAAACGGCGGAGCCGGCCCCCACTTCACCTGATCGGGCGTGAAGGCGTTTTGCGCCTGCAACGGCTGCATCGCAACGAATGCAACCAGAGAAAAAGCTACAGCGAGAAACGGTAGTTTCATAGAACCCCTCCAACTGACGCGCATGATAATCACTGTTTTCGCGCTCGGCAAGGGGTTCGCTCAACAGAACGCGACTTTAAAGCTGAACCTCTGAAGTCTTCGCCAGAGGCATTACCTTTGTACCGCCACGGTCGTTTACAAATTTTTTCAATAATTCCCAAAAAAATGTTGCATCTGTGGAAATTTCCCGTAATCTCACAAATGCGAACTAACTTCGCCGAAATGCCCGGGAATCGCATCAAACCCGGGAGCCGCGAACGAAATGTCTTCATCGGAAGACTCAAGGGAGACGCGGTGGTGAGAGTGAGTCGCTTGAGGAGGAACACATAGAAATTGGCAACAGCTAGCGCTCCGCGTCGACAACTCGATAATCCCCAGTCGCTCTCCACCGTCCCCGGCCGCAATCCCAAAAAATTCGTCCGCCTCACGCTTTGGCCCCTGGTCGCCGCCACCTTCTTTATGGTGTCGGGCGGAACCTATGGCACCGAAGACATCGTGCACGGCGCCGGCTACGGACGCGCGATCCTGATTCTGCTGCTCACCCCGCTGCTCTGGAGCCTGCCTACAGCCTTCATGATCGGCGAGTTGTCGAGCGCGCTACCTTTCGAAGGCGGCTACTATGCCTGGGTGCGCCGCGCCATGGGCAACTTCTGGGGATTTCAGGAAGCCTGGCTCTCGCTCGTCGCCTCCATCTTCGACATGGCGATCTATCCCACCCTGTTCGTCGCCTACCTGACCCGCATGTTTCCGTGGTTTCAGGAAGGCAATCGCGGATGGTGGGTTGCTCTCGCCGTTGTGGTCGCCTGCGCCCTGCTCAACATCGCCGGCGTGAAGGTAGTTTCGCTCACTTCCCTCTGGTTGTTCCTCGCCTTGTCGGCTCCGTTCGTGGCGATTGTGGTGCTGGCTCCCTTCAAGCTTGGTGCCCTAGCCAACGCCGTCACCAAGCCCACCACGTCAACCGTCGACATTCTCGGCGGCCTGCTCATCTGCATGTGGAACTACATGGGATGGGACAACGCCTCGACCATCGCCACGGAAGTCGAGCGTCCGCAGCGGACTTACCCGCGAGCGATGCTGGTCGCGGTCTGCATCGTCGCCGTCAGCTATATTCTGCCCTTCGCCGCCATGTGGATGACCGGCCTGAAGCCCACAGCTTGGGAGACCGGATCGTGGGCTGACATTGCCGCGCTGGTAGGCGGCCCACTGTTGCGCATCGGCGTCGTGCTCGGCGGGCTCATGAGCGCCTTTGGCATGTTCAACGCTTTGGTCATGAGCTATTCGCGCCTGCCCTTGGCCATGGCGCAGGATGGCATGCTGCCCGGAGTCTTCGGCAAGCTGCAGAAAAAGTCGCGGGCTCCATGGGTGGCGATTCTTGCGCTCGCCGCAGGATGGGCGATGTGTCTCGGTCTTGGCTTCGCCCGACTGGTCACGCTCGACATCCTTCTCTATGGCGCCAGCCTGTTCCTGGAATTCGTGGCGCTGGCGGTCCTCCGCTTCCGCGAGCCGGAACTGAAGCGTCCGTTCCGCGTGCCCGGAGGCTTGTTTGGCGCCATCGCCATCGGCATTCCGCCTATGCTGTTGCTCGGCTTTTCAGTCGTCCGCAGCGAGCATGAACAAATCTGGAATATGAGTTCATTCGCTTTCGGGATGATCCTGATCGCGGCGGGCTTCGTCGTCTACTTCATCAATCACGCCCTGAAGCCGTCCGGATGGACGGCGCGAGCTGAAAGCAAACCGCAACCGGCAGCCTGATCGAATCGGATGTTCGAAAGAAGAAGAGGACCGGAACTTCCCGGTCCTTTTTCCCTTTTGGGATCTATGCGGGGACAGCCGCCTTCGGCTGTCCGCCGGGCGAAGCCCGGCGAGGGTGGCAGAGGAAAGCGTCGAGCTATGCTCGACGGACAGCCGGGGCGGCTGTCCCCACAAAATCTTAGATCTAGGCGGCAGCCTTCGCCGAGTCGCGCAGCATCTTCACCTTGTCATGCGCGCGCTGAACGCTGGCGGACTGACGACGGACAATTTCCATGAGATTGCCTGGCAACGATCCGGTCAGGGCCTTGTTGTAGGTGTCCTTTGCATCGTCCTCGCCTTTTTCCACCGACTCCAGAATCGTCTTGTCACCGCCGCCGAGAGCGACCTTGGTATCGATCCAAGCGCGATGCATCGCCGCCGATGCCGATCCAGAGACTTTCTTGTCCGGTTTTCCCAGCCGTGCAAGTTCCGCGTCTAGTTCGCCGGCAAAGCGCGCCCGCTCCAGGCTCTGTTCGTTGAAATAGGTCTTCAGGTCTGACCGCTTCACGTGCTGCGCCGCATCCTGATAACCCTTTTGGCCGTCTTTGTTGGTTTCAATAAGATTTTCAACCACACTGATGGCATTGTTTTCGTCCATAATAGCCTCCGAGATTTGGTATGCAGCTTGGATGCGCGGATACTGATTGGGTTTGGCGGCATTCTGCGCCGCGAAAATTAGGAGGAAAAGTATTCGTGCTCTAGAATCAATCGAGAGAAACCTGTGACCAAACGCAAGTCGAAGGGCGCTTACATGATCTCGGCGGTCGCCGAGATGTATGGTATTCATCCTCAAACGCTTCGCCTCTACGAGCGCGAAGGCCTGCTCAAGCCGTCGCGCACCGAAGGCAACACCCGCCTCTACACCGACGAAGATTTGCAACGCCTGGAGTTCATCCTGTCGCTGGCGCGCGACCTCGGCGTAAACATCAGCGGGATGGCCATCATTCTGCAAATGCGCGAACGTATGGAAGAAATGCAGCGCCAGATCCAGGAGTTTGTGCAATACATCCAGCAGGAAGTGCTGACTCGAGCCAACGCCGCCGCTGATCCGTCGAAGGGCGCGATCGTCCCAGTTCGCAGACCAATGGTCGCGTCTGTGCCTCCACTGAAAAAACGCTAGCCGAGCGCCGTGTCATCCTGGGTGGAGCGAAGGACCTCTCAACCTGCGTCCAGTGCCTCGCCGCTCGCGAGTTTCCATAGATCTTTCGGCACGCAAGAAGCGCGCGCCTCAGGATGACAGTCCTAGAGTTATGATCGATGGTTACCATGCTCCCCTTCAAGCTCGTCTACAGCGACGCCTATTACCTGCCGATCGGCGACCATGTATTCCCCGCTGAAAAATACCGACGCATCCACGACCGCCTCATTTCCAGCGGCGTAGCCGACGCCACCGACTTCCTCGAGCCCCAGCCCGCCAGCGACCAGGACCTTCTGCTGGTCCACAAACCCGAATACGTCCAGAAGCTCAAAACCGGCACGCTCAGTCCCCGCGAAGAGATGGAAATGGAAATCCCCTATTCGCGCGAGTTGGCGGAAGCGTTCTGGCTGGCGGCCGGCGGATCGATCCTGGCGGCGCGTCAGTGCCTGACCGACAAAGTCTGCATCAGCATCGGCGGCGGATTTCACCACGCCTTCCCCGATCATGGCGAGGGATTCTGCATGATCCACGATGTCGCGGTAGCGATCCGCCGGATGCAGCGTGACGACAAGATCCGCACCGCCATGACGCTCGATTGCGACGTGCACCAGGGCAACGGCACCGCCGCGATCTTCGCCGGAACGCGCACCGCCAGCGCGCTGCTGCCGTCGTCCTCGGCGTCGACCGTGGAGCAGCCGGCCAACGCGCCCCGCGGAGGAAAGATGCGCGGCGCGCACGCCGGCGAGGTCTTCACTATTTCGTTGCATCAGCACAACAACTATCCGCTCTATAAGCCGCCGTCCTCGATCGATGTGGACCTGCCCGACGGCACGGGCGATGACGACTACCTCGCATGGCTCGACAACGCGCTTAGCTCCGGCCTGCGCCAGTTCGAACCAGATATGCTGTGTTACGTTGCGGGCGCCGACCCGTACAAAGAAGATCAGCTCGGCGGCCTCGGCTTAACGATCAATGGACTGAAGAAGCGTGACGAACTTGTCTTCCGCGTGGCCCGCGCCCGCGATATCCCCGTGATGGTGACCTACGCCGGCGGCTATGCGCAGGATATCGAAGACACCGTGACCATCCACTGCAATACGGTGATCGCCGCAAAGGAAGTATTCTCGTAAGCATTGTCTTCCTGAGCGGAGTGGCCGTTGCGCGAAGCGGCCACGGAATCGAAGGACCCCGCGCTACTCGACGGCAGCACAGATGCAGAAGGGAGCTTGCCCAGCGCGTCTCCTCTTGAGCTCCCCGCAATCGTTGCAACGCCCCCAGACAAGCCGTTGACTCTGCCAGCGAGCACGAGGTCCTTCGACTGCATTGGCGTCCGCTTGCTGCGGACGCCAATTTCGCTCAGGATGACACGGTACGAGGAGCGCACTGACTGCTGCTGATAAAATAGCAACATCGTATGTTTGAGAACTTACAGGAAAAACTCCAGCGCGCGTTTAAGACCCTCCGGGGGCAAGCCAAGCTCACCGAGGAGAACATTGACGAGGCGTTACGCGAAATCCGCCTCGCTCTGCTCGAAGCCGACGTCAACTTCAAGGTCGTGAAGCAGCTCATCGACCAGATCCGCGCCAAGGCTGTTGGCCAGGAAGTGATGACCGCGCTCTCGCCCGGCGAACAGGTCATCAAGATTCTGCGCGACGAACTCGTCGAGGTCCTCGGCAAAGACACCGCGCGCGTAAAGTTCGCCTCTCAGCCGCCCACAGTCGTGCTCATGGCCGGACTGCAAGGTTCCGGCAAAACCACCACGTCGGGCAAGCTCGCAAACTGGTTCAAGATTGGAGGACACCGTCCTCTGCTGGTCTCGGTCGACGTTTATCGACCTGCGGCGCGCGAGCAGTTGAAAGTGGTCGCGCAGGCGGTGAAGAGTCACATCTACGAAGGCCAGGTTGGCGAGGCCAACACCGCGACCGTCGAGCGCCTGGTGAAAGAGGCGCGCCGCGAGGCCATCGTCTCCGGCTGCGACGTGCTGATCGTCGACACCGCGGGCCGCTTGCACATAGACGACCAGCTGATGGACGAGATGCAGTCGCTGAAGAAGCTGCTGAATCCGTCGGAGATCCTGTTCGTCGCTGACGCCATGACCGGACAAGACGCGGTGCGCTCGGCCGAAGAGTTCCACAAGAAGCTTTCGCTGACCGGAGTTGTATTAACAAAGATGGATGGTGACGCTCGCGGTGGCGCAGCGCTGTCGATCCGCCAGGTGACAGGCCAGCCCATCAAGTTCATCGGCGTTGGTGAAAAGTACGACGCGCTGGAGCCGTTCCATCCCGACCGCATCGTCTCGCGCATTCTCGGCATGGGCGACATTCTCTCGCTGATCGAGCGCGCCGAATCGCAGATCGACAAGAAGAAGGCGCAGGAGATGGCCACGAAAGCCCTCACCGGAGATGGCTTCTCGCTGGAAGACTTTCGCGACCAGTTGCGCCAAGTCAAGAAGATGGGATCGATGAAGAGCCTGATGGGAATGCTGCCGTCGATCGGTCCATTCTCGGGCCTGCAGAAAGCCGCCGACAACGTCGACGAGAAGCAGATCAACCGCGTCGAGGCCATTATCAACTCAATGACCGCGCACGAGCGCAACCATCACGAAGTGATCAACGGCAACCGCCGCAAACGCATCGCCCGCGGCTCCGGAACCACCGTGCAGGAAGTGAATAATTTGCTTCGCCAGTACGCCCAGATGAAAAAGATGTTCAAGCAGATGGGCAAACCGAGTTTCGCCCGGCGGCTGGCAGGCATGAAGCTGCCGGGGATGTAGCGGAACAGTTGCCGCCCTCGGTTACCAATTATGCGTCGACGGAAGATTCGGTGAGATATAAGATCTTTTTTTATCAGGGAGACGAACTGTCCCTTAAGACAAGGGTCTCACGAGGTATGACTTGGATTGACCAGTCTGGGCTTCATGTCAAAGGTGCCAGTGAAGTGGTCATTCCGAGCAACAACCTGCTCAGTGCGGAGTTGTTTCGCTTACACGGCCTTGGGCGTGTAATCGCGTCGAGCATAACGATGGACGACTGTTCTTGGCAGTCGTCCGATTGATGATTGGGCAATTTGCGTTTATCAACTTCTTCAAGACTGGGCAGCTTCAAAAGGAACTGACCGCAATCGCCAGCATGAACGTCCCGGGAAGCGCCTAGCAAGAACCACGAGAACAATAAAGTATGAAATGGCGCTCTCTGGAAGAATCGAGTCCTGGCACTGACACTCGCCCGCTGCGCGAGATCTTTGCCGAGCGCAAAGAACTGATCGCGAAATACGTTCCGCCGGAGACGCAGGCCATTCATGCGCAGGTTGTCATGCAACTGAAGTCTCGGCATCTCTCCGCAAACACCGTGCGAGTCGGCGCGAAGGCGCCCGCATTCGAACTTCTTGACCATGATGGCAAAACGGTCTCGTCCGCCGACTTGCTCGCCAAGGGACGACTCGTTCTCTGCTTCATCCGTGGACGATGGTGCCCATTTTGTGTTGGGCAGATGGAAGCGATGAACCTCATCCTCCCGCAGATCGAGCGGGCAGGAGCTTCGCTCATCGCCGTCTCACCGCAGACGGTGAAGCAGTCGTTCTTCATGCACGATCAGCACAAGCTGCGCTTTCCTCTGCTCTCCGACGCCGGGAACAAAGTCGCGCGGCAGTTTGGATTGACCTACCGCGTGCCGTCGCTGCAGGAGGCGGTTTACCGGCGCGCATTCGTCAATCTGCCCTTCACCAATGGCGACGAAAGTTGGGAGTTGCCGATTCCGGCGACTTACATTCTAGATCGCGATGGCACAGTTCTCTACTCGTCGGCGAACGTGGACTACACCGAACGGCCCGAACCGAGCGACATTGTGCTGGCCCTCAGGGGCTAAAGCCCGATCTTCTTGATGCCCTAACGGCACGGCTAAAGCCGTGCCCTTCCACTACACCTTCCCACACAACCTTCCACAACACCATTCCGGAGAACGCCGCACAAAACACCAAGCACGATCTCCGAGGTAGGCCGCTCTTCCACACTTTCGGTACACTGAATACTCATGCACTACATCTATGGCATCAACTCCGTGACCGAAGCGCTCAAGGCACGTGGGCGGGCTTTTGAGTGGATCGGAATGGCGAAGGAACGCCACGACATTCGCCTACAGCGCCTGATCGAAGATTGCCGGAGGCTCGGCGTAAACGTGCGCTTCCTGGAGCGCACCGAACTCGACAAACTGGCCGGCAATGCCGCGCATCAAGGCGTGGTCGCCGTCACCTCGGCCAAGCAATATAACGACCTCGAAGACGTCATCGCCGCCAAACGCGCGGAATATTCGCTGCTGGTCGTGCTCGATGGCGTGGAGGATCCTCACAATCTGGGAGCGATCCTCCGCACGGCCGACGCTGCCGGAGCGAACGGCATCGTAATTCCGGAACGGCGATCTGCCAGCGTGACTGGCACCGTGACAAAAGTTTCGGCGGGCGCCAGCGAGCACATGCCCATCGCCAAAGTTACGAACATCGCGCGATCCATCGAGGACCTGAAAGAGCACAACGTGTGGACGGTTGGACTCGACGAGCGCGGCAAACAGTCCTACTACGAAATGGACTACAACATGGACTGCGCGCTGGTTTTGGGCGGAGAAGGCAAAGGACTGCACGACCTGGTGAAGCGCAAGTGCGACTTTCTAGTTTCGATCCCGATGCTGGGCAAAGTACCGTCGTTGAATGTGTCGGTGGCCGCGGCGGTCGTTCTGTTTGAAATCGTGAGGCAGCGTCGCGCCAAGCAAACTCCATCGGCAGCAAAATGAAGCTCTTCCAAATGCAGTCCATGTACAAGCTACTAGGTTTCCTCTGCGTCCTCTGTGCCTCTGTTGTGAATGGTTTTGCCCTGGACCGCGAGGCGTTCACCATCACCAATTACGACCTGAAGGTGCAGGTCGAACCAGAACAACACCGCCTCGGTGCCCGTGGCAAAATCACTCTGCGGAACGACACGCAGGCTCCCCAGAAGATCGCGGTGCTGCAAGTCTCGTCATCGCTCGACTGGCGGTCGGTGAGGGCAGACGACAAAGCTGTGCAGTTCGTCACTCAGCCCTACGCGTCCGATATCGACCACACCGGCGGGCTTTCGGAAGCCATCGTAACTTTGCCCCAAGCAGTCGCGCCTCAGGGAACAATCGAGCTGGAGATTGCCTACGAAGGCACCATCACGCTCGACGCCACCCGACTCACCCGCATCGACACGCCTGCGGAGGCGGCAAGCAGCACCGATTGGGACGAGATTAGCCCCAGTTTCACGGCGGTGCGCGGAGTGGGTAACGTCGCGTGGTATCCAATCGCGACTGAAGTGGCTAATTTATCGGAAGGCAACAGTTTGTTTGAAGTTCTGGGCCGCTGGAGGGCGCGAGAGTCGAGGTCCAAAATGCACCTACACATCAGCGTCTCGCGAGATGACGGCGAGCGGCCTCAGATTCTGGTGGTCAATCAGGGATCGTGCCAGGTGCTTTATGAGGCGATAGGCCGTTCGTCTGTTTCCAGCGCGGACTGCACGTATCAACCGCTGGGCTGGCTCGCGCCGCTCTTCGTGGCGGGTACTTATGGAGCTGTCGATCGGCCGTCGATTCGAGTTTACAACTTGACCAGTCACGCCGCCTCGGCCGAGGTCTATGCCGAGGCCACAGAGAAAGTCGTGCCGCTGGTCACCGATTGGTTCGGGGCGCCGCGCGAGAAAGCGCAAACCGCCGACCTCGCAGACCCTCAGGCCGCTGCGTTCGAGAGCGGAGCGCTGTTGCTGACGCCGATCTCCAGCGACAATTCCAAACAGGCTGGTTTGGCTGCTGCCCATCAACTCACGCACGCGGCGTTCTCGTCCTTCCGCCCTTGGATCGAGGAGGGCCTCGCACACTTCGCACAGGCGCTCTATGTCGAACGCGAGAAGGGACGTCCGGCCGCGATTGAGTACATGGGACTGCACCGTTTTGCGCTGGGCGAAATCCAGGCAACTTCAACTGTGCCAAGATCCGAAGACGAAGCGAACCGATCGCTGGTGAATACAACCAGCGAGGAACTGTACCGCAGCAAGGCGATGTACGTCTGGTGGATGCTGCGCGACATGCTCGGCGAAGCGGCGCTCAAGAAGGCAATCGCCGCCTACCGTCCTGAACAGGACAAAGAACCTTCGTACATGCAGCGGCTGATCGCAGCTCAAACGCAACGTGATCTGGAGTGGTTCTTCGACGATTGGGTGTACCGCGACCGCGGCCTACCTGACTTCAAAGTAGAGTCCGCGTTCCCCCGCAAGACTCTTACCGACTCGTTCATGGTCACGATCACGGTTGATAATCTGGGCGCGGCTGGAGCCGAGGTCCCTGTGATCGTCAAATTCAAGGGCGGAGAGGTCATGAAGCGACTCGAGGTCCGGGCAAAGGCTAAGGCGGTGGTTCGCGTGGAGGTTCCGACGGATCCGCTGGAGATCGTGGTCAATGATGGCAGCGTGCCTGAGAGCAAGACAGCGAATAATTCGTTCAAGATCGAAGCCACGGACAAGTAAAACTTCCCCACAGAGCCACAGAGTAAGGCTAAAGGCAAACAGTAAGCCTTCGCTCATTCCGTCAAGCTAGCGCTCTTGGGCGGCTTTTTGTTTTTCTTCCTCTATGTCTCCGTGTCTCTGTGGTAGGTTTTGTCGTTGCGTTTCGGGGAGGGTTCTTGGCCTATATCCAGTTTCTTGGTGCCGCGGGCACGGTCACCGGCTCGAAGCACCTGATCAATACCGGCGATCCGTCGGGAAAAAACGGCTATCAGGTGCTCGTCGATTGCGGCCTCTTTCAGGGGCCGAAGGAGTGGCGCGAGCGCAATTGGCGCGATACGCCGGTTCCCGCCAAGGAGATCGATGCGATGATCCTGACGCACGCGCATCTCGACCACTGCGGGTGGATTCCGCGCCTGGTGAAAGAGGGATTCCGCGGGCCGATCTACGCGACGCCACCAACCATTGATTTGTGCGGAATCATTCTTCCCGACTCCGGACACCTGCAGGAAGAAGATGCCCGCTACTACAACAAGACCAAGACGTCGAAGCACGATCCCGCGCTGCCGCTCTATACGTTTGATGAGGCGCGGAACTCGCTGCAGTATTTCAAGCCGGTCCACGTGGGCGAGGATGTTCGGGTTTCGACTGATCTGTCGTTCCGTTTCGTGCGCGCGGCGCACATTCTGGGCTCATGCATGGCTGAGGTTTCGCTCACTGCAAATGGGCAGACGCGCCGGTTGCTTTTCACTGGCGACATTGGGCGCGTGCGCGATCACAAAGTGGCACCGGGAAAGGTTGTGCACTCAGGTCCAGAAGAGGGCGAGATTGCGGACCTGGTGGTGATGGAGTCGACGTATGGGAACAGAACGCATCCGAAAGAAGACCCGATGCCTGAGTTGGCGGGGTTAATTAAGGCTACGGCTGAGCGCGGCGGCAGCGTTGTCGTGCCTGCATTTGCGATCGAACGTACGCAGAAATTTGTGTTCCTGCTCAAGCACCTGATGGAGTCCGGTCAGATGCAGCGGATGCCCGTATTCTGCGACAGTCCCATGGCCATCAAGGCTGTCGAGATTTTCCTGAAGCACGACGAAGAGTACAGCGTCGAGACGCGCGATATGATACGGAAGTACGGCTCACCGTTACAGTGGCCTGGATTCACGTTTGCGTCTACTCCGGAGGAATCGAAGAAGATCAATGCGGCGGTCATGCCCTCGGTGATTATTTCGTCAAGCGGAATGGTAACCGGCGGGCGCATTCTGCATCACCTGGCGCAGCGGCTCCCCGATCCACGGAACCTGGTTCTCTTCATCGGCTTTCAGGCGCCGGGGACGCGCGGGTTTCAGATCAAGAGCAAATCCGACGAGGTGAAGATCTTCGGGGACTTCGTTCCCATTCGCGCGCAGATCGCGGCACTGGAGCAGTTCAGCGATCACGCCGATCCGCCGGAGTTGCTGCAGTGGCTGCGTACGTTTCGCAATCGGCCGGCCACTACCTATCTGGTTCACGGCGAACCGGACGCTGCCGGGCAGTTGCGGGATTTGATGAAGAAGGATTTGGCGTGGAATGTGCAGTTGGCGCAGTATCTGGAGAAGGTGGACGTGCGATGAAACCTATCCCGAGGAGCGGACGGTCCTTCGCTTCGCTCAGGATGACAATACTATCTATCTTGGCCTATGAACGGGCAGAGGTGAAGATCGCTAGCGCCTCAAGCTTCGCTCGGGCGGCTCCCGAGTCGATTGACCGGACCGCCCGTGGGATTGCTTCTCCGATGCGATCCGCTTTGCCAGCGGCTACCAGCGCGGCCGCGGCATTGAGCAGCACTACATCACGGCGCGGCGATTTCTCTCCTCCAAGAATCGCTCGAATGATCGCGGCGTTCTCGGTGGCGTCGCCGCCGGCGATTTCGTGCAGTGCCGCGCGAGTCAACCCGAACTCTTCGGGTTCCACTTCATAGGTTCGCACTGAACCCTCGCGAGCCTCGGCCACACGCGTGGTTCCGGTGATGGTGATTTCGTCGAGGCCGTCGAGGCCATGGACGACAAGGGCGCGATGCAGGCCCAGCATGCTTAGCGCTTCGGCCAACTTCTCGACCAGGTCGAGCGAATACACTCCCACCACCTGACCGTTCGCGTGCGCGGGATTGGTCAGTGGCCCGAGCAGGTTGAACATGGTGCGCATGCGCAGTTCGCGACGCACGCCTTGCACCTGCTTCATCGCTGGATGCAGGTTCGGAGCATACAGAAAACAGATGCCGATTTCGCGCAGGCATTGCGCGGCGCGCTCGGGCGAAAGCTGGATGTTGATGCCCAGGGCTTCCACCACGTCGGCCGAGCCGCATTTGGAACTGATGCTGCGATTGCCATGCTTGGCCACGCGGACGCCCGCTCCGGCGGTCACGAGTGCCGTCGCCGTAGATATGTTGAATGTGCCGCTGGCGTCGCCGCCGGTGCCGCTGGTGTCGACCAGAGATTCTTCGGCGAGGGCGTCGCGGCCGGTGCCGCTGACAGCCAGAGCGTCCGCACCACGAATCGGCAAGGGCGCGGCGGCGGCGCGGATCGCCTCGGCGAAGCCCACGATCTCCTCGACGGTTTCGCCTTTCATACGCAGCGCGATGAGCAGTGCGGCGATCTGCGCGTCGGAGCAATTGCCCGTCAGCACTTCGGACATTACTTCTCGCGCCTCGGCGCGATCGAGGGATTGAGTGCGATTTGCGATGCGATGGAGGACGTCGAGGATCATGCTCGCAGAATTGTAAGGCATGCGAGCTGGAAGTCCCCACTTCTCACGCAAAAAGCGCCCGCAGAAATGGTTACCGGAAGCAACTTTTTTCGAAGCTAGTTTTCGACCGTCACCATGCCCCCCAAACGCTTCTTGAGGTAATCCAGCCAGTCTTCCGGCAGAGCTGGGGTTGCTATTGCCTTGTCCAACAGGTCACGGTTGTATTTTTCTTCGACAAAGAGTCGGTTCATCTCTGCGATGGAGATGGCTTTCAGCTCCCGGGTAAGGAGCTCGAACGAGTCTCCGGCAGCCACCGTCCCTTCCCGCTCCACGGAAAAATAAAAACCGCTGCGGGCACTGCGCAGAGAGCGCGCCAGGATGTCATTCCGGTGAAATTTCGCGGCCAGTTTGTAACAGGGGATTCGCGGCTGGCGGACCGTGATCACAGCACTGCCGATTTGCATGCGATCTCCAATGTGAAGTTCACTTTCTGTCAAGCCTTCGGTGGTGAAATTCTCGCCAAACATGCCCCAGGGGAGCGGCGTTCCTGGCAACTCCTGTCGCCAGAACTCGTAGTGCTCGGAGGGATAGGCGTACACCGCCTTGAAGGGACCGCCGTGAACCGCGAGATCCGCCTGGCGATCGCCGTCGAGGTTGAGCGCGCGCAATGGAACCGCACCCGACACCGGTTGTTTGAAGATGCCGGTGTTGATGGTCGTGCCCTTGTACAACGTGAGGCGCGGCAGCGCGACATTCAGAGAGATTAGTCTCAACGGACCTCCAATCTTGGGCACATCTCTTGGACACAAGCGGTTTCTTGTCGAACTTGGATGTTCCCGGGCTGCAAAAGACGCAGGATTGCGGGATCGAGGGGCTTCACTTTGGAACTCGGGCAATCAGAAAAGCCGTCCCAAGTTTGCCCTAGTTCCCTGCCCTTCTATAGAATTACAAGTTTGCTGCCCGCAGTGCGTCGCCGCAAGCAGGATCCTTCCGATTCTTAACTGACGAGTCGTCCTTATGAAAATCCATGAGTATCAGGCGAAAGCAATTCTTAAGAAGTACGGCGTAAGTGTGCCGCGTGGGGCAATGGCCGCATCGCAAGATGAGGCCGAAGCCGCTGCCAAAGAATTATTCAGCTCCGGCGCGACCGGGGTTGTGGTCAAGGCGCAGATTCATGCCGGAGGCCGCGGCAAGGGCGGCGGTGTGAAGATCGCGAAGTCGGTGAACGAGGCCGGCGAACTCGCGTCGAAGATGCTGGGCATGAAGTTGGTTACGCATCAGACCGGGCCTGAGGGCCGCATCGTGCGCCGGTTGCTGATTGAAGAAACGCTGCCCATTGAGAAGGAACTCTATCTGGGCATTCTGGTGGACCGCGCCGAAGGGAAGCCGGTATTTATGGCTTCGGCGGCGGGCGGGATGGAAATCGAGCAGGTCGCAGCTGAGAATCCGGATGCGATTCTGAAGCAACACATCGATCCCGGCATGGGCCTGGAGGCGTTTCAGGCACGGAAGATTGCCTTCAAACTTGGGCTGAATGCGAAGCAGATCAACCCTGCGGTGGGATTCTTGTCGAGCCTTTATAAGGCATTTCTCGACACCGATGCTTCGTTGCTTGAGATCAATCCTTTCATTACGACCACGGATGGGCGGCTGTTTGCGCTGGACGCAAAGATCAACTTCGATGACAACGCGCTGTTCCGCCACGCCGATCTGCGCGAGTTGCGCGACATCACCGAAGAAGATCCGCTGGAAGTCGAGGCGTCGAAGTATAGCCTGAACTACATCAAGCTCGACGGCAGCGTGGGCTGCATGGTGAATGGCGCCGGGCTGGCGATGGCGACCATGGACATCATCAAGTACGCGGGCGGCATGCCGGCGAACTTCCTTGACGTGGGCGGCGGTGCGAGTTCCGAACAGGTGGCGCACGCATTCGAAATTCTGCTCAGCGACAAGAACGTGAAGGCCGTGCTGATCAATATTTTTGGCGGCATTCTGCGCGTGGACACGCTGGCTACGGGTGTGGTCGAGGCGGCGCGGAAGACGAACATCAAGCTGCCGATCGTATTGCGGCTGGAAGGAACCAACGTCGACGAGGGAAAGAAGATCCTGATGAACTCGGGATTCAATTTCGTCGTGGCCGACACGATGAAAGACGCGGCCGACAAAGTGGTCGCGGCGGCCCGAGGCACTGCGGGCGTAACGGAATGGCGCTGAACGGTCTCAGTATAGAAGCGAGGAGTTTTTATTTATGGCAATTTTAGTCAATAAGAATACGCGGGTCCTTGTACAAGGTCTTACCGGCCGTGAAGGCACGTTTCATGCCAAAGCCAGCCAGACGTATGGCACGCAAATTGTCGGCGGCGTGACCCCGGGCAAGGGCGGCACGACGCACGAGGGCTGGCCGATTTTCAACACGGTGCGCGAGGCGGCTGAGAAGACGGGAGCCAACGCCACCGTGATTTTTGTGCCTCCGCCGTTCGCGGCTGACGCGATCATGGAAGCGGCGGACGCCGAGATCGACTTGATTGTTTGCATCACCGAAGGCATTCCGACGCTCGACATGGTGAAGGCGTGGGAATTCCTGCAGGACCGGAAGTCGCGGCTGATCGGTCCGAACTGCCCGGGAATCATCTCGCCTGGGAAATGCAAGATCGGCATCATGCCAGCTTCGATTCATAAGGAAGGGTCGATCGGGATTGTTTCGCGCTCGGGCACGCTGACTTACGAAGCTGTGCACCAGCTTACGCAGCGCGGCATTGGACAGTCGACCGCGATTGGCATCGGCGGCGATCCGATTATCGGCACGAATTTCATCGATGCGCTGGACTTGTTCAACCGCGATCCGGAGACGGAAGCGGTGATCATGATCGGCGAAATCGGCGGTAATGCCGAGGAGACCGCTGCCGAGTTTGTGAAGGCGCACATGAAGAAGCCAGTGGTGGGATTTATCGCCGGCCAGACCGCGCCTCCGGGACGGCGCATGGGGCACGCCGGAGCGATCATTTCCGGCGGCAAGGGCACGGCAGCCGAGAAGATGAAGGCGCTGGAGGCGGCAGGGATTCGCGTGGCGAAATCTCCGGCGGCGATTGGCGAGACGCTGGCCGCAGCACTTGGAGTCAGCGTCTAGAGTATCGAGACGAAGCAGATTCCTCGCTCGGCTCGGAATGACAAACATTTCAGATAAGGATCTAAGGACCAACGACCGAACCTATGAAAACTCTGCAACGCACCTTCACCATCGTCAAACCCGACGCCGTCCGCAAGAATGCTGTGGGCGACATTATTGAGCAGTTCGAGAAGAATGGTTTCCGCATCCTTGCGATGAAGATGCTGGAAATTTCGAAACATCAGGCCGAGCAGTTCTACGCCGTGCATGCCGCCCGGCCTTTCTTTAATACGCTTACTGACTTCATGTCCAGCGGGCCGATCGTGGTGCTGGCTTTGGAAAAGGAAAACGCCATCGCCGACTTGCGCACGCTGATGGGCGCGACCAACCCGGCTCAGGCTGCGGAAGGAACGATCCGCAAGAAGTGGGCGACCAACATCGAGCACAACGCGATTCACGGGTCCGACGCGGAAGATACGGCGCGGTTCGAGCTGAGCTTCTTCTTTGCGGGGTACGAACTGGCGAAGTGACGGACGCCTTGCGCCCGTTCGACGACCTCACTATGGCTCGGTCGCTCAGGGCAGGCTGAGAACGAGCGAAGCGGGAGCCCGAGCCGGCATCCCTTCGCAAGCTCAGGGCAGGCTCTGAACGAAGTGAAGGATATATATATCCGTTCCTATGGCTGAGTGTGCGAGCGAGACGCCCGCACGGCGGCCCAGCGGGTCGCCAGCGCTACATGTTAGGCGCCGTTCTTAGGAGTTCTTCTTATGCCCGTGGTTCAGGTCACAATGCTGCAGGGGCGTACTGCCGATCAGAAGCGCAAGATCGCGAAGCGCATCACAGACGCTCTGGTGGAGGAAGCCGGGGCGCGGCGGGAAGCGATTGTCGTGGCATTCAACGAAGTCTCGAAGGAAAGCTACGCTTCGGGCGGCGAGTTGATGATCGACAAGACGCCGCCGAAATAGTTACCAGCATTACCCCCGTAATACATCGTCCCTTCGGCAACTCGGTATACTTCGCTCGAAGCGAGGAGATCATCATGAAAATGTGGACAGTGGCCGCTGCTCTTATTTTTGTGGGGACCTGCGGTTTTGCGCAAACCGCGGAGACGGCACCGGCTGCAAGGAAATCCTGCGACGACCTGAAAGCCGAAATCGCGAAAAAACTGGAAGCGAAAGGCGTCACTTCCTATATGCTCGACGTTGTCGATAAGGGCAAGGAAGGCGATGGCAAGGTGGTAGGCGGCTGCGACGGGGGAACGAAGAGCATCGTGTACAGCCGGGGCGCTGCTTCGGAGGCCAAGGCTTCGGACGAGAAGAAGCCCCAGTAGAACTTGTCAGGGCGAGTGCCTGTCGCGCCGGTGAATAATCGCTGGCTGGATCCAATGGTCCGCAGCTTGCGCTAGTCGTCTGCTGTTTTCACAAGAAAGGCAGCCGTCAGCAAGCTGTGATGGACCGACCCTATCCCAACGGCTCGAAGAGGTGACCTTCGACCCGGTCGGCAACCTTGGGGAGATCTTTCTTGGCGTGCTGCAGGAAATGGGAAGCCGTGCGGTGCGCTTCGAGCGCGGCGTCGTCCTTGTACTGCTCGTAGATGAAGAAGCGGCGCGGCTCGGTCTTGTGGCGATGTACCTGGTACATGGCACAACCCGGCTCCTTGCGGGACTGTTCGGTAAGCTTTTCAAAGAGTGCTGCAACTTCGGCTTCGTGCCCAACTTTCGCCATCCAGGTAACGGCCAACACCACCATCGTTTCGCTCCTTCCCCCGTTCACAGGTCAGGGGAGGACATTCTAGGCCTTCTTCGCGGCCGTCTTCAACTCAGAAACGAATTCGTCGATCAGGATCGTGTGGTTGCGGTCGGGTCCGGTGGAAATCATTCCCACCTTCGCTCCCGCTTCCTGCTCAACAAATGCAAGGTATTCTTTCGCTGCTTTGGGCAGCTTCTTGTATTCCGTGATGCCCTCGGTCGAGGTCCGCCAGCCCGGAAGCTGCTTGTAAATGCACTCGATCTTGTCGTAGCCGCTGGCTTGGGCAGGCACGTCGGACGTGGTCTTTCCATCGATCTTGTAGCCTACGCATACGGGAATCTCGGCCAGCTCATCGAGGACATCGAGCTTAGTAATCACCAGCCACGACGTGCCGTTGATCATGCCGGAGTAACGCAGTAGCGGCAGATCGAGCCATCCCGTGCGGCGTGGACGTCCGGTGACCGCGCCATATTCGTTGCCGCGTTTGCGCAGGTTGTCGCCCACCTCACCCTTGTCTTCGCTGGGGAACGGTCCCTCACCCACTCGGGTACAGTAAGCCTTGCTGATGCCGATCACAGAATTGATAGCATTGGGCGCAACGCCCGTGCCAATAACCGCTCCGCCAGACGTGGCGCTGGAGGAGGTCACAAACGGATAGGTGCCGTGATCGATGTCGAGCATCGTGCCCTGGGCACCTTCGAACAGGATCGATTCACCGCCGTTCAGAGCTTGGTTCAGCAGGACTGCAGTATCGCAAACGAATGGGCCGATCTTCTCGGCCGCCTGCGCGTATTCGGTATACATCTTGTCGGCGTCGAGCGGTTCGGTGTTAAAGAGCGCATGCGCAATCATGTTCTTCTCGCGCACAGCGTTCTCAATGTGCTTTTTCAGCAACTGCAGATCCAGCAAATCGGCCACGCGCAGGCCGCGGCGTCCCATCTTGTCTTCGTATGCGGGACCGATGCCGCGCGAGGTTGTGCCGATCTTTACGCGTCCCGGGGCATTCTCCGCCGCCAGTTCGATCATGCGGTGGTAGGGCAGGATTACGTGGGCGCGGTTGGAGACGAACAGGTGACCGTCGATCTCGACTCCGGCCTCGCGCAGGGCGCCCGCCTCTTTGAGGAAAGCGATCGGATCTAGCACGACTCCGTTGCCAATGACGCTGCCGCAGCCGGCCCGCAACACGCCGCACGGCACTAGCTGAAGAACAAATTTCTTGCCCTTGATGATGACCGTATGTCCGGCGTTGTGTCCGCCGGCATAGCGAGCCACGACCGAGAAGTTCTCCGACAATACGTCGACGATCTTTCCTTTGCCCTCATCGCCCCACTGGGCGCCCACAATCACCGCTGTCTTGCCTTTTTTCAATTCCAGCTCCGTCAGGGAGAATTCGAGCAGGCAGATGCCTGCGCTGCGCCCGGGGTCGCACACTCCTTGCCCGCAGGGATGCCTCTACTAAAAAATTACTGGGATATAAGAGCGGAGAAGACGTGTACGAGTTATTTTATCGTGTTAACACGGCGAATACAACGCGCGTGCGGCGATATCAGCGACGGATTTCGCATCCACCTGGGAGGCATCATCCCGAAGCGCTGCGAGTTCAGCCCAGCGAGGGATAGGCACCTGCTTGCGGTAAGATGAAAACCAAGACACTTTTCGTCGAGGAGGCTTCGGTGAAAAAAGTATTCCACTTCGACGCTCCACGTGAGAAATATCTTTGCGATGCTGCGATCCTGTGGTGCTTCGACAACCGCTTTGAGCTGGGGTTCCGGAAGTTCCTGAAGCGCATCGGTATCACGAATTCCGATCCCATCAAGATCGCTGGCGGGGCAAAATGCATGGCGTCTCCGGAACATGAATCAGACCGCGAGTTTGTGCTAGAGCAGATCCGCAAGTCCATGCGGCTGCACGGAACGTGTCGCGTGATCCTGATGCTGCATTCTGATTGCGGCGCCTATGGCGGGCTGGCAGGGGGCTTCGAGGGAGACGCGGTCGCCGAGGCCAAACATCACGAGAGCGAACTACAACTCGCTGCGGCCAATCTGCGGGCGGCAATTCCTGGCGTGGATGTGCAGGGATATTTCGTCGACTTCGATGGCATCTGGGACGCCGAGATCGGCACGGCGAAGGAAATGCCCGTGGCCACGGTAGCCTGATGCCACAATTCGACAAACATATCTTCGTGTGCGGGAACCAGCGGCCGGCGGGCCATCCACGAGGATGCTGCGATCCTTTTGCCGAAGCCAAACTGCAAAAACTCTTCAAGCAAAAGCTCGCCGAGCGCGGACTAAAAGGGAAAGTGCGCGCCAACCAGGCCGGGTGTCTGGATCAGTGCGAACATGGCCCCAACGTCGTGGTCTACCCGGACGCAGTCTGGTACGGACACGTCACCGAAACAGACGTCGACGAGATTATTGAGTCCCACATCCTCGGCGGCAAGCCGGTCGAGCGCCTCCGCCTGGCAGACTCCTGCCTCAACACGGCGAGCTGCGAACACCGGAAACCCAAAGGCTAGGAATCTCGCGGGGCAACGAGGGACAAGAAGATTCTGGTAGGCGCGGCAGGAATCGAACCTGCAACCGCCGGATTAGAAATCCGATGCTCTATCCGTTTGAGCTACGCGCCCTCATGCAGAGATTATTCTACCCGCAGTCGGGGTTATCCCAAACGGGCTCCGCCAGGCCGAATTGACAGAAACTGGGGGCAGTCGGGGGAAAAGATGGTGGGCGCTATAGGATTCGAATCAACAACTTAACGTAGTTTCAACAACATGCAGGTCAGCGGATGACACCTAAGACCACGAAAAGCAGCCTTAGACGCGCAAACAGAGCGCAAATGGAGCGCACATCCTGCGGAGTCTCCGAGCGGCGAGCCCGAACTACCGACTTCAGACGAATCAGTTTCGAGATCAACAAAGTCTCTCTGGGTAGGCTTGCCGTATTTCTTGCCCTCGAAACGGCCCTACAGAGGCCAGTTTGATGGGAAATTTTAGTGGCAATTGATATCTTCTGCCACAAACAAAGAGTTTGCTTGTCCCCGATCTGCGCCGCATAATCCTAGGTCTCAGGAGCGTCTATGAAACGCCCGGCGGCCGTGTACCTCTTCTTTATTTTATCGGCGTCTGTGATTGGGTTTGGACAAGCCCGTCAAGGTGCGGCCGAAGCAGATACCTTGAAGCTTGAACGAGAGAAGTTCGAGTTCGAGAAGAAGCAATCGACACGCGCGATAGTCTTCGGGTTTATTCTCACCACCATCGGAGGAGCGTATGTAACGTGGCTTCTCAGCACTCGATCGTGGTCGCGGCAAACCCGAATAGATCTTTTCAGAAAGCGGTACGATGAGGGGACTGTCTTTCTGGACGATTTCTCCAGGGCTGTGGGCCGACGGTTCTTCTTGATGCAAAGACTTCTTTGGGCAATGGGGGGACCTGATCCTGAGCGGATTCAACGGTTGGAACGCGAGTATTTCGAAGCCGTCACCGCTTGGAATGCTTCATATTGGGTATACCGGAACAAAATCCGGCTGCTGGTTGATGACGCTTACGCGAATGCGTTTCTCGACTATCAAGACGATTTCCGGGGTGAGCACCCCCAGAGCTTGCATTACTTATTTGTTAAGGCTCATCGAGAGGTTCAAAAAGCCAACAGAGGCGAGCTCTCGAAGGACGACGCTCAGTCTGCCGTCGACAATCTGAATTGGGCCTGCTCTAGTTTTCTTGAGAATCTCACTACTTCATTTCTTAACAGAGCGACCTCCCTTCAGCTCCTCAGGGTTCCTTCCCAACAAAGCTCTAGCTTGAGAACTGCCCTTGAGGGGAGACACAACCTAACAGTCCCCCCACGATTCTGGGAAGGTGCCCTCCATGCTCCACCGAAGAGCGCCAAAACCACTGCTGACGCCGAAGGCTCTCAGTCCTAAGGCGGCTCGTAGAATAACCTGAGTCAAACCTCTACCGTGTCAAGGTCCTGTTCAACGGTAACTGATTGACATTCAACGGCACTGGCAGCCACCTTTGGCGTTGCAAGGAACTCTCAGGAAGTCTTATTGGACCCTAACTAATTGGACCCAGATTCATGCCCAGGTGCAGCGATTAGCACCTCACTCAGGCAGACTCGTTCGGCATCACGGACCGTGAGAGAACCCTCAGGAGCCGAGTGAGGAACCGCTGTTTGTCCCGAAGGACGGTGTGGCAAGGAGAAGAAGAACGAGAATGCAGCTGCCTGATTCTATGCGCATAAGCAGTCCCCTCAGTGACGCGCTCTGACCACTAAGAGCCTTTTTCGGTGTCGACGAATGATATAGCGATTTTCGCCAGCAACAAAGACGCAAGCGTCCTGTCTGCGGGTGTCGAGCTATGATAGTGGGTTCTGAACGTTGCCACGAATTGAAAACACAATCATCAAGAATAGTTCTAGCCGGCATGGTTCTGCTCCTTGCTCTTATGGCTGTGCTTGCGGGCGGGGCCGCGCGACGCGAATCCATCACCATTGATGAAGTGGCGCACATCGGGGCGGGTGTGAGCTATCTGCAGAAGCTGGACATGCGGATGAACGAGGAACACCCCCCATTGGCGAAGGCGCTGGCCGCGGTGCCGCTGGTGGTTCGCGGTGTGCACGCCGACTATTCCCATGTGTCGTGGACGTTCAGCGCTGGACTGTTTAAGCAGTTCTTCGGGGAATGGGTGTTCGGCCACTGGGTGATCGCTCGCTGGAATGACCCGATCGCGACGGTCTTCTGGGCACGGCTACCCATGTTGTTTCTGACGTTGGTTCTGGGGATAGTGCTCTTTGCCTATGGCTCCCGCCTGGGTGATCCATGGGGTGGGCTGCTCTGCCTTTGCGCGTACGCCACTATGCCTGTCATGCTCGCGTTCGGGCCTCTGGTCTTAACCGACATGGCAATCACCTTGTTTGCTGTCCTGACCATGTGGGCCTTTGCCAGCATGTGGCGGTCCCCGTCGCGCGGGACGGTGCTGAGGTTCGGCCTTGCCCTCAGCGGGGCGTTGCTGTCCAAGTTCTCTGCCGGACTTCTGTTTTTCTGTTTCGCCGCATTCATCCTTAGCCTGCGTTGGCGTCCGGCCCCGGAGCAGCCGGCAGACAAAGCAGAACTCAGGGCATGGCGGCGCATCAGATGGTGGAGTCTCACTAAGGGAATCTTATTCGCCGCACTGGTGGTTTACGCCGTCTATTTTGTTCTCTCGTGGAATGAGCCCACCGATTCCCTGTCCTTCCTCGGACACAATGCGGCAGCGCTGCTGCTTCGAAGAGTGCTCATGCCACCGTGGATCTACCTGCGTGGTTTGGCGTTGTTCGCCATTACCGCGAAGCCGCCCGCTTTCATTCTGGGTCATTCGTATCCACATGGCGTGTGGTTTTACTTTCCGGTCTTGTTCTTGCTGAAGTCCCCCGTCGCGTTCCTCCTTTTGCTGCTTCTCGCACTGATGGTCAGCCTCGTGGCCAAGCTTCGCCGGGCGCAGCTCGCAGTGGTATCGAAAGGGCTGGAGTTGCACTGGCGAGCAGTGTGGGTCTCCCTCGCGGTCTTCACCGGAGCCTGCATACTGAGCCGAATGCAGTTCAGCATCCGCCACTTCTCAGTTCCCTTGGCGCTACTGGTGCTATTGCTGGCGCCACTTCCGCGCACGCTGGAGTCGCTGCGACGCTCGCCTTGGCCAGCCGCTCGCGCCCTCGTCTGGCTTACCGTCGCGTTGGCTCTGGCGTCGGTGGTAACAGCCGTGCGCGCGTACCCCTACTATCTTCCTTTTTTGAACTCGTTGAGCGGCGGCCGCCCCGGTTATGCTTTGGTAGGCGATTCCAATCTCGATTGGAACCAGGCTCTTCCCGAAGTGGAGGACTTCGTACAGCAGCACGGTCTGAGACGCGTCTTGCTCGATGAGTACGGGTTTTCGGAGCCCGGAATGTACGTCCCTGAATCGCAGTTCTGGAATTGCCAGCAGCCCGCTTCAGAGGATGGCGGCCAGTGGGCCGTGGTCTCCGCTAACCTGATTGAGGACGGTCACAACTGCCCCTGGCTCCTGCGCTTTCCACACGAACCTCTGGCGGGCGGCAGTATGTATGCAGTCCAACTCCCGGCCGTTGTCCCTCCGGCGGGAACTCCAGGCGGTCCACCGTTGCCCGAGGAGTACCACCAGTTTGGTGGACAGCCTATTCCCGGGGACCTCCGGCTTCTTTTCCTCACCTGCATCCGCGATCCGCAACAGCTTCAGCCGACCTGGGACCGCATGGCAGCGACAATGCAGGCCGAGATGGAGAAAAGAAAAAGGAAATCTAACCGCTCGAAGTAGCACGCAGCTTGAGTGTAGTTGTCGAAATCAGAGTTAGCGCTCAAGATCCCCGGTCGGCGGACGAGTGAAATGGGAATTTTCGTCAACAACTCGCCCGTTTGACTAAGGGGTCCTTGTGCTTTCAACGTTGCGTCGGGATCGGCTGCGATTTGGTGCCTTGAGCGAGGTCAAGCGCCATGACACGGAGAGCAAGTCGTGGAGGGCGTCCCGATCGACTCGCGACATCCGCACAAGCAACAGCGGATAGCTTCGATAGTAGTCCGTCAGGTAGTACGTCTCGGGCGCATCCGCTATGAGCCATTCGCGTTCCTCACAGCCGACTCTGATGACCAGCGTGTCTGGTTCCGCTGAGGGATGAGTGGCTAGGCCTGCCATGAAGCAGCCGTTCACCTTCAGTACCGGCGATCCGTCGTACTTCGTGGTAGCTTCAACGTCCGGCAACGTAAGCCCAACAGCCCTGACGATCTCGAACCCGTCCGTCGGCTCCCGCTTTTTCGGCCTTCGTTCCATCGACGGCTAGTATCAACCCTCGCGCGACGCGGTTCAAGCCGGCCTTATGCCGCTACGCTCCAAACGGCGATGCACGTCACGACGCGGACAATGCATTATGAAAAAGCGCCCCCCTGCAGAAGGTCGAGGCCGGATGTGGCGCCGCCTCCGCTGCGCTGCGCTGTGCAGGGCTTCGCTCCGCTACGGCGGCGCTTGGGGAGTAACTGCTGTGGTGTACGCGGTGGGAAGAACTGCAGAAGGACATAGGCAAATCGGCTGGAGAATGGCATTTTACCTTGAGGGAAAGACAAGCGTTAGCACGAATGATCTTTCCCCCCAAGGAGGCAACTCAAATGAGTCACGACGTTAAATATATCGGAATGGACGTGCACAAGGATACCGAAACGGGAGATTGTGGAGAGCAGCGATTAGAACACTGTGAGGGAGCGCAAGAGTTTTATCGCGACCTCGCTACCCAGGGGAAGAAGGTGCGTGTCGGGATGGAAGCCAGTGGACATGCGCGCTGGTTCGAGCGACTGCTGGCGGAACTGAATATCGAGCTGTGGATGGGAGATGCGACGGTGATCCGAGCCAAGCGAGGCCGCAAGCCTAAGACGGATCGTCAGGATGCACTGCATATTCTGAACCTGCTGCTCACGGGTGATTTTCCCCAGATCTGGGTAGCGAGTTGGGAGAACCGGGATCTGCGGCAACTACTGTGGCACCGGCACCGGATGGTGCAAGCGCGCACGCGAGTGATGAACCAGTTGCAAGCGGTAGCTCTGAACGAAGGGCTACGGTGCAAGAAGAAGCTGTGGAGAGAGCACGGACGAGAACAACTGGAAGCCTTTCGCTTAGCCCCCTGGGCCAGCCGGCGACGGGAGGATCTGCTGAAGTTACTGGATCGGCTGAACCCGACGATCGCCGAACTGAGCGAAGCGATCGAGCAAGAAGCGGAGAAGTGCCCGCAAGCGCAGCGCTTGATGACGCATCCCGGGGTGGGTGCACTGACGGCCTTAGCCTTCGTGCTGATTATCGGAAAAGCAGAACGATTTCAGTGCGGCAAACAAGTGGGGTGCTATTTGGGACTGGTGCCCTTGGAGGACTCGAGCGGAGAGCGGCGTCGGCTGGGACATATCACCAAGCAGGGCAATTCTCTGCTGCGCTTCTTGTTAGTGGAAGCGGCGCAAGTGAGCAGCCGTACGATTCCAGAATGGCACAGCAAGTACATCCACTTGACCATGCGACGTGGGCGAAAGATCGCCAAAGTCGCCATGGCCAGGAAACTAGCGATGCGTCTATTTTGGATGATGCGCCAGGGATGGAATTACCAGCAAGTTATGAAATTCGGTTCGCACGTGGAACAGCCCGGACATCGCCATGGTGTGCAGTAGAACACCGACTAATTGATTGGGCGTTCCGCTCCTCTGCAAAGAGGAGTCCGAAGTAGTAATCATGATCGCGCATGCGACCGAAGAGATGCATGGGTCGGATCGAGATATCTGACTTGAAACTGATTACGAGCGAGCCTTGGTTGGTAGAGCAAAGAGCAAAAGCTTCAACTAGAGCGAAATGGCGCTCTTCTCTGAGCGCATGCAGAAGTGTTGAAAAAAAGTACTTGACAGCGCCGGCGTTGTCAGAGAGGCGATGTTTCGCCAACAACCCCATGGACTATCTGATCCTAGCGTAGGGCCAGCGAAAGCTTCGGAATACCCACGGCACTTCACTTGCGCAGATTCGGAAAAGGGTCGAATCTGCGGCCTCTGCCGACCTTGGCTGAAGATCTGTTCTGCTATTTCGATTTTCCCCAGTCGCGTGTACCAATAGAGCTTTTTTTTCCTTCCGATTCACGCCCGGCTCGGTGTCGTACTCCTCTTCCTTTTTCTGTTGCTGACGGCGGGCCCAACTGTGTAAAACCTCGTTCCCCATCTGCCGCAATTCCTCGATAATCCGCCGTTCCGCTTCGGCCGCTTTCTCCACATCTCCGCCCGCGTTCTCGATAATGGCCAGCATGGTCTCGAACTTGGTTTTCAGCTCTGGGTATTCCTTCAGTCTTTCCTCCAAGCTCGGTTGCTTGCTCACCAGAGGTTTCTCGATGTCGGAAAAACGTTCAGCCATGGATGCTCCTTGAGGTGGATTGACCCATGTCTATTTATGTCCTTCGCAGGCAAATCTTCAGCCCAAAACACTGGGGAGTTCCTGCAAGATTACCCCCTTCCAGCCTGGCTCGCCAGAATCTGACTCGCACTTTTAATTGCACCCAAGATATTGAATTCGAGCAAACTGAGGCAAGACGACACCGTCGAACTCGAAACCGCGGGAAGTTTCAAACTGGCCGACGGTACACTCGTGCCAAAAGGGTCGAAACTGATGGGTCGTGTGACTGCGGCGAAGGCGCGTTCGAAGGGTGATCCTGAGTCGAAACTGACACTGGCTTTCAATAGACTCATCCTTGCAGGCGGCAAAGACTTCTCCGTCAAGGGTTCTGTCCAAGCAGTGTTTTCTCCAACAGATGAAATCGACCCTGGAGCGGTCAGCGCATTCACGACGGCGGCACAAACTTCCGATCCCGCTTACAGGCCCACAGACATAAAGTCCGGGTCCTATATGGAAACTACTCACGCTCATCCCGTCATGACACCCAAGTCAGCGGGCGTGCAGGGGATCGACGGGTTGCATTTGGAAAACGGGGCCCTGACTTCCAAGGGAACGTCTGTGAAGCTGGGCAGCGGTGTGCGGATGATTGTGCGCGTCGACATTTACGAATAAGGCAAGAAAGCAGCTTTGATAGCGGCTCGACGGTGACGGGCACATAGGCCGTCCGAGTGGTCAGGGTAAGTTTCAAATGTAACTGTTGAGAACCTGCTAGGACTCTATCGCAGGTGCGCAGGCCAAGATGCGATTGGGTATCGGCACCAAACCCTGATGGCCTGAGCACTTGCGATAGAGTCGGTTGAGCGAAGCCGCCACCACGGACTATGTGTTTTGAATCAGAAATTGATGTTGTCCGGGCGTGGGGAAGAGTTCAGATAAGCGCGTGGACGAGAGCGGGACCTGAGTAAGCAAGCAGGAATGGTTATCGGGAGTACTCCGGGAAAGCCACTCCGAGGAGGAAGTAAGGACATGGATGGGCAAAGTCGAAGAGTTTGCGGACACTTGTGCCTCCGCTGAAATCGGCAGCGCGCTGTGAACGGCAAGGGGAATAGGGTGGGAAACGGAGTGGACTAGGGTCATGAAGAGTTCTCCGGTTGAGGGGCATCGAGCCAGGCGGAAACCTGGGTGGGAGAGAGGTACTCAACTACCCGCAGGGTGCCACGATGGCAATGTTGACAGAGATGTCCAACGCTGTCTGCGATCGGTGAGGGTGGAATGGTTTGCAGATCAGAACGACACAGAGCCAGCAACGGGCGCGGCGGACGGCATTATGAAACACCATAAAGATGTCGTTGCCACTGATCGGTTGGCCAGGGTTATTTCCCGGAAAGAGCCATTCCTTGGGTTTATGCTGTCGCCAGTACTGCCGTAAGGTTTCCAACAAAACCGGCGACAACATCACCACGCGATCCTTCCGGCCCTTGCCTTGATGGACGGTAATGGTCATGCGTGCCGAGTCGATGTCACGGACTCGCAAACCGGCTACTTCGGAGCGCCGCAAGCCGGCCGCATAGATGGTCATCAACAGGGCGCGACTTTTCAGATGCGGGGGTGCGCTGAGTATCTGAGCCACTTCCTCTGGGCTGAGGATTAGGGGAAGTCGCTGCTCGCTGCGCGGAAAGGGAATGTCCTGCAGCAGAAAGGTGCGCTTCAAAGTCTTGGCATAGAAGAAGCGCAGCGCACACACGATCTGGTTATAGCTTGACCACGCCAGCTTCTTTTCGTGAATCAGGAACAGTTGGTAGCGGCGTATCTCCTCCGCTCCCAGTTGATCGGGGGAGCGATGAAAATGTTCGGCAAATGCAGCGACGTGGTGGAGGTACAATCGAATGGTTCCAGCGCAGTAGTTTCGCAGTTGGAGCTCTTCCAGCATGCGCTGGCGAAGTTGGGTCATCATAACGCCTCCTAAGCGTGATGACCCAATTTACGCTCATGAGTGTGAGCACGATTTACGGTTTTTCTGCCGCAAAGCGGCTTCGTTCAACAGGCCATAACGCTCACTGAGGGGTTCTGAGTGCTATCGATTTATCACCAGTTGAGCACTGGGGGACTTATACAATTCAGGAGCCGGGAGCAAATGCTGGTGAAAATCCAGCCGCCAACCTGAACGACTTGGTTGGGTCGTCGTCTAACTTTGAAGACATCCCGGCCATTCTCTCAGTGAGCGCTATCGGGATATTACCTCAATCGACCTCAAAGCTTGGCACAGCGAAGCTAGCGTGCCACAGGCATCTCGACATGGTCGATGACGAGAAATTCCTTAGGCATCAGCTGTGGCACAAGTTTCAGCCCAAGCTGCTCTTGAGTCGCGGTCAGGATTGCGGGTTGTGATGAGTCGGGAGCTGTCGGCCACTGCAGTGTGATGTCGTAATGGGAAGAGAGTTTGGTGTTGTCCAGAACGGGGCGGCCCAGTTGGTCGGATAGTATCCTTGCGAGAGTGGCTATTGGAACTTCTCGGCCCATGATCCGGCCATTCTCAATCTGAATCACGCGAAGGGCGGATTCATCGTGGATAGAATCTGACTCTCGAAGCTTGGGACCATCGCCTGCGATGACGAGTTCATAAACTGGAATCAGTCTGGTTTCACGGTGGACGGCCAGCTTGAAGTAGTCGGACAAAAGCCTCTGAAGCATAGCCCCGCCGCCTTCCCCTGCCGCAGGGTTGTCTGCCTTGGCTTCAATATCGTATCGCTTGGAGTCCAGCCAGCTCGGTGCTCCTACGACTTGGTCTTCGTTGACATCGTAGGCGCCTTGGATGAGCTCCTGCGTAGACACGTTCGCGCCAGTGAACTCGTTAGGCCCATCCTTTGCACCCATGATCCTGTCCGCATGAATACCGGATTTGGTTGGCGTGATAGAAACCGTCTTGTACAAGGGGGCTGTAACGTTTGCATTTTCGTCCTGCGACTGAGCGGCGGTTTGCATTGCTACCGAGAAGAATACAACTGGAGCGGTCACGACCACGAATCGAGCAAGACCTTTGCGAAGGGACATGAGCGGACCTCCCAATCAAGAAGTCTTTGAGTCGGTTCCTCCAATCGAGGGAACTCTCGTAGCTGAGAATCCGACATTGCAACAGAAGGTTGCTTTATTGTGCTCCTAAAAGTCGGCAATTCCAAGTATTGCCAAATGAGGACCCTACGGATTCTAGCTGGAACCCGGACTGTCAACTGTCGCTATCAGATGGCCATAACGCTCAGAACCCCAAACCCCAGACGAATCCACCTTCTTGCAAGGTCCAGCCGGCCTCCGTCGTCCCAAATGCTGCGGCATGGGAGGCCGTCGCTATGGGCAAACCGAGAATCAAACCGAATTACCGTCGCCGAGTACTACGCCTGCCGGATCTGGATCATTGCAAATTGGTGGTGCTCAACAGCCTGGGCTCGCCAGCCTCGCGCCGCGTGTACGAGTACGCCATCGACCAGTTCATCGCCTGGTACTGCTCCGAACCCAGACTGGCCTTCAATCGCATTGTGGTCGTGCGCTATCGCATGTACCTGGAATCGCGGCATCTGGCCGCCAACACCATCAACCAACAGCTCGCCGCCGTTCGACGGCTCGCACATGAAGGTGCCGACTCTGGCTTGCTGAGTCCCGAGTTGGCCGCAGGCATCAGCCGAGTGAGGGGCGTCAAGCAGCTCGGGTTTCGCTCCGGCAACTGGCTGAGCGCAGAGCAAAGTTCAGAAGTGCTGAAACATGCTTATGGCGATACCATGCGTGCCAGGCGAGACTACGCCATGCTGGTTGTTTGGGTGTGGTTTTCGCAGATCAGAACTTGTGGGCCTGGAGTTGGATGAAATCCAGATGCGCCAGGGACACTGGGCGGTAGTAGACCTGATCGGCAAGGGCGGCCACATCCGCACTGTGCCCATTCCGGCGTGGGTCAAGACGGCGCTCGATCAGTGGATACGAGCGGCTAGGGTCACGGAGGGAAGGATCTTCCGGGGGGGGCAAAGGCGGGAAAAGTATGGGGCAGTGGAGTCTCGCAGAATGTCGTGTGGTACGTGGTCCGGTCCTGTTGTAGGAGAGCGGGCTTGGAGCGCATAGCGCCCCACCACTTGAGGCGCTATGCCGCATCCCGGATTATGCCGACTGCCCGCGCCATGGCAGCTGCCTGAGCTGTTCCTCGGCGGAGTGATTCGGCATAGTCTGGCGCCAGCCGAAGATCTGAATACCGAACTGGCCACGATAAGATTCGCCGAAGCATACCTCGTCGTAACATCCGTGATCGACCCGAAACCCCGCCTGGCGCGCCGCCTGCTTAAGGCTGCCGAGGCAGCGCCAAAGAACAATAAAGGATGGCTAAACAATTATGGTGAGTGTTGAGCCTCGTCCGTGTCCTGTGAAGAACACCGGATTATGCCGCATGGACTGCGTCGCACGACCGACGATCGGTAGGATTCGAGCAGTTTCGAGAGCATTTTAGAATCGCGATTCGGCATAATCCGGGATGCGGCATAGCGCCTCTTAAAACTGCTGCTGATCCACTGGCCCACCGCCACGTAATCAGCGCGATCGAACTGTGCCGGACCGCCGCCCTGGGCGGCCATCTTGAACAGTGCCGCTCAATGGCCATCGCACCAACGCATCTACGACTCCTGCCGCAACCGCCATTGCCCAAAATGCCAGTCCTTGGCACGGGCCCAGTGGATCGAGGATCGTCAATCCGAGCTCCTGCCGACACCCATATTTCCATGTCGTCTTTACTCTCCCGGAAGAGATTGCCGCCATGGCGCTTACCAGAACAAGAAAGTGGTGTACGACATTCTCTTTCGGGCCACTTCTGAAACCCTGCGCACCAGGTTGCCGCCGACCCCAGACATCTCGGCGCCGAAATTGGCTTCTTCACCGTGTTGCATACCTGGGGACAAAACTTGATGTTTCATCCGCACCTGCACTGTGTCATTCCCGGCGGCGGACTCTCCCCGGACGGCGACCGTTGGGTCATCCTGCCGATCCGGCTTCTTCTTGTCCGTGCACGTGCTCAGTCGCGCCTATTCCGCCGCTTGTTTCTCGAGTTGTTGCAGCAGGCCGTTCGAGGTCAACTGCAACTTTCTTTCGCCGGACTCCTTCAAGCTGCAACGATCCAGCTGCCTTCGCTGCCTATCTCGACCCCCTCCGCCAAGCAGAATGGGTCGTCTATGCCAAAGCCCCCTTTGCCGGGCCCCAGCAAGTACTCGACTACGTCGGACGCTACACTCATCGCGTCGCCATTTCCAACAATCGTCTTCTGGACATCGAAGATGGTCAGGTGCAATTCCGCTACAAGGACTATCGCAACCGCAGCCAGCAGAAGGTGATGCCCCTCGGTCCGCGATGAGTTCATTCGCCGCTTTCTGCTCCACGTGCTACCCGATGGCTTCCAGCGCATCCGCTACGTACGGCTTCCTCAGCAATCGCCACCGCGAAGAAAAACTCGAACGCTGCCGTCAACTCCTGGGCATGGCATCTGCCCATCCGACCACTCCGAGCCACTGAACGCACCGAAGGACTATCGCGACCGCTATGAAGAACTGACTGGCGTTTCCGCTGTCCGACTTTGCCCGGTCTGCCGCCGTCGTCGAGATGATTCGTGTCCCTCTGCCCTCCGTCGCGTGCACATCCTCAACGTTAGAGGACACTTACATGAGACCGCCCGGCTCGCAACTACGATCGCCCACACATGCGCCCGGTCAGGTCCGAGGAGAAGTGTCTCCCGATGCTCCATCTCACCACCCAGAACTCACTCATTCCAGTTCCATGCCCAACGAATCCGCGCCCTTTGGTCATGCCACACCCCCGCCATCACTCCTCTTTGCACCAGGCCATCACTCTCCGGCGACCATTCGGAGCGATTCAATGCCCATAGCGCCGGCGCCATCGAGGCGGTTTAGTACCAATACATTTTTAGCTCACCGGCGCGGCTTCCAGGCTTCTTGCCGACCATGCTCCCTCGTAGCCGCGTCGCCGAGCTAAAAATGCTCTGCATTATGCGGCATGCGGCATAACCGCCGGACCTGTGCTAAGTTGTGTCATGACAGCGGTGGAGAGTTGGAGCAGATTCAGTTCTTACTGGGCCATGCATCGGTCCAGACTACGGAACGCTATCTCGGCTGCAAACAGAATCTCGGACATCCGGTCAACGATCTTTTTGACCTCAGAACGGACGGGCGCCCGCATGAACACGATAGTGAATCTGTCCTAGTGAAAGCCTCCGACCCTCTGGAAAAGGCATTTCTGCAAGGGGTAGAATGCCGCCACGGAGGATCGGACCATGAACAGCCCGTCTGCGACTCAACAGAGTTATCCCCACCAGAACGATCCGATTTGGTCGAGGTCAGAAAAGGCCCTCGCCCGCAAAGCCTTCGACGCTGCTCTGTGGCGGGAGCTTCACGAGGTGATTCAGGAAGCAAAGAAGATGGCCAGCCAGATCCAGCAGTCGTCGGATCTGTGGGACTTGGAATATTACCTGACTGAACGCCGTAGAGAGATCAATCGCAAGTACGACTACCGATACTCGCAACTGACGCACGTGTTCGGGAGACTCCTGTACGAAAAGCGACTCCGCGAGGACGAACTGTGCGGCTTGCGCGAGGACAAGCTGAAGTCGATTCACTCTTTGGCCAAGTTCTTAGCGGAGGACGCGGCCTGACCTGCATTCTGAGCGCTTCTATGGCCTGCTTACATCAACTGAGCATTACCCCTCGATTCGGCGTCCCCTGATTCAGAACCATCCATCGGGCTCCTCACGCGGGCCGTTACAAACACGCAAAGGCCAAATCTCGGCCTTGACACCGTAGCGCGAGGGCCGTTATGGTTCCTTGCCAGAGTGGAGCCCAGCATCGCAATCTTAGGGCCGAATCCTTCTCCACCCCACTCCACAGCCTTGACTGACCTGGGCTGCAACACATGACGGAACCAGCGACATAGCCTGTTCGATTAGGAGTAGAAACACAATGAAAGACAATCGGTGGCATATCCTCTTGCTCGCCTCGCTCCTCATTGGCTGCACATGCTTCCTGGGGGCGCAGGACCTGGCCTCGTTCGAAAAGCGGATCACGGTCAAGACGCTGGATAACGGTCTGACCGTCGTTGTGTGTGAGCGCCCGGAAGCGCCCGTCTTCACCTTCTTCACTCACGTGGATGTGGGATCGGACCGGGAGGTCCCCGGTATCACCGGCCTGGCGCACATGTTTGAGCATATGGCGTTCAAAGGCACGGACAAAGTCGGCACCAATGATTACGCGGACGAAAAAGGGGCCCTGGAGAAAGTCGAACAGACCTATCAAGCCTATGATCAGGAGCGTCGCAGGGAAGTCGGCAAGGATGACAAGAAACTCGCTGACCTGGAGAAGGCCTGGAAAGATGCCATGACCGCGGCGCAGAAGTACGTGGTCGAAAACCAATTTGGCGAACTTATTGAGCAAAACGGGGGCACCGGCCTGAATGCCTTCACGGATAACGAAGAAACCGGTTATTTCTATTCCCTTCCTTCGAATCAGGTCGAACTTTGGGCGTATCTGGAATCGGAGCGCTTTCTGCATCCTGTCTTGCGGGAGTTCTACAAGGAGCGGGAGGTGGTGCACGAAGAGCGACGCCTCGGGGAGAGCGATCCGTTCGGGCGGCTCTTTGAGGAGTTTATGGCTGCCGCTTACGTGGCGCATCCCTACGGACAACCGGTGGTGGGCTGGCCGTCGGACCTGGAATCTTTCTCCATGACCGATGCACAAGCCTATTACAAGAAATACTATGTGCCCCCGAACATGATCGTAACCCTAGTGGGCGATGTGAAAGCGAGCGAAGTAATGCCGATGATCGAGAAATATTTTGGCCGGCTGCCCGCCGGGCCCAAGCCTGAACCGCTGCGCACTGTCGAACCCCCGCAGAATGCAGAGAGGATCGTGATTCTGCACGAAACCTCGCAGCCGATCTTCATTGAGGGCTATCACAAGCCCAGCGCCCGGGACAAAGACGATGCCGTCTATGATGCTCTGCAGGACTTGATGTCGAACGGCCGCACTTCCCGGCTGTACCGCTCGCTGGTGCGCGACAAGAAGATTGCGGCGCAGACTGGAGGCTTCAATGGGTTCCCCGGCTCCAAGTATCCCAATATGTTCGTGTTCTTTGCCATCTCGACGCCTGGCCACACGCCCGGAGAAAACCGCGACGCCATTCACGCCGAGGTCGAACGCTTGAAAAATGAGGACCTCACCGACGAAGAACTTCAAATGGTGAAGACGCGGGCTAAGGCCGACCTTCTGCGGCGGCTGGGAGACAACCAGGGCCTCGCCTTCCAGTTGGGAACCACCCAGTCGCTCTATGGAGACTGGCGGCAACTCTTCCGCCACGTCGATGAAATCGACAAAGTCAGCAAAGCGGATATTCGGCGCGTGGCCAATGCCACCTTCGTCGTATCCAACCGTACCGTCGGCATGATCGAATCCACTCAGCTTGCCACGGCGCCCGCGGCCGGAAAGGAGGCAAAGTGATGAACTCCAGACGACAATTCGTCTCCGCCTCAATCGTGCTTTCGTTTCTCGCTTGCGCGCCCGCTATGTTGGGCCAGGTCTCGGACTGGAACCAGATTCAGCCACCTGCCTTGCACGCCTTTCATCCCCAACTTCCCAAACGGATTCAACTGGCCAACGGCATGGTGATCTTTCTACAGGAGGATCACGAGTTGCCCCTCATCCGCGGCACGGCGCAAATCCGCGGCGGATCGCGGGACGAACCCGCCGACAAAGTCGGCTTGGCGGAAATCTATGGCCAGGCTTGGCGTACTGGTGGTACCAAACAAAGGACTGGCGATCAACTCGACGATTATCTGGAGGCGCGAGCCGCCAAGGTGGAAACTGAAGGCGGCGTCGACTCAGCCCGTGTAACCTGGGACTGCCTTAAGGACAATCTGGACGACGTATTCAAGATCTTCACCGAGATTCTGCGCGAACCCGAGTTCCGCGAAGACAAGATTGTTCTGGCCAAGAACCAGCTCAACACCAACATCTCACGGCGCAATGACGACCCCTTTAGTATCGCTTTTCGCGAACGCGCGAAGCTGGTCTATGGCCCCGACTCTCCTTACGCCCGGGTCACCGAGTACGCCAGTGTGGCCCGCGTCAACCGGGACGATCTGGTGAACTGGCACCACCGCTATGTTCATCCCAACAACATCATTCTTGGTATCTCCGGTGATTTCGAGTCCGCACGAGTGGAGGCCAAGCTGCACCAGGCTTTCGATTCCTGGCCCCAAGGTCCGGCAGCCTCGAAACTACAGCTGTCGTTTCATGGTCCGAAACCGGGCATCTACTTCGCCGAAAAGAGTGACGTAACCGCCAGCATGGTGATGATGGTGGACCTCGGCATTACCCGTGATAATCCTGACTACTACGCGATTGAAGTCTTCAACCAGTTCTTTGGCGGATCGTTCAGTTCCCGCCTGTTTTCCAACATCCGCTCGAAGAAGGGCCTCGCGTACGCGGTTGGTGGCGGCATTGAAGCTGAGTACGATCATCCCGGAACGCTCGGACTGTTCCTTGGAACCAAAAGCCACACCACCGCGGCCGCGATTGACGCCTTCAACGAAGAACTGGATGCGCTCAAGACCAATCCCAGTACGCCCCAGGAATTGTCCAAGGCCAAGCGCGCTATCCTGAATTCGTTTGTCTTCCGCTTCGACTCGAAGGAAAAAGTCCTGCGCGAGCGCATGGCGTACGAGTTCTACGGCTATCCCGAGGATTTCCTGGAAAAATACCGGACGGGCATCGAAAAGGTCACACAACAAGACGTGGATCGCGTTGCCCAGAAGTATGTCCACAAGGACAAAATGGCGGTGCTGGTAGTTGGCAAGGCGGCGGACTTCGATCGGCCGCTGTCATCTTTCGGCCCGGTGACCACCCTGGATATCACGATTCCACCGCCAGCCGGAGCGCAGAAGTAAAACAAGAGGCGGTGGAGGAGTCAACTGGAATGCTGCCCCAGCCGACAGTACCTCCGTCGCCGGAGGTACTGTACTGTATAGGATAATTGTCGTTAAATCCCGTGGCTATTGAAAAACTCCATTTTCTCGGAGACAGCCGAAATTTGAGGGAAAGAAAATGTCTAGGAAAATGAAGAAAGTCGTTTGTAGGGCTTCCTAGCGCAAAGTTTTCTCGACCAGTTTTGGGAGATCGAGTTTTTCAACAGCCACTCCCGATTACACTCATCTTTCGCTTACTGACGGATGCACCGGATACGTCCCGAACCGAAAGCAGTCGAAATTTGAGTGAAATGGTCTGATAACAACAGTTGTGCTGAATCGCTGCTAGCCCGGATAATCTGGTTTCGACAGTTACGAGTGCTTTACTACTGTGACGTTGCCTGCGCCGCCTTCACTGCCGCGTAAGCGACCACGATTCCCCCACTCTTGATCTTGCTTTGCAATGCAGGCATGGGTTTGGCAGTGCTCATTAGAAGCTGTTTCAGTTGCACGGCGGACAAACTCGGATTGACCGAAAGCATTAGCGCGGCTACACCGGTCACCACGGGAGCTGCATTCGACGTGCCGCCTGCGAGCATGTAGGTGCCTATTCCACCCTTGCTCACGTCAGTCGTGTAGTTCATGGCAAGTGCAGCAATGTCTACTCTCTTAGCTCCAAAATTCGACCCTCGAATCCACTTTCCTTTGGCGGCGTACAGCTTGCCATCAAAATCGATCTCACCGACCTTCATCAAATTGCTGCTTTCGAGGCACTGAGGCGGCTCCGCGCAATTCTGGTTATTGTCTAGGTCTTTCGCATCGTTCCCTGCGGCAACGACGACAAGTACATCTTTCTTGGCTGCATAATCGATCGCAACGCGCAGATCGTCGAGTTTCTCCGGCCGAAGGTCATCGACGAAGCCGCTCCAGTTAATGATTCGAGCCCCGTTGTCAGCCGCGTAGTGAATCGCGCGGACGGCGCGATCTACTCTGTTCTTATCAACCTCCTCGCGGCCGTGCCCCTGTACCCCAATTCTGAGCAGCATCATCGAAACGTACCAGTTGATTCCTGCAATTCCGATGCCGTTATTGCCCCGCGCCCCGATAATGCCCATCGCTTGGAGAGAGTGCCAGTACGGTGCAATTCGCGCTTTATCCATACCGTCAAAAACGTGACAATCCACATCTGGCGAGTCGAACACAAAATCCCACCCGAAGACGTCGTCCACGTAGCCGTTGTGGTCGTCGTCGAGACCGTTAGTCTCTTTCTCGAAGCCATCGCTGTCCTTCCCGCTCTCGCCGGGGTTGTGCCAGATGTTGTCTCGAACGTCGGGATGCGTGTAGCAAAAACCGTCATCCAGAATCGCGACTACCACGTTCTTGCTTCCCGTAGTAATCCCCCAAGCTTTGGTGATATTTAGGTCGATGCCCTGATGAGTGTCGAACTCCTCCAGCGAAGAATGGGCGGAACTCGTGTTGAGGGCTACCTTACCACCCGGAGCCCTGAAGCTAATCTGATCCTTGAAGTACGGGTCGTTGGGGATGACCTCCTGCTGTGCGCGTGCAACTCCGTTTACCACTGAGACTGCAATGAGGCCTGCGAGAACAAGCGGCATTACCGTCCATTCTTTCTGCATGGTTCATGTATACGCCCCAAATCACGACGACGCTATTGCTGGCAGTTGGCGTAAAATCGCGATTACAGCGGTCTAAACCGAACGCAAGGAAATCAAGCAATCCGCTCTCAACGCGAGTCCCCACGCGATTCGACCCCTGTGATTGGCGCCGCTTCCCGCACGGTGTAACACTACGTTGTGAGTTCGGTCGATCAGGACGACGCTAATCCCCACCGACGTGCATTCGATGATCGGCAGAGTGGGAGTGGAAAACGTCTACCGTATCCAGGTAGCGTCCTCGGTGAGCGGCCTGGTTGTATCGACGATACAGTCACAGACCTCGTTCCTTGATCCCACGCGCTCTGCTGCAGCCTCCAAGTGACGCCTCAAACTTCCCCCAATCCGACCTCTGGCCCGCGTAGCTCAATTACCGGGCGGCCCGTACCTCGGGGACTGCCGGGTATATCACCAAATCCCCAGATGTCTGCGCAAAATTCTGCCGAGGAAGGGTTGCGCGTTCTGGGCTATTCGTACCGCAGCGCGACCATTGGATCGACGCGCATGGCGCGGCGCGCGGGAATGTAGCATGCCGCGACCGCGACCAGCGTAAGCAGAATGGCCACGCCGGCAATTGTCGCAGGATCATTCGCATGAATGTCGTAGAGCATCGATTTCAGGTAGCGCGTCACGGCCAGCGCCACGCCGATGCCCACTATCGCGCCGGTAATCGCCAGGACCATGCCCTGCCCCACAACCAGCCTTACCACGCCGCGCCGCTGCGCACCCAGGGCCATGCGAATGCCGATTTCACGCGTACGCCGCGACACTTCATACGAAAGCAGCCCGTACAATCCAATGCACGCCAGCACCAGCGCCAGGATGCCGAAAAATCCTGACAGCTTCGCAACCATGCGCTCTTGAAACAGCAACTGGTCGATCAGTTCCTCCTGCGTGTGCACATCGAACACCGGCAAATTGCTGTCCATCTGACTCAACACGCCGCGTATGGAAGCGCTGACTGTGGTGGGATTCATTTTCGTACGCACTTCGAAACTCGTGTTGCCGCCACTGGAGGGAACGTACATCGTAGGGTCGACCGGGCTCCGCAGGTCTTGATACTTCGCGTCGCTCACCACCCCTAAAATTTCCCAGCCTGGAGTTGCCCAGTCCCCTTTTGCCGGGTCGGCCTCCTGCGCGCCAAAATGATCTCCTAGCGGATTTACTTTCGGAAGATATTTCTGAACGAACGTCTTGTTCACAATCACCGGCACGGGCGCTTCTTTTGCCGCGCTCTCCGGAATCGCTGCGCTCCCGCTCGGAGTGAGAAGTCCAGCGTCCTTCGCTTTCTCCACGTCTGCCCGCGCTCTTTCCCTTTCCTCCGCCGCTTCGGCTTCGGCAAAATCCGCCGAATTGAAGTTTCGTCCCGAAAGCAGCTGCATGTGCATCATCGAGAAAAAACCGGCACCAATCGGAAGGTAGTCCGCATTCGATTCCTGATCTTTCGGCGTGTTCTCAAGATGGAAGCCCGTTTCCCACAAGGACCCGCTCAGTAGCGTGCTGTTCGAGTAGCTCACTGACTCGACCCCCGGAATTGCCGCGATACGCTGTTGCAAATCTCTGTAGAACGCATCAATCTGCGGCGTCTTGTATCCGATCATTGTCGGATCCAATCCGAACGTAAGCAAATTGCGGGTATCGAATCCGGGGTCTACATTTCTCAGGTTCTGCAGTGTGCGCACTAGAAGTCCCGCGCCCACCAGCACAACCACGGCGAGCGCCACTTGCGTGATCACGAGTCCGTTGCCCAAACTGAACCATCTTCCCCCCGCGCGCCCTTCCGCCGCTGAACTTCTCGTGCCCTCTTTCAACGCCGGGGTCAAATCGAGGCGCGTGCCCCGAAACGCGGGCGCGAGCCCGAAAATAATTCCCGTCAACACCGCCGCGGCGAACGTGAACAGCAGCACACGCCCATCAATGCCGGGGCTGAATCCAAACGGCTCGTCGGAGCTGCTTGCAAAAAGCGTCACAATCGCACGCGTGCCCCAAATCGCAAACAAAATCCCCAGCGCGCCGCCCATGAGTGAAAGAAAAACGCTTTCCGTCAGCAGTTGCTGCACGATTCTTCTGCGGGCTGCCCCCAGCGACAGCCGCACCGCAATTTCCTTTTGCCGCGCCGTCGCGCGCGCGAGCAGCAAACCCGCCACGTTGGCGCACGCAATCAACAGCACAATTCCGACGGCCATCATCAGGACGTACAATTCACCAGAAATTTCCGTCGTCGAGCCGCTCAGTCCGGACTGCGCGGGCAGCGCGTCGAGTTTCGGATCATCTTCCGGCTTCGAGAGCGGCTTCGCGCCGTGCAGCATATCGTTGCGGAAAACCGTCGTTACGGCGGCCTGCGCTTGCAATCTACCGACTCCAGGCTTCAGCCGACCGATGACGACCAGCCACCAGCTGTAAGCATCCGTCGCGCGTGCTTTTACCCACGGATGCGGGTTGATCTGTGGCAGCACGGAAAGCGGAACCCACACATCGTAGACGCGCCCCGGACTTAGACTGTCGAATCGCGGATCGGCTACGCCGATAATCGTGAACGGCACATTGTTTAGACGAACTGCTTTTCCAATCGCTGAGGGCGAGCCGCCGAACTGACGTTTCCAGTAGCCATAGTTCAAAACGACCACCGGTGGTGCGGAAACCGAATCGTCGCTCGGCCCTATCAGGCGTCCTGCAGCAGAACGAACGCCGAGCACGGGGAAGAATCCGCCGGAAACCGCCTGCCCCCTAAGCACGCTCGCCGTTCCGTTGCCGCTCAGGTCAATCTGACCAGCGTTGGCGAATGCTGCGACGCTCGAGAACGCGCTCACATGCGAGGCTACGTCATTGAAGAAGGGCATGGAAAGCGAGCAGCCAGAAGAGGCGCCATCCCGCGATAACTGCCCCGAGCCACAATCCCCGTAACCGCTTTGGCTATGAATATCGGGCGCTTTGCGCGCGCTCCATCTGAGAACCACGAGGTGCTGCGCATCCTGCACCGGCAGCCCGCGCATGAGGATGCCGTCAATCAAACTGAAAATCGCCGTGTTCGCGCCGATACCCATCGCCAGCGTGAGGATGGCGACAGTTGTGAAGCCTGGGGATTTGAGCAACATGCGCAGGCCATAGCGCAAGTCTTGAATCAGCGTTTCCATACTGCCTCCTGATCTTTACGCCAAGGAGCAGAGGGGAGCAATTGTATCGCGAGAGAGACTCATCACCTCAGCCCTTCGATCATTCCTAGCGGATGTCCGGCAAAGTTGAAGTTGCCCAGAAAACAGGCTTCTAGGAAGTTGGCAGACCCTAAACGGAAAAGGTTAAGTCAGTGCTTATGGGTTTGTCCGCCACGGAGGTTTTGACTCTTTGCTACACTGTTCGCCTCATGCACCTGCCGCGCAGGCAAATCCATGAAGTGCTGGTCATTGGTTCTGGCGCTAGTGGCGGATGGGTCGCCAAAGAGCTGACCGAGCGCGGACTCACCGTGGTTATGCTCGAAGCTGGACCGCCGCGCCTCCCCACACGCGATTTCACCGAGCACATCTGGCCGTACCAGCTGAAGTACCGCGGCTTTGGCAACCAGCAGCGCCTGCTCGAGACGCAGCCGGTGCAGCGTCTCTGTTACGCGTGCGATGAATACAGCCATCAGTTCTTCGTCAACGATCTGGACCACCCCTACACCTTTCCGGCGGACAAACCCTTCATGTGGATTCGCGGCCGTCAGGTTGGAGGGAAGACATTCTGCTGGGCGCGCGAAAGCTATCGCTACAGCGACAACGAATTCAAAGCCGCCACTCGCGACGGATACGGTGAAGATTGGCCCATCAGTTACAAGGAACTCGAGCCCTACTACGACCTGGTCGAGAGCTATATCGGGGTCAGCGGATCGCGCGAGGGGCTGCCCCAATTCCCGGATGGACAATTTCTGCCGCCGATGAACCTTTCCTGCGGCGCGCTGCAAGCGAAAGACGTGATTCAGCGCAAATTTGGCTGGCGGGTCATAGCCGACCGCGTCGCCAACCTGACGGTTCCGCATCGTGGCCGCCCCGCCTGTCATTATTGTGACCAGTGCCAGCGCGGTTGTTTCACCGCATCGTATTTCAACAGCCCGTCGGTAACTCTGCCTGCCGCGGCTCGCACCGGAAAATTTACTCTGGTGAGCGATGCCATTGTCAGCGACCTTATGATCGACCACAGCGGGCGAGCTCAGGGCGTCCACTACATCGACCGGGTCACACGCGAGCATCGGGAGGTCTATGCCCAAGTTGTCGTCGTTGCCGCCGGAGCGCTAGAATCGACCCGCATCCTGTTGAATTCGCGATCGCCTGCCCATGCTCAGGGAGTCGGCAACTCGAACGGCGTGCTCGGCCATTACCTGATGGACCACTTCACGGTAGAAGATGCCGGCGGCCTGATGCCGGGCCTGCATTCCTCCACGCGCGAAGCGGTCGGTCGCCCCTGCGGGTTTCTCATCCCCAAGTATGTCAACACCGTCGGCAGCGCGGCGAAAGATCGCAACTCCAAGTTCTTGCGCGGCTACCGTTTCGATGGCGATGGCAGCCAGGAGCTTTATGGCCATGCCTTTCTCATGCCGGAACTGGGCGACGCATGGCGCAAGCGCGTTCGCGAGGAGATCCCCTACTACTTCGGCATTGAAGCGCAGGGCGAGTGCCTGCCCCGAGCCGACAACTTCGTCCGTCTGGATTCCACCCGAAAAGATGCTTGGGGCATTCCCGTGCTGCACGTCAACGCGAGCTACGGAGAGAACGAGAAGGCGATGGCCGCATCCATGCGGGAAAACATCAGCGCGATTCTCGATGCGATGAAGCTCACCGACGCAACCCCGCCCAAGACTGACCTCAGCGTCTTCGGCAAGAACATCCACGAATGCGGAACCGCCCGCATGGGCTCTGATCCGAAGAAGAGCGTGGTCGACTCCGCCTGCAAAGTGCACGATTCTCCTAACATCTTCGTGACGGACGGAGCTGTCTTCACGACCCAGGGATGCTACGAGCCCACGCTGACGATCATGGCCATTTCGGCACGCGCCGGAGAGCACATCGCGCGAGCGTTTCGCCGAGGGGAGCTATGAGCGAAGAACAACAGCCGACCCGCACGGCATCGTCACCAGCCGACGACCTTTCCCGCCGCCAGTGGCTGCTGCGGCTGGGCGAAATGGTCGCTCTCGCCGGCGTGAGCGGACTCGTTCCAGAATCCGCGGCGGCTCTGCTGGGAGCAGGACAAGACGCGTCACCAGCCGCTGCCGCTCTGCCGCCCGGCCTCTATGACGCTTCGCCCGAGCATCTGATTCACGCGCTGAGCAGTGGCGGCGAGAAGTGGTCTCCGCCACCCGGCAGTGAGACAGATTACGTCCAGCCCAATTCGCTCCCGTTTCAGCCGCGGTTCTTCTCGGTGGAGGAGTTCCGCGTCGTGACCCGATTCGTCGAGATCCTGCTGGGCAACACGGACGCTACGGCCTTGTCACAAGCTGCGCAGTGGTTCGACCAATGGCTGTATTCTGCCGCGGGAGTTCGCGCCGCCGCGCAGCACCTCGACCCGCTGCATCGCTTGCTCGCCGTGGCCGTCAACGGAGTAGAATCGGTGCGCGATCTCGAAACCGCCGATCCCCAGTCAGTGGCCCGTGCCGGACTCGCCGCGCTGCACGATCTCTCTCTCCAGACCCACGGTCAGGAATTCCTGCAACTCACCGCTTTGCAACAAATCGATCTGTTGACTTCCGCCGGCACCGCCCAGCCCGGCAACCCGCTGCGAAAGTTCTTCGAGATCACCCGCGCCCAAGCCGTCCGCGGCTACTACACCTCGGCCTCGGGCCTGGAGGAGCTCGACTACAAAGGCAACGCCTACTACGGCGACAGCCCGGGCTGCGCAGCGAAATCCTGAGCGCCCGTCCACGGATGCGAAGTCTCAATCACGAGCAAGCCGGAAGTTATTGGTTCGTCCGTCGAAATTGATACCATAAATGGACTTGAACGAAGCCGCGTTGCGGCAGACGCTTTCGCGTGCCAGATGTCAGCAGTGTGGGTGAAGAGATAAGGTTGGGTCATAAGGAGCAAACCTATGACCCACCTTCGCAAAATGATGCTCGAGGAACTCGAGCGTCGTAATTACGCTCAGAGTACCATAGACTGTTACCTGCGTGCAGTTGCCGAGTTTTCCCTTCACTTTCACCGCCCTCCCAACCAGTTAGGACCGGAGGGCACTCTGAAACCCCTGGCTCACCCCAAAGCCTTCTCCGCCTGGTTGCGAGCCCTATACCGACACCACTGGCACGTCTACTCCAAACGCCCCTTCGGAGGCGCCGAACAAGCGCTACGCTATTTAGGCCGCTACACCCATCGCGTCGCCATCTCCAATCATCGACTCGTTTCTTTCGTCGATGACCAAGTTACCTTTCGCTGGCGCGACCGTGCTCACCACAATGAACCCAAGTTGATGCCCCTATCCCTCGATGAGTTCCTCAGCCGTTTCCTGCTGCACCTACTCCCCCGAGGCTTCGTTCGCATTCGCCACTTCGGCTTCCTCGCCAATCGGCGGCGGGCTACTCTCCTACCCCTCTGCTTTCAATTACTCGGCCCGATACCACAACCGCAGATAGAACCAACTGCATCCGCCACCGAGCGACCCAGTCATCTTTATCGCTGTCCCAAATGCGGCGGGACCATGGTTATCATCCAGACCCTCACTGCCGCTCAGATCCTGCTCCGTTCTCCACCTTCATCCCTCCGTGCCGCATGAAACCAATCTCCAAAATCCGCAAATCTCGATCCATCTTTCGGATCGATCCGCCCTCGTGCGCCTTGCCGCCGAAAAAAGTTCCTGTCCCTGACCCAGAATCTGTTCGAAGTGCGATCGTTTTCTACTTCAATCACCCTCTGCAACCCACCCTGCTCTTCTCCCACCAAGCACACCGGTCCATCGCCTACCTCACGCCCCCCATCGACCCTATTGAAACCGCATAGCCATCGGCGCCCGACCGCACCGCAGGGCGGCTTCCTTCAAGTCGTTGTATCAAAAGCGACCGGCGCAGATTCTGATGAGGCTACCAATTTTCTTCTCTGCGGTCGCTTCTGATACAACACTAGGACTTCTGGCCAGCGTCGTCCTTGGGCGTAACTTCCGGGTCTGCGCTGATCCGGGGCAACCTCATCCGACAGGTACTACAATCGGTCAGCAACCTTGCGCCTCGATGCTTAGAAGGGTCATCAAGGCACTGCGCTCGGGTCGGTGTTCCAATTCACTCGAAGAGGAGCGTCATTGATGGTTCGGATTGTGAATCTGGGCTTTCTCAGTCTGGTTATTATTTCCCTCGTAGGCACAACAACAGCGTCCTCCAAAGAAGTCACCAATTCCGCCACCATGGTTCTTCGTGACAATTGGTTCATCCAGCCTTCAGCCGATGTGCATGCACACGGGGAAGCGATCTCGAGCGTCGGGTTTTCCACACGCGACTGGTATCCCGCCACGCTGCCCTCAACGGTGATGAGCGCGCTGGTCGAGGACAAGATCTACCCCGATCCGTACACCGGCCTGAACCTGCGCTCCATCCCCGGCACGACATACCCGATATTTGAGGACTTCTCCAATGTCCAGATGCCGCCGGCCAGTCCGTTCCGACAGTCCTGGTGGTATCGCACCGAGTTCAAGCTCTCGCGCGAATACAGCGGAAAAATGGTATGGCTTGGCTTCGACGGCATCAACTACCGGGCGAACGTGTGGATGAACGGGGTGCAGATCGCCTCCTCAGAAAACCTCGCTGGGACTTGGCGACTGTTCAACCTAGATGTGACGTCGGCCGCAAAGCCCGGCCAAGCTAACTCCCTCGCCGTCGAGATATTCCCTCCTCAGCCGCGCGACTTGGCCATCACGCTGGTCGACTGGGCGCCAATGCCTCCAGATAAAGAGATGGGCATCTGGCGTGAGGTGCACATCACAGCCACCGGTCCCATCGCTCTGCGTTATCCGACCGTGCTGACCAAATTCAACCTGCCTTCCACCGACCACGCTATGTTGACGATACGAGCGGAACTGACCAATGCCTCCGACCATCCGGTCGAAGGTCTTGTGAAGGGGCAAATCGAAGATCTCGCATTCGAGCAGGCAGTGCGCCTCGGGCCCAAGGAGACTCAAGTAATCCGCCTCACGCCGGAGAACTTTCCGCAGCTCCGCATTGCCAATCCCCGCCTCTGGTGGCCGGTCCAGGTCGGGAAGCAGGATCTCTACCCACTCGACCTGACGGTCGAGGTACAGGGACACGTCTCCGATTCAGCGCATATCCGCTTCGGAGTGCGCCAAATCACTTCGAACATTGACGAGAAAGGTCACCGTATCTTTCAAATCAATGGCCAAAACATTCTCATCCGAGGAGCGGGTTACAGCTTCGATCTGCTGCTGCGATCCTCGCCCGAGAGGCAGCAGGCCGAACTCAACTACGTGCGAGATCTGAACCTGAATACAGTGCGGCTGGAAGGCAAACTGGAAAACGAGCACTTCTTCGATCTCGCCGACCAAATGGGAATTCTCGTGATGCCCGGCTGGTGCTGTTGTGATCAATGGGAAAACTGGCCTGAGTGGGACAAGGAAACCGAAACGATTGCGGGAGGGTCCCTGCGCGATCAGATTCGGCGGCTGGAGCGCCATCCCTCCGTAATCAGCTGGATGTATGGCAGTGACTTCGCTCCTCCGCCCCGCATCGAAAAACTGTACCTGGGAATCCTGCAAGAGTTGGATTGGCCGAACCCCTCCATTTCATCGGCGGCCGGCAGGACCACGACCGTCGGACCCAGCGGCGTGAAGATGACGGGACCTTACGAATACGTCGCGCCCTCATTCTGGTATCTTGACACACGACACGGCGGCGCATTCGGTTTCAACACTGAAACCAGTCCGGGACCGGCGATTCCACCCGTCGCGAGCCTGCGGCGCATGCTGCCGCCGGACCATCTCTGGCCCATCGATTCCGCATGGGAATATCACGCCGGCGGCATGTCTCGCACTCTGAGTGTGTTCACCGAAGCCCTCAGCCAACGCTACGGGCCGGCGAAGTCACTTGAGGACTTCGCACTGAAAGCCCAACTCCAGGCCTATGAGGCTCACCGCGCCATGATGGAAGCGTACGGCCGGAACAAGTACTCCTCGACCGGCATCATTCAATGGATGTTAAACAATGCCTGGCCGAGCATGATCTGGCATATGTACGACTGGTATCTTCGCCCCGCAGGATCATACTTCGGGGTGAAGAAGGCGTGTGAACCGCTTCACGTGCAGTATTCCTACGATGACCGTTCGATCGTGGTTGTGAACTCCTATTACCAACCGTTCGCCAACCTCAAGGTTACAGCCAAGGTGTACAACCTCGACATGCAGGAGAAGTTCTCGAAGGACTCCGAGATCGGTGTCGGTGCGGACAGCAGCACGCGAGTATTCACACTGCCCGCAATCGAGGGGCTGAGCGCAACCTACTTCGTCAGTCTCAGCCTTGAATCGGCCGGCCAAATCAAGAGCAGAAACTTCTATTGGCTGTCCACCCAGCCGGAGACGATCGACTGGAGCCGGCAGGAGGAAGATCCTACAGGTGAATATGACATCTCGACCTGGGTGCCCACCAAGACTTTTGCCGACTACACCGAACTGAATAAGCTCCCACGGGTCGACCTGGACGTCATTGCCCAGAACAAAAAAGATGGCCAGGAAGGCTCGACCACAGTTACGGTCCACAACCCGACACCCACCCTCGCTCTCGCTGTGCATCTAGCGGTCAACAAAACCTCGAGCGGGCGCGTCAGCCGCGAAGGCGAGACGGACAATGAAATCTTGCCGGTGCTCTGGCAGGATAACTATTTCGCTTTGCTGCCCGGAGAGACGCGCCAGGTGACCGCCACATATCGCCTCGGCGAAAAGAGTAAGGCGACCCCAGGCGTTGAAATCGATGGATGGAATGTCAACCCCAAGGCGGCTGACATTCAGTAATAGATTTTTGAGAACATAAAATCACCAGGGAAAACAAAGGGCAAATTCAATGAACTCTCGACCAACTTCCGAAGCACACCGCAAAGATCTGGACAAGGTTTTGCGCGTCCTGCAGGATACGCCAACGATTGACTGCGAATACATGGCTCCTATTGAGGAGTTCCAGGCGCGAGTTCGCCGCACCAACCGGGCATTGCAGCATCACGGCCATACCGTTGGTCTCGTCTTTTCCGACGAGCAATATGCCGGCGACGTTCCTTACCTCGGCGGAAATACAAATGTCTCGATCGAGCAGGTGGCCGGCGTTATCGGGCCAAATGGGTTTCACGTCGTGGCGGGCCTGGAGGGCGGTTATGTTGCCGAACAGCTCGCGGACCGTGCCGGAGCGACGGTGCACAAGGTCGAACTGCTGCAGTTGGCCGACGAGAAATATCCCATCCGAGCAGAGCGGCTCGAGGATGTCATCAAAGCTGCAGCAGGCCAGGACGTCGACCACATTGCTTTGCTGACGCCACGTCAGGTGATCCCCGCTGGTCTAGTTGAGTACTTGCAAAACATCTATGGGAAGGAGGGAGTGGTCGACGCCCAAGAACTTTACTACCGCGTGAAGTACGAGAAGAGCGCGATTGAGATGCGCCTCATCGCCGATGCCTGCGTCATTGCGGATGCGATGTTGCGCGCCATGCTGGCGGTACTACGTCCGGGGCGTCTCGAAACCGAAGTCGCGGCCTGGGGAGCGTGGGTCGGCCGCATGCTGGGCTCCGAGCGCGACGGCTTCCAAATCATGGTGGGTGCCAACACAGCCAACCGCACCCTGATCGGTCCGGCACTGAACCGGCAAATTCGCGAGGGCGACTGGGTTCACTTGGGCGTTGCGCCGAAGCGCGATGGCTTAACCGCCTGCATTCGCCGCTCCGTGATTGCCCTCGACTCGCCTACGAAAGTTACGCCGGAGCAGAAGTACTGGTTCGATCTGGTCGAGGAAGGATACAACGTCGGCGAGCACGCGTATCGTGAAGTCGCGAGCAAGCAATTGCCAGCGCGCCTGCAGGAGCAATCTCTCGTGGACTTTTTTGCAGGACACTCGCAAGAGATCTCACGCCGTATTGGTCGGGAGATCAACCTTGCGCAACAGAAGCCCTACACCGGCACCCACAACTCCGGCTACACCGAATGCCAGGAGTTCTTTGGCGCCATCACGCTCGACAGCCAGGAACCGCTAGGCAATCAGATTGTCACTATGCTGGACGTAGCGTTGCGCGGAATCGGAGACCGATGGCACGACGTCGTGATCCCCGGCTTCGATTTCTGCGTAGTGGAGAACACTTTGGGCAAGTACGGCACGCGGGTCGAAACGCTGACCAAAGTACCGATCAATGCGCAAGAGTTCGTCGCGCACTAGTGCCGAGCCTGGGTCGGCGATGCGGAAGTAATCCGGGAACCCCTCAGGGATTTATCTCCTGGTCCAGAAACGCTTCGGGGAAGTGTCGATGAAATTCGGGACGTGTGTGTCGGCTATCTAGAAGTAATGGCGCGATCTGGGCCTCCTGAAATCTGGACCTGTTATCGGACCCCAATGGCCCCAGATTGACCCTCGGAGCGTATCCGAGAGATGGAAGTGTGCAGTACATCCAGGATACGCGAGAAACACGGCGGGGCCGCAAGGCCCGAAGTCTAACGGCGGGGCAATTCCGTGCTCTGCTGAAAGAGCTACATGAGCCGTTCGCAACGATGGCTCTTCTGTGCGTCTGCTTGGGCCTTCGTATCTCGGAGGCTTTGGCCCTCCGGTGGGATGACGTGGATTGGCTGCAATCCCTAGCGGGAGTTTACTGGGAGTTGCGCAAAATGAATCGTAAGTTCCTCATTTCGCACAGCGTTACGGGTACGATCTTGTATTACCCACGTCCGCTGTTACGACGTAACCCTTGCAAGCGGCAGGGCTTCTAGCCGAGCTTGCCACACCGTGAGGAACGGGGATAGTGATAAAACGCACCCGGAACCTGGTTGAGAAAGGGTAATACACAATCGGTCGGGACCAGGATCGCACAACTCTATATGACGCAATGAGTTCGAAGAACTGCTGCTACCCTTGCTTGATCGCAGTCAGTAAACTCCCGCTAGTGAGCATCCGTAGAGGCATCGTCCAACAGCACGTGGATGAGTGCAAGACCTAAGGCTCGGCTAAGACGTTCTTGCTTGCGGAGGACTTGCTGTCACGGCTGAAAGCCTGGAAGCAGGCAAGCCACTTCAGTAAGCCCGGTGATTGGGTCTTTGCATCTCCGGTGCAGCTTGGCCGGTTGCCGTGGTCCTACACGGGCACACGTGTGGAGATTGCCCGCGCTGCACAGGCGGCCCAGATTGGGCACGTCAGCACGCACGCATTACGCCACACGTACCGCTCATGGTTGGACGCGGTGAAAACGCCGATAGCAGTGCAGCAAAAAATGATGAGACACACGGACATCCGCACCACGATGAAGATTTATGGTGACGCGGTGACGGATGAGATGAGCACTGCGAGTCTGAAGGTAGCCGAAATAGCTTTTCATGGAGACGGAGCGCAGGACAGAGCGCAATCCCGCTAAACCATTGAAAAGATGGTGGGCGCTATAGGATTCGAACCTATGACTTCCACCGTGTGAAATTGACTGGAAACGGTAACTCGAAGATTTTACAGCAACTCGGGGACTGCCAAGTAACCCAAATCACCGCAAGGATACAGTTTTAACGAGTTGTGCGCCCATCTCTCCGCTGATCCACCCGTCCCGATTTCACCGGATGTTCGACCAATTCATGGGCGCGTACTATTTGATCCAAAGGAACAATCTTGGCGATCTCCAGCCCCTGCCATCCCCCCTCAAGTGCCTGATTGATAGCGCGAGTGGCTTCAATCTCTGCCCGTGCGTGCACTCTCGCTAACCCGACAGGCAAGACAGTCGCGGGCTCCGGGAAATCCCCGGCGGTTTTAGCTATCGAAGTCGCCTAATCGGAGCACTGGGGGCTCTGTTCGGCAACACACGCCGTACCGCTGCCAAATCCGAAACCAAGGGCAGTGAGCAAGCCTTTCATCGTGCCTGCGATTCGCAGCAGAGATGTCGCTTGCGCTGAGTGGCCTAATATCCGGCGCTTCGAACATTTCCTGTAGCTGCTCAATCTCGTCAATGATGCGTTCAGCGTCCATGCGCCACAATCATCTAAGAGAAGGCGCGGAGCGGTCAACCTGAAGCGGCAACCAGCCTGAAATCCCTCGGTTTGTGACCAGATAAACCGCAAAGCTTTCCCAGCCAATGACCGCCCTTGCCCTCCGACGCTAGAATGTGAATTGATGTTTAAGATCGCTAGTTGGAATTTGAATTCTGTTCGCTCTCGGCTGACCCATGTCACGGCATGGCTGAAAGTTCGCGAACCGGATGTGTTGTTGCTACAAGAACTGAAGGGGACGGAATTCCCGTCCGAAGCCTTCAAGTCGCTCGGCTATGAGAGTGTCGCGGTGACGCAGAAGGCCTATAACGGGGTTGCGATTCTGTCGCGACATCCGATGAAGACGATTGCTAAGGCTCTCGTCGGAGACGATTCCGACAACCATGCGCGGTTCTTGGAGGTACGCATCAAGGGCATGCGCATCGTCAATGTTTATCTTCCCAATGGCAATCCGGTAGGGAGTGACAAGTTTGCGTACAAGTTAGCTTGGATGGATCGACTGACTCAGCAAATGATTAGATGGAGGCAGGACGATGTGCCGACGCTAATAGGCGGCGACTTCAACGTGATTCCTGAGGACATCGACTGTCACAAGCCGTCATCGTGGGAGCACGACGCTTTGTTTCAGCCGGAGCCGCGAGCCCGATATCGTGCGATGTTGGGTATGGGCTATACGGATGCGTTCCGGTCATTGCACGTGGGCGAAATTGGGCACTTCACATTTTGGGATTACTTTCGGCAGGCATTCCAAAACAATCGAGGCATACGAATCGATCACTTCTTATTATCTCCAACGCTGGCAGATCGACTGGAAAACTGCGAAATCGATAAAGGACCGCGAGCACAGGAAAAGCCCTCTGACCACACCCCAATAATCGTCACGCTATGGACCCTCGAGGCAGGCACGTTCACGCTCTCGGCGGGCTCCTCCTCGGCGTCCCTTCCGCTCACCGCCAGCGTCATCCTGAAATAACCGGCGCAGACACCAGACGCGGCACCAGGATAGCGGGAGAAGGCTCGTCTTGCTCTTCAAGACCTCCCTTTCAGAGCCGGACCAGCCTTCTCCGCGCGGGCTCTGACGCAGTGCTGGCTCTACAGTGCTGGCTCTACAGTGCTGGCTCTACAGCGGCAACGGACCGACGGCCGCCGTTCCGTCGAGAGCGGTGACCGTGTAGGTCTCGGCCTGCGGGTGCCCGATCAGTGCGACGAACACCCGGTGGACCGTGGTGATGCCCTCGGTGCGGATGAAGACCGAGGTCTGCTGGTCAGGCAGCTGGACGTCCGGGACGAGCAGGCTAAACGTCGTGCTGCCCGTGTCCACGGTCTCCACGAGGGTCACGCTGACGATCATGCCCAGGTCGTCCACCTTGACGGTCCGCACCTGATTGCTGAAAAAGGACTGTGACCGGTGCGCGTCCTGGTATACGACGATAAGGCTGCCGAGATCCAGGACAGGCGGGCCAAATCCGTCCGGGTAATAGGATACGGAGATACCCCCGCCCTGGACATGATACTGATTCGGAGTACTAGGCACTATCAATCCCCTCCTCGATAACCTGGTGTTGCTCGCCCGCACAATTTCCCCGGCCATGACAAATTCGGCGGAAATGTCAAGGCCGGGTGCGACCGCGCGGCGAGCCGGCTCCTCGCCGATCCGCTCTGGATCAGCCGAGGGAGCAGCTTTCAGCTATACGGAGCGCAGCAAGGCGGTTCTGATACCCGGCCAGTGCGTAGTTTTACTCGGCAGGGCGCCCGCGTCACGGATCAGGCCACTGCCGCGACAGGCAAGGACTGACAGGCATTCGCCTCATCACTGCCCTACCTCGTCCCCTTCGC